>CAXXSB010000008.1:0-417232 GCA_963664885.2 Sulfurimonadaceae bacterium
GCGCCCGAAGTCATCATCATCACTTCGGAAGGCGATCCCAACGGCGTCGAGATCGCGTTAAAAGGGGGAGCCTGGGATTACATCGAAAAGCCGCCGTCATTGAAAAACCTTACACTGCCGTTGAACCGGGCCTTGCAATACCGAAATGAAAAGCAAAGGGCCAAGTCCTCCCGAAGCCCGATAAACGTTCAAGGGATTGTCGGAGCCAGCCCGCAGCTTCAGGCGGCAATCGAATTATTGACCCAAGCGGCGAACTCGGACGCCAATGTGCTGATCACGGGGGAGACGGGCACGGGCAAAGAGCTGTTTGCCAGGGCGATCCATGAAAACAGCCGTCGGAAGGAAAGCAACCTCGTGGTCGTTGACTGTGCTTCCCTGCCGGAAACCTTGGTGGAAAGCCTGTTGTTCGGTCATGAAAAAGGCGCCTATACGGGGGCCGATAGAGCCGGCGAAGGGCTTGTCAGTCAAGCCCATAAAGGAACCTTGTTTCTCGATGAGGTGGGAGAGCTTCCGCCTCAGATGCAAAAGGCTTTCATACGAGTCCTCCAGGAAAGGCGATTCAGACCTCTTGGAGGTAAAAAGGAAATATCGAGCGATTTCAGACTCGTAGCTGCAACCAACCGGAATCTCGATCGTATGGTTCAAAACGGTACGTTCCGTGAAGATCTGCTGTTTCGATTGCGGGCTTTGATGATCGACCTGCCTCCTTTGAGAGGCAGAGTTCAGGACATTGCTGACATCACCCGGTATTATTTGAATAAGCTGGAAAAGCGATACGGGGATGAAAAGAGGACCATATCTCAAGAGTTTTTCGAAACACTGAGCAAATACGACTGGCCGGGAAACGTCCGGGAGTTGGTTCATGCCCTGGAGTCGGCCTTGGCGGCTTCCTCCACCGAAACGACATTGTTCAGCAGGCACCTTCCGATGAACATTCGGATTCAATTGGCCCAGAGGTCCTTGACCCGAAAAAAGAAGATTCCCGAAAGGCAACCGGAGAGCAAAAACGGATTAAAAACGCTGGCCAAGCTTCAGGAAATACGCGACGAGGCGATGGAAAAGCTTGAAAGGGACTACCTCAAAGATCTCATGGTCGTCACCGAGGGAGACATGATGAAAGCCGCTGAAATATCCGGGCTGTCCCGCTCCCGGCTCTACTATCTGTTGAAGAAGCATCAAATCCAAAGGGAAGATTAAACCTGCTTCATACCCTTGTATTATGGAGCGAAACAATAATTTATTATTGCGCAGAACAATATTCTTCTCCTACAGGACAGTTTATCGTGCAAAACAATAATTTTCGTGCGAAACAGGACTAACATATACTGCTTCCACCACTCCCCTCCTACACTGATTAGACCTTAACTATTTAATAATACATAAATAATTTTTTTAAAACCGATTGGCACATTATTCCCTTATATGTCCTCCATAACGCCTTTATGAATGAACGGTGGGTGGAGGGAGAGATGAAAGTCCTTATTTTTCATATGACGGACGACGATCCCGTTTTTGTGGAGCAACTTGGGAATCTTGTAGAGCAATTTCAACATGATGAAATATCCGTCTGCACCGATATAGCCGATCTCCAAAGCAAGCTGCAACAAATCGTCCGACGCCCGGATGTAGCCGTCCTGTTCGCCTCGACCAGCGAGGAACTAAACCGTCTGGTCGAGATGAAAGACCATTTTTTCAATATTGCTTTAATAGTCATCCTTAAGGACTTCAGCAGCGAAAACATCAATCTGGGATACAAATTACACCCCCGTTTTCTAAGCACCATGAACGAAAATCTGTCGGTTATTCCCGATATCCTATCGAAAATGAAAGAAAAAACGGCAGCCTTTGCAAAAGTATGAAGGAAGTCGCAGGGCTACTGAAATTAATTGCGATTCGAATAAGTATTCATTAACTGAAAGGAGCACGGGAAATGTTTAAGAACATGAAACTGGGCACAAAACTGTTGACGGCTTTTCTGGCGGTCGGTGTCGTCCCCTTCGCGGTGATCGGAATCATATCTCTGATCAACTCCAGTAACGCCCTGTCCGATCAGGCTTTCGGTCAGCTGCAGGCCGTAAGAGGGATCAAAACAGCCCAGATCGAACGGTTCTTCGATGAGCGGCAAGGGGACATGGGCGTTCTTGCGGAAACGGTGAGCGCACTTCAAAATGCGGCTTTCCTTACGCTCGAAACGGCCCAGCAATTGAAAAAAAATCAAATCGAATCCTACTTCAGCGGCATGACGGCTCAGATGCACGTTTTGAAAAACGATCCGTTCGTCCTGAATGCCTTGATCGAATTCGACAGGGCGTTCGAGGAAGGCGGCGACAAGGTGCTCACTCCGGAATGGAACGCCGTTGCCGAAAAATATGACGCACGATTGAAAGACATCATGACGGACAACCACTGGTTCGACATCTTCCTCATCCATACCGACGGCGACATCGTTTACACCGTTGCAAGGGAATCCGACCTAGGCATGGTCATCCCGGACAGCGAACTCAAGGACTCCGGGCTCGGAAAAGCCTTCCAAAAAGCTCAATCCATGAGTACGGGAGACATTACCGTTGCAGACTTCGAGCCCTACGCCCCGTCCGGAGGAAAATTCTGCGCCTTCATGATGGCGCAGATGCGGGACGAGGCCGGAGAACTCAAAGGGTACGTCGCTTTCCAGGTCCCCACGGACCGGATCAACGCCATTGTTCAGCAGCGCGACGGCATGGGCAGGACGGGTGAAACCTACCTCGTGGGAAAAAACGACGGCAAAACATCCTTTCGAAGCGATATGCAAACCATGGGGGACGGAAAATACGTCATCGGCTATGAAATGTCGACCGGATATATCGAAGAGGCCCTTTCCGGCAAATCCGGAGAAGACCTATACACGGACAGCACCGGAAAACTGATCATGGCGTCCTATGATCCGTTGAATATCAAAGGGTTGAACTGGGCCTGCGTATCCAAGATAGACATCGAGGAAGCCATTGTTCCGAAAAAAGAAGGAGAAACCGCGGATTATTTCGCCAAGTATATCGAAAAATACGGATACTACGACCTCTTTCTCGTCCATCCGAAGGGGGACGTCTTCTACACGGTAGGCCATGAGGCCGATTACGGCGCGAACATGGTCGACGGGAAATATTCCGATTCCGGCCTCGGAAAACTCGTGAGAGCCGTGCTGAAGAGCAAAGAATACGGGATCGCGGACTTCGAGCCCTACGCTCCGAGCGACAACGAACCCGCCGCTTTCATCGCTCAACCCCTTTTGCATAACGGCAATGTGAACCTGGTCGTCGCTCTTCAACTTTCGCTGGACGCAATCAACGCCATCATGACCGAACGGGAAGGCATGGGAAAAACCGGCGAAACGTACCTCGTCGGACCGGACCGGCTGATGCGGTCGGATTCGCACCTGGATCCCACCCATCATTCGGTGAAGACGTCCTTCGCGGACCCGTCCAAGGGGAGTGTGAATACGGAAGCCGTAAGCGCCGCACTGGCAGGAAATACGGATGCTAAGATCATCAAAGACTACAACGGCAACCCGGTTCTTTCCGCTTACGCCCCGCTGAAGATCGGCGGTGTCACCTGGGCGCTCCTTGCCGAGATCGACGAGGCGGAAGCCTTTGCAGCGGTAAACAAGATCAAATACCTGATCCTTCTTGTTGCGGTAATCGGTATCGCCGCCATCATTGCATTGGCGCTTTTCATCACCCGCAGCATCACGAAGCCTATCAACGAGGTGGTGGAAGGTCTGAGCGACGGGGCCGGGCAAGTCGCGTCGGCGTCTTCCCAGGTGTCCTCTGCCAGTCAGTCCTTAGCCGAGGGGGCGTCGGAGCAGGCCGCTTCCATCGAGGAGACCTCCTCGTCCCTGGAAGAGATGTCCTCCATGACCAAGCAGAATGCGGAGCATGCCGGGCAGGCCAAATCCATGATGGACGAGGCGCACCAGATCGTCCAAAAAGTCAACAGCCACATGAACGACATGGCCGTTGCGATCGACGAGATTACGAAGTCCAGCGAAGAGACGGGGAAAATCATCAAAACCATCGATGAGATCGCTTTCCAGACCAACCTCCTGGCGCTGAATGCGGCGGTTGAAGCGGCCCGAGCCGGAGAGGCGGGAGCCGGCTTTGCCGTCGTGGCAGACGAAGTGCGAAGCTTGGCCATGAGGGCCGCGGATGCGGCGAAAAATACGAGCGAACTCATCGAAGGGACAATAGCCGCCGTCAGAAAAGGCAACCAACTTACCGTTTCGACGCAGGAGGCCTTCAAGGCGAACGTGGAAGTATCCGAGAAAATCGCCAATTTGATTGACGAGATCTCGGCGGCGTCCAATGAGCAGTCCCAAGGAATCGAACAGGTCAATCAGGCCGTATCGCAGATGGACAAGGTCACCCAGCAAAATGCCGCCAACGCGGAAGAATCGGCTTCCGCCGCCGAAGAAATGAACGCTCAGGCAGAGCAGATGAAAGAATTCGTCTTTCAGCTCGTCGCTCTCATCGGGGGAGCGGTCGGTGGAGCTTCCGGGAACGAACAATATAAAACGATCGCTTTGCAGCCGAAAAAAGAGAGTAAGCAGTCCTTTTTACCGCGGCCCGCCCCCAAAAAAGGAAAAGGCAAGGAACATTCCCAAAGACCCGAGGAAATCTTTCCTCTCGATGATACGGAAGAAGGAGAATTTAAAGCTTTTTAATGAAATTTGGGGGGGACGCCCTGCCCCCCTAAACTCGAATTATCGAGAAAGGAGGTTTCCATGTCCGTAACCGCTCAATACATCGCCAGGGACAAATACCTTACCTTTTCTCTCGGTGGGGAAAAATACGGGATCGAGATCCTCGCTGTCAGGGAAATAAACGGCATGACGGATATCACACCCATCCCGGAGACGCCCGAATTCGTGAAAGGCGTGATCAACCTGAGGGGGAAAATCATACCGGTTGTGGACTTGCGCCTCAAATTTCAAATGGTGGAAAGAGCCTATGACGAACGCACTTGTATCATCGTCGTTCAGATGAGCGCTTCGAGCGGTCCCGTTCAAATTGGCGTCGTCGTAGATAGTGTCAGTGAAGTTTCGTCCATCAGTCAAGAGGATATCGAACCGCCGCCGTCCATGGGACTTTCACTCGAGAAGTCTTACATCACGGAATGGCCAAGAGCAAAGAAGACGTCAAAATCTTGCTGGATATCGACCGTGTTTTGTCCGAAAGGGAACTTGAGATGATGGCTGCCGTATAAAGGGAAAGAGGCTATGGAGGGCAATTCATGAATAGGAATGACGAGGTGGAAGATAGCCGGGCCGGATCCGGATATGCCGTCGTTTCGGGGGATTCGTTCAACCATCAGGAGAATGATGATGAGATGGAAACCATACTGATTGTCGACGATGAAAGACTGATCCGGGAGGTGTGGAGGCGTTTCCTATCGAAACAGGGCTATACGGTCCTGCTGTCTGAAACCGGCGAGGAAGCTCTTGAGCTTGTTCGCCGTGGGAATGAAGATATCGATCTTGTGATCCTCGATCTGAACATGCCCGGGATGGGAGGAATGAAGTGTTTGGAGGAACTGAACAAAATAAACTCCGGTGCGCCGATTTTGGTTTCAAGCGGGTATTTCAGTGAAAGTGAAACCGACAACGCAAAAAAGTTCGGAGCGACGGAGTTTATCCCAAAACCTATGGATTTGGGACGTTTCAAAGAAACCATCCGATCGGTACTCGATAAAAGAATCTTCGGTTCGATGATTTGACAACGGGACTGAATTACAATTTGTTTCGGCTAAAATCGGTTTTTGAACAAATTTTATTGCAGTCGGATATTTACATATAGGATAATCAATAAGTTGTCGTTCGCTGAATTCCTACTCAAGATTTTGTGCCGGAACTCGGTTTTTATTGATATTCAATTCCTATTTGGATCTGATGATCCTCGATAATAAGGTAAGTACCGAATATGACGATAGACAAATCGTATCTTTCGAAATTGAAAGAAAGGATTGACGGATTGGAAAAAGAGTTGCAAAGATGCCAACAGGTGGAAATGCAACTCAACAAAGAAAGAGACGTTTTGTCGACCTTGCTCGAAACGATTCCAAGCCCGGTGTTTTATAAAGATACGGATGGAAGATACACAGGTTGCAACAGGGCGTTTGAGGAATTTGTAGGAAGGCAACGCGAAGAGATCATCGGCAAGACGGTTTATGACATGGGGCCGGAGGAGATCGCAGAAAAATATCGGCAAAAAGATGAAGAGCTGATAAAAAACAGGCGGAAGCAGCATTATGAATGGAAAGTGAGAAGGGCTGACGGTCTGATCAGAGACGTCAAGTTCGACAAATCGGTTTTGATGGATGGTGACGGTCGAGTTACAGGCATCGTCGGCGTTGTAACCGATATTACCGAGCAGAAGTCTATTGAAAAAGCCCTTATCGAGAGCAATGATCAACTCGAGGAATTGGTGAATTCAATCCCGATGGGTATCGTTATTATCGACTATGAAACACAAAAAATCCTGGACCTCAATCCGCAGGCAATTCTCAGCCTCGGATATTCAAGAGAACAAATCGTTGGCTGCGTATGCCACCACTATATCTGTCCGGCCGAAAGCGGAAATTGCCCGGTTAAAAATCTGGGAATGAAAATAGACAGATCGGAACGCGAGATTATCAATGCTCGTGGGGAATACATTCCGGTTATCAAATCCGTGATTCAAACGGAAATAGATAATCGAAAAATATTTATAGAGTGTTTCGTTGATATCAGTGAAAGAAAAAATCTTGAAAACAAATTGAGAGAATTGGCTACTACGGATTCTTTGACCGAAATAAATAATCGAGGACATTTTATCGAATTGGCCGAAAAAGAACTGATCCGTTCAAAAAGATACGGCACCCCATTATCGATGATTATGTTGGATATCGATCACTTTAAAGGAATCAACGACTCTTTCGGTCATTCGGTCGGAGATGAAGTGCTGAAATATACCAGTAATACATGTAAAAGTATTATTCGTGAAAATGACGTTATCGGGCGTATCGGCGGGGAGGAATTCGCCGTAATCCTCGTGGAGAGTGATTTGAACAGGACTTACGAGGTTGCGGAAAGGATAAGGCGTCACATCGATTCGGAAATATTTCACTGCGAAGGCAAAAGTATCCTATTCACCGTTAGTTTAGGCGTATCCGAATATTTGAAGCAACAAGATAATATTACAAAAATGATGAAACGAGCAGATGATGCTCTATATAAGGCAAAAAGAACCGGAAGAAACCGAGTAATCAAAATCGATTCATAGTAAGTTGTACAAGTCGGACACAATCCGACACATAGGCTTATTTGTAAAAGTCAAAAACTTCCCGTACACCGGAGTTTTCTTCATTCCGGCAATGAAGAGTCCTTTTCATATCATTCTCCCGTTTTTTTGGGGCCATTTCCATGGTTACAATTGGGCGTCGGCCGAGGTTTCAATAACCTCGGTGAGGCCGGATCTTTTTGTATTGATGCAGCCGGTCATCCAGGTTCTCATGTAAAACTTCTCGTATGAATTCATAGAGTTTTTAGGAAACACAATCTGAGAATCGCATCGAACAGCGTTCGTTTAAAGCCAATGGCGTTGACTTAAGCCCATTTGAGTGCCCATTTTCCGAAGCGACTTTTAGATTTTCGTGGATAACCATCTGTGCGATCAGTGCGGTAGCATTTGAAAAAGCGGACGATTTTATCCCCATCTCCTTATGCAAAGATTACATGCTTGAATTTTTCGAGATGATGGTCGTTTTGCAGCTTTTGGCTTTGGAGATATCCATAAGATTAGGTAATGACGTCGACATGCCACGAAACTTGGCAAAAAGCGTTACGGTCGAATAATTTTTCGCTTTTTCATAATGGTTTAATTTTTCATTAGCTACTATCATTAACTTCATATTTTCAAGATGACGGATTGCAATGAAAACAAAACAAAAACTGCTTTTAATCGTTACTATTATGCTTTTGGGGCTCACCGCCGCCACACTTGTCAACGTCTCCCTTAATTTTAGGGAGTACAGCATCAAAAGCGCCATAGACAAATCCAAGCTCACCGCGAACATCGTCAAAGACGGACTTACCTCGCACATGGTCAACGGCACGATGGATCAGCGCCAATATTTCCTCGACCAAATCTCGCAACACGACGACGTCAAATCGCTCTGGCTTATTAGAAGCCCCAACGTTATTCAGCAATACGGCAAAGGGTTCAACCACGAAACGGTACGCGATGCAATCGATCAGCAAGTGCTCGATAGCGGCGAGATTGTACAAAGCATCGTCGAAAAAACAGACGAGATCGTGCTTCGCGTCACTATCCCCTACAAAGCCACCACAACGGGAACACCCAACTGTATCAGCTGTCACAACGTTGAGCGCGGCGATACGCTCGGTGCCATCAGTATGGAGTTTGATATCAGCGGGATGCGCAATATCGGGATGCTCACCATCATTAAAATTTTGGGGATCAATCTTCTTTTCCTGATCGTCGTACTTCTTTTGATCAACTACTATATCACCCCGTATACCCAGCTCTTCTCCAACCTCCAAGAGGGGATCAAAAAAGCGCATCGCGGTGATTTTACCTACCAGTTCGATTCTAAAGTAAGCGGCGACGCGCAAAAGGTTGTCAAGCAGATGAACACCCTCTTTGGCAAGATGCAAGAGACCTTCGGGGAGCTTAAATACAATCTTGAAACATTTATTCCCAAAGGGTGCTCTACCTCCAACGACCCCCTCTATGAGGCAAAAGGGATCATCGGCGAACTCTCGGATATCTACAAATTCAAAAAAACGATCGAACTTGATGCGTCCAAAGACGAGATATATTCCCGTATCATCGATATACTCAAACTCAAATTCCATTTAAAACACTTCGCGTTTTACGAAGTCAACGACGTGATCGGCGAAAGAAAACTGATCTATATCAGCGAGGGGGAGAGTATCTGTATCTCCGAAATAGTCGATAAAAACCCGACCAACTGCCGCGCGTACAGAACCCATACCGACATCATCTCGACGGAGTTTGCAAACCTCTGCCGCACATGCCATGCAGGGGAGCTTAAATATGTATGTATCCCCTTTAACATCAATGCCGAAGCGTCGCTCATCATCTCGATAACGGCAAAAACAAACGACGATATGAGCGTTATCAACTCCCATATTTTAAGTATCAAAAACTATCTTGAAGCGGCAAAACCGGTGATCGAGAGCCGTATTTTGATGGATAAGCTGCGCGACACTTCGCTCAAAGACGGGATGACGGGGCTGTACAACAGACGCTTTTTGGAAGAGTTCATCGACCAAGTGATGAGCCAAGCACTTCGCGGCAGCGAAACCTATACGGTGCTGATGCTTGATGTCGATTTCTTTAAAATGGTCAACGATACCTACGGGCACGACGTAGGAGACAAAGTGATCGTAGCGCTTGCGAATATCTTGCGCGATACTATCCGAGAATCGGATCTTGCGATCCGCTACGGCGGGGAAGAGTTCTTGGTGATGCTTCACAATGCAAACGAGGACGGGGCAATGAAAATCGCCCAAACGATCCACGAACAGTTTGCAAAACTCGTTTTTGAAGTGGGTGTCGGGGAGACCATCAAAAAAACGATCAGTATCGGTATGGCAAAATTCCCGAGTGACGGCGATACGATCTGGAAATGTATCAAATATGCCGATACCGCGCTCTATGTCGCCAAAAATACGGGAAGAAACAAAATCGTCGCGTTTGAACCTCATATATTTAAAGGGGACGACTTCTAGTTTCCCCTTTGGCATGTCGGGGAAATTTGGTTGCAATGCTACGTTCATGCTACGAAAAACCACTACAATTGCACCTAAAAACAGGACTGTGAACGTGGGTAAACATATAGTGATCATCGGGGGCGGCTACGGCGGTCTGCGGGCAGTAGAATTTTTGGCTAAAGAGCCCAATCTTACCATAACCCTTATCGACAAAAACCCCTACCACTACCTCCAAACCGAAGCCTACGGCTATATAGCGGGGCGCTTCGATATTCATGACATAGCTATCGATTTAGAACAATGGTGCAGCGGCTTTAAGGGGAAAGTGCGTTTTTGCAACGACTACGTCCATAACCTCGATTTTGCCGCACAAACGATCACATGCCATACCCAAACCCTCTCGTACGATTACCTCATTCATCGCTACGGGTGCACAAACAAACTTTTTTTCTTTTATCGAAGGGTTGCGCGCCAACAGCCACGGGGTAAAAAACCTTGAACGCGCTTATAATTTCCGCAAAGAGTTTGAGGATCTGATCTACAAACAGATGCAAAACGAAGAACATGCCAAGACAGAGAGCATCAATATCGCTATCGGCGGAGCGGGACTTAGCGGCGTAGAGGTTGCCGCGGAGATGGCAAACGTGATCCACACCTATTCCAAAACGATAGGCGAACGAGCCAAAGCGATCAAAATCTACCTTATAGATGCAAGCAAAACGATTTTGCCGGGGATGAGCGACTACGTGATTGAGAATACCCAAAAGCGTCTTGAATCGCTCGGGGTAGAGATTTTAACCGATTCGTTTATCAATAACGTCGACGGGGAGCAGATCACGTTCAAAGACGGCTCTAGGCTCAAATACCGTTTTATGATCTTCACGGGCGGTATCAAAGCCTCTAATCTCAACAACAAAATAGATACTTCCAAAAACAAAACCGCGCAGTTTCTTACCGACGACATGCTGCGTATCCAAGGGCAGAACAACGTCTTTGCGATCGGTGACTGCGTCGAGGTGCGCGATGCACGCGGGGAGATCCTCCCCCCCACGGCACAGATTGCCGAAAAAAAGCGCAGAGTACGCCGCACATGCCATCCATATGCTTTTGCAGGGCAAAACCCCAAGAGCTTTCGATGCAAGCGTAAGCGGCATCTTTATCGCTCTTGGGGGGCACTACGCCGTCGGGGAGATGTTTGGATTTATAAAAGTCAAAGGGTACTGGGCGTATCTGCTTAAAAAAGCGATCACCTACGCCTACTACCTAGGATTGCATTTGCGCATCAATACGGGGTATAAAAACCGTATCAAAGAGCATCAGGCAAAAGAGTAAAACCTATTGCCCAAAGCCAAAACTCTTCATCAGTTCTTTGGCTTGTGCTTTCTCCTCTTCGCTCATATCTTCCCCCTCCAAAGCCTCTTCATACATAGCATCCGCTTTTTTTACGGGGTATTTTGGGAGTGCAAAACGCTCCGAGGAGATCGTAACGCCGAATTTTGCCTTTGTAGCTCTCTCGGTGTGGGTTACCCCCATCATATTGGAGGTAATTTTAAGCATCACCCCTTTATATACCCACATCTTCATCCCCTGCCACTCCCACACTTCGCAGTTGTATCCGAGTAGTTTTTCGCTTCCTACGCGTTTGCCGCCGTTTTGTTCGAGCATATCGCGACCGTACTGAGTGTAGTTTTGCGAGATTTTATCGTAGCCGCCCCCCATAATATCGTGGAAGTAGATCACCTTATCCTCAAAATCGACCGAGTAGATCTTGCCGTCCTCGAACTTTACCAAAGTGTGTTCGCTCTGAGGTTGTTGCCCGCTCATTTTGGTAGTCTCCCTCGATTCGGAAACCTCGACGTTCCCCCAATCTTTAAACACGACGCTTTTGGTTCCGCTTGTGGAGGTCTGCATCCCGATCATCTTCCCTCCCCCTTCGATCGTATACTCGATCTCGCCCGAGGAGACCTCGTAGCGTTTCGTGTCGCCAAGCAGCGGCATACTCAAAACGATACATGCCATAAATAAACTAGATAGATATTTCATCGTTTATCCTTTAAAAGAAATTGGACATTATGATAGCACGAAGAGGAGGAGTTTTTATTGAAAGTTATTAACTGACCTTACACAATTCCTTTAAAAAAGAAGTATAAGTGGTCAGTTTTTCTCCCGTATCGGGAAGATGCGGAAAGCTTCAGGGGGTTGTAGGGACATCTGTCCCTGCCACTTTATGGGCTTTACTAAAGAAACATTTTTGCTGTGCAAAAAGCGCTTTGCTTGTTTTGCTCATAAAGTGCGTAACATCAGTTCTTAAAAGCAAGAAAAGTTCTACATGCCATGGCATGTAGAAAGCTTTAGTGGCAGCCGCAACCACCGCTGCCGCAACCGCCGCTTGTTTGTGCGGGTGCAGGTTTTGGAGTTGAGCATGCACTCACGCCCGGAGGCGTTGTAGGCTGTACGGCCAAAATTATCGACGCCGCCGTTTGCGTTGATCTCTTCGATACTAGCCCAAATAGACTCCGCCGCCGCCATGTAGCGTTTTGCACTTTCGCTCGTAGGCGCTACGAAAGTGATAGGTTTGCCCTCATCCCCGCCCGTACGGATAGCAGGCTCGATAGGGATCTCGGCGATGATGGTCGTTCCAAACTCATCCGCCATCGGCTGTGAGGTGCCTTTACCGAAAATATCGTACTCTACGCCCGTATCCGGCGCGATAAAGCCGCTCATATTTTCAACGATTCCCGCGATAGGGATATGGAGTTTTTTGAACATATCGAGTGAACGGCGAGAATCGTCAAGCGATACCCCCTGCGGCGTCGTAACGGTCAAACCTGCCGTCACGGGAACACTTTGTGCCAACGTAAGTTGCGCATCACCCGTTCCCGGAGGCATATCGATAACAAGTACGTCTAGTTCCGACCATAAAATATCGCGCAAGAACTGCTCGATCGCCTTCATAATCATCGCCCCGCGCCAGATCAGCGACTGCCCCGGCTCCATAAGAGAACCCATAGACATCACCTCGATGCCGTACGCACGGATAGGGAGCACCTTGTTGCCGTTTACCTCGGGCTTAATGTCGGCAATACCGAGCATTCTCGGGATATTTGGACCGTAGATATCCGCATCCAAAAGCCCCACTTTTTTCCCTTGTGCGGCAAGAGCGACAGCGATATTCACCGATGTAGTCGATTTACCCACGCCCCCTTTACCCGAACTTACCATCAAAAAGTTTTTCACCTGCGGTGCGATGTTTTTACCGCGCGAAGAGGACTCTCTAGGCATCACGGGAGCTTTGATGTTACATGCCACGTTTGCAGCACCTACTGCTTTGAGCTCTTTGGTTGCATCGTCTTTAATCTGCTGTGCAACTTCGGGTGCCGAAGAGGTGATATCGACCGTAAAACTTACGTTTTTCCCATCGATTTGGATATCGTTTACGAATCCGAACGTTACGATATCTTTCGTAAAACCCGGATAGAGCACTTTTGAAAGCGCCGATTGTACAATCTCTTGTGTCATTTGTATCTCCTTAAAATGAAAGTGAGGGGTTCACCCTTTATATAACCTTTTTAGCTTCTTCCGCCAAACGGGCGTCTTCTTGAATCTGTGCGATCATCTCGGGGTTGTCCATGATGTTTTGGGTAATTTTGTAAGAACAAAATTTCGGTCCGCACATAGAACAAAACTCCGCCTCTTTAAAGACGTCTTGCGGCAGAGTTTCGTCATGGTACTCTCTTGCTCTTTCGCTGTCAAGAGCAAGCTCGAACTGACGCTCCCAGTTAAACGCATAGCGCGCATCGCTCATCTCATCGTCGATGTCGCGAGCACCCTTGCGGCCGCGGGCGATATCCGCCGCGTGTGCCGCAATTTTATAGGCTATGATCCCCTCGCGCACGTCGTTGGCGTTAGGCAATCCTAAATGCTCTTTGGGGGTTACGTAACAAAGCATACTCGCGCCATGCCAGCCGCCCACTGCCGCACCGATAGCCGAAGAGATATGGTCATACCCCGCCGCGATGTCGGTTACAAGAGGACCGAGGATATAAAACGGTGCCTCGTGGCAATATTCGCGCTGGATTTTCATGTTGCGCTCGATTTGGTTAAGAGGCACGTGCCCCGGCCCTTCGATCATCACCTGAACGTTCTTTTCCCATGCGCGAAGGGTAAGCTCTCCAAGAACTTTAAGCTCCCCTAGCTGTGCATCGTCACTCGCATCCGCCAAACATCCCGGACGCAAAGAATCCCCCAAAGAGAGGGAAACGTCGTATTTCGCACAAATATCCAAGATATCGTCAAACGCTGTGTAAAACGGGTTTTCTCTATGGTAGTGCATCATCCACGCCGCCATCAAACTGCCGCCGCGACTGACTATCCCCATTTTACGTTTTGCGACTTTTGGCATGGTCTCAAGCAAAAATCCTGCGTGAATGGTAAAGTAACTCACACCTTGCTGCGCTTGGCGTTCTAGCACCTCAAGCATCTTTTCGATGCTCAAGTCTTCGATCTTATTGCCCACATCGTGCAAAATCTGATAAATAGGCACCGTTCCGATAGGGATTCTCGAGTTTTCGATCACCGCTTTGCGGATCTCATCAAGGTCTCCCCCCGTCGAGAGGTCCATAGCCGTATCTGCTTTGTAGTGCTGCGAAACCTGAATCTTCTCGATCTCCCCCTGCACGTCCGAAGCGATTGCGCTAGAACCGATATTTGCATTGATTTTACAACGTGCCGCAATACCGATAGCCATCGGCTCAAGCGAAGTGTGGTTGACGTTGGCGGGGATAATCATCCTCCCGCGTGCCACTTCGCTGCGGACAAGTTCAGGGGAGAGATCTTCTATTTTGGCGACATACTCCATCTCTTCGGTAATAATACCTTGTTTGGCGTAATACATCTGTGTTCTAACAGGATGTTCTTTACGCTTTTCTACCCATGAAGCTCTCATATTTTCTCCTAAATTTTTTAAATACACTTTTGAACTTATACACATCTTTTCAAAATATATTAAGCGTTGGAAATATAGTCAAAAAAGGTTAAAGTTTTATTAAGCATCTTTTTTAAAAATCTATTTTAGTGAAATAATCGATCCGTGTCACATTTTCGACAAAAAACAAGATAAAAAAAAGTTTTTTGCGTGTATAATTTCGTAACACTTTTTGGCTCAGGAGTTTTTTTGTCAGATGTAACCCTTGTGCTGCTTGCAGCCGGAAGCTCGAGCCGCTTTACGCTCGATGTCAAAAAACAATGGCTTAGAATTGAGCATAAACCGCTTTGGCAGTTTGTGGCGGATCGTTTTGCCAAAACAGGGCTTTTTGCAAAAATCATCATCACCGCTTCGGCAGAAGATTACGAATTTATGCGTTTGTATGCCCCCTACACCTTCACACTAGGGGGAGCCACGCGCCAAGAATCGCTTAAAAACGCTCTTGAAGAGGTCACAACCCCCTATGTGCTTGCAAGCGACATCGCGCGTTGCTGCATCGACGACGATCTTTTAGAACGCATTCTTGCGCGCAAAGGGGAGAGCGATTGCATCGTTCCTTATCTTAACGTAAGCGACACGGTGATCTACGAAAACGCCACGATCGATCGCGAACGCATCAAGCTGATCCAAACGCCGCAGCTCTCCGCGACGCAAATCCTCAAAGAAGCACTCCAAACAAACGACCCCTTTACCGACGAGAGCAGCGCTATCGTAGCCTATGGGGGCACAAGGGAGTTTGTTGTCGGCAAAATCAATGCACACAAAATCACCACCGTTTACGACCTCCAAAAAATCCCCTGCCTCACTCCCCCTTCCACAGATACCCTCAGCGGCAACGGTTTGGATGTTCATGCTTTCGACACAAAAGGAACCATGTATCTGGGTGGGGTAAAAATAGAATCGGATTTCGGATTTTTAGCCCACAGCGACGGCGACGTAGCACTGCATGCACTGATCGATGCACTTTTGGGAGCGGCGGGGATGGGGGATATCGGCACCCTGTTTCCCGACAACGACGCAAAGTATAAAGGGATAGATTCCAAAGAACTTTTAGCCATTGTCGTAAAAAAAATATATAATTTCGGTTTTGTTATCGTCAATGCAGATATTACGATCGCTGCACAGACGCCGAAACTGGGGCACTATAAGGCAGCGATGCGGGAAACGATCGCCAAAATACTCCACATAGAGAACGCGCGCGTCAACGTCAAAGCCACTACAACCGAAAAACTCGGGTTTGTAGGGAGAAGCGAAGGTGTTGCCGTGATGGCAAACGTAAATTTAAAATATTTTGACTGGACAAAAATTTGAAAATATTAATTATAGAAAACGAAGTATACTTGGCACAAAGCATAGCAACCAAACTAGGGGAGCTCGGGCATATCTGCGAGATGTGTACCTCCACGCGCGACGCGATTAAAAGCACCGATTACGATGTCGTACTTCTTTCTACAAGCATCAACGGGCAGGATTTTAATCCGGTCATCGAAACCTTTAAAAAGTCGATCGTGATCCTCATGGTCTCCTATATCAGCAACGATACCGTTTCAAAACCCTTGAGTGCGGGGGCAAAGGATTATATCCTCAAGCCCTTTATGATCGAGGAGCTTATTCGCAAGATCAACCACTACCAAGACTACGAAAAGCTCAAAAAGCGCACCGTAGCGTATGAAAAATACCTCCAACACAGTTTTGCCGCGCTCGATCGTTCCTTCTTGGAAAAAAATGAAAATGCGGAGCTTCCGATCTTTATCTCGACGGGATACCAAAAATCTGCCGACGCTCTTGCTTTCCATATTGCCGCCAAAAGAAACCTCTCCCTCTCTTTTATCACCCTAAGCGATCCAAAAGCGATGAGCGATATAGGCTCTTGCAACAATAAAACGCTTATCTATATTATAGATTTTCAGCTCCTTAAAAAAAGCGAACGGATCGCACTTTGCGAACTTTTGAGCGATAAACAGGCGATCGTGGTGAGCAGCGAAAAAATAGAAGACGTCCCCTTTAGAGTGATCGACATCAAAAGCGAAAGCAGCGTGTTTGAACAAAGCGAAATTCTCCCTATCGAGGAGTATGTCAAGTTTATCGTCATGAATTACCAAGACAAATTCCCCGACACCGAACTCTCCAAGAAACTGGGCATTTCACGTAAAAGCTTATGGGAAAAGAGAAAAAAATATGACCTCCTCAAGAAAAAATAAAACGATCTACATCGACAAAGAGGCGGCTTCCGCCCTTGAACTTTGCAAAGACGGGCTTCTTTCTCCCGTAACCCATCTTATGAACAGTACCCAAAGCAAAGAGGTTCTTAAAACGGGACTCGTCAAAGGGAAAGTGTTCCCCTTCCCTTTTATTTTGGCACCCTCGGGAAAACGCAACCAAGAGGTGCTTGAATCGCTCCAAAAAGGGGAAGAGGTCACGCTTATCTGCGAGAAAAAACCCTATGCGACCTTGATCGTCGAAGAGGTTTTCCCCATCGATCCCAGCGAGAGAACCAAACAGATTTACGGTACTGACGATCTCTCCCACCCCGGGGTAAGCGCAACCCTCAAACGTTTGGGGAAATACGCTCTTAGCGGCGAGTATACTCTTTTGCACGGCTCTACCAACACCAATAAAGAGCGTATCTTTGAAGCGGCGCGTGCCATCAACGCAAAACATATCTCCTCGCTGGTAATGGCGGCAAACCCGCTGCACCGCGCACACGAGAAACTGATCCGTCAAACCTTGGAGAACACCGACCTTCTCGTGATCTTTTTGCTCAAGCCCTACAACAATGCCGATTTGCATTTTGATATACGCTACGAAGCACTTAACTATTTCGTTACCAACTTCCTTCCCACCAACCGCGTTTTGGTCGTGCCATTGGAGAACAGCTATATCTTCGCGGGCTACAACGAGATTATACTCGATTCGATCGTTGCCAACAACTACGGATGTAACCGTCTTACCATCGGGCGCAACCATGCCGGGTTAGGGATGTTCTACGATGCCAACTCCAATAAATCGATCGTCGATAAGGTCGTAGGGATCGAGATAGAGATCGTTCTCTCAAGCGAATATGTCTATTGCGACAAATGCCGCACGTTGGTGAGCAAGAACACCTGTCCTCACGGGCAGCACCACCAGATATCCTACCATTCCGAATCGATCTTGGAGCTTTTAAAACTGGGGCTTCTGCCCCCTGCCGTTTTGATGCGCAAAGAGATTTCGGCGTTCATCCTTTCGCAGCTTTTCCCGAAAAGATTTAAAAACTTGGAAAAACTCTACTACGATCTTCTCCCCGTTCCCGGGCTTTTAGAGGAGCATACGGAGAAAGATTTTTATATCGAGCTTATGAAGCTTTACCAAACGACATCCCTTACATAGGCAGTACAATGAACTACTTTTTTATCACTCTGGGTTACAGCGGGCTCTCCCCAAAAGCTCCCGGAACGGTGGGAAGCCTCGTCGCCCTTATACTTGGCATGTTGGTTTTGGTTGCCTTTGAAGCGCAAACCCTCTTTTTGGCGGCGGTTTTAATCAGCGTTCTAGCGATCAAGGCAATCAACAAATACGAAGAGGAGAGTGGCATACACGATGACAAGCGGATCGTTATCGACGAGCTTGCGGGGATGTGGTTCGCTCTCTCGGTCGCACCCGCCGCGAGCGTGGCATGGGGCGAGATGGGCGATTTAAGCAACGGCTTTGTGATCCAATCGCTTCTCTCCTTTGCACTCTTTCGCTACTTCGACATCAAAAAACCCTCTATCATCGGGCGGATCGACCTTGAAGCCAAAGGGGGCGTGGGGGTCATGGGAGACGATATCGTCGCAGGTTTTGCCGCGGGGATCGTGAGCGCCCTACTCTGGCAAGGCTACCTTCAGTTTTTCGGAGCGTAAAATGGGGTGGACATGCCAGCATGACTACAAAGGGGAGTGCAAACTCCTCAAACAGCCTTGTGTTCCGGGCATAAAAGGGTGTATTTTAGGCAAAAGCGAATATATCTTTAGCAGCGGCAGCTACGAAGAGGATAAAAAACGCAAAGAGCAAAACCAACCCCAAGAGATCGATTTCGCCGCTTTGGCACGGAGTAATTAACTTTTGTATACTAAATCTAAGTTAAGATGTTTGATCTTAAAGCAAATGAGCTATCGTATACCTAGTTCCTCTCCCCGTTGTGCCCTCTACTTTTTTTATACATTTTTTTGCCAATAGATCTGCTATATCTCTTGAAGCGTTCGTCTCGGCTGTGTTAGCAATTTTTACATATTTATTTTTTGTAAGGTCTCCTTGAAAGTTTTCACTTCCGATATCTAGGAGTCGATTTAATACTTTTATTTGTCTGGAATTGAGTTCATCTTCTCTATGTGCATCCCAAAATTTTGTTTTTTGCACTATGTAATCTAGCTGTTTTCGTGCCTCTTGCAGCGCATAACTCAATGTTCTAAAAAACCATTCCATCCAGTAAGTTATATCTAAAGGGTCATCTTTGTGGTATCTTCCTGTTGTTTTATCTAAAGCTTCATAGTAACCTTTTCTATCTTCATAAATACTCTTTGACATAGTATAAATTTTTGAAATCGAAGATCGTTCAAGTTTTGATAAAACTCTATCGGTTAATGCTCGTGTAATGCGACCATTTCCGTCGTCAAAAGGATGAATAATGACAAACCAAAGATGTGTGATAGCCGCTTTTTCGAGTGTCGTAGGCGTGTCGTTAAACCACTCTATAAAGCTTTTCATCTCTTTTTCAAGCGTTTCATGCGGCGGTGCTTCATAGTGAATCTTTTCTTTGCCGTAATCGCCCGAAACCACTTCCATTGTGCCTTCACCCCTAAAGCGGGCTACTTTTATCTTTGAAAATCCACTATACCCTTTTTCAAACATAGCATGATGCCAACCAAAAAGTTTTTCCAGTGTCAAATCTTCATCATAATTCGTATTGGCGTCTATAAGGATATCTACATAGTTATCCTCTTTTTTTGCAACTTTATAGTGTTCCCTAGATTCAAGTCCAAGCTTTTGCTTGATTGATGAACGTACGCTTTGTCGGTTTAATACCTCACCCTCTATTTCACAACTTGCTATAATCTCATTTTCTAAAGTTTGCGCCAGAGAATATTTTGAGCTTTGCTCATCCATTAAAAGCATAAAAGATTTTAACTTTCCTTGTTCGTAAGCAATCCCTCTTAGCAGTGGTTCTAATTTCTCTTTATCATATGTAAAATTGGGATACGCATCATATTCCCATATCCATTTTTGTTTTTTCATGCAATGATTGTAGCTAGAATAAAGCGAAATAGCAATGTTTTCATTCCAAAAAGTGGCATGAAAAGCAGATGTTTTCGTACCAAATGGGGAAAATATCAGCCTTTTAAGATTTTGTAGTTGCCTCTCTCAAGTCAACTCCGGGATCAACTTTAGATCATCATCGGATCGTCCGTCGGTTCGATCTCTTCAAAATCTTCGATAATCTGATCAAACATCTTCATCGTTTTTTTGCGCTTTTTGTATCTGCTCTTCAAAAATAGACGCCGATGCGGGGAAGCTCTCTGCAAGCTGTTTATAGATCAAAATACGTCCGTTGATATGGCGGTTGATCTCTGCAAACGCGGTTTTGAGATACTCTTTGCGCGTCGTATGGCGAAAGAGTGCGCGCACCATTTTGATACGCTCTTTGATGGGGATCGACTCGTCGATATTCTCCGCGATACGTTTGATGTCAAGACGCGAAAGGTAAACACCGCTCACCGCTGGTGCCAAAAGTTTGGAGGTGAGCGCATCGACGAACTGCGGTACGGGCTCTTCGTCGGCTTTATCGCCTCCATCGGGAGCGTTTACGTTGCTAGGCTCCCCTTCTAGCGTACATTTCTCATGGACAAACTTGTCAAACTCAGCGCGTAAATCGTTAAAATCTTCTCTATTCATTCTCTTTCCTTCTTAATAAATCACTCTATAAACCGCTTGGGTAAGCTTCTCGATCAAATCGTCGTAACTTGTATACGGCGCTCCCAGCTCGGACGCTCTTTGGCGCAGCGGGGAGAACTCTTTGGTGCTTTTCATGTCCAAATTGACCATGCCAAGCTTTTGCACCATAGAAAAATTCCCCATATTTGAAAAATCCAAAACCGCATCGTAGCCGCTAAGGTCGATCTGCATCCCCTCGGCTATACGGTTCATATCCGCACTCTCAAGCTCTACTTCTTTAGTAAATCCCATCAACTCTTCGAGATTATCGTGAAAATAATCCACCTCAAAGCCGCATGCCAAGAACGAAAACGCCTTGGCATGCGCACTTGTACCGATAAGGGCGATTTTGCGCGCGCGAAGGTCTTTGAGATGTTCGCTAAGGGCGCGCATCCCAAAAAGCTCTCCTCGGAGTTTTTCCCCCTCTTTGAGAACCAGATCGCACATCCCGCTGCGGCGCACCAATGCGCTCGCATCATCGAGCACCTCCAAAACGCGCGTCACATATTCGTTTGCGATCACCGCACCGCTTAGATGCGATTTTTTCATATTCACAAGGGTAAAATAAAAATCGTCCTCGCGGATATTCATCGGGATCATCATCGCATCCCGCCCCTCTTCTTTCAAACGTTTGTTGAGCACCGCACTAAAACGGCTTGCTCCCGCATGTTCCCCTATATAACCGTAGAGTTTCGTCTCTTTGGATATCTCGTTGGCATTATTCATCATTGTTTCGTTTTTCCCCTACATATCATCGGTTATCCCCCATAATGCGCGCGCTTCCTCCTCTTCGGCTTTGCAGCGGTAGCAGAGTTTTTCGTTCGTGTTGGTGCTAAAGATCACATTGCACTCGTTACAGCGGCGCACCGAAAAAGCGATCAAGTTCTGCACGGTTGGCTCGAAGAACTCCTTGACGTTGTACCCTTTAGAGAGAGTTATGGCATGGGGCACACACACGTCGTGGCACAAAGAACACTTGATGCACATAAACGGATCGAAGTCGATTTTCGAGTTTTTCACATCGGAACTAAGCGCGCCTGTGGGGCACACGCGGTAGCATATCTGGCATGCGGTGCATAAAGATTCGTCCATCTTTTTTTGGGAGGTAAAACTCACCTCGTTTGCATCCACCACATGGTACACCGAGGGTTTTTGCACCCGTTTGATCGCCGTATAAAAAATCTTGCGTTTCTCAGGCAGGCGCTTTTGTTTTAAGAGCGCGATATCGGTTTTTTGCAGGGTGTGCGCGACAAGTTCGTCGGTCGCTTTTTGCACCTCCTCCTCGAAATCGTGTTTGGCACGCCCCACCGTTTTAAGGTTGATGGAACGCAAAAAATCGCGTCTCGTACTCTCTTTCTCCTCTGCAACGTAGCATACGTTTTCAAGTTTTATAAGAGCTTCGCTTTGCATCGCTTCAAGCAGATAGGCTGCTTCTTCGTAATTTTTCTCGATCTGTTTATGGCATGTGGCAGCTATCTCACACCCGCCACAGTACCCCACGTCCAATACAAGCTCTTTTTTAAGCACCGCGATAGAGATGAGATGCTCCACGCTGAGTGCGGCGATGCAGGGGAGGTTTTTACGGCAGGAAAGGAGGTTCTCCCCACTTTCCATAAAATCGAAAAAAAAGTCGGTCGCACTAAAATCGCTAAGACCCAAAGCTTCGCTCGGACATACGCCGTGGCATGCGCCGCAGCCGACGCACAAAGAGAAGTTTATGCTAGGAAGCGCGCCTTGCTCGATCACTATGGCATGTGTAGGGCAAACCTCTGCACAGCTAAGGCAGCTGCTCTCTTTGCTGAGCGAGCGCACGCATCGGCTTGCTTCTAGGTGGATCAGCGACATACTCTACTTTAGCTCGCTCGTTAAATATTCGTTGTCGCTGAGAAAAAACTCAAGCGCCATATCCGCCGCATCGAAATAGAGCGGCGTTCTTGCTTCGTACTTCATATTCAAAAGATACAGCGGCGCCCAACGCAGAAGATGTTTGTTCAAAAACTCTCTTTGCACCTCGCGAAGCTCACGCACCGCTTGGGCGTCGTTTTCCTCGAGCGCTTTAAGTTCCGCTTTTGCCAAGTGGTGCATAAACTCCGTCTCCACTCCGATATGGTCAGATGAGACCGCACGCGCCGCTTCGTAATCGACGATAAAATCGTACGCACTGTAGATGTCGGTTACGGGGTTGGCACCGCCCGTCTCGATCATCTGATCCTCGCGTGTATAAAAACTCTCGTAAGGGATAAGGTGCAACACCGAAAGGTTCACGAAATCGGGGTTGAGATACTCCTCCAAAAGTTTTTTTTCACTCTCTTGTTCAAGCGGTTTCCATGTCTGAAACTGCGGCAGAAAATCCATAATCATTGGGTCGTTTTTGATGATTTTGAGCGTCTCGACGTCGAGCTCTTGCAAGAGGATGCGCGAAAGAAGCGCGTAAATGTTGACTCTGGCTTGTGTTTGTTCCATCATTGTTTATCTTTATCGTAATTTTTAAGGGGGTGATTTTAGCACATCAGGCTGAAAGTTGGGTTAGGAGTTTTTTATAAGGTTTTCTAATCCCACATGCCATGGCATGTTGGGGTTAAAGGTAACGCGGAAGTTCTCGCGTCTCTTGCTTTTCTTCGTATATCGAAAGGGAAGGAAATGCGAACTCAAGATTGTTGCGCTCGAAAATCTCCATAATTTTAAACATCACGTCCTCCTTGGTCTCAAGCCACTCGCTCCAGACCACCGAACTTGAAAAACAATAAACCAAGATATTGATGCTCGAGGAGGCAAACTCGTCAAGATAGACCAAAAGGGTCTTTTTCACTCCGTAAACGTCGTCTTGGGAGAGAAGCTTTGCACCCACGTCATGCAAAAGGTACTGGGTGTTTTGCGTCGCGATTTTAGGGTGGTTCTCAAGCATATGGCGGATCTCTGCAATCGCATTTTTAATATCCTCCCTTTTGGAGTCGTATTTGACCCCCAGACTCATTTTAATACGGCGCCCCAAAGTGCGTTTGTTCCAGTTTTTAATATCGCCGTTTGCAAGGGTGGAGTTAGGTATCGAAATCAGCGCATTGTCGAAAGTGCGGATCGTCGTTACCCTCAAACCGATCTCGACGACCGTTCCCTCGGAGCTGCCTATTTGGATCCAATCCCCTTGGGAGAAACTATCGCTGATAAGAATAGAAACGGTGCCGAAAAAGTTTGCAAGGCTGTCTTTTGCCGCGAGTGCGACTGCCAAACCGCCGATCCCAAGACCCGATAAAATAGCAGTAAGATCGACCCCCATAAAATTGAGCGCAACAAGCACCCCCGCCAAAACAATGGCGAAATTGAGGATCTTCAGCCCGAAATTTATCACCTCGTTTTTCACGTTGACGCTATCCTCGATCTCTTCGATCTTCACCCCTACGATGGAGTTGATAAGCGAAAACACCCAGTAGGTCACAAGCACGACATAGACGATATTGAATATCTCCCGCGTCGCCTGAACCATCGTAAAATCGTTGTAAACGAAGATGATAATGTCGAAATTGACGATGATCGTGATGATCTCGCTTGGTTTGCGCAAACGTTTGATAATATCTTTGGAGTAATGCTCCAAGCGCTTGATTTTCAAAAGCCCTTTTTCGAGAAAATCAAACCCTATACGGCGGATAAAATAGATAAAGGCGATACTAAATACGATGACGCTGAGTTTCACCACCATCGGATCGTACCCGCTCATAAATCCAAGATTTTCCGTTACGAAACTGCTGACCTTTGCATCGCTCATCTTAGATACCCTCCGCTATCATTGCATCGGCGACTTTTTTAAATCCCGCTATATTGGCACCGTCGACATAATTGCCCTCTACGCCGTAATCTTTGGCGGTAAGTGCAACCCGTTTGCAGATTTGGCGCATCGTCTCTTTGAGTTTGGCATCGACTTTCTCAAAGCTCCATTTTGCCATTGCGGCATTTTGGCTCATCTCGAACGAGCTTACCACTACGCCCCCCGCATTTGCCGCCTTTGCGGGTGCAAAACATATTTTGTTCTCAAGCAATACCGCGATCGCTTCGGGGGTCGATGGCATGTTGGCACCCTCGGAAACACTTACACAGCCGTTTGCAACGAGTGCTTTGGCATCGGCTTCCCACAGTTCGTTTTGCGTTGCGCAGGGAAACGCCGCATAACACGGAATGCTCCACACCGCATGCCCCCCTTCCGGGTACTCCTCCACGGGGATATAACGCGCTTCGGGATAGGTGATAAGATACTCTTCGAGGTTGACCCTTTTTTGCAGTTTCAGCTCTTTAAGAAGTGCCAAATCGATCCCGCGCGAATCGTAGATCGTCCCGCGGGAGTCGCTGCATGTCACCACGAGCGCTCCTAGTTCTTGAAGTTTTTCGATGGTGTGGATCGCCACGTTCCCCGCACCGCTTACGGTACAAATCTTCCCTTTTAGCGGCTCTTTATTCTCCTGTTCCAGCATCGCCTGCGTAAAATAGACCACGCCGTAACCCGTCGCTTCAGGGCGCATCAAAGAGCCGCCGAACATAAAGGGTTTGCCCGTGAGCACGCCGTCGTAGGTGGAGGTGATCTTTTTGTATTCCCCGAACAAATACCCTATTTCGCGCGCTCCTACACCGATATCCCCCGCGGGAACGTCGATGCGAGGTCCTATGTGTTTGTGCAGTTCGGTCATAAACGCCGCACAAAACTTCATCACTTCAAAATCGCTTTTGCCTTTGGGATCAAAATCGCTTCCCCCTTTGGCACCCCCCATCGGCAGACCCGTAAGGGAGTTTTTGAGTATCTGCTCAAACCCTAAAAATTTCAAAATCCCCTCGTTGACGCTCGGGTGGAACCGTATCCCCCCTTTGTAGGGTCCCAATGAATTGTTAAACTGCACGCGGTAGCCCGTGTTTACCTGAATATTGTTCGCATCGTCGAGCCATGTCACCTTAAACTTAAAAACCCTGTCGGGAACCGTAAGTCGTTCCACTATGGCATGGCGTCTGTAACGTTCGTCCGACTCGATCAAAGGGGCGATCGAATCGAGCACCTCCTCCATCGCCTGAAAAAATATCCTATCCCCTTCACTGCTTGCTTTTTCAAATTTTTGAATCTGTAATTGCGCTAAACTCACGTTTACCCTTTTATTCACTTTTTTAATTTTTGATTCTAACGAACCCAAGGTAAAACTTTGATTTAAATCGGTTATCATTTTGAGATATAATGACTTTCAAAAAAAAACGGGAGTAAAAAATATGGCATATTTTGACAACGTAAAAGTAGGGGACAAACTCTATGGCATGGTCTTTGGAGCGGGTGAGGTTACGCAGGTTTTTGAAGAGAGCCACTATAAAATGATGGTCAGTTTCAAAAACGGCTACGAGGTTCCCTATACCGAAGATGGAATTCCGGGTTGGGGGAACTTTAAAAAACAAACCATTTTTTATAAAAACGACATCGACCTTAGCGATGTAGATTTTACCCCCGTTACCAAGGTGCTCTCCCCCAAAAAGATCATCAAACTCCGCGAAAAGAAAAAACTCGAAGTGCGCCTCCCTTCGGGAATCTGGACAAAATGCAAAAAGAACATCAAAGAGTACGTCGAGGAGATGCTTGAAGCTGAAAACTACCACCTCTTTAGAAAAGCGGTAGAAAAAGAGTAGAGGGGATGGATGTTTTTTTACAAACGATCGGCGCGCTCAACGACGAAACGAGAGTGCGGATTCTCCGTTTTATCGATGAGAACAAAGAGGTTTGCGTTTGCGATATAGAAAACGCTTTTGGGATGATCCAGTCGCGTGTTTCTCGCCATCTTAAAATACTCAAAGATGCGGGGTTTTTAAAAGTAAAACGGGAGGGGCGTTGGGCATACTACAGCATCCGCTCCCCGCTCGATCTTTTCAGACAGTCGGTTCTTAACGAGGTCTCCTGCCTCGAATGCAACATCCCAAATTACAAACCTGAGTGCAAATCTAAAAACTCCTAAAAAAGGGAGTTTTGTAATAAACGAACCGCCTTTGGTTCTATAATGTTTTTTTATACATAACACGTCGCTCACGACCCTTTTTTTCATAAATTTTTTTTCAAAAAAACAATTTTTTTAGCATTTTTATTTTTCAAATGTGCTACTATTGTTCGATTATGTCACGAAGGAAAAAAATGTTGGAAAATCTTAGTATCCAGAAGAAGATGAACTACTTCATCTTTATGGTCAGTTTATCGGTCATTCTCGTTGCGTTGTTCGTATTTTTGGCGACAAGCCACATCGAAGCCAAATACAACCACTTAAGAGAAAAATCGATGCAGGGAGCACTCAGCACCCTTGAGATAGAAAAAAACCTTAACTACGTCAGCCGCACCACGCGCGATCTGATGCTCGGGGGCGATTACGGCAAAGACATTGCCACCCTCGAAAAAACGATCGCTTCGATCGAGAAGCGCTTTGAAGAGCTGCAAACAATGATGCTCGATAGCACTTCACAGCAAACGCTTCACCATGCCAAAGATTCAACGATGGCGTTTTTGAACAACTCTTTGGCAATGATGCGCACCCTCTCAAGCGATGAGATCAAAAACAATACGATGCAGATCTACGCCGACTATAAAAAAACATTGACCCCCTATGCAAATGCCTCGAGAGAGAGCTTTAAAAAACTTGTCGAACTCAAACAGCAGGAACTAGCCAAGGCTTCCAAAGAGCTTTCAAACGAACTTAATTTTTATAAGTTCTTCGTCTCCGTATCGGGTATTTTAATAACCATCATCATTTTTACGATCGCTACGCTTATCCGCAAATCTATCACGCGCGGCATCAGAGGTTTTACCGAACTGATCGCGGGTGCGGCACAAGGGGATTTTTCACATACCAAAGCCGATACGAACGAAAATACGGAGCTGGGGATCATGGGGCGCGAACTCGCCAAACTTCTGGGGCACACCCAAAACCTCATCCACGAGATCAATACCACCATCACCGAGGCATCCAAGGGAGTTTTTACCCATAAAATCTCCCACGCGGGGATGCAAGGCGCCTTTGTCAAGGCGATCGAGAACGTAGGCAAAAGTATCGAGTTTATGAAAGAGCAGCACAAAAAAGTGCAGCGCGATACCTTTAACGCACAGCTAAGTACCAAAAGCATCAACGTTTCCGAATCGCTCTCACTCATAAAAGAGGATCTCCACCACAATATCGGCAGCCTCAAAACCGTCACCGATGCAACCAAAACAGCGGCAACGTTGGCGACCGATTCGCGCGCCAATATCCATACGATCGTCTCGGAGCTTGAAGCGCTCAGCCAACAAGTCACCCATAACAACCACAATATCGGCGAACTGGCAAGCCAAACCAACAGCATCACGTCGATCATCGAACTTATCACCGATATTGCCGATCAAACCAACCTTTTAGCCCTCAATGCAGCCATAGAAGCGGCGCGTGCAGGGGAACACGGGCGCGGGTTTGCGGTAGTGGCGGATGAAGTGAGAAAACTCGCCGAGCGTACCCACAAAGCTACAAGCGAGATCACCATCTCGATCAAGTCGCTCCAACAGGGGATGAACGAGATACAAACAAGTTCGGAAGAGATGCAAAGCACGGTGGAAGCCTCTACCCAAAAAATCGGAGATTTTGAGCATACCCTCGCACAACTCAGCGACAACTCGGGGAAAATCGTCGATTCCTCCTACTACATGGAAAACAGCGTTTTCGTGGTTTTGGCGAAGATCGACCATATCCTCTACAAATCGCGCGCGTACAATTCGGTGATGTCGCTTAATAAGATACTCCAAGAGCAAACCATCCACCAATGCAGCCTCGGGCATTGGTACGATGAAGAAGGGAAACGCCGTTTCTCCCAAACAAATGCGTACAAACAACTCGGCAAACCCCATGCCACGGTGCATGAAAATGCAAATACGAACTTAAAATTTTTAGAGGGAGACGCAGAGGGGAAAACCCTCGCACATGCCAAAGAGATTTTAGAAAATTTCGAGAAGATGGAAAAAGCTTCCGACGAACTCTTTAGCCTCTTAGATACGATGCTCCAAGAGGCTCATGGGTAATCTCTGGCATAACCTAGACCCTGAATCGAGTTCAGGGTGACGAAGGTTCGTACTTTCGTCATTCCGTGCTTGACACGGAATCTAGTATGTGAGTGTGGAAGAAATTCAATTTTAGTAATACTCCTCAAACTGTTTGGAGTGGTATTTCTCTTTTTTATAACGGCGTGCGTTTTTGGTTTTATCGAGCTGGTTGGCTCGGTAGAGAATATCCTCTTTGATCTCTTCGATAGAAAGCTCTTGTGAGTCGCACGCATCGATCATCCTCTTTACAAGCGTCTCCAAATCTTGCAGATCACCCTTGTAAAGCGCGACCGCACTCACGCGATCAAGCACTTTTTTGGCACTTTCGCATTTTTTGCAATACCCCTCTTTGGTGAGTTCCTCTGCCGTTGCAAGATAGGTGACGATACTTTTGTGGAATCTCTCCAAAGCACGCATATAACGGAGTCTATTGGCATTTTCGATCATTTTTGGTGTTGCCGCCATGGTTTTCCTACTAGGTTCTTTTGGTATAATTATACCTACTAATTTTTATCGGAGTAGCGCTTGAGAGCTTTTTTCTTCCTTTTTACCCTGACGCTCGGTTCCCTTTTTGCCACCGTCACTAACGAATACCCATCCCAAAAACTTCTCGATGCGAAAATCCCCGTCGTCGATATCAGAACCCCGAGCGAGTGGAGAGAGAGCGGACTGCTTCAAGGTGCGATCCCCATTATGTTCTTCGATGAGCGCGGCGGTTACAACGTCGAGGCATTTTTACAAGAGCTTCAAAGCAAGGTCGACGTCACAAAACCTTTTGCCCTCATCTGCCGTACGGGGAGCCGTACCAAAGTTGTTTCCCATTTTTTATCCCAAGAGTTCGGCTATGAGGTGATCGACCTTCAAGGGGGGATGCTTTATATCAAAGCCTCGAAACTCCCCGTCGTTCCCTACGCCAAATGAAAACCTTTTTACGGTTTTTATTCCATCTTTCATGGCGCTTAGCCCTCATATTCGGGCTTATTGCGCTTGTTCTTTTTGGGCTCTATAAGTTTCTTGTTTTCCTACTTTTGTAAAACTTTTACACGCTAAAGGAACAAGTCCCTTTAGCTACGCTTGCGCCGCTTCTGTGCTAAAGCGCGATGCAGAAAAAAACTAAATTTTTTTCTGTTGGCGACTAAAGCTTGCTTCTTTAAAGCAAGAATATTCCCAGCAAACTAGTTTTGCTGGGAATATTTTTTAAGCGGCTCAATCGAGTTGACCACCGCATAGAGCGTGGGAAGATAGATCAGATTTAAAAACGTTCCCCACATAAGCCCGAACCCTATCGAAACCGCAATAGGCTGTAAGATCACCGCCTGCCCCGTCGCATAAAATATCAGCGTAAAAAGCCCTAAAAACGTCGTTACCGAGGTGATGACGATGGGGCGCAGCCTCTGTTTAGCGCGTTTGAAGAACTGCTCGGAGTTATGGGTACCGTGAAGAAAATCAAGCATAATGATCCCGTCGTTTATAACAACCCCAGCAAGCCCCAAAATACCTATGATCGATGGCATGGTAAGGTTGATCCCCATCGCCTGATGCCCCAAGAGTGCGCCCAAAATAGAGAGGGGGATAACACTCATCACCATAAGTACGTATTTCACTTTTGAAAAGATCAGCAAAAGGGTCAAAAAGATCAAAAAGACTGCCAAAACAACCGCTTTTTTCATATCCGAGGCAAGCTCCTGCTTCTTTTCGTTCTCCCCTAAAAGTTCCACTTCGATCCCAGATTTGCGGAAATTCTCCAACAAAGGTGCAATCCCATCAAGCACCTCCGTCGGGGTGATATAGCGCTTATCGACGTTTGCGAACACCGTTTTGACGATATTGCCGTTGAGTTTGTCTATCTTTTCGTAATCTCTGATCTCTAAAATCTCTGCCACCTCCATAAGGTTCACAAACCGACCATCCGGCAGAGCAAGATCGAAATCGTAAAGGGTTTGGGTGGTATCTTTTGCCGCATCTTGCGTTTTTATCTCGACGACGCCGCGGTCGTTAAAGGTGGTGCCTTGGCGCTTTTGTAAAAAATAACCGCTCAAAACCCTCGCTACATACCCTTCGCTTAGTCCCAGCGATTCGCCGTAGGAGTTGATCTTGATCTTGTATTCGGCTTTGCCGTAGCGGATATTGTCGCTTGCATTGAGCACCCCTTGTGAGTTTGCAAGCGCTATGCGCAGCTCTTTGGTCGCCTCTTCTAGCTTTTGGTCGTTGCTGCCTGAGAGGTTGATCTGGATATCGCTGCGGATAAGCCCCGGTTTGCTCTCGGTTACCCCGAGTTCCACCATGGCATGTTTGGTTTTAATCGGCTCAAGCAGCTTATCCGCCAAAGGAGCAAGCTCGAACGTCTGTTTGTCGCGTCTCTTTTGGGGGTCGTCGAACTTGAAACTAAAATTTAAAATCGGATTGATATAGGCGTTAATAAAGTTGGTGTCTTTGCGGTCATACAGCTCCATCGTAATATAAAAAACGTTATTGCCACGCTCGCTTTCTCCTGAGATACTGCGGCGATATCCCGAGGTACAGGTGATCGATTTGAGAGAAAACTCCTCACTGTGTTCCATCAGTTTGGCTACCGTTTCTTTGGATATCTCATAGGTATCTTCCAAAGGGGTGTTGATATCGAGCTTGCCCGAAACATAGAGATAATTGCCGTCGTGATTGGGAAAAAACTGGAATTTCATCGACGAAGCGACGAAATAGGTAAACAGGGGAATCACCACCAAAAAAAGCACCAAAAAAGTTTTTTTGTACCTGATATGAAACCCCAAGACCCTCCCATAAAGCTCTTGAAACGGCGTCCAATCGACCATGTTGCGCCCTTTTTTCAAAAACTCCTGCGCGTGTAGCGGCAAAAAGAAAAACGATTCCAAGAGCGATCCCATAAGGATCATCACCACAACGATCGGTACGAGAATCATAAAAAGCGCGATCTCCCCCTGCATCATAAACATAGGCAAAAACGCCGCCGCGGTGGTAAGGGTTGCAAGCGTTATGGGAAGCAACACCTCTTTTAAACCCAAAATAGCCGCACGGTAATTATCCATCCCCTCATCTATATGGCGTTGTATATTCTCGCTCACGACAATCGCATCGTCCACCACGATCCCGATCACGATAAGCGCCCCTAAAAGGGAAACGATATTGATGGAATACCCCATATAGTAGATAAACAAAAGCCCGATAATAAACGAAAACGGGATCCCAAGCACGACGATAAACGCGATGCGCAAATTGATAAGAACGTACATCGAAACAAACACCAAGATCAACCCGAACATCAAATTCGAGATCACGGTATTGAGCCTCTCTTCGACGGGCTTGGAGGCGTCTTGATAAAAATCGAAACTCACCCCCTCGTAGTTTTTCTCGATCGACTTTATATAGCTTTGCAGCTCTTGCGAGAGCTCGATGGCATTGCCGCTTTCCCCCTTAGAGATCACGAGAGAGAGGGTTTTTTTGTTGTTAAAGGTAGAGAGGGTATCGTTTTGGGGGTAGTGCAGCGCCACCGTCGCGATGTCGCCGAGGCGGATATATTTCTCATCGACGCTAAGGATCGTCTCCGCCCACTCCTTCTCGTTTGTTTTGCCGTTGACGGTGGAGACAAAGGCGTATTTGCCCCGCTCCTCAATATTTCCCACGGGAAAAACATAGGAGAGGTTCGTGATGGCATCAGCGACGCTCGAGGGTTTTAGCCCGTGTGCCAATACCGCTTGGGAATCGATGGAGATAAGCACCTCTTCCTCCGAATCCCCGCGGATAAACACCTCGCTGATGTTTTTAAAACGTGCGATTTTTGATTTGATCTCTTTGGCTATTTCGGTGAGTTCCCCTTGAGAAAGGGTGTCCGAAGCCACAGAAAGGCGGATAAGGGGGCGGTTTTTATCCATAAGGGTCGCCACGGGTTCGACCATGTCGGATGGGAGATACTGTTTTGAAGCGGCGATTGCGTCTTTGACCTTGTTGAGTATGTTAATGCGGTTGGCATGTTCATCGAGGGTGAGCAAAATAGCGAAGCTTGAAGGGGTGATGGTGGTCTCGGTCTTTTTAATGCCGCTTAGATTGCCGAGTGCATCCTCGATATCGCGCACCGCCATCTTATCCATCGTCGTCGCACTCGCCCCCGCATAAGAGCCGCTAACGGTAATTTTTTCAAGTTCCACATAGGGAAAAAGCTCTTTTGGGATCGTCATATAGGCATGTACCCCAAGATAGAGCAAAAATGCCAAAATAGCATAGTTAAGCCGTTTGTTTTGTAAAAAATATTCTATGAATCTATCCATCGTTTCGCTTTTATGTTTTGTAGTTTTTTAAGGAGGTATTATAGCCAAGCGGGAGTTTATCTTTGTTGCGCAAGCGACCTATGGCATGTAGCTTACATGCCATGAACCGCAAAGCTCTTTTGGCTCAAAAGCGATTTGATAACGTTGCTAACCCCTTGGTGGAGGTTGTAGTTAGCTATGGGAAAATCGAGGTTTTCGTTTTCGAGATTGACGCTATAAAGGCTCAGATACGCCCCCAAAAGTTCCAGATCGATAGGCTCGTAGGCTTGGCATGTAGTGCCATCAAGCTTTGTTCGCTCGAGTACGCCGCTTTTGTTTGATTTTTGCAGGGTAAAGGCGAGCATTTTAAGACTCACGAAATCGCTCCAGCTAAAAAAGAGCTCGGGGGTGAGAACTTCTGCTTTGTTCCCCTCGGGGTCGAAGAGAAGCCCCATCTTTTGCAGCGGCACAAGCACGCTCATAATCGCGCGGGTAAAAGGCACCACTTTTTCCGCCCAAAACGGCGATTCGTTGCGCGCTACGAGTTCGCGCTCCAAAATCTTCGCGATCTCCTCGGTTGCACCTTGGGTAAAAAGATCGTAATTTACTTGTTGTATCATTTTTTATCCGTCAAATTTTTCTAACATGATACCGATTTTGTATAATTTCATTTTTAAACAGGAGGATTATTTTGCAAATCAATAAAAGTTTTATCACAAACACGGCGGCAGTGGCGCTTATCGCCGCTTCGTTCACCGTTTCGGGCACCCTTTCGCAGCTGTTTTTGTTCACGGGGCTTTTTGCCCTCTCGGGCGCGCTGACCAATCAGCTTGCGATCCACATGCTTTTTGAGCGTGTACCCCTTTTGTACGGTTCGGGGATCATCCCCGCGCGGTTTGAGAGTTTTAAGAGTGCGATCAAAGAGATGATGATGCGCCAGTTTTTCACCCGCGAGAAGCTTGATGCCTTTTTTGCCAAAGAGGAGCAAAAGATCAACCTCGAACCTATCATCGAAAAAACCGACTTCTCCCCGGCATTCGAGGCACTCAGCAAAACGGTGATGGAGTCCTCTTTTGGAGGGATGCTCGGGATGTTCGGAGGGGAGAGTATTTTACAAAACCTCAAAGAGCCTTTTAACCTCAAAATGAAAGCCGCGACCATCAAGATCGTCAACTCCGATGCGTTCAACCAAACGCTCCAAGAGCATCTGCAAAGCTCCTCATTGAGTGATGACATGCTCCGCTCCATCGAAAAAATGATCGATGCGCGTCTGGACGAACTTACCCCGCAAACGGTCAAAGAGATGGTGCAAGAGCTTATCAAAGAGCATCTAGGCTGGCTTGTGGTGTGGGGAGGCGTTTTTGGAGGAGTTATCGGGGGAGTGAGCTCTTTTATATTCTAAAACAACTCACATGCCATGAGATTGCGGATCGAGTCCGCAATGACGACATCGAGATCCCAAAGAGAGGACTACTTGTTTATCTTTGAAAAATCGATCGTCGTTTGTTTTTTATACTTTTCGTCGGGATCGATCGCGGCTTTTGCTTTGGCATGCCATACTTTTTCAAGCTCTTCAAGTTTGGCGTCTTTGGCAAATGCCATCCTTGCCCGACGGATCGCTTCGTAAGCTTTTTTTGGTTCCAAATCTTCGCGCGAAAACAAACGTTGCAAAACTTCGAGCGGTTCGCCAAAAACGGCGGCATGCCACGTGTTGTGGTAAAAAACTTGGAGCATCACCCCGTCTTCACTCGTATACCCGTCAAACTCTAAAAGAAACGTATCGCTCTGCGTTGCTTTGCTCCAATGGGTGATACTGGTGTTGCTTTGGGGGATGTCGATGGAAGCCAAACGGAAGTTGGCATGTCCTTTGTTAAAATCTTTCTCGTGTACCATGGCATGTATGCCGTGATCTTCACGCTCTATCTTTGCGATCCTATCGAAGGCGGCAAAATCGATCACGCCCGTTTGCAGCGGCGTCATCTTCACCTTTTTCGACCCGCTTAAAACGAAAAAATCGCCCCATGCCAACGCGAGTAAAAAACAGAGCAAAAAGAGCGTGCGCATCACTCCACCTCGATAATCACGTCGGCGACCTGAATCGTCTCGCCCGCTTCTATCTTGGCGCGTTTGCGGGTTTCCACTTCGCCGTTGCGCAGTACGTGCCCCTCGGCAATAAGCATCTTCGCCTCGCCGCCGCTATCGACGAGATCGAGCACCTTTAAAAGTTTATAAAGTTCTATATATTCCTCTTCAAGTTCAAAAGGCAGTATCATAAGCAGGCTCCAAAAATTTTTCGCAATCATAGCGAAATTCTGCTATAATTTTTGATTATGCAAACGGGACTTTCTACATCTTCACCTTTTGGAAACATCTACGCACTCCAGCCGCGCGTACGTAGCGGCGCACAAAACGAAGAGTCTCTCAGTACCTCGCTTTCACAAGAAAAAGAGAAATCCCCCCAAGAGAAAGAGCGCGCCAAAGACCCCGATAAACTCACCGCATCAGAACGAACACAGGTTGCAAAACTCCAAGCACGCGACACCGAAGTACGCGCCCACGAAGCCGCCCACCAAGCAGCGGGCGGAGGGCTTACGGGCGGGGCATCCTTTACCTACCAAAAAGGACCCGACGAGCGGATGTATGCCATCGGAGGCGAGGTCTCCATAAGCACGAAAGAGGGTTCCACCCCCGAGGAGACGATTCAGATCGCCCGCCAAATCATCGCCGCGGCGATGGCACCCGCCGATCCAAGCCCGCAAGATTACGCCGTTGCCTCAAGTGCTACCATGATGATGCTCAAAGCGCAGCAACAAAAAACGCGCGAGATGCAAGAGCAAACGATGGGTTTACAGAGTTATAAAAACGGGGAAAACACGCAAAACGAGGAAAAAAGCGGGATAGACATCTCCGCCTAAAAAGGCAGCAACACCGATTTTGGTTCGTAGAAACTGCTTTTGCAGGCTGCGGGGGATTGGTATCTGCATCTCACTGTAACACGGACTTTTAGTCCGTATGAGATGTTCTTACAGGCTAAAGCCTGTGTTACAGAGGGTTCGGCATCTACACCTCACCGTAACACGGACTTTTAGTCTGTACGAATTGCTCTTACATGCCAAAGCCCGAGTTACGCTTGGGTATCTATCACCGAGAACCCCAAATCGCTCATCGCTTTATCGACGAGTTCAGTCGCTTTTTTCATCGTCTCTTGCGAAATATCGGGAAGTTTACCGCCCCAAATCTCTTCGGCTTGGCTAAACCCCTGCAACATCCCCTCACGCCCCGCGCGCATCAGATCCTCATTCCCGCCTGCTCCGTTTATGACAAAATCGGCGATACGCTGCGAGGTTTGTTCGATACCGAAAAATCCATCTTCGCTCACAAGATCGGCGGCTTCGCTTTGGCGTAGCTCGGCAATCGGTTTGCCCTCATACCCGATATCGCGTAAAAAACTTTGAAAGTCACCCATGCTTTGCTCAAACGCTTCACTGGGACTAAAAAAGTTCTGCTGGATCGAGGTCGATTGGAAGGTGTAGGAAAGAGCATTCATCTGCACCTGCTCACGAATCGCTTTGGCTTCATCCGCTGAAATCTTTTCGGTATAGAGCGACTTGATCTCCACCTGTTCTTTTTTATTTTCTATATTCATTAAATGGGCAAAATTATACCCGCTTCCCGTACCTTGAATCTCCATAACTTCCTCCTTGATAGTATAAACGAATATCGTCTATTTTTCTTTTTTCATAAGCTCGTAGCACTCGATGGCTATCTCTAACTCCTCGTTCGTAGGCAATACCAAAACCTCGACGCGGCTAGAATCTTTCGAGATTCGCTGCGCGTTTTTGCCGTTCGCCTCCAAATCGAGTTCGATCCCCATAAGCCCCAGATCGCCCAACACTTTTTCTCTTACAAAAGACGCGTTTTGCCCTATGCCGCCCGTAAAAACGATCGCATCGAGATGCCCCAAAATGGCAAAATAAGCACCCACGTACTTTTTGATCCGCCGCACAAGCATCTCTAGGGCGATCCTGCTGCGCTCATCCTCACTTGCGAGTATCTCGCGCAGATCGATCTTGCCGCATACGCCCAAAAGCCCCGAGTGTTTGTTCAGCAGGTTATCGGTCTCTATCAAAGAGAGTTTGAGTTCGCGTTGCAGATAGAGCACGATAGCAGGATCAATGTCGCCGCAGCGCGTTCCCATCATAAGCCCCTCTAGCGGGGTAAATCCCATAGAAGTATCGACGCTCACGCCGTTTTGTATGGCACACGCACTTGAGCCGTTGCCAAGATGGAGGGTGATGAGATTAAGCTCTTTAGGCTCTTTGCCAAGCACCTTTGCGGCTTGTTTCATCACGTAAGCATGGGAACTGCCGTGAAACCCGTAGCGCCTGATTTTATGTTTTTCGTACATCTCATAGGGGAGTGCATAAAGATACGATTCCTTTGGCATGGAAGCATGAAATGCGGTATCAAACACCGCTATCTGGGGCACGCTCGGCGCTTTTTTACGACTGACTAGAATCCCCTCCAGATTCGCGCCGTTATGCAGGGGGGCGAGCGGAATAAGCTCTTGTATCTTTGCAATCACCTCTTCGTCGATAAGGGTTACCTCCCTAAAACTCTCCCCGCCGTGCACCACGCGGTGCCCTATCGCATCGAGCGAGGAAAAATGCTCTACGATGTGGCACTCTTTTAAAAGCAGGTTGATCGCTTTTAACCCGTCGTGGTGATTGAGCACGGGCTGTGAAAGCACCCTCTTCTCTTGTGCATATTTAAAGGTTATCGAGGCGTTCTCCTGCCCTATTTTTTCCACAAGAGCCTGAGCGAGCACATCCCCTTGCGGCATGGCGAACAACTGAAACTTGATCGACGAACTCCCCGAGTTGATAACTGCTATTTTCATTCTTTCCTTCCTGCTTGGATTGCCGTAATGGCGACCGTATTGACGATATCTGCAACACTGCACCCGCGGCTTAAATCGTTAATTGCCTTGTTAAGCCCTTGCAAAACAGGACCGATCGCTACCGCGCCGCTTGAGCGTTGTACCGCTTTGTAGGTGTTGTTACCCGTGTTGAGATCGGGGAAAATAAATACGTTGGCATCTCCCGCCACTTTTGAATTGGGGAGTTTCGTTTTTGCTACCTCCGCATCCACCGCCGCATCGTATTGGATCGGCCCCTCGACAAGAAGCTCGGGAGATTGCTGTTTTACGATCACGGTGGCATTGCGCACCTTCTCCACGTCCGCGCCGCTGCCGCTCTCCCCCGTAGAATAAGAGAGCATCGCCACTCTAGGCTCGATCCCGAACGATTGCGCCGTTTTTGCAGAAGAGAGGGCTATTTGGGCAAGCTCCTCCTCACTCGGGTCTTGGTTGATAGCACAATCGCCGTAAACTAACACCTGCGTTTCTAGGCACATAAAAAAGACGCTTGAGACGATAGAGACGTCGGGGGTTGTTTTAATGATCTGCAAAGCGGGTCGAAGCGTATCGGCGGTGGAGTGGATCGCACCGCTCACCATCCCATCGGCATACCCCAAATGCACCATCATCGTCCCGAAATAGCTTACCTTCATCATGGCATCTTCGGCACCTTCAATCGTAACCCCTTTCTCTTTGCGGAGTTCGTAAAAAGTGTTGGCGAACTCTTTAAAAAGCTCCGATGTTTTGTGGTCTATGATGGTCGCTTCGCTTAGATCGAGCCCTAGGCGCAGGTAATGTTCCCGAACCTCTTTGGGGTCTCCAAGAAGAATGATATCGGCAACGTTGCGGCGCAAAACAATCTCGGCGGCTCGCAAGATTCGCTCATCCGAACTTTCGGGCAGAACGATGCGCTGTTTATTGCGGCGTGCACTCTCAAAAAGGCGGTATTCAAACATTTTGGGGGTGATTATCTCGCTTTTTTGGTTAGCAAGTTTTTGTTCAAATCTCTTCGCATCGACGCTCGCATGGAAAAGCCCCAGTGCGAGTGCTATTTTGCGTTCGCTCTTTACCCGAAGTTTGGCATACACTTTTTGCAATGCGGCAGCGGTTGCATAGGTGTCGCTTGCCACGGAGAGGATAGGGATATTAAAGCGTTTAAGACCCCGCATCATCTTTTGGATATTTTCGTGCGGCTCCATGCCAAAGGGGAAAACTATCCCGCTGATAGCGGGAAATTCACTCGAATAAAGCGAGCATAAAAGAGCCAAGATAATCTCGGAGCGATCGGCGGGAACCACCACGAGATCCCCCTCCTCTATATGATCTAAATAATTATCCACCCCCAAAGCGGCGATCTTAAACCGTTTGATCACCCGTGCGTTGTCCTCTTGACGAAAATCGATCGTTTTGGCTTCGAGCGCTTCGATGACATCCTCGATGGTTGGCATGTCAAGCTCTTTAATCTCGCGCAACAGATAGACGTTAAGATCGCCGTAGCTCAGTTTCTCTTGCAACAAAAGAAGTTTTTGCTCCTCCAAGCGATTTACGAACGTGGCAAAATGGGTAGATCCGCTTTTGAGGATTTGTCGGTTTTCAATAAGGATATTCTCGTAAATCTCCTGCGTCGAGCGCTCTTTTGCGTTGATGATATTGATATACGCCGAGCCGAAATTTTGGGCAAACATAAGATTGAGATCGAAATCGTACGCCGAACCGAGAGAAGAGCGGCGCATCCCCTCGCACAAAACAAAATCGTAGCGCTCTTCGAGTTTTTTAAACTTCTCGATCATCTGATTGAGCAATTCGTCGCTACGCTTTGAAGCGATCATCGATTCGACGTACTCCAGATCGAAACCGTACGCATCCTCGTAATACTGCTCTAATTTATACTTTTGAAGTATGAAATCTATATCGTGATCGCGAATATCTTTTGAAGCGATGATAGGACGAAAAAACGCGACCCTGTGGAGATTGCGTTTTAAAATCTCCATCATCCCCATCGCTACAAAGAGAACCCCTACGTTTTTTTCGTTTGCCGAGATATACAACGACTTTATCTGCATCTGTCCACCTGTAAAACTATAATGTGCCTATCTTAAAATCTTTTTCGTTAAAAACGGCTGTAAAACCCTTTTTTTCGATTAATCCCGCACTTTTGCTTTGAGTGTTTGCAGCAATGCGAACGCCTCTTCAAAATCGAATCGGCGCACATGTTCCAAAAGCGCCTCGCTCTCTTGTTCGTACCCCAAAACTTTGAGCGTCGGCGCCAAACTTTCCGCTTTCTCCGACGCATCCGAATCAAGATCGAGAAGCAGTTGTTCAAGCTGCCCCAACGCACCTAAGAGTTTGTTCTCGCCCAAAAGCTCCTTGGCATCCTCTTCCTCTTGCGGATGGCTCGATGCAAACCCTTGCAACGCCTCTTTTATAGCCGCTATGCTTTTTTGCAGCACCCCGCCTAGTGCCTCTACTGCCGCAAGAACCTCCTCGCGCGGGGCATCGTTTTTTAAATCACGCTCAAGTGCCGCGGCATGTTCGGACAAGTTTTTTGCCCCCAAACCGGCACCGAGCCCTTTAAGCGTATGTGCCAGGCGTATCGCCCCCGCGAGATCGCCGCTCTCTAAACAATTGACGATGGCATCTTTAAAATCTTTCTGCGATTCGCAAAACCGCTCAAGCTGTCCCAAAAGCAACTTACCGTTACCCGCCATACGCGCAAGCGCCTCTTTAAGGTCAAACCCTTCTATCACGACCTCTTCAATCCCGTTTTCTTCACTCTTAAATTCGCACATGCCACCCTCTTTTGGATGTGCGGGCTTGATCCATTTTGCAAGCATTTTATAAAGATGGATCACGTCAATGGGCTTGGAGATATAATCGCTCATCCCATAAAGAATACATTTTTCCCGATCCCCTTTCATCGCGTTTGCCGTCATCGCAATAACGGGCAAATCTGCATAGCGGGCGTCTTGACGTATTCTTCTCGTCGCTTCGTACCCGTCCATTACGGGCATCTGACAATCCATCAGCACCCCGTCGTAACTTTTTTTAGAAAGCATAAGAAGCGCTTCTTCTCCGTTGTTTGCCACGTCTACGTCGATTGCGATACGCTTGAGGAACTCTATGGCAATCTCTTGGTTTTGCACATTATCTTCCACCAAAAGAACCAAGGCGCCGCAAAGCGATTTGGTAAGCTCTTGCAGAGATATCTGATGCAACTCTTTAGGGTGTTCGATCGCCGTCTCTTTGCCGAATGCGCGCAATATGGCTTTGTATACCACCGAAGGGGTGATAGGCTTAATAAGCCATCCGTCCACCCCGACCTCATCCCCTTTTGAGAGAAAATCATCTTGGCTGTGCCCCGTTATCATTATACATTTGGGGCACGATCGGATAATCGGGTCTGCATGAATTTTACGCAGCGTCTCCAAACCGTCCATATCGGGCATCATCCAGTCCATAAACACAAGATCGAAAGGGGTGGAGTTTTTCACCCCTCTTTGGAGTTTTACGATCGCTTCAGCGCCGCTTGAAGCGCTCTCGACGTCAAACTGAAGCGAAAAAACCATCTTGTGAAAAATATCTTTAAACGGCATGTCGTCATCCACGATCAAAATACGCAAACGGGGCAGATGTTTCACCTCTTTAAGCAAAGAGGGTTGTTCGTTTTGCAATGGAAACGTTACGTTAAAGTAAAAATCGCTCCCGACCCCTTCTTGGCTGCTTAGTGCCATCTCGCCCCCCATGAGCTCAACGATATGTTTAGAGATGGAAAGCCCCAATCCCGTACCGCCGTAACGTCTTGTGGTGGAGCTGTCGGCCTGGGAGAAAGGTTTAAACAGACGGGTTTGATCCTCTCGTGAGATCCCGATCCCCGTATCGCGTACGTCAAAGCGCATCGTGGCATTGCGCGAATCGCACGAGATACATGCCACGCGCACGGTGATCGTTCCCTCTTTGGTGAATTTGACCGCATTGCCCACAAGGTTGACAAGTATCTGCGTCAAGCGGAGCGGATCGCCTATGAGTGCGGTGGGAACGTTGGTATCGACGTGAAAAAGAAGTTCGAGGTTTTTCTCTTGAATCTTAAAAAGAAACAGATCGGAGATATTTTCCAAAATCGTCTCTAATTCAAACGGAACTTTTTCAAGATTCATCTTCCCTGCTTCTATTTTTGAAAAATCGAGAATGTCGTTGATGATTCCCAAAAGGTTTTTTGCGGCATTGTCGATCTTTTGAAGGTAATTCTTTTGCTTCTCATCCAGCGGCGTCTGAAGTGCCAGATAGGTCATCCCCATAATCGAGTTCATAGGCGTACGCAGTTCATGCGACATATTCGCCAAAAAGTCGCTTTTGGCTCGGGCGGCTTCTTGCGCCTGTTTTTGCGCATCTTGGTACTCTTTTGTTTTTACCTCGACCAAATGTTCAAGATTTTCATTAAGTTCCTGAAGTTGCCGCGTCTGCTGTGCAACCCGTTTTTTCAAAAGGTAGTTCCAGTAAAAAAGCCCTATCGGAAGAAACGACATCGCCCCTAAAATAGAGAAAATAAACACATAATCGCGCGGCTCTTCAAAAGTCACGTTCACCCATTTTTTATAGATCGCCTGATGTTCGGCATGGGTGATAGAATCGATCGTCTTATTTAAAATAGAGACAAAAATCCCCCAGTCGCCGCGCACGGCAAAGCCCAACTCCATCTGCATCTCAAGCCGCCCGATAATTTGAAGCTCATGCAGCCCCAAAGTATGAATATAATATCCCGCCAGATTAAGCGAGGCAAGGATCACATCGTAACGCCCCATGGCAAGCCCTTCAAAGAGCTCTTGGGGGCTATCTACGACCACTAAGTCAAGCTCGGGATGCGATTGGCGTATCATAGAGCGGTACGCGAAACGGCGGCTCACGCCGATCGTTTTGCCCTGAAGCTGCTCTATATCTTCTATGACCTCTTTCATCCCCCCTTTTTTTACGACCGTCACGACCGACGAACTAAGCAACATACGGCTAAAAAGATGGCTGCCCTCAAGCTCGGAGTGTTGCAGATGATCCAAAACAAAATCCGCCTCGCGCATCCGTGCTTTTGCATACACATCCTGCATATTTTTGGCAGGGATTTTTTCAAACTCTACCCCGAGTTTACCTTCGATAAGTTCCAAATAATCCGCCGCCATCCCTTCAAACTTTTGCGCTTTGTTAAACCCCTCATAAGGCAGATGCAGCGAATCTGCGCTAAAGCGTATATGCGGATGTGCGTGGAGCCATTGTTTCTCCTCCTGCGTTAGGGCAAACGGCTCTGCAACAAGCCCCTCAGCCAGTTTCTCCTGCGACCATTGGGCAAAAATCTGTTCATAACGTTTGGGTTCTATCGCATCGAGTGTTTTTTGCGCTATGGAAGCAAAAAGAGGGTATTTTTTAGAAACTCCCAAAGCCAATACGGAACCTTTGATCGTGGTGTCGATCGCATCGATCTTAAGATCGTCTATAAGCTCTTGGGCAATTTTATAACGCACCACCGCGCGATTGCCCACATAAGCATCGACCTCTTTACGCAAGAGCGCATCAAGCGCTTCGGTGGTGTTTTTATAACATTGTATTTTAATATTCGGGTACTTCTCCTGCAGGTAACTATTGCCCACAAACCCTTTCTCCAAGGCGATCGTTTTCCCCTCTAAATCGCTTAAAGACAAAAAACGTTCCGTGTCGCTCCTTGAAACTATGGCATGGGGGATATGCAGATAGGGTTTGCTAAAATAAAAAAACTCCTCGCGCGCTTTGGTTGGGGTGATATCCATCACGCCGTGAACCTCCCCTTCTTTTGCTTCTTCATAAAGGAGCGCCCAGTTTTTGGCAGCAAGCTTTAGCTTGCCCCCCAAGAGCTTGTTCATCTCCCCCACGATCTCGGGACTGATCCCGCGCACCTCGTCATTGTAGTCCAAAAAACTCAGCGGTGGCCAATGATCCATCATACCGATTTTGATCTCCTCCTGCTCTTGGAGCCATTGCCGCTCCTCTTGGGTAAGCGTTGCTAAAAAATCTGCAAAAAGCGTTGTCTGCAATAAGACAAAAAAAAGAAAATAAAATATTCGTGGCATGTGCGCTCCTATGAAGCTAAATTTTGCGCTATTTTGCGAAACTCCTCTTGAAGTTCTACAAATGCATCGACGACATCGGGATCAAAATGGCTTCCCCGCCCCTCTTTGATGATCTCTACCGCTACCTCGTGTGAAAATGCCTCTTTATATACCCGCTCGCTGATAAGCGCATCGTACACGTCCGCCAGTGCCATCAAACGTGCGGCTATGGGGATCGCATCGCCGCGCAACCCAAGCGGGTAACCGCTGCCGTCGTATTTTTCCTGATGGGAATGGGCGATCTCTTTGGCGATACGCAAAAAGTCGATCTCGTACCCAAGCTGCGCTTCGGCATGTTCGATCGCCTCTTTGCCCAAAGTGGTGTGGGTTTTCATGACCTCAAACTCCTCTGTAGTGAGTTTGCCCGGTTTTAACAAGATCGCATCGGGAACGCCAACCTTGCCTATGTCGTGCAAAGGGGCGGATTTATAGATGATGTTGATGGTACGGGGTGTTAAAAAATCCCTAAAGCGGGGGTGGTACTGAAGTTTTTGCGCCAAAAGTTTGACGTAGTTTTGGGTACGGCGAATATGGTTGCCCGTTTCATTGTCGCGGGTCTCAGCCAAAGATGCCATCGCCAAAATAGCGACGTTTTCGATCGCCATAATCTCTTTGGTTCTTTTTGTGACTTCCGATTCGAGATAGGCATTTTTATCTTTTAAAAAGTCCGCCGCCATTTTGTTTTCAAGCTGGGTTTTGACGCGCGCCAAAAGGATAGGCGGGGAGATCGGCTTGGTGATATAGTCCGACGCCCCAAGTCCAAGCCCCCGTTCCTCATCCTCGATAGAGCTTTTTGCGGTAAGAAAGATAACGGGGATATCGTGGAGTTTGGGGTCGGATTTGATCTTTTGTATCACGTCGTAGCCGTTGAGTTCGGGCATCATGATATCGAGCAGAATAAGATCGGGGATCTCTTTTGTTTTGAGGTACTCAAGCGCCTGCCTGCCGCTTTTTGCGACCTTAACGACATAAAAATTTTTTAAAATATCGGAGATTAAAAACAGATTGTCGGGCGTGTCGTCGATAACGAGTACGACTTTACGCTCCTCGTGACGTGTTTGCATCCTCTTCTTCCTTAATATTGGCGGCGAAGCTGAGTTCAAAACACGCTCCCCCTTCTACGTTATAAGCATTAATATCGCCTATGAGACGCTCTTGCATAATTTTTTTGGCGATGTAGAGCCCAAGCCCCGAATCGTTCTTTTTGCTTTTGGTGGTGGTGTATTTGTCAAACAAACATCCCAGCATCTTCGCATCGATACCCCCTGCATTGTCGCAGATGCGCACCTCGATATACTCGCCGCTAAGCACCGAAGCGATCGTTATGCGTGCATCACCGTAGTTTTCCGCAAGCGCTTCGATGGCATTGTTGAGGATATTCATCACCACTTGGATAAAGTCGTTGCGGTAGGTGTGGACGTAATGCTCCTCTACGTTGTTCTCTACCTTGATAAGGGTATGGGAGAGGCGCGCGGAGACAAGTTTGATCGTTTTGTCGATCACCTCTTTAAGATTAAACGATTCGGGGCGCTCGCTTTGTTGGATAAAATCTTTAAAATCGCTCATCGTCTGGATCATATGTTCCACCGAATTATCGATTATATCGAGGTTTTTAAGGGTTTCTTCTTTATTGAAATTGTCAAGCTCCATATCGACGCGGATATCGGACGAACCCAAAGAGATAACCGAAAGGGGTTGCTTCCATTGGTGGGCGATCTGTTCGAGCATCTCCCCCATCGAAGCCAATTTCGCTTGTTCGCACAAAAGAGCGTCTTTGGCTTTAAGGTCACGTTCCAACTTATCTTGAAGCTGTTTGAGCTGTACGTGAGTTTTTACCCTTGCTTTGAGCACTTTGGGTTCAAAGGGCTTGGTCACGTAATCGACCGCTCCGAGCTCAAACCCTTTAAGCACATCCGACTCTTTTTCCAAAACGGTAATAAACATCACGGGGATATGCTTGAGAGCGGGATCGCTTTTTATGATCCTGCATACCTCAAAACCGTCTATCTCAGGCATCATGACATCAAGCAAAATAAGATCGAGCTTATTGTACTGCTCAAGATATTTTAGTGCCTGCAAACCTCCGTGCGCAAGTTTAAGAGCATACTCCTCATGCAGCAAACCCACAAGCAGTTCCAAAACAGAAGGTGTGTCGTCTACTACGAGGATAACGGGTTTTTCTTGTGATTGCTGCATGTTTTCTCCTATAGCGTCTGCTACCATTTTATCACAAAAAAATGTTTTTAGAGTGATTCCGTCGCATCGGACGCAAAAAGTATCTCTTTACACATCATGATTTTTGCATAATCTTTTAAATAGCTCTCTAAAGCGGCATCGTATTTTTTTTTATCGTACCCTTTTCGGGTTACCAAATCGTACACGTAAAGATGGCGATTATGCGCTAAGCTCGTCTGCACCGCACACCCTGCAAAGCTCACGAGTTCGCCGCGCTCTAGCACTCCCAGCATCTTGTAGCTCTCGCGCATCGCATAGATCAAATCTTCAAATTCATCGTACGTTAGGTCGCGCAGTTCTTTGACTACGTCGTATATTTCGTAGAGTTCTTTAAGGGTAAGTTCGCGAATTTGCATCGATTCTCCGTTTACGTTAGCTTGGGTATCATTCTACTAAAAAAAGGTGCGAACTATGAAATTATTCTTTCTCTCTTTGGTAACTTTAGCTCTTTTTGCCGGATGCAGCGCAAAAGAGTTCAACGAAGGTGTCGAGAGCATCACCTCCGATATCTCTAACGCTTTTGAAGAGGGCAGAGACAAATCTGCAGAATAATGGGGAGCGCCAAGCGCCCCTAATCTACTTCAAGCAAATAATCCGCTTTTAATCTACTCTTAGGTAAAATCCCGCCCAAAATACGAGGTGCCGCAAGAGTGCCTAACATAAAGAGAAAACTATGGTAATTGTACAAAAGTTAACAATGCGCTACGGAAGCAGAATCCTCTTCCAAGATATCAATCTTAAACTTGACCGCAACAAGCGCTACGGTCTCATCGGTGCCAACGGTGCCGGAAAAACGACTTTCTTAAAAATCCTCTCGGGTCAGATCAACGAGTACGAAGGGGATATTATCGTCGAAAACGGTCTTAAAGTGGGCGTTTTGGGGCAAAACCAATACGCTTTTGAAAACTTTACGATCATGGATGCGGTACTGTATGGAAACAAACGCCTCTACGATGCGATCAAAGAGAAAGAAGAACTCTATATGAGCGGCAATTTCGAAGACGACGCGGTCAACAACCGTCTTGCGGAGCTTGAAACGATCTGTGTCGAAGAGGATCCGACCTACGAATACGACGTCAATATCGCAAAAATCTTAGAAAACGTGGGGATCCCCGTCGAGCACCACAACGAGCTTATGAGCACCCTTGACAGTGCCGACAAATTCAAGGTTTTGCTCGCCCAAGTGCTTTTTCCAAAGCCCGACGTTCTCTTCCTCGATGAGCCTACCAACAACCTCGATATCGACACCATCAGCTGGTTGGAGCACGAATTGCAGCGCCATGAGGGAACGATGGTGGTTATCTCCCACGATAGACACTTCCTCAATGCCGTCGTAACGCACATCCTTGATGTTGACTACCAAAAAATCCGCGAATTTACGGGGAACTACGACGACTGGTATATCGCTGCAAACGTTTTATCTAAACAGCAAGAGCTTGACAATGCCAAAAAACAAAAAGAGAAAGAGCAGCTCGAAGCGTTCGTACGCCGCTTTAGCGCCAACGCTTCCAAAGCAAAACAAGCTACTTCGAGACAAAAACAGCTTGAAAAGCTTGTTATCGAAGATATCAAGCCCTCTTCAAGACGCGACCCGAGTATCGTTTTCAAAGCAAAACGGGTTATGGGAGACGAAGCGCTTAACGTCGTAAACCTCAGCCATGCCTACGGGGAGAACGAAGTGCTTAAAAACATCACTTTCCGCGTCGAACCGGGAGAGAAGATTGCGCTTATCGGACCAAACGGGGTTGGAAAAACAACGTTGGTGAAAATTTTGATGGAAGAGATCAAACCAAGTGCCGGCGGAGAGATCCACTGGGGTGCGACGATCGAGAACAGCTACTTCCCGCAGGATACCGCCGACATTATCAAAAGTGACGGTACCCTTTACGATTGGCTCCGCGCATTTGATCCAAAACGCGATATCGCCGAGATCAGAAACTGTCTTGGACGTATGCTTTTTAGCGGCGAACAGCAGGAAAAATCGGTCAAAAGCATTTCGGGGGGAGAGAAACACCGTATGATGCTCTCGAAAATGATGCTTGAGGGCGGGAACTTTCTCATACTCGATGAACCTTCCAACCACCTCGACCTAGAGGCGATCGTGGCGCTTGGTGAGGCGCTTTACGAATTTAAGGGCAACGTTATCTGTGTCTCTCACGACCGTGAGCTTCTCGATGCGTTTGCAAGCCGCATCATCGAGTTGCATCATGATGGAAGCTACACCGATTTCAAAGGAACCTACGAAGAGTTCGCCGCTGCCAAAGAGAGCGGAGAGCTACACTAATTTAAGGAAGAGAACATGCCAAAATACAAACATTTTGTGGGTTTAGGGATCGCGGGCAACTTTGCTTTGCACCTTGCACAAGCGGGAGAGCTGGAGGATTTTAAAGACGTTATCACGGCGGACGAAGCGGCGCCAAAAGGGATGTTCCCTTTTTATCTGCCGCGTCCTGCGCATCCTGCCGATCAGGCAGAGCTCCATGCCAAAGAGATTTTAAGCACCTACCCGCTCTCAAGCGATCTGATCCGCCATCCGCAAAAAGGTTTGAACATTCAGGCAGAACCCGAAGTGGGGCTCGTGTGCGAACTGATCTACCATGCAGGAAAACTCAGCGAGATCAAACCCACCTATTTCGGTGCGTACAACGACTGTTCCATCCGTGTAGCGGGTGCCTCGAAAATCAGCGACAAAAAAAACTGGGGGGAGTACTCCAAAGGTTTTACAAATACGCTCATCAAAATCGACAAGTTCGAAGATGGCGGGATCATGGATCGCTACTCGATCTGCAGCTTTTTGCGCCGCGAGGGTGAACTGCGCCAATACGGCGAAAACGTGGAGCTTTTGGGATATAGCTATTTTTATGAAAAACTCACCGACTGGATGGTGAACCAGATCACTTCACAAGAAGATTTTGGTCCGCTAGAGCCGCTTGAGGAGTATTTTATGGCATGTCATAATCCCAAAGAGACTCTCATCAGCATCGGTGCAACCCGCTACACCCCTTACGGAGAAGAGACCTTCTTAGCCGTGGGCGATGAAGTGATCGTAGTCGTTTACGACCACGACGCGCTCACCTTTGAAGCGATGGAAGCACTCATAGAGAAAAAAGAGTACACCCACCCTGCAATGAGCGTTTTAGCCCAAAAGGTGATCTAATGGCGCGCGGCGCAAAACTCGATCTTTTCATCGGTGCGCAAATCGATGAGGGGTGGAGCGAACTCGCCTCTGAGCGCAAATCTACCCTCGCCCCCGACACCCTCCCACATGCCAAGCACGAACTTTTTTTCAAAAAAGAAAAACGCAACGGCAAAACGATCACGCTGGTAGGAGAGTTTTTTTTAGAAGAGAGCGAGAGTGCGCGTATCCTCAAAGAGCTTAAAAAAAGCTCGGCTGCGGCGGCACGTTCAAAGAGGGATGGATGGAGTTTCAGGGGGATATCAAAGAGAAGATCCGAGCGCTTTTAGTCCAAGAGGCTTTTCGTTTTAAGCCCAAACATTAAGCGATCCGCTCCTCCTCTGCTTGGGCAGTAGGCTCTATTTTTGTGCGCATCATATAGCGGTTTCGCCCGTTTTGTTTGGCGTAATACAGCATCGCATCGGCATTGAGCACATAATCGCTCGCCTTGTGGTTTTTCTGCACTTTGGCACATACAAACCCCAAAGAGAGTGTAAGAACACTCGAAACTTTTGAAGCGGTGTGGGGTATCTGTTTTGCCTCGATCGCTTCGCATATCCGCTCTGCTATGGTCGCGCTGTCAACCTCATCGACGTCTACAAACAAAATCCCGAACTCCTCCCCGCCCAAACGGAAGATATAATCGCCCGGTCTTTGCAAAATCGCACCGAGTTCCGCCGCGACCGCACGAAGCACCTTGTCCCCCTCTACGTGCCCGTAGGTATCGTTATACTGTTTAAAGTAATCGATATCGAGCATCATAAAGGTGAAGTAACGATCCTCGCGGCGTGCACGTCGCATCTCCCTCTCAAAAATCATATCGAAATAGCGGCGGTTGTAAAGCCCCGTGAGCGCATCGGTATAGGAAGCGTTCTCAAGCCTTTTGTTTACCGCTTGAAGTTTGCTTGAGGCAAGTTTGAGCTTTTTATGCTCCTCGTGGATCGCTTTAAATACGTAGTAGATGATCGCCAAAACTATGAGGATCACCAAAGCCAAAACGGTGATAAGTTTGGTGTTTCTCTCGTTGTACTCGGTTAGAAATTTTTTTCTTTCGTATCTGGCTATATCGGTTTCGTATCGAATCAGCTTTTGGATCACCCCGTGAATATGGGAGATCGATTCGTCTATTTCGTTAATGGAAACCGAAACGACATCGGAATACCCCATAGAGGTGTTGATAAGTGCCTGAAAATAGCCGTTGGTATTTTCAATCTCTAACGAGGTGTAATCGACATAAAGCATCTCATCATCGCGTTTGAAGTGCGATCTGTAGGTCTGCCAAATCTCATCTATCTTTCGCACCCCCTCCTCTATAAGCATCGCACCCTCATCGGGGGTTATCTGTTCGGTTTTCACCTTGTAAGCGCTTGAAGCGATCCCCGAATGGTATATTTGTAAAATCTCGTTGAGTTCCATCACGGGAACCAAAGAACCAAAGTAGATCGTATCGAGATTTTTTTTCGTCGCATTGATATTGAGCACGCTCATCACCGAGACCGAAAACAACCCTATGGCTATAGAGATAAACAGAAGAAGCAGTTTCCCTTTTGACGTTAACGAATCGAATCTAATCATATTTTTCTCCATTATTTATTGTTAATAGCAATCTTCATTCCACTCTTAGCGAAATAGATTTTTAGCATAACCTCGTTATGCAAAAAATCGCCTTGCTTCAAAGAAGCAAGCTTTAGTCGCCATAGCGGCGCAAGCGTAGCTTAACGGACGTGTTCGTTAAGCGTTTTACATTGAGTTATGAAATAACTCTCATATATAACTTCAAATCTTTAGATTCTCAAATTATACTTATGTTAAAATCCCCGTTTTTACAACTATTTTATATACAAGAGCAATTATGGCAAAACGGGAATTTAAAAACAAACGACTCAAAGAGATTATTAAAAATATCGCGGAGGATTTTCGTTATTCTAGCGAAATGGGGGAGTATGCGCTACTGTTTTACAAAGCCGACAGCGCGGGGAGCATCAGCGGTGCCGAGATCGAGAAGATGCTCGAATATGTCACGACGGGGCTGGAGGAGCTTGAGAGAAACATCAGCTGGCGCGAAGAGTTTTTACGCGAAAATGCGGGGATTGACGAGATCAAAATGTTGCAAAACATGAAAACGATCGAAGAAGAGTATATAGAACTCAAAAAATTTCTCGAAAAATAGGAAAGTCGATGCAGCACGAAGCGATTAAAACCCAAGAATATTTTACTGTGACGCAGATACAAGAGCACCTGCAAAACGTAGAGTTTATCGTGATGGCGGCTCCCGCACCCGATAGTTTTAAACAAACGCCGATCCATTTTACGATTTTTTTGAATACCGATGAAAATCTTCCCCAAGAGATACAAGAAGCGGTGTTGGAGAAATTCTTGCGCGAACATGCCATAAGCCGCCCCAAAGAGCTTTTAAGCGCGCTTATGCCCGTAGGGTTTGCGCAAACGACGCAGCAAACGCCGATGCCGATGCTTCTTGTAAAACCCCAAGACAGAACCACCATACCCCACGTCCCTATGTTCGTGTACGATTTTCTTGCCGATTCTAGTGAATTTGAAGAGGTAAAAACGAAGCAGCTCACGGGGTGGAGTTATAGTTATAACTAATTGAAGTCTCTGAATAAATAGCGTATTAGATCCTGAATCAAGTTCAGGATGACCGCTCTGTCATTCCGTGCTTGACACGGAATCTAGTTTGTGAATTAATCAGAGAGTTCAATTCTTTGGCATGTAAGTTTAAAACCCAACATGCCAAGAGTTTTTAGAGCACCACGGCGAAGATGCCGCCTCTACGGTAGATGTAGAGACGTTTTTTCTTCTCATCCTGCGTCGCTTTTGCGAAATCTTCGACGTTTTTGATCTCGATATTCTCAATCTGTACGATCACGTCACCCGCCATGATCCCCGCTTTTTGCGCATCAGAATCTTGTGCGACTTCGCTGACTACCACCCCTTGAACATTTGCGCTTACGCCGAATTCCTGTTTATTCATTGCCGAGAGGTTTTGTACGCTCAAACCTTTATAACCAAGACCGCCGCTCTCTTTAAAGGTAAGTGTTTGGTGCATCAGTTTTACTTTTTTGGTAATCACTTTGCCATCGCGCAAAACCTCAAGTGTTACGGTGGCATTTGGTTCGTATGTGCCTATGATGTTTTTAAGCTCACTGGAACCTTTGATCTTTTTCCCCTCGACGCTCAAAATCAAATCACCCCGTTTTAGCCCCGCTTTATCGGCGGGAGTGCCATCTTCGATGCTGGTGATAAGCGCGCCGAATTTACCGTTGTAAAAGTTGCTCATATCGTCGCTGACATCCGAGATACGCACGCCCAAATAGGCGCGTTTAAACTCCCCGTTTTCTATGAGTGCGGTGGCGATTTTGCTTACCATGTTTGCAGGAATAGCAAAACCTATCCCCACGTTGCCGCCGCTTTTGGAGATGATCGCAGAGTTGATCCCTATGAGATACCCCCGCCGAATTGATAAGCGCGCCCCCCGAATTTCCCGGGTTGATCGAAGCGTCGGTTTGGATAAAATCTTCATACTCTACGATCCCCACGCTGCTGCGACCCGTCGCCGAAACGATCCCCTGCGTTACCGTCTCCCCCACTCCAAAAGGGTTTCCAAGCGCAAACACCACGTCCCCCACTTTAACGTCGTCGGAGTTGTAAAACGTCAGGGCATGGAGATTCTTCGCCTCGATCTTAATGATCGCCAAATCGCTTTTTGGGTCTTTGCCGATCAGTTTGGCTTCATACTCTTTTTGGTCTCCCGCAAGATTGACCACGATCTTCTCGGCGCCGTCTACGACATGGTTATTGGTGACGATATAACCGTTTGAAGCGATAATCACCCCGCTTCCCAAAGAGCGCTCCACCCGCTCTTGAGGAACTCTTGAATCTTCAAAACCTCTGAAAAACTCTCTAAAAAACGGATCGTTGAAAAAGGGGTTGGTGTAAAGCCCCTGCGAAACGCTTTTTTGGGTGGAGATATTTACAACGCTTTTGCGCGCATCTTCTAACACCGAAGCGTAGGACAAAAGAACTTTTTGCTGCGTCGCCTCTTCACGCGGCATCGTTTGCGCATACTTGATATCTGCATTTTCTTTGGCATGTAGCAACGCCGCGGCAATACATAAAGACAATAATAGTTTTTTCATAAAGACTCCTTTTGTTTTATGCAAAAAATTGTATTCCTAAATATTATACAAAACGGAAACGGAAAAGAAAAATATTTACTTGCTTTAACAATAGTTGTCTTGACAAGTAAATATTTTTCTTTTATAATCGCACATGCCAAGGAGAAAACTATGGAGTTTAACATGGATCGCTCTTTGGGATTTGTGCTCAATAAAACGACACTTTTTTCCAAAAGCGCATTTAATGAAAAAATAAAGGGGTTCGGTATCACCCCCGAACAGTGGTCGTTGGTATTTCGCATAGTCGAGCGCAGCCCATTAAGCCAAAAAGAGCTGAGCGAATGCACCTACAAAGACGGGGCGAATATAGCCAGAACCCTCGAGCGCCTTGAGCAAAAAGGGTTTGTCGAGCGTATCCAAAACCAAGAGGATCGCCGCAGCGTTTTGCTCTACCCTACCCAAAAAGCGCACGATCTCGTGGCACAAGTGGTGCCGATCTCGCAACGCTTTAACGAAGAGCTTACCCGAGGGTTTAGCCAAACAGAGAGCGAGATGCTGCTGAGGCTTTTAAGCAAATTAGAAAACAATCTGACACAAGGAGAACACAATGGATCTAACGAATAAAACAATCTGCATTACGGGGGCAAACGGCGGCGTGGGTGCGGCAACCCTCTCTTATGCGCTCAAGCACAACGCAAAAAAAATCTACGCCCTAGCGCGCGATAGCGCTTCGCTCGAGGCGTTAGCGGCACGGCACCCATCCATCGCAGCACTGCAACTCGATATTACCGACGCCGCACAGGTCGCAAGCGTAGCGGCACGACTCGAATCGCTTGATCTGCTTATCAACACCGCAGGTGTAAACAGCGGCGCGCGTATCTTCGATGCAACGCAGAGCGATTTTGATGTGAATGTTTTTGGCACCCTGAATGTCTACAAAGCGTTTACGCCAAAAATGCAAGCGGGGGGTGCGATCGTTACCGTTACCTCTATCTTGGCATGTATAAATCTTCCCGTTATGGGGCTTTATTGTGCGTCTAAAAGTGCCCTGCGCTCCCTCACGCAAGCGCTTCGCGCCGAGGTTGCATCGAAAAACATCGAGGTGTACGAGGTGCTTGCAGGTCCCATAGAGACAAAAATGACCGAGGGGCAAGAGATGCCAAAGAGCAAACCCGAGGCGATCGTAGAGGCGATATTTGAGGGGATCGAACAAAAAAGTTTCGAGATATATCCCGATGATTTTTCAAAAATGATCCGCGAGGGGCTTGCCCACGATCCGCGCGAAGTGGAACTTAATTTTGCCGCTTCTTTAGGGTAAAGGGGCGCAATACGAAGTCGCGCACTTTGTCAAATTCGACCCGCAGTGCCGCGTAACGCATCACTTTTGCCAAAGCCTTCCACTCTTTTTTTTCATAGCAAGGCTCTTGGCATGTGCGGCATCTGGGCTTTGGGTCGTGAGGGCATGCGGCGAGTCTTTGGAGTGCATACTCAAGAAGCTCTCCGCATTGCGAACATACCTTCGCTTCAAAAACGTAGTCTCTTTCCTCGTGCGTAATGCAAAACGATCGCACCTCTTGGCATGTATGGTTATGGGCACAATACAAAGAGAAAAAACGCTCTAAATGCGCGCTCTCCTCTTGCAGTTTTGCTCTTTGCATCAGTGTGCGCTACAAGGGCTGAGTCCCGTTTTGAAAAACGATGCGGTCACGGTATCCATCGTTTGAATATGGTGCAGCAGCCACGGTGCAAGGCTGCGCGTGAGGTAGTTTTTCAAAGCCAGGGCATCGTGCGTTTTGTTCCAATGGCGAAATACCTCATCCATCTCATGCAGCGCGCGGTCGTGTTCCCCTTTGTGCATCGGATACGGAGGGAAATTCTTCTCCCGCATCATCACCTCTTCGGCTTGAAAATGCCCTATGGTATGTTCAAACCACTCCGCATAAAGAGCCTCTACGCTTTTTGCGTTTGCTTCGTTTTGCTCTTTTTCGTACGCTTCAAGCGCATCGTAAAGTTTATTGATAATCATGACGTCTTCATAATGGGTTGCATTCATAAAATCCATTGCCACAAGCGGCATAGCATCTTTGTCGAGTAACATAGCGTATCCTTTATCTCTTCTCAAGTGAGCGCGATTGTAACAAAAAAACGGGTCGTTTTGATTGATATGCGTCAAGTTACAAGCTATAATACCCCGCATGAAGACACATCCGCTGCGCAAACTCGATATTTTTCAAGACCTCTCCCAAGAGAAACTCTCCCCCATCGAGGGTATTACTCTCGTTAAAACATTTGCCGAGGGGAATATACTTTTTTACGAAGGGGAGGAACCCGAGTATTTTTACGCGCTCTTAGGAGGCGCGCTCAAACTCTATAAGACGGGGATCAAATCCAACGAGATCGTTCTGCACTATTTTCGCACCCCTACCCTTGTCGCGGAGATGACCGCGCTTGAGAGTATCCCCTTCCCCGCTACGGCGATCGTTATGGAGGAGAACACCCAGATTGCGCTGATTGACAAAAAGAAGTTTTTACGACTGCTTCAAGAGGATGCGCAGCTCTCTTTTTTTATTATCAAATCGCTTACCAAAAAGATCAAAGCTCTCGAAGTGGCGATCAACCGCAACCTTGTTTTTGATTCCACCCTCAAAGTTTGTTCGATCCTTCAAGAGGAGCCGAAAATCTTTACCCTTCATAAAAGCAAAGAGGTCGCCGTGCTTTTAAACATGGCGCCCGAAACCCTTTCGCGCATTATGCAAAAACTCAAAAAGCTCCATATTCTCAGCGAAGATAATACCCTTATCGCCCCCGAAAAGCTCGAACTCTTTTTAGAGTTTAAATAGAAGCGCCCAAGATCAAAGTTCGGGCAGCTCTTTTGTGAGATCATACACACTCAGGGCAAAACGCACGCGTGTTTTTGCAAAACGCTCGAACGTTTCTATCTCCTCTTTGCGCACATGGACGTCTTGTTCCTCAAAAAGAACAATAAAATTATCCCCGTGGTAGCGAAACACCATCCCCTGCGGAAAGCGCGCTTTTATAAACTGCGCAAACTCTTTTAAAAACAGATCCCCCTCGCTCCATCCGTGCTCTTTGTTGTAGCTTGAAAAGTTTTTAAGCTCTATGCGTGCCATAGATTTTTTTTCGTCTCCAAGACGGCTTAAAAAGGTTTGCAAATAGGTTTCGTTATAGGTATCGGTGAGCGCATCCATAAAAAAGTATGAGAAACGGCGTTGCTCAAGCTCGTTCGTTGGGAGCTGCGAGGTTTGTTCGATGTCGATCCCTTCCAAAACTTTAAGCGCTATCTCTGCAACCTCGGGATGAAACTGCTCCCCGCTGAAACGTCGCACCTCCTGCAGGGCTTCTTCTACCGATTTCCTCGGTTTATAGATACGGTTGGTGGTCATCGCATCAAACGCATCGGCAACCGCCATGATATAAGAGAGAAAAGGGATAGAGTTGGGGTACTCTCTCGGGGTTGCGGGGTAGCCTTTGCCATCGTATCGCGCATGGTGGTATTTGATAATCTCGGCGAGGTCTTTGTACATATTGATCTTTGAGAGCATTTTGTAACCCGCATTGGCATGTTCTTTAATAAGCTCGTACTCCAAGCGCGTCAAATTGCCCGGCTTGAGCAAAATAGAATCGGGGGTGACCACCTTGCCTATATCGTGCAAAATAGCCGCTTTTTCGAGTTTGACGATCTCCGCCTCCTCCATGCCAAACCCCTGTGCTATCAAACGGCAATAGTGTGCTACGCGAAGGGTGTGCCCTGCGGTGTAGCTGTCGCGCTGTTCGATAATATTGACAAACGCCAAGATGGTCTCTTCGTAGTTGGATATCTTCTCAAGCTCCATAAATTTGAGCTTGCTTCTTTGGTAGATGGTGTTAAGTGCAAGCCCTATGTCGGTTGCAAGATTCTCAAGCATCCGCAGCTCCTGCTCTTTAAACCCGTCCTCTTTTTCGGTGAAAACGGTGAGTGCGCCCAATACTTCCTCGTCTTTGCCGCCGAGGATGGGGATGCTTGCGATCGAGCAAGAGTTACACTTGTAATCATCTCCTCCTACGCCGAACTTGTACCCCTCTGGAAGCTTTTCTGATATCGTTTTTTCGAGCATTACAGAGTTTTTTACGATCTGAAAAGCAAAGCTCTCCTCGGAGCTATCGAGTCGGTAGCTGCGCTTGATTAAAGGGAGGCTCGGGTCTTTGGAGCGGATACTCATCTCTAAGAGGTTGTTTTTTAAAAGCCCGATCCACACGAAGCGGTAGTGTTCGTGTTTTACAAGCCGCTCGATACTGTTTTCAACCACGCTCTGCGTAGAGAGGGAGGAGATAAGAAGCTCGTTGATATCGGCTATGGTTTTGAGAATATTTTTAAGATATTTTTCGTGCAGGTAAAGTTTTTCTATCTCCGCGGTACGCTCTTTGACCTTAAACTCCAGCCCTACGTTGAGCGCTTCGATATGCTCTTTGCTCTCTTTGAGTCTTGTGTTGAGTTTATAGATATACGCAAGAACCCCTACGATCACCAAAAAAGTAAAAATGACGCTGTAAAAAAGAAGTTTGTATTTTTGGTAAAAACGCTCGAAGTTCAGTTTGCCAAGCTCCGCATAGGGTCCGATTTGAAGCTCTTGCATCAGATCGTGCACGATCGAATAATCCAGCGGTATCGTCCATCCTGCTATCTTGGCATCGCGCGCCGCTTTTGCATCGGGAGGCATCTTTAAAAGTGCCACGAGAACCTCGTTTGCCAAGGTTTCGGATGTTTTTGAGAGTTTGGCAAAGGGCCATTCGGGATAGAGCTGCGTGCTCACCGCAAACGAAAATCCCGCAAAGGTTTTAGGCTCAAGCACCCGACAGCACGAAAGATCCACAAGCCCCTCGCGTTCCATCCTCTCCAGAGTGTCGCTGCGCACGGTTCCCGCATCCACCAAACCGTCACGCACCGCCAAAACCACTTTGTCGTGCGAGCCGAAAAACTTCACACTTGCAAGCTCTTTACACATAACGCCGTTGTTTCGAAGCTCTTTGCGTGCCATGATCCACCCCCCGAAGGAGTTTTCTATAATGTTCCAGAAAAATCCGACAGCGATTTAATAGTTTCTTATTCCTACACGATACAATTATTGGATGGAATAAGGGAGGAAACAGATGAGCAAACAACGACGCCAATTTTCAGCAGAGTTCAAGACGAAAGTTGTTTTGGAACTATTGGAGGGAGAGAAAACCCTCAATCAAATTGCCAGCAAATACGACATATTGCCAAAGAGCCTACAAGAGTGGAAAAAACAATTTTTGGAGAATGCTGCATTGGCATTTGAGCCTGCCAAAGCAGTGAAAGAGTACAAAGAGCAGATCAAAGCACAAGAGCAAGAGATCGAAGAGTTGCAAAAAGCATTGGGAAAAACCACCATCGAAAGGGATTGGGCGGTAAAAAAGCTAAAGAGCTTGGGCTCATCAAATAGACGAAGCCTTGTCGAACCCAAGCTCAATACCGTTTCTATGGCAAGGCAGTGCGAACTGATCGGTATTCACCGCTCAACGCTGTATTACAAACCCAAAGGCTTTTCACAAGAGTCGATCAGGATTATGCACCGTATCGACGAGATCTATACGGAGATGCCGTTTTACGGTCATCGGCGGATCTATCGTCAGCTATTGGATGAAGATGTTGTCATTGGCAGGCATCGTGTGGCCAAATATATGAAAGTACTGGGCATAAAGGCACTTTACCCGACGAAGAAGCGCAATACGTCCATTCGCAACAACGAACATGCCATCTATCCGTATCTGCTTAAGCAAACGGAGATTACGCAGCCCAATCAGGTCTGGTGCGGCGACATCACTTATATTAGGCTGCAGGGAGGCTTTGCTTATCTTGCCGTCGTCATGGACTGGCACTCGAAAAAAGTGCTCTCATGGAAGCTTGGAACGACGATGGATGCATCACTTTCATCATCTGTATTGAAACAGGCAATCCAACAGTATGGCAAGCCTGATATCTTTAATTCCGATCAGGGCAGCCAGTATACGGCTTACGAACATATCTCGCTGCTTAAGCAACACGACATCAGCATCTCGATGAACGGCAAAGGCAGATCGATCGACAACATCGCAGTTGAACGCTTCTTCAGATCATTGAAATATGAAGATGTTTATCTCAAACGATACGAAACACTCAGGGAGGCAAGAACAGGAATTGAAAACTACATCAGGCTTTACAACACGAAGCGGCTGCATTCGACACTGGATTACAAAACACCTTTGAGTGTCTATATGAAAAAGATGGATCAAGCCGCTTGATGGTGGGAATAAGAAGTTGTCTAAAAACTGTCTTGACAAAGCGGGACATTATATTCATCCACTGCACCGATATGTTTGTTTTTAAGCTCCTTGATGCTTTTAATAGGGCTCTCTTTGCGTACGAGGATCACCCCGCCGAAACTCGTCGTAGCGCCGCCGCTTGAGCTGATGTTTTTCAAGGTGGCGATGCGGCTTACGCCGTAGAGATACTCTAATGTCACGTAGTCCATAGTATTGGTGATAACGAAATCTATTTGATGCTCTGCCACACTCTCTTGCATCTTCTCAAACGGAATCGGCACGATCTCAAAAGTATGCCCTGCAATCTCGCGACTAAGATACTCCGCCGTCGCGCCGTATTCCGCCAAGGTAATATCGTGACCCCTTTTGGCTAGAACGCCGATCTTAACGCTCTCTTGAGCATATAATCCGAAAGTAAAAAAGAGGATGAGGAAAAAAAGAAGAGAGCGTTTCATGGCTTTTCCTTATATAACTAAAAATAATGGGTATGTATTCTAGCACACCCGCAGGGAAAATCCAAAAAAAGGTTCTAAGAGTCTTTAGCTCTTCGAGTATAGGGTACGTGTAAGTTGTGGCATGTAGCTTTAAGGGTTTCTCTTTTTTTTATTTGGTGTAGCTATTATGAAATCGGGGGAAGCTTATAGGGGCTTTTTTTATATGAAAGAAATTATCTCTCTTGCCATTTATAAATATCGAGTATGGAGATTCTATTTTTTTCAGTTTCAACAAGATATGTTATCGTGTATCCCTTAAAGACCATGTCTCTTACGTTTACATCTTCATGATTTTGTGATTGCTGAAATTTATAAGGAAAATTTACGAGATTTGAGATTTTGTGATCTAGCTGACTTTGAAATGCCAAAGCCCTGCTTTTACTGTCTTTTGATATAAAGGAGATGATAACTTTTAAAGCTGTTAGATACTCTCTTCTTCTTACGATTACCATCTATAAGGTCTTTAAAAACTCGTTCATATCTATTTCGTATTCTTCTTGCGTCAAAAGCTTGGCTTTACTGTTTTTGACCTCATCAACCGCTTTTTCCACTCTTTTTTTTGCTTCCTCTTTTGAAATTGCAGGGAAACCGTCATCGAGCGAAAGTTTCACAAATTTCACAAAATCATTAAGCAAGCCTTCCGTATCATTACCGTATGTTAAAGATAAAAACTTTTCTATTTCAGGATTATTAATTTGTATTGTTTGCATTCGAACACCCTCCTGTTTTTTGTTATTATAACATTCTTTGATTATGGAACTTCATAAAATTGCGTAAGCAATAAAGCATATTCGTACTTACATTATCAGTAAGAGCAACGTTTTCGAGATGCTCTTTTATACATTGATAAATTTCTCTTTTGTCAGTTTAGTTTTTATATATGCATTACGAAGCTGGAGCTTCGTAACAAGAAAAAAAGTTTGAATTTTTATACATGTGATCTTATTAATTTTTCTGATCTATTCAGAGTATGCATATATAATAATTCTTCAAATGATGACTGTTTTTTTATAATTTTGTCCTTTTCTATTTTTGAAGGTTCATAATTTAACACTAATGCTTCAAGCATAGAATTTCGATTACTTTGACTTCCTCCAAGATGATAGAAATGTTCTCTAGTTAATAAATTGAACTTTTTCCAAATAGTATTTAAGTATTCATTATTCCTATACTTATTACTATGCCATGTTGATAAAATGAACTTACCATTAAAATTAGTTAATAATTTATTTAATTCTAGTTCGTCATTCTCATTCCAGCCATTATAATAATCTACATGTCTATCAATGTATGGTGGATCACAATAAACTACATCGTCTATAGATGCCATTTTTATTGTTTGTCTAAAATCTTGATTTACAAAAGTGTAATCATTGTTTTTAATAATTTTATAAACGTTATCAACTTGATTTACTATTTTAGTGATATAAGCTTTAGAAAATCTATTAGGTTTTTTACAAAATGGTACATTGTGACCACCTCTCCTATTAAACCTAATCATACCATTGAACCCTGACCTGTTAACAAATAAAAAATCTAAGGGATTATGGCTTTCATTAAATCTATTTCTTACTTCATAATAGTAATCTTCAATATTCAATAGTTTATCACCTTCATCTTCTAAATAATGACGGACTATATTTGGATTGATTCTATCGTTTTTAATTTCATTATAAAAGTTTATTAAATGTGGATTGCTGTCACATAAGATTGCTTTTTTTGGTTTTATATTAAACGCAACAACTCCTGTACCCATAAAAGGTTCTATCCATGCACCATTTATATTTTTAGGAACAACATCTTTGATCCAAGGTACTAGTTTTGTTTTTATCCCTTGAGATTTAATGGGTGGTACTAAGACTTTCATTTTTTTGTTTTCTTTTTAGGTTTAGGCTGATTTATAAGATTTACATTTTCACCTTTGAATTGAAGAAATTCGGACAACTTAGTTAGTTTTTTATATTCATTTTTAGTATTAGGTTTCGGTACCTTAAGAACACCTTGATTTATCCAATATTCATCAAATACTTTTTCTCCTAAATTTTTAAATACACCATTACCATTTAATAAATCTTCAATATAATCAATACTACCAATATTAGCAGTATTTCCACTACCACCTCTATCGCTTGATATTTTCCATTTTTCTTCTACAAAAAAAACTAGGTCATTAATAACGGATGTGATAGTATCTAATTCTGAAAATTTTAAAATTTCTGTTTCATCAATATCATCTGATTTAGCACGAGTATATAAAATTCCCAAAGTTATATGTGCAGTATAATCAGCATATGGAAATTGTATATTTTTATTACTTTTTCTATTTCTAAAATATTCACCATGTGAACCTAATGTAAAACCGTTACAAAAACCTTCATATTCTTGAAGTCTATATGTTGTTTTAATATCAACTGCAAACTTTATATTTTCATCATCTATTTTGACAAAAGATAAATCTGGATACCAGTTCTGTTTTTCAGCCAATACTATTTTATAACCATTCTCAATGGCAAATTCTTTAAATTTTGGAAATAATTGAATTTCCAAAATTTTAGATATTATTTTGGTATCTGAAGAAATTGTATATATCTGTTTATCAACATCAACAAAACCTTTAATAGACCAAGCTTTTTCATTAGTTGAAACATATTCTGTTAAAGTTTTTGCAAACTCTTTTAATTTTTTTATGAAGCTTTCTTTCTCATTCATCTTTTGCTTTATTTTCCATTCTTTAAAATATTTTAAAAACTTTCGTTTATCATTTATTACTTCATTGTATCCTATTTTTTACTAAAAATGCCCACTGAAACTCATTTTTACATTTTTAAAGCGTCTTTCTACTTTTTTTAAACTTATTATACGATATATAGTCCTCATAAGCAAAATCTTTTTTTCTCGTCCCCTAGATCTTCGTTGGGGACGAGAAAAAAAGAAAATGATGCCTTACACCCATTTATACATCTTTAAACTGGATTCCGAATCAAGTTCGGAATGACGGAGAGGAGCACACGCAGTTTTCTTACTCCGTACACCAAAAAAACATCCTTGCTTTGCAAAAAGCGGTTCCCTTGTTCAAAGGCAAGCTCTAGCCTTTACATGCCATAGTTTCGATCGCGTCGATCTCTTTGACGATATCGCTTGAAAGGTTCTCGCACCCTTTTTTCGTGACTAAAATATTGTCTTCGATGCGGATACCTATGCCGCGGTATTTTTTGGGGATCGTTTTGTCGTTTTTGGGGCAGTATATTCCCGGTTCTATCGTGAGCACCATCCCTTTTGCAAGTGCTATCTCTTTGGCATGTTTGTCTTTGTAGGGGGCTTCATCGTGCACGTCAAGCCCCATCCAGTGCCCTATGCCGTGAGGGTAGTAACGTTTGTACGCCTCTTTTTTTAAGAGTTTTTTCACCTTGCCGCGCAAAATACCCAGACGCACCATCCCCTCGGTGAGAAGCCGGCATGCTTGTTTTTGTAGGTCGGTTCGCTTGATGCCCGGTCGTATCATCGCAATGATATGGTGCTGCACCTCCAAAACAAGGGTGTAAAGCTCTTTTTGCGCCTCGCTGAATTTGCCGCTCACGGGGATGGTTCGGGTGATGTCGCTGGCGTAGTAGTCGTACTCGCACCCCGCATCTATGAGAACCAACGCGCCTTTTTTAAGAGGTTTGTCGTTTTTTACGTAGTGGAGCGTGTTGGCATGGTTGCCGCATGCCACGATGGAGGTGTAGGCGTCGCTGTAAGCTCCGTGCTTTTTAAAGGTGTATTCGATTTGGGCTTGGAGCTTATACTCGTGCGACATCTCTTTTGCCGCGCATATTGCGCCGTGATGTGCCTCTTTGGTGATAGCGAGCGCTTTTTTAATGATCTCGATCTCGCTTTTGGACTTGATAAGACGCATCTTTTGGATCGGTGCGGCTATATTTTTATGGGTTGCAACCTTCGCGCCTGTATTTTTTACAAAAGAGAGGCGTTTATTGTCGCTGCCGAAATCGTAATAGAGGGTGTTTTTCTCTTTGCAAAGCTCTTGAAGTTTTGCTTCAAAATCCCCTATGGGATGCACCTCATCCACCTCGAAAAGTTTTTTCGCTTTTTTGACCCCCAGACGTTTTCCGTTCCATAGCTCCATAAGCGGCTCTTTGGGTTGTACGAACAAAATCGTGCGCACCTTTTTTCTTTTTTTGCAAAAAACCAAAGCGGCATTGTCCTCTTTAAAACCGCAAAGGTAATAAAAATTGCTGTTTTGTCTGTAAGGGTATTCGGTGTCGTTGGAGCGTTTTTTATACTCCGCACTTAGCACCACTCCTACCGAATTTTTAGCAAGTTTTTTGCCCAGCTTTTCTCTGCGTTTTGTATACTCTTTTTGCGTAATCACTTACACTCCCCTCCAAGCCAAATCGTACTCTCCTGCATCACCTCTTTTAGTGCAACATTAAGCGCATCGACGCCCCCTTGGGCATCGAGACTCGGCGCTTGCTTGCGGGCTCTAAAACTTTTGGTCGCCAAGGGCTTTTTTGCCGCCGTATCTATAAGGGTAAGGGTCAGCCCCACCTTGGCATGTGAGCTTTTATAATCCTCGTCGTAATACTGCATAAAATCATCGACGACAATCTCTAGTGCTCTATCGGTCAAGACGTTTGAGCGGTACGAGTGTACGCTTTGAAAAATCCCCATCTGGCGAAGCAGGGCAACGTAGAGATCGCCGATTCTCTTTTGAGGCGTATCGCTCCAAGCCGCCTGCGTGTAAGCAAACTGTTTGTATTGCCCTACCCCGTAGTACAACGTCTGCGTCATCAACGCTGCACTGCTTAAGAGGTTTTGCACTTTGAGCGAATGCTCACATGCCAAGGCTTTCTCCTGTTTTGTCTCTGACGTCGGCGCAAGTCGGTACTCGCTCACCGCGGGGGTGCTTACGCTGCATCCCGCAAGCATCATCACCGATAACCATCCCAAAATATATCGCATCATTTACTCCTCTCCCGGACCTTTTTTAATCTCTTCTTGTCTAAAGAGCAAATCTGCGGGGCTTCTTTGGTGTTGCTCTAAAACACTCCCTACGCGCACCGCAAAACTTTGCAACTCTAAAAGGGTATTGTTGAGTGTGGGGATCACGTCACTCGTAATCTCTTTGAGGTTGAACTCTCCGCTCTCTACCGCCCTCTTGATCTCATCCATCGTTGCGCGTATCCCCAAATAACTCTGCATAATCGAGCCAAGCGAGGCAGAGGTATTTGACTCCCACTCGATCCCTTTTGCCACAAACACCTCGATCTGCGGCAACATCGTATCGAGTTTTTTACTCGTTGCATCGAGCTGCGCCAAGGTGTTTTGGATATGGATGATCGATTTTTCATCGAGCGTGCGATCGACCTTCTCCAAAATATTTGCCGTGCTGCGTAAAATTCTTGAAAACTCCTGCTGGTTCTGTGCATTTAAGAGCAATTCGGTTCTGGCTAGGGTGCTTGAGAGCTGCATCGAAACGTCGCTGAGCGATTTTTCCACGTTTTCAAAAAACGAGGGTTCCGTTTTTATAACGGGGTATTCCTCCCCTTTTTGCGCCTTTAAAATCGGGGAATCGTTCTCCCCCATGCTCAGGTTTATGTAGGTAAGCCCCGTAATCCCTTGCGCGGTCAGACGTGCCAAAGTGGTCGTTTTAATGGGGGTGGAGCTGAGAATATCTATGGCGACCTCTACCTGTTCGGAGTTTTTCGGGTCTATCTTCATCGCCGCAACCTTTCCTACGGCGATCCCTCTGTATTTGACGGGCGCGTCGATATTAAGCCCCAAAACCGATTCGTTGAAGTAGATGATGTAGCGTTTTGTATCCGCTTCGTTGGTGGGTTTTAAGAGCCAATACCCAAACCCCATAAGCAAAACGATCCCGACTAAAGTGATGATCCCGATTAAGGTGTAGTTTACTTTATTATTCATGCCGACCCTTAAAAAATGTATTGATAAACTCGCTTTGGGCGTTCTCTATCCCCTCTAGCGTTCCTTCGTAAACGATCTTTTTATCGTCTATGACCGCCATCCGATCAAGCGTTGCATAGATCGATTTTAGATCGTGCGAAACCATCACGATGGTAAGACCAAGCAGCGAGCGCAGTTTTAAAATAAGCGCATCAAACTCCCGCGCCGAAATCGGGTCGAGCCCGCTTGTGGGTTCGTCCAAAAACAGCAGTTTGGGATCCATCGCCAAAGCCCGCGCCAACGCCGCTTTTTTTTTCATACCGCCGCTTATCTGCGAGGGGTAGAGCGAGGCGTCTTGGCGTTTGAGCCCCACGATGTCGATCTTGAACTTCACGATCTCATCGATCATCGATTCGCTAAGATCGGTATATTCCTGCAAAGGCAAAGCGATATTTTCATAAACGCTCAGCGAAGAAAACAGCGCGCCGTATTGGAACAATACGCCCCACTGTTGCCTAAGTTTTTGTGCCTGCCCCTGCGTAATGGAACCTAAAGAGCAGCCGAGTATCTCTATATCCCCCGAGTGGATCTCCTGAAGCATCACCATCTCCCGAAGCAGCGTTGTTTTGCCGCATCCGCTGGGACCCAAAAGCCCGTAAATCTCCCCTTTTGCTACCGAGAGATTGAGACGGTTGTGGATAAGCCGACCATCAAGACGCGTTTTAAGATTGGTGACTTTGATGATTTTTTCCATACTAGATCCCAAGGTTGGTAAAGGCAATTGAAAAAATCGCATCGCATACGATCACCGCAAAAATAGATTCCACGACGCTTCTTGTGGTATTGAACCCTATGCTTTGGGTGTCGTTTTGCACCATCATGCCGCGGTATATGCCGATAGTTGCGATCAAAAAAGCAAAAAAAGGCCCCTTCACCACCCCTACGACAAAATGTTTAAGCGCGATCACATTGGCAAACCTGTCCAAAAACAGCTCCACCGAAATCCCAAGATCGATATTTGCGATGATCATCCCGCCCAAAAGCGCCGCCATATCGGAAACGAAAATCAAAAGCGGCATCACGATCATAAGCGCCAAAATGCGCGGAATCACCAAAAACACGTAAGGATCAAACCCCATCGTGCGCATCGCATCAAGCTCTTCGGTGATCTTCATCGCCCCTATCTGTGCGGCAAATGCCGAACCGCTGCGCCCCGCAATGACAATGGCGGTGATAAGCGGCGAGAGCTCCCGTAAAATAGAGAGCCCGAGCATATCGACGATAAAGATATTCGCACCGTAGAGCTTAAGCTGGTACGCCGATTGGTACGAAACCACCACCCCCATCAAAAAACTGGTCACGAACACGATCAAAAGTGCCTTTATAGCGGTTTCGTTGATCTCAAAGGCGATCTCTTTAAGGCGCATTGCCCGAAGTGATTTCACCGTGTTGTACTTCGTCGAAAAAACCACCCCTAAAAAAGAGAAAAAAGAGTTTATTCCATTAAGGTGCGCAACGACGTACTCCCCCGTTTTTGCCAAAAAACTTTTTTGCTCTAAAGATGGCTCCTCTTGGTGAGCTTTTTTTACGTTTCTTACAAGTTGCAGCGTCGCTTCCACCTCCGATGATGCCCCTTGCAGCGAAACACTCACCCCTTTGGAGCGAAGCTCTTTTTGGAGTTTTTCAAGATAAAGCGCTGCGGCGGTATCGATAAAACCCAGACCAGAGAGATCTAGTACGGCACCCTCGTGATCTGCCAAAGAGAGGTGAGCCAACCGTTTTTCATATCGGGAAAGTTGTAAAAGATCCAGCTCCCCCGCAAAGGCGAGAGAGAGTATCTTGTTTTGGGAAGAGATACTTAAAGAGGAGGGTTTGATCATAACTGCCGAGACTAAAAATCTCTCTCAAGAAGTTTATTGACCTTTAAAATCGTCAAAATGCGGTCTTCTTGTTTTCCGACGCCGTCGATAAGACTTTCATCCCCCGCCATCGTTTCGGGTGCGGGACCGATATCGGAACGTTTGATACGAAGCGCCATCGTAAGGCGATCGATCACGAATCCAGCTACGTCGTCCCCTTGTTTAAGGACGAAAAAGCGGGTCTCTTCGTTATGTTTTTTTGCTTTAAGACCGAATTTCAAACGTAGATCGATCAACGGAATAACCGAACCGCGAAGGTTGAAAACTCCCAACACATACGCAGGAGTTTGGGGCACGCGCGTCCACTCTATGGGTTTGATGATCTCTTGGATACTCAAAATAGGCACCGCGTACTCTTCGTCTCCGATGATAAACCCTACAAGCTGTACCACGTCGTTTACGTGAACCGTATCGACCTCATTTTTTTTCGTTTGATTGCTGATTACTTGTTTTAATTTATCACTCATTATAAAAACTCCGCTTTAAAGTTTACGTTTCTCTGCACCACGCTTGCGAGGTAATCTGCCGAATAAGGCTTGGTAATATACTCGACCATACCCGATTCTACCCCGCGCATTCTGTCGGATTTGCTCGTTCTTGACGTAACGGCGATAAGTGGGAGATTTTTATACTTGTTGTATTTTTTAATCTCCGTAGCCAGCGTGTAGCCGTCCATTCTTGGCATCTCAATGTCGATAAGCATCGCATCGAACTGGTGATCCCCTTGTTTGAGAATATTGAGCGCCTCTTGCCCGTCTGCGGCTTCCACCGTAGTCACACCCAACGGCTCAAGCGACTTTCTCATAATGGTTCGGTCGGTTTTGGAATCGTCGACGATCATAATGACGTAATCGCTCGGCTTTGTCTTCTCTTTGGCATGTGAGGCGGAAGCATCTTCGATAAGAGCGGTCGATTTCACCCCTTTTGCCATCTGCATAAGCGCCGCAACGTCGACGATGAGCGTTACGCCGCCGTCTCCGCGGATGGTAGCTCCCGCAATCCCTTCGATCCCTTTGAGGTACTCGCCCAAGGATTTGATAACGATCTCCTCCTGCCCGATAAGGGTATCGACGATGAGTCCGAGTTTGCTTGAACCAAGCCCGAGCACCACCACGTAGGTATATTCGCTCGAATCAAGAACACGTTTGACCTCGAAGATATCCCCGATATGCACCAACGAGAGCACTTCGTCGCGAAGACGCATAACAGAGCGGTTCTCAACCGTGTATATCTCATCGACCGAGATGCGCACCGTTTCTAAAACAGACGCAAGCGGGATAGCGTAATGTTCCTCTTGTACTCCGACCAAAAGCGCTTGGATGATCGCTAACGTAAGAGGGATCTTGAGTTTGATCGAAGTCCCGACGCCCACTTCGCTGTCAATGTCGATAATACCGTTGAGTTTTTCGATGTTCGTTTTAACAACGTCCATCCCCACGCCGCGACCCGAAACATTCGTGACCACCGCCGCAGTAGAGAACCCCGGTTTAAAGATCAGGTTAAACGCATCTTTGTCGGTCATTATCTCCGCTTCTTTTTCGGTGATGATCCCTTTCTCCAAAGATTTTGCTTTAAGCATCTCCGCATCAAGACCTTTTCCATCATCCGTGATCTGGATAACGATCGCATTCCCTTCGTTGTAAGCTTTAAGCCCGATGGTACCCGCTTCAGGTTTGCCGCGCGCTACACGATCTGCGGGCATCTCCACCCCGTGGTCGCACGAATTGCGGATAATATGTACAAGCGGATCGCCGATCTCTTCGACGATCGATTTATCGAGTTCCGTTTCCTCACCCGAGATTTCGAGTTCCATTTTTTTGTTGAGCTCGCGTGCCAAGTCGCGGATCATTCTCGGAAATTTGTTGAACACTTTGCCGATAGGAAGCATCCTTGTTTTCATAACCGCGATCTGAAGGTCGGTAGTAACAAGCGAAACGATCGAGACCACCTGCGTAAGCTCTTCTAAGAACTCCTCACCTTCGTAGCGCTCTTCAACGTCGTCGTTGATCTTGATAAGGCGGTTTTTCGCCAGTACAAGCTCCCCGATAAGGTTCATAAGGTGATCGAGTCTTTTTACGTCGACGCGGATCGTTTGTTCCACCGTTGCAGCGCCTCTTTTGGCAGGAGCCGCCGCTTTTGCGTCCTCATCGTCATCCTCATGCGTTGTGGCTTTGGCAGCAGCTTTGGGTTTTGCGGGAACTACAGCCGCACTCGGAGCCGCTTTTGGCTGCTCTTTAGGTTTTTCCTGCGGCGCCTCTTTTGCCTCCTCTTTAGGGGCAGGAGGAGGCGTAGGAACACTCTCGCCCGCATTTTGTTTTGCCTCACGTTTTGCTTTGTCCTCGGCTTGGCGTTTTGCCAAAAGGCGTTCGATCTCCGCTTCGATCTCCGCTTCGCTGAGATTTTCGTAGTCTATCTCATCTTCCGCTTCCTCTTCAAGCTGTGCGACCTCCTCGGCAACCTCCTCTTTCGTCTCCTCTTGGATCGGCGCTTCTTTTATAACAGGAGCATCTACACCCCCTCCGCTGCTCACCTGATCGAGTCTGCGAACGCAATCCTCTACCTCGACACCCGAGTCTTCGCTCGTATCGCGGATTTTTACAAGGAGTGTTTTCATCAGATCGATCGACTCCAAGATCACGTCCATTACGTCGGCGGTGATGCTGAGTTCCCCGTGTCTTGCTTTGTTTAGGACATCCTCCATATGGTGGGTCAAATGGGTCAAAACATCGAAGTTCAAAAACGAAGAAGCCCCTTTGATAGTGTGCGCAACACGGAAAATTCCGTTTAAGAGTTCCAAATCGTCGGGTCTTGATTCGAGCTCGACCAAATCTTGGTCAAGCTGCTCGATCAGTTCAAACGACTCGACTAAAAAATCTTGCAATATTTCTTGAAATTCATCCATATTTTCACTCCTACTTCATATGCGCACGAACTATTCGCGCGATTTCATCATAAAATTCTCTTGCTTTAAACTTCACGAGATACGCCTCGCCGCCCGCTTCTTTGCCTCTGTTCTCACTGAAATGATCGCTGATGGAGGAGTTGAAAACGATCGGTATCTTGTTGAATCTTCCATCGCTTTTAACGTTGGCTGCAAAATGGAATCCGTCCATTTTTGGCATCTCGACGTCGGAGATAACGATTTTTAAATTCTGCGCGATTTTATCTTCGTATATCTCGTAAAGCTCATCAAGTTTCTCTAATCCCTCTTGTCCGTCCATTGCCTCGATCACGTCAAAGCCCATATCTTCGAGCGTGTCCTTGACGATTTTGCGCGCGGTCGCGGAATCGTCAAGAATCAACGCAAGCCCCGAAAATTTCTCGGTTTCCTGAGGAATATCGCCCATATCAGGCTGATAAAGCCCCAAGTCCTGCACCACGCTTTCAAGGTCTAAAATAAGCAAAACATTATCATCCTCTATTTTGGTTACACCCGTGATTTTGCTGCCATCGAGCGAACCACTGCCGCTTGTAAACGAAGCGGGCTCGATATCGCTCCAGCTGATACGGCGGATACGTTTTGCCTCATGCACGATAAATCCGATAAGGATGTTGTTGAACTCGGTGATGATGACGCGGTTGCTTTTTTTTGCCGATTCGGGTTCTTGGATTCCCATCCATTTCGCCAAACTCACCACGGGGATCACGACGTTTCTCAGGTCAAAAATCCCTTCGATAAAGTCGGGAGTTCCCGGAAGTTCCGTTAAATGGGGCAGTTTAATGATCTCGCGAACCTTCGAGACGTTGATCCCGTAGATCCCCTCATAGACCCTGTCCTCTTCCTGCTTGAATATACGAAAATCGACGAGTTCCATCTCATTGGAGCCGACCTTCAGCGAACTATCTAATTTCATTTTTTTTATTCCTTAAGAGAATGCTTTTTCTTCCAGTAACTCTACATCGTTGGACGATTTTACTATAAAATATCTTTGATTGCAAGCAAAAGCCCCGAGGTTGATATAGCGGCAAGTTGGGAGCAAAATCTGCTTATTTTGGTGAAAATGCCCCTCCAAAAAATAGTCGCAAACATACTTCGAACCGATCCTTTTATGAATCAAATCTTCAAACCAAGAAAGCTCTTTGCAATCCTCTTTTTTGCTTAAATGGTTATCTACAAACCGCAAGATCGAGTGGTTCGTCCATGCGTCGATGTAGCGCAAAAAAAAGAGCACGATAGGGTTGCGGATGAAAAACGTATAGATTTGGTACCCAAAAGGCGCATCGAAATCGCCGTGGGAAAGGTAGAGTTTTTTCCCTTCATAGCTGCATGCCACGGGTTGGGAGGCAATAGGAAAAACCTTGGCATGTGGGAAGATTTTTGCGAGATTGTAGTCGTGGTTGCCTTCGAGATAGATCGTTTCTATCTCTTGGGAGATGCGGTTGATCGTTGCTACGATCGTTTGATTTTTCTCTATCGTATGGGGAATACCGCCAAAAAGCGCATCGAGCATGTCGCCCATAAAAATCAGCTGGCTCGGCTGCAATACTTTGGTCTCTATGGCATGTAAAAAATCCAAGAGTTCGGGGCGCATCGAGGGTGCATAGTGCGCATCGCTAACGATAAACGCCCCCTCTTTGATCTCTATATTATGGGACATACGCTATCTTGGGAATCCCGAGCGCTTCATCAAGCCCCATCATCAAGTTGGCGTTTACCACCGCAGCAGAAGATGCCCCGCGCATAAGGTTGTCGATGGCACTTGAGATAAAGAGGATATCCCCCTTGCGTTTGACGTAAAGGTCGCAAAAGTTCGTCCCTGCGACGTTTTTCATATCGACGGGAACCTTGCTGATGCGCACAAACGGCTCATCGGCGTAATACTCCTGTACCACCGCAAGAGGATCGAAATCACCCCGTACATGCAGATAAACGCTTGAGAGCATCCCGCGCGTGAGCGGTACGAGATGGGGAACGAAATGGACATCTTCAAACGCGATATCGAGTTTTTGCGCGATCTCGGGCGCATGGCGGTGCATCAGAGGGTTGTAAGCAAAAAGGTTGTCGTTGACGTTCACAAAGTGGGTCGTATCGCTGAGTTTTTTCCCTGCACCGCTCACCCCCGTTTTGGAATCGACGATCACGGGTGTCCCCTCGATGCGGTATTTTAAAAACGGAAGCACCGCCAAAATAGCCGATGTGGGAAAACACCCCGGATTAGCCACAAGCGAAGTGGTTTTAAGCTCGTCTCGAAAGAGTTCCGGCAGTCCGTACACCGCTTGAGAAAGGTTCTCCTCGTCGATATGGGGGCAATAAAACGCCTCGTAGATATCTTGGGGCAGACGGTAATCCGCCGAAAGGTCGACCACTTTTACGCCAAGTGCCATAAGCGGCTTTACAAATGCCATAGCCGTTTGATGCGGCACCGCCAAAAAGACGAGATCGCAAGCGCTCGCACACCCGCTTACGTCCGCTTTTTGCACGTCGCAGTCAAACACCCCGTTCAAAGAGGGGTGCAGATCGCTTAATCGCATCCCCCCTTCGGTATTTGCGACATACGTGATGGTAAAGATGGGGTGGTTGATAAGTATCTTGACAAGTTCAAGCCCCGTGTAGCCGCTTGCTCCGATAATCCCTACTTTAACGGCACTCAAAGACGATCTCCCGATAGGTTACTTCCATAATCTCGAACTCTTTTTCGCCGCCTGGAAGACGCACTTTAAACACGTCCCCCTCTTCACGCCCAAGCAGCTGTTTTGCCAGCGGGGAACCGAACGAAATAAGCCCCATATCTGGGTTGCTTTCGCATCCGCCGACGATCGTGTAGGTTGTTTCTTCGTCGGTGTCGAGATCGCACACCACGACGGTTGAGCCAAAGCTCACGCGTGCGTGTTCAAGTTCGCTCGGATCGACCAATTTGGCATTGCCGATAATCTCGGCAAGCTCCGCCAAACGCAGGTCGATCAGCTTTTGCTGCTCTTTTGCCGCGTGGTATTCGGCGTTTTCTTTAAGGTCTCCGTGCTCGAGTGCTTCCTCGATCGCTTTGACTACGTTTGGGCGTTTTACCTCTTTGAGGTCTTTTACTTCTGCTTGGAGTTTGTTGTATCCAAACAGTGTCATCGGCTCTATTTTTTCCATTCTAAATTCTCTTGTAGTAGTTTATTTTTTTGTGTCATTATAGCAAAAGTTACTCTCTCTTAAGGTCATCGAAGAGAGATCGAATTCGATCAGGGATTCTTGGCATGCCAGAGTGATCGTGCACCCTTTTTTGGTGAGTTTCTTTGGCATGCCGCAAAACTCGAAAATTCTTATCGTACCCCCCGAAGCGGGATCAAACGCAAATACGGCGCCATCTTTTGCAAAAAAGATTCTGCCGCCGCCGCAACCGTCCCCTATGATCCCCTCGCATACAAGCGGATCTTCAAGATTAAAACCATGAATCATCTAAACATTCCTCTTTGGTCTCTTTATAAAACTCTTTATACTCGCTCCCGTTGCTATCAAACCCCTCGTAAGCAAACTCTTTAAACACCTCTTTGGAGATGCAGCCGCAGAGCGTTTGGTTATTTTCGACCTCTTGGCATGTAGCGATATAAAGTTTTTTATTCAAGTCGTTCCATGTGATATAACTGTTGTAAAACGGGATCGAAGCCCAGATAAAAAACCCTACCGTAAGAAAAATATTGGTGAGATACTCCTTTTTTCTTGTGAGGAGATATTTTTTCGCATCATACACGATAAACACCAAAAAAACCACTTCGATCGTAATAATAAACCAATCGCTGCTTAAAAAATCAAACATACTTTCCTTTCTACCATTTTAAATTGGGGCGCAAAATCAGCTGGTGGTTTTCAACCCCCTCTTCTCTGAGTTCGCCGCGGTATTTCTCACCGCTGTAGTACAGATACCCCACGCCAAGCCCGAAGCTCCAACGGGTGTTCCATTTGACGGGCCACTTTTTCTCGACCATAAACTCCGCCTCGGAAAGTTTGGAGTTTTGCGCGCTGAATTCAAGTTTGCTCGAAAACGCGCTGTTGTAGATAAGCGACCACAAATCTTCGTTAAAATCGACGCTGCTGCGGCGTGCGGCCACGTAATAGGTGTTGACGAAATCTTTGTTCTCGTGCAGGCGCGTCCCTATTCTAAAGCTCCAGTCAAGTTCCCTGTCGTCGTTTTCGCGGGTGCCTTTGAGCTTAAACTCGAAATTGACCCATTTGTCGTAATGGGCAATATTCTCTTTGATCGAATAATCCCCTACCGTAGCCAAATACCCGATATAAGCGCGGTTTTTCCCTATGCGGCTGTTCTCTTTGTTTTTAAACACCAACATTCTTCCGACAAAAAACGAAAGGGAATAAGGCTCTTCAAACCCCGCCGTGATTGCACGGACAAGGTTAAGATTAAGCTCTTTCATCTCGGCGCGTTCATACTCTTTTTCGTAGTTGTGCCGATAGTATGCGCCTGCAAGCGGCATCGGATGCACGGCGGCCTCAACCAAGAAAATATTGGGTTTGAGCGTATTTAGAATCAGGTTCGTATAGAGCTCCTGCTCGCTCAGATCCGAAGCATCCTCCACGGGTTCGTCGCGATCGAGATCGATAAACGCCGAAACATTGGAGTAATACGCATCGAGTTCGTAATCAAACTCCACTACATCCTGCGCACATCCCATAGATGCCGACAAAAACAAAACCGTACATGCCAAGAACTTTTGCAAACAAAAACCTACCGGGTGAGCTTTTTGATCGCCTGTGCACACATAGTCAGCCCAAACGTCGCCGTTACGCCCATAAAACTCCCCTTCTCTTTGGTTATTGCCTCTTCGCTTGAAAAAACCACCGTGTATTTTTTATTAAATCCGCGCTTTTTCAGCTCGTAGCGGATCTTTGAACCGAACTTGTCACCGTAGGTTTTCCAAATATCCGCCACCTCGACCTTTGTCGGGTCAAGCCGCTTGGCACTCCCGAAAGAGGAGATAAGCTTTTTGTAACATTTTTGCGCCAAAGCAAGTTTGGCTTTGGTATCGTCAATCGCATCGAGCACCAGATCATACGGCTCAAAATCAAACTCCCGCACCCACGTCTCATCGACGCGCACGTTTATGGTCTTTAACTCGGGGTAGTGGTGCAAAAGTGCTTCTACCTTCACCTCCCCCTCATGCAACTCCGACCACATCTGGCGGTTTTGGTTGGTAAGGTCGTAGGTGTCAAAATCAACGATGGTGATATCTCTCACTCCGCTGCGATAAAGGCAATCAAGACAAAAACTCCCCACGCCGCCCACGCCGAGCAGGATGATTTTTGCCCCTTGAAGTTTGGAAAAATCCTCCCCCAAGAGCATCTGCATCCGATCATAACGCACTACTTGATCCACTCGGCTAACGTTTGCATACTTTTATAAGCGCTCATATCAAGCTGGATCGGGCTGATGGAGATATACCCCGCCTCGATCGCCTCGTAATCACACATGCCAGAGGCTCCCTCTCTTGGGGAAAACTCCAAAGGGTGCAGACCGAGCCAGTAATGTTCTTCCCCGCGCGGATTGCGGTGGAGGTGAGCATCGTTGGCGTAGTGGCGGTACCCTGCATAGGTCACCATCATTTTCGCCTCCTCCAAACAGGGAGGGATATTGACGTTTAAAAATTCCCGTTTTGGCAGAGGAAACGACCCCTCTTTGATCTTTGTAACCAAATGCACAATCGTCTTACATGCCAAAGAAAAATCGCCGCTTGGATCGGTAAAATCCATCACTTGGCTGATCGCGATCGAAGGAACGCCGTGAAGCACCCCCTCCATCGCCCCCGCGGCGGTTCCCGAGTAGGTAATATCTTCCCCCATATTGGAACCGCGGTTGATCCCGCTGATAAGCAGATCGGGCTTGGCATCTTCAAACATCGAATGCAGCGCCAAATAAACACAGTCGCTCGGCGTTCCGTCGTCAAGTTTGTAAAAATCGTCCCCCACGCAAATAAAACGAAGCGGACGCACAAGCGTAAGAGAGTGCCCGCATGCCGATTTTTCGTTGGCGGGCGCCACCACCGTGACATCCGTATCCTCGATTTCGCGCAAAGCCGCAACGAGATCGAGCAACCCTTTAGACTCATACCCGTCATCATTCGTGACTAAAATTTTGTATCTTTTTTTCATGGCGTAATTGTAACATGCCAAACCTCTTTTTGCCATACGCTTTTTCTTGGCATGTGATTTGCTTTGAGCAGGCAAAAACTACGGAGCCAAAAATGCAAGAGAGCTGTTTCGCCCTTATAAACACCGTCACTGGCAATACCAAAGATTTTGTCGTGATTTTTCAAGGGGAGGAGCTTCGCTTTAGCAACGCCGCTTTCAACTCTTTTTTCGGTGTTTCTTCCCCCAAAGCGTTTCATGCGCAATACGGCTCGATCGTCGATCGTTTCGTGCCCCATCCCTCCTATTTCAACGCACAAAAAATAGCGCAGGGACAGAGTTGGATCGAGGCTATTTGCAAACTTGAAGAGGTCGACAGGGTAGTAAGCTTTTTAAGTCAAACCCACGACCCTCACGCCTTTAGCGTGACCATTAGCGACTCGGTGGAAGATTACAAGGTCATCACTTTTAAAGATATCACCCAATCGCTTATAAAACGGATACTCATCGAAAACAAAATGAATCTCGATCCCGCAAGCGGTGCGTACACGAAACAATATTTTTCACACGTCAAACAAAGCATCGAAGATGCGGCACGCTTTAACGAAAAACTGGTAGTGCTCACCCGCATAGAGGTACAAGAGAAAGAAGCAGGTTTCATACCGAGCGAGTTTGTCGCAACGCTTAAAAAATATACCCGCGAAGATGATATGATCGTCTTGTTTGAGAGCGGCAAATTCCTACTTGCCTATTTGGTGGATGATGCACAAAAAGCAGAAGCGGTAGAGGAGAAGCTCCGCCGCGTTTTGGAGAAAAACAGCCCTTCGCATCTACGCTGCGATCTCTCTTCAACGTTGCAGCAGGAGGGGGAGAGCATCGCAAAGATGCTTCGGCGGTGTATCGACTAAAAAACCCCTTAGAGCATATGATCCATCTGCTCTTTTTTTGTTTGAAGATAGGACTCGTTGTATTTGTTTACGGCGGTGATCGCGGGAACCCTTTCTACTACGCGAACCCCAAGTGATGCGACAAAAGCGATCTTTTGGGGGTTGTTTGTGAGAAGGTTGATCTCTTTAAGAGCGAAATCTTTAAAAATCTCCGCCACGACGCTGTACTCCCTCGCATCGGCGGCAAATCCGAGCTCCTCGTTTGCTTCTATGGTATTGCGCCCCTGATCTTGCAGACAGTAGGCGTTTATTTTGTTCAACAGCCCGATATTGCGCCCCTCTTGGCGATGGTAGATGATCATTCCGCCGTTTGCGGCGATAAATTTAAGCGCCAAATCAAGCTGGTTTTGGCAGTCGCATTTTAGGCTTCCGAAGGTATCTCCCGTCAGACACTCGGAGTGGATCCGTACATAAGGCACGCCAAGCTCCCAAAAATTTTCGCTCACAACCACGAGATGTTCCTGTGTAGATTGTTTATAAGCTTTTATTTTGAACATGCCATACTTTGTGGGGAGCGAAGCGGTATTTGATTTTTCTATTTGTTGCATTGTTTGCATATCCCTTTTAAAATAATATCCTCGATCTCGTACCCCTCGAGCGTCAAACTAAAGGACTCTTTGACACATTCGATATTGTTGCAGATTTTACAGATAAAATGGGCATGTTTGAGGGTGCTGAGTTCGTAGTAGCGCTTTTTATCGTTGGATTCGAAACTGCTGAGTATCGCTTGGTCTTCAAACTTCGAGACGTTGCGGTAGAAGGTCGCCTTGTCCATTTTTATGCGTGAGCGCACGTCTTCAAAAGAGAGGGGCTTTAAAGAGTGAAAGAATATCTCCAAAAGTTCCCGACGCGCCGAGGTAAGTTTAAGATTTTTTTCTTCGATAAGTTTTTCTATTTTCATGGGCACAATGGTATCGGTTTTAAACTTTAGCGCTTCTTATATTTTTGCGACTAAGTTGCAATTAAGAGCCGAAAAAGTACAATATCTCAATTCTTTTCAAGGAAACAACCGCATGAAACTGCTTCTCTTTTTTACATTAGTGTTCTCTTTAGGCCTCCATGCCAAGCCGACCGTCGCCGTAAGCATTTTGCCGCAACAAACGTTCGTACAAAAAATCGCTGGGGATCATGTAAACATTGCTTTAATGGTACAACCCGGAAGTTCTCCCCACGCATACGAGCCTAAAGCATCGCAAATGCAAGCGATATCGGAAGCTTCGCTCTACTTTGCAATCGGCGTAGAGTTTGAACAAGCATGGCTCAAACGTTTCATGTCGCAAAACAAAAATCTCAAAATTATCGACACGACCAAAGGGATCGAGAAGATGCACATGGTTGGACATCACCACCATGACCATGACCATCACGACCACGATCATGCGCACCACCACGACGAGGGGGGAGAGGATCCGCACACATGGACATCTCCCGCAAACGTGAAGATCATGGCGCAAAACATCTGTGACGCACTCGTGAGTATCGACGCAACAAACGAAACCATCTACAAAACGAATCTCGCGGCATTTTTACAAGAGATCGAAGAAACACATGCCACGATCAAAGAGACCCTCAAAGACACCCCTTTGTATGCGAAATTTATCGTGTTTCACCCCTCATGGGGCTATTTTGCACGCGACTACGACCTCACGCAGATAGCGATAGAGATAGAGGGGAAAAACCCAAAACCCAAAGAGCTCGTAAAAGTGATCCGCGAAGCGAAAGAGGAGAAGATACAAACGATCTTCACACAGCCCGAATTTTCAGATAAAAGTGCTAAAATAATCGCCGAAGAATCGGGAGCAAAAGTGGTGAAAGTCTCTCCCCTAAACCCCGATTGGTCGCAAAATCTCATCCGTATGGCACAAGCTATTGCAAACAAATAACCTTTTTAAACCCCTCGTTTTAGATATTCAAAACCTCTCTTTTGCATACGAGAAAGAGAGGGTGCTGCACGATGTCTCTCTCAAACTCGATCTGCACGATTTTCTCGTCGTCATAGGTCCAAACGGCGGGGGCAAGAGCACCCTTATCAAACTCATTTTAGGGATTCTCCGCCCGCAAGAGGGAAGTATAAAAATCTTTGGCATGGCGCAAGAGAGAGGGGTAAAAAATATAGGCTACGTTCCCCAAAACACCAATATCAACATCGATTTTCCTATCCAAGTGATCGACGTGGTGATGATGGGCTCCAAAACAAAAAGCACCCTCTTTTTCAAACGCTCAAAAGAGGAGACCCAAAAAGCCCTCGAAAAGCTCCGCCTCGTGGGGATGGAGAGCTTTGCACAAACAAAAATCGGCTTACTCTCGGGCGGGCAGCGCCAGCGCGTCATGATCGCGCGCGCTCTTTTCAACGAGCCAAAACTCCTCATCCTCGATGAACCCACCTCAAGCATCGACGTAACGGGACAAAAACAGATTTACGAACTTTTAAAAGAACTAAGCAAAACCATTACTATCATGGTGGTGAGCCACGATATGTCGATCATCGTAGAATACGCCACGAAAGTCGCGCATATCAATAAAAAACTCACTTTCCACGAGATCGGCAGCCTCACCCAAAACCTTCACATGCCACAAACGAACCATTTTTGCACCGTGGAGCTTTTAGAGATGCTGGGGGAGAAAAAATGATCGAAGCACTTTCGTTTGATTTTATGCAAAATGCTCTGATCGCAGGCATTTTGGTCAGTTTCATTTCAGGGGTGATCGGCTCGCTGATCGTCTCCAACCGGATGGTATTTCTAGTCGGCGGCATCGCACACGCGGCGTACGGCGGGATCGGGCTTGCAATCTTTTTTGCGCTGCCTATGTTTTTTGGAACCACCCTTTTTGCGGTGCTTGCGGCTTTGCTTATGGCATTTATTACGCTGCGCCAAAGGGAAAAAATCGACGTATTTATCGGTCTTATCTGGGCGGTAGGGATGGCTGTGGGGATCATTCTTGTCGATCTTACCCCCGGCTACAACGTCGATCTTATGAGCTATCTTTTTGGTTCCATCCTCGCGGTCAACCGCGAGGATCTGCTCTACATGGGGGCTTTGCTCGGCATTATCCTTGCGGTGCTCTTTTTTTGGTACCACGAGATTTTGGCGGTTTCTTACGATGGCGAATACGCCTCGATCGTGGGGGTCAACGTACCCTTTTTCTACACCCTCATACTCGTTCTCTCGGCTCTAAGCGTCGTGGTGGCGATCAAGGTTGTGGGGCTTATTTTGGTGATCGCGCTCTTGACGATCCCAATTTACATCGCCCAAAACATCACCGCCTCGCTCTATGGCATGATGCTCGCTTCGGGGCTGATCGCCTCGTTCTTTACCCTTAGCGGTCTTTGGTTTTCCTACCATTTCGACCTTACTTCGGGGGCGTGCATCATCTTGGTGAGTGCTGCGGGGTTGTGCTTGTTTATGGGTATTAAGAGGCTTGCGCGATGAAAAAAATAGTGCTTTACCTGTTTTTGCTTCAAACCTTTTTGCATGCCTGCGCTACATGCCAGTTTATGATCCCCACCGCCGAAGTAAACCTCAACCTCCCCATAAAAGAGGATAAACTTCAAAAGATCGAGGTCGCATGGCATTTTTCGGACCTCTATACCTCCGAACTTAGTGCTCGCTACGATAAAAACAAAAACCACATCCTCGACAAAGCGGAGCTTGATGAGATTCTCAAGATCAAACTTGCCTACCTTATGCCCAAAAAGATGCTCACCCTTATAAAGTACGGCGATGAGAACCACGATGAGATCATCGAAGGGAGGTTTGAAAATTACAAACTCTCGGTGCTTGATGAGAGGCTCCACTTTAGCTTCGATATCCTCGTCGATATCCCCATCAAAGAGGCGCACGTTCTTTCGTTTTCGTTTGAGGACGACGAATCGTTTTTTAGTTTTATCGTCCATGAGATCACCATCCCCAAAGAGCATATCCATTTTGAGCAAAACCTCTACCTCTTTAGCGCCGCCGTTTTTTTCAGCTACAACCCCATAGAGCAAGAGCAAAATGCAACGCTTCCCCAACCGATCCAAGAGCCGCTTCTCTCTTCGCAAGAGGAGTCGCTTAGCCAAGAATCCCTTTTGCGCCGAAGCATCGAAAAACTAAAATCCCTCTTTGAAGAAGCAGATAGAGAACACGAACCTTTTACCTACCTGCTGATCCTCTTTTTTGCTTACGTTTACGGGCTTATACATGCCATAGGCCCGGGGCACGGCAAAACCCTTGTTGCGAGCTATTTCCTCTCCAACGATCGCTCCTATTCCAAAGCATTTTTTATCTCTCTTGCCATCGGAGTGGTGCACACCTTTGCGGCATTTTTACTCACTTTGGTCGTTTATTTCGTTATAGAGACGTTTCTGGCGCGCTTTATGGAAGACACCATCGGCATCACGACCAAAATTTCGGCGCTCATCATCATCGCCATCGCACTCTATCTTTTTTACAAAAAATGCAAAACCGCCCGTGCGCAAAAAGCTAAGCCCGCGTTCTCTTTTAGCGCAACCCCGCCCCATGCCTCAAGCTGCGGCTGCGGTGCCTGCCGTGTTGATCATAACTCAACCGACGCCGCGCTTATCATCTCCGCGGGGATCATCCCCTGCCCCGGTACCGTTACGATCTTTATCTTCTCGTTATCGATGGGGCTGTATGTTTTAGGGTTTCTCTCGGCACTCGTGATGAGCCTTGGGATGAGCACCATCATCTTCGCTTCGGCACTGCTAAGCGTGACGTTGCGCAAAAAAACGGCGGGAAGCGATCCTCGAATCAAAACCGTTTTGGAATACCTCAGTTTGGTTATGATCCTCCTTCTCGGTATAGTTCTTTTTCTTTCATAACATAACCAATACCTATTTAAAAGATAAGTTTATCTTTTAAATAGGTACAAGTTTTACTTTGTTATAATCACGCAGATTATCTCACTCAGAAGTAGAAAAAAGATGTTGCAAACGATTCTTAAACCCCATCTCGCAAAAGTAACGCACGATTTTATCGAGAGGTATAAAATCTCTTTTAGCGAGCTCTCCCAAGAAACCTACCGTGCCTTTGAAGAAAATATCAAAGAGATTCTTGCAACCACACTCGAACGTGACAAAGAAGCGCTTAAGGCAAGCTGTAAAAAACTGGCAGCTCTCAATTTCGAAAACCATCTTCCCTACATTATCCTTCTTAACGAGCTCAATACGCTCAAAAACAGACTCACGAGTATTTTGCTGCAAGAGAATGCAAAAGAGGAGGTGTTTGAACTCCATTCCATCTATAACGATCTTGAAAACGTTATTGCCTACGAGCATCTAGGCAATTATATGAACAAACTCTTCCATGCCAACAATATCCGTATCAACAGTCTTAAAGACCTCATGAAAAAAAATCTCGTCGTGCACTACCAAAAACACCTCGAATGGCTCAACAACCTCACCGATGCGATCCTCAAACAAGAACCGCAACTCATCCCCGAGCTCAATGCAAACATGTGCGAATTCGGTCAATGGCTTGCAAGCGAGGGCAAAGCCACCATCAGCAACAACTCGAAATTCACGTATATCCAATCGATACATGCCACACTCCACAGCCTTGCAAAGGCGATACAAGAACAGATGGGACGAGAGTACGTCAACTTTAACATCCTCGCAAGCTATCTTGAAAAATGTGAATTTATATCGCTCTCTATAGGCACCGAACTCGCCCTCATAGATAACCGCTTGCTCATCAAAGAAAGCAGCAAAGATACGATGACGGGAGCACTTAACCGCAATTCTCTCGATGCGATTTTTATGAACCAATACGAGCTTGCCCTCGCAACCGATTCCTCTTTTATTTTGGCTATGTGCGATCTCGATCATTTTAAAACCATAAACGATACCTACGGGCATACTACGGGAGACAAAATTCTTAAAGAGTTTGTCGCCATTTGCAAAAACTCTCTGCGGGATTCGGACATCATCGTGCGCTACGGCGGGGAGGAGTTTATTATCCTTATGTCCAACACCACCCTTGAACACGGCGTCGCAAAACTCGAATCGATCAGGAAAGATTTTCACCGTTTATGCTGTACCGACGGTGAAAAAGTGATCGGGGTCAGCGTCAGCATGGGGGTCACGCACATATCGCCCACGCCCGTTTTTTCTGCATCTTCGATAGATATCAAAGAGTTTATCGAGCCTGCCGACAAACTTTTATACCAAGCCAAAAACAGCGGCCGCAACCGCATAGAATACCTCCGCTAAAAAAAATCGTTTTTTAGACGATTTAGGAGCAAACTTTTTTGGGAGCATGCCATGAATACCTCTTCGGCTTTAAGTGCCTACAAGTCGCACGACCTGAATATCGCCATGAAAACCTCCAGCGGTGATTCGATCACTCTTGATTTTTCCAACAAGCAAGCACTTGAGGCATCGACGCAAAAGAGCAAAGGGGGCACGAGTTCCTCCCTTTCGTTTAGTTCGATGCAGTCATTTCAATTCTCTGTAGATTCCAACGGCATCGACGCCCAAGATAAAAAAGAGATCGAAGCGTTTATGAAGATCGCCCAGCCCTACATCAACGATTTTTTAAGCGAACTCGCCAACGATGCACCCCACTCCCCCGTTACAAAAACCGCCAACGAGATCGTAAACGCCTTTTTGCCGATGCAGCAAAAAGATCAAAACACCAAAAACTACGTTAAAAACAACATCGTAGAGATGTTCGACAACTCTATGAAAAAACTCGAAATTCCCGAAAAATCGGAGAAACAAACAAGCATAGAGAAGATATTCGAAGAGGCGCAAAAACTCCTTGAAGAGACACTCAAAACATTCGATGCGCTCCATAAAAAAATCTACGCCTAAGGTGGCATGAAAAATGCTTCTTTGGGAGCATGAAACAGCTGCTCCTTTTTATTTTTCTTACTCTTTCTCTTTGTGCCGCCGATCTTGAGCAAAACTACAAAGAGCTTAACCGCGAACTCGACGCACTCTCGCACGATCTGAGCGCCGAAGAGAAGGTGAGCCTCTATTTTCTCGTACTCTCTACCCACGAAAACATCACCACGGCACTCTCGCTCGATGATACAAAAATCTCCAATCTCAAAAAACTCGAACAAGAAACCCTAAAAACTCTTGCAACGATCCATGAACACAACGCCAAACTCGACCCCCAAAAAGTGGAAAAACTACGATCGCTCTACCTCTCGATGAATAAAGAGGCGCAAAAACTGATCGAAGCACGCATCCCCGACTCCGAAGATTCACTCCCATACGGCTATTTTCTCTGCGGTTTTTTCTCTTTTGCACTGGGCTTAGTGCTTGGGGTTCCCCTCTTTCGGGAGAAAAAACATGCTCTGCAAAAGCCTAAGATCGTGGCGGAACCAAGCTTTCAAAATGAAAACGAGGAGCTTTTGCAAGAGTTCAAGAGCCTCGAATCGGCGCATAAAACCCTCAAAACAACGCACGAGCAAGAGCTCCGAACCCAGCGCGAATCTTATGCCAAAAAAGAGCACACATGCCAAGAGCTCCAAAGCCGATGCGAACAGCTCCAAAACCTCTATGAAGAAGCGCAAAAAGAGGCGGCGGCACATGCCATAACATTGCAAACGCTCCAAGAGGAGATCAAAACCCTCCATGCCAAAGCACAAGAGACCCAAAGCCGCGAACTCCAAGAGGAGGAGCTCCAGAGCAAACTCGAATCGCTCCACCACCAAAGTCGCGACATTACCCGTGTTTTGGAGATCATCGCCGACGTAGCCGATCAAACCAACCTCTTAGCACTTAACGCCGCCATAGAAGCAGCGCGGGCGGGGGAACACGGGCGCGGCTTTGCGGTGGTCGCCGACGAGGTAAGAAAACTTGCCGAAAAAACCAAAAAAACCCTTGTTGAAGCCAAAACGAGCATCTCCCTTCTCGTCGAGTCGATTGCCTGCATTAAAAGTTAAAAACTTGACAAAATTTCGGCAAATAGTGTAAAATTACGCACTTTAAAGATGTCAAGAACTCTTAATCCACTTCTTCTTACATAACAAATCCCAAAAAGTTAAGGTAGTTCATTTATGAGTGAAAATAATTCACAAACCCCGACACCCCGTAAAAGCACGAAAACTGCAGCAAAATCCAACCGTACACACACCCCCTCAGAAAATACGAACATCGACGAACTTCGCACAAAAACCATCGAGGAACTCGTAGAAATTGCAACCGAACTCGATATCGAACATCCCAACGAACTCAAGCGCCAAGATGTTATCTTTGAGATTTTAAAAGCCCAAACGGCGCAGGGAGGGTTTATCCTCTTTAGCGGCATTTTGGAGATTATGCCCGACGGTTACGGGTTTATACGCTCCATCGATAAAAGCTTTAACGAAAGTATCAACGACGCCTATGTTTCCAACACGCAGATCAAACGTTTTGCGCTGAGAAACGGGGACGTCGTCACAGGGCAGGTGCGCCCTCCAAAAGAGCAAGAACGCTACTACGCTCTTATAAAAATCGAAGCGATCAACTACCTTCCGCCCGAAGAAAGCAAAAAAAGACCTCTTTTTGAAAACCTCACGCCACTTTACGCATGCGACCAGATTAAACTCGAATACACCGAAAAAGGGCTTACGGGTCGTATGATGGATCTTTTCTCCCCTATCGGTAAAGGGCAGCGCGGTCTTATCGTCGCACCTCCTAGAAGCGGTAAAACGGAGCTTTTAAAAGAGATCGCCCACGGTGTCACACATAATCATCCCGAGATAGAGCTGATGGTTTTGCTTGTCGATGAGCGCCCCGAAGAGGTAACCGACATGGAGCGCAGCGTTAAAGGGGAAGTGTATAGCTCAACCTTCGACATGCCTGCAAAAAACCACGTCAAAGTTGCCGAAATGGTGATCGAGCGTGCAAAAAGACGTGTAGAGCTGGGCAAAGACGTCGTGATACTTTTAGATTCCATCACACGTTTGGCGCGTGCGTACAACACCGTAACGCCTTCAAGCGGTAAAGTGCTCTCGGGCGGGGTCGATGCCAACGCCCTTCATAAACCAAAACGCTTCTTCGGAGCCGCACGTAACATCGAAAAAGGGGGAAGTTTAACGATCATCGCAACCGCCCTTGTCGATACTGGAAGCAAAATGGACGAGGTTATCTTTGAAGAGTTCAAAGGTACCGGAAACTCCGAGGTCGTACTCGATAGAAAAATCGCAGAACGCCGTATCTTCCCTGCTATCGATATCCTTAAATCGGGTACGCGTAAAGATGAGCTTCTTATCGGTCCTGACGTGTTGCAAAAAGTGTTTATCCTCCGTCAGATGCTTCAAAAACAAGACAACGAGATCGAAGCGCTTAAATTTATCTACGCGACAATGGGCAAAAAAGCGACCAATGCCGAGTTCTTAGAAAGTATGAACCCTAACCAATAATGAAACTCGGCGTCTTTGATAGCGGCATCGGCGGGCTTACCGTCGTAAAATCACTTCTAGAACACAAACTTTTTGAAGAGATTATCTACTACGGTGACACCGCGCGCGTCCCTTACGGTATCAAAGACAAAAACACCATTATCCGCTATGCCATAGAAGCGGTGGAGTTTTTCAAAAACTTCGATCTTGACCTTATCATCGTGGCATGTAACACCGTCTCGGCACATGCCCTAAACGAGATGCGCGAAAGTGCCTCCTGCCCCGTCATAGGCGTGGTAGAAGCGGGCGTACTTGCAACCGCAAACAAACTCCCCGAAAAAAACTCCGATGTTTTGGTGCTCGGCACCAAAGCCACCGTCGCTTCCAAGGCCTACGAGATCGCGCTCAACAAATTAGGCTATAGCAACCTCCAAGCCAAAGCAACGGGGCTTTTCGTCTCGCTTGTCGAAGAGGGGATCTACGAAGGTGCCGTTTTGGATGCAACCTTTCGCCACTATTTTAGCGATATCGACGCCGCCCCCGATGCGATCATCTTAGGGTGCACCCATTTCCCGCTCATAGCGCAGCAGCTTCAAAGCTATTTCGGCGCAAACACCCGCCTCATCCACTCGGGAGAAGCGATCGTAGAGCATCTTGAAACGCTCTTTGATTTTAAAGAAAAATATCCAAATCCTACCCTCAAATTTTTCGCCTCCGAAAACCCCGAAGCGCTTCGAGAAGTGGCTAGAAAGTGGCTTAGTCTTTAATCACCCCTTATCGTTGCATCACTTTGTAACCCTCGTGAGATTTTTCCGCTCTACAATTGCGTCATGGAAAAAAAACTGCCCCCTATTTGGCTTAAACACCTCGAAGCGCTCGATATTGCGTTTCAGCCCATTATCAATATCCATACCGCACGCACCTACGCGGTGGAGGCTCTTTTACGCAACTATCAGGATATAGGGTTCAAGACCATCTTCGATCTTTTCGATCAGGTGTACAAAGAGGGGCTTCTCTATACTTTCGACCTTGCTCTACGGGAAAAAACGCTTAAAAAATTCACCCATATCTACCGTTACCGAGATATCAAACTCTTTTACAACCTCGACAACCGCCTCTTTGAGATGGACGACTTTTGTTCTGGAAACACCAAAAGGCTTCTTGAGAAATACAACATCTCCAAAGAGAGCATCTGTTTCGAGATTTCGGAGCGTTTTGAGATCAAAAACCAGTGCTCGCTAGAGTTTGTGCTGCGCCATTACAAAGACGACGGTTTTTGCATCGCGGTCGATGATTTCGGGATCGGCTATTCGGGGTACAAACTTCTCTACGACTCCACTCCCAACGTGATTAAGATCGACCGCTTTTTTCTCAAAGATATAGAAAAAAATATCAAAAAAAAGCTGATGGTGCGCAACATCACCCATTTGGCGATCCAACTCGGGGTCAAGGTGATCGCAGAGGGGATCGAGACCAAAGCGGAGTTTCTTACATGCCGCGATATCGGCTGCCATCTAGCCCAAGGGTATCTGATCCAAAAACCAACCAAACACCCCATAGAGATTCTTCCAAAGTACGGTGAAATAGCCGATTTCGTGAAGTTTGACGAACGCGACGTGTATGCAAAGATCAAGATAGATTCCTATATACAAAAAACAAAACCTATCGAAGCAAACTCGAAAATGGACAGCGTCGTCGATCATTTTAAACACCATAAAAATATCGAGATCGCCACCATAATTAACCATCTGCACGAACCCCTCGGGATCATTCAAGAGAGCAAAATAAAAGAGTTTCTCTACTCCCCCTACGGGCGCTCCCTTTTGCTCAACGACACGACCAAATCCAAACTCAAAAGTTTCCTCTCCCCTTGCGGACATGCCGATATCCACAGCGATATAGCAACCCTTATCGAACTCTTTTCCAACAATCCCGAATCGGCGGGGATCATTATCACCAAAGAGTCCAAATATTACGGTTTTCTCTCGGCAAAAGCGATCATCAATATTATGCACGAACAAAATCTTCTCTATGCCCGCGAACAAAATCCCCTTACCAAACTCCCGGGCAATACGATGATCGAGCGCTACGTACATGCCATGGTTCGGTGTGAGAGCACCTACATGCTTGTTTATTTCGACCTTGATAATTTTAAGGCGTTCAATGATATCTACGGCTTTCGCAACGGCGATCGGATCATCCAACTATTTGCGGATATTCTCAAAAAAAATCTCTCCTCCGATTATTTCAAAGCCCACATAGGCGGGGATGATTTTTTCGCAGCACTCAAGGCCCAAAACCACCTTATAGATTTTGGCGACATCGTAAAGGTGGTCGAAAAATTTATCAACGACGCACGGGAGTTTTACACCCAAGAGGATAAAGATCGCGGCTACATCGTCGCCAAGGATCGGGAGATGAACGAAAAAAAATTCCCCCTTTTAAGCGTAAGCGCATCGGTGCTTATCGTGGGGCAAAAGAGCGTAAACAGAAGCGTAAAAAACATCAACGAAACCCTTGCGCTCCAAAAAAAAGCTGCCAAAGAGGCTACGAAGCACCTCGCGATCAGTTACCTTTTATAGCACTCCTATAGCCAAATTTAACCCTAGCAATGGTACAATCACCTCAATTTATAGGTGGAGAAAGAGCGTGAAAGAATCTTCGGAAGTTTTAGCAAGAAAATACAGACCGAGCAATTTTGAGGAGCTCATAGGGCAAGAGAGCATCGCCCAAACCCTCTCTTTGGCGCTCGATTCCAAACGACTCTCCCATGCTTATCTTTTCTCGGGTCTACGAGGCAGCGGAAAAACCTCGACGGCACGTATCTTTGCCAAGGCGCTTATCTGCGAACGAGGGGTAACCCACCAGCCCTGCGGCGTATGTGAAAACTGCACCCTCGCCGTGCAAAACCGCCATATGGACATCGTGGAGATGGACGCCGCATCTTCGAGAAAAATCGACGATATCCGCGATCTGATCGAACAAACAAAATACCGCCCCGCAAGCGCACGTTTTAAAATCTTCATCATCGACGAGGTGCATATGCTCACCAAAGAGGCGTTTAACGCGCTTCTTAAAACCCTCGAAGAGCCGCCCGAATACGTCAAGTTTATCCTAGCGACCACCGATCCGCTCAAGCTTCCCGCGACGATCCTTAGCCGCACCCAGCATTTTCGTTTCAAAAGCATCGCGACGGGCAAAATCATCGACCACCTCGCCCATATTCTCAACCTAGAAGGGATCGGCTACGACCATGAAGCACTCGAGATTCTCGCGCGCAGCGGAAGCGGCTCTCTACGCGATACCCTCACCCTGCTCGATCAGGCGATCATCTACTCCAAAGGGCATGTGGATGTTGCGACCGTGACCGATATGCTTGGACTCGTCGATCCCAAATTTATCACCGATATCTTTGCGGCGGTTTTTGCCAAAGATTACGCCAAAATCGTCGAATATGTAAGAGTTTTGGAGGATTACGAAGCCCAAATGGTGGTCGATGAGCTCATCGCCTACCTCAAAGAGCGTATGTACAACCACGACGCACTTTTCTCCACCCTCGTGCTTGATCGTTTTTTCCGCATCCTCAGCGATGCAAAATCGCTCTTTGCGATCAACGCCGAAGGCTCGTTCGTCCTTTCGCTCATCTTTTTTAAAATGATCGAAGCGTTGCGCATCAAAGAGGTGGATCAGATGATCGAATCGCTCCAAAAAGAGATTACGCGCCCGCAGCTCCAAAACGTTACGCTTTCCCCCAATGTGCTAGAGCCCTCCGCACAAAATGCACCGACCGCACAGGCGGCTCCGACGCCTCAAAACTTAGAACCCGCACCTGTTGCCATCACGCCAAAAGAGGAGGCAGCGGCACCCAAAGACGGGCGGTTTGAAACCCTTGTCGCAAAAATAGCCGATAGAAACTACGAAGTCGGGGAGTGCTTTAAAAACAGCATCACGTTTATCTCTTACGAAAACAATACCCTCACGTGGGAGAGCTGTGCCGATGAAGAGTGCAAAAAAACGCTCAAACACGGCTATGCCGTGATCAAACAGCTCGTACGGGAAGTTTATGGCTTTGAAACTCAAATAAAGGGGTTAGCCTGTAGCAAATCGCTAAAGACTTCCCATCCTGCTACAAATGTCACATCGCACCAAGCACATGCCATAGAGCCAAAACCCACACCTCAGATGGATCAACAGCTGCCACATGCCATAGAAATGCCCAGCGATGAGCAAGCGAGTTCGATGATCGAAGATGCCGAGATGGGGGGCAGTGCAAGCTGCGTAACCAACTGCAGCGATGCAAACGCCTCGACCAAAGAGATCAACGGCAAAGAGATTTTAGAACAGCCGATGGTGCAAAAAGCGATCGAACTTTTTGAAGCGAACAAAATCACGATCCAATCGAAGATTTAATCATCCCTGCGATGCTGTTTTTTTAAAAAAATCTCCACTTCATCCGCGGGCATCGGCTTGGCATAGAAATACCCTTGGATATGCTCGCACCCGTTTCGCACCAAAAACTCTTGCTGTTCTAGGGTTTCGACACCCTCGGCTATAATGTTGAGATTAAGACTTTGTGCCAAAGCGATCACGGCGCGCGTAATTGCGACGTCCTCCTCATCGTAAGGAAGTTCTTTGATAAAGGACTGATCTATTTTGAGTTTGTGTATCGGGAGTTTTTTAAGGTACGAAAGACTCGAATACCCCGTACCGAAATCATCCACCGAAAGCCTTATTCCGAGTTGATTGATCTCCCCTAAGATGCGGATCGCCTCTTCGGGGCGCGTCATGATCTGCCCTTCGGTTACCTCTAGTTCCAAATATTTGGGGTCGCAGCCCGTCTCCTGCATCAACGTTTGCAAATAGGAAAGAAAATCTTTTTGCTGAAGCTGCTTCACCGTAAGGTTCATCGCAAGAACCCCCGTATCTAGCCCCTCTTTGCGCCATTTTGCTATCTGCGTCAAAGCGCTTTGCATCACGAAACGGTCAAGTTCTATAATCAAGCCGCTTGCTTCGGCAACGGGCAAAAACGAAGCGGGGGAGATCAGCCCAAATAACGGGCTTTGCCAGCGTACAAGCGCTTCCATTCCCGACACGACACCCGTTTTGGCATTGATCTGGGGTTGGTAGTATACGACGAGTTCCCCTTTTTTAAGCCCTTCGCGCAGGTTGGTTTCTACAACGATCTTTTGCAGTGAAAGCTCCGTCATTTCGGCACTGTAATACTGGAAATTGTTTCTCCCCTCCTCTTTGGCTTTGTACATTGCGGCGTCTGCATATTGAAAAAGGTTTCTTGCATCTTTGCCATCATCGGGATAGATGCTGATACCGATGCTGCAAGAAACATACAGGCGTTTCTCTTCGATAAAAAGGGGTTCTGCAAAAAGGTCGATAAGAAGCTGTGCCACGTGCGACGCCTCCTCCGCCTTTTGCAACTCCTCCAATATAACCGTAAACTCGTCCCCTCCCAAACGCGAGAGGGTGTTGTTTGCCCCCATAATCTTCTGAAACTGTGCCGTCACTTTTTGCAGCAGCTTATCGCCGAAATCGTGCCCCAACGAGTCGTTGATCTCTTTAAAATGATCCAAGTCGATAAAAAGCAAAGCAACCTTTTTCCCCGAAACATGCGCTTTTTCTATGGCATGTTCGAGTCTGTCGTTAAACAAAACACGGTTGGGCAGCCCCGTTAAAAAATCGTAATGCACCTGATACGCCAATACCTCTTTTTGCGAAAGAAGCTGTTGGTGCTGTTTCGTGAGGGTAATTCTTGATTTTTTTATCGTTTCGATCATCGTATTGACGGTGTTTGCCAAAGCGGAAATCTCTTTGGAGCCTTGCGTTTGCGTAATTTGGCGTAGCGGTATCCCGTCTTCGTCGCTGTCGCTTAAGACGCCGATGATGTTGGAGAGGGGTTTGAGTATATACAAACGGATCGCGAAATACAAAACAAAGAAAAGAAACAAAAGTATGAAAAAGGTATCGACCAACGTGCTTGTGACGATATTGCGAAGCTCTTTTTTAATAAAACGATCGGAGCTGTAGACCCAAAGCATCCCCGCTTTTTCTCCCAATCTCGTAACAATCTCATGCTTTGCGACGTCGTAGGCTTCTTGAAGTTTTTTGGCATGTTCGGGGTTTGCGGGATCGTAATCGACAACCTGCCACGCTTCGTTGCGTATCTTGCCGCTGATATAGGCGCCGCCGCCTAGAACCTCTCCCATTTTGTAATCTTCTACGATAATCGCAAAATTATCCCGAACCTCTATTTCGTTCAAAATGAGTTTATCGTATTCGTGAAGCGAATAAGAAGCGACCAGATCGGTCATATGTTTTTGAAGCGATTCTATCGTCAATTTGGAAGCATGCTTAAGCTCTTGAATCATCTTGTTTTTGGTATGTTCGTAGCGGTACGCCGCATGTAAAAACATAATCCCCGACACCACCGAGATAATGATCACCCCTAAGATCAGATGCAGGGAATGCTTTCTTTGCAAGATCATCGGCGCTCCTCCCCAAGCCCCAAAACGTCTCGTTTGATTTTAGGAAGCATCTGCTTGATCGTCTCTGCCCGAACGGGAAGGATCGGCAGGGCAATATGCTTTGCAACCTCTTCGTTTTGGAAATGGCGATGCACTGCATCGAGCGCTTCCTCCCCCATAAGATAGGGCTGCTGCATCGCCGAACCCACAAGCACCCCTTGGGGGATCAAGGTTAAAAATTCGGGTTCGGCATCAAAGGTCACAAGCAATATCTCGTAGGTTTTTGCAGCATCTTTTATAGCCCGCAACGCCCCTTTGTAGCTGTTGGAGGTCTGAAGCCAGATAGCGCGAAGGTCGGGATATTTTTGGATCATCTCCGACACATACCCGTAGGTCTCCTCCTCGCTCCACGTAATCTGCTGTTTGATATCGGCACCTTTTATCCCAGCTTCGCGCAGCGCCTGCATAAACCCTGCCGTTCTCTCCTGAGCGTTGCGTCTTTTTTGGGGAATAGCCACGATCCCCACGGTTGCCTTTTCGTACCCTTTTGCGACCATCGCTTCGGTCAAGACCTTCCCTATGGCATACGCCCCCTCTTTGTTCTGCGAAGAGATGTACGAAAGGTATTCCCCCTCCTCGGTGCCCACATCGGATATGACGACGGGAATCCCCTCTTTGTGCGCAAATTTAAGGATCGTCACACATGCCGAGGAGGTGCTGGGAGAGACGATAATGGCATCCGCCTTTTCCCGAATTGCCTTGAGGGTGAGTTCGAGTTCTTTTTTTGGATTGTTGTCGGAGCTAAGAACCTCTAGTTGGTACCCCAGCGAAAAAGCGCGTTCGGATATCCCACGCGCCATAATCTCCCAAAAAGGGATGCGTATGTCGGTTACGAGATAGACTATTTTTTTAGGTTGTTGCAAAGTGGAAGACGGCGGGTTGGCATGTAAGCTAAAAACGGTACAAAAAAGAAATACTAAAACCCGATGGTACATACGAACTCTTTATGACGATAAAACTTTTTTAAATACGTTAGATTGTAGCGAAAAAAAGCCTGAATTGCCTCAAAAAACTCTGCAAAATCACCTTTTGTTCACGATATGCTACCTTTAAGCACACCCGTTTGCTACTCGAAGAACACCTCGCAGCAAGAGAGTTTTTCCCGTCGGCAAAAATCTAAAATATTTTCAAACGGGATCGAGTTTCTTTTTTTGATGGTGGCAAAATTCGATTGCGATATTCCGAGTGCCTCGGCAATATCTTTATCCCGTATCTTGCCCCTTTGTTGTTGCGACAGGTACTCTTTTAGCACGTCGATGATCGAGCGAAAATCACGCATAACCCCTCCTTTGTTTCAAAGAAGAACTTTAGCGCAAACACTATGGCATGTGCCCATTTTATGGCAAATTGCTATTTTTTTGTCATATTTTCCAAAGAAAAACTAAATACCGAGCCTTTTGCATATTCCGATTTGATAGAGAGCGAGGATTTATGCGCCTTGAGAATATAGCTCACCATCGCAAGCCCCAACCCCATCGAATTGTCCCAGCTGTTTTTATGGATGCGGTAAAACTTCGACGTCACTTTTTCCAAATGCTCCGCTTTGATCCCGATTCCTTTGTCGTGCACCTCGATCCTCTCTTCGCTCAAACGTACGATCACGTCCGATTCGGAGTATTTCAGGGCGTTGTCTATGAGGTTGTTGAGCACGATCTCCATCATGTTTTTATCCGCTTTGACGATGCAAGGCTCCATCTCTACCTTGATCTTGCGGTCGCGGTATTTTGATGCCAGATTTGCCGCAACTTCATCGACGAGCGTTTTTATGTCAAAGCGCACCGCTTTGATCTCAAGATCGTTGTTTTCGAGTTTTACCGAAAGTGCCAAACGGTCAAGCATCATCGAAATTTTTGCGCCGTTGGATTCTATCTTGCCTAAAAACTTCTCGCGGATCTTCACGTCCATATCCAAATCTTCGTGCAAGGTTTGCGCATACCCTATGATCGAAGCTACGGGGTTTTTAAACTCGTGGGAGATCGCTGAAAGGATATCGTTGCGCTGTTTGTTCATAAGACGCAGTTTGGCGGTGTATTTGCGCTTTTGCTTATCGCGGTTAGCAAGTTTTTTGACCAAATTTTTGAGCATCAAAGAGATATAGAGAAACTCGTGGAAATATTTTGTTTTTACCACCGCTTTGTAATTTTTATTCGATATCTCGTCGAGATATTTGGTAAGCTGCCTGATGTCGTATACGATCCTCTCGCTCATCTTTTTGGAGATGTAATACGCAAAGATGATCACAAGGCCAAACACCAAAGCAAGCTTCGTCCAAAGGGAGTAAAAGTTCCCCATCACCCGCTCCAGCGAGATAGACATCCGCAAATAGATCGGTGCGCCTCTGTAGGTCGATTTTTTGGCGACATACAGGAAGTCGGTTTTCACGCTTTGGGAGTAACGTACGATCGAAGCAAACTCCTCTTTGTTTGCCCCAATCACCTCATAGCGCGAACCGTGGTTCTCCATCTCCTCTTTTTGTTTGTCCGATTCTGCCAAAACCACCCCGTCGTCGTCTATGACGGTTACGCGTAGTCCCGTCGCCTTGGCTATTTTCTTGGCATGTAGATCCAAATCGTCGAGATTTTCGATATCGAGTTCAAGCATCATAATGGTGTCTTGGAGGTGCTTTTGGTTATGTTCTACGATGATGGTTTTAAGGGTAACGTAGCTGATGAGGAGCGAAACCAAAAGGGTTCCCGCCAACAGGAGGATAAATTTGAGAATAAAAACCTGATGGATTTTTAACACAGTTTGTACCCGACCCCGCGCACCGTTTGGATGTAATCCTTGGTTTTATCGGGGTCTATCTTCTCTTTGAGGCGGTTGATGGCGACGTTGACGGTGCGGTACTGGTAGGTTTCGGCGTCGTTCCATACGTTTTCCAAAAGATAATCGCGGTCTAAAACGCTGTTTTTATTGACGATGAACTCATAAAGCAGATCAAACTCCAGCTTGGTAACATCCACCTTTTCTCCCGCTACGCTTAGGGTACGCGAGCTTTTATCGAGTACCAGATCACGGTGGGAGACCATCCCCTCGTTATGCTTTTTGGCGGTGCGTTTAAGGATCGCTTTGACACGCAAAATAAGCTCTTTCATGTTAAAAGGCTTGGTGATGTAATCATCCCCGCCGCGCAAAAACCCCTCCTCTATATCGGAATCGGCGCTTTTGGCGCTGACGTAGATAACGGGGGTCGTGATCCCATCGGCGCGAAGCGAAGCGACAAACTCGCTCCCCTCTACCCCCGGAAGATTACGATCCATAATCAACAGATCGATCTCCTCCTCCTCCAAAATCTGCGGCACCGTTTTGGTATTTAAAAACCCGATCGTCTCAAACCCCTCTTTTGCAAGATTGTACTCCATCAGTTCGAGCAGATCCTCTTCATCCTCGACGATTACGATATTTGCGCTCATAGTTTAGCCTTGAAAATTTGTTTTTGGGGATATTTTAGCGAATTGTCGATTACAATTTGGTTGCAAAAGAAGCGGGGTCGTAGAGAGAAGAGTATGGCATGCAGCAAGAGATGCCACATGCCAAGAGATTACATGATAGGTTGTTGGATATCGTCGTCGATTTTGAGGGTGACGCTTGCATCGGTCGTATTCGTATAGGTTGTATACGTTCCGTCGGACGCTCCTTTGACCCAACCTGTCTCACCCACTTTAAAAGTCACGCTATCGGCACTATCCCCGTCGATAACCAGCTCGTTGGAGTTGCTTGTAATAGCAATTACATCTGCTAAAGTAAGGTTTTGTAAATTGTTTGCAAAATCATTTTCCATGCCAATTACTTCTATATTTTGAATGGTTGCTACTTCAAGCACCTGATTATTAAAGTCAAGCCCTTGATTACTCAATAATACAAGCGTATCATCTCCGTCTCCGCCATCAATAATTGCAGTTGCGTTGTAAATAATTTCATTATCATTTGCATCGCCTGTAATTGTCGGATGGAACGTAAAAATATGCATATCCACATCAAACTCTAGCTCATTTGCGCTTTCATCGCTCACTTTGACTACAAAGCTTTTTGTACTATCCGTGTCAAATTCATTCTTTTTCACCGTATAGCTGTATTCACCCGTAGTAAAATCGATAGAAAATTTACCTTTGCCGTCAATTGCTACGTCAGTTAAGGAAGTTGTATATGTAGTTCCGCCAACGGTAATAGAATCAATGTTTATATTGGAATCAGATTCTACTAAATCAAAAATATTTCCTTCAATTACCTCGGTCGGCGAAAGCGCTGCCGTTAACTCTAATACGCTGTCTTCTACAAATAAAGCCTCGCCGCCGTAAGCTCCCGCCATCATGTTGAGATATTTTTCTCCGGCACTGCTTAATCCACTGCCAAGCCCTATCGTTGTGGTTTCAACACCATTGGTTTGATTTGTAGTAAAATCTTTCCACATATCGTAGTATACTTGGTCAATACGACCGTAAGTCTCACCATCGACCGTTACGCCTTTATTATTCCCGCTTGTTCCATCAAGTGAATTCATAACATTGCTCGTGTTAGTATTTGAAAGAGTGCCGTCATTTTTTAGCTCTTGTGTCGGATCTCCATCAGAAATGAAAAAGGCTATAGTTCTTGATGCTTGATAATTAGTAAAGTCAATATTTTGAGTTGTTTCTTTAATGGCAGCTTCATAGTTAGTGTAACCACTTGTACTTAAATTATTGATTGTGTTTATTGCCGTATCCGCATCCATCCAACCAATATTATTTCCATTACTTGAAAAGGTAGTAAGGTTAACATACGTTGTTCCCTCTGCTTTATATTGATTTATCACCGCCACAAGAGATTCTTTTGCTAAAGCTAATCTATCACCTTTCATCGAACCTGAAACATCAAGCGTAACAACTAAATTGGTGCTGATTTCTAATTTCCCCTCTACCACTTTTACGGTATCGGGATCAAAAAATGTCACCGTATGGTTTGGATTCGATTTGAGGCTGAGTATAGGCGCATCTCCTTCTTTATCAGTAGGATTAGTTCCACCCGGTGCATCAATATTTGTATTTGGATTAGTAGAATCTTCATCGAATATCGTACCCACAGCCGACGTGCTAGATGAAAGGACGGCATTCGTCGGATTTGCTATGCTCATGCCAATAGTTTCAGAGCGTTCATAATCCGTATCATCCGCTACCGTAATCGTGATATTCGGTGCACTCGTCTGCCCAGATTCTATTTTCACCGTCGCCCCATTTGTAACGAAATCGTTAATCGCCGCTGTATCAGAGAGTGTAACAACTACACCGTCCGTGTCGGTGTAGCTGAGAGAGACGATATCCGCGACTTCAGCTTCGTTAAGATCAAGATTGATTTGCACCGTCGTATCGAAATCGCTCACGTTCGATTGGGAAACGGCAAAAACGATCGTGTCGTTGGTCGTTCCCTCTACGGCATGAGCGTCGATAAGAGTAATCGAAACACTTGGCATGTCGTTATCGATCGTGCCGTCGTTATCGTCACCGTCGTTTGCGCTTCCGTCGTCTTTGATAGTGCCCGTTCCAGAAACGTTACTGCTCATGAACTCCGTTTTTCCGTTGAGCTCGAACGTCTCGCTTCCTTCATAAACTCCGTCTACAACCGTCGGTACTTCCACCGTAAGGCTCGTTGTATTCGCAGGAACGGTGTAGCTTCCGTCTTGGTTCGCTACAATCGTGTTGCCTTGTGCGTCTTTGACCACGATCGGTGCCGTGATGTCAGTATCCTCGGCAGTACCGTTCGTTGTTGTGTTGAACGTTACCGTGTACGGAGATTCTGCTGCTCCGACCGTTACCGTGAAGATCGCTTTGCTTCCCTCTTCGACCGTTACGTCGTTGATGCTCATTTGAGGTTGGTCGTTATCGATCGTGCCGTCGTTATCGTCACCGTCGTTTGCGCTTCCGTCGTCTTTGATAGTGCCCGTTCCAGAAACGTTACTGCTCATGAACTCCGTTTTTCCGTTGAGCTCGAACGTCTCGCTTCCTTCATAAACTCCGTCTACAACCGTCGGTACTTCCACCGTAAGGCTCGTTGTATTCGCAGGAACGGTGTAGCTTCCGTCTTGGTTCGCTACAATCGTGTTGCCTTGTGCGTCTTTGACCACGATCGGTGCCGTGATGTCAGTATCCTCGGCAGTACCGTTCGTTGTTGTGTTGAACGTTACCGTGTACGGAGATTCTGCTGCTCCGACCGTTACCGTGAAGATCGCTTTGCTTCCCTCTTCGACCGTTACGTCGTTGATGCTCATTTGAGGTTGGTCGTTATCGATCGTGCCGTCGTTATCGTCACCGTCGTTTGCGCTTCCGTCGTCTTTGATAGTGCCCGTTCCAGAAACGTTACTGCTCATGAACTCCGTTTTTCCGTTGAGCTCGAACGTCTCGCTTCCTTCATAAACTCCGTCTACAACCGTCGGTACTTCCACCGTAAGGCTCGTTGTATTCGCAGGAACGGTGTAGCTTCCGTCTTGGTTCGCTACAATCGTGTTGCCTTGTGCGTCTTTGACCACGATCGGTGCCGTGATGTCAGTATCCTCGGCAGTGCCGTTCGTTGTTGTGTTGAACGTTACCGTGTACGGAGATTCTGCTGCTCCGACCGTTACCGTGAAGATCGCTTTGCTTCCCTCTTCGACCGTTACGTCGTTGATGCTCATTTGAGGTTGGTCGTTGTTATTGCCGCCTGTTCCCGTACCGTCATCTTTGATAGTGATCACGCCTTGGGCATCGCCGATGGTCGCTCCGCCTGTTGCGTTGGAGAGGTTTACATAAAGTGTCTCGCTCCCCTCATACACTCCGTCGTTGCTTATCGGTATCTCGATTGTTTTACTCGTCTCGTTTGGTGCAAACGTAATCGTGCCGCTCCCTGACGTATAGTCGCTTCCCTCTGTCGTGTTATCTGAGGTTGCGTAATCTACCGTGATGGGGTTTGTGCTTGGGTTTGAGAGGGTGATTGTTACGCTTGCTGTCCCTGTCGCCTCGTTGACCGTGATGTCGTTGATGGTGATAGAAACGGCAGGAGCTTCTACTTGTGGAGTCGGTTCAGGCGTTACGGGCGGAATAATGTTTTCCGGAGTTTTTGTCGGCGTTTGCTCTGCAATAGGGCTTGGAATCGGATTTACGATAGGCGTTGGGCGTTGCAGCGTCGTAATTACCGTTGTAGTATTTTCGATAGCTTCTACCCCGTGATCATCCTCACGTTCAAACGCAGACTTTATCTCAAAGCTACGGCTTTTTGCCTTGAAATTCGTATTACGAAGATCACTGCTGACATCCGCCATGTTCCCCTCGCGCGCTGCGAAATCTCCTGCGACGTCTGCATCTTTCTTCGCTTTTTCATCCCCTGCGGCGGTCTCCTCTTCGAAGATATCTTCCTCTTCCTCCTCTTGGGTCTTTTGCGGCGTATTTTCGGCGATGATCGCCGCAATGCTCTCTTCTGCGATCACCGCATCGAGATCGGCAACTTCCGCATCTACCATCGTCACGTCAAAAAGCTGTTCTTGGTTTGAAGCGAGCATAATCTCCTCGCCGCTGTAAGCATGGATATGTATCGTATCCGAAGCACCGTTGGCGCTGTCTCCGTATACGATCATCCCCTCAAAAATCTCATCCCCTTTTTGAAGTTCTACACTATTGCCTTTTGCGTCTTTTGCAAAAAACTTACCGCTTAACTCTGTTACTATTGCGATCACTCTAGCCATTTTCCCCACTCCTTTTGTGATATTAATTGTTATTTGTAGTTTAGTCTAATGAAAAATCTTTAGCTATTGCCCGATGGGACAATAAGCGCACTTACGAAAGATAGAGTGCCAGTGCCAGTCTGTCTTTCACCTGTAATTTTGCATAGATATTTTGCGCATGCGCTTTGATGGTTCTAGGGCTCACCTCAAGGTGTTGCGCCATCTCTTTGTAGCTCATCCCCTCGCGTATCATAAGTGCCACCTCCCGTTCTCTGAGAGTCAAGCTTTCAAGTTTTCCTTCCTCAGCGTTTGGCGACTTGTTCGGCAGCTCGAAGATCAGCTCGGAAAGCAGGTCGGGATGAAGCCAAAGCATCCCCTCTTTGATCACATCCAAAGCACCGCTCAAAAGATTTTTATGCATCAAAGCGTTGCCGTACCCTTTCACGAAGAACGAAAGGTAGTGCTTGGCTTTGGGTAGCGTCGGCGCCCTGTCAAGTAAAAAAACGCGATTGTCGTTTGCAACAAGATGTTTTAACACCTCGGAGCATCGGTTGCTACATGCCAAGACATTAAGCATAATGCAGCACGACTCCAGCGCCAAAAGCTCCTCCAAAGATTCCAAAACGGTGCAACCATCCCCGAGTGCACTCTCCCAATGATGCAGAAGATTGATATCTTCGCTGTATAAACAGATCTTCATGTTACCTCTCGCTAAATGTATATTGTTTGGTTTTTAAAATAGGTTTGAGCAGATAATCAAGCACCGTTTTCTCCCCCGTGATAATATCTACGTTTGCGACCATCCCCGGAATGATCTTATGGCGTTTGCCTTTGCGCTCGAGGTAGTTTCGCTCCGTTTTGATCCGTACCGTATAAAACACGTTCTCTTTGTCGTCTTTGATCGTATCTGCGCTGATATGCACCACCTTGCCTTCCATGCCGCCGTAAATCGCAAAATCGTATGCCGAAAACTTCACGATCGCTTTTTGTTCATGGTAAATAAAAGCGATATCGGCGGGCTTGATCTTCACCTCGACTAAAAGGGTTTGTTCGCTCGGTACGATCTCGACGATATTGTCGGCAGGTTTGATAACCCCGCCGACGGTATTGACGAAAAGGGTTTGCACGATCCCTTTCATAGGGGAGCGAACAAGCGTTCTGTTGACCTGATCGTGCAGTGCCGTAGCGTTCGCCAAAATTCCCTCAAGCTCCGCTCTTGCTTCATTGAGCTGTTCTTGCGCCTTTGCCCGAAATGCCAACGTCGCTTCGTTGATATTCTCCTGCATCTCGTTGATGGAGGATTCGAGTCTTGGAATAGAGAGCTCGGTGGTGCTGCATCGCTGCTCCACCTCGTTGGCTTCACGTTGGAGTTTTAAATAATCGATCTTCGATTTCACCCCTTTATCCACCATCGGTTTGGTCATGCGCAGCTCTTTTTGGAGCATCTCAAACGAAAGTTTTAGGTGTCCTAGCGAAGCGCGCGCCTCTTTTAGCTCCTGCTTTCTTTGGATAAGCTGCTCTTGAAGGATTTGAAGCTTGGCATGGAGCTGCTGTTTGTTTTTGCCAAAGAGTATCTCTTCGTTTTGCATAAACTCCGAATCTTTCCCCTGCGCAGAGAACTCCTCCCCTTTCGTTTCCGCTTCAAGGCGCAATATTTTCGCTTCCAATGCGTTTGCTTTGATGGCGTTGGAGCTGTAAGAAGATTGCGATTTTTGGTTGTCAATTTTAAGAAGCACTTGGTTTTTCTCCACCTCGTCCCCCTCGCGCACCAAAATCTCCTCGACGATCCCCCCTTCGAGGTTTTGCACCATCTGGTTATGACCGCTTGGGATCACCTCTCCATCGCCGCGGGCTATCTCTTCGATCGAGGCAAAATTCGCCCATGCCAAGAACAAAACGATCGCACCCGCCCAGAAGTACAAAACGATACGAAGTTTTTTCGGCGTCATCTCCATCACCGCGCCGCTAAGGGAGTGCATAAACTCCAAATCGCGCTTTGAGAGCGGTTTTTTGGTTCTATTTTGCATCGTTGCCTCCGCCTAGTTTTTGCAGCACCTCATCTTTGGCACCGTCCATCGCAATTTTGCCTTTATGCACGACGATCACACGGTTGCACAAGGCAAGCATCGGGAGTTTTTGGGTGATAAGCAAAAATGTTTTTCCCTCGAGTTTTTGCGCCAATCGCTCCAGTACGCCGTTTTCGCTCCCTTGATCCATCGCATTGGTCGGCTCATCCATTATAAGCGCAGCACTCTCTTGCAAAAGTGCACGCGCGATCCCTACGCTTTGGCGCTGTCCGCCCGAGAGCCCCGCTCCCCGCTCGCCGATCGGCATGTCGTACCCCATCGGATGGGTATGGACAAAATCATCCGTACCGCTGACGCGCGCGGCTTCGATGATATCCTCATCGTGGGGGTGGCGATCCGAGGCGATAATATTCTCTTTGATCGTTCCCGCAAAAAGATGCACATCCTGCGGCACATACCCGATAAAGCGGCGCAGATCGGCGGGATCTATCTGAGAGATGTCTATTCCGTCGATCAAGATCGTGCCGCTTGTAGGTTCGTAAAGTTTTAAAAGCAATTTGGCGACGGTGCTTTTTCCCGAGCCGATTTTGCCGATAAAACCGACCCTCTCCCCCGCTTCTACGGTAAAACTCACCTTGTCAAGCGCCAAAACGTCGCTGTTTGGGTATTTAAAAGAGACCTCGCGAAACTCTATTTTCCCCTGCAAAGAGGGCCGGGAGAGAAACTGCTTGGCATGTGGACGCTCTTGAGGTTTTGATATGATAGAATCCAAAACATCGTACGCACTTTTTGCATCGGCATAGTTGGTAATAAGTGCCGCCGCCTGCCCCATGGGAGCTACTACGCGCGAGGTTAAAATCACGATAGCGATCAGCCCTCCCATCGTGAGTTCAAACTCTTGGATAAGATACACCCCGACCACCACGACAAAAACGGTATTGAGTTGAATAAAAAGGTTGGTGACGTTGGGGATAGAGGAGGAGAGCAGACGCGATCTGAGATTTTTGTGTGCGATCTCCCCCGAGGATTCTTCCCAATTCCATTGAATTTTTCCCGCCATGCGCATCGCTTTTACCGTTTCTATATTTTGCAGCGCTTCGATCAAGATCCCGTTTTTTCTCGCACTTGCGGCGTGGGAACTCTCGATAGATTCTTTAAGCGGTTTACGGATAAAGAGCGCGTAGCCAAAGATCAAGAACATCGTTACAAGCGGTACGAAAACGATCACGCCGCCGATGTAGTAGATCACCGCCAAAAAGATGATCGCAAAAGGCATGTCGATCAGTGCGGTCATGGTTGCGGCGGTAAAAAAGCTCTTGACCGCCTCGAAATCTTTGAGATTGCTTGCAAAAGAACCTACCGATGCGGGATGCTCGCTCAGTTTAAGATCAAGAACCTTTTCAAAAATAATAGAGGAGAGGATAATGTCGCTTTTTTTGCTTGCAAGTTCAAGCATATACGCACGTACGAATTTGAGCGTAAAATCAAGCAGATACACAAGAACGACCCCGATCGTAAACACCAAAAGGGTCTCTTGGGCATTGTTTGGGATGACGCGGTCGTATACGTTCATCGTAAAAAGAGGCGTTGCCAAAACAAAAAGGTTGACTAAAAACGAAGCGATCAATACGTCGCGGTAGATATTTTTGGAGCGTTTAAGGGTTGAAAAAAACCAATGTTTTTGCTCTAACTGCAAATGTTTGGCATGTTTGTCGCCGTATTCGTACTCTTTTTTGAGCATAAATGCAAACCCGAGATACTCCTCTTCAAGTTTGGCAGTGCTAACCCAGCTTTGCGAACCGTCCCCGTCGGTGAAAACGATCTTTGCCTCTGTTTTATCTTCGTTAAACGCTTCCAAAATACACGCATTGTCGTTGCTAAGAACCAGAATAACCGGCAGTTGCAAAGCCAAAATATCGCTTATTTCGCGCTCGATAAGGGTCGCTTTAAGACCTGCGCGGCTTGCCGCACGCGAAAAAAGAGATTTGGAGCCGCTAAGGGAAAAAAGTTCGACGTTGCCTTGGAGATTGTGTACGGGCAACCCTGCAATAAGCGCTTCGTGCGTGAAGGGCTTGTGGTAGAGTTTGGTGTATAAAACAAGCGCGTCCAAAAGCGCGTCTTGTTTTATTTTTTGGGTATGCAGACTCATGCAGCCGCCTTATTCAAAAAGTTTTACCTCGATACGGCGGTTTTCCTGCCGCCCCTCTGCCGAACGGTTGTCTGCAATCGGTTCAAGTTCGCCGCGCCCGCTTGCGATAAGTCTCTCAGCGGCGATCCCCTCTGCGACCAGCGCCGCCTTCACCGACTCGGCTCTGGCGATCGAGAGTTTCATATTTGCATCCTCTTTGCCCACACTGTCGGTATGCCCGATGATCTTTGCATTGTATGCCGTATAAAGCTGCATAAATGCCGCAAACTCAAGCACCTGCGGCATCGACTCCTCCAAAATCTCGGCTGAAGCGGTTTTGTATTTAAGCGACAACGATTTAAAGATCGGGCATCCGCTCGCGTCTATTTTAAGCCCTGCGGGGGTGTTGGGGCATGAATCTTTATAATCAAGCACCCCATCACCGTCGGTATCAAGCGGGCATCCGCTTGTATCGACCGCCACCCCTTTTGGTGTATCTGGGCATTTGTCTTTGTAATCGAGTACGCCATCACCGTCGCTATCGAGAGAACATCCGTTTTTATCTACCGCAAAACCTCTCGGGGAAGCGGGACACTTATCGACACTGTCGAAAACACCGTCGCCGTCGCTGTCGATATCTTCCGCTTTGGCGGTATAGATCGCAACCATAACGCGGTTGTTCTCCTCTCTGCCGTCATCGTATGTTTGCGTAAACAAGTTCTCTAAACCGCCGCGATGCTCAAGTACGAGATTTTTCTCCTCTATGCCATCCTCGGCGAGTCTTTTTTTAAGGTTCTCTACATACTCGCCGCTTTTTTGTAAGCTCTCGTTGGAATCGAGTTCGTATCTAAAGAGGTTTTGGATCGCGTTGGCATAGGTCGATGAATCGACGCTTTTTTCGTTGGCGTCGTCGGTCGAGGTATCGCTATGCCCTAGAAGCGTCACGTAAAAAGGTGTCGTGCCCTCTTGAAGCTCTTTGATCTTTTTCACGATCGCATCGTAGTTCTCTTGTGAGTCCTCATCAATCGCACCATCCTCTACATAAAGGGGCGCAAAACGAATAATCTCTTCAAAATCCCCGTACATAAAAAAATCTCTCTGCGACGCCGTTGCGTTTTTATCCTGCGCCGATACGCCGTAACGATACTCGTACGTGCTTCCAAAAAGAGCCGCCGCAAGGGCTAAAGATAGGGTTAATTTTCTCATTTTGTTTCTCCTCTTGCGAGTTCGATCGCAACGCGTCTGTTTAGGTATCTGTTTTCGGGTGTGTCGTTCTCTACCATCGGTTCCTCTTCACCGCGCCCTTCGCTGCTTAGACGTGCCGCATCGACCGCCGAAGCAACATAGTTGCGCACCGCAAGTGCACGTTTTTGAGACAAATCTTTGTTGGCATGTGCCGCACCTACGTCGTCGGTATGCCCTATGATATGCGCTTTATACTCTTGGTTGTTTTGCATAAAAGTAACGAATCGATCGACCTCTTTAAGCGAAACCTGCGGCAACGCCGTGCTTCCCGACTCAAAATTGATATGCAGCGTCATCGCTACGGGGCACCCTTGCAGATCCACCGTGTATTCAAGCGGTGTATCGGCGCATTGATCCTCTTCATCGTACACCCCGTCCATATCGCTATCTAAGCGGCATCCGTTAGGAGCGACCTTTACCCCGAGCGGCGTATTGCCACACGCGTCTTTTTCGTCCGCCACGCCGTCTTTGTCGCTATCTTGCACGATCTTTTTACATCCGTAAGGCATGATGTTGTTCCCTGCCAAAGAGTTGTCGCACAGGTCGATATCGTCGGCGATCATGTCGTTGTCGGCATCGAGTTGCACGGGAAGGGTGTCTAAAATCTCGTGTGCCTCTGCATCGGTTGAGAGGTTCACTTTTTTAAGGTACTCCGCCTCCTCGTTTGTAAGCGCCATAACCAAAAGCCCCATCGCATCTAAAATTCTGTATTTGGCAAAAAGGTAGTCGTATTCGGCACTGATGATCTGTGTGCGCGCGTTGATAACGTCGTTTTGCGCCGAAAGAAGGTCAAGAAGCGTTCTGCGTCCCAGATCGTACTCGTCTTGGTTAAGATCAAGGGTGATCTCCGCAAACTCTTTATATTCGCGCAAATCTTTAAGCTGCAGTTCGATCATCTCGTAGGCATTCCATGAAAAATCGAGCGACTCGATCACCTGACGTTTTAAATCTCTTTTTATCTCCACCTCTTGGTTGATGGTGCTTAGATGTTTTTGCACGTCGGCAACATCCGCGCCCCCCTTAAAGAGGTTGTAACTCAATACGATACGCGCGCGGAATCTGTCGTCGGGCTGGTCAAACCCGTTGCCGACGCGGCTGACGTCGTTTAAGAATTGCGAAACTTCCAGATCGACTTTTGGGTAGTACTCTTTTTGTCTCTGTTTATAAAGCGCTTGCGCACCTTTGATGTTGTAGTTGCTTACCAAAAGCGAAGGGTTATGTTCGATCGCATACATAGCCGCACGTTCGATACTCTCGGGCATCGCCACATCGAGCGTCGGTTTGTGCATATGTGCGGTATCAGGCATGCGCCCCAAAACACGGCGGAAGGTATATTCGGCATCTTTGGTATTGTTTTTTTGCACCGTAAGGTTTGATTTTGCCAAAGAGAGGGAGGCTTGGATCTTTTTCACTTCCGAATCGGTCGTAAGTCCCGAATCGTAAAGCTCTTTGACCTTGGCGAAAATAGATTCGTTGATTGCAACGTTCTCTTTAGCCGTTTGGAGCAGTTCGTGCGCTTTTAAGACATTGATATAAGCGCTGCTCATCTGAAACGCGACGTCGTTCGCTTTTTCGAGGTAGTTGTACGCAGCCGCCAAAATGCGCGCTTCTTGGTAATCTACCTTGTGCATCGTTCCAAAACCGTCAAAAATATTTTGCGTAAGCGTTAAAGATGTTTCGTAATTGGTGTAATCAAAGTTTCTGTCGTCAAACCGGTGCTCTTTGATCTCTCCGACATTGTTGTACCCCGCAGTTGCACGAAAATCGAGTCTCGGGTAGTACTCCGATTCCGCAATATTGAGATCCTGCTGTGTCGCTCTGTAATTTTTCAACCGCTCCTGTACTATCGGATTGGTACCGAGCACCTCTTTGACGCTATCTTCGAGCGTCAAGGCGCAAAGCGAAGATGACGCGAGCCCCAAAACGATCGCGGCGATAAAACTTCTTTTCACGTTTTCCCCTTAAAATAAAATATGACGAAGAAATTGTAATTTTAAGAAGTGTTATTGTGGTGGGATTTTAGTAGATAAGCGTTATTTATATCACATTTGTATTTTGTACCCTATCCCGAATACGTTGTGCACCGTATCTTTTGGGATTTTTTTTCGCAAAGCTTTTACAAGCGATTTGAGCGCATCGAGTGTTCCTATCTGATCGTAGCCCCAAACGTAATCGAATATCTCATCGTAGGTAAACGTCCGATTCGCGCTTGAGAACAAAAGTGCCAGCAGTTTTTGCTCTTTTTTGGTCAGCGCAACGTTTTGGTCAAAATAAAATATTTCCTCCCTTTGTTTATCCCAGCGCCACCCTTTGGCAAACTCCACCCGAATCAAAGGTTTTGTTTCAAACTGTTTCATCTCCTCTATAGCCGAATTAAGCGCCTCTTGCAACGCTTTTCGGGCAATAGGTTTGGTAAGGTAGCATGTAAGTTTGAGCGCCGCCGCTTCGATGAGGAATGCGGTATCGGTATGGGCGGTAAGCATGATCGCCTTGGTGGCATGATCCTCTTTGCGCACCTCGCGCAAAAACTCCAACCCGCTCATTTTGGGCAGATGGATATCGACGATCATAATATGGGGTTTTACTTTTTTATAGGCGCTAAGCGCTTCTTCGCCATCTTTGGCTTCGTACACCTCATCAAAAACCATTTGCAAATAGGTTACGTAGTTGGTACGCAACGCCTCCTCGTCCTCTACGAATAAAACACGGTAGGGATATTTCTCATCCATTGATTCTCCTCTTTGGCATGTAGATAGCAAACGAAGCGCCATCGCCTTTGTTGGTTGCAAACAAGTCGCCCCCTAAACCCTCTTGTATAAGCATCTTGGCAATGTAGAGCCCAAGCCCCGTTCCCTGCGATTTATGTTTGGTCGTGAAATAGGGCTCGAATATTTTTTCCATGTATTCCTGCGGAATCCCCCCTGCATTGTCTTCGATAAAAATCGCGTAGGTATCGTTCCCCTCTTTGACCGATATACGCACCTCTCTTCCCGTTTCCCTGTGAAGCAGCAGGGCATCTTTGGCATTGTTGAGGATCGTCACGATCACCTGTTCAAACTCCCGCGAAAACCCGTAACATGCCATACCTTCGGGGATAGAGCGCTCGATGGTGATAAACGCATCTTCAAAAGAACCCTGCACGATCAAAATCGCCTGCGCCAACGATTCCTCTAAAAAAAACTCTTTTGCTTCCTTTTGGGGATGGAAAAAATTTTTAAAATCGTCTATCGTTTTTGACATATACCCCGTTAGCGATTCTATTTCGCTGAGTCTTGCGTCGATGGTTGCATCGCGCTGATTGCGGTTGAGGAGCAAAGCATCGACAAGCAATACCGAGGAGTTGATCTGCGCGAGCGGCTGCCTCCACTGGTGGGCGATATTCTCGATCATCTCCCCCATCTGTTCAAGCCTGTTGCGCTGTGCCAAAAGCGCTTGGTGTTTGGCGTTTTTCGCCACCTCGGCGCGCACCCTCTCTTGAAGCGAGTCGGTAAGAAGTTCAAGCTCTTTTTTTGCCTTTTGGAGCTGGTAGGTGTTGTAGCGCAGTGCCGTTTCGTCTTCGCGCCGTTTCGTGATGTCGTAGCCGACGTGGATCACGCTGCCGTCGGGCATATGGATATTCGCCCACATCGTCACGATCTTTTTGCCGCTTTTGGTTGCGGGGTGCCACTCTTTGAAGGTTTTGTCGTTTGTAGCCTCAAGCGCATCGAGAAACCTTTGCCTGTCGCTGATATCGGGGTAAAACAGCTCCAGCGGGTTTCTCATGTTTTGCAGCTCCTCCAGCGTCCACCCAAACACCTTCTCGCACTCTTTGTTCCACAAAACGACCCGACCCTCGGCATCAAACGAATCGAGCAGTACGGGTGCTATATCAAAGAGGGTGCGAAAAAGGGTTTCGCTCTCTCGCAGCTTTGCTTTAACGCGCTCTTTTTTTTCTATCTCCCTTTGCAGTTTGAGATTCCAATACAGCACAACCCCCAAAAGAACGACGAAGAAAAAGAACATCTGCACCATAAACTTGTAGTCGGGTACCGGTTTATAACTGATATTGCTCCATTTGTTTTTGATCTCTTCCCTTGTTTTAACGTCTATCGTATCGAGAGCTTTTTGCAGTATCTCATGCAAAATCGCCTCGTCGTTGCGCGAAGCGATCCCGAGGGAAATACCGTCTTGAAACTGCCCCGTAATTGCAACGTCGTCGATGCCGTTTTTATGCAGTTCGTGGTTAATGACGATGGAGTTGTCCAAAAATCCGAACACTTTGCCTTGTTGTACGTACGAAATCCCCTCTTGGATCGAATCAACCTCGACCAATTGAAGCCCTTTGTAGCGTTTTTGCAAAAGTTCTTTCAAAGAGTAGTTCTTGACCACCGCCAATGTTTTATGTTTGACGCTCTCAAGATTGTCCACAAACGGCAACCCCGCTTTTGTCGCCAACACAATAGGAGTCTTTAAAAAAGGGGTCGTAAAATCAAGATACACCTCCCTCTGCGGGGTTTTCTCCGCAAAAGCCAAAAAATCGCACTCCCTCGCACGCGCCTTTGCAAGCGACTCGCTCCATGTCTGCGTCGGAATAAGACGAATAGGTACATTGATTTTTTGTGCGACAAGTTTGATCATATCGGCGCCGATCCCCGTGTACACCCCCTCTTCTATCTTCTCCAAGGGCATCCAGTTTGGATCGACGCACATGCGAAGCTCTTTTTTCGCCTCTAAATACCCTTGCTGTTCCAAACTCGGCGTAAAACTTTTTTCGCCGAATGTATAAAAAAAATCATCCAAACTCTTCAAAGGTTGGGGCAATATATCTTTAGACTGCACAAAACCGTCCCGAATCGCTTCCACTTTCATTCTATCGACACTTCCGATCTCATACACGTTGGGAAGCATCAAATACTCGATCTGGTTCGCTTCAAACAAAAGCGCCTCTTTGGTTTTGTTTTGGGGGTTGTACTTGCGTAAAATCAGTTCGGACAACTCCTCTTTGTGTTCAAGGGCGTACTGCCATCCCCGTATCGAAGCGTTTCTAAAATCGGCAACCCTTTGGGGATGGTTGCGCAACTCCTCTTGGGTAGTAAAAAGGTTAAGATCGTAAAATTTGATCCCGTAAGCGGCAGGGTCGAAAAGGTTGTATTCCACCCCTCTGCGATCAAGCTCGTAGATTTCGTTCGTGGTAAAAACGCTGATCGCATCGACCCTTTTCTCTATAAAATCTTCCAGTGAAAAACTACGCGGAACGTTATAGATATCCGCTTGGGTAAGCCCGAACTTCTCAAGCATAAGCACCAAAGAGTGGCGATGGGTGCTATCGAGCATCCCCATCACTTTTTTGCCTTTAAGATCTTTTGGGGTGCGTATCTCTTTTTGGGTGACCAGCACGAGCGGGGATTGCTTAAAGAAGTTTGCCACAAGCACGATAGGTTTGTCGTGAAGATAATCGATAATCAAAGAGGAGTAGGAAAGCCCGTAGCGGGCTCTTTTAGAGACCACCTCATCGACGATGTCCAAAGAGGTATCAAACTCTTTAAACTCCACCTCAAGCCCCGCTTCTTCGTAAAACCCCATCTCTTTTGCCGCATAAAAACCTGCAAACTCAAACTGATGTTTCCACTGCAGTTGGAGGGTGATTTTTTCAAGCGGAACCGAGCTTGTTTGTGCGTACGAATAGGGCAGGAAAAAACAAAACAACAAGAAAAAAAAGCGCACTTCAACCCCCGATCAGCCCGTAAAGAAAGGGCTATTATAATAAAAAAAAGTGGAAGAGAAGTGAGATTTTACAAAGAACTAATCGGCAAGCCTCTTTTGGATCGCCACGAAATCCTCTAAATTTTCAAAAAACAGATCGATCAGCACGGGGTCGAACGATACGCCCCTCTCCTCGCGCAAAAGATCTAAAATATCCTCTAGCGGCCACGCTTTTTTATACACACGATCGTGTGCGAGTGCGTCAAACACGTCGGCTATGGAGGTGATGCGCCCCTCGATGGGGATAGCATCGCCCGCCAAGCCCCTTGGGTACCCTTTGCCGTTGTATTTTTCATGGTGGGTGTGCGCGATCACGGCGGAGGTTTTTAAGATGGGGCGTTCGGAGTGCCCCAGCATCTCATACCCTAATTGCGCATGGGTTTTCATGATCTCGAACTCTTCGGGGGTGAGTGTGCCCGGTTTATTGAGAATATGATCAGGGATGGCGACCTTGCCGATGTCGTGCATAGGAGAGGCTTGTTTAATCAGATAGGCATGTGCCTCATCAAGCCCATAAAGCTTAGCCAAAAGGTAGGAGTACTCCGCTACCCGCTTAACATGCAGCCCCGTCTCTCTAGAGCGGCTCTCCCCGATGGCACCCATGGTAAAGACCACCTCTTTTTGGGTAAGCACGATCTCTTCGTTGAGTTTGTAGATTTCGCTGACGTCGTGCATCGCCTGAATCAACTCTACGATATTCCCTTCCTCATCATAAATGGGGTAAAAGTAGGTATCGACGATATATTTACCGCCGTCTTTGGCGATGTTTGTAAGTACCTTGCGGGTTTTGATCCCTTTTTTAAGCTGTTTGAGCACTTTTTCGCAATCGCCGTTTTCTACGTGTTTGTAATCGCGCAAAAAGCTGCAATCGACTCCGTAGAGGTCTTCGATGCTAAATCCGCTTAGAGCGCTGAAATGTTTGTTGATATGGATAATTTTGTTGTCCAAATCGGTTTTTACCACCGCGGTGGTGTCGTTGATGGCGCTCTCGTATTGTTTGAGATAGTGCAGATCTTTACTTGCCAAATCGAGATTTTTTTTCAAGAACTCTTTGTAGGATTCAAGTTCGGTAACGTCGTTGCGTATCCCTATATACTCTTTGAGATTCCCATCTTTATCGTAAATGGGCGCAATCTCCGAGAGTACGTAGTAGGGGGTGGTGTCTTTGCGTCGGTTTTTTACAAGCCCTTTCCAAATTTTGCCCTGCGCTATCGTCTCCCACATCTCGCGAAACGCCTCCTTTGGCATGTCGCCGTGGCGCACGATGTTATGGGGTCTGCCGATAAGCTCCTCACGCGTATAACCGCTGATGGCACAAAAATTGTCGTTTACCTCTTTGATGATCCCTTTGGTATCGGTGATAGAGAAGATAGAGGCTTCGTTGACCGCGCTTTGAAACTGGCGCAGATAGTGGATATTTGCATCAAGCTCTTCGCCTGTCGTGCGCACGAGTCGGGTCAGCGCTTTGAGTACGATCTGCTCTTTGGTTTGCGGCGAGGGGGTATGTTCAAGAGAGACTTCCGTACTCTTGGACTCAGCCTCATCGAGGGTGATATAAACGGTAGTGATGTTCAAAAGGGAGTTGGTCGCGCTTTTTTGATCGTGGTAAAACTCCCCGTACGTAACAAACCCGCTCAAAGGGGCTATGCGAGAGAGTGCGGCGAGTTCGAGATCGAGGTATCTCCCCAACATGCTTCTGCGCGCGGCGCAGGTATACACATAGATCGCTTCGTGCGCTAGGGCGTGCAGATCGCGTATCTGCTCTTTGGCATCTTCATACACCCGGTGCACGTCGGCATACCCGAACAAAACGCTCTTGGCACCTTCAAAATTCCCCGCGTAGGTGATGGAGCCGTCTTCGTTGACGCTTAGAGGTGCGCGCGCTATCGACAACTCTTCGCGTTTAAATAGCAAAGGGAAAACCGTCGCATATTCCAAGATATTTTCCGCGATCTCCTCGCCGAGATACTTTTTGTATACCTCTTTTATCGGCATCCCCTCAAGCTCGTACAGGGTCGCGCCGCTGCTTTTTGTAATAGGCATCTCTTTGCCGATCGTTTGCCAGTTGAGAAGGTGTTTCGTTCCTATGCGGAGGGTTTTGGAATCTACGATCGCGGCAACGAACGCAGCCTTTTGCTGTCCGAAAGAAAAGACGCTTGCGGCTCTAAACTCCATAGCATCGGCGCCGTTGCCTCCGGCAAGGACGATGCGGGGGTACTCACATGCCATAGCTTCCAAAAGAGGCGTTACGTCGTAGGCAAACGTATCGGCGAATAAAACGACGAGTTTGCTCTCTTCACCTATGGCACCTCGCAAAATCGCCATATTCTCCTCATGCGAGAGGGAGGTTCCGACGACGACACGAACGCTTGAAGAGGCAAAAAGGGAGAAACTCAGCGTGATGGTGCCATCAACCATCGCACCCTCGGCAACGTTACCCGCACTCGAAGCGGCGATCAGTTGCGCATGGGGCAGTTTTTCAAACAGATAGCCGCTTATTTCGCGTGCTTGTTTTTCCATCTTGGGAGGAAAAAACATCTGCACCAAAACCGAGTTCTCCTGCGCAATTTTTTCTGTTTCCAACACAGATTGCAACGCTTCAAAACTGCTAAAATTATGGCTTACCACCCTCATTCTCGTCCCCTGTTTTACTAAGCAAAAAAGTTGGATTATTATAGTCAAAATAACTAAAATGCCCTAATTTTTTATACGCATAAGGCGATTTGTTGTATAATGTAGTCTTATCTTGCTTGAGAATGTTAGAATAGGTTGCCAAAGGAGAGGTTATGTATGTTTCATCGTATAACACGTATATAGCCGCCTCCAAGATTTCCGAACAAACGGAACTCAAAAAAACGGAAAAAGGGCGCGAGGCCTCCCCGTTTACTTTAGAGACCAAAAGCGAAGCCCCTTTTTTAAAACCCTCTGCCCTTCCCGTCGATTATGTCGCAAAGAACAGCGGTTTTTGGCAAAAATACGAGCTTCAGCGCCAGATGCAGGAGCAGCAAAAACAGGGTGAAAAACTCCAAGACGCCACAGGGCTTTTTAGTAAAATAAGCACCCTCCAACATGCCAAAGACGTCTATGCCAACCCTTTAAAAACCTTCTCTCTCTACCCCAAGCCCCATGCCAAAGCGATCGATCAAACCCCAAAAATCGACGAAAGGCTTTCTCCCCAAGCGCACGAGTTTAAAGAGCTGCAAATGCGCCGCACGATGGTCAACACCTACGTCGCAAACGACACCTACTACAAAATCACCGCGTAGTTTATGATAAGAGACCATTGGTTCATTCAGGTACTTTGCGTCCTAATTCCGTAAACTCTTTTAAAACTTCAGCTTTAAACATCCCAACCAATACGGGGCACTAAAGCACAAAAATCCTCTACGAAACTCCCGCTTTTTGCTCTAAAATTCACAAAAAACAAAACAAGGGACAAAGCGTGGAGCAACCAATTTTTATCGTATTTCCCCACCACCTTTTTCATGATATATCGCTCCTTAAAGGCAAAAGGGTCTTGCTTGTACAGGAGGAGTTGCTTTTTAAACAGTATTGCTTCCATATCCAAAAAATCATCCTCCACCGCGCTAGCATGAAAGCCTACGAAACATACTTGCGTACCCATGCCATAGATGTTGTTTATCTCGAAGATACAGCCACTTTAAGTAGCTACGCCAAACTCTGCGTCGAAGTGTACGATCCTGTCGATTTTGATCTCGAAAAGAAACTTAAAAAACTTTTCCCCTCTCTTCATATCTATCCAAATCCAAATTTTCTTCATGCACAAGAGAGCGCGAATCTTTTACATACATTTTATGTAGCGCAACGAAAAAAATTGGGTTTGCTTATCGATGATGCACAAAAACCATTAGGCGGCAAATGGAGTTTTGATACGTACAACCGCAAAAAAATCCCGAAAAACACCCAAATTGCGCCATCTTTATGCTTTAGCAACAGCTTTATCGAGGAGGCAAAAAAATATGCCAAAAAGTATGAGTGTGTCGGGGAGTGTGACGATTTTTACTACCCTACAACTTTTGGGGAAGCAAAGATTTTATTTGAGTATTTTTTAGAAAAGAAATTTGCCTCGTTTGGAGACTACCAAGACGCTCTAGTGGAGCATGAAAGCTTTTTGTTCCACTCCAACATCTCATGCGCTCTTAATATTGGAATATTGGATCTACGCTACGTTATCGAAAAGATCGCCGAACATCCCACTGCACCGCTCAATGCAAAAGAGGGTTTCTTACGCCAGATTATCGGGTGGCGGGAGTATATGCTCTCGTTTTACAAACAAAAGGGCGTTGCACTACGAAACAGCAATTTTTTCGGTTTAAAAAACCACATGCCAAGAAAAATACTCCAAGCCAAAACATCCCTGGCACCGCTGGATAGTCTTCTTGAAAAAATCAACAAAACTGCCTATGCACACCATATAGAGAGGCTCATGATTCTTGGAAATATTTTTCTGCTTTTGGAGATAGACCCGCACGATGTTCACAAATTTTTTATGAGCCGTTTTATAGATGCGTATGATTGGGTGATGGTGGGCAATGTGTATGGCATGGCATGTTATTGTCAAGAGGGAGGCGTTGCTACAAAGCCCTATATTGCGAGTTCAAACTATCTTCTTAAAATGGGTGATTATAAAAAAGGTCCATGGTGTGAGGTACTTGATGCTCTGTATTGGAGTTTTGTAGCAAAACATGCAGACAAACTCAAAAGCAACCATCGGATGCAGATGCAGCTTGCACTCTTAGAAAAAATCGATCCGCAAAAACTCTCCCGCTACAAAGAGGTCGCCAAAAAATTTAAAATCTCCCTTGGCATGTACAGCTTTTACGAAGAGGATACAAGCCGCCTCATCGAGATGGCATGGCAAGATAGAACCCCTTTTGAATCGATCCAAAAACTCTATGGCATGAACGAAAACCAAGTGGTAAAAGCGATGCGAAAACTTATGAGCAAAAGCAGCTTTACAACGTGGCGCGAACGTATGCAAGGGCGCAAAACGAAACATTTAAAAAAATTAGAACACAAACCTACGCGTTTTAAGGGGCCTTGGTAAGCCTTTGAGACTCCACCCATTAAACAAGGCGGAGTTATGGCATGGTGGATGCCGCCCTATTCTTCCCTCCAAGCATCGGTGCGTAGTACGCGGTTGTCGTCGAAAATTTTGAGCTTATAAGCTTGGGTAGCTTTGCCCTCGCTCATCTCTACGACGGCAATCTGAAGGATCTTTTTACAGTTTTTGGGGATGTCGAAATGCCCTTTCATTCCCGTAAGAAACTGCTTGAGGGGGACTTTTGGCTCCATCCCGATCACATTGTCGCGGCAACCCGTGAGTCCTATGTCGCTCAGGTACGCCGTATCGCTTGTGATTTGAAAATCATCAGTTCCTACATGGGTGTGGGTGCCGATGATCGCGCTCACTTTGCCGGCTAAAAGCATCAACATGGCGCGTTTTTCGCTCGTGGCTTCGGCATGAAAATCTATGAAGATGTTTTTCACCCCCTCATCATGCAGCTTTGCTACGCTCTCTTGGGCACACCGAAATGCGTTGTCGACGTAGGGCATGCCGTAGTGCCCCATCAGATTAAGCACCGCAAGTTTTTCGCCGCACACCTCGTACACCTTGCACCCCGTTCCAGGAACTTCATCGGGGTAGTTGTGGGGGCGCAGCAGTTCGCGGCTCTCAAAAAGGGGGATAATCTCTTTTTTGTCCCACGTATGGTTGCCGCCGCTCATCACGTCGATGCCGCATGCAAAGAGTTCGTCGCAGTTTTTTTGGGTAAGTCCAAAGCCGTGCGAAGCGTTTTCGTAGTTGGCGATCACGAAGTCGATCCCCTCCTCTTTGCGAATCTTTTGCAGATGGGCTTTGATCATCTTTCTCCCCGGTTCCCCGACGATATCCCCTATAAACGCTATTTTCATATATTGCCTCTCTTGTTTCGCAAATACCCCAGCACCGCTTTGATGATATCGTCGTCGTCTTTGCTGTGAGATTTTACGCTCTCTTTTTGCTCGTTTTCGTAGGTAAAAGTGATGTTTTGCCCGTAATTCATAATAGATTTGATCTTTTGCTCAAGACCCATAAGTTTCATCGCCATCAGCTCAAAAAACTGCTTCGTCGGCGTATCGAGGGTACCGAAACGATCGATCACCTCCTCCTCTATCTCGTACACCTCAACCACGTTTTCGCACGCAGAGAGACGGCGGTAGATATCTAGGCGCAGCCTGTCCTCTTTGACTACCTCATCGGAAATGAATGCCGAGATGGTGAGCTTGATGTCGATTTTTGCTTTTTTGCTCTCAAACTTGCCGCTTAGCTCTTTGATCGCATCCTCAAGCATCCGCAAATAGAGCGAATACCCGATATTTTTAATGTGCCCGCTTTGGGCATCCCCCACGAGGTTCCCTCCGCCGCGAATCTCAAGGTCGTGGTAGGCAAGCACCGAACCGCTTCCCAAAAAGGAGTTTGATTCTAATGCCAAAAGACGTTTTTTCGCCTCGTCGGTAAGCTGCTCTTTGTTTTCGACGATGAAGTAGGCAAACCCCTCCAAACGCCCGCGTCCGACCCGACCGCGAAGCTGATGCAGGTCGGCGATCCCGAACCTGTCGGCTCCATCGACGATGATGGTATTGACACGCGGCATATGGATACCGCTCTCAATTATGGAGGTTGCAAGCATCATATCGTACTCCCCCGCTTCAAATTTAAGCAGTTCCGCTTCGGTCTGGGCTGCGGAGATTTTTGAGTGGAGCATCAGCACGCGCAGTTCGGGCATAAGCGCTTTGAGCTCGCCGAGTTTGATTGGCATGTGGTCGATGGAATTATGTACGTAAAACACCTGCCCGCCGCGGCGAAGCTCCCTTGCAATAACCTCTTTGATAAGTTTTTCATCATACTCTTTGACAAAGGTACGCACCCCTTGGCGTTCGCTCGGCGGCGTAAGAAGCTGCGACATCGTTTTGATGGAGCTGAGTGCTTGGTTGAGCGAGCGGGGGATCGGCGTGGCGCTCATGCTAAGCATATGCACCTCGTGGTAAAGCTCTTTGATCTTCTCTTTTTGTTTTACGCCGAACTTGTGTTCCTCATCAATGATCACGAGTCCGAGTTTTTTAAACTCCAGCCCAAAAAGCGCATGTGTTCCGACGACCGCGTCGATCTCCCCCGATGCAAGCCCCTTGATGATGTTGTTTTTCTCTTTGGTAGTTATAAATCTGTCCATTTTGGCATAGCGGATACCAAGCTCGCTAAAGCGCTCATCGAGAGAGCGGAAATGTTGCGCCGAAAGAAGGGTCGTAGGAACGATGAACGCCGATTGGAATCCCCCTTTGTAAGCGGCATAGATCGCATTGAGCGCCACTTCGGTTTTTCCGAATCCCACGTCGCCGCTAAGGAGTTTGTCCATAATATGCCCGGAGCCGATCTCTTGGAGAATCTCCTCTATTGCCTGTTTTTGATCCTCGGTGTACTCAAACCCCGCCGCTTTTTGAAAACTCTCGATCGCAAATCTATCCGCTTCGATCACGGGGGCTTTGATAAGTGCGCGCGCGGCAGCGGTGTTGACGATGGTTCCCGCTATCTCAAAAAGACGTTTTTTTACGCTCTCTTTGAGTTTTGCAAAACTTCCTTTGCCCAGCCGATCAAGTACGGGAGTGGTTCCCCCCGAGGCGATGTAGCGGTCGATATAGTCAAGGTTTTCCACGGGGAGCAAAATCTTGTCATCACCCACGTAGCGGATCACGATAAAATCTTTGATCCCCCCTAAAATCTCCGCTTGTTCGATCTTCTCGAAGATCCCTACCCCGTAATCCTCATGCACGACGTAATCGCCCGCTTTAAGATCATCCAAAAGGATAGAACTTTTACGGCGGCGGCGCTGCTTGGAGGGTTTGTTCAGCGAGATTATCAGCTCATCGGGGGTGAGAATATTTAAGATATAGGGCGCATACACTTCGGTGATATTTGCAAAATCGTGCAAGCCCGCTTGCTTGAAAACCGCCTTGTTTGCGGCAATGACCGTGATCTTTTTCTCTTTGTGCACGCGCAAAAGGGTATAAAGATCGGTAACGACCACCTCTTTGGTTGCATCGCTTGCCTCAAGCGTCTCGCAATCGAACATCTCCCTTGCCACCTGCGGGTTGTTCAGCCCATAAGCATCTTTAAGAAGATTGTCGAGATTTTTGCTTTTGGCGATTTTTTTGTTTTCCAAAAAGTTTTCGCCGAACTCCTCTAGGTGCCACAATCCCAAAGAGGCAATATCTTTTTGCAGCGCATCGAAGGGGGAGTTTTCCACCCGCTTTTGCAGCACGTCAAACTCCGCCTCGCTTAGAGAGAAAAATGCGGGGGTGATCTCAAGCCGCTCAAGCTCCTCCCCCGTGGTTCGTTGGGTTTCAAGTTCAAAATATTTGATCTGCTCTATCTCGGTATCGAACATCGAGATACGCAGGGGCGCACCAAAAGAGGGGATAAAAATATCGACAATGTCGCCGCGGTGGGAGACCTCCCCCTCCACCTGCACCATATCCACGAAGGTGTACCCCCATGAAAGAAGCTTCTCTTTGAAATCGCGCAGATCGATGGTAGCGCCGAATTCGATCACGAACGCCTCAAGCAGCTCTTTTCTTGGCATGTGGAACAAAAGGGTTTTTAAAGGGGAGATAACAAGCGGTTTTTTCTTGGCTAAGTGGTAGGTGCGAAGCGCACTAAAGAGATGGTGCAGCTCCTCTTTGTAGACGCGAAGATCGTCGCCGTAGGTTGCGCGAAAGTCGGGAAAGAGTAGCGCTTCTTTTTGAAAATATTTTGCGACGCTTAAAAGTTCGTTCGCCTCTTTGGCATCTTCGCAAAGAAGAACCTCAAGAGCTTTTTCGCCCTTTTTAAAATATTCGAATAATGCGCTTTGCGACATGCCAACCCTCTTTTTTTAGTCGCGCTATTTTAGCAAAGCGAAGGTAAAAGAGGGCTTGAGGGTTGCGTTTAGGCTTTGGCTATTTGTACTTTCTCTTTTGAAGGAAGATGCTGCTCTTGAACACCGTTTTTCTTCACGATGCTGTTTCCTTCAAAGATCCCTTTTGCTTCGATAACGAGTTCTGCGGACTCGATCGAGCCGCTGACGCGCCCGAGTGCTTTGATCTCGACGCGCTCTGCGTGGATCGTCCCCTCGATAACCCCTTGAACGACCAGTCTTTGAGTGGTTACGTCCCCTTTGATATGCCCGTTTTTGCCGATGTTGACCTCTTTATGGGAGAGGATCGTCCCCTCAAAATCGCCGTCTACGTAAAGGTTGCACGAGAGATTCATCTCCCCCTTTATTGAGGATCCGGCTGTAATGATTGTGGTATTTGTGTCGGTTTTGGTACTTTGATGTGTGCTGTCGCCGTTATTAAAGATTGCCATGGTATGCTTTTTTCCTTTTCAAAAATCTCTTGGTAGTTTTTCACATTCCATTTGATAAACCAATACGGATTTAAAGCTCTTGAGAAAAACCGTACCTCATAATGCAAATGGGGTCCGTTACTCATCCCCGTATTCCCGGAATACCCTATGAGTTCACCCTTTTTAATGAATGTGCCGTATTTTATCACAACTTTATTTAAATGGCCGTAGTAGGTTTTAAACCCGTAGTTGTGTTCTAAAATAATCAAATTGCCGTAGCCGCTTTTTTCGTGGTAGCCCGAATACTCCGCTATACCATCAGCCGTGGCATACACGGGGGTGCCGATTTCGGCTTTAAGATCGGTTCCCCGATGCATCTCGCGGCGCCCGAGCGTGGGGTGGATGCGGTAGCCGAATTTGCTTGTGATCCCGTTGTAGGGGACGGGGGAGCCGTTGGGGATAAACTGCAAAAGGGTTGCACGGTTTTCGGAGGTCATTTTGGTAAGGTTCACCCGCTCCACAAGAGGCGTTTCGGCATCGAGAGAGAGACCGATCATCACCTCGATCTCGGAGAGGGAATCGGAAACCTCCGAGAGCTCCTGCTGTTTGCTCTCAAGCTCTTTTTGGGTGGTATCGACGCTTTGTTTGAGGTATTTGTTACGTTCTACGAGCGCTTCATAGGCGAGTTCGATCTCTACCCTTTTTTTCTCGATCTTATCAACCGAATAGTCGAGGTATAAAATGGTGCTCACCGCTATAAATCCCACCGCGACCAGAAATATTACGGCGTAAAAGATAGCTTTTTTAACGAAATTATGGAGGTTAAACTGCTTAACCCCGTTGTCGTCGTGGATGGTGATCGTAAAATGGTTATTCACTTATATATCCGTTTTTTAAAAATTGTTCCGCCACGCTAAAAGAACCGAAAACCAAATAGTCGCGCTCTTTATCGGTGATCCCCCTAAATGGTCTGCACAAGATGCCAAGCTCCTGCAAAGCCTCTTCAAGCACCTTACGTGCCACAATCCGCCCCTCACTCACGTCGATGATCTCTACATGCCAAAGAACGGGGCGCAAAATCTCTAAAATCTTTTTATAATCTTTGTCTTTATAGGTGTTATACACCAAAATCACTTTTTTCCCCGCAAGCTCTTTGGCGATCGACTGTGCCGCAAGGGGGTTGTGCCCCACGTCGAGGTAGACGTTGGGCGCTATCTTGCTCATGCGTCCGAACAAACGCGCATCGTCAAAATCTTTTGCCTCCCATGCCACACCCAAAAAGGTGAGCGCCGCACAGGCAAGTTTGAGGTTCTCCTGAAGATAGGAGGGGAGGGAAAGTTTTTGAGAAACCGTCCCGATCTTCTCCTCTGCCGCCGCATCGCTAAGTTCGGCTATGCGAAACACTTTTCCCCCTTTTTTAAGGGCTATGGCATATGCGATCTCATACACCTTGGGGTATTTTTGCTCGGCGATTATGGCATGTTTCTCCATCGCATTGATCTTCGTCGCGGCGATCTCCTCGATGGTGGAACCCAAAAACGATTCGTGATCGAAGTCGATCGGGGTGATGAGGGTCAAAACTTTCGGAAATACCGCCGTTGCATCGTGTTCCCCGCCTAGACCCGCTTCAAGCACGACATAATCGCACCCCTCGTATACGACCATCGCCAAAAGGGTCGTGTACTCAAAATAGCTGAGCTTTTGACCTTCCAAAGGATCCAAAAGATTCTGCAATCTCTCGTGCGCGGCTTCTAAAACAGCGTCGGCGACGTTTGCGCCGCTAAGCCAGATTCTCTCGTTAAACTCCAAAATATGGGGCGAGGTGTAGTGCCCGATAGAAAAACCGTGTTTATGCAAAGCAGATGCCAAAAAACGCCCCGTCGTTCCTTTGCCGTTGGTTCCGAGCACATGGATAATTTTAGGGATGCGTAAATAGGGGGAAAGCTGCGCATACACTCTTGGCATGCGGGTATAATCGATCACGTCGTAGTAGAGCGGTTTGCCCGCAAGGTAGCTTTGAAGCCCCATCTTAGACTACGCCTCGACCCTGTTACGGCCGTTGTGTTTTGCTTTGTAGAGATTGCTATCGGCGCCTGAGAGGAGCTGTTTGAGCGAGCTCACCCCATCGCGCTCCTCTACGCCGCAACTCACAGTCACATCTATTCTCGAGCCTCGAAACATAAAACGGGTGCGCTGTACCTGTGCACGGATCTTCTCGGCAAAAACCGCCGCGCCCTCTTTGGAGGTATCGCCGAGTAGTGCGATAAACTCCTCCCCGCCGTAGCGCCCCACGACGTCGATAATGCGGCACTCTTTTTTTAATATTCTCCCAAATGCCGCCAAAACCGCATCGCCTGCCTCATGTCCGTAGGTGTCGTTGATTTTTTTAAAATGATCGAGATCGAAAAAGACAAGAGCATAGTTGTGCCCAAAACGCTCATACGCAGATTCGCGAATTTGTAAAAACTCCTGCAACGCCCTTTTGTTGTAGAGCTTGGTCAGATAGTCCTCTTTGGATTCCTCTTTGGCTTTTTTAAGTTCGTTTTCGAGCTCTTGGATCTTTGCACCCATGATCTTCACTTGGGTGCTGTGCGTTTTTAATTCGTTGCTTAAGAGCTTGGTGTTCTCCTCAAGTGCGACGGCTATCTTAAAGAGCTTGGTGTGTGCGACCTTAAAATCGAGAATATTCTCCTCACCGTACCCCTCGAGTTCAGCTTTTATTTTCTGGATCGCAACGGTCGAATTATCCGATTTCTCGATCATCTCGATAAGGCTTGAAGAGAGTTTTGCCACTACCCCCTCAAGCGAGAGGATCATCGTTCCAAGGCTCTCTTTATCAAGCGCTATACGCAGGCTGATCGCGTTTTTTACCTCATCCTCGATGGAGGCTTCCAAAAGCGATGCGGGGGTCGTTTCGATCTTTTTGCCAAGCATCTCTATCTGCGCATCCGCAACCGCAGCGATCGAGGGAACAAACGAGGCGACAAGCAAACGCGCGATCCTCTCTAGCTCCTCTTGTGCACACCCGTTTTTGCCGCTGCTATGGTGTGTTTGCAACCCTTCGATACTTTTTTTAAGGTCATTTTGATCGATCTCCCCCAGCGGTGCCAAAAGCTGCAAGTAGGTATCGTCGTACTCCGAAGCAAAATTGCTCCATAGCTGCCTAAACTGATCGATCTGCGTAGGTGAAGGGTTTGACTCTAAAAGTTCCGTCGTCCTTTTGGCAAGTTCGCTTGCTTCTTTGTTGTGCAAAAGGGAAACAACGGAGAGGATTTTTTTAGAGAGGTCAAGGTTGGCTTCAAGGATTTCCGCATTTTTCGTAGGGTTGGTGCGGTTGAGCTTCGAGATCAAAAAACGAACCAATTCCGACACGCTTTTAATGCGGTAACGCTCAAGCTCTTTTTGAAACTCTTTATTGAGGGTCTGTTTAAAGCGCTCCACGTGCATACAATCCTCTACGCTCGTAGATGCCAGCTGCGCTTCGGCGCAAAACGCCTCGGCATAAAAATCTGGAGTGAGGAGTTTCCCCTCTCTCTCAAGTCGTTTAAGCGCTTTTTCTATTAGTGCCTGTATCGTCATTGTTTTTTCCTCGTGCCCTCGGCGGAGACTTGCGCGACAAAAGCGGCAATCGCCTTTGCGGCACTTTGGCGGATCGCGTCAAAACGTTCCTGATCGGTTACGATGGCGTTTGGCAAAACGCTAAAATCGTAGGTTCCCCGCGTCGTATAGTTTGTAGAGATGCCGTTGCTGATTTTGGTGACGTGAAGCGAAAGGCTCATGCGGTACCCCACGACGTAGCCGTCTTCGTTGTACTGAATAGGACGGTACACGGGATTGGAGATACTCAAAACCAAATGGGAATCGGATTCCTCTTTTGGCACCAAAGAAGCGCGAAACGTTTGGATAATCGCCTCGTCTATCGCATCTTTGATAATCACCGTATTTTCGGGATCAAGCGAGGAGATGGTAACGCTTGTGCTGATCTTCTCCCCGATCACCTCGCGGGAGAATTTCGAACTAGGTTTATAGCCGCACCCTGCCAGCAAAAAAAAGATTGCAAAAAGAGCGAGAAAACTCTTGGCATGTGCGAAGCGAACCATCATTTACCCTTTGATCACGAGATTGACGAGCTTTTTGGGAACGACGATCTCTTTTACGATCTCTTTGCCTTCGATCCATTTTGCAGCCGCCTCTTTGGCATGTGCTATCATCTCTTCATTCGTTGCATCCGAAGCGACCGTAATCTCGGCTCTTGCTTTTCCGTTGATAGAAACCCCCAGCGTAAGCGTTGCTTCGACAAACACCTCATCAAGCACTTTTTGCGCACCTAAATTGTTACGCGCGAAGAATTTTTCGCTGATCTCCCAAACAGTATGGGGGATCACCGGCTCCATAATAGAGCATAAAATCCAGTACCCCTCGCTCCATACCGCACGATTCTCTTGGGCTTGAAGCGCGTTCATCGCCTCCATCACCCCCGCGATCATCGTGTTGAAGGTATAACGCTCGTTGTAAACGTCGTTTGCGCGTACAAGTGCTTCGTACACCTTTTTGCGTGCAAATTTCTCTTTGTCGTTTAAACTCTCATGCGCAATCGCAATAAGAGAGTCCATCGCATCGACGTTCGCCGCACGTTCGTAAAAACGTTTGATAAACTTATACGCTCCCTCGACCGCGCTGTCGTTCCACTCTAGCTCTTGCGTCGGCGGTGCGGCAAAAAGGATAAACAAACGCGCCGTATCGGCACCGTACTTCTCGATGATCGCATCGGGATCGACGGTGTTTCCTTTGGATTTGCTCATTTTCGCGCCGTCTTTGAGCACCATCCCCTGCGTGAGAAGTCTATCGAAAGGCTCGTCAAACTTCAAATACCCCAGATCGCGGAACACTTTGGTAAAAAATCGTGCGTACAAAAGGTGGAGTATGGCATGTTCGATCCCGCCGATGTAGTGGTCAACCCCCATCCAGTATTTGATCTGCTCTGCGCTAAAAGCCTCTTTTTCCCAGTTTTCTTTGGATGCGCAAAAACGTAAAAAATACCAACTTGATTCTACGAAAGTATCCATAGTATCTGTTTCTCTAATCGCGTCTTTACAGCATTTTGGACATTTACAATGTTTCCACGTCGGGTGTTTATCTAAAGGATTCCCCTCCCCCGTGATCTCGATATCCTCGGGCAATGCGATAGGAAGGTTCTCTTTTTTCTCCATAACCAAACCGCAATCGTCACAATGTACGAACGGTATCGGCGCACCCCAGTAGCGCTGGCGCGAAACGCCCCAGTCTTTGAGTTTAAAGTTTGTGGTTTTTTTCCCGATCTTCGCCGCTTCAAAATGCTCGATGATCTTTGATTGCGCCTCTTTGGAGTTCATGCCGCTAAACTCTGCCGAATCAAAAAGTACACCCGCTTCGGTGTACGCTTTTGTCGTATCGATTGCACCCTCAAAAGGTTTGATAACCGCTTTAATCGGCAGATCGTATTTGCACGCAAAGTCAAAATCGCGTTCATCGTGTGCAGGCACCGCCATAACCGCCCCGCTACCGTAATCCATAAGGACGAAGTTGGCGACCCATACGGGGATCTTCGCACCCGTAAGAGGGTGGAGCACCTCTAACTCCAAACTCACCCCCGCTTTCTCTTTTTGGCGATCGATCGAGGAGCTGTTCTTCATCGCAACGATCTGTGCGATCACGGCATCATCCAAAAGTTTATTTTCGATCATGTAGCTAACTATGGCATGTTCGGGTGCAAGCGCGGTGTAAGAAACGCCGTAGATGGTATCTGGGCGCGTCGTAAACACGTCAAAACCGTTAAATGAAAATGCCAATTTCTCGGCACTTTGTGCATCAAAAAGAAGCTCGAACGCCAAACCGTTTGATTTGCCGATCCAGTTCTCCTGCATCGTAAGTACCTGTTTTGGCCAGCCGTTTTCGAGTTTGTGCAGATCGCTTAAAAGCTCATCGGCATATTCGGTGATTTTGAAGTAGTACTGGCTCATCTCTTTTTTCACGATCGGCGTGTCGCATCTCCAACAGCACCCCTCGATCACCTGCTCGTTTGCCAAAACGGTTTGGTCGTGCGGGCACCAGTTAAGGAGCCCCTCTTTACGGTAAAGCAGCCCTTTTTCGTACATATCGATAATAAAACCCTGCTCAAACTTCGTATAAAGTTCATCGCTGGTTGCCATTTCGCGCTCGCGGGAGAACGAAAACCCTAAAGAGTAAAACTCGTTTTTCATATAATCGATATTGTCATACGTCCACCCTTTTGGATGGGAACCGTTTTTGATCGCCGCATTCTCCGCAGGCATCCCGAAGCTGTCAAAGCCGATGGGATGGAGTACGTTAAACCCTTGCTGACGGTAGTAGCGCGCAAACGCATCGCTGAGCGTATAGTTGCGCACGTGCCCCATATGGAGCCTGCCGCTTGGAAAAGGGAACATACTTAAGATATATTTTTTGGGAAGGGAAAAATCCTCACTCGGTTCAAAACTTTTGTGATCTTTCCAAAAATTTTGCCATTTTTTTTCAATAAACTTCGAATCGTACTGCAAACAAATTTCTCCTAATATTCTTCATGTGTTTTGGAGCTTTCGATGTAGACAAGCCCCATAGAAAAGACGTTGGCAATCAAAGCGCCGATCGTTAACGCGATAGCCCACTCCAAATTCCCCACGACTTGAAGATAGATAAAAGCGGGGATCAAGTGCAGATCCGCCACCAAAGAGGAGGCTAAAAGCTCCGCTGAGAGAAGATTTCTCACCCCGATCTTTAAGAAGGTCGAAACGATATTTAAACTCGCCGCGACAAAAAGCGCAACGGCGCTGTGCTCATACAAAAAACCCGCGATTGACGTCAAACTCATCAAAGAGAAGAATACGTAAATAACTTTACCCCAATCCATATCTGCACCTTAGCATTAAAATTAGGGCGATTATACAAAAACTATCTTAATAAGCGACTGAATAAAAAGGGAGGTTTTTTTGAGGATATGGCATGTAAAAAAAAGCTACATGCCATGAAAACTCGGAGATTCTTACATAATCCCCGATTCGTATTGCGCGCGCATTTTGGCTTTTTCCGCTTCGCGTCTTGCTTTTTCGGCAAGTTTGGCATGGTAGTTTTTCACGTCAAACCCGAACCACACCAAAGTGGGTGCGGCAACGAAGATCGAGGAGTAGGTTCCCACGACGATCCCCACCAAAAGGGTAAACGCAAACGGATGGATAATCTCCCCTCCGAACATAAAAAGGGTAAACACCACGAACAAAGTCGTAAGCGAGGTAAGCGTCGTTCGGGAAAGAGTTTTTGTAACCGAATCGTCGATCGTTTCGCTAAGTTCGGTGTTTTTGGAATCGACCACGCCCTCGCGGATACGGTCAAAAACGATAATGGTATCGTTGAGCGAATACCCCAAAATGGTCAAAAGCGCCGCCAAAACATCGAGATTGACATCGATCTGCGCAAGCGAAAGCGCACCCAAAGCGATCGAGACGTCATGCACAAGAGCAAACACCGAAGCGACCGCAAAACGCCACTCAAATCGAAACGCTACGTAGATCAAGATACCGATCACCGCCAAAATAAGCGATGTCATCCCCTGCTCGCGCAGTTCGCCTCCCACTTTTGGACCGACGATATCGACGCGGCGAATCTCGAAATCGCCCGTTCCCGCAAGCGTGGCATGTGTCACGTCCCCCACGTCGACCACGACGTCGGAAGTGGTGGTTTTCATACGGATCACCACCTCATCGCTCGAGCCGAATTCGCTGATAGAAGAACCCTCGAACAAAGGGTTCGATTTGAGTTTTTCGCGCATCGCATCGATGGGTGCATCCCCCGCGTATTTGACCTGAACGATCGTTCCGCCCGCGAAATCGATCCCGTAATTAAGCCCTTTTGTCGCCAAAAGCACGAAAGAACCGAGCACCATCACAAGGGAAAGCACCAATGCAAACTTCGATTTGCCCATAAAACGGTAGGTTTTGGTATATCTAAAAAACTCCATTGCTTACCCCTTTATCCCAAACCAGAATTTTTTGTTTTTGCTTTTTGCTATTTTCGATTCCAGCATCTGATAAATTCCGTGCGTACCGAGTATCGCCGTAAGCATCGAAGCCAAAATACCGATACTGATCGTCACCGCAAACCCTTTGATCGCTCCCGTTCCGTAGACGTAGAGCACTACCGCAGCGATCAACGTAGTGATGTTGGCATCCAAAATCGCGCGCATCGCGTTTGCATACCCGTCTTCGATCGCTTTATGGATAGAAACCCCCTCGCGCAAAAGTTCGCGAATACGCTCGGAGATAATGACGTTGGCATCCACCGCCATACCGACGGTTAAAACGATCCCCGCCATTCCGGGAAGCGTAAGGGTAGCGCCGAAAAGACTCATCACCGCCAAAATGATAAGCAGGTTGGCGATAAGCGCGATATTGGCGATCACCCCTGCCATTTTGTAGTACACCATCATAAAGAGGATAACCGCGACGAACCCGCCTATGAGTGCCACCATACTTGCTTGGATCGAATCGGCACCCAAGCTTGGACCTACGGAGCGTTTTTCAAGCAGCTCGATCGGCGCTAAAAGCGCACCCGAACGGAGTGCAATCGCCAAATCTTTCGCTTCTAAAACACTGTAGTTTCCAGATATCTGCCCGCTTCCTCCGCCGATACGCTCGTTGATGTTTGGCGCGGAGTAAACCTTGCCATCAAGCACGATCGCAAGGCGTTTGCCGACGTTGCGACCCGTAAAATCTCCGAAAAGTTCGGCACCCTCGGCATTGAGAGAGAAATTGATCACGGGGCGGTTGTTTTGGTCAAACCCCACCTGCGCGTCGGTGAGCATCCCGCCGTCTAAAATAGGGATCTCTTTGACAAGATAAAGAAGCTGAGGATTGTTTGCATCGCTTAAAATCACGTCGCCGTAACTTGCCGCATCGGCGTGGGTCATGGCATGGACGCGGGCGTTGCGCTCCTCATCCACCGCCATCAGCTCAAGCTTTGCCGCCCGTGAGATAAGCTCGCGCGCACGCTGCTCCTCTTCAAGTGTTTTAATACCCGCTAATTGCACGAGGATTTTCTCCTCCCCTTGACGCGCTACGACAGGCTCGGAGAGTCCGAACTGATCAAGTCTGTTGCGGATCGTCTCGATCGCTTGGGCAACAGAGAGTTCTTTGGTTCTTTGTATCTCTTCGGGGGTAAGGGTGAGGATAAGTCTCTCCCCCTCGACGCTCACGACCACTCCGCTCATCTCGGCAAGATAGTTCTTAATACCTGCGATCTCGTCGCTATCGAGTACCGTAAAGGTCACATTCTCTTCGTGTGCGGCAAGTTCGTCGATGAGGATATCTTTTTTCTGGGTGTAGTGTTTGATGCTTGCGGCGATCGATTTCATGCGCGAGACGACGGCTTCATCTGTTTTCACCCCCAAAAGCATATGCAACCCCCCTTGGAGGTCAAGCCCTAGGTTGACTTTTTTCCCCTCTTGCGTTTGCAGCAAAGAAGGGAGTGAAAAGAAAAGTCCGAAAACGATTGCCGCCGCAAAAATTGCTATGCGGTAATTAAGCTTCATCCTCGTACTTTCTAGCAACGGAGTCTTTCGTAATTTTCACGATTACGTCATCATTCATTTTTACGCTTAAAAAGCTCTCTTCAACCTTGTTTACGACGACGATGAATCCGCCGCTGGTCACCACTTTGTCCCCTTTTTTTAGCTCATCGCGCATCGCTTGCAATCTTTTTGCTTCTTGTTGCTGCGGGCGAATGATCACGAAATACATGATTGCGATCAAAAACACAAACGGTAATAATTGACTGATAAGTTCCATACTTAAGGTTCCTTGAAAAATAAAATTGCGGCGATTATACAAGAACTAAATTAATAAGCGCCTAAAATAGCCTTATTTCCACCGCATAAGACTATTTAACGCCGATACATCTTTTTTCTGTATAATCCCGTCATGATTCAAAAAATTTTCGATTTTCAGACACCAAACAAACCTTTTCTTTTCCATGCGGCATGGGGCGCGGCGGCGGCGATTTTTTTTAGTGCCTTTCTTTATTTGGAGCACTACGGCATCGGCGTAAAACTTCTGCATACCCTTTTTGGTCTCTTTGCACTCGCACTTTTGCTTGCCATGCCAAAGAGATCGATCCTCGTTGCGGGATTTTTTATCGGAATCTTTTGGTTTTACTGGATCGGGTATAGTTTTGCCTATACGGGGATGGGGTTTATCACCCCGCTTATCACCTTGGCTTTTGGGTTTATCTACATGCTTTTTTTCGGGGTCTTGGCGCTGAGCGAGCGTATTTGGCTGCGCGCGCTTCTTTTGTTTTTGCTCAGTTTCGTAGAACCTTTTGATTTTAACTGGATGCAGATAGAACTTCTTTTTGTAGAAAGTTACATCGGGATAGAGAAATACCATCTTTTTATCGTCCTTGCCTCGCTGGCGCTTGTGGCGTACATGCCAAGAAGACTGCGCCCCCTCCCTTTGGTGCTTTTGGTTTTTGCCCTAGAGTTCTCCACGCCGACCCCCCAAGAGGCTCCGCTGAAAATCAAACTCGTAGCTACCGACGTGAAACAGGAAAAAAAATGGCTCCGCGAAAGTTTGGAACCTACCGTTTTTATGATCTTTCGAGAGATTGCGCAAGCGAGTGAAGAGGGGTACGACGTCGTCGTTTTACCCGAATCGGTTTTCCCTTTGTTTCTCAATAAAAACCCCATTATTATCGAACAGTTAGAGGATTTCTCTTACGAAATCTCTATCGTCGCGGGCGCACTTTTAAGAGAAGATGGGCAAAACTACAACGTTTCCTATATTTTTGAGGATGGGCAGGTGAGAATAGCCAAAAAAATGGTGCTTGTCCCCTTTGGAGAGTATATCCCCCTCCCTAAATTTGCGCAAAATTTTATCAACGAGATATTTTTTGCGGGGCAAGCCGATTTTAGCATCGCCGAAGAACCGAGTGATTTCACCCTCAAAGGGGTGAAATTTCGCAATGCGATCTGCTATGAAGCTACATGCCAAGAGATTTATGAGGGGGACGTGCGCTACGTGATCGCCATCAGCAACAATGCGTGGTTTGCCCCCTCCATCGAGCCGACGCTGCAAAATCTGCTTATGCGTTATTATGCGCGTAAAAACGGCGCGGTTATCTACCACAGCGCAAACTTTCGAGGCAGCGGCGTAGTGAAGTAATCTCTTTTGGATATAATGACGTAATTTTTGCATTGAAGGGGTATTTTTTATATGATCAACCTAAAAAATCCGGACTTTTATATCAACCGTGAACTCTCATGGCTTCAATTTAACACGAGGGTTCTCAAACAAGCACAAGACGAATCGCTGCCGCTGTTGGAGCGCCTTAAATTCCTTGCTATTTACGGTACCAACCTAGACGAATTCTACATGATCCGTATAGCGGGGCTTAAAAAACTTTTCACCGCGGGGATTATCGTTTCAGGTGCGGACAAACTCACGCCGCTCCAACAGCTGCGCGAGATCAGAACCTACCTGCACCAAGAGCTTCAGGTGGTAGAACACTGCATGGGCGGCATCTTGCAAAAGCTTGAGAGCGAGGGGATCAGCATCAAAACCTACGATCAGGTTTCCCAAAGCGACAAAGTGAAACTCAGACGCTATTTCAACGAAAATATCTACCCCCTCATCATCCCGATCGCCATCGATGCGACCCACCCGTTCCCCCACCTCAACAACCTCAGCTTCGGGCTTATCGTCAAACTCAGCGACAACGACGATCCGAGCATTGAGCGTTTTGGGATCGTGCGCGTTCCGAGGGTGTTAAGCCGTTTTGTAGAACTCGATCAGCGTATCTACGTCCCAATTGAGAGCGTGGTCGAGAAACATATCACCAACCTTTTCCCGGGTTACTCTCTTATCAAATACGCTTCGTTCCGCGTTACGAGAAATGCCGATATCGCCATCGAAGAGGAGGAAGCCGACGACTTTATGGAGATCCTTGAAGAGGGGCTTAAACTGCGCCGCAAAGGGGAGATGGTACGTTTGGAAGTGGGAGCGAACACCGATGAGGAGCTTATCAACTTCTTTAACCGCCATATCAACGTTTACAAAGACGATATCTACACCTACCACACCTTTTTGAACCTCTCGAGCCTTTGGCAGATCGTGGGGAACAAAAATTTTGCGCACCTTTTACTGCCGCCGTTTCAGCCTAAGAACCTCCCGCCGCTCGATAGCACCGAGAGTATCTTTACGACGCTTGATAAGCAGGATATTTTGCTTTATCACCCTTATGAGAGTTTCGAGCCTATCGTCAAACTGATCCAAACCGCGGCAAAAGATCCCGACGTCGTTTCGATCAAAATGACCCTTTACCGTTCGGGAACCGACTCTCCGATCGTCAAAGCTCTTATGAATGCAAGCGAATCGGGCAAACAGGTTACCGTCATGGTAGAGCTCAAAGCGCGCTTTGACGAAGAGAACAACCTTATCTGGGCAAAGGCGCTTGAAAAAGCGGGAGCGCACGTTATCTACGGTATCAAAGGGTTCAAGGTACATGCCAAGGCGACTTTGGTCACCCGCAGAACGGGGGGCAAACTCAAACAGTACGCCCATATCGGTACGGGTAACTACAACCCCTCTACGGCAAAAATATATACCGACGTAAGCTACATGACCAGCACCGACGAGATCACCAACGATCTTACCCGTTTTTTCCACTTCCTCACGGGATTTAGCAAAAAAGGGAAACTCAACGAGCTCTACATGGCGCCCGCACAGATCAAGCCCAAGATACTCTCGCTTATCCAAAACGAAGCGCGCAAAAAAACAGACGGGCAGATCATTGCCAAAATGAACTCGCTTGTAGACGACGACGTGATAAAAGCACTCTACCAAGCAAGCCAAGCGGGGGTGAAAGTGGATCTGATCGTGCGCGGTATCTGCTGCCTCAAACCGGGCATCGAAGGGGTGAGCGACAATATCCGCGTCGTCTCCATCGTAGGCAAATACCTCGAACACCCGAGGATGTTTTATTTTAAAAACGACGCTTCACAGGTGTATATTTCGAGTGCGGATTGGATGCCTAGAAACCTCATGCGCCGTATCGAGCTGCTTACCACCATTAAAAACGAAGCGGCAAAAGAGAAAATCATTCAGATCCTCAAACTCCAAGTGGGCGACAACACCCTCTCCCACGAGCTTCACAGCGACGGCAATTACGTCAAAGTAGCCGCAGGCGATGCAAAAGCGATCAACAACCAAAAACTGATGGAGGAGTTTGTCGACAAAGTTTCCAAAGCGACAAAAAAAGAATCCCCCTCAAGCGTACAGCAGTTAGCCGCACGCCTTTTCGTGGAGAGCTGAGATGGTGCACAAATACCAAGGAATAAGCCCGAAACTCGGGCATAACACATGGGTAGCACCTTCAGCCGACGTCATCGGCGACGTTACCTGCGGCGAGGAGTGTTCTATCTGGTTCGGGTGCGTCGTTCGCGGCGATGTGCACTACATCAAAATCGGCGACCGCGTCAATATCCAAGACCTCTCGATGATCCACGTCACCCACTACAAAAAACCCGACAGGAGCGACGGCAATCCGACCATCATAGGCAACGACGTCACCATCGGGCACCGCGTTATGCTGCACGGATGCACCATCGAAGACGGCTGTCTTATCGGGATGAGTGCGACGATCTTAGACGGTGCCGTGATCGGCAAAGAGTCTATCGTAGGTGCTGGTGCGCTTGTAACCAAAGGAAAAGTTTTCCCGCCTCGCTCGCTTATCATGGGCAGCCCGGCAAAGGTTGTGCGCGAACTCGGCGACGACGAGGTCAAAGAGCTTTACGCTTCGGCACATCGCTACGTCGCGTTTAAAAGCGAATACCAAATCTAGCGCTTGGCATGCCTGAATTTTTCATCTATGCCGACATATTGGGGATTATTGCTTTTAGCCTAAGCGGCTTTTTGGTCGCTATCAAAAACCGCCTCGATATTTTGGGAATTCTCATCGCTTCCACCTTGACTGCTTTGGGCGGCGGGGTGATCCGCGATGCCATTTTAAGCAATCCCCCTTTTGCTTTTACCTCGTTCTATCCCGCCGCAACCCTTCTTGCGACGCTCGGAGCGGTTTTTCTTTTTAAAATCTACAAAAAACCCTCAATTGAGCAGCAATGGATGTTTATTATCAGCGACACGATCGGGCTGGTCGCCTTTAGCATTACGGGGGCTCTTTTAGCGATCAATGCTGAGTATAATTTTTTCGGTATAGTGATACTAAGTTTTATCACCGCCGTGGGGGGCGGAGTGATTCGCGACATTATGATCAATCAGGTTCCAAGCGTGCTTATCAGCGATTTTTACGGTTCCATAGCCGTAATCGCCGCGACGCTTTTGGGACTTTTAAAGATGTTCGGGCTGCTTGGCGAATTCACTATCGTGCTTGTGGCTCTCGTGTGCGTTTTACTAAGACTTATCGCCTTTAAGATGAAGTGGCATCTGCCGACATTGGGGTAACATTTAAAAAAAAGGGGAAATTATGCTAAAAAAACTTTCTATCTTGGTGCTGCTGGGTGTCTCGCTTGCCCACGCACAACTGCTTCGCGAAGGCAGCGTCGTAGAGGATACCCAAAGAGGTCTGCAATGGCAAGACGACGCTCTTTCAGCGACGATGAACCATGCAGCGGCACAAAAATACTGCAAAGAGTTACGTCTTGGCAACGCCGCAAACTGGCGCCTGCCCCTCTTGGAGGAGCTTAAAACGATCGTGGGCAACTCGGGGGAGAGCCCCGCTATCAAACAAGAGTTTCTCCACACCGCACCCCAAGGGTATTGGTGCCTTGAGACCTTCGAGGGCTACCCAGGTTTTGCGTGGATGATCCACTTTCGCACGGGCAACGCCTACAAATACGCCAAAAGCACCCCGATACACGTACGCTGTGTACGCACGTTAGAGTAGCTTTTGGCTACAAGATTTTAAATCTGTATTTTTTCAAAAACTGCGTAGGCAATACGATCCCGATAGCGATCGCACCGAACACAAGCCACGTTCGCAAGCCGTAATGCAAAGACTGAACAATAAGCTCTTGGTTACTAAGTTGGTGGGTCGAGATTTGAATAAGCCCTATCATCGCTTTATACGCGTTAATCGTGGGAACCAAAACGATAGAGCTGCATATTGCATAGACCAAAATCGGGATCTTTTGCCTATGCGCAAAATAGATACTCACTAGACCGATAAAAAACGATGCGACAAAGGTTGCAAACTCCAAACTAAAGCCATAGTGCAGCATAAAGTTTTTACTAAGCACCGCTCCGATTCCTAAAAAAATGATGGGCACCAAAGAGCGCACGGGAGCATTAAAAAGGATCGCAAAAGCAAGCGATACACAAAAACCGATACCTATATCTAAAATCATACAAACTTCTCCACGCCCAAAAGATGCAACGCCAACGATATCCCGATAGCGATAGCAAAGGAGATAATCACACCACGCACACCGCGAACAAGCCCTGTAGTGTAGTGGCGTTTGGTGAGATCGTTTACGGAATTAATAAACGCCACGCTTGGCACCAAAAATAAAATCGATGAAGCGATGGCGATATGCGCCGCCTCGTTGCCAAAAGCAAATAATCCTGAATAAAGAGTCGTAGTAAAAGAGACGAGAATAATGACAATAAAAGGGTTAAAAGAGCGCTTGAGCAAAAAACCGTTGAGATAAAATCCCAAAGAGGAAGCTAAAAAAGTTGCTAAAAAGATATACCAATCGCCCCCAAAAAGCAAACTAAACGCCCCGCACCCAAGACCCGCCATAAAATTACGCAAGTAGTAAGGGTACATTGGGCTTAAGCCCTCTTCATGCTTTAACTCTTCTAAAAGCTTCGCGCGGTCGGTAGTGGCATCCATGTGTTCAATGATAGTTGCCACTTTATCGAGCGCACGAAAGTTGACGTCTTGACGCTCTGCTTTGTAAAGCCGAGTGTTATAGACGGTATCGCTTGAGGGGAGGCTAAGTAAAATCGCATTTGGAAAGATTAGAATCGCTAGATTCGTATAGCCGAGCTTCATCGCGGCGGTCTTGATGCTTGTCTCTACAAGCTCCGTCTCCGCCCCGTGCTGCAAAAGCAGTTTTCCAATTTGCGAGAGCAAATCGATGGTTAGTTTTTCTTGGTTCACGTCTTTTTTCACCTTCGTTTAAAAGCGCAATTATACTTTTTTATTCCCCTCTTTGTTCGTAATATACACCGCTCTTATAAACATATTTACCAAATAGTAAAAACCGAACAAAAGCCATATCTGAAAAAATCCCATAAATTCGAAATCTTTCAGTATCAATCCCGACGCTTTCAAGCTGATTGCAAACAGCATAACAATCATAAGGATCGAAATAGCCACGGCAATCTTGTCAAATACGGTAAAGTGTATCACTTAACTCCTTTTTGATAAAAAAGTTCATTTTGTTTCAAAGCAATCATATTGAATATAAATATCGTTTGATCTCATGAAACCAAGTGTGAAATAAAAAGGGATTATACATCTACTAAGGGGATTTTGTGTTTAAAAAAGCTTTGGCATGTAAGAGTTTACATGCCATGAAATGTTTTACTGTCATTTACAAGAACTAATGTTACAGGTAGGAATTCTAGCTTTCTTTTTTACTAAGTATTAGCCATTAAAACGTTTTAAATCTTCTTCTAAAAAACCATCGATTATTTGATATTCTCCTCGGTCAATGTGCAGTAGATATCCCATATCAACAAGGTACTTCCTCTTTTGCTGTAAGGAACTTGGCTCTAGCACCTGTTCTTCACCGTTCGCCATTCTAAATAGAACATCGTGCAAATGCTCTTTCGTGCGTATCTCTTTTAGGTATTCACTGATTAAATCACCCATCTCCTCCAGAGCTTCTTCGTATGCTTCATCAATGATTGCCTGATCAATCATCATCTTGTGAGTATCCATCATTTTACTCTCGATGATACCCATCACCAGCATGGTATTAGCCGGATGTCCTTTGAGTCTTTGTAAAAGTGAGAGCAGAAGTTCATCGGACGCAAAAGCTATCTCTTTTTTTCTTAAAGCGGCTTGGATCTCTTTTGCAAGTTCTGGTATATCGAATGCGTCGAGTTTTAATTTTCGGCAAAAGTTGTAAAAAGGAGATTTTTTATTTTCAAACACTTCTGTCATCATAGTCATATTAGAACCCGCAAAGATATAACAAATATGTTCATGGTGTTGTATGGCACCGCGCATCAATTCTAATATATCAAATTCCGAAGTTATCTTTTTTACATCCTGAAACTCATCAAAAAAGACGTAGAATCTTGTATTCATCTCTTTTGCAACATTTTCAAGAAAGTCTAATGCTCTAGTCAAGCGTATATCTTGAGAGGTTTTGTCGTTACTGAAAAACTCGACGGATGTCTCAAAAATATCTGTTTTGATACCAACGGTCGTCTTATGCTGTCGTAAAAAGGCGATTGCATTCTCTTTCATCTGCCCAATCGCACCCTTTATCCCCATTTTGGAATAAATATATTCTAGGAGCATATCGTTGAATAGCTCTAGGCGAGGAGTCTTTCTGAAATCTATCGAAAAACAATCAAGATTATTTTCGCGCATTACTTCTTTGATAAGAGATGTCTTTCCATAGCGTCTAGGAGCTTTTACCATAAAGGACTGACCAGATTTAAGAAAATTCAACACCTTCTTTTGCATCTCTTTTCTATCATAAAAGTGACTTCCAGTAACAACTTTTCCATATTGAAACAGCATCTTTCCTCCTCGGCAATGACAAACCATATAAAAATTAAATGTTTTTAAATCAATATATTTTATAAATTATACTAACTATTGACCAATATGTCAATAAGATAAATTGATTATAATATCAATCAATAATATTATCAATATGTTTTATTGATTTGCCTTTTATATTGAGAAGTATTTATTTGTTTTTATATTACGGAAGATTGCTTTGTAGTAGTTGGGATGCTCTTTGATATTTATGTCGGTGACTATGACAAATTCAAACGGTTGGTTGGGAAATTTTGAGAAGAAGTCGAGGATTGTTGCATTGTTTTGAACCAATCTTCAATCCTCCAGTAACATTTATTGTTGCCCTGTAACTTTTGTTCTTGTAAATGACATTTACTGTCATTTACAAGAACTAATGTTACTGCTTCAAATACACTTCTTTGCTCTTTTAAACAGGTTAAAATCATCTTTCTATGCATCATCTCACACTCATCCCTTCATCGAGGTATTTTATGAGAGGGTAGATGAAAAACTCTATTACTCTTCGTTGCCCTACTTTTAGTTCGGCAGTGACGCTCATACCTGAAGCAAGCGGAATTTGTTCTCCTGCTACGATGATGCTTGTTTTGTGGGGTGTCAAATATATCTCATACACAGGTCCTAATTTCTCATCTTCCATTGCGTCGTCTGCTATATGCTCTACCGTTGCAGGGATGAGTCCGTATTTCTGAAAATCAAAGGTATCTATTTTTACGGCAGCTTCCATCTGCTTTTTTATAAATCCTATATCTTGGTTAAGTACGGTTGCTTTGATGACAAGCGGTGTCTCTTTAGGTACGATAGATATCAGTTTTTCAGCCGGGGTTACAACGCCGCCTACTGTATGCACCATTAGTTTCGCTACATACCCATCAACGGGTGAAGTGATGAGCTGTTTTGCTTTTTGAAACTCTATAGATTCTATTTCCACTTCTAAAAGTCTTGCTTCTTTACTTTTTTGCGTTAACTCTTCAAGAAGCTTATTATGGTACTCCTGCGTGAGCAAAAGTTTTTTCTCATTTAACTCATGAAGTTGCTCCTGCAAACGTACCGCTTCATGCTCTTTCATCCGTATCTGTTCTTCATACTCGACAAGTTCTTTACGCACATTTTCATATTCGTTGGATGCGATAATATCCAAGACACTTTGGAGTTTTTTCTCTCTTTCATGAAGTGATGCAAGATGTTGCCCTAAGCGATTTTTATCTACATCTAACGCTTTCATTTGCTCTTGAATCTGAAGTATTTGCTGAGAAATCAAACTTTTTTGCTGTATATGTGCAGTTCGTGTTGCTTCATATATTAATCTTTGGGTATCTAAGATTCCTGAGTCAGCTATTTTTTTAGCTTGAAAAAAAGGTTTATTCTCTATCAAAGCTTTTAAACGTCGCATCTCAATATTTAAAAGCTCCAAATTCTTTTGTTTTGATTCTAGGTTTGTTTGTGTCACGGAAGGGTCTATCTCAACAAGCACCTCTCCTTGCTTCACAAAATCTCCCTCTCTTACTAAAATCCTACTTATTACTCCCGTCTCTATGGGTTGAAGCACTTTTATCTCCCCATAAGGGATTATCTTTCCTCTGGCACTCACTACGATGTCTATCTTTGCAAAGAATAACCACAAACTCCCAAGAAACATAAAGGCAACAATTATCCATAATAAGGATCTTCCTAAAGGGTTGAGTGGTCTATCTTCTATCTCGACTAAAAGCGGTTTAAATTCGTGTCTATCTTTTGTGTGAAAGAGTTGCATCATCAATCCTGTTGGGTGTAAAGTTTGTAGTAGTAGCCTTGCATCTGCATCAGCTCTGCATGGGTTCCCTGTTCGACGACTTCGCCTTTATCAAGCACTAAAATCACATCACAATCTTTTACAGTTGTAAGTCTGTGTGCCACGATAAACATCGTACGTCCATCTTTGATCTTTGCCATGTTGTTTTGGATGATTTTTTCAGACTCATAATCAAGCGCCGAAGTCGCTTCATCAAAAATTAGCACTCTAGGGTTGATAAGCAATGCCCGTGCAATAGCAATGCGCTGACGCTGTCCGCCTGAAAGAGATGCACCACGTTCTCCTACTTGTGTATCATACCCCTGGGGCAACTCCGAGATAAATTCATGCGCTCCTGCCATTTGTGCCGCCATGATAATATGCTCCATCGGTGCATCGGGGCGTGAGAGAGAAATATTATCTTGTATCGTACCGCTAAAGAGAAAGTTCTCTTGTAAAACTACGCCTATATTGTTACGAAGCCATTTTGGGTTCATATGGCGAATATCGACACCGTCGATATAAATCGTACCGCTATTAGGAATGTAGAGTCTTTGAATCAGTTTTGTGATGGTGCTTTTTCCGCTTCCGCTTCGCCCAACTAAACCGACACTTTGACCCGCTTGAAACTCCGCACTGATTCCTTTAAGTACCTGAGGGGCATCTGGAGCGTATGAAAAGCCTATGGCATCAAACTTTACACTTCCGTTGATGCGTGGCAGGGTAATTGCCTTATCGTTTTTTTGTTCTGTTGGAGTATTTAAAATATCCCCGATTCTATCAACTGAAAGAAGTGTTTGCTGGAACTCATTCCAAAGATTTACCAAACGTAAAACGGGACCACTGAATTGATTTGCAAACATCTGAAAAGCGATAAGTTGCCCGACACTAAGTTTTCCCTCAAGCACCAAAGTAACTCCCATATAAAGCATAGAGATGGTCATCAGCTTTTGCAACATGCCAGAGAGTCCGCCTAAAACATTTGACAAGTTACTCAAATGGAAACTAGAGTTAACATATTTGGCGAGGTAATCCTCCCACTTACGTTGCATCGAACCCTCTAGTGCTAATGATTTTACCGTTTGCACACCTGTTACCGATTCGACAAGATAGGCATTCGACTGTGCGCCCATCTGAAACTTCTCTTCAAGACGTTTTCTGAGTTGTGGTGTTATGAAAAAGTAGATTAGTCCGATTACGCTTACAAATGCGACAACAACCATTGTCAATTTAACACTGTAAAGAAGCATCACTGCAACAAATACACCCGAAAAAAGAACATCTAATATCACGCTAATAGATTTGTTGGCAATAAATTCACGAATCGTATCGAGTTCTCGTACTCTAGCTATGATATTGCCGACTTTGCGTCTCTCAAAGTACGCGATTGGAAGTGCCAAGAGATGATAAAAAAGCTTCGCCCCAAGCTTTGCATCAATTTTGGAAGTCGTATGGACAAAAATATAATTGCGCACAAGGTTTATAACAAACTCAAACAATGCCACCGCGACAAATGCGATGGCAAGAACATCTAAAGTGGTCATAGATCTGTGTACCAAAACCTTATCTAAAATCACTTGCGTAAAAAGAGGTGTAACAAGCCCAAAAAGTTGCAATATAAACGACGCCAACAAAACCTCACCTATAATCTTTTTATAGTTGAGCATCTGCGCGTAAAACCACCCAAATCCAAACTTTACTTGTTGCGAAAGCATCTTATGTTTTAAGACGATAGCTTTTTGAGCACTTATCTGATTATAGAGTTCATAGCTCATCACATAAGGTTCTTTAGAAGTATCATCAAATACCAAAAGCTCTTGTTTTTCTTCATTGGTTTGAATGACGCTCATAAAAGTTCCATCATTTTTTAAGACGATGAAAGGTAACGGATAATTTTTTACAAGTTTTTCAATAGGAAGTTTTTTTACACTGCTGCGAAAACCTTGATGTTTTGCGATGCGTGTAAGCTCTTCAATGGAAGGCTCTTGTTCACCTAGCGCGTACTCTTTAATGATACTTCTCGTATCAATAGGAATACGGTTGAATTTTCCTGCTATTTCTAGTGCCATCAAGGCTGAGTGCATTGGTCTAATCCTCTGTGTAAAATTATATAAGAGAGCGCTTCATAAGCTTTGTCGATCTCACGTATCTTTGCCTGCATGGCATGTTGTGCTTGCTCGTGTAAAAAGCTCAGATAACTTATCTGATCTATTTGCTCCGTAGCGCGCAAACGTTCAAGCATCTCTTGTTTGTTTTTATCTTCATAAAAAAGCTCTTGTGCGTGTGTCTGCATTAGAGCAAGTTCTTCAAATTTGCTTTTTTTTGCTTGTGTTTCGTATCTAAAATCATGCTCTGCTTGTTCGTATTGCTGTTTGAGTTTTTTTACTTCTAAATGCAAACGTTCATGCGTTGAAGAGTGTTTAAAACCTTCAAAGATGTTAAGGCGTAGCGACAAACCGACATTCCAGCTCTTTTCACCGATATCTTTAAAACTTTCTCTATAAACATCCGCATCGCTGCCGTAAAGATAGTAGTTGCTATACAGCCCCAAAGAGGGGAACTGTCTGCGAAGATTTAAAGAGAGTTCCTCTTGCTTTTGCAGGATTTGCGTCTGAATTTTTTGTGCTTCAAGGGTCTCTTCAAAGTTTTTAGACGTTTCTATGTTTTGTATATCCAAAGGCAAAAGCACCACATCTTTTTCAAACGCCAACGTGCTGAGTTGTTCAAGCCGTATCAAACTCTCTTTGTACTCCATGAGTGTATTTGCTATCTCGGTTTGAAGTTCTATAATCGCAATCGCTTCATTTCCGACATCTACTCTCGATGATTCACCCGCTTTATACAGACGCTCTCGCATCTTATAAATCTCTCTGCGAAGCTCAAGAATTTTTAGTTTTGAGGCGTGCTCTTCTTTGGCTTTTAGCGCTTTTGCATAATACTCTAGTAACGATTGGTGGAGTTGTTGTTCAGACAAACACCACTCTTTTTGCTTTGCAGTTTTTTCCAGTTCTGAGATAGTAACCTGTTTATTTGTTGCTCCAAACTGAAAAAGATCGTATTGCAGCTGCAGGGCTAAAGAGTTTTGGTACTGAGTCGAATTTGTTATCGTAGTACCGCCTACGCTTTCTACGCCCAAGGGCATTCCATCTAAAGCATGGTTGTATTCTGTGTTATAAACAAAGTTTAGACTTGGATAGTATGCCGATTGTGCATTCTCGATATTTGTATCTGCAATACGTACGTCTGTCTCTTTCATAGCAAGCATTTTAGAGTGCCCTGAGGCATACTCTAAAATCTCATCGAGGGAAAGTGTCTGTGCGTCTAACGAGAGGCTAAAGACTACGAAAAGCAGATACTTTTTTAGATGTTTACCTACGCTTGCCACACGCTGCTCACAAGAGTCAGAAAATTATTATTGGCTTGGATAGTTTTATTATCTATATGCCACATGCCCTGATCTTTACCGTAGGCGCTGATCTGCTGTGTAAGTCGTTCAACATCTTCATGCGTCAAGTAGCTTCCGTCACTAAATTCAAATTTTTCGATTTGTGCGTTTTTATTGTTTTGGTTTTTAATGACGATAGAATCGTTATCGCTATATTGCACAATGAGATCGCTATTTTTCATAAAGAAACTGAGATCCTCTTTTGCTATTCCTTGATCAAACTTGATCGTATCATTGCCTCCGTCTTTTGTATTGAAGTTAAACCCTAAAAAGCTTCTTGAAGGTTCAGAGTCTGCAATAATATCTTTGCCGTCACCTTTTGAAACAAAGTAGGTATCGTCTCCCAAGCCGCCTTTGAGGGTGTCGCTTCCTTTGCCTCCCGATAAAAAGTCATCGCCCTCACCGCCGTAGAAAGTGTCATTCCCTAAGCCACCTATAAGACTATCGTGACCGTTACCACCAAGGAGGATATCATTACCCTCATCCCCATAGATAGTATCATTACCATTATCACCATAAAGAGTATCGTTTCCTGCTCCGCCTATGAGAAGGTCGTTGCCGTTTTGGGCAAAGAAGGTATCGTTGCCGTTTCCTCCGAATATCGTGTCATCTCCTCCTTTACCTATCAAGACGCTGTTTTTCTTGCTTGTAGTTAAAAGAGTGTCTTTGTTATCGGTTGCTATCACAAGAGAACTAAACCAAACGTTTTGTTGCGCAGCATCTTTTGAGAGGTTGATAGCACCTTGTGCGGTTTGGATGGTATCTACGCCTGCTTTTGTGTTAGCAAAGTAGTTTTTGAGTGTTACGATTCCTTCATCTTGAACGTGGACTTGCAAGTTGTTTGCTTGACGGGTAAAGCTAAGGTCGCTTACATTGACCGTATCCATCACAAGAGTATCATTATCGCTTGTATCGTTGATGAGAAGGTTACCGCCTTCGTAGATATAGCCGTCTCTTTGGAAGTGTAATGTTTTTTCTACACTTCCTCCATTGCCGTCTTCTATTGTGACGATGGCACTGTCTTTACCGTTAAACGAGGCATTGGCTTGGTAGTTCCAGTTTCCGTTTGCATCAATACTGAGTGTTCCGTGTGTAGCGGCAGTTGTTACGATGTAGTTGAGGGTATCGCCGTCAATATCTTCTGCTTCAATGCTTCCATCTACCTCTCGAATGTTTTTAAGGGTGTAGGATTCTATGTCGTTGTTTAAGAGGATTGGAGCATCATTGACTGCTTCCATCTCAAAGCTGAGTGTAGTTGTCGTGCTTAAGCCGTATTCGTTTGTGATTTTTATACTAACACTGTCGTTTCCGTTGTAGTTTGCGCTTGGTATGTAGCTGTAGCTACCCTCTGCGTCAAGAGCAAACTCTCCGTTATTTGGCATCTCTACTATCTCGTATATTAATGCTCCACCGATTGGGTTGGTGACATTGAGGGTACCTGTGGTCGATGTGTCTTCAAAGAGTGCCAACGAAGTGCTACTCAGTGTAGGTGCTGATACTTTTGTATCAAACGCTAAAGTCTGTGTAGCAATGCCTCCGTTTCCGTCATCTACCGTGATGATAGCACTGTCTGTACCGATATAGAGATCATCGGCTTGGTAGTTCCAGTTTCCGTTTGAATCAACACTGAGTGTTCCGTGTGTAGCCGCAGTTGTTACTGTATAGTTGAGCGTGTCACCGTCTGCATCAGTTGCTTCTACTTTACCTGTTTGTTCGCGAGTGTCTTGAAGAACTACTTCGACATGAGATTCTGTTACTATAGGATCAACATTCGTCACTACGATTTCAAAGTTCAGCGTTTTTGTTGTCGATAAACCGTTACCGTCGTCTACCATTACAATGGCAGTATCAACGCCTTTATATCCCTCATTTGCGCGATACGTCCAAATACCGTATTGATTGATAGTAAGTGTTCCGTTTTCAGGTTGTGTTGCCACACTGTAGTTTAAGATATCGCCATCACTGTCTCGGGCAAGTACGATACCGGTTTGAATACTTACATCGGTCAAAATATATGAAGATTCTGCAAATAGCGTTGTCGGTGCATGGTTTGTATTTTTTTCTATAAGTTCCGGAATTGTATAGATTTCACCGTTTGCAAACTCTAAGTTTTCCATCTCAAAACCATTTTGTTGCCAGTTTGTAATAACAATGCTATCTCGTAGTTCGGTTGTAATCTCCGCATCATAGGCAAAAGTTATTTTCATATCATCACCGACTACTTCAAATAGCACATCTTTACGTGTGATTCCCTCACCGAAGAAAAGCGTATCGTTGCCCTGCGCGTCTATGATGGTATCTCTGCCATCTCCTTTGTTGTAGATATAAAAATCATCTCCGCTTCCACCGATGAGCACATCATCTCCACTACCTCCTGCAAGTACGTCGTCTCCACGTCCGCCATCAAGGAGATCATCCCCCTCAAAGCCTAACAAATAGTCGTCGCCGTCTTTACCTTCAAGAGCTTCATTCCCAGACATGCCATAAAGTACATCATTATAATCTCCGCCTGCAAGCTCTGCATTTTCATCTAAAACTTTTAGCGTCAACTCACCGTTTTCTTTGGCATGTAGCATCAAATCATAAACCGTATCTCGATCAAGTACGCTACCGTCTGTAAATGTAAAGGTTTCGATAAGTCCAATTGCATTAAACCAATTTTTGATTAGTATCTTATCCTCAAGCTGACTCAACGGAGTATCGTCTTCTACGTGTTCACGTACTCCTACGACAATATCATCGGTACCCTTTTCCCATTTGATGACAAGCTGCTCTTTGGTGATTCCTACACCAAAAACAAGCTTATCAACACCTGTTTGCGTCGTGTCTTGATCATCTATCGTAATCGATCCATCACCAAGTGTATACATATAAGTATCGTTCCCATCCTCACCAATAAGTACATCATTTACTTTCGTTACAACAAGCGTATCGTTGTTTGTAATAGTGTCACTACTATCGTACTCAAACCAGACATCTCTAATAGTCCCTGTCGTGTTATTGTAGCCCTCATAGAGTGTTTCATTGGTAATAATATTCCCGTTTTCCATATAGGCTTCAAATGAAATTCCCTCTTCACGATTCAGATGAATAGCTGTAATAGAGCTTAACGCTACATTGATGAGCTCGTTTGTAGTGCTTTTACCGTCACGGTTATCATCTCTCCACAGTAAAAGTTCCCCGAAACGTGCATCATTTTTGTCTATAATATTATCGCCGTTGCTATCATACTGAGCAAGCGCTTCATAACCGTCTTTTGCAAATGAGCCGTCTTGAAGTTTTGTAAAATCTCCAAAAAGCTCTCCACCATGTGTAATTGCACCATCATCGTTGAGATCTACCGCCAAGAGTGCATCACCGCTCTCCATCCATGCAGTGTGTTCACGATTTCCATCACCATCATAATCAAAATAGGCATGAAAATCTGCAAGTGCTATAGAAGTTTGATCGTTTTGGTTCAAGTCTAACACAAGTGGAGGTGTATAGGTACCACTTGTTTGAGCATCTTTCCATGAACTATTAAAAAGTTGTACGAGTTCGCTATTGGCACGTATTGCTTCTGCACTTGAGATATCAAGGTTGTTTTCCTGTGCATAGATAGATAAATCCGTCACGATTCTTTGCACATCTATACTTGTAAGATACGAACCGTCACTGAGCATAATCGTTTCAATCGCGTTATAGTCGTTGTTTTGGTTCGTAATAGTCACTTGATCGGAGTTTTTATAATCTATAACAAGATTATTTCCATTCATATAAAATACAACATCGTTTTTGTTAATCCCCTCACCAAATTGTAAGGTGTCGTTGCCTGCGTTGTAGTAGCTGTAATTACTTTGATAGCGTCCGTAATCATAAATCGTATCGTGTCCGTCTCCACGATTGAAGATATAAGTATCGTTGCCTTGGTAACCTTTAAGCGTGTCGTTGCCTTTACCGCCTGAGAGTGTATCTGCACTGTTAAAGCCGTGAATCGTATCATTCTCATCGCTGCCGATGTGTGCCACAAGGTCTGCAAAGCTCCACTCCGTACCGTCTGCAAATATGAACTTCTCTACTCTGTAGTCGTATGAGCTTTGGTTTGTGTAGTCATATCCAACATGTTCATAATAATACGCACCGTTCTGGATAGTGATCTTATCGCTGAGTTCTGCAAAGCTTTTTCCGTCCTCTTTAAGCGCTATGACGAAATCGGCAGCAAATACAACAGAATTTTCATCTCTCACTTGTTTTATCACAAGATCATCTACGGTGATACCCTCTTTAAATCGCAGTGTATCAATCCCTCCGCCGCTATATGCCGTCTCTTCGATAATCTTATCTGCTCCGTCTCCTCTTCCAAAGAGATAGGTGTCGTTGTTCTTACCGCCGTAAAGGGTATCGTTTCCTGTCCCGCCCTCTAAGATATCATTGCCGTCTTGCCCTTGGAGGTTATCATGCCCCTCACCGCCGCTGAGCATGTCGTTGCCAACTCCGCCGTAGAGAATGTCATTCCCTGCATCACCGCTGAGCGTATCGTCCCCGTCTTGCCCTTGGAGATTGTCGTTGCCTTCTCCGCCGCTGATCGTATCGTTCCCTGCTCCGCCGTAGATAATATCATCCCCGCCTAGGGCATCTATTACGTTATCCTCTGCGCCGAAATTTAAATTATCGGCTTCTTCGGTCGGGTCGTATAAAAATGCAAGATCAATCGCCGTACCGTCGTTTAGTACGAAGTTCTCAATCTTGTTATTTACGTTGTACCAGTTGGTAATGGTTACAACATCCGAGAGCTCCTCAAATGTTTTTCCATCCTCTTTGATCCCGACAACTACGTTGTTCCCAGATTTTTTGATAATAAGATCATCCTCGGCAATCCCTTCACCGAATTTCAAGGTGTCGTTGCCTGCGTTGTAGTAGCTGTAATTACTTTGATAGCGTCCATAATCGGAAATCGTATCGTACCCGTCTCCGCGGTTGAAGATATAAGTATCGTTGCCTAGATAGCCCTTAAGCGTATCGTTGCCTTTACCGCCTGAGAGTGTATCTGCACTGTTAAAGCCGTGAATCGTATCATTCTCATCGCTGCCGATGTGTGCCACAAGGTCTGCAAAGCTCCACTCCGTACCGTCTGCAAATATGAACTTCTCTACTCTGTAGTCGTATGAGCTTTGGTTTGTGTAGTCATATCCAACATGTTCATAATAATACGCACCGTTCTGGATAGTGATCTTATCGCTGAGTTCTGCAAAGCTTTTTCCGTCCTCTTTAAGCGCTATGACGAAATCGGCAGCAAATACAACAGAATTTTCATCTCTCACTTGTTTTATCACAAGATCATCTACGGTGATACCCTCTTTAAATCGCAGTGTATCAATCCCTCCGCCGCTATATGCCGTCTCTTCGATAATCTTATCTGCTCCGTCTCCTCTTCCAAAGAGATAGGTGTCGTTGTTCTTACCGCCGTAAAGGGTATCGTTTCCTGTCCCGCCCTCTAAGATATCATTGCCGTCTTGCCCTTGGAGGTTATCATGCCCCTCACCGCCGCTGAGCATGTCGTTGCCAACTCCGCCGTAGAGAATGTCATTCCCTGCATCACCGCTGAGCGTATCGTCCCCGTCTTGCCCTTGGAGATTGTCGTTGCCTTCTCCGCCGCTGATCGTATCGTTCCCTGCTCCGCCGTAGATAATATCATCCCCGCCTAGGGCATCTATTACGTTATCCTCTGCGCCAAACGTCAGGTTGTCGGCTTCTTCGGTTCCATTCATAATCTCATCTGCTACTACTAACTTTGTACCGTTAAAAAGCTCTATAAACTCCACTCGGTTTGCAAGAGATGTATACCAGTCTTTTACCGTGATAGTGTCTTTAAGCTCCCCAAAGCTTTTCCCTTCTTCTGCAAGAGCCACCACGAGGTTATTGTCAACTCTCTCAAACACTACATCTTGTGCATTGATATCTATACCAAACTTGATTGTGTCCAACCCTGCACTATCTATAATGGTGTCTTTTCCATCTCCACGATTAAATGCATAAGTATCATTTCCTGCACCGCCGATAAGAGTGTCATCCCCTTTAGCACCTATGAACGTATCATTTCGACTATCTACCCCGTAAATAGTGTCATTTTTATCGGTACCGATGGAGCGCACTATCTCATCGATGCTCATCGTGCTACCATCACTAAATACAAAAGTTTCTATTCTACTTCCTGCAATTTGCCAGTCTCTGATGGTTATTTTATCACTGAGTCTGTAAAAAGAGGTGTCTCCATCTTTGAGACCGACGACCATCGTATTTCCGTACTGCTTGATGATAATGTCGTCTTTTGTGATGCCCTCTGCAAACCGTAAAGTATCGTTACCCGAAGTATCATAGATAATATCTCTGCCATCACCCCTTGCATATACATACGTATCGTCTCCTGCGCTATCTCTGAGATAATCAGCACCTGTTCCGCCGATAAACGTATCGTTTCCTGCTCCGCCGTCTATGTTGTCATCACCTGCATCGCCGTAAATAGTATCGTTACCTGCACCTGCATTTATAGTATCGTCTCCACCGCCTGCTTCGATTTTATCGGCATAAGCGGAACCTGTTATAGTGTTGTTTTCAGATCCGTAGATATAGTATCTGTTGGATGTCCAACTATTATCAAATGTGACACTCGGAAATGTCTCTGTTTTTGTGATTTCAAGGACTTCTCCATCACTAAAGACAATCTTCTCTATCCCTCTGTTTTCATTTTTCCAATCTTTTACAACTACATAATCTTTAAGCTGTTCGTATGTGTCGTGGCTTCCTATCACTTCTATGATAAGATTATTACCGTTTACACCTATTTTTACATCATCTCTTGTAATGCCTGATGAGAACTGAAGCGTGTCGTATCCTGCATTTATCTCTATGTCGTCTTTCGTAGCATAGTCATCTATAATTACTTTAAAATCACCACGGTTATAAACATATACATCATCGCCTTGCTCCCCGCGCATGAGGGCACCTGCTTTACTAAAGAGCGTATCTTCTATGTTTACATTGACAAAGAGTGCCGCAATATCTTTGCTCAGAAGCTTACTGCCGTCGGCAAATGTAAAGGTTTCGATGTTATTTTCACCTTTAAACCAGTTTTGGATCAAAACTTTATCGCTTAGCTCATTGAAGTTTTTGCCTTCTTCTTTGAGGGTAATTAGAAGATCGTAACCATTTTGCTTGAGCAGAAGATCATCTTTTGTAACACCTTCACCAAATTGAAGTGTATCGTTGCCTTCTGTATCAAAGAGAGTATCGAAACCATCGCCTATATTGAAAATATAGGTATCATCTCCATACCCTCCTATGAGAGTATCGTTGCCTTTGCCTCCAATGAGAGTGTCATTGCCTTTGCCTGCGTATATCGTATCGTCACCATCACCGCCGCCTATAGAGTCATGACCGTCTCCCGTATTGATGGTGTCATTTCCTTCTCTGCCATAAACTGTATCTGCACCGCCGTTTGTTGTGATGGTATCATCACCTGCACCGCCGTCTATGCTATCATCTCCGCTTCCGCTGATGAGTGTGTCGTTGCCACCTAAGAGTGAAACATTTGCTCCCTCATCGCCAAATACTAGATAATCATCTCCCTCGGTAACACTAGAAAGATCACTCAAACTAAGCAATGTACCATCTGAGAGCATTATGTTTTCGATGCGCGTCGCCGTATCGAGCCAGTTTTTCATCACCACTCTATCACTCAACTCTTCAAAGTTTTTACCAACCTCTGCTAAAGCTATGATGATATCTTTGCCTACGGCTTTTACGAGGATATCTTCTTTGTTTATCCCCTCTGCAAATCTCAGCGTATCATTACCTGTCGTATCGATGATGGTGTTTGTCGCATCACCTCTGGCAAAGACATACGTGTCATTACCTTCACCGCCTTCAAGTATGTCTGTTCCGCCTCCACCATAAAGTGTGTCATGACCTTTACCGCCTTGAAGTAAGTCATCGCCTGCCTCGCCATAGAGTATGTCATTGCCCTCATCACCGCGTACTATATCGTTACCGTCTTCTCCATAAAGAACATCATCACCTAAACCTGCTATGAGCGTATCGTTTCCTTCTCCGCCTCGTAGTGTGTCCTTCCCATTGCCCGATATCACAGTATCGTTACCGCCGAGTGCATCTACACTTACACCCTCATCGCCAAATGTAAGATAATCCTCTCCCTCCGTTGCTTGTTGCATCTGTGTGAGTGTGAGCGTTGTGCCGTCTGCTAGCATAAAGTTCTCTACACGTTTATTTGGATCGAGCCAGTCTTTGAGAGTGATAGTATCGCTGAGTTGCTCAAACGTTTTTCCATCCTCTTTAAGCGCTATTATCATATCGTTGCCGTTTGCTTTAGCGATGATATCCCCTGCGTTTATCCCCTCGCCGAATTTTAATGTGTCATTGCCTGCGTTACCGTATGAGTAACTGTCTATGATAGTATCTTGACCGTCACCTCTGTTGTAGATGTAAATGTCATTTCCTAGACCTCCTATGAGAGTATCATCATCTGTGCCACCTACAAGAGTATCGTTACCGCGTCCCCCGTCGAGGGTATCGGCTTCATCATCTCCATAAAGGGTATCGTTCCCGTCATTACTTCTTAGTATGTCGTTGCCTGCTCCACCGTAAAGTGTGTCATTCCCTTTACCTGAGGTGATAGTATCGTTACCACCGAGAGCATCTACGCTTACGCCATTATCGCCAAACACTAAAGTATCATTCCCCTCCGTTGCTTCTTGCATATCTACCATAAGGAGTTTAGTACCATCATCTAAGAGGATGTTTTCGATAGCATTGTTTGGGAGTGCACCGTTTTTGATGGTTATGGTGTCGCTGAGTTCTGCTAATGTTTTTCCCTCCTCTTTAAGAGCTACTACGATATCGGAGCCTACTATAGTTACAAGCAGATCATCTTTTGTGATACCTGCTCCTAGTTTTATGGTGTCATTTCCTGCGTTTTGAGAAGAGATGTTGTTGTAGCCGTAGGTATAGCTGTCTATGATGGTGTCTTTACCGTCTCCACGGTTAAAGCTATAGGTATCATCTCCGAGACCTCCCATGAGGGTATCATCACCTTGAGCGCCTATAAGAGTATCGTTACCTGCACCTGTGATGATGGTGTCGTTGCCCTCACCGCCGTCTATAGTGTCTGCTCCGCTACCGCTTGTGATGTGGTCGTTACCCGCTTTGGCATCTACTGTTACAGAGTTATTTGCATAAACCAAAGTATCATCTCCATCAGTTACTGCTTGAAGTGATGTTATGTCTATACTGCTGCCGTCGTTTAAAGTAATATTTTCTATTTTACTGGATGCAAGTGTATAGTTTTGGATAGTAACTGTGTCGCCTGTGTTTAAAGATATGACTAAATCATCTCCATCCATTTTTGAGCTTAACATATCGAGTGTGATTCCATCACCAAATCTTAGAGTATCATTACCTTTAGAATCCAAGATAGTATCATTTCCATCACCTAAGTTGAAGATGTAGGTATCGTTTCCGTCTCCTCCTTCTAAGGTGTCATTGCCTTTACCACCTATGAGAGTGTCATTGCCGCCAAGGGCTTTTATGGTGTCGTCTCCATCATAACCACTCAGTGTTTCAGAAGCATTCGTGAGGGTGATGGTGTTATCTGTATCATCCATAAAGTAGGTTTGTGCCACTTCTGCGAAGTTAAGTGTAGAGCCGTCTTGAAAGAGAATAGTTTCTATGCGATGTTGCGGTAAGAAGTACTCTTTTATGGTGATACTATCTGTATCCGAGAGAGTGATGATAAGATCATTTTTGTTGGCATGTAGCGTTATTTCATCTCTTGAGATATCTACAAGTTTAAGAGTATCGCTACCTCCTTTGTCATAGATGGTATCTGTACCGTCACCTTTGCGGTAGAGGATGGTATCTGTGCCGTTTCCTGTAGAGATGATGTCATCACCTTTATCTGCTAAGATAGTTGCATTATTCCCTGTGGATGTAATGAAGTCGTCTGTTTGGTTACCGAGGATAAGTGCATTGTTTGCAGTCGCATCTTTGGTATCTTGAAACACATGCAAGAGGGCTGTGTCGTTGAGGATGCTGCCAAAGAGTGTTTGTGTCGTTTCATCCGTGATAGCGTTTAAGATACGCTCTTTCTCCAAATCTAAAAAGAGAGGTGATTGCATGGAGAGAGTTTGGACTAAAAAAGCTCTTTCGTCAAGGTTTGCGGTGGGGCTGTTTAAATAGTTTAGGATGTTTGTGTAAAAAGCTTCTTTATCCTCTATTGTAAAGGTATCGTTTGCTATACCATGGCTGAGCATGCCCAAGATATCTTTATAGTGTGCTTGGAGTACGAATGCTCCTTGGTAACGTTCTAGTATATGTTCTTGAAAATAGTCGTTGAAATAGGTGCGGGCACCTGCGTAGTTTGGCGAAGCTTCTGTGCTTGTGCGGGTGTCTTGAAGTGTTGTATTCTGAAGGGATTTTGCAAGCTTTTCAAGATTTGCTTCAATGGCATTCGTGTAGGTATTCGTACCTAAAAAGCGTTCGGCTATCCATACTTTTTTATCCAAGTCATTAAGATGAAGCGAGCCTTGGATGTTGTATTTATTTTTTATGTCGTTTACGAGTTTATCGTAGCCGCTCCAGCTTTGTAAAAACAGTTCAAACTCATTAGCTGATTTTACGAGGTCGGCTGCAAACTCTTGTGCCGTTTGTTTAAATGCCGTATCGGTGTTGTAGCTAATAAAGCTGTTGTACACTTTTCCGTAGCCTCTTAGGGTAGGAAGCAATCGGGTGGTTTCGTCTACGGTGTAGTCGGGAATGGTAGAGGTATCGACAGTGGTGATGCGTGAATCGTATGCCAAATTCACATCTGCTACGAGTTCTTTGTTGCCTTGTGCATCTGTGTATTTGCTCGCTTCCGTGAGGGTTGCTCCGCCTAAGGTGATGTCGGTACTTACATAGTTGAGATCTATACTTTTTACACCTGCGTCTTTGAGGCTTTGGAGTTCGTTTGTTTGTGTGGTGCCATCACCGTTTAAGTCGTTCCAGATTTGTAAGCGGTTAAAGAGTTCATCTTGTCTGTCTATTTTTCCGTCATGGTTTGAGTCTATAAGCTCTTTTAGCTCTTCAAAGCCGTTTTTGGTGAAGTTACCAAATACTTCATCTATGCCGTCTATCTTTCCGCTTTCGTTTTTATCGTAAACAAGTATGCCGTCATTTGGAGCTATCCAGCTTACTCGCTCTTTTATGCCATCGCCTGTTATGTCAAAGTAAGCGTTTGAGTCACTCAGGGCTATGGTAGAGATGAAGCCGTCTTTGTCAGTGTCTAATATAAGCGGATCTCTCGGCGGTGGAGGTGGGATATGGCTTGGCGGGGGGTTGCCGTCGCCTTGTCCGTCTCCGTCATCTCTATCATCATCCATAATAGTCAAGCTTCCGTTTTCTCCAAAGACTACATTTTCAGATCCTCCGTAAGAAAAGCCGAGTATCTCTACGGGAATTATCTCATCAGTTTCGATTGTCGTATCGCCATCCCATGTGATAGTCACTTTTGCACTTGTACTACCTGCTGGTATCTCTACATAACCTCCGTTTGAGAGTGATATATGAATATCTTTTGAAAGAGCCGATGAGAGAGATACTGTTACTTGTGCACTTTGTCCAGGGGTGTGACCTTCTGTGGCGCTTACGTCTGCAACTTCTATTGCAATATCCCCGTTTGCATCATTGTCTATAATGGTTCCAACTGCTTTTTCATTATACGAAACTTCTTTGCCGTTACTGTGTGTAGCATTTACTACGGCAAGGGTAAAGTTTTCGGTAGATTCTTTGTAGGTATCGTCTATGATAGGAACGGCAAATGTTTGTGTGTTGGATGTATGATCAAACGTCACGGTTCCACTTAGTCCTGCGTAATCTCTTCCACCTATAGCACTATCGTCTATCGTTGTAAGGTCTATGCTGAGTGTTTCTCCCTCTTTGAGAGATGGTTCTATACTGATAGTAAACTCCATAGACCCACCGTCTTCTTCTAGGCTTGCATCGCTGATTGTTACTTTAATAGGGTTTGTATTTGCATCATCTTGATTATCTTCATCATTTTCATCGTCGTCGTTATCATCATTCTCAATCGTTGCAAGTCCAATCTCTGTTGTGACTTTACCAAGGTCTGTTTGGCTGATTACCTCTGCATTGAGCCAAAGGTCTTCATCCTCTTCTACTTTTTTATCTCCAAGTATCTCTAGGGTTACTGTTTGAGAGGAGTTTGAAGCATTGAGGGTGATGGTATTTGTTGAAAGAGCGCCGTAGTCATCGCTTGTGGCTGTGAACTCTTCTGTAGAGAGTTTTAGTGTAACGCTTTCATTTTCCCTAAGAGGTCTTGAGCTTTCTATAGTAAAGCTCATATAGCTTACTCCCTCATTACCTTCTACTACTGTAGGGTCTGATATTTTTACGAGGATATCTTTTGCGTTCTCTTCTTCTTTATCTAAGTTTATCCCCATAGCTCCGTCTTGGAAGTTTTCTATAGTGATATACTCTCCTAGGTTTTTATCGACTACTATGAGGTTATTGCCATTGAGGCTATAGGTGAAGTTTGCATCTTTGTAGGTATTTTCATCTACTTTAGTTTTTTTGCCGTTGAGTTGTTTATCGTTAAAGAGGATAAAGCCGTCATGGTCTGCATCACTGATGATATCTTGGTGGCTGACGAAATAAGTGTCATAGCCTACACCACCTTCTAAATAATCAATCTCTTTATCGGCGTAGAGATTCGTTGCATCTCCGCCTGCTAGAGAGTCATCACCTCCACCGCCGAGCAATACATCTGCTCCGCTTCCTCCAAAGAGTGCATCGCTTGCGTTATCGTCTCCGCCGATCAGGGTGTCATCATCCGCTCCACCGTAGATCAGGTCACTGTCATTACCGCCTAAGAGTACATCGTAACCTGCTCCGCCTGAGAGGATGTCTTCGCCTTTGCCGCCTTCGATATGGTCATTTTTTGAGCCGCCGTAGAGTTTATCGTCTCCGCCGTTATGGTCTATGAGGATGTTTTCTGCGCTTGCGTCTCCATAGATGGTGTGGTTTACATTATCGCTAATAACCGTTCCCTCTGCTACTAAAACTTTAGTAGGGTAGTTAAACTGTATGCGGTTATCGTCAAAAAGCCATGGATTGAGTTTTACTAGATTTTTAGTGACGTAGCCATTGTTTTGAGCGATGACGGAGAGAGTGTCTCCGCTTTTTACCGTGTAAACGCCTTTAGCTCCGAGGTCTATTTGTTCTCCGACTTTTATGAGAATGTTTGAGAGGAGAAATGAGACTTTGTCGATGCCGTCTATGGCGTTGCGGAGTTGGATGGCGCTTAGGTTGCGGATATCGAAAGTTTGGGAGTTTAGGGTTATTTTATCAGCTTTAGTTGTCGTGACAAAGTCCATTGCTCCTTCTAAAAAATCTTTGTTCATAGTGTCTGTATTTGTAGATACTGCTATTTGATTATTTGTTTGATTATATTCAGCTTTAACTTTTACACCTGATGTAGTATCGCTTATAACTTCAAAGCCTTCTTTAGTGTACGCAATTCCACCATTTTTGAATTCAATAACACCTAAAAGTTCTTTTTCGGTTATAAATGGACCAGTAAGATTGTTTGCTATAGTTTGCAATAGTGACCAATAGGTATTACCATATTCATTCATATAGCTAGCATCGATTGCAACATGTGGAATGATACCTAGTTTTATATTTCCACCCTCAACGTTTCCTATTCTCAAAAGATGCTCTGCAAAAGTAACACAGTTAAAATCATCTCTTCCTGTATCATGATCAAATAAATCATAATTAGGCATATTGTTTTCCAAATATGTAATTTCGTTATTTATAGCTTTATATTGCTCTTCTGTTATTTCAAATGTTCTTGCGTCATCATAAATTTGGCATGATTTACTATCTGTTTGATCTATACTGCCAAGCGAATAACCCGTAATAGGTTCCGTACCCTCTCTCATATTGAAACCACGTCTAATTTCGATTCCATTTTGATCTGTCAAACCAATAAAAGTATGTCCGCTTGGGTAGAAATTTATAATGTCCCGCTTTGTCAAGACAGTTTTTAGACAACTTCTTATTCCCACCATCAAGCGGCTTGATCCATCTTTTTCATATAGACACTCAAAGGTGTTTTGTAATCCAGTGTCGAATGCAGCCGCTTCGTGTTGTAAAGCCTGATGTAGTTTTCAATTCCTGTTCTTGCCTCCCTGAGTGTTTCGTATCGTTTGAGATAAACATCTTCATATTTCAATGATCTGAAGAAGCGTTCAACTGCGATGTTGTCGATCGATCTGCCTTTGCCGTTCATCGAGATGCTGATGTCGTGTTGCTTAAGCAGCGAGATATGTTCGTAAGCCGTATACTGGCTGCCCTGATCGGAATTAAAGATATCAGGCTTGCCATACTGTTGGATTGCCTGTTTCAATACAGATGATGAAAGTGATGCATCCATCGTCGTTCCAAGCTTCCATGAGAGCACTTTTTTCGAGTGCCAGTCCATGACGACGGCAAGATAAGCAAAGCCTCCCTGCAGCCTAATATAAGTGATGTCGCCGCACCAGACCTGATTGGGCTGCGTAATCTCCGTTTGCTTAAGCAGATACGGATAGATGGCATGTTCGTTGTTGCGAATGGACGTATTGCGCTTCTTCGTCGGGTAAAGTGCCTTTATGCCCAGTACTTTCATATATTTGGCCACACGATGCCTGCCAATGACAACATCTTCATCCAATAGCTGACGATAGATCCGCCGATGACCGTAAAACGGCATCTCCGTATAGATCTCGTCGATACGGTGCATAATCCTGATCGACTCTTGTGAAAAGCCTTTGGGTTTGTAATACAGCGTTGAGCGGTGAATACCGATCAGTTCGCACTGCCTTGCCATAGAAACGGTATTGAGCTTGGGTTCGACAAGGCTTCGTCTATTTGATGAGCCCAAGCTCTTTAGCTTTTTTACCGCCCAATCCCTTTCGATGGTGGTTTTTCCCAATGCTTTTTGCAACTCTTCGATCTCTTGCTCTTGTGCTTTGATCTGCTCTTTGTACTCTTTCACTGCTTTGGCAGGCTCAAATGCCAATGCAGCATTCTCCAAAAATTGTTTTTTCCACTCTTGTAGGCTCTTTGGCAATATGTCGTATTTGCTGGCAATTTGATTGAGGGTTTTCTCTCCCTCCAATAGTTCCAAAACAACTTTCGTCTTGAACTCTGCTGAAAATTGGCGTCGTTGTTTGCTCATCTGTTTCCTCCCTTATTCCATCCAATAATTGTATCGTGTAGGAATAAGAAACTATTAAATCGCTGTCGGATTTTTCTGGAACATTATAATTATCTAAACTAAAACTACTTTTTCTTGTATATAATGTGACTTTGTATCCCATATCATTTTCCTTTAATTATTAATTTATAGTTTTCACCATTCTTAGATTGCAAAAAAGATTTCTCTTTTTTTAACAAAGTGCTAAGTGGACTATTTATATTATTCCAACGTATTTCAATCATATTTGTAAGCACTAGTGCAATAAATATAAATATGTATATCATCACCCCTATTATCTCTTTGCTTCTTCCCCACCTTGTAGTTGTCTCTTGAGAACTAATTTTCTGAAAAAACCACACCAAGATAAATATAAATATATATAAAGAGATACCATTTATAAAATAATTATCACTCTTTTCAAAATAAACCGCATACTCTATTGTGCTGTTACTCTTCTCATCATCTATTCTAAATTGCAATGCAATTTCTTTTTGCTTTTGGGATTGTAATTCAATCAACTCTTTAGCTTTTGCATATGTAAATTTATCTTGAATAACAGCAATAGGAGCGACTCGTAGTAAAAAAATATTTTCTAGTTTATAATCCATAGTTACTTTGTTAAATTCATTGATAAGCTGGTAGTTTTCTTTATTTTCAATCGTTTTTAACGTAGTAAAGTATACAAAAAGAACACTACAAACATACCCCACTGTAATGGTTAAAAGAGCTTGGTTTGAAAACACACTTTTTCTAAGTAAAGCGAGAAAATACATCTCTTTTTTTATCAATACAATCAGCAAATATACAATCATAAAAGAGAGACTTCCAAAAAATAAATACGCAACATGAAGTTGTACATATTCATTTACATACATTAATGCAGGATAAAAGAAAAAAATCAACGTAAAAAGTAATAAAATAAATTTACTTGACCATAGAATTGAAATAGCCATAATCTTTTTATTTTCATTTTCTGTTTGAGAATCAGTATTTATTAGCTTCATTATGCTATCCCTTTGCCTTTATCAGTTGATATAAATTTTTATGCTTTTCATTAACATACAATTTATTATGAAATTTATGTAACTCTTTTTGAGAAAGTTTTGTGATGTCAATATGAGTGTTGATTAACATTTTTTCCACACCAAAAAAGACTAAAAATGCAAAACTTAAAATTACTGAATAGTTTAGAATCATTCTAAAAATACTTATTGATGTATCTATACGTCTATGAATAAAAAATAGCATTAAAAAAAGAAAACATGAAAAGAAAAATACTAGCCATTTTTGTATAGTTTTTGTTTTATAGTTTACACCTTCTATAATCAAAGAGATTTGTTCTTCTTGAAGTATTACTTCTATTTTTTGGTCTAAATACTCTTTGTTTTTTAACTTTTGGATTAATTCCTGCCCTGAAAGATTATCTATCAGAGGTAAGGAAAATTCAAAATTTGAAAATACAAGATAAAAATAAAATATTAAAAACATCCCAATATATACCAATGTTTGTAACAACACCAATCCTAGCTTATTTTTGAGGATTGTAATTCTTTCTTTTTGAAAACGATTACTTAAATTTAATTCCTTCTCTAAGTTATGATTAACAATATTATTTTTCATTTACACTACCTCTTTAAGTTGAGTTATTAGTTTTTTCTTTTGTTCAACTTTGTCTTCTTCTTGTTCAGAATCTCTAATTTGAAGTCTGTTTGAACACGGAACCTTTTCATTTTCTGCCTGAGAATCGGTATTGACTAATTTCATTACACAACCTCCTTCTGAGTACTAAAATCTCTTTTATTTACTACTACATGCAATAAACCATCTTGGCATGTAAGGTTTGATATTTTTACGAGAATATCTTTTGCGTTCTTTTCTTCCTTGTCAAGGTTTCTTCCCATAGCTCCGTCTTTGAAGTTTTCTATAGTGATATACTCTCCTAGGTTTTTATCGACTACTATGAGGTTATTGCCATCGAGGCTATAGGTGAAGTTTGTATCTTCGTAGGTATTTTCATCTAGTTTAGTTTTTTTGCCGTTGAGTTGTTTATCGTTAAAGAGGATAAAGCCGCTATTGTCTGCATCACTGATGATATCTTGGTGGCTGACGAAATAAGTGTCATAGCCTACACCACCTTCTAAATAATCAATCTCTTTATCTCCGTAGAGATTCGTTGCATCTCCGCCTGCTAGAGTGTCATCACCTCCACCGCCGAGCAATACATCTGCTCCGCTTCCTCCAAAGAGTGCATCGCTTGCGTTATCGTCTCCGCCGATGAGAGTGTCATCATCTGCTCCGCCGTAGATAAGGTCGCTGTCATTACCGCCTAAGAGTACATCGTAACCTGCTCCGCCTGAGAGAGTGTCTTCGCCTTTGCCGCCGTCTATATAGTCATTTTTTGAGCCGCCGTAGAGGTTGTCGTCTCCGCCGTTGTGGTCGATGAGGATGTTTTCTGCGCTTGCGTCTCCATAGATGGTGTGGTTTACATTATCGCTAATAACCGTTCCCTCTGCTACTAAAACTTTAGTAGGGTAGTTAAACTGTATGCGGTTATCGTCAAAAAGCCATGGATTGAGTTTTACTAGATCTTTAGTGACGTAGCCATTGTTTTGAGCGATGACGGAGAGAGTGTCTCCGCTTTTTACCGTGTAAACGCCTTTAGCTCCGAGGTCTATTTGTTCTCCGACTTTTATGAGAATGTTTGAGAGGAGAAATGAGACTTTGTCGATGCCGTCTATGGCGTTACGGAGTTGGATGGCGCTTAGGTTGCGGATATCGAAAGTTTGGGAGTTTAGGGTTATTTTATCAGCTTTAGTTGTCGTGACAAAGTCCATTGCTCCTTCTAAAAAATTTTTGTTCATAGTTTCTGTATTTGTAGATACTGCTATTTGATTATTTGTTTGATTATATTCAGCTTTAACTTTTACACCTGATGTAGTATCGCTTATAACTTCAAAGCCTTCTTTGGTGTACGCAATTCCACCATTTTCAAATTCAATAACACCTTGAATGATGCTTGAAAGCACAGGAGGCTTCAGAGTAGTATTATTCGCTATAGTTTGAATTCCCGTCCATACAGCCTTAGAGTACTCATTCATATAACTATTATCTATTGCAAATCCTGGTATTATCCCTAGTTTTATATTTCCGCCACCAACATTACCGACTCTCAAAAGATGCTCTACAAAAGTAACGCAGTTAAAATCATCTCTTCCCGTATCACCGTCAAGTAAGTCATAATTTACTTTAGAATTTTGAATAGTTTTTATCTCATCATTTATTAGTTTCCACTGTTCTTCTGATATCTCAAATGTTCTTGGAGTAAGTGTAGGAGTGCCATTCTCAGAACCTTCTTCAACTCTACCTAAACCATAACCAATAAATCCTCCTGGTACTTCCCATCCTCCTGCACTAGTAAAACCATAACGATGTTCTTCTCCATCAGACCCTATAAGTCCAATAAATGCATGACCTGATGGTAGTTCATTTGTATGCTCATGAAACCAAGTACTTTCTTTAACATAAATTTTTACACTATATCCCATAACTATTCTCCTTTATAATAAAAATTTTATATGTATCCACTTTGACACTAAAAACTTCTCGTTCTCCTAAAATTTTCAAAGTTGGCGGATTACTCTTTGCAGTGCTAAAATATGCAAAAGAAGGTATAACCGCAGATACAACAACCCATAACATCAAAGCTAAAATCAACTCTTTTACCTTTGACCACCGCTCATATGGTTCTTTGTACATCGTGTTTAAGAACCAAACAAACATAGCTAAAAACGTATAGAGAGTAATTGCCGTAAAGAAAAGTTTTTTATTTTCTGAAACTGCATAAAGGGTATAGTTACTATCCCTTATCTTAGAGAGATTTTCATGTTCATGGTATTTTTTGTATTCTTCGGTATTTTTAAAAGATTCTTCATTCAATTGAAACCGACACACTACATCATGAAATGCTTTATTATCGATCAATTCGCTCAACTGGCTGAGATCTATTCTATCTTTTATGACCAATATGGTTATTGGATTTAATAAGAAGATATTTTTGATATTAGACTCGGTTGTGACATTATGAAAAGTATTTTTGAATGTAATGTAGTTTTTTTCAATCTCCTTTGTATTCGAGGATTCATAGTAAATAAAAGCGACACTTCCAATATAGCTCAACACTACAATTGTTATGACATAAAGTGAGAAAAAAGTTTTTGTAAGTGTCTTCGTTAGCTTTGTTTCTAGTTTAAAAAATGCGGCAATGATATAGACAAAAACAAAAACAACCATAGCTCCAAAAATAGTATTTCCATCTATATCTTTGTATGAAAAAAGAGTAGAAAGACCTATTGTATAAAAACCCATCAATATAATTAAGCCTGAAAAAAACGTCTCTTCATGACTTGGTTTATATCTATACCACATAATCTTTTTATTTTTCTTTTCTGTTTGAGAATCAGTATTTATTAGCTTCATTATGCTATCCCTTTTCCTTTATCAGTTGATATAAATTTTTATGATTTTCATTAACATATAATTTATTATGAAATTTATGTAACTCTTTTTGAGAAAGTTTTGTGATGTCAATATGGGTGTTGCTTAACATTTTTTCCACACCAAAAAAGACTAAAAATGCAAAACTTAAAATTACTGAATAGTTTAGAATCATTCTAAAAACACTTATTGATGTATCTATACGTCTATGAATAAAAAATAGCATTAAAAAAAGAAAACATGAAAAGAAAAATACTAGCCATTTTTGTATAGTTTTTGTTTTATAGTTTGCACCTTCTATAATCAAAGAGATTTGTTCTTCTTGAAGTATTACTTCTATTCTTTGGTCTAAATACTCTTTGTTTTTTAACTTTTGGATTAATTCCTGCCCTGAAAGATTATCTATCAGAGGTAAGGAAAATTCAAAATTTGAAAATACAAGATAAAAATAAAATATTAAAAACATCCCAATATATACCAATGTTTGTAACAACACCAATCCTAGCTTATTTTTGAGGATTGTAATTCTTTCTTTTTGAAAACGATTACTTAAATTTAATTCCTTCTCTAAGTTATGATTAACAATATTATTTTTCATTTACACTACCTCTTTAAGTTGAGTTATTAGTTTTTTCTTTTGTTCAACTTTGTCTTCTTCTTGTTCAGAATCTCTAATTTGAAGTCTGTTTGAACACGGAACCTTTTCATTTTCTGCCTGAGAATCGGTATTGACTAATTTCATTACACAACCTCCTTCTGAGTACTAAAATCTCTTTTATTTACTACTACATGCAATAAACCATCTTGGCATGTAAGGTTTGATATTTTTACGAGAATATCTTTTGCGTTCTTTTCTTCCTTGTCAAGGTTTCTTCCCATAGCTCCGTCTTTGAAGTTTTCTATAGTGATATACTCTCCTAGGTTTTTATCGACTACTATGAGGTTATTGCCATCGAGGCTATAGGTGAAGTTTGTATCTTCGTAGGTATTTTCATCTAGTTTAGTTTTTTTGCCGTTGAGTTGTTTATCGTTAAAGAGGATAAAGCCGCTATTGTCTGCATCACTGATGATATCTTGGTGGCTGACGAAATAAGTGTCATAGCCTACACCACCTTCTAAATAATCAATCTCTTTATCTCCGTAGAGATTCGTTGCATCTCCGCCTGCTAGAGTGTCATCACCTCCACCGCCGAGCAATACATCTGCTCCGCTTCCTCCAAAGAGTGCATCGCTTGCGTTATCGTCTCCGCCGATGAGAGTGTCATCATCTGCTCCGCCGTAGATAAGGTCGCTGTCATTACCGCCTAAGAGTACATCGTAACCTGCTCCGCCTGAGAGAGTGTCTTCGCCTTTGCCGCCGTCTATATAGTCATTTTTTGAGCCGCCGTAGAGGTTATCGTCTCCGCCGTTATGGTCTATGAGGATGTTGTCTGCGCTTGCGTCTCCATAGATGGTGTGGTTTACATTATCGCTAATAACCGTTCCCTCTGCTACTAAAACTTTAGTAGGGTAGTTAAACTGTATGCGGTTATCGTCAAAAAGCCATGGATTGAGTTTTACTAGATCTTTAGTGACGTAGCCATTGTTTTGAGCGATGACGGAGAGAGAGTCTCCGCTTTTTACCGTATAGACTCCTTTAGCTCCGAGGTCTATTTGTTCACCGACTTTTATGAGGATGTTTGAGAGGAGAAATGAGACTTTGTCGATGCCGTCTATGGCGTTGCGGAGTTGGATTGGGGTGAGGTTTTCTACTTTGAGATTTTTGTTGTTTAGGGTCAAATCTGTTATTTGATTACTTTGTAAAACCTCTTTAGCGGCTGTTGTTTCATACAGAATATTCGATGGTGTGTTAATAACTATTTTACTAGGAGATACTGAATTATATTGAAGATAAAATTCAGCTGTTCCAAATGCAGGTGGTGGGGAAAATAATTCTTTATACCCATTAACAATATCCGAAGCAGAAACAACACCATCATGGTCAGGATCAAAATAATCAACATATGTATTTAGTCCATTTGTTACAATTCCATCCCATACTTTACCTGCATAATCTTCATCTGTAAGTATTTTTGTATAGAAGGCATCTGCATTTGCCACATATGTATTAAATAGATTTGCAAAAGTATCCCCAAGTCCTATATTAGCTACTGCTTGACTTGTTCCAAATGCACCAGCAGCTTTCTGTTGCACTGTTAAATTTTTCATTTTACTGCCCAAAACGATAGAACCTATAACACCTATACTATCACCGACAAATCTACCTATACCTTCATAGTGATTCTCTTCAGAATGTGTCAATTGACCTTTTAGGACATCTACTCCACCCATTTTCACCGATACAGCTGTACCGGCTTTGCCATCAAGTGCAGCAGTACCTGCACTAATTCCTGCCATAATAAAGTTATACATCTCGTTAAGAGCGTTTTCTCCAGTTTCTGCGTTTGCCATTATTTTTCTCCTTGTTGATTTTTAAGTTCATTTGTCCAAATTTCCTCTTTATCCACAAACCAGCCTTGGTTTTGCAGATGAGGAATAAAGTAAGTTTTTTGATTTACGGGTATATTGTGTATTTGAAAATACTCTAAAAGCTCATCTAAATCTTTTTGGGAATAGATATTGACTAAAAGATAGTTTCGATTTGTAAATTGAATAAAGAAATTTTTGCTTAAAAGCGTAAAGGGTTCACCTGCTCTGTATAGACGCCATAGCTTATATGGCAATATAAAAAATAAGTAGGTAATAACATAACGTATGAAAAGTGTGGCTTTCCCTATATGCACCCCGATGGAAGACTTACGATAAAGTTGCCATGATGACAAATAATGCCATCTACCATAGCTATTTGGCAACTCATTTATTATAGAAAATGAAATTTGACTAATTTGATTTACTGATGATGCTAAGATCAAATCATCTTTTTTCTTTTGTAAATATTTAAAGTGATATTTGACTTCATTTTGATTAAACAAAAAATAGCTCGGTTTTTCTTTAAATTTTTTAGGATAATCTATAAAAATCAAATATATAAAATATATCCACACTAAAGCTGTCGAACCTAGCCTTAATGTAAAACTTCCATTTTCTAAAATTATTTTGTATACATCATTAATCAATAAAGGAATACCAATTAATCCAATTAAAATAATAAGATGAGATTCAAATAAAACACTATAATTAATGATTTTTATCGGATTCTTATCATAATTCCTAGACTTCGTTTGATTCTCATTTTGTACTTCGTTATTCATTACGCCACCTCTCTTTTTATTTTAAAATCAATATTATTTACCGCTACATGCCATAAAGAATTTTGGCATGTGCAAAAATGTTTTTTTATAGTAGCAAAAGATTCTTGGCATGTAGATGAAGTTTTATAGTTTTTTGTGTTTATTTTTATGGTTGTGTATTTTTGGAGTATCTTGGTATCATTCCCCTCCGTTGCTTCTTGCATATCTACCATAAGGAGTTTAGTACCATCATCTAAGAGGATGTTTTCGATAGCATTGTTTGGGAGTGCACCGTTTTTGATGGTTATGGTGTCGCTGAGTTCTGCTAATGTTTTTCCCTCCTCTTTGAGAGCTACTACGATATCGGAGCCTACTATAGTTACAAGCAGATCATCTTTTGTGATACCTGCTCCTAGTTTTATGGTGTCATTTCCTGCGTTTTGAGAAGAGATGTTGTTGTAGCCGTAGGTATAGCTGTCTATGATGGTGTCTTTACCGTCTCCACGGTTAAAGCTATAGGTATCATCTCCGAGACCTCCCATGAGGGTATCATCACCTTTACCGCCTATGAGAATATCATTGCCTGCACCTGTGATGATGGTGTCGTTACCCTCACCGCCGTCTATCGTGTCTACTCCGCTACCGCTTGTGATGTGGTCGTTACCCGCTTTGGCATCTACTGTTACGGAGTTATCTGCATACACCAAAGTATCGTCTTCATCGGTTACTGCTTGAAGTGAAGTTATGTCTATACTGCCGCCGTCGTGTAAAGTGATATTTTCTATTGTATTGGATGCAAACGTGTAGTTTTGGATAGTAACTGTGTCGCCTGTGTTTAAAGATATGACTAAATCATCTCCATCCATTTTTGAGCTTAACATATCGAGTGTAATTCCATCACCAAATCTTAGAGTATTATACTGCCACCAAATGTCAAGACAGGATTTTGAGAGTTCATCTTCCCACCGCCTGCTAAATGCCTAACCAACTTTTTTAACTCCTTCCAGATATACGTTCATCGGTTTTTTATAGCCAAGTGCCGAATGAAACCTATTGAAATTGTAAAAGTTCATATACTTTGCAATGCTATTGCGAAGATGGCTGATACTTTGGTAATCGTTAATGTAGATTTCATCGTATTTTAGCGTTCTAAAGAAACGTTCGATGGCGATATTATTGATCGATCTGCCTTTACCGTTCATGGAAATTCTTATGCCGTGATCCTTGAGTATTTTCGTATGTTCAAAGCTCGTATATTGTGACCCTTGATCGGAGTTAAAAATCTCCGGTGTTCCGTATTTGTCGATGGCTTCTTTGAGTACATCGGTTGCGAGAAGCGTATCCATTGTATTGGATAGTTTCCAAGCGAGAATGGATCTGCTATGCCAGTCGATGATCGCCGCCAGGTACATAAACCCGCCATGGGTTCGAATGTAGGTGATGTCGCCGCTCCAGACCTGATTGGGTTTGGTAATTTGCAGCTCTTTGAGAAGATAGGGATAAATCTTGTGCTCGTGGTTCTTGATGGACGTGAGCTTGCGCTTTTTCGGAAAGATTGCCTGTATCCCCATCACATTCATCAGCCGGTTTACCTTATTGACCCCGATTGAAAAGCCGTCTTCGAGCAGCTGGCGGTGCATGAAACGATAGCCGTAGGTCGAGGATATATCAGTGTAGATTTCATCAATTCGCCGCATGATCTTCAAATCGTACTGACGAATCGGCTTTGCTTCGTAATAGAGTGTTGATCGGTTCAGCTCGATCATCTCGCATTGTCTTGCCACTGGAATGTCACTGAGCTTGGAATCGACAAGATCTTTTTTATTTGATAAGTCCAAGCTCTTTAGCTTTCCCACTGCCCAATCGCGTTCAATGGTCGTCTTGCCAAGTTTTTTTGCTAATGCATCGTTCTCTTCTTTAAGGGTTTCGATCTCATCTTTGTATGATTTGGTCGCTCCGCTCAAATCGAACGCCAACGATGCATTCTCTAAAAACTGCTTCTTCCAGTCGGTCAGACTCTTGGCTGTGATCTCATATTTGCTTGCCACCTGTGCCACTGTTAAATCTCCCTGCAAAAGTTCAAGCACCACTTTCGTCTTGTACTCCGCAGAATATTGCTTACGCTTTTTACTCATAATCCGCTCTCCTAAATGTCTGTTTAATTGTACCATTTAGGAAGATCTCCTCTCAAATTGCTGTCTGATATTTTAGTGGCAGTATATTTTGAGTTAAGCTACAGAAAGCTTCATGCTCCAGATATGACCATCTGGGATCTTTATGCAGCTAAGAGGTATCTAAAAGAGCATAGCATCAAGGACACAAACGAAGATGATCTCTTTGATGCCTACGAACGGCTTGCACATATAGAAAAACAGGCAAAAGAAAAAACTGTCAAACATAAGATGAGAAAAAGTAAAGCACCTAAAATGACTGACATTAAGTCAAAACTCAAAACAGCACCTGAAGTTGCAAAAGACAAAGAGACGAAACAAACTGATGATGATTTTGATGACCTATTTGAGAACATCGAAACATTCAGTATTAAAGAGTAATGAATGAATATTGAGCTCACAGAAGAAACAAAAAAAATACTCAACAGCTCTGATGAAGAGAGAATCAAATATATTAACAAAGAGTATTGGATCGACTATCCTATCGCTCAAAGCATCTTAGAAAAGATGGAAGATATTTACGATTTTGGCTATGGTAAAACACGCCACATTAGCATCCTGCTCGTGGGTGGAAGCAACAACGGAAAGACATCTTTGCTCAAACAATTTTTAGAGAAGCATCCACCGTATGATTATAATATTGACGACGAACAACCTGATTGGATTACAGATGAGTTTTTTGATAAGTATACAGGCATCGGCAGACCTGTTTTATATGTCATCTCTCCTACTGAGCCAAGCGAGAGCAGACTCTACAGCATTATTTTGGAGCAGTTAAATATACCTTATAAAACGCGGGATTCTTTGGATGTTAAAGCCAAACTCGTAGAGTACTACCTCAAAGCTCTCAATGTCAGAGTGCTTATCATTGATGAGATTCACAATATTCTCAACGGCTCACCAGCGAGACAAAAGCAGATCATGAGTGCCATAAGAGATTTGAGCAGTAAACTGACAATGCCCGTCATTTTAGCAGGGGTTAAAGAAGCTTTACGTGCGGTTAATACAGAAGATCAAATCAGTAGCAGATATAGACCAGAGTATCTCACCAAATGGAAGATGGATAAAGCCTATATCAGTCTCTTAGCCACCATAGTCAGTAAACTACCCCTCAAAAAGCAATCTACTATCATCAACAAAGAAGATGCACAAGAGATTCTTGAACTGTGCAACGGGTACATAGGGGAGATTGTCAATCTCATCAAAGCAGCTGCTATACATGCTATAAAAACGGGAAGTGAGAGGGTTACCATCAAAGAGATAAAAGAGTGCGGATTCAACACCTTGCAAAACATTCATAAGACTATGAATCTCAAAAATATATGATCAAAAAGATAAACTTTCCAGAGCTTCAAAATGAAAAGTTTGCAATTATCCCTTTGCCCCTTGAAGATGAGATACTCTCTTCTTGGATAGTCCGCACAGCCTACGCACACAAGACTCATCCGCATACTTTTACAAATCAATACCTGAGTTATAGGCACCACTCTTTTTTCCTAACAGAAAGTGATATCACTCTTGATGAAGATATGATAAAAACCATTGAAGAGAAAAGCCATCATAAAATCGATATCCATTCTCTCATGTTAAAAACATACTCAGGATATATTCAAGAAAGCATCTATGAAAACAATCCAACTATATTTTTCACCCATCAGAAATATTGCCCCGTCTGTCTACGAGAAGACAAAGTACCATATTTTAGAAAAAAGTGGCGGGTTGTTTTTTACAATATCTGCCATAAGCACCAATGCCGTCTCTACGAGCATTGCCCTACATGTAAAACAAAACTCGACATCTCAAAAATGTATGAAAACAAGCTACCCTATACGCACTGCCATCACTGCGGATTTGAACTAAAAAAAGGAAGAAAGCTACCGATTCATAAAAACTACATTTCAAGCCTTGAGTATCAAAACAAAATTTTTCAAACTATTGAAGACGGGTATATTCAGCTTGGAGAAACTCCTGTTTATTCATTTTTATTTTTTGAAGTATTTTCAAAACTCTCCAAGCTCATTTTGCTCAACAACAAACTTGAATTTATCAATAAACACACCCTCTTTTCTCTCATAAAAAATGCAAAAAAACAAAAGGTTAACCACCCTATATTTAAAAAAATTGATGCGAAAGCACAATCAGCGCTTTTTGGATTGATTATGTATATATTTGAAGATTTTCCGCGTAATTTAGAAGCCTACATTCAAGCTAATAAGCTTACATATCATGATTTAACTACAAAGGTTCATGACATACCGTATTGGTATGAAACAGCCGTTAATAAAATCATTCCAAGATATTTACCACATAGTATGACCGTAACCAAAGAAGAAGTAGAACATGTAGAACAGTATCTTCAATCCATGAATATGCTTATTAATAAAATCAACCTGACAAAACTCTTAGGATGTAATTTTTATAGCAAAGATAATGATTTAAAAAGCTATATTAGTGCTAATTACAGTATTAATAGTTAATAAGTGCATTCATAGATATCTAACAAAATATTTGTATATAAAAACTTATCCTTATCTGAATCAACTAAAACTTAATGTCATTCATTGCTTTTTTAGAAAAACATATCAAATTAAAATAATAAATTAGTTTAAAACAAATATATATATGTTTATATATAACTATTTTATTTGTTAAAGACTATTAAGTATGTTTATTAACTATTGATATATGTACTATTTTTTGATATAATTCTTTATTTTAATAATTTTTACAATACAATTTTATATGGATTATGAAGAGTTTAAAAGACATATTGGCAAAGCTGGATTAAAAATTAATAGTTTTGCAAAACTATTAGGATTAAAACAGTCATCTATTACGAACTACTCCAAAGATGGGGAAGTTCCAAATCATTTAGCAATTATTGCTTTACTTATGGGTGAAATGGCTGATAACAAATTAGATTTTAAAATAAAAATTGAAAATTTGGAACTTAAAAAACCAATTAAAAGACCAAAAGCGTTTGGTAGAAATAAAACAGAGGACATTAATTCTGAAAATGAATAATTTATTCAATAAAATTGAATCTACAAAACAGCTGTTAAAAGAACAATATTTATCTGATAATAGACCTTGGGTAGTTACCTTCTCAGGTGGAAAAGATTCAACTACTGTACTTCATCTCACTGTTGAAATGTTGCTTCAGCTGAAAAAAGAAAGAAAAGACACAAAAACAGTATATATTGTTTCATCTGATACAGGTGTCGAAATGCCGGTAATTGATACATATTTTCATAATAAAATTGACCAGTTATCTCTTTTTATTGCTAAAAATGCTTTAAATATGCGTGTTAAAGTCGTTAAACCCGATATAGAAGAATCATTCTGGACATTGCTTTTAGGAAAAGGCTACCCCTCTCCAAACCAAAAATTTCGATGGTGTACCGATAGACTCAAAATTAATCCTGCAACTCGATTTTTAAGTAGCTTATCAGGAGAGAATAAATCTATTTTGATGCTATTGGGAGTACGTAGTGATGAGTCTCAAACGAGAGCTGAGTCTATCGAAAAAAGAGACCGGAATCATAGAGGTCTTGTAAAACATGATACCGTTCCCAATACCTTTGTGCTCTCACCAATCAAAGACTGGACAAATCATGAAGTTTGGATGTTTCTAAAAACGTACGAAGCTCCATGGGGTAAACATAATGATATGCTAAGTCTCTATCACAAAGGAAGTGGTGAAGGTGATTGCAATATTGCTCTAAATCCACAAGCTCCATCCTGTGGTAAAACACGTTTCGGATGCTGGGTATGTACTGTTGTCTCAAAAGATAAATCGATGGAAAATATGCTCCAAAGTGATGAAGACAAATGGATGAGACCCCTGCATGATTTTAGAAACAAGCTCGAAGAATATCGATACGACCACACCAAAAGACAAGACAGAAGAAGAAATGGTCAAAAAGGTGTAGGTCCTTTTAAAATGAGGGTTAGGCAAGAACTTCTACGAGCACTTGTAGAAATTGAAAAAGAACTATTACCGAACTTAAATGGGAAACATCTCATCTCTGACGAAGAGATTATTCAAATTCAAAAAGAGTGGCTCCATGATGGAGACTTTTTTGAAACTGCTATTTCTATTGCGAATGACTTCGATCGCAATATCAGTCATTCATCAAAAAAAGCATTCACAAAAGAAGAAAGAGCTTTTTTCACCTCTTTATCAGCAGAAAAAGGGATTAAAATAGAATTAATGGATCGATTATTACAAACCGAACACAAATATCGGCACCAATTGAAAAGATCCGGTGTCTTGATGGATATAGAAGCTGTTGCAGAAGCCTATGCATTGGGAAAACTCAATGAAATTTAGTTCCATCTCGATTAAAAATCTTTTCTCTTATCAAGGAGAAATAACTTTTCAGTTTGATGATTCCAACAAACCTATTACGCTTATTATCGGTGAAAATGGATTTGGTAAAACCTCTTTTATCAACTCAATCAAGATTGCATTGCATGGAGTGACCAAAGACCTATTGTCTATAGGAGAGTTGGTTTTAACAAAGTCTGATTTTATCTTAGGGAGTCGCAACAAAAATTTCAGTGGATTACTCAATAGAATCGCAAAAGCCAATGGTGAAAATAAAGCCTCTGTGACTATTGAAGTACTCGATGATGAACCTTTCATTATTCACAGAGAATTTGTTATTAGCAGCACATCTTATTCTGAAAACCTGACTATTAAAGATAAAGACGACACTATCTTGTATACCGATGTCGAAGCACAAGATTTTATCAATTACAAGATCTCTCCAACACTGGCTAAGTTTTTCTTTTTTGATGGGGAAAAGATCCAAACTATCGCCGATTTTAGTAAAGATGAATTTAGACAGATGCTCGAAGATGTATTAGAACTTGATATCTATGATCAGCTGATCAATGATTCCCAAAGTGTCATTAAAAAGATAAACAAAAATGAGCTTGATCCCGAACTGCGCCAGAGAGTTGCACAAAAAGAAGAAGAACAATCAAAAGTTCAGGATCAAATCACTGCGTTAACCTTAAAACTCGAAGAAGAAACACTCGAATTAAATGAACTGCTTCAAGATCAAAAAGAGCTCGATAACAAACTTTCAAAACTGAAAAGCAAACACAAAAAGCCTTTGGAAGAAGCAAAACGTAAACTCAATGAAGCGATCAACAAACGCTTAGACCTTTTACGCGAATTTAAAGAACTTAGCTACGGACAACTTCCGCTACTTTTAAGTCAAAAACTTAAAAGCAAAGTTGACAAAGATATATCTGAAAACTACCGAGGGAATCTTTCGATTCCACAAAATATCATCGAGCTGAAAAGAAAAGAGTTTCTATCGATGCTTGACGAAAGTCAAAAATCTCATATAGAAAAAATCTATGATCAAGTGTTCAGTACAAACAGCACGAAACTCAGCGTTCTCTTCGCAGACTCGACCAAAATAGAGTTGCAATATGAAACTTTTAAAAATATCAATTTTTCTAAATTACTCGATGACCTTGTAAGTATCAAAAGAGAAATTTCTACATTAGCTGAGGATGTCCATATGCTTGAAATGAATATTCAAGCTGATCAAAAAGAGTATGAACAAGATTTTAAAATGGTAAAAACCATTGCTGAAAAAGTAGGAAGTCATAGAACAAAAGTAGACGATATAAAAGCGGAGATTGAACGTCTAAAACAGCTGGAAAGAGATATCAAATTAGAGATTGGACGTACCAGTATACAAGACCATCAAAACAGTCTAGCACAGCTCAAAATCCACGCTCTGGAGTCTGCCATCAAGGTCGCCAAAGAGATGAAAATCAAGATTAAAGAAGACAAGCGAGAGCTTCTTGAAGAGTCGATTAATGCCAAGTTTAATCTTCTTAAAAAAGAAGGCTATGAAGCAGATCATATCAAACTCGATTCTAATTTTAATATCAATGTTTATGACATCAATAATCAACCTATGGATATCCTCTCTAGCTCCTCAGGGCAAAAACAGATCATTGCAACTTCACTTATATGGGGAATATCAGAATATATCTCTGAAGAGATCCCAATGATTATTGACACACCATTAGGCAGATTGGATGAGAAAAACCAATCACTCATTCTCAATCAATTTTATCCTAATGCTTCGAGTCAGGTACTCATCTTACCTACCCCAAGTGAACTTCGTCATGAAGGTTTCAAAGCGCTCAAAGAAGAAGTATCCCAAGTCTTCTTGTTGTCTAACGGAGGTTCTGCAACCTCTATCTCAGAGCAAAATGCCCATGACTTTTTTTCGGCGAGGTACAACTAAATGAGAACAACTCAGTTCACCGAATTACAACTGCCTCGTATTGCAAAGCTTTTAGGCTTTGAGAAAGAGCCTAAATGGCTTACTATTCGTTTTGCTATTTTTATCTCATTATCTCTAAATGATGAGATCGATATTAATGAAAAAATCGATTTTACAGAAGGTAAAACTTATAACCTCGATGTCATCACCGGCAAAGGCAAGGTAGACACCCAAGGCGACCAAGCCGACTATACAGACTTTATCGCTTTATTAGTGGCTAATAGTGAAAATAGCAGGGTAAATACCTTACGAGGACTAGAACTGAAACTAGAACAACATTGCGAGAGAGGCTTTTCTATTTTAGCCTCTTCTCTCAATGATCATAGTGATATTTTTGAGTGGATTAAGCAGGAGTTTTTATAGTTCAGCATCTTTAAAAGTTATTCCATGGATATTTTTCCATTCGATTGGACCAGGTGACTGTCTCGCAGTTACAATTGAAGCAGCAGCACTTGGACTAGAAAAAATATAATCTTGATTAAATGTTAAATAATCATTATTTTTAATTATAATTTTTGAATTCATTAATTCGTCTTTCAAATTACCATGAGACCATTCATATTCCACTTCAGAGTCGTTACAAATTGAGCCTTTTAGAACTTTATATTGTTTATTGTCGATAGGAACCATTACTGCATTTTTATTCTTTGCTAACTCTATATGAAAATATGTTGTTTGAAAGAATGAAGTATCAAAATCTCCATTAACGAATATTGAAATGGCTTTTTTTGTGAAATCTCTTGTTCTTTTTTCTATTGTTTGCATACCCCATGATATAAAATCAGTAATGATGATTTCATCCTTTAGAATAAAAAATTTTGCATTATCACTTAATTCTAATTTTCTTTGATCAAAATTATAACTTTCAAAGGAATCGTTTTCCATGTACTTAGTTAATGTCAGATTACCTATTTGATTAGCTACATTTTTAATATTATCAATGTCAATATCCTGAAATTGATTAAAATCAAAGTTTTCGAATTTATCAGGTAATGGTAAGACTCTAGTTAAATATATATTTTTACTTTCTTCATTGAATTTTTGACCACAAATATGGAAATTAAGCACATTTAACAAAAATTTTGTTAAATTTTGCCTTCTAGAAAACAAGTTTGATCTTGAGATAGTTTCTTCAAATTCATCATTTAAATATTTCACATTGTCATCAATAATCTCTTTTAATTTATTTAAAATATCTGAAATATTATCTGAATCAAATGAATTCATTTTTTCACAGATTTCAGGCACTTTCTTACTTAACAGTTTACTATAGTCTGTAATAATATATACAAAACCTAATCGTAATACTTGAATCAAAATATTGTTTATATTCTCTTCATATTTATTTTTACTTGTTTTTTTATAAATAGATAAAAAAATTAAATATCCTAGTTTAAAATTTAATAGTGACAAATATTTGAAAACTATTGGATTCTTTTTTAATTCAGAATACTCTATTGCAGTTCTTTTTAAATCATTTAGCATAGAACTAGATGTCATACTATGCTTTTTGAATATTTGATCTTTTAAAATAGTGAATAATTTATCATTTCTTTTTGAAAATTGTTTACCCTGTGATATTAAATACTGCTCCAAAAATTCTTTAGGAGTCATATTATTGTTTACTGAGTTTAACTCACCGATAAAAGCTTGCCATTCCCGATCAATTTCTTCATATTCATCCCGTTTTGCTTCACTGAAAAGAAAGTTTTTCAATAAATCGTTAGGCTCCAACTGTTTACCGTTATCATTTAATTTTTCAAAAACTAAAAACCCCGTATCAATATCAATAGTTTTTGTTGCTACAATAAAAGTATTTTCAAGTAATTGTAATGTGAAATTTAAGAGTTTATCATTGTCATAATCTGCAAATATTTTATTCACTTTATGGACAATATCAATCAATTTACTCTTATATTTATATTTATGAGATTCTTTAGGATCTGTGATGTTTTCTTTTAATTTCAGAATACTCTTTACATAGGATTCTAATAAAGAATTTACTATTAATTGATAAATATCTGTTAATTCGTCTGATCTTTCAATCCTGTACATATCTTCAACTTCGAATGTAGTACTATTGGATTTTTGATACTTAATTAATGGTTTTATACGTTCTATTAGTTTTTCAACAAAATTTTGTTTTGGCCCGAACTCTCTTCCGGTAAAAGACAATTGTTGAAATAAAGATGCAAGAATAATTGCGATACTTGTAAGCCTTTGCTGTCCATCAATAACTTCTAATGACTTAGTGCTTCTTGAAGTTCCTAAAATGGAATCTCTTGAAAGAACAATACCTCCGATAAAATATTGTTGATAAACATTGTCATTTTTATTATCTAATGCTTCATTAATATCTTTTATCAGCTTTTCAATATCTTTAAAGGTCCATGTGAAATCTCTTTGATATATAGGAATAAAATAATTTTTTCCTTTATCAATTGATTCGTATTCGTTCTTATATACTTCTTCAATATTTCGTAAGTCTGATGTGAACTGATTCATAGTAGTTTTCCTCTGTTTAATTCAAGTAGATATTCTTTGTCCATAATATTCACAAATTCAATATCTATCTGGTTTGCTAATTTGGTTTGTTCGATTTCTTTGATACGAATAATCTTATCCAGTACTTCGGTTACTACTCTTTCATTAATCCAGGAGGTGAACTTTTTATAACCTGAATATTTTTGTTCGCCTTTTCTAACTTCTATGTTATGCAAACTTGTACAAAAATATATTTTTAACAAAATTTGTTTTGAGTTTTTTATTTGGGAACCAAATGTGTTGTCATATTCTAACTGTAAATCTTCTAGCACCTCTCTTAATGTTTGTGAAGCTCTGCTTATATTTTTATTTAATGTTTTAGAAATATAATCATCCAAGGCTACGATATCTTTTATTTCATCAAATACATTAAAATATTTATTACCATTTTCTGAAATATCAAAATCCAAATTAATTGATTGAGGTGAATCATTGTTAGAGATGTTTGCCTCTTCAATTTTAGATAAAAATTCAAACATTTTTTTACTATTTCGATCGTACCACATATAGTTTCTTTGAATCGCAATTTGGTTCGCTTGCTCTTGTAAAATGGTTTGCTGCTTCACAAACGATTTGACAACATTTTTAAACTCTTCCATCTGGTAAAAAATGCCATAAGCCAACCATCCTAGAGCAAGTGGTGCAATGAAACCAGCTAGAAAATCACCCCATTCATTTAATTTCATATTACGTGGTTCTATTATTGATTTAAGCAAGTTTCTGAATGGATTAGTATCTTGCATGAGTACAAATGCTATTAAAAGCCAACATAGTGAAAAGAATACTAGTATTGCAAGTGAGTTTTTACCTATAAACGGTCGCAAAGTTCTTTTATAAAAAATTGGTATTGTTCTTTTGCAGGATGATGTATGATAAAAAATAGTGATAAAAATGGTCATCAATACCAAGAAGAAAAAATTAAAAAAAGTTGTACTCATATACTTTTTCCTTTTTGTAATTCCCAAAATGCAAGATCTCGCATCAAAGTAATCTCCTTTTTCCCATCCACATAAAAGCTCTGATGCTTCGGCAACTCACGAACCTGACTCATGAGATTTTCGGCTTCTGCTTTACTGCTGATATTAAAAATCGATTGGATGTCTTGGGATTTAATATTTGCCACTTTGTGGATAATCCACGTAAAAATGTAGTTGGCATAATTATCTTCGGCAGTTTTAAAATGCGTCAGCTCTTGTGTAGAGAGGATCGTTCCAACCCCAAATTCTCTCCCCTCTTTGAGTATCTTTTTCAGACTTTCAAAATCCTGTGACATGAAGTTATCCGCTTCATCCACGAGGATTATCTTTGAGATTTGTCTAAAGTCTCCTTGGACTACAGAAGATCCATGATTATGCATCTGAACATAAAAAAGATCGAGCACGATCGCGACAATCAAATTTTGAATATTTGAGTCATATCCAGAGAGATTAATAACCGTGACCCCATCGATGACATCATAGAGAGACTTTGTTTTCGTTGGATCGCTTTCAAATATCTCAAAATCTATCAAATCATCCAATGCTGCATAGAGAGAGTCTTGTTTCACATCATCTCTCGCTGTATAAAGGTTCCATACATCTTCTAATGTTGGAGCCGATAAATCCCATGTATCTTTGTCAGAAGCATCGATCCCTTTTTCTGTGTACGCGTCTTGGATCACATTTTTTAAAATCGATTTTTGTACGTTACCCAAGTTAAATGCTTTTGAGAGAGTAGTGGTCAGCGTTCTACCGGTATGAGTTGGAAGCTTGGGTTTATTTCCAAACAGTTGCAATGGATTAAAAGGTAGTTTTTCCAACTCATATACCTTTGCATCTGTCGCATTAACGAACTCTTCACCGATATAGTCACCTTTGTAATCAAAAATCAAAATATCTATTTTTGATCCGGTAACATTGTTAGATGAGTCATGAATCAACTGGGTAATCAATGATTTTGTAAATTGAGTTTTACCCGTCCCCATTGTCCCAATAATTCCAGTATTAGTATTTTGATTTTCGATGGTATTGGTCGGGTGCCAAAAAATCTTCTCTTGTCTAAGTGTATTTGTCCCAAACTCTATTTCAAGTGGTTTCTTTGCCTCATTTGCTTTATCTATCAACTGTGGTTCTTTGGTGACAACAGGTTCTGATAAAGATTTTTCTTTCTCTGCAACTTTTGCCACGTATTGTTCAGATGTTTGAATGACAGTTAATTTTAAAGATCTTGAAAAATACTTATTGTTGGTATCAAAATGACCTTCTTGAAGCCCTTTTTGTATTTCTTCAAAAGACAAACCTAACATTTTATTTTGATAGGTATAAGGAAGTTTGATAACAAGAATACCATCATCTGTAGGCTGAAACCTTCCTATGTGTTCATCACTTAAAAAGGCTACCACAGCACCGATGGAGTGATTCTCAAGCTCTGTTAGCGTATATGTCCCATCTAAGAGTTCTTCACGTTTAGCATGTACAGGTTGAAAATAATCCGGTTTGAAAATATTATATAGTTCATACTTCTCAATCTGCATAAATACTTGACGTATGAACAACCCTTTTAAAAGCTTCGTTTTAAATGAGTCGCCCTCAAACAAATGATCATAGAAATATCCTTTAAGCGCTCTAGTCTGCGAAATAGCTTTTGAAATTTGAGCTGTACCGGATTTGACTTCTACGGGGTACAAAACTACGCCATTTTCATTAAATCCAAAGAGTAAAATATCATCCGAAATCGCTCCTGCTGATATCGACTCATCGTGTTTTTTTGCATTGTATCGGGAAAAATCACTTCCATCCATTGGAAGACCAACATTTCCAGAGACACGGATCATTTCAGCAACTGAGAGAGGCACCCATGTAAATTCATCTGAATCCAACAGTGCAGTGATGTATTTGTAAGTTGCTATGGTACTGACACGCTCTTTTTTAATGTTTTCTTTCTCAGTAATCATCTTGATGAGCCACTCACCGTTAAAGGCATTAAATTGCTTAACAAGATTTTCTTTATCACTCACATCATGTTCAGGAAGAATAATATTTGAGTAAAGCTCTTTTTGTGCAGTGACAGTGATAGCATCATAATTGGCAGATGAGCTATACTGATCAGAGTAATGGATCAAAATAAGATTTTCTTCGTTTTGAAAAAACTCTAGAGTAACTTTTGGATCGATAATAACTGTCCAAAGAGCATTCTTATAACAGTCCTTGAGATCTTTTTTAAATTGATCACTGATCATCAATGAGACTGTTTTATGAGGCTCATAGTTTGTTCCATTGTCGTAAACCGGGCGTTGTAATGCATTGTAAGCTTTAGCCAGCTGCAATAATTTGTTTTGAGAAATATCGATATTTCTCAAGCCAAAACCACTGTAGTACGTATCTTTCTCTTTTTGAGAACTCTCCCCCGAGATTAGTCCACTGCTCACTAGCCCCGATTTTGTTTGTGCAAAGGTTCTGCTTTGGATAGTAACTTTTTCAGTGTTTTTGAAAAAAGAGAGATGTGAATACCCTTGCGGTTCTGAGGTTAAGTGTTTACTGTAGGTCACATGAGTACGTATCGTATCAATGATACTCTCTGCGTCTTCACGGAGATTATAGTTTCGTTTGAGCTGATCATATTTATCGGTATCGGCAAACGTATCGAATTCTGTTTGGGTATAGGTTTCATCAAATAGATTGACAACTATTTTGATTGGATTATTTGAAAAATGCTTCGTATAATAGTCGACAATACCATCAAATAACTCTCGGTTCGTATGATTATTGATGCTATTGATAATTAGTGGAGCTTCTCTTCTAAATGTAAAGAGATTTTCAAAAGAATCAATAAATTCTTCGATTTTTTCTCGTGTCAATTTACGAATATAACTAAACTCACTCTCTTCATTTGGGACAAATTCTAGCCATAGAGAGTTGTGGCGTGAGACTTGTGTAAAGGCAAATGTATCGTTGTCAATGAAGAGGTAAGGGAACAACCCTTTTGGATTCAATCGTTTGAGCGTTACATCTGACAATGAGGTATAAGATTTATCTGTTTTCGCATGTCCAACTAGATGTAACACATAGGCAATTAGCAATGGCGAAAAAGGTGACATCATTCGCACATTATCATAGGTCATAAAGCCAAACTCAAAAATTTTCTTATCATTCTCAGAGAGAGGTGAATCAGGTTGTAGATTGCCAGTGTAATTCAAAAAACTTTCTACAAAATCTTGCGCAATGTTGCACAATGTATCATTCCATGCAGCGAGAGATGGTGTTGTTTTATGCTGGACAAAATATTCGAGCAAGCGACTGTATGAATCATAAATTGTTTGATCTATAGATTTGAGATCTTGTGCAAAAAAATCTTTTTCCGTCTTAGAAACCAATTGTTGATCGATTATACTCTGCTCAAATCTAATATATGTCAGTCTTTCAAATAGAATCGGAAATTCACGGTTATCAAAAACTGCTTTATTTTTAGTGCTATTAAATTCAATATCTTTATTTTGTCCGAAAAGCCTTTCAAGCATATCTTTGTTAAACAAAAATGGGAGAGTTATCGAATTTTCCTCTCTGCTACCTACGATTTGAAGTTTTAGTGTGTCTTCGCCATTGTAAATCGAAAATTGAACTTCATCATTCTGATTATAAAACTGCTCAAAATTAATGGTATGATAAGCATTAATATCAATATCAGTTTTACCTTTTTGCAAGATGGTAGTAGACGAATTTTCATTAGGATTAAACCGAAGATTAAACTCATCTGTTTGAATAATTACTTCTTGCTTCTTTGGATCAATTAGATAGCGGTGTTTGATATCTTCTAGATAAAAAGAGCCCTTTTTAAGGAGTAAAACTTTAAATGCATATTGCTCTGAAGATTTCTCTCCTTTGAAGTTATATGTGAAGTATGTAGGGGTTTGATCATACGGAAAGCTTAATTGTGCTGTTTGTCTTTTAAAAATTTCAGTTTTATAATTTTTTTCGATAGTTTTATTGTGAATGACAGAAAATTGCTCTTTTTTGATTGGCTTTCCGATGAAGGTAAAATTCAATGTGATATTACTTTCATTAGTTTCTATAATGATATTTTGCTTGCGTTTACCTGCTACGGTATTACTATCACTACGTCTAGGTTCATCAAAACTGTAGATCATGGAGTTTTCATCAAATACGATATTCTGTACTTTGTGTTCGTCAATTTCTTCTACTATTTTTGAATATGGAGTATTTTCCCAATCCTCAGAATCGAAATATTTTTTGATAAAAGTTGGTGAAAAATCTGATAATTTTTCATTCAATTCATTCGGAAAATCTCTAAGCGTATTCTGTACTTTTCTAAAAAGATCGTCATTACCATTGAGCCGTTTTTCTATCTCTTTGTCATTAGCATTGAAGAGACCAGGATCATAAAAAAGATTATATTGTTTAAAATCCAGAGAGTTAGCTACGATTGATTCATAAATAGTTTCATAACCGAAAGCAGATTGTTGCTCTTCTTGAATAACTTTTGATTGTCGTTTTAGCAAAGCTGTATAGAGTTCTTTTTTATCTTTTTGAATATTAATTAGATGTTCAAGATCGCTTTTAATCACATTTGGATTTAAAGGAAGACTAGGTAAAGAAACTTCCTCTGTAGTACTTAAAATAGTGTCCACACCTAAACTCAGAACAACCATCAGGGCAACATCATCTTCAAAATCCAATAGAGCATCACGGAGATTTGCAATAAAGCTCGGGTCCATACGTTCATCGACATTTGTATCGGTCACAACTAAAAGTTTGAATGCCTCAATTTGAATATATGGGAGCTCATAAGTTTTTGTATCTTCCATAGAAGAAACAATAAAATTCACAGTATCATTTGAGAATGAACGTAGTGCGTAATATAAAGCTTGTAAATTTTGCTCATTGTCTGAATGAAATCGATATTTTTTGCCTCTTCTCATATCTTTGGCAAGCCAATGAATAAGCTTTTCTACTAGAAAGATATTAAATGGTTGATTTGACATAAACGGCATCCCCACTATCGCTTTTTCTCTCTATATTGCCTATTCTTTCAAATAGGCTTATCAATTCGGCTTGTGATCTAGTATCAAAATACACACCCCTATCCTGAAAAGATTTCATCAAAGTTTGGAATCGAACTTTTTCTTCTGCTCCTATGCAAAGGTTTGTCAACAACAATAAGGTGTCTTGGTCTAAAACGAGGACGATTCCAGCTCTTCTACGATTAACGATAAATGGCTGTGCAATTTGACGTTCAAAAGCACTTATAAACTGTGTTAATGCCCGTTGTCTATCTACAATATTGCCTTTTTTAAATTGTTCAAATGAGGTTTCAAGTAAGCGCTTTAAAGCGATATCAATACAATCAGATTGACTATTCTCTTGAAGAGGAAGTTTTCTTGCTATGCGAAGTTCTGCTCTAAAATGATCAACCGCTGCAATTGCGTCAGCATCGTCACCAATAAGTTCATTGAGTTGGTAAAGACGTAAATCTTGATTATCAGCCGCTTTCGCTAAATCAGTAAGCAAAGAGAGATAAGGAAAAATATACTTCACCTTCTCACGTAGATTTTTATAGCCTCTATCTTCGACTTTTGTTCGCTCTTTACTCGCTTTTTCATGATTAAGAATGAAATACAATTCTTGTGCTTTTGGTACGTTGAGTGCATTTTGAATAGGGTGAAGATTTAAAGCCAATTGGGATGAGTATAGAAAAAAATAGAGTTCAAAAAACTTTTCAATATTTTGTTTAAAGTAGTGTCGATTTTTCGAAAGATTTTGTAAATCTGTATTGAACAATTTATCTAAAAAAGGGAGATATGAAGATGTACTTTGAGTATAATTTTTGTCTTCGAGATGCTTATGAAGTTCATTGATGATAATTTTGTCTAAAAAATTAGACTCTGTTTCAAAATCAATATCTACCTTGGTACAATCCAACATTTGCTCAAAGACTTTAAAAAAGACCCTTTCAGAATTCATACTAGGTGTGTATGTTTGATATGAAAGCATTGAATCCAGTACAAGTTTTCCAGAAGCAAAATATTTTTTTTCAATGATGTGAATGTATGAAGGATCGTCCATTTTTTGTTCACACACTCGCAAGCATTGTTCTTTAAATGTTTCTGCATTAAATTTTTGACTATTTTTATTGGTTAAAGTCGCAACAAACAAACCGATAACTTCTTCAAATGAGAAAACTTTATAGTCTCTGTCAAACTTTGTCGTAAGAGGATAAAAGTTTTTAATTTCAGTTTTTGTATCAATGTCATTAGCTAAAATCGAATTCAATTTATTCTTCATATGGAACTACCTCGATTTCATTATCAACATTTTTGAGAAGTATTTTTGTACCGTTCGCGAGTAAGTAAATTTCATTAGACTTATTAGCTATTTCGAGAATGGATTGGATCAATTCGTTAAATAAAATAATGGTGTTTCTATCATGTTTGTTAGGTCTATACCCATCATTGATCAAGATAATCATTGAGTATAGATTTAAAGATATTTTCTTTTCGATAGAAATTCCACCATTGATTTTTAAAAACATAGGAAATTCAATAAATGAGTTTGACTGATAAGATTTGATTTTTGACCAGTCAGGAGAGATATCAACAGGCACTGCACTCATTATTTCTTGAGCATTTGAAATGACGATTAAATTGTTTTTTGATAATGTAGGATTGGTTTTATTGATATAGATAAAAATAGCTTTTTTGATTTTTTGATAAAACTCTTGTATTGTCTTCTTGTTCAGCTCATCGTAATCATGATGGAGTGATACTAAACGTATAAAGTCATGTAAGACATGATTATCAAAAGTTTGTTTGAATCGTTGATGATAATTATTGGCGTATTCACTCTCTTTTAAAAGATAAAAGAGACGGATCAATGAAGAAGGAGAATGTTCATCAATCAAATTCTTTTGACATAACGAATTGAATTCATCTATAAAAACATTTAAATCCTTATCGTCATGAGCACTTGCCCTATCCAAAATAAACTTATCTAGTAAAAAAGAACGTTGAAGAGTAGGATCTTCTTTTCGGATATTTTGAATGATTACATTTGATTCATCTTCAAATAATTGATCAATTAAAAGCTTTTCATTATTGAGTAATGTGTAAATCAAATCCAATAAACTTCGAGTTGTCAAGAATTGGTCATATTTCAAATGTATTGTTATCAGAAGTTCGATAATCGAATTTTGGATTGGTTCCTGTGAAAGGAGCTTATAGTTTTGATGAAGTTTTGAAATTTCCCCTTCATCAATGTCTTTCAAAAATGCATTATAAAAAGGGTTTTCATTAGATTCTGAAGTGATTTTTTGAAAGATTGATTTGATAAACTTGGATGATATAATTTTTCCATCAAAGTCAAACTTGGAATAATCTTCAAAATTGATAAAGAAAACATTGTCTGAATCATACTTTGTTGTTAAGAACTTTCCTATCGCTGATTTGATCAGATCATTCGAACTATTTTCATCGGAAAAATAATTCATCAAGATCCCGATATTGATGCCAACAACTAAAGATTTATTACCATGTGTAAAATTAGAAAAACTCAATTCTAATGCTTCAATAGCCGTTTGATTTGGCATAAAACTATGTGTGGCATCTACATGAAAGTTATAGTCGGCAGCGAATTTTTCGCGATGCTTTGCAACAATAGCTGATTTACCATCCCCACTGCTGCCGCAAAGAAAAATTAGTACTTTCTGAGTACGTTTACTTTCTAATTTTTGAATATATGCTTTTTCTACATCTGTAACAATATGTAGATATTTAAACAGTGTTGTGGAATCATGATTAAAAGTATGAACTGCTTCAGCCGAAGATTTTGAGAGTTTTGAAACAATGTGCTGCAAATTATTCATTAGTATTTGCGCCTATAATAATTTCACAAATATTTACACCCAAAGCATCAGAAATCAAATACAAATGTTCTAAATTAAAGTGTTCCCGATTTTTATAATTTTCACAGTTTGATAGAAATGAAGTACTTTTATGTCCAATACTAATAGCGAGTTCAAGTTGACTTATACCTTTCTCAGTTCTAACTCTTCTTACATTTTCACCAATTCGAATGTAGAATTGATCTAGCTTGTCTCTATCAATATTTGGAAAAATCTGCATTTCAAACCTTTAAAAAAATTCTAGGTTCTTTGCATTTTTTTGTAAATCATGTATATATGATATATAGCACAAATCACAATATATTTACTATTTTCTTCAAAACACTTTCGCACCAGCGTTCAATACTATCATCATCAACATCCCCCTTTTTATGCTCTTTTCGCTCAAAAGAAAGGGCATAGTTATCAGCGACATAGTTAGTTAAACCTTCGTATGATAGATCCTTTTCGATGTAATATTCAATTATCCCTTGCATATCGTTTTCAGTGTACAGCACAGTATCTTCACTTGTAAAAAATATCCAAGTAGAAGGCCCCCAACTTTTGTCTTGCTCTATCTCTACGATATACACAGCTTTTTGATCATAAACAAGCTCTCCAAACAAAAATCTTCTTTGTCTTTTTTCTTCACCATATAAAAGAGATTTTGATTTAGTAGAATTTTGTATCTTGTTTTGAATCTTATTTATTTTGATCGGTCCAACAAGCTCTGAGCCTTCTACGCATGCAAATGTAAGCAAAGCTTCATAAAACTGATAAAAATTTTCAAGGTTGAATATTCTCCTCTCTGTATTGTTTTCATATGGGTCATTCGATGTTTTAACTTCACCGAGTTCTTCATCACCATCAGCTGTTGGAGCTTCAAAACTATTTCCGACTCGTTGTGAAATATTTTCAATTGCTGGCTCCGAGTCATCTTCCAAATGAATCGTACTGCCATACATTGAAACATCTTGTTTGTAGTATTCATTTTCATGTGTGCGTATAGTGTAAGTTATATATTCACTTGATGGTGTGCCTGTATAAATTTTATTATCTCTTTTAGGCTTTTTTCTTTTAAATTTATTCTTCGATTTTTTAGGAATATGGTATGCCTCTGGAGGTACATTTTTTGGATCTGCTTTAGCACTAAACTGTTTATAGTGAAGTTCTTCAAATCCTAACCCTGAGTTGTCTGAATGTATATTTAGGACTAAGTACTTAGGCTTACCTCTTTCATCGTCTCCTAGGTATATGTATGAAGCGTATATCTCAAAAGCTTCTTTTATTGGAAATTGAGCCTTGATCGGTTGATATTCAAAGTTTGCACTCAAGGATTTTTGATTTGAAATATATTCAAGTCTTGATTTAGCAAAAGAATTTCCTATAAACCGACACAAGAAAGGCAGGTCTTTTTTTCCTGCTTTCTTTTTGATATGTATTTGAACTACGGTTTCACCTTTTGTATTTTGACTAGGATGAAAACTACCCTCATAATATAGTTCTCCTAGTGTCCCGCTCATAATTGCATGTTTCATCGAAGAGGATAGAAAATAGAATCTGTTTGCAATCGTATAGCATGGGATTATCAACGTACACTCTTCTTGCTCTTCAACATGAGCAAATTGTCTTAAAAGGTATTTATTCACGTCTGTGTAATCTATGATATTTTTAGCTTCATCTTCACTTATTACAGATGATATACGTACTAATGTTATTCCATCTATCTGATTGACTGTAAACTCACTTTTTAGAAGAGTTTTGTTTTGACCTACATGTTCACCGTTGGTATAGATATGACCGACTTTATACTTATATCGCATCATCTCAGGAGTTATGAGTTGTGAACGAAACGTATTTGTTTTGATATTTTTAAAAATTGCTTTGTAGTAGTTAGGATGTGCTTTGATATTGATGTCGGTTACGATTACAAATTCAAATGGCTGGTTTGGAAATTTTGAGAAGAAGTCGAGGATTGTTGCATTGTTTTGAACCAATCTTCAATCCTCCAGTAACATTTATTGTTGTCGAGTAACTTTTGTTCTTGTAAATGACATTTACGTTCTATAGTCGGCGTTGATTTTTACGTACTCATATCCAAGATCGCATCCGTACGCTTCAAATGCACCGTTGCCTAAACCTAGGTCGCACGAGATAGTAAATCTCGGTTTTTTCATGATCTGTGCGGCATCGTTTTCCATTGCCGCATCAAAGAGCAGTTCCCCTCTTTTGTATACGCACAAATCTTCAAACGAGATCGTGAGCGTTTTCGGGTCTGCTTCGGCGCCGCTGGCACCTACGGTAGAGGCTATACGTCCCCAGTTGGGGTCTTCGCCAAAGAGCGCCGTTTTAACCAAAAGGGAGTTTGAAAGAGCTTTTGCGACCACTTCGGCTTCGTGGTTATCTTTTGCTCCTGTAACTTTGTAAGTCACTAACTTTGTTGCACCCTCGCCGTCGCGCACCATCTCTAGTGCCAAAAAGTGCATGATGGCATGGAGAGCTTCTTTGAATGCTTCTTTATGGAATGTTTTGCTTTTTTTGTTGGCAAACACCATCACCGTGTCGTTTGTGGAAGTATCGCCGTCGACGCTTGCTGCGTTAAACGTCGTCACCGTAACCTCGTCTAAAATCTCCTGCATCACCTCTTTGCCCACGTCTGCATCGGTGGTGATAAAACAAAGCATGGTAGCCATAGCAGGATTGATCATTCCCGCGCCCTTAGCCATCGCGCCGATGTGAAATGCACTTCCGTCTGCAAGCTCTACGCGAAACGCTTTCTCTTTGGAAAACGTATCGGTCGTCATGATTGCTTTTGCCGCTTCATGAGGGTTTTTGGCACGCAAATCAAAAAGTTTCATCCCTTCGATGATCTTTTGTTTAGGAAGACGCACCCCGATAACGCCCGTAGAACTCATCACGGGATTGACGATACTCTCTTGGCATGTAGCCAAAACTTCGTCGATATCGCGAACACCCGCATCACCCGTCATGGCGTTGGCATTTTTGGAGTTAATCACTACGAAATTTGTTTGAAAATTCCCCTTGGCTCTAAAGTGGGCGATGGGTGCTGCAAACATCTTGTTTGTAGTAAACACCGAAGCGACGTCGCAAAGCGTGTCGCTATAGATAAAAGCGATATCTTTGGCACCCTCTTTTTTTAATCCCGCATGGATTCCGTCGGCAAAAAAACCATCTGCCGCACACACACCCTCTGATACCTCAATAAGTTTATACATATTTTAATTCCTTAGGTTTTTCTCTTCTTCTTAAAAGCTCGCGCGTCATAGAGATGCCCGATTGGGTGCCGATCACAAGGAGTTTACACTCGCTTGTGACAAGAACGTCCCCTTTTGGCATCGACATAAATTTTCCGTCTTTTTTCGTAATTCCCACCACCGACGTGTTTGTAATATCACGCAGATGGGTTTCACGCAGTTTTTTGAGTACCGCCCAGCTGTATTTGGGCACCTCGATCTCCTCCATATTCAGCGGGTTATCGCTTTTGTAGAGGAACTCTTCGAGAAGGTTTTCCATATCGGGGCGTGCCGCCATGGCACTCACCCTTTGCGCCGTCAAACGGGTCGGAGAAACAACCGTATCGGCGCCGAGTTTTTTCAGCTTTTCCATATCGGAGCTGTTTTCCGCCGAAGAGATCACGTAGTAGGGACGCGGCAGATAATGTTCCCTCTCAAAAAGGCGCACCGATGCGATGAGCGCAATATTGTCGGAAATAGAGTGAGAGAGGGTGATCAACCCTTTTGCCGAAGCAAGATGCGCTTTGAGCATACTTATCTCCGAATGGGGTTCTGCTTGAAGATAGTTGGGATACTTATGCTCGATCGCCCATTGATGGATCTCCTCCCTTGGATCGATAACGACAAAAGGGATATGATTTTGCCGTAACTCTTGCGTTACTTCCAAGGTGTATTCGTTATGGTAACAAATAACGAAATGTTTTTTTAACCTCGCTATCTTATAAAGCATCCTTCTCTCCTTTAAAATCCTGCTGAGTTCGCCCTTGCGCACAACCTCTACGACGATACCCACCGCGATCGTAAAAACGGTGAACCCCAAAATAATCAACGTTACCGTAAATATCTGCCCCGCGGCGGAGAACTCCCCCTCTTTTAACGAACCGAATCCCACCGTTGTAAAGGTGTATCCCGTCTGAAAAATAGCGTCCATTATTGTGTAATCTTCTAGGTAAACATACCCGAGGGTACCCAAAAGCATACAAAGCTGAATTAAAATAAGAGGTGTTCTAAAAGGTAAAAGTTGCGCGTAGAGCTCGTCGTTGAGCGTTATGTAGGGTTTGGGAGCGGTCTCCCAATGAAGGAATTTGCGAATCCTTGATGCAAGATTCAAGCAATTCCCCTTCTGCTAAGAATTTTTCTTAAGCGTACGTAGTTCTCTTGCAGAAATTTTGATTTTCTTAGTACTACCGTCTTCTAGCGTTACACGCACAGTTCTTAGGTTAAGTAAAAAACGACGTCTTGTTCTATTTTTAGCGTGAGAAACATTGTTCCCACTCATCGGGCCTTTGCCGCTAATAGCACATTTTCTTGCCATATGAGCTTCCTTGTTTAGGTTTAAAGTTGCGAATTATACCAATTTAAAGCAAAACTGCAACTTAAGTTATTTTTATTTTTTTAAAAAAACAAAAAATCGTTCTTCGAGAAAAACGATTATACCATTTATATACATTTTATATATTTAAAGTTAGAATACTTCGCAATTAAATTTCAAAAAACACGGATAGCATTTGTGATAACAAAACAACAGATAGAAGCCTATATAGAAAAGATACCTCCAAGCGGAGCGATTTTAAAACAAACTCTGATGTTTTTAAATGCCGGCGAACTAACAAAAGCGGCAAAAATAGCGCAGAACGATCCGGCACTCAAGTCCTATCTTAAAAGTATCGTCAACAAGCCTATCTACGGATTTCAAAGCGAAGTGAGCGACATATCCCAAATTTTCGGCATTTTAGGGGTAGCACGCTCGCAGCAGACGGTTTATAACTATATGACGAGCCTCCTTTCTCCGAAAAAGTGGGTTTTATTTCGTCTCAATGCCCAGTCTTTCGCCGAACTTCAAGCGCGCCTCTCCAACCGATGGAAAGATATTCTAGAGCATATACATATCCAAGACAAAGATATCCAAAGCGCGATCTCCCTTCTGCCTGCAAGCATCATCGTTGCCGAAGCGCTTTTTTGCGAAAGGCTCGAAGAGGTAAAGCTGTTGCGAAGCGTCAAAGAGCTTGATTACAACACTATTTTGTACCGCCTTTGCAAAGTCGATCTTTTCGATATCTGCGAGCAGATTGCAATCAAATGGGAGATGCCCTCGTGCGTCGGTTCCATCGTTCAAGGGGCTTCGGGGGTCAAAGAGGTTCCAAACCCCGTGCATAAGAACCTTGCAAAATGGATGCATTTGCTCCTTTTTTACGAACTCTCTCAATCCCTTTTTATCGAAGCGGGACTTAACGATTTTATAGATTTTCAAATCGATTTCGTCTCCGATATCTACGAAGATTTTGCACAACTTATGGAGATTGCATGAGAGCCGTCGTCAACAATTCTATCGCCGTTTTTTACCCGCAGGGTTTTTTAGACGGCATCAACTCCCAAACCCTTTTGACCCTTGAAGATATCGCCGCGACCGAAGCTCTTAAAGTGGACATGGTGCTGGTCTCTTTAAAAAAAGTGATCTTCTTTAACCGTAACGGTCTCGATACTTTTATTAAAATGTTCGTGCGCGTCCGCGGCAAAAACCAAGCTACGGTCGGTTTTTGCGACGTCGATACGAAAAAATATGCGGCAATTAAAAAATTTTACGAACAAGATTTGAATTTTTCTATATTTAAAACCAAAGAGATCGCCGCGCTCTTTGCGCCCAATTTTAAAAACGAAGCAAAAAAAGTGCTGATCTACAGCAGCGACAAATCCCAACGCGCCGCAATGGCGATCGAGCTTCACGACAACGGGCACAACCCCATCATTGCGCAAACCCAAGAGGAATTCAACCAAAAAAGCGAAACAAGCGGTATCTACGACCTTATCGTTACCGAGACCTATTTGGGGCAGATGGGGCAAAAAATAGCAAGCCGCGTCACGGGAAATGCGATCATCTACACCATCTCCTCGTTTTTGGACAACGAAATCGGCACTACGTTCAATATCGCCTACCACAACAACTCGCTCAACGTCGGTTTTCGCATCTTTATTTTCGATGCTTACAAAGTTATCTCGATGAACGTACATGCCTTAAATTTTTTCTCCAAACTCGCCTCTGCGGCGGCGGAATACAACGCTACTATCTGCTTTGTGGGGATGACATTTGAAAAAACTCCCGAGAGCTTTAAAGATACCCTCGAAGATGCGGGGATCATGTTTTTCGACCAGATGGATGACATTCTCCAAAACAAAGAGCTGCTTCAAGAACTCGGCGGTACGGGTCCTGCTGCGATTAAACAAAAACGCGCTATCAACAAAGTGCTCGTGGGTGAACTGCCCCGTTTTATCGACGCTACGGTTTCCACCATCGAGATGATGACCAACGCCAAAGCGATCAAAGAGGCCGCCAACGTTAATCACATCGTCGTCGAGCACAAAAAAGACAAAATAGCGAGTTCCATCGGTTTTTACGGGGATATTGACGGGATGGTGATCCTCGTATTCCCTCAAGAGATCGCAAAAAAAGCATGCGAGCTTCTCATCGGAGAGCATACCGACGATATGGAGATGATCCTAGACTCCCTTGCCGAGCTTGTAAACATTCTCGGTGGAAAGGTGAAAACCCTCCTCTCCGATCACAACGTACGGGTCGATATCACTTTGCCCCGAACCTATGAGAATATCGACTCCCTTTTAGAGATAATCGAAGGACGCAAAGGGGTGCAGGTCGATCTTTCGTTTGACGATGATAAATTTTTATTTTTTCTTACGCGATAAAAGGGACTTCTCAATAACAAAGCTGTAAAATTCGCTCAAAAATTGCTTGAAGGAAAGAGATGCTTGTAGCCCCCAGCGTATTATCTGCAGATTTCGGAAACTTAGAGCGTGACGTAAAAGCCATCTGCGAAGCAGGGTGCGATCTAGTTCACGTAGACGTAATGGACGGGCATTTCGTCCCCAATCTTACTATCGGTCCCGTCGTAGTAAGTGCCATAGCAAAAGCCGCGACAAAACCTCTTGATATCCATCTCATGGTAGAGAACAACACCTTTTTCGTCGAACTTTTCGCACCTCTTAAACCCGAGTATATCTCGTTTCATATCGAAGAGGAGAAACACCCCCACCGCTTGATCCAAAAAATCCGCTCTATGGGGATCAAACCTGCTATCGTGCTTAATCCCCACACCCCGCCCGAATCGATCGAATTTTTGCTTCAAGACCTCGATATGGTGCTTTTGATGAGCGTCAATCCCGGTTTTGGAGGGCAGAGTTTTATCGAGAGCGTTATTCCAAAAGCAGCACGCCTGAATGAGATGCGCAACCGCCTCAATCCGAACTGCCTCATTGAGGTTGACGGAGGGGTAAGCGATAAAAACGTCATGCTTCTCAAAGAGGTAGGTGTCGATATCGTCGTTGCGGGAAGTTATGTTTTTAACCATCCAAGCAAACAAGAAGCGATCAAGAGCCTGCAGGTATGAGAGTAAAAATCTGCGGCATCACCTCTTACGAAGATGCCATGATGGCAATTGACGCGGGAGCCGATGCGCTCGGATTTGTTTTTTACGAGCCCTCCCCCCGCTACATTGCCCCCAAAGAGGCACATGCCATCATTCAAAAACTCCCCCCTTTTGTTGAAAAAGTAGCCTTGTTCGTCAACGAAACCCCCGAATATATCAATGCTACATGCCAAGAAACGGGGGCAACTTTGGCACAGATCCATTTTGAAGCAAACGAAGCGTTTTTCGATGCCCTGCGGGTTCCCTATCTTAAAGTAGTCAGGGCACAAAAACAAGAGGATGTTTTATCCTATGAGCAAGAGTACAGGCTTATTGATGCCTACTGCGAAGCCTACGGCGGTTCGGGCAAACGCCTGAACATCGAATGGTTCGAGGGTGTCGACTGCTCCAAAATCATTTTAGCGGGAGGGCTCACCCCCGAAAATGTTGCTTCGCTTAAAAAATACGGTTTTTACGGGGTAGACGTCAGCAGCGGCGTTGAGCTTTCTTACGGGAAAAAAGAGAACCAAAAAGTAAGAGAGTTTATCGCTCATGCCCGATAGCAATCTCCGCCTCGACCAAAAAAGCATATCCAAACTTGCAACAAGCGGTTTAGCCCCGGAAACTCTTAAAAAGCAGCTCAAAGAGGATATCGACTTGAGTCTTGAGCTTTGGCATGCACAGGGGCTTGAGATCGTAAAAAAAGAGGGGTCGTATTTCTTTCAAACGAAATTTCTTCCCATCGAAGAAGCAGTTTTTTGTATCGTAGATATCGAGACAAACGGCTCTAAAATCGACAAGCATCAGATTATAGAGATTGCGGCGGTAAAAGTGCAAAACGGCTCTATCATCGACAGGTTTGAATCTCTTGTGGCATGTAGCCAGATCAACGAGCATATTACGCAGATTACCGGGATCAGCGTAGCGGACACCAAAGATGCCCCGCCGCTTCAAGAGGTACTGCATAAATTTAAAATCTTTTTATCAGATTCGGTTTTCGTAGCACACGACGTCAAATTCGATTTTAAATTTATCTCCCAAAGTATGCAAAAAATCGGGCTAGAACCCCTTTTAAACCGCACTCTTTGCTCTTTGGCTCTTGCAGAGAGAACCCTGGAATCTTACCGATATGCACTTTCGTATCTCAACAGCGCCTTCGATCTGCATCCCGAAGCGACCCATCATAGAGCAATGTCGGACGTTATGACGACCTATAAACTTTTTATCTTATCGCTCAAGCATCTTGACGAAAATGTAAAAACGGTGGAGGAACTTATAAAGTTTTCAAAAGAGGGGAAAAGACTCAAACGTCCGAAATTCGATCCGCAAACATATTCTGCGGAAGAGGAAAATATTTCGGAGTAATTTTACTCCGAAAACGCACCTACGCCTACAAGCTTTTGGTATCTTGCATCCATGCGCTCTTGTGCGCTCATAGCTCGTAAATGAGCAAGCTCGTTGAGAAAATAATCGGCAAGTGCTTTTGCACTCCCCTCTTTATCTCTGTGCGCTCCGATAAGAGGCTCATCTATCACGGCGTCGATAAGCCCTAGCTCTTTAAGGTCTTCGCTCGTAATTTTCATCGCATTTGTCGCAGCTTCCGCTTTTGCTGGATCGTTCCATAAAATAGCCGAACACCCCTCAGGAGAGATAACGCTAAATACGGAGTAACGCATCATCGCAAGTCTATCGGCAACACCGATTGCAAGTGCTCCCCCGCTTCCCCCTTCGCCGATAACTACGGAGATAGTTTGGGTATCAAGCTGCGAGAGTTCCAAAAGGTTTCTCGCAATTGCTTCGCTTTGGTTGCGCTCTTCAGCACCGAGCCCAGGATACGCGCCCGGAGTGTCGATAAGCATCAAAATCGGCATATTGAATTTCTCGGCAAGTTTTGCCGCACGAAGTGCTTTTCTATACCCTTCTGGATGGGGCATACCGAAGTTTCTTCTGAGCTTGTTTTTTGTACCGCGCCCTTTTTGTTCTCCGATTACCATCACTTTTTCGCCGCCGATATAGCCCATAAAACATACGATGGCAGCATCGTCGCTAAAATGTCTGTCCCCGTGGATCTCATACTTGTCGCGCATAATAAGGTTGATATAATCGATAGCGTACGGTCGGTCTTGGTGACGTGCAAGCTGAAGCTTTTGGTAAGGTGAGAGATTTTTATAGGTTTTAGCAACCTCTTTTTCCAATGATTTTTGCAGAATCTCAACCGCATGGGTATCGTGACGCACTTGTGCCGCCACGATATCTTCTTGGATATTTTTTATTTTTTGTTCAAAATCTAAATAGGTAGCCAATGTTGTTCCTTCGTTTAGACTTTTTTGAAGATAACAACGCCGTTTGTCCCACCGAAACCGAAAGAGTTACTCATTACCACGCTCAGTTCCGCTTTTCTAGCTACGTTTGGAACATAATCTAAATCACAATTCTCATCGGGGTTCTCATAGTTGATTGTCGGAGGGATGATACCATCGCGCATCGCCATCAAACATACAACCGCTTCAATCCCCCCTGCGGCACCGAGGCAGTGACCGATCTGTCCTTTAATAGAACTCATCGGAGGGCAGTTTTCTTTACCGCCGAGCAACTCTTTGACCGCCGCCGTTTCATTTTTATCGTTGATAGGCGTACTCGTACCGTGCGCGTTTACATAATCGATTTTCGGTTTGCCTGCCATTGTGTATGCCGCTTTCATAGCACGTGCCGGACCGTCAAGGCTTGGCGTAGTGATATGGTTTGCATCGCCGCTTTCGCCGAAACCTGCGATCTCTGCGTAGATATGCGCACCGCGTGCAACGGCATCTTCATATGTTTCTAAAACAAGTGCTGCTGCGCCTTCGCCCATAACGAAACCGTCGCGCTCTGCATCAAAAGGACGTGACGCTTTTTTCGGATCGTCGTTACGTGTTGAAAGTGCTTTCATTGCCGCAAAACCGCCGACACCCGCACCAGTTACTGCCGATTCCGCAGTTACGACAAGCATCTTATCGGCACCGCCGCACATAATCGTTTTGGCTGCTTCGTTGATGGCATGTGTTCCTGCCGCACAAGCAGTAACGCTTGAGAGGTTGGGACCTTTTGTACCGTGTTCGATCGATACGAATCCGCCGAGCATATTAACGAGTGCCGAAGGGATAAAGAAAGGGGAGATTCTTCTAGGACCTTTTGTTTCGATAATAATAGAGTTTCTCTCAATCGCAGGAAGACCCCCGATACCCGAACCTGCACTGATTCCGAAACGTTCCATATCCGTACCTTCTGGGATCGCGGCATCTTGCATCGCCTCTTGCGCTGCTTTAAGACCTAAATGGATAAAACGATCTGCTTTTTTGACCTCTTTGGCATCCATAACGCTTTCAGGATCGAAGTTTTTTACCTCTCCCGCTATCGTTACGCTGTAGTTACTTGGATCAAAAAGAGTGATGGTGTCTATACCGCACTCCCCGTTGCAAATCGCTTTAAAAGAACTCTCTTTATCATTTCCAACCGCATTGATCATGCCTATACCGGTAACTACGACTCTTTTCATTCATATTCTCCATAAAAATATATAAAATACTTTTTAAAACTATTTGTTTTGTAATTTTAAAAAACATTTGTTACCGGGAAGCCCCGGTAAGCGTACCTCGAAAAACGAAAATTACGCGTTTTTGCTTTCGATATAGTTTACTACATCTTTAACAGTTTGAATTTTCTCTGCTTCATCATCAGGGATTTCGATATCGAATTTTTCTTCTAAAGCCATTACTAGTTCAACAACATCAAGACTGTCAGCACCTAAGTCCTCAACGAATTTAGAATCCTCTTTAACTTCGTCCGGGTTGACGCTTAATTGCTCAACTACTACTTCTTTAATATCATCCAAAAGTGCCATTATAGCTCCTGTATTTAAGTATAAAATCTCGTAATTGTAGCATAATTAACTTAAGTTATGTGAAAAGCAAGGGAAAATAAATAAAGGGGTTTAGAAGAGCTGCATAAGAGAAAATCTCTTATGCCATGTTCATTCCGCCGTTGACTTTGAGCGTCTCACCCGTAATATAACTAGAATGATCCGAGAGCAAAAATGCCGTCGCCTCGGCTACTTCTGCCGCGTTTCCAAAGCGTCCCATAGGGATTTTCGATGTAAAACTCTCTTTTATCTCATCGCTTAAAACATCGGTCATCTCGGTTGCAATGAACCCCGGAGTGATCGTGTTGTAACGGATGCCGCTTGTTGCCGCTTCGAGTGCGAAACTTTTACTCATCGCGATCACCCCGCCTTTGCTTGCAGAGTAGTTTGTCTGCCCTGCATTGCCCGTTTCGCCTACGATCGAAGCGATATTAACCACCGAACCGAATTTTTTCTTGCGCATCACTTTCATCGCCTCGCGGCACCCCACAAAACAAGAGGTCAAATTCGCATTGATCACACTCATGAAATCCTCCGTTTTCATACGAAGTGCAAGCTTGTCGTTTGTGATCCCCGCATTGTTTACGAGGTAAGAGAGTTCTCCGTCGCAATCGACGATCGTCTTGATCGCATCAACGAAAGCGTCTTCGTTGCTTACGTCAAAACCGATAACCGCGGCTCTTCCGCCCGCTGCTTCGATCGCTTCTTTTACTTTATCTGCTTCTGCCGCGCCGCTTCTGTAGTTGATCCATACTTTTAAACCGTACCCCGCCAACACTTTTGCAATCTCTGCGCCGATACCGCGACTCGAACCTGTTACCAATACGTTTGTTCCGCTAAATTTCATTGTTTTCCTTTATTGTTAAATTAACCGATCCCACGCATCTGTGTAAGTTGTCGGTTTGTCTCCCGTATCCGAATGATACGGGTAGCTTTAGGGGGTTGTAGGGACATTTTGTCCCTGCCACTTTATGGGCTTTGCTCATAAAGTGTCTAACATCAATGGCATGCCATACTTACACCAACGGTGCATCCATCTCCGAAGGGATCGGAAGCTCCATCAGTTTTAAAACGGTAGGCGCTATATTGTTAAGCCCTCCGCTTTGCACCTGCGTCACACCCTCGGCATCGACGAAACACCACACCTTGCCTACCGTATGATTTGTAAGCACATGCCCTTCATCATCGCGCATCTCCTCGCAGTTTCCGTGGTCGGACGTAAGTACGATCGCGTAGCCGTTCTCTTTGGCCTTGGCGACGATTTTGCCAAGCTGGGCATCGACCGCCTCGACCGCCTTGATCGCCGCTTCAAAATCACCCGTATGCCCGACCATATCGCCGTTGGCAAAATTTACGACGATGAAGTCGTACCCCTCTTCTATACCTTTAAGCACCGTTTCGCCCACTTCTGGAGCGCTCATTTGAGGCTTTTCATCGTAGGTTTTCACCTTCGGAGAGGGGATAAGTACGCGTGTTTCATTCTCGTAAGGCTCATCGATTCCCCCGTTTAAAAAGAAGGTTACGTGTGCATATTTTTCCGTTTCTGCCGTATGCAATTGACGCAATCCTGCCCCAGAGATCACCTCTGCAAGGGTATTTTTAGGGGATTCTTTTCTAAAAAGAACGGGGTAAGGGAAACTTTTGTCGTACTCCGTCATCGTTGCAAGATGGATCTTTTTATATTCCCGCTCAAAGCCGCCAAAAGCGGGATCGGCTAAAACGCTCACCGTTTCTCGCATACGGTCGCTTCTAAAGTTGATCGTTAAAACGCTGTCCCCCTCTTGCATCCCCTCGTACATGCCAAACGCGCATGGGAGAATAAACTCATCGGTCTCCCCCGCCGCATAGGAGTCTTGAATGTACGCAGCCGCATCTTTTTGGGTTTTTGGCATGGCATGTACGATTGCGTCATACCCTTTTTGCACGCGTTCCCAGCGGTTGTCCCTGTCCATCGAATAAAAACGTCCCGAGATCGTAGCAATGGTTACGTTTTCATTAAGGTGGGGCGCAACCTGCTCCAAAAACTTGATCGCGGAGGTGGGAGAGACGTCGCGACCGTCGGTGATAAGATGTAAAAATACTTTTTTCCCCGCTTTTGCTCCGATGTCGGCAAGTCCCATAAAGTGTTCGATATGCGAATGCACCCCGCCATCACTCATAAGCCCGATCAGATGAAGCCTGTCCGAGGCATTTAAAAGCTCATTGAGCACTTCGTTTTTTTCTAAAGAACCGTCTTGAAGGGCAAGAGAGATTTTGACCAAATCTTGGTACAAAATCCTGCCGCTTCCTATCGTCATATGCCCAACTTCGGAGTTTCCCATCTGCCCCTCGGGAAGCCCGACGCTTAGACCGAAGGTATCGATCAAAGCATAAGGAGTGGTTTGAAACAGCGTATCGTAGGTGGGTTTGGAAGCGTTATAAAATGCATTGTACTTTGTTTTTTCGCTGTATCCAATCCCGTCCGTTATGACTAAAATAGCTTTTTTTGCCAATTTTATTCCTTTAAAAGAAAGATTTAGCGGATTATACTATAATGTCGCTTTTATTCCATTTTAGGGACACACTTTTGCTCTATTGGCTTCATGAAATTTTACAAATCAACCTACTTGGCTACATCACGATCCGCGCGGGTGTGGCGTTTTTTCTCGCTCTGTCTTTCACCCTTTTTCTTATGCCCCGTTTTATCCGCTGGGCGCAGCAAACCTCGCGTGTGCAACCGATCAATTCATGGGCACCAGAACGCCATCAGGAAAAAGCAAAAACCCCTACCATGGGAGGGATAGTTTTTATCGGCTCAACGGTTATCGCCTCTTTGCTGACCATTAAATTCTCCAATCTTTTTGCACTCGGAGCCGTATTAACGCTTGTTCTTTTCGCACTTATCGGGTTTCAAGACGATTTTGCGAAGATCAAAAAAAATCAAAATTTGGCGGGGCTTAAAGCGCGCACGAAAATGGTGTTGCAAATCCTCTCGGCACTCGTTATCACCGCTTTTTTATGCCTCTTTGCCGATTTTGATACCCAACTCTACGTTCCGTTTCTTAAAACGCCCGTTTTGGATATGGGAGTTTTGGCGATCGCTTTTTGGTGTTTGGTGATCGTTGCAACCTCCAACGCGGTCAACCTTACCGACGGACTAGACGGGCTTGCTACGGTGCCCTCCATCGCCGCCCTTACCTCTTTTAGTATCATCATCTATATCACGGGAAACAGCGTTATCAGTTCCTACCTTCTTATGCCGAGTTTCGACGTGGGAGAGGTTGTCATCGTTTCAAGCGCGCTTATGGGAGCTCTTACTGGGTTTTTATGGTACAACTGCCACCCCGCAGAGGTGTTTATGGGAGATAGTGGTTCCCTTACTATCGGCGCATTCTTGGGATATCTGGCGATCATCTCCAAAAGCGAGATCCTTTTGCTGCTCATCGGTTCCATCTTCGTCATCGAAACCCTCTCGGTGATCCTCCAAGTGGGAAGCTACAAACTCCGTAAAAAGCGCGTTTTTCTTATGGCGCCCATCCATCACCATTTTGAGATGAAAAAATGGGCAGAAAACAAGATAATCGTGCGATTTTGGATCATTGCAGTGCTCTCGAATCTCTTGGCACTTATCACGTTAAAGATTCGCTGATGCAAAGAGTTTCCCTATTTGGTTATGGCAAAACCACCAAAGCGATCGCCAAAAAATTGCCTCATGCCGTATTTTACGACGACAAAGTACGTGAGCCTTACCGCGATGAAGAGGGGTTTGAAGTGCGCCCGTCTGGCATGTTTGATCCCGAACTCTCAGACCTAGAGATCACCTCTCCGGGGATCCCGCCGCACAATCCGCTTATCCAAAAAGCAAAAAACCTCATCAGCGACTACGATTTTTTCGTCGCAAATGCCCCTTTTAGCATCTGGATCAGCGGTACCAACGGCAAAACAACCACGACGCAGATGATCCAGCACCTCTTAAAGGAGCGCGGTTCGATCGAGGGGGGCAATATAGGCACTCCGCTTAGCGAACTTGATCCACATGCCAAGATTTGGGTGTTAGAGACAAGCTCCTTTACGATCCACTACACCAATAGCGCTAAACCCGATATCTACGTCCTTTTGCCCCTAAGCCAAGATCATATCAGCTGGCATGGAAGCATGCAGGAGTATGTCGCGGCAAAGCTCAAACCCCTCTCGATGATGCAAGAGGGTTCGGTTGCCATCATCCCCGAGTGCTATAAAAACACCCCGACCCGTGCACACCTGCTCACCTACAAAGATGCCGAAGATTTGGCAGCTAAGCTCGGATTCGATTGCAAAAAGATCCGATTTAAGGGCGCTTTTTTAGAAGATGCCGTTTTAGCGATGGCGGTCGAGAAGGTTCTTTTTGACCTCACCGATTATGAGAAGATCAATGCATTCATAATCGAAGCGCACCGCCAAGAGGAGCTGCACGATGCCAAAGGGCGCCTTTGGGTCAACGACACCAAAGCTACCAACCTTGATGCAGCCATCGCGGCATGCAAGCGCTATGGGGATTCTCCAATCCGCCTTATCCTCGGCGGAGACGATAAAGGAGCCGATCTGGAGGAGCTTTTTGTTTTTTTACAAAATAAAAGGATTACGATCTACACCATCGGTTCCAACAAAGAAAAGCTCTGCACCCTAGCGCACAATCACGGCATCTCTTTTGTGGCATGCCAAAACCTCCGCGATGCGGTCTCAAAGATCGATCAAGTGCTTCAAAAGGGGGAAATTGCCCTCCTCTCCCCTGCGGCGGCAAGTCTTGACGAATACAAATCCTACGCCCATCGCGGCGAAGAGTTCAAAGAGGCGGTTGATGCCATAAGCTAACTTTCAGCACACCAAAGATATAATTTCGCTCTTTAAAAGATGGCCAATTAGCTCAGTCGGTAGAGCAAGTGACTGAAAATCACTGTGTCCTTGGTTCGATTCCGAGATTGGCCACCACTTCTTTTAAAAACTTTATTTCAAATGGCCAATTAGCTCAGTCGGTAGAGCAAGTGACTGAAAATCACTGTGTCCTTGGTTCGATTCCGAGATTGGCCACCACTTCTTTTTTGTAACAATCAAACGATTTTAGCACTATCAAGTTTATGCAACATGCCAAAGGCATAGTTTTATTACCGAACTTTGTTATAATGCAAATCGGATTTGGGGGCGACTTGGCTTCGACAGGATCAGGTAGCTTTTAATTGCATGCCGGACTGAGCATCTCCGTTATACGGCTCAACGCGAATAAACGCAAACAACACAAATTATCGCCCAGCTTACGCAGTAGCATAAGTTTTAACCCCTCCTTAGAGGCGGGCTGCTTCACCTGTTGACTCTAGATAGGCAGGATTCGAAGTATCACCCTTATGTAGATATACCTTAGGTTCGTCTCGCGCCTAAGAAGAACCTTAGAGAATCGTCTTGTGTAGCCTTGCAAGTTGTGCGAAGCAAGATTAAACCCTAACAACTTCTCTAAGCATGTAGACGTTAGGAGTAGCTTGGTTTTGGACTGCGGTTCGATCCCGCACGCCTCCACCATTTTCCACGTAAATCTTCCTTATTTTTCCCGAATATTCATTACTTTAAACTATTTTGAGTACAATAGACTCTCTATTTGTCGTGAGTTATCAGGAAAACATATGAAAAAAAATATCCCCTTTTTTGCCTTTGCCTATATCGCTCTTGTCGCGGTTATCTATTTTATCAGCGAATACGACGCAAAAAACAGAATTCAGAGCGTTTTAGATAAACATATCGGGGCACTCGAGATCCATTACGATATTTTTCTCTACAACCAGATCAAAATCGCCGACTTGTTTTATCAAGAAACCCAAAACGATCCGCGCATACTGAGCATTCTTTCCCAAGCCTCGAAAACGGTTGATCCTCTCGAACTCTCCCGCTTACGCAAAGAGCTTCAAGAGATTGCGCTTCCTTTTTATGAAAAATACAAACAAAACCATGTCCTCCAATACCATTTCGTCCTTCCCCAAAACACCTCTTTTTTACGGATGCACAAAGTCGATATCTACGGCGACGATCTCTCTGCTATCAGAAAAGATTTCGTACATGCCAATGCAAACAAAAAAATCGTACGGGGATTTAACCAAGGCTTGCTTGCCCATGCTTTTCGCAACGTCTACCCCCTCTACGACGCCGAACATACCCATATAGGGGCGGTGGAATTTTCTTTCCCGAGCGAACTTTTACAAGACTACCTCACCAACGTCAGTAAAATACACTCCCATTTTTTGGTCAGCAAACAGATATTACTTGAAAAAGTCGCCGACAAGAACGAACTGATACTCCAATACGTCACAAGCTTGGAAAGCCCCGCCTATTTGGTTACGAGTTCCCAAATCAAAACATTGCAAGAATGCCCCCATAACCAAAAAAACGCTCTTGCACCCCTTTTGGAATCGATAGAAAAAAAGATGGCGAAAAAAGAGAAGTTTTCTCTCTATACGACGATCAACGAAGAAACGACCGCCGTCTCTTTCTACCCCATCATGCAGACCGACACCGATAAAGTTGCCGCATGGCTTGTCGCGTACGAACCAAGCAGCCTTATCAGCCATATCCTCTATACGAGCAAATTTATCAAAATTATTTTGAGCTTTTTGCTCCTTTTGATCTTTTTGTTTCTCTTGCGTACTCTGGGGCAAAAAAACCTTTTGGAGGAGAAAACCCAAGAGCAAAACAGCCTGCTCTCGCTCTTTGACAAGAGCGATTCGGTTCTTTTTAAATGGAACAACGACGCAGCATGGAGCGTGGCGTATGCTTCGAGTGGGGTTGAGCGGCTTTTCGGCTATACGCACGAGCAGTTTATTGAGGGGGTGATCCCTTATGCTTCGATCATCCACAAAGAGGATATAGAAAGGGTCACAAGAGAGGTCGAAGAGGGAGCCAAAAGCCAAGAGGAGTTTTTTAAGCACGCCCCCTACCGCATCATCACAAAAGAGGGGCACACCAAATGGGTGCTCGACTACACCGTTTTGCTCAAAAACCACGACAAAGAGATTATTTACTTTGTAGGGTATATCACCGATATAACCGAACAAATCAACCTCCAGCTAGAAACTACGAAACTCAAAGAGCGCTTTGAACTCGTTTTGGATGCGATCAACGACGGAATATGGGACTGGGATATCGAAAACCGCGTCACCTACCTCTCGCCGAAGTGGAAAAGTATGCTCGGCTATGAAGACGAAGAGATACAAAACAGCTCTGATTCCTTTTTCGAACTGATCCACCCTGAGGACAAAATACGCCTTGAGTCAACCCTGCAAAAACATTTTCAAGACCCGCAGCACAACCCCTATATCGCCGAGATAAGGATGCGCTGCAAAGACGGAAGCTACAAGTGGGTTCTCACCAGGGGACGCGCAAGCTTTGATGCCAACGACAACCCTATCAAGATTGTAGGTTCTCATACCGACATCGACCAAAACAAAAAAATAAACGATGCCATCCAAAAAGCGGAGATCAAATTTTCTACCCTTTTCCAAAAATCACTTGATGGGATCGTGCTTGTCGATATGAACCGAAGGTTTATAGAGTTTAACGAGCGGGCGTACAAACTTTACGGCTATACACCCCAAGAGTTTGCGCAACTGTGTATCTCCGATATAGAAGCTTTTGAAACGCAAGAGGAGATCGCGGCACGCCAGCAAAATATCCTTAAAAACGGATGGGATCATTTCTTGACCAAGCACAAGAAAAAAGACGGCTCCCTTTTAGATATCTCTGTCAACGTCATTAAAATCATGCTTGATGGGCAGCCGCTTCTCTATGCCACATTCCACGATCTCACCAAAGAGAAAGAGCTTGAGCGAAACAGCCTCAAAGAGAAGAACTTTATCTCCACCATCCTCAACAGCGCAAACTCTATTATTGCGGTGATCGATGCCCACGGAAGGATGATCCGCCTCAACAGCTACGGACAAAAATTTAGCGGCTACTCTCAAGAAGAGATTAGCTCCAAGCCCTATTTTTGGACACGTCTGCTCGATCACGAGGAGAAAGCGAAGGTGCTCGCTATCATCGAAGATGCCAAAAACGGTAAAATGATCCAAGACCACCAAAGTGCATGGATATCCAAAAACAAAGAGCGACGCATCTTTCAATGGTCCAATACTCTAGTGACGAAAGAGGACGGTTCTATCGATTATATCACCGCGGTGGGGATTGATATCACGCAAAATAAAAAGATCGAACAAGAGCTGCTAGAGGCAAAACTTGCCGCCGAACATGCCAACAAAGCAAAAAGCGAATTTTTGGCGAATATGTCCCATGAGATACGCACCCCGCTTAATGGGATCATAGGTCTAACCGATCTCGTACTCAAAACACACCTTCGCAAGGAGCAGCAAGAGTATCTTTTAAAATCAAAATCCTCCTCAAAAGCGCTTTTGAATGTTATCAACGATATCCTCGATTACTCCAAAATCGAAGCGGGAAAACTCTCCATGGAGAAGCGAGCGTTCTCTTTGGACGAGCTTTTTGTCAACGTTAACGATCTCTTCGGGTACAAAATCTTTGAAAAAGGGCTCGATTTTTACTTCGATATCGATCCCAAAATCCCCCAAACCCTTTTAGGGGATTCGCTGCGCATCACGCAAGTGCTAAACAATCTCGTAGGCAACGCCGTGAAATTCACCTCAAAAGGGTATATTCGCGTCGGTGCAAAACTGCTCGATACGCAAAAAAATACCCTTACCTTAGAATTTTTCGTAGAAGATACGGGGATCGGTCTGAGCAAAGCAGAACAAGAGAGGCTCTTCCAGCCTTTTTCTCAGGCAGACAACTCCATCACGAGAAAATACCAAGGAACGGGGTTGGGGCTTACGATCAGCAAACAGATTATAGAGCTTATGGATGGGAAAATATGGATCCAAAGCGAAAAAAATGCAGGCTCCACGTTTTTCTTTACCCTGCAATTAGCCGCCAAAAAACAAAAGCAGCTTTTGCTTGAAGAGGCATCGGCGCTAGAAAACAAGAACTTCCTTATCGTAGACGACAACGAGATAGAGCGTAATGTTCTCACCTCGCTCTTAGAGAGCTGGGGAGCCCGTGCAAGTGCCTGTGCAAACGGCAACGAAGCGATAGAAGCGGTACACAAACAACGATACGACACCGTTTTACTCGATTGGAAAATGCCGCAGCTGAGCGGTTTGGATACCTTAGAGGAACTCTATCGCAAACTTCACGACGAGTTTCCTACGATCCTTATGATCACCGCATATTCCAAAGAAGCCCTCTTAGAAGAAGCACGAACAAAGAATATCCCCGTCGAAAAAGTGCTCACGAAACCCTACACCCCCCAAGCACTCCTAGATGCCATACTTCACGAGGAGGATACGACCCATACCCAAGAGGCGCATACGCATGAGCGTCTCACCTTCTCTGCCAAAGCGCTTTTGGTCGAAGACAACGAAATCAATCAGATCGTCGCCAAAGAGAATCTGCTCTACTACGGTCTTGATGTAGAGGTTGCAAACAACGGACAGGAGGCTCTCGAGCTTGTCAAACAAAACGACTACGATATCATTTTTATGGATATCCACATGCCACAAATGGACGGTCTTGAAGCAACGAAAATGATACGAAAAATGGGCAAAACCCTCCCCATTATCGCTATCAGCGCCGCCGTAATGGAAAAAGACAAAGAGGAGACGAAACAAGCGGGGATGCAACAGCATATAGCCAAACCCCTTGATGCAGATATCCTGCAAGAGATATTGCTCCAATACCTCGGTGCAAGTTCGCAAAAGCAACTCGTTCAGGCACCAAAAGAGGAGCTATACCCCCAAATATACGGTGTCGATCTTGCGAAATTAAAAAGTTCGTTTTTCCTAAGTGATGAGAAGGTTTTTGCGATTCTCAAAAGTTATGCCGACACCTACGGCGATTTTGAAAACCGACTTGATGCAAGCATACTTGACACCAAAAAGTTCCACGACTTTATCCACAAGCTCAAAGGGGTCAGCGGCAATCTGCAGATCACCCTCGTCTACACCCTTTGTTCCGAACTCGAAAAAGAGACCGATCAGGAGAAAAAGCGCCACCTCCTTGCAAGACTCCAAGAGGAGCTTCGCCGTACCATCGAAGCGATTCGCGCAAAAGTTTAAACGATTCTTGCACATGCCATACATGCCATGGCATGTTGGAAAGATTATACCCCTTTGGCAAAAAAATATTTCACCGCGTAAAAACCTCCGGCACTTGCGATAACCGTTCCCAGTGCGTTAAGAACAAGATTGGTACATGCCAAGAGCAGATGCCCCCCTTGCAATAAAAAAAGGGTTTCTATAGCAAACGTAGAGTAAGTGGTAAGAGCCCCTAAAACTCCCGTCGTCAAAAACGACTTCGCACTCGGCGAAAAAAAGCTCGTATAGAGAAAAAAGGCGATCAAAACACCCATGAAAAAGCTGCCTAAGAGATTGATCCCAAGCGTAGCGAACGGAAGCGTATGGGGAAGTTTATGGGAGATAAATCCGTGCAGATAGGCGCGCAAAAGCGCCCCGATAAACCCGCCGCTACCTATGGCGAGGATTGTTTGCCAACTCATCGTCGTATACCTTCTGCATTTTTGTGCGTAAATCGTTCAACCAGTTCGGATCGCTTTTATCCGCAATAAAAGAGTCCATGTAGATCACCTTCACGGTTCCTGGTTTATAATAGAACTCTTTGATATTGTAGTACTTTGCACTCTGCATCAGTACGATAGGCTGCACACGCAATGCGTATTTGTCCGCAACCATCTTTGCCCCCGATTTAAACGGCAGCATCTTACCCGTCGTAGCGCGCGTACCCTCGGGGAAAATCGTGATCACCCTTCCTTGATCGAGCCTCTCTTTGGCATCTTTAAGCAGCTTAATAAGAGAGGTTTTGCTTTCGCGTTCTACGGCGATATCCTCGGGCAAGCGCAGCGCTAGCCCGAAAAAAGGCATATCGAAAAGCTCTTTTTTGGCTACCCATGCCAAGTTCCTGCTTGTGGTCGTTTCCATAATCCCTATATCAAGATCGCTTTGGTGGTTCAAAAGAAACATCTGCGCTTGCGGATCCTCTTTCCCTTGGATCTCGACTCTAAAAAAAGTGCTCAACCGAATCAGCCATGCAGCTATTTTTTGCGCTTTGGGACGGGGTACGAAATGGAAAATAAGAATCATCAAAGTAAGCGAAGCGAAGATAATAATCGTCGCAAAAAGCCAACTAATATGCGCAAATATCTTCATTTTTCACCCATCCTATTTTATCGTTTTGAAGTTTTACCTTGGTAAAGTGCTCTACACTCCCCTCTTTTTGCAACGCTATCTGCGTCGAGGTCGTTTCAAAAACCGTGGCATGTTCCATAGGCAGCAAGTAGATCGGCGAGTTTGGTTGTATGCACACATCTTTAGCAGGCACGAGAATCGTCGCGGCATACCCAAGAGGAAAGATAACGACGACCGCATAGATATATTTGCGTCGCCATACAAGCAATACGACACCCATCAATGCAACGCCGAGCGCAATAGAGACCTTGAGGGTATCTTTGGAATAGTCTTTGGGGGTTAAATCGCTCTGCGTTGCAACACTGTCGTCATCGACGATGATCGGTATGCTCAAAAGGGAGTAGTTGTTGTTTTTTAAATTGAAATAGGAGAAATTAAGATTTTCCAACCCCTTCTCTACTATTGCAAAATAGGTAATTTTCGATTCAAAATGGGATTTGCTTATCGATTCGATCCCCTGTTTGACCACGTTGTTAAGATGAAGCGCCGAGATAGCGCAATTATGTGCTTTTGCCACGAAAACGACTATATTATGCGTATCGTCGTAGCTTGTGGTTTTATACTCGACGATCTCGAAAGAATCGGCGATAATATTGGCAAAATCGTTTTTTGGATTGAGTGTTACGATGTTGAGTTCTTGCCCGTAAAGTGTCGCATCCGGATAGGTTTTCTCCCCTTCCACATGGATCGTCGCGGTAAAATCGGGCAGCCTTGCTTGGCTTTGGGTTACCAAAAAATAGAACGTATCGTAAAAATATCTGTCGCTTTTTTTTCTGTAAGGTATGGCATGGAGCGAATTTAGCCCGATAGCGTTTTCTTGTTTGTAGGTTATATCGTTGAAGTTTTCAAGTGTTGCAAGTGTTTTGATGGTATAAGCAAAAATCTCCCCTTTGAGTATTCTTTGGGGGATCTTCGTAGTGCTTAGATAGAGCACTTTCGGCGCGGAACGAAACTCTTGTGTCTGATTCGTATCCTCGTCAAAAGATTCGTTTGCAAAAAGTGCAGATAATAAAAAAATTCCTAAAAGTAGGAGTGTTTTCACGCTTCTAAAAATCCTTGAAGCATCTTGACTCCGTCGTTTGAGCCTAAAAGTGCTTCCATGGCACGTTCGGGGTGCGGCATAAGACCGAAAACCGTTTTTTCTTTGTTGCAAACGCCTGCTATCGCATCGACGCTCCCGTTTGGATTTTTCATTGCGCCCTCTGCATCGCAGTATTTGAGAAGCACTTGGTTATTTGCATAAAGCTCTGCAAGCCCTGCTTCATCTATATAGTAGTTACCGTCGTGGTGTGCTATAGGGATATTTACTACGTCGCCTTTGGCAAGTTTTGTCAAAAACACGTTATCGTTGTTTTCCACTTTGAGGTGATGGTGCTTCGATAAAAAGTGCAGGCTTTCGTTTCTCTTAAGCGCTCCGGGAAGGAGTCCCGCTTCGGTAAGAACCTGAAATCCGTTACAGATCCCAAGTATTTTTCCACCCTTGGCAGCGTACTCTTTTACCGCTTGCATTACGGGGCTGAATTTTGCAATCGCACCGCTTCTGAGGTAATCCCCGTAACTAAATCCTCCGGCAACTACGAGAAGCGAAGTATCCTCCGGGATAGAGGTTGCTTTGTGCCACACGATCTGCGTTTGTGCACCCAACATCTCAAAAGCATACTTCGTATCGTACTCGCAGTTTGTCCCGGGAAATTGAAGGATGCTTACTTTCATTTGACAATCTCGATCGTATAATCTTCGATAACCGTATTTGCCAAAAGTTCTTCACACATTTTCGTTACGTCCGCTTTTGCTTTTGCTTCGTCGTTTTCTTCAAGGTTCAAAACAATCTGCTTCCCTACACGAACATCTTTTACGTTTTCGAAATGGATCGAATTAAGCGCATGGTGCACCGCTTTTCCTTGAGAATCCAATACGCCTGCTTTGAGTGATACGTTTACAATTACTTTCATTATTTTTTTCCTAGAATTCTATTTAATACTTCTTCGTATGCGACTTTTAAGCCGCCCAAACCTTGACGGAATCTATCTTTGTCCATCTTTTCGCCGCTGACGCTGTCCCAAAAACGGCAGTTGTCGGGGCTGATCTCATCAACCAAAATAATGTTGCCGTCTTTGTCTTTACCGAACTCAAGTTTAAAATCGACGAGGTTCAACCCTTTCTCGGCGAAGTAAGGTTTGAGGATATCGTTGATCTGGCGTGCAACGCGGCGCATTTTATCCAACTCGTCTTGGAAATCTACTAGACCGAGAATAAGAGCGTGTTGGTCATTGATTTTAGGATCCCCGAGTGCATCGTTTTTATAATCGAACTCTACCAACGTAAAGGGGAGCACTTTTCCGTCTTCGATACCGAGATTGCGAGAAAGACTGCCTGTTGCGATATTACGCACGATTACCTCGATAAGGATAACGCTCGCTTTTTTATGAAGCATATGGTTCTCATCAAGCATCTTTACGAAATGGGTTTGAATGCCGTGTGATTCCAAAAGCTTAAACAGTTCCGTCGAAATTTTATTATTGAGCGCACCTTTACCGGCTTCGCTCGATTTTTTCTCGCCGTTAAACGCAGTCAGATCATCTTTAAACTCCGAGATCACTAGGTTCTCATCATCCGTTAAATACAACTTTTTTGCTTTTCCCTCGTAAAGCAACGCTCTTTTTTCCATGTTATGACTATCCTTTCATTATTACTAAAGCTTTTAAAATGTCGACCGCTTCTTTGAGCTGAATATCTTTGTTCAACTCTTCTGGCGAAATTATATCTTTTTTCCCTTTATCTTCATTTGTGTTTGCAACTTTTTTCTCTTTATTTTCTACTTTTTCAAGTTCCTCTTTCAAATGTTTTTTAAGATCCGCTTCTTTGATGGCAAACTCGTCTTCGTTGAGCGGAACCTCTCCGGGAAGCACTTCTATATCGGGTTTAACTCCTACCGCTTGGATAGTTCTGCCGCTTGGCAAGTAATAGCGTGCAATAGTTAGCTTGACCGCTTCTTTCTCCGTAATAGGCAAAATCACCTGCACGCTCCCTTTGCCGAAGGTGTTTTCTCCGATAAGAACGGCGCGTTTATGATCCTGCAGCGCACCGCTGACGATCTCCGAAGCACTCGCGCTCCCTCCGTTAATCAGCACTACGACGGGTACTTTGGTAAGGGTATTTCTCTTGGAAGCTTTATAGACTTTTTCATCGCTTTTTTGGCGCCCTTTTTGGGAAACGATATCCCCCTCGTCCACGAAAATATCGACAAGCTCTATCGCCTGATCCAAAAGTCCGCCCGGATTATTGCGCAGATCAAGCACGATCCCTTTGGTGATCGACTTTTTCTCTTTGATCGCTTTGGCAACTTCGTTAGCAACTTTTTTATCGAAACTCGTAACGCGGATATACAGGGTATCGTCGTTAATCAATTTGGTATAGACCGATTCGATGGTAATTACGTCGCGAACGATATCGACGCTCAGAGGTTTTGCTTCCCCTTTTCTCACCACCGTAATGTTGATCGGCGTTCCAACCTTGCCGCGCATCTTCGAGACCGCATCGTCGATCGTCATATTGATCGTCGATTCGCTGTTGATTTTCAGAATAATATCCCCCGATTTTAGCCCCGCTTTATCTGCGGGAGTCCCCTCTATGGGAGCAATAACTGTAAGCGCTCCGTCTCGAAGCCCTACGGTGATTCCAAGCCCCCCGAACTCGCCGTTTGTCTGCACCTGCAGTTTTTTATAATCATCTTCAGTCAAAAAAGTGGAGTGCGCGTCCAAATTGGTCATCATCCCCTGAAGCGCTTTATCCATAAGCTCTTCTATCCCCACTTCATCGACGCTGTATTGCTCGACGATAGAGATCACTTTGGTAAATTTAGCCAATGCTTCGAGTCTGGAAGCTTCCGTCGAAGGGGTTTTTGCCGATTCTTTCGCGTCCGTTTTCGCAAACGCCTCACCTGAAAAAAGCAAACTTAAAGAGAGTCCGATAGATACAAACCCGAGGGTTAAAAACTTTTTATTTCTCATCTGTCGTAAAACCTGATTTTAGTAAATTTTTAAAAAGGGAAATTATAGTCAAAAGTGGTTTAAATAACAAATTTATCTAATTAGCAGTATAATTAACAAATTTTTTACCGCCCGACAAGGCAAAAAGCAGCAAGGAAAATATTTGAAAAATATCATTTTAATAGGGTTTATGGGTGTAGGCAAAGGGAGCATCGCCCGAGAGATTATCAAACACTCCGATTACATCTCGATCGACACCGACGACGTGATCGAGAGCATGGAAAACAGAAAAATTAAAACCATTTTTGAAAAAGAGGGCGAAGAGTATTTTAGAAAGCTTGAAAAAGATGTCGCACTTTGGCTTGAAAAAAGCGTTAAAAACACCCTTATCTCAACCGGCGGCGGATTTTATAAAGTAAAAAATCTCAAAAAAATAGGTGCCGTAGTCTATTTAGACTCCCCTTTTGAAGAGATTCTCAAACGTATCCAAGAGCATCCCAATGCGCACAAAAAACTCAAAAAAAGACCCCTCTTGAGTGATTTGGAAAAAGCCAAAGCACTCTATGAAAGCCGCAGACCCGACTACCTAGCACTTGCAGACGTCGTCATCGACGTAACGCACAAGAGCTACGAAGAGAGCGCAAAAGAGATTCTTAAAAAGGTGAAAAAATATGTTTAAATTCCTTCTTTCGTGTTTACTGCTAGGCAGCGTAGCATTTGGTTCCCAGATCGGGTGGGCAAAAGATTTTCAAAGCGGCATGGCGCTTGCAAAGCAGCAAAACAAACCTGTTCTTTTCGTCTTTTCAAGACACACCTGCAAATACTGCGTACTTTTGGAAGAGACCACGTTTCAAGACAAAAAGGTGATCGAGATGCTCAATAGCCGTTTCGTACCCATCATCTCCTATACGGACGAAAACGACTACACACCCAACCATCTCTACACCCCCGGAACTCCGGCGATTTGGTTTTTGTATCCCAGCAGCGAACCGATGTTTCAGCCGCTTATGGGTGCAGTTGATGCACAAAACTTTTTAAAAGCACTCACCATCGTCGATGAGGAGTTTAAAAATTCTAACAACGGACAAGCAAAATGATATTTATAGAAACGACAGAGAGTAAATTCCAAGAGAACTTTAACGAACTCCTCCAAAGAGGGAAAATGGATATTGCCCACGTAAGCGCCATCGTCGACAACATTATCCGCGAAATCCAAGAGAAAAAAAACGAAGCGCTTAAAGAGCATATAGCCAAATTCGACAAGTGGACGCCAAAAAGCGATGATGAGCTGCAAATCCCTGCATCTGCAATGGAACAAGCGTATGCCAATCTCGACGCAAACCTCAAAACCTCCCTTCACATGGCATACGAAAGAATCAAAAGCTACCACGAAAAACAAAAACCGAGATCATGGTTCGATACCGAAGCAAACGGCACCATTTTAGGGCAAAAAGTAACTCCCGTAGACAGCGCGGGGCTCTACATTCCCGGAGGCAAAGCGGCATACCCCTCTTCACTGCTTATGAACGTTATCCCGGCTCAGGTTGCAGGCGTTGCGAATATCGTCGTGTGTACGCCCACCCCCGACAACGAACCAAACGAGCTTCTTTTAGCCGCATGCCACCTTTGCGGCGTCACGCAGGTGTTTAAAGTGGGCGGAGCAAGTGCCATAGCCGCAATGGCGTACGGAACCCAAACGATCCCTAAAGTCGACGTTATCACGGGACCGGGAAATATTTTCGTTGCAACGGCAAAAAAGATGGTATTCGGCGATGTCAACATCGACATGATTGCAGGTCCCAGTGAGATAGGAATTTTGGCGGACGAGAGTGCAAACCCCTCTCACTTGGCGGTTGACCTGCTCTCGCAGGCAGAACACGACGAGATGGCAAGCTCCATTCTTATAACACCTTCAAAAAAACTTGCCCAAGCGGTAAAAACGGAGATAGAAAACTGGCTGCAAAAACTCTCTCGCGAAACGATTGCAAGAAAATCGATCGAGGAGCGCGGTGCCATCATCATCACACAAACCATGGAAGAAGCGATACGCCTTATGAACGAAATCGCTCCCGAACACTTGGAAGTGGCAACCGACAACCCTTTTGAGCTCCTTAGCGACATCAAACACGCAGGCGCAATTTTCTTAGGGCACAATACCCCCGAAGCGATCGGCGATTACGTTGCAGGTCCCAACCATACACTTCCTACGGGAGGGACTGCGAAGTTTTACTCCCCTTTGAGCACCGAAAACTTTATGAAAAAAAGCTCTATCATCTCCTTCTCCAAAAAAGCGATCAACGAGATCGGCGAAGCGTGTGCCCTTATTGCACACACAGAAGGTCTTACGGCGCACGAACAATCGGTTCGCGTGAGAATGGACTAAACTTTCCACATGCCAAGAGCCTCACGCGCTCTAGGCAATCTAATTTCTCCGCATAAGAAAAAATTATACTTTTTCCTGTAAAATAGCCTTTATCACAAATTTGACACAAAGGTTATGGCATGTTACATCCCGCAGCAGCGCACTTTGCAATAGCACTTCCGATCATCTCTTTAGTTTTAGGTTTAGCCTATATCTACAAACCCTCAGAATTAATGTCGAAGCTCTCTACAAGGTTTATGGTTTTTGCTTCGCTTTTTTTGATTGCGGCATTTTTTACAGGAAAAGCAGATGCGGCTCTGGCATTTGAGTCGCTCTCAAGCGAAGGGCAGAACCTTTTAAAAGAGCACAAAGAGCTCGGACTCTATCTGGTTTTGTCTATGGCACTGGCAGCGATTGTAAAATTTCTGGGGTGTTATAAAAAATTTTTCAAACTTGAAATGCTTGCCGTACTTATGGTTGCGCTCATATCTGCGGGGATTCTCTACCAAGGAAAGTTAGGGGGCGAGGTCACCTACACGCACGGAGCCAACGTTAAAAATCATGCCGATGGGCTCACTTGTATAGAAGATCCGGAATTTTATTTAGATATGAAAGAGTAGCACCACCCTCTGCACACCGTCAATTATTACCGCGATTGATGGTGTGTATTAAATATTTTTATACAAATTCTTTTTTCTCTGCTTAAGTTTATATAACTTTTTCAAATTTACTCACTTCTTTTAGTTTATCAAATTCTTATCACTTATTTATAACAAGTTTAAGGTTACTTAGATACCATTTTCACTAATGAAGAGTGGTTTATACTCATGTATAAGGGCTTCTTTTTATCTTGATTATACAAAGTTATAAAACTTAAATCACTTTCGAGGTTTAAGCTAAAGGAGAATATATGCAATTAGGTTTCCTAGTTGATTTGCATCTTTGTATGGGGTGCAAGGGGTGTGAAATCGCATGTAAAGTGGAAAATGAGGTTCCGCTTAGTACATGGAGACTTCGCGTTAAATATGTGGATGTGGGTACGTTCCCCGAAACAAAAAGAACATTTACGCCGTTGCGCTGTAATCACTGTGAGAATGCTCCGTGTGAGAGAATTTGTCCCGTCAGTGCGCTGCATTATTTGGAAAACGGTATCGTCAACATCGATAAAGAGCGCTGTATCGGATGTGCGGGGTGTGTTATGGCATGTCCTTACGGGGCGATCTATATCGATCCGCAAACGCATACGGCAGACAAATGTACCTACTGTGCGCACCGCGTAGCTTCCTCTATGATGCCTGCATGTGTCGTGGCATGTCCGGTTCAAGCGAATATCTTCGGCGATTTAGACGATGCTACGTCGAATATCTCCAAATATATCCAAAACCACCAAGGAAACGTACAGGTGAGAAAACCGGAAAAAGGTACGAACCCGCACCATTTCTACGTTAACGGCGGCAATGTAACGCTCAATCCTTTAGCTTCGCATAGGGTTGATGGGCACCAATTGTTCAACAAAATAACAACACTTCCGGTAGGAGGGCACCACTAATGGCAGCACATGAAATTTTAACGGCAACAAATGCTATCGTAACGCTTGACGTTGCTCTTCCGGGAACGGTTTGGCCTTGGCTTGTTACGGTCAATATGTGGGCAAAAAGTATCGGTACGGGTGTGATTTTCATGCTTTTCTTACTTTTAAGAAAACATCCTGAACAAGCGGGAAGTTTACGTTTTTCTACAACCGTGATTTCTTTGATCTTTATCCATATATTCTTGCTTTTCACGTTGGCGGATCTCCACCAACCCTTTAGAATGTGGCATATTTTCTTCTACCCGCACGTAACGTCGGCTATCACCGTGGGTGCATGGATGGCGACGGCGTTCGTAGGTTTATTGTTCTTGCTTGCGTTCTTGGCATTTATCAAAAAAGACAATGCGGCGTTTGATAAAACACTCGTTTGGGTTACGATTTTGGCAATCCCCGTAACACTTTATACGGCAGGGTTGATGGCGCAATGTACGGCACGCGAATTGTGGCAAATGCCGACGGAATCTGCACAGATGATGCTTGCGGCACTCTTGGCAGGGTCTGCTACGATGATCTTGCTCGGCGGCTCGAAACTTAACTACGAAGCAAAAAGCACACTGGGAGTCGTTTTGGGTCTGAGTGCTCTTTTTGGATTTATCCTCTACATGGCAGAGTATATCTTCGGTCCTATGAAAGCCGAAGAGGTTGCAGCGGTTTTAGAGTACATCAAAGGTGATGGACCATACACGGTTATGTTCTGGGTCGGTCAGTGGATGACGTTCCTTTTACCGATGCTGCTCATCGTTCTCAGCAGAAGCGTAAAATCTGAAAATCTTTTAAAACTTGCGGCACTTTTGGCGCTTGCAGGTCTGTGGATCGTAAAACACGTATGGCTTATGATTCCACAATTACTACCAATGAGTTAGGGAGAAAAGTAAATGTATTTAGAAAGTAGAAGAACATTTTTAAAAGGTGCTGCCTTCACGGTTGCGGGAGCGGCTATTGCTAAAGGTGTATTCACTACGGATGCTATCGCAGAATCCGTAAGTGAAAGTAAATTTACCAACACTCCGAAAAATCTTAATTTCTACCCGCCGATGGAAGAGTGGAACGATTTTAAAGAACTTGACGGAGACGATTGGAAACGCGGCGGGATCAACCGCCACGGCGTAAGAAGCGAATCTAACCCGGACGGTATCGAAGTTAACGACTACATGATCGTTCCTACGGCATGTTCAAACTGTGAAGCTTCGTGCGGTTTGACGGCATGGATCGACAAAAAATCTTTCACCGTCAAAAAATATATGGGGAACCCTCTGCACCCTGCATCTCGCGGGCGTAACTGTGCAAAAGGGTATGCAACGCAAAGCCAAATGTACGATCCAGATCGTATCGCATTCCCTCTCAAACGTGCTCCTGGTTCTGCTCGCGGCGAAGGGAAATGGATCCGTACTACTTGGGACGAGGCGATGACCACCATCGGTAAAAAAATGGCAGAAACGATTGCAAAAGGGGACGAAATCTCCAAAAAATCGGTTATGTACCATGTCGGACGTCCGAACGAAAACGGTTTCGTTCCTGCGGTATGGCAAACACTCGGTTTAGATTCGTACAACTCCCATACAAACATCTGTTCATCAAACGGTCGTACGCCTACTATCCAGTGGGCAAACGACGACAGAACATCACCCGACTGGGCAAATGCGAAATTGGTATTTTTGAACTCTTCCCACGCGGCGGATGCGGGACACTATTTCCAACAATCGGCTTCGTTCATCGCCGATGCAAGAGCAAAAGGTGCAAAACTTGTCGTAATGGATCCTCGTATGTCCAACTCTGCGGGTATGGCAGACCTTTGGATCGCTGCATGGCCGGGAACCGAACCGGTTATCTATCTTTATCTTGCAAACAGAATGTTGCAAGAGGATAAGATCAACAAAGAGTTCGTGAAAAAATGGATCAACTGGGAAGTATTTTTAGACAATAAGAAATATTTAGAGTTCATGGTGGAGAAAGGGTATATCTCCAAAGTTCCTGCAAAAAACGATTTCGATTCTTTCGTAGCGGTTTTAAAAGAGCTTTACAGCCCTTATACGCTTGATTATGCAGTCAAAGAAACACATGTCCCTGCATATAAACTTGAAAAACTTTACGAGATGTTTTTGTGGGCGGGCGATGCTATCTCTACATACTTCTGGCGTGCAACTGCAGCGGGTAACCGCGGCGGATGGATGAGCGGACGTACGGGTTACCTTGCTCTTGCTCTTCGCGGTGCTATCGGTACGGTCGGGGGAACTTTCTTCCACCACTGGCATGTAATCTCGGTTGCAGGTAAAGGGGGAAGCGCTACGGTAGGTCAAGGAAAACGCGGTTCAAGCGTTCCAAAAGTAGATGTTTACAACGAGCTTACGTGGCCGCCTGAATGGCCTCTCTCTACATACGAGCTTTCTTACTTGTTACCGCACCTCTTAAGCGATACCGAGTGGCAGCAAAAATGGAGAAACAAAGGGCTTAAAGTTCCTGAAAAACTCTCCGTTTGGATCCCGCGTATGTACAACCCCGTATGGATCAATCCGGACGGATTCAGATGGTTGGAAGTTCTTAAAAACGAATCCAAAATGGAACTTACCATGAATCTCTCTCCTGTATGGTCTGAGACAAACTGGTATGTCGACTACGTTCTTCCTGTAGGTCTTGCGGGTGAGAGACACGATCAACACTCCGAAGCGACAATGCCGGCGCGCTGGACATCTTTCCGCCAGCCGGTTCTTAGAGTAGCACTAGAGAAGATGGGATGGAAACCGAAAAACCCTGTACGCGCTACACTTGAAGCGCATATTAAAGCGGGTCTTGGCGAAGTTTGGGAAGAGAACGAATTCTGGTTCGATCTTTGTGTTAACTACATCGATCCGGACGGAAAACTCGGTATCAAAAAAATGTGGGAATCAAAACTCCATCCGGGCAAACCCGTAACGATAGCAGAGTGGTACGATGCGGCATTCGGCGACAACCTGCCTAACCTTAAAAAGACGGCTACGAACGATCCGAGATACAAAAACGAAGAGTTCCCTGTTTATGCCTATATGAGAGACTACGGCGTATGGATGGAAGAGAACCATATCTACCATGCACAAGAGCGTGAAATCGAAGATGACGGGCAAAACTACATCTCACACGGTCATAAGTACGATAAAAAACATGTACACGTCGACAAACGTACGGGTGTTATGACAGCTGAGCACAACGGCAAAAAAACACCTATGGGTATCGAGATCGACGGGAAGAAAATGGAAGGTTTTGCGACATTGGACAAAAAACTCGATTTCTTCTGTGAGTGGTTGGCGGATGATTGGAAATGGCCTGAGTACGCGATCCCGTTCTATCCGAGAAACGAAACAGAGAAAGAGGCGATGCCGCATATCGTATCGCATGTTAACCACATGTATATGAAAGAGGCGAACTCGTATGCTCTTAACACCGTATTCCGTTTACCGTACAACATCCATACCCGTTCGGCGAACTCGAAACACTTGATGGAGATTTCGCAAAACCACGACCCGATCTGGATCTCTACGAAAGATGCACAGCGTCAAGGGTTTAAACGCGGCGATGCGATCCGCGTACGTATCGTAGACAGCGTATCGGGCTTGGAATCGGGCTATTTCGTTGCTATGGCAGTACCAACCGAGGGTGTTTTACCCGGAACCTTGGCATGTTCACACCACGGCGGACGCTGGAAGCTTGTTAACGCGGTCACGGTACCAAACGGCGTAACGGACGGAAAAGTCGATGCACAGCCGATCGCTCGCGATCTTAACGATCCGAAATTTGTTGCACATACTCCTGAAAATGCAGGGCGTGAGGGTGCACAGATCAAAATCGAAGACTACAGCGGCACTGCCGGTCTTAACGGCTTCGGCGTACCGACGGCAGAGATCCAAATGGACGGAAAAGAGGGTAAACTCAAATATGTTGAGGGTATCAAACCGTTTAAAGCCGAAAGATTTGCAGATTACAACCGTGACAGCGGCAATATCTGGTGGGACGGTCTAAGCGGCTCATGGCAAAATGCCGTGGCTCCTGCGCATCCGGACCCTATCTCGGGTATGCACTGCTGGCACCAAAAAGTTATTTTGGAACCTGCACAACAAGGTGATAAAATCGGTGATATCCATGTTAACTACGACAATAACTTTAAAACGTACCAAGCATGGAGAGACAAACTTACGCGCGGATTGGACGAAAACTCTACTATCCGTCGTCCTAGACACATTAAACGTCCTTGGGTTGCGCTTTCTGACAAAGCGTACCAAGTTACGGTCAAATAAATCCTCTTGCGAAAGTGCCTTGCGCACTTTCGCCCCTCTTTTTCGACCTTTTATTAATCATCCCAAGTTACAATTGCACATCTAAAATTTCCTTCATAAAGAGGTTTGTATGGATCAAAAAATCTACGATCTAGTCGAGTGTAAAGGTTTTAAAAACTTTATTACCGTACTGATTATTCTCAACGGTATCACAATGGGACTCGAAACTTCCAAAGAGATAGCGGCAAATTTCAAAACTTTGCTTCACTTTTTCGATATTTTCGTTATCACCGTTTTTTCTATCGAGGTTCTTCTGCGCATCTATGCCCACAAAGGTGCATTTTTTAAAGACACGTGGAGCATTTTTGATTTTAGCATTGTCGCCATCTCGCTCGTCCCCTCGAGTGCTGGGTTTGAGATATTGCGTATCCTGCGCGTCTTTAGGCTCTTTAGACTTGTAACCGTCGTACCGCAGATGCGAAAAATAGTTACGGCGCTCCTTAGTACGATCCCCGGGATGGCGTCTATCGCGGCACTTATGACTTTGTTCTTTTACATCTTTGCCATTATGGCTACCAATCTCTACGGAGCAACCCATCCCGAATGGTTCGGCACGCTGGGTGAGAGTTTTTATACCCTTTTTCAGATTATGACCCTTGAATCATGGTCTATGGGGATCGTACGTCCGATTATGGAAGTGCACCCTATGGCATGGACTTTTTTCGTTCCCTTTATCTTTGTAGTGACATTCATTATGGTCAATCTCATCGTAGCCGTCGTGGTTGATGCGATGAATATTATCAATACCAAAGAGGAGGAGCATATCATCGAAGAGGTGCAACATGCCAACGATGCTACCGCCTCGGAGATAGCGCAGCTTCGCAACGAAATTCAGGAGCTTAAAGCACTGCTTCTGAACAAGGCTACAAACTAGCCCACCACATCCGCAGCCTCAGCCCTAGGGCAGAGGTGTAGCCCACTTCGCTAAAAACAAGTTTGCCGTTTTTATCGTAGATAAACGTACTCGGATACACTCCGACGCCGAACTCCTCTGCCAACTCTCCTTCAAAATCATTCACCGTGTGCATCCCATACCCCTCCTCTTGTAAAAATTGTTTAAGTTTTTGATCGGTTCCCGAACGCACCGCTATCGTAATCACTTCATAGTCTTTTGAAAGGCTTTCAATATTGGGGGCTTCAAACTTACATACCGGGCACCACGTCGCCCAAAAATGGAGCATCACGGCACGATCTTTTTTGAGTTTATAAGGTTCATGCCAAAGGAGGGTAAACTCTTCTTTTTCGAGCTTTGCTTGGTTGAGATCGGCGCTTCTGTAGTAGCTCATGGCATTTGCCGCGACAAACATAACCGCACAAAACAGGGCTACCTCTTTTGCGTAGTGTTGCAATTTTTCTTTCATTTGTTTCTTTCTTTGAGGGGATTTTTTTGCACAGATTGTACCCAAAGAGAAAAAATCATCAATCTCAATTAAAAAAAACTTATACTATTTTAGAAAAATCATAGTCCCGACATGGTAAAATTTTGAAAAACTATCGGGTAGAAACTATGAAATATTTGAGTATCGTTTTAGCAGCTTTTCTTATGAGCGGTTGTACACAAAGCACACAGCCTCAAGAGGAGACGAAAAGCCATCAGGAGCTTCCCAAGCTTTTCCAAAGCGTCGATGAGAAAGACGCCGTTTTGGTGCAAGAGGGGAAGAACAAACGCTATTGTGCGCGTTGCGGCATGGATTTGGTCAAATACTACAAAACCTCCCATGCAGCGGAGCATGAAGCAAAACAGCACCAATACTGCTCTATCCACTGTTTGGAGGATCACTTAGGGGAAGGGATCACCCTTAAAAATCCGCGCGTCGTCGACGTAACGACGCTAAAACTCATCTCCGTAATCGATGCCTACTATGTCGTGGGAAGCAAAATGCGAGGCACCATGAGCAAAGTAAGCAAGTATGCCTTCGGCTCTCTTGAAGAGGCAAAAAAATTCCAAGCGCTTTACGGCGGTGAATTGATGGATTTTAACCACGCGCTATTAAAAGCAAAAGAAGATTTTAAATACTACAAATAATACAAAACGGCGGAAAATGCAAAACTATACTATCCTTGTCGTAGACGATGTTCTTGAAAACATTAAGATCGTCTCGAGTGTTTTACAACAAGCGGGTTACATCGTGCATACCTCCCAAAACGGAAGGGATGCGCTTCGTATGGCTTCGCAAGTCGATTACGATCTGATTTTGCTCGATGTCTCTATGCCCGAAATGAGCGGTCTTGAGGTGTGTAGATTTTTAAAAGCAGATGCAAAAACCCATCCCGTTCCCGTGATTTTTCTCACCGCCGACCAAACCCAAAAAACGCTCGAAAATGCTTTTAAGGTGGGGGGCGTCGACTACATAAAGAAACCCCTTTACCCCAAAGAGCTTCTCTCGCGCATCTCGACCCATCTCAAGATCAAAGGGTATGAACGCACGCTCGAAGAGAAAATACGCGAGAAAACCCAGCAGATACAAAACACCCAGATACAACTCACCTACATGCTAGGGGGGATTGCAGAGGGGCATTCGATAGAAACCCATCTTCACGTCAAACGGGTATCGAAGTTTTGTTACTCCCTTGCGCTTCTTTACGGTTTAAACGAAGAGGAAGCACGCCTCATCAAAGATGCATCTTCCCTTCACGACGTCGGCAAACTCGGCGTCGACAACCGTATATTGCACAAAGAGGACAAACTAAGCGACAAAGAGTTCGAAGCGATCAAAAGACACACCACGATCGGTGCCAATATGCTTAAAAACTCCGAACTTCCCCTCTTCCAAGCCGCGCGTACGATATGCTTAGAGCACCACGAAAAATACGACGGTACGGGCTATCCCAAAGGGCTCAAAGGGAGCGATATCCATATCTACGCGAGAATCGTCGCAATCGCCGATGTTTTTGATGCCCTTTTACATGCCAGATCATACAAGAAGCGGTGGTCGATCATTGACGTTTTAGAGTATCTCAAACAGATGCGCGGCAAACAGTTTGACCCCGAGTTGATCGATCTCTTTTTTGCAAATATCAATATGTTTATGAAGATATACAATATCGACCTTGAAAAAGAGCGTGCAACAAAAACGCCGCAAGAAGAAAAAATAAGTTTAAAAGAGGGATTTTTCGACCTTTTCTTTCGTAAAAAACCAAAAGAAAAAGTCTCTTAAAAAGAGGAAATTAAAAACCACATGCCAAAGCTTGGCATGTGAAAGCAGAGCTCGATTACTCGATCTCTGCGTCGATGACGTCGTCGTCTTTTTTCTTCGCGTCTTGTGCCGCTGCGCCGCCGCCTTGTTCTTGTTTGTACATCTGCTCTGCCATTTTATGGCTTGCTTCGGTGAGCGTTTTTACTTTCGCTTCGATCTGTTCTTTTGTTGCGTTCGTGTCTTTAAGCGTATCTTTAAGCTCCGCAATCGCAGCTTCGATTTTCGCTTTTTCTTCCGCTTCGATCTTATCGCCCATCTCGTTCATAGATTTTTCCGTTTGAGCGATCAATGCATCGGCTTGGTTTTTCAAATCAACAAGCTCTTTGCGTTTCATATCTTCGGCTTTATGCGCTTCTGCATCCTGAACCATTTTGTTGATCTCTTCTTCGCTGAGCCCCGAGCTTCCGCTGATAGTGATCTTTTGCTCTTTACCCGTACCTTTGTCTTTCGCGCTTACCGTTAAGATACCGTTTGCATCGATGTCAAACGTAACCTCGATTTGCGGTACCCCTCTTGGAGCCGCAGGGATGTCGCCGAGTTCAAAAAGTCCTAAAGATTTGTTGTCTTTGGCAAACTCTCTCTCCCCTTGAACGACGCTGATTGATACCGCAGGTTGGTTGTCCTCTGCCGTAGAGAACACTTGCGATTTTTTAACAGGGATCGTCGTACCTTTTTCGATGATTTTTGTCGCAACGCCGCCGAGTGTCTCGATTCCGAGTGAAAGAGGCGTAACGTCAAGTAAAAGAACGTCTTTTACATCACCGCGTAAAACACCCCCTTGGATAGCAGCACCCGCCGCAACAACCTCATCAGGGTTTACACCTTTGTTGAGTTTTTTGCCGCCGAAATATTCGCTTACCATCTCTTGCGCTTTTGGAACACGCGTAGAACCACCGACCATGATGATCTCTTTAATGTCGCCTTTGCCAAGGTTTGCATCTTTCATAGCCGTTTCGATATGGCTGATAGTCTCTTTAAGGAGAGAATCGATCATAGACTCGAATTTTGCACGCGTAAGCTTGATCACCAAGTGTTGCGGTCCCGCTTCCGTCATCGTGATAAACGGTAGGTTGATCTCCGTCTCGGTTGAACTTGAAAGCTCTTTTTTCGCATTTTCAGCCGCATCTTTTAAACGTTGCAACGCCATTTTGTCGTTTTTAAGGTCAATCCCGTGAGAAGATTTGAATTCAGCGTTTAGGTAATCTACGATTTTATTATCGAAGTCGTCTCCACCCAAGAAAGCATTTCCGTCCGTTGAGAGAACCTCGAATGTTCCATCACTGATCTCTAAAACGGTAACGTCGAACGTTCCGCCCCCGAGGTCGTATACAAGAACGTTCTCATCCGACTTGCTCTCCAAACCGTATGCAAGTGCAGAAGCCGTCGGCTCATTGATAATACGAAGAACGTTCAATCCTGCGATTGTTCCTGCGTCTTTCGTTGCTTTTCTTTGCGCATCGTTGAAGTATGCTGGAACCGTAATAACCGCATCGGTTACGGTTTGCCCGAGGTAGCTCTCTGCATCCTCTTTAAGTTTGCTAAGGATTTTTGCAGAGATCTCTTGCGGCGTATAGATTTTACCCGCTACGTCAACCGCTGCCATACCGTCTTTATTGACGATATTGTAAGTTACCTTATCGTGCGCCGCTTTTGCGTTCTCTTCGTTCATCATAAGACCCATAATTCTCTTGATAGAAGAGATCGTTTTATTCGGGTTTGTGATTGCTTGACGTTTTGCAGGATCCCCTACCAAAACCTCGCCTTTATCCGTAAATGCTACAACCGAAGGGGTTGTATTTTTACCCTCTTTATTTGGGATGATCTTTGCCTCACCACCTTCATATACCGCTACACAAGAATTTGTTGTCCCTAAATCTATACCAATTACTTTACTCATACTGTTATCCTTTTTAGTTAATTTTATAAAATCTGTTTTTTAAAACGGTGACATTGTACCGTTTCTCTTTTTCTCTTTTATGCTACCCTAGTAGCATTTTGCGCCTAGCGTTCCAATAATTAATTGGCCACAACGACCATCGCTTCGCGAAGCGGACGCTCTTTGTATTTGTATCCCGTTTGGAACGTCTGCACGATCTGCCCGCTCTCAACCGTATCGCTATCAACGCTTTGAACCGCGTTGTGGATATTTGGATCAAACGGCGCATCGTGCGGCACCATCGTTACGCCGTGTTTTTCAAGCGAGGTGGTGAACTGCTTGAGTGTAAGTTCGATCCCCTCTTTGAGTTTTACCAGCAGCTCTTGTGCCTCCATCTCCGTGTTGGCAGAAGCAAGCGCCATTTGCAGCGAATCCATCACGGGAATCATATCTTTTGCAAATTTTTCGTTTGCGTACTCAACCGCCGTATATTTTTCACGCTCTAATCTTTTTTTAATATTGTCAAAATCGGCGTGTACGCGCGCATATTTGTCTTTTAATTCGGCTAACTCCGTTTGCAAAAGGTCAAACTCGTTTGCCACCGCTTGGGCTTCGGCTTGCGCCTCATCCAAAGTCGTTTCCTCTTTTTGTTCCTCTTGATTTTCAAGGGTTTCTTGTTCTAACTCTTCTTTAGACATAATAGTTTATAGACTCCTTTTTTTAAAAGTTGCCATTATTATACATATTGAGTGTAACAATGTCAAGTAATGATTAAATTGTTTTATTTAACAAACTTTAGTCTTACATTATAAAGAATAAACCTGCCTACTTACCTTATCTTATTAGTACAAATCAAGTATCATTATAAAACTAATTGAGGAGAGACAAATGAGAGTGCTGGCATGGATAGGGGTTGTTTTTATAACATTCTTGGGGCTTATATATATCGTTGCGTTTACCGGTTTTGGAAACGCTTTAGTGAAGCCTTTTATTGAACGAAAAATACGGGAGCAGACAAAACTCGATGCAACATTGAGCGTATTTAGGGTCGATATGAGCAGTTTTGATATTCTTTTGACGTTTGATCGCCCCAATACGATCGCCATCAACGGGGAGTATTCCCTTTTTTCGCAAACATTCAACGTCGACTACAACGTCGCACTCAACTACCTAGAGAGCCTGCAACCACTTACGCAAACACCTCTTAAAGGGGAGTTTCGCACGCAAGGAAACGTTGTGGGAGACCTGAAGCAGATCGCTCTAAAGGGGAAAAGCGATGTAGCTTCCAGCCAAACGACCTACAGCGTCGAGCTTAAAGATTTTACCCCTACCAAAGTGGTCGCTTCCTTGCAAGAGGCAAAACTGCATGAGCTTTTAGAGATGCTAGGACAGCCAAGTTTTGCCTCATCCAACCTGAGCGCAGAGATTGATTTCACCTCGTTTGATCCGCAAAATCTTCAAGGCAAAGCAAAAATCATTGTAAGCGAAGGGAAAATCAACACCCAGACGATGCAAAAACTCTACAACGTCACCCTGCCCCAAACCTCTTTTACCTCCTCGACGAACGTAGAACTTCAAGGGGAAAACGTCGATTATGTCACCGCTCTTCGTTCCAACCTTGCCAACATAGACTCCAGCGGGCGCATCGTTCCAAAAAATCTTGGCATGGATCTTATCTACTCTCTTAATATTTCCGAATTGGCAGTATTGCAACCGATCACGCAAACACCTCTTCGTGGTGCACTCAATCTAAGCGGCGAGGTCAAAGGGGACAAAGCAAACCTTATCGTGCGCGGCGAAAGCGACGTAGCGGCTTCGGCAACCGAGTTTGAAGCCCACCTCAAAAAGTTCGCGCCCGCTTCGCTCAAAGCAAATATAAAAAATCTTCAACTCGCACGACTGCTTGCGATGCTTGAGCAGCCCCACTACACTGACGGGCTTTTCTCTGCCGCCATAAACATTACCGATGCGACAATGGGGAAACTCAAAGGGGAGATCACGACCCAAATCACCCAAGGGGTGCTTGATAGCGCATATCTTAGCAAAACCTACGCCTTTGCCTCCCCCATGCCAAAGACCGCGTTCCATGCCAAGACCCATACCGCGCTTCAAGGGGATAACCTCTTGAGCAAAATCGATCTTGATTCCGATCTCGCCGCACTCAGTATCAAAAAAGCGCACTACAACATAAAAGACGCCTCCATCCATAGCGATTACACCCTAAAAATTCCCGACCTTAATAAACTCTTTTTTATCACCGACCGCCGCCTCAAAGGCTCTGTTGCCGCAAACGGGGAGCTTACAAAAGCAAAAGATTTGGAACTGACGATCTTCTCAAACATCGCCGAGGGTGCCATTGCCGCCAAACTTTTTAACGATGATTTTCATGCAGACATCAAAGGGGTGCAGACCCTTAAAGTGTTAGAGATGCTCCTCTATCCACAGATTTTCAAAGCCTCCCTCCATGCCACGCTCGATTACAACCTTGCCGCACAAAAAGGGAAGTTTGCAGGACAACTCAGCGAGGGTTCTTTTACCCAAAACCAAATCTTCGACCTTGTGAAAAAATATGCCAAAACAGATATGTACAAAGAGAGCTTCAAAGGGGATGTGAGTGCTTCGATCAACAAGGAGCATATCGTAGCCTCTCTCGATCTCAAATCAAACACCTCCGCCATCACGACACAAGATACGAAACTTAACTCCGCAACCAAACAGATAGACTCCGACCTCACGGTGGTTTTTAACAACAATCCCGTGAGTGCGACCCTCAAAGGGGACGTAGGCGCACCCAAAGTGAGCATCGACCTGCAAAAATTTATGGAATCAAAAGCGGGGGAGAAGGTGCAAAAAGAGATGAACAGATTATTTAAAAAACTTTTCTAAATCCTCTTGGTTTTCTAAAAAAAGTATCTTTTGAAGCGTTTGGTTCTCCACAACCAAAACGGTTATATTCCCCTCTTTGTAGGGGAGCGTTCTATTGTAGGTTTCATCAAAACTCAGCAAAATCGGGTGAGTATATTTTTGCATATCGGGCTTGACGAACATGCCAAAGATCCCAAAGGGCACTTGCGAGACATCGACGATGAGGCTGACATCTTTTGGCATGGGGTGTTTTTTAAAATATTCGTTCGCGCTTCTCGTCGTCAGCTTATCCCACGTTACGATCCAAATCCCGCTTTTGGGCAAGGTGAACTTTTGTTCATGCTGCGATGCAAACGTTTGGATAACGACGCTCTCCCCCACCTCAAACATTTTGGCATGTAAAAAAAGCGGCAGCAGTAAAACCAACAAAAATCTCATCACTCTTCTCCTTGTTTACGCTGGGCATCTGCAAGCGTTAGGCAGAACAAAACTTTTTTCCCTTTGGCATGGAGCGCATGAATCGCCTGCGTGAGGGTAAGTCCGGTCGTAATTATATCATCTACCACGATCACCTCTTGTGCAGCAAAATCCCCCACTTCAAAACGGCGCGGATGAAGCAAACGAAAAGCTTTTGACTTCCCGGAATATTTCATCTTGTTCTTGGCATGTAACATGCCATAGAGGGGGATAATATGCTTGCTTGAGAGCGCTTTGTTCAAAATAGCGGTATGTGAATAGCCGCTTTTGATATCCTCATCGACGCCTATAGAGACCGCACCGTATTCGTACGAAAACGCTTGTGCAAATTTTTTGAGAGAGTTGTTTGCAAGAATGGTGTAGATATAAAACCCCAAATCGGTATGTTTGGTATAAAGAAGCTCTTTGATCTCGGAATATTTGTAAAAAGAATACACTTTGGTGCCTGCAAGGGTGCGCTCATAGAGCGCAGGGGAGAGAAAAACATCTTGGCATGCAGGGCAGATGTGCGTTAAAGAGAGGCTCTCGCACACCATACATTTCACATTTTTGCCTAGTCCATCTTGAGCACGGACATAAATGCTTCTTGAGGCAGTTGCACTTTTCCGATCGCTTTCATACGTTTTTTCCCCTCTTTTTGTTTTTCGAGGAGTTTGCGTTTACGGGTGATATCCCCGCCGTAACATTTTGCCGTTACGTTTTTCCCTGTCGATTTTACCGTTTCGCGCGCGATAACTTTGTTCCCGATCGAAGCCTGCACCGCAACCTCAAAAAGCTGACGCGGGATAAGCTCTTTCATGTTTTTAACCAAAACGCGCCCGCGCGACTCGGCGGAGGTTCTTGGCACGATAACGCTTAGGGCATCGACCACGTCGCCCGCCACTTTTACGTCGAGTTTTACAAGGTCGCCGTCGCGATACCCGCTTGGTTCATAGTCAAACGACGCATACCCTTTGGAGATCGATTTGAGTTTGTCGTAAAAATCAACGACAATCTCGTTCATCGGCAAAGAGTATTCCAACATAACACGGTTTTCATTGAGATAGGTCATCTTCTCTTGGATACCGCGCTTATTCATAAGAAGCGTGATGATATTGCCCAGATAATCGCTCGGGGTAATCACGGTTGCTTTGATATAAGGCTCTTGAATCTTCTCTATATAGTTCACCGCAGGGAGTTCTGAGGGGTTTTGCACCTCCACCATAGAACCGTCCGTGAGATAAACATGGTACACAACCGAAGGTGCCGTAGCGATAAGATCGAGGTCAAACTCGCGTTCTAGGCGCTCTTTGATAACCTCCATATGCAGCATCCCCAAAAACCCGACGCGGAATCCGAATCCCAAAGCTATAGAGGTTTCAGGCTCGTAAGAGAGGGAGGAGTCGTTGAGTTTGAGTTTATCAAGCGCGTCGCGAAGCTCCTCAAAACGGTCGGTGTCGATAGGGTAAAGCCCCGCAAATACGAACGGTTTCGCAGGTTCGTAATCCCCCACCGGCTCTTTGGCAGGGTTTTTCGCATCGGTGATAGTGTCGCCCACGTGGATGACATTTACCTCTTTAAGACCCAAAACCACGATACCGATCTCGCCGCTTTTGATAGCGTCGGTTTTGCGGCGGTGAAGCGGATGGGGATACATAAGATCAAGCACTTGGTGCTGTTCGTCGTTGCTCATAAGCTTGACCAACTGCCCTTTTTTGATCTCGCCGTCAAACACCCTTACAAGTGCCAAAGCGCCCAAATAAGAATCGAACCAGCTGTCGTAAATGATCGCTTTGGTCGTAGCATCGGGATCGCCCACAGGAGGCGGTACGCGATCGACGATCGCATCGATGAGTTCGCGTATCCCTACGCCCGTTTTTGCCGAAACCAAACATGCATCGGTCGCATCGATCCCGATACTCGTCTCGATCTCCTCGGCAACCTTCATAGGATCCGCCGCGGGAAGGTCTATCTTGTTGATAACGGGGATAAGTTCAAGGTTGTTTTCCATCGCCAGATATACGTTGGCGATCGTCTGCGCCTCGACACCCTGCGCCGCATCGACGATAAGAAGTGCGCCGTCGCTTGAAGCGAGAGATTTGCTCACCTCGTAGGAGAAGTCGACGTGACCCGGAGTGTCGATAAGATTAAGAATATAGTGTTGTCCGTCTTTGACGTAGTCCAAACGCACGCTTTGCGCTTTGATGGTGATACCGCGCTCTTGCTCGATATCCATCGTATCCATCATTTGTTTTTTCAGTTCACGGTCGCTCACCGCCCCGCACTCTTGAATAATACGGTCGGCTAACGTACTTTTTCCATGATCGATATGTGCAATAATAGAAAAGTTTCTAATATTTTTCAAAAAGTTTTCCTAATGTAAGAAATAATAGCGCGAATTATACTCAAATTGTTCTGATAGAGTTGTTAAGGAGCGAATATAGTTTGGTCTGAGGAGAAATAAAAGCTGCATGCCAAGCAAAAGGGAGAGCTCCCTTTTGCGGGTGTATTTACGCGAAAAGGGAGTTCACGCTTTCGTTGTGGTAGACTCTGCGGATCACTTCTGCAAAGAGAGGTGCAACGGAGAGTACGATGATTTTATCGTGGGGTTTGGAAACGAGGGTGTTGGTAACAATCAGCTCGTCTAATTCGCCGTTGTTGATATTGTCGTACGCTTTACCGCTTAATACGGCGTGGGTTGCACATGCCATAACCGAGTTTGCGCCCTTGTTTTTAAGCGCCGTGGCGGCTTTGACCATCGTTCCCGCCGTATCGACCATATCATCGATCATGATTACGTCGTGACCCGCTACGTCGCCGATGATGTTCATAACTTCGCTCTCGTTGGCTTTTTCGCGGCGTTTATCGACGATAACCATCTCTAAACCTAAGCGGTTTGCAAAATATCTCGCGCGTGCCACCCCTCCGATATCGGGAGAAGCGATAATGGGGTTTTTGAGGTTTTTGCTTTTAATGTAATTTTCAAAAGTGATCGAACCGTAGAGGTTATCGACGGGGATATTGAAAAACCCTTGGATCTGCCCTGCGTGAAGGTCTATGGTAACTACACGGCTGATCCCTGCGGCTTCGTACATGTCGGCTACGAGCTTAGCGGTGATGGGAACGCGGGGAGCGGCTTTTCTGTCTTGTCTGGCGTATCCGAAATAGGGAACGACCGCGGTGATGCTGTTTGCGCTTGAGCGGCGAAGTGCGTCGGTCATAACGAGAAGTTCCATGAGGTTGTCATTAGAAGGCGCACCCGTAGATTGAACGATAAACACGTCGCGGCCGCGTACGCTCTCTGCAATTTGAACCGAAATCTCTCCGTCACTAAATCTTTTTACGTCCGCTTTTGCAAGAGGTACGTCTAAAATTTTACATACCTCTTTAGCGAAATCAACACTTGAACTGCCGGCAAAAATCTTATATCCGCGCATAGAATCCCTTCTTATGAAAAATTAAATGTGGGATTATACTTGAAGTGTTCTAAGGGGATGTTAAAACGAGGGAGTTAGGTAGAGGCAAACTTTGCAAAAACTAGCGGCAGTTTTTGCAAAGCCCCGAAAGGACGAGTTCGCTCGATTCGATCGCAAAAGAGCTTTTTGCTTTAGCTTCGGCAACGACGCTCTCAAGATCGAGAGAGATATCCTCCACCGCGCCGCATTTGCTACATGCCAAGTGGGCATGGGAGGTTTTGGTGAGTTCATACACCGACTTGGCATGCGGGAGTTTGACCTCTTGTATAAAACAATTCTCCATCATAATATGGATGTTTTTGTAGATCGTCGCAAGCGAGATGGAGTCGAATTTTTTAAGCATGAGCATATATAAATCCTCTAAGCTTATATGCCCTTTTGCATCCAACGCATCTGCTATAGCGAGTCTCTGCGGGGTCGCTTTTAAATTGTGTTCGCGTAATATCTGTGTATAGTTTTTCATAGCGTAATTATACAATAGTGTGTTCTAAGGGAGAAAAATTATCATTTATTTTTAACAATTTTCTTACTTTCGCCCGAGGATGATGATCTCATCGGCACACCAGCGCGCTAAATCCATATCATGGGTGATAAGGAGCATCCCCATAGTATCGAGGTTTTGCAGCAGCATCTGCATCACCTCCAACTGAATCACGTTATCAAGCGCGCTTGTAGGTTCATCGAGCAAAAGAAGTTCGGGACGCATAAGCATCGCACGCAAAATCGAAGCGCGTTGGAGCTGCCCCCCTGAGAGTTCGTGAGGTAGTTTTAAAAGTAAGTTCTCTTCAAGGTTCAAAGTGTGCAAAAGCGCGTGCATCCCCTCCAAGCTTGCAACCTCTTCGATCTGATTTTTAAGTGTATAACTTGGATGAAACGAGCTGTAGGGGTCTTGAAACACCTGAGAGATTTTCGCACTTTTGATCGTTCCCGAGAGGGGTTTGAGGTTTTGTAAAATCAGCTCAAACAGCGTGCTTTTGCCGGCACCGCTCTCCCCTACGATCGCTTTGATCTCCCCTTTTTTAAGAGTAAGTGAGAGGTTTTCAAACAAAAGCTTCTCTTTTAAATACCCAAACGAAAGATTCTCGATCTCTAAAATAGATGCCAATGTTTAGCTCTTATGCAACGAAAAATAGATTTTTGCCATCTCTTTGTAGAGGATGTCGGGTTTGATGTCGCCGTTTTCTTCCCAGATGCGCTTCATCACCACGTTGTCCTCCTCGCCGTCCCATGTTTTTTGGTAGGTTCCCTCTTTATAGCCGTTGTCTTGGCGGAACTGGTTGAGGATGTTTTTCCCAACGTAAAGTCGGTAAAGAGACTCTAAATTGAGTCCGCTCATCGCGGCAAGGGTAAAAAACTCGCCAATGAGTTTTTCGATGGCAAATTTCTCTTTATCAAGGGCGATAAACATCACATCTTCCACTTTTGCAATGATGTTTGACTGGGTATCAAACGTCTCTTTGGCGCTCTCAAATCCCAGATACGCTTCACTTTGCGAAACATTGAGCGCGATATCTTCGATGGTTCCGAGCATATGGCGGTCGTATTCCTCCATCGCCAAACTCATCACAAAGTGCCAAACGTCCACCACTTCGATTTGCAGGTTTGCAAAATCGGGCGCGGCGTCGATGTTTTTCCAGTGTTTCCACGCAAAGCTGTCGATCATCTCGGCACATTCCATATAGATACAACGTTTCCAGTTGATCTCTTTGGCGTTTTTGGTGACCCCTTTGCGCCAATCCTCCCCGTTCGTAGCGTCGTTGAGGGTTGCTTGAAGCTGCAACATGAGCAGTATTTTGTCCATAGTTTCTCTTTAAAATGAATTGGGCTAATTGTAGCGAATGTGGTAAAATAGCGACCTTAAATCGCCCCAAAAGAACAAGAGATGAAGAGAATAAACTGCAGAAGATGTGAACACTATTTCGTAACATGGGAACCTCAGCGCCCCCACGGCTGCCGTGCCTACGGTTTTAAATCCCCTCACATCCCCTCGCTCGTCGTTTTTCAAAGCACGGGAAGCGACTGCGCCTTCTTTAAAGAGAAGTTTCCTGCCAAATAATCTTTTTCCCAAACCCCAGCGTATTGTCGCTCATCTTAAAAAAATCGACCTTGATCTCCCAAAGTTTTGGCTGCATCGCCACGGCGTAGGGGAAGCGTTTGAAGTAGATTGTGCGCGCTTCTTCTTTGGCATGTGCAAAAAGCCCGCGAAACTGCACCCCTTGGATTTTCCCTACGATCTTGGTCTCTAGGGGGATATTTCCCGCCACGCGCGGGTTTTGGAGAATATGGCAAATATGGGTGGTTGCATCGGCGCTTGCTACGATAAACCTTTGGCATGTGGCATCGTACGCATAAAAAAGGCTGCATGCGCTCACCTCCCCCTCGGCGCAGGTCGCAAGGGTGAGTACGTGGTGTTTTTGCAAAAACTTTTCTATTCTTTCTAGGTTTTCGCTCATCGTTTTTTCATATACTCTTCTAAAGAAACCGCATCGGCGATCTCCCTTTTTTGGAGCATCATGCGGGCAAGCTCATCCTCGCAGAGCGTCTCGAAAATCTCGAGCGGGCGCTTCATGTTGTAGTAGCTTTTTAAAAATTCCAAAAGGATGTCGAAGTTGTCCCCCTCGACATATTCGGTGGTCTTAAAATGTTTGTAATCGTCCCAGTTGATGGTAATCATGGCGTATGAAACCTCTTTGCAAGTGCGTTTTGGAGTCTCTGTATTATCTGCGACATTGTATCGGATGCCACCGCAAAATTCAAGCGCATAAACCCGCTCCCCTCGCGCCCAAAACCGATTCCCGCGCTTAGTCCCAGCTTGGCTTCTTGAACAAAAAACTCCCGAAGCTCTTTATCTCCCAGCCCCATCCCGCGGCAATCGAGCCATGCCAAGTAGGTGCCCTCTAGCGGGGTGAGTTTTATGGCATGCGGAAACTCTTCGCACACCGCTTGGAGTGCTGCGTAGTTGTGCATCAAGTGGATTTTAAGCGCTTCTAGCCACCCTTCTCCCTCCTTATACGCCGCCTCAAACGCCACGTGGGAGAGGGAACAGCCGTGAGCAAAATGGATTTTTTTATACACCTTTGCAAACCTCTGTCTAAGCGAAACATCGCAGATAGCGACGCTGCTCATCGCAAACCCCGCCATATTAAAGGTTTTGCCCGTCCCGATAGCGGTGATTGTGAGTTCGCGCGCCCTTGGCGAGAGGGAGATAAAAGGGGTATGCTTATGGGGCGCAAACACCAAGTCGGAGTGGATCTCATCGGCAAATACGACAATATTATGCGCCGCACACACCTCCAAAACCGCCTCAAGCTCCTCGCGCTTCCACACCCGCCCCACGGGGTTGTGGGGGGAGCTGAGCAAAAGTAGCTTCGTATCACTCGTGATTTTAGCTTTTAGATCCTCGATATCAAAAGTATATGTGCCGCATGCCAAACGTTTGAGGGGGTTTGGCACAAGCTTGCGGTTTAGCTCCCTCACCGCATGAAAAAACGGCGGGTAGACGGGCGTCTGCACGATCACCCCCTCCCCCTCTTTGGTAAACGCCTCAATCGTCGCATTCATCGACGCCACCACCGAGTGGGAGTAGAACAACTCCTCGCGTGCAAATACAACCCCGTGTCTCTTTTGCATCCACGCTATCTGGGATGCAAAAACTGCATCGCTCACCTCTTCATACCCCATCACCGGATGTTCAAGCCGCTTTTTCACCGCTTCAAGTACAAATGAGGGCGTGTCGATATCCATATCCGCCACCCAAACAGGAAGCACATCCTCCGTGCCAAAAAGCTTTTGGCGCAAAACATACTTCTCAGCGTTGGTATGTTCGCGCACAGCGGAGGTGGAGAAATCGTAGTTCATCGCCATACCCAAAAACTATTTCGAAACATTGAAGTTTGTAAATCCCTCATATTTAGAAAAAGAGAGCAAATACAAGCTTTTTAAAATATTCGGAGAGATTTTTTGAAGTTCTTTAAATACGCTATTTTGCATCATCTCTTCCTGAACCGAGCCTAACACATCATCAATCACTAACGGTAATTTTTCACAAAGATTTTTAAACGCCTCTTTTTCTCCCGTTACGATTTCATAAAATTTATCTATGGAAACTCTCCGTATACGTGTATCGGATATTTGTTCACCATCCAAAGAAACAATCCATGGTGTATTTTGACTATGTTTTGCAATAACTTCCACCAACAAACATTGAGATTTAGGTTCCAAATTAATCTTATGCTGCATCCTCATGTATGTTTTTTGCGATGAAGAAGAGTTCATAGTATTGTGCTTGTTTTTCATCTCAACAAAGATTTTTTTCTTTTCATTGACAATATCAAAACCCGTTTCGGGCACATGCCAACCATTCCCCAAATATTTGAAGATATTCTGATGAAAATAGCCTATATGATTTGTATTCGATTTATCGATTTGTCTCATAATCTCATCGTCTAAAAGTGTCTGCAAATCTTTTTTATAAACTTTACTATCGAATGTTAGCTTGATTGGATCAACCAAATTTTTATTAAATTGCTTTAAATCAATTTTGAATCTATACTTTAAAACCGTATCTTTGACATGATTAAACAAATTTATATCAGAAATGAAATGCAAGTTGTACTTGCGCACTGCTTTTCTCCTTGTGACCGTTAAGATAGTTTTTGATTGAAATCCCGATATGATACGCCAAATTCACCGGTACCGCATTACCTATTTGCTTGTATTGCTCTGCCATGGAACCTGCAAATTCCCACTCATCGGGAAATGACTGAATTCGTGCATTTTCTCTTACGCTGAACGGGCGTAGCTCATCAGGATGGCACCTGTCCGTTTGTTTTTGAGCAGGACTACATAAAACGGTAAGCCCCGGTTCATCCCAAGACATTTTACGTGCAATTCCCGTTTTACCTCCACCAAGATGGTAACTTCCCCCCAAATACTCTTTTGCGATATCTTCAGGTAAATCTCTCCAACAACCGCCCTGGGAGACAAGAGCGAAAATCTCTTTTTTCTTATCGTTATAACTAGCGCACAACGAAGCTGGAACGTCTTGCAAAACATCTTTAAGAAGAAGTTTTTTCTTTATCGGTTGTGGAAAGTTATAATCAAAACCTATGCTTTTGCGAACATCGTTTCTTACTCCGATGATAGCGATTCTCTCTCTTTTTTGAGCTACTTCATAATCAAGCGCATTTAAAACTTGATAATACACTTTATACCCGACCTCTTCAAATACATCAATCATCGTTTGAAGTGTCTTTCCTTTGTCGTGGCTTACCAAACCTTTTACGTTTTCTGCCAAAAACATCTTCGGTTGTAACTCTTTTAATATCTCTGCATAACTGTAAAAAAGTGTTCCCCGTGTATCCTCAAGTCCTAGCTTTTTGCCTGCATAACTAAAAGCTTGACAGGGATAACCACCTGAAAGTAAGTCTATTTCACCGTCAAAATCAAAATAGTTTCGTATCCCTTCATCCGCTATTTTTACGATATCACCCTCTACAACATGCCAATAAGGCTTATTCTTTCGCAAAGTTTCGCATGCCCATTTATTGTTTTCCACAACAATTTTTGCTTCAAATCCCGCCTTGTCTAACCCTAAAGCTAAACCGCCGGCTCCTGCAAAGAGTTCTACGACCGAAAATGTACGTTCCTGCAATTGTTTATATGGATGCAACATATTAATAGTCATGATAAACCTTTGTCTAATGAAATATTGTACCGATTAGGCAATTCAATAATGCAATGGTACCACATATCCCACACCATGCTAAAAATATGGCAAATTGCCATCTATTTTCTCCTCCACACGCTCGCCTCGGCTATGGCATGTCGGAAATCTCTTGTGCTCTTTGGCATCACAAACTCCACATCTTGGGTATGCAGAAGCTCGAAATGTTGTTCTAAAATCTCTTTGAGTGTCTCGATCGTGTGCACCTCTTTGCCGTTTGCATCCTCATAGCCGCCTAGCCAAAACTTTTTTGCCGCTATGCTCTCGCTCCATCCGTACGCGGAGGTGAGCAAAAGGATGCCCCCTTCGTTGATGCGCCCTGCGATATCTTCCAAAAAGAGGCGGGGTTGGTAGAGCCTCTCGATGAGATTAGCCGCCACTACCATGTCGTAGCCCGTGAAATTGGGCTTGAGGTTGCACGCGTCCCCCTGCCAAAACTGCACCTTTTGGGCGAGGTTTTCATAGCCTAACTCTCGAAGCGTCGTTTTATGTTTGTCGCTAAGTTCCCCCTCCCCTTTGACATGCCAAGCAATGGAACCCTCGTTTTTAAGCCTAGAACCAACGCCGATAAAGCGCACCGAAAAGTCGATCCCCTCCACCGTGTCAAAACTCTTTGCGAGCTCAAAGGTCGTGCGCCCGACACTACACCCGATATCAAGCGCTTTGGCGGTTTTGTTTGCAAACTTTTTGGCGATTGCGGCACATGCCAAGGCAAAATTTTCCACCCCGAAATGCTCTTTGCCGTAGTGAAATTCGCAATATTGCGATACAAGTTCGTCGCTCTCGCAGATATCCTCTTTTTCCTCGCCGTTTTGGGAGCTTATGGCGTAGCGAAACCCCGCATGTTGGTAGAAATGGCGGCGAAACGCGTAGCGGGAGTGTTTCATAATCAGATTGCCGCTGCTCGCCCACGACGCGCCGCAGATCATGGCATGTTTGCCATCAAAAGTCGGGGTGGAAAAATCATCGTACGCAGGATGTACCTCAAACCCCTCAAACCCGAAAATCGGCGTGCGGCTCCACTGCCATACGTTGCCTATCACGTCGCCAAGCCCCCTGAACATAAACTTGTTTACGGGGCAGGAGCTAAAGGTGTGGTTGAAGTTAATATTGGCGTAGTTGTCCTCAAGCTCGGGGATATCACCCAACTCGGCATACTCATAAAGTGCTCGGAACTCCGCTTCGCTCGGCAGTGTGTACTCTACACCCTCTTTTTGGCTTTTATAGCGGCAAAACGCCGCCGCTTCGAGAGCATTGACCTCCACGGGCCATGAAAGGGGCATATCTATGAGTTTCGTAAGGGTTCTGTAACGGTATCTCCCCTCCTCCTCCACCCAAAACGGCGGATGTTTTGCCCCGCTGATTGCTAAAAACTTTCTCCCCTCATCATCCCAAAAACTTTTATTTTCATACCCGCCCTCCTCTACAAAAGGGAGATATTCGGCGTTGCTCACCAGATATTTGGAAACCCAAAAAGGCGAGAGCTCCTCTTTGTGGATGCCGTATTCGTTGTCCCAGCCGTAAAGCTTATGGCTTTTTTCTTTGCCCAAAACGACTCGGCACCCCTCTATCTGCACCAATTCATTCTGCGGGGGCGGAGGAAACTCTTGGCATGTACTAAAACCGCCCTCATCTTTGATAAACTCCAAAGGCATCTGGCGGTGCAAGACCGACGAGGTCTCTATATGGATCCGCTCATGCTCTATCCCCATCAAAACGATCCACATCGGGCTCTCTTGGGTAATGGGCAGGGTAAAATCGACCGTGCAAATAAAGCTATCCACCAGTGTTCGCACCGCATCGCGGTAGGCTCGCACCGCGTCCACGCTTGGCCATCTATAGCGCGCCTCGTTCAGGTCGTCCCAATCCATCTCATCCACCCCGACGGCAAAGATAGATTCAAATTCGGGGTTAATACGCTCATGGATAAGCTGCATCAAAACAAGCTTATTGATAAAAAACGCCGCCGTATGCCCAAAATAGAAGATCATCGGATGGCGTGTCGGTTCACTTTTGCGATAAAACACCTCATCGCTTTTTAAAATCTCGAACATCTTCTCAAAAAGATTATAGGTATTATGAAAATATTCCCGAATCTCTCGACGTTTCTCTGCAACGTCGCTGCCCTCAAGAGTCGGCGGGTAGATACTTATCTCTCTCAAAACAAAACCTTTTTTTAAAATCGGTGTATTGTAACAAAAACAACTTTTCAAATCATAATGCCCTATCTTTGGCTATAATTTTTTTCATGATGAACCAAACGCCTAAAATTTTCAGCAAGTTTCCCGAAATTCTTGCGTTTTTTACCGACAAAGCAAACGAAAATCTCGCTTTTCACGTGGGGGATGATCCTTCACTTGTGGAGATTCGCCACGAAGTGTTGGCATGTCAGAGCGGGTACGACTGCATGTCGCTCGTGCATATGCGTCAAATCCACTCCGACATCGTCCACATCGTAAGCGATGAGGACAGTTTTACGACCCCTCCCGAGTGCGATGCGCTCATCACCGACAAACGCAACACCCCGCTGATGGTGATGGTTGCCGATTGCGCACCGATACTTTTTTACGACCCAAAACGCAAGGTGATCGCCGTAGCCCATGCCGGACGCGCGGGAGCTTTCAATGCCATTGCTTCTAAAACGGTGCAAAAAATGGAAAAAGAGTTTCGCACCAAACCCAAAGATCTGCTTGTCTGCATCGGTGCCGGTATCAGCTCCTGCTGCTATGAAGTGGGACAAGAGATCGCGGATGAAGCACATGCCAAGGGTTTTGCCTATGCGCTCGAGACAAAAGAGGAAAAATACTTTTTGGACATCAACAAGATTTTACGCACGCAACTTTTGGGATGCGGCATTGATGCAAAACATCTTGAGATTGTGAACAAATGCACCGCTTGCGATACGAAAACCTACTTCTCTTACCGAGCCGAAGGGAAAACGGGTCGCTTTAGCGGCGTTTTGATGCTGCGTTAAGAAGCTCTAAAACGGCAGTTTTCCGTTAATAATCTCTTTCGTATCGACGTAGCGTTCACATTTTTTACCGCCGAGTTGTTGGCATGTCTCTTGCCACAGCGGCGAATGCCCGTCCCCGTTTGGATCGTACTTGCCCAGTTGGAACATAAGCGCGTGGGCATATTCATGCGCCAAAACATTTTCAAGCATATAAGAAAAGCTCTCCTGCATCACATTTTTATTCAAAAAAATTTTTATGGCACCGTTTTTCTCTAAGGAAGTGATGCCGTAAAGTTTCCCGGGAATTTTATCGGTAACTATCAAGGGGAATTTAATAACAAAACCGTAGTTTTTTTGCATCATTGCCAAAATTTCCGCTTCTTTTGCATCTATGGCATGTTGCATCTTTTGCGGGAGGGGATTGGTTTTAAAATCGTACATCTCGTACAAATTTTTCCCCAAATAAAGGGAAAAGATAACGATCATCGCCAGAAAGGTTTTCTCTAGCTTTTTTTGCAGCATTTAGCGAAGGTGCTCACGCACTCTTTGGGCAAGCTGAGCGGGTCGCAGCCCTAGCGATTCTTCCACCTTTTGCGTATTGCCGTGGGTTATGAAGCTATCTTCATACTCAAAACTCACGACCTCTACATGCCATAACTTATGCGCAGAAAGGAACTCCAAAAGCGCACTTCCTACGCCGCCGGCTTTAGCACTATCGGAAAATACAAACCATTTTTTATGTTTGTGCGCCATCTCAAAGAGCATCGCCTCATCGAGCGGTTTGACAAAACGCAAATCGAGGATACTCGTCTCAAAATCCAAAAGTTCTGCCGTTTCGTACGCACGCCCGACACCGTTGCCATAACCTATAAAAAGCACCTCTGTTTGCGAAGCGCGCAGAAGTTGCGATTTTGCAAGCTCAAAAGGGAGCGATTCGGCAAGATCGGTTTCTATGAAAGCGCCTCTTGGATAGCGCAGTGCACACGGATGTTCGTAAGTGCTTGCAAACCCGAGCGCTTGATGAAAACTTTTCTCATCGCGCGGCGCAAAAAGGGTCATGTTGGGGATAGCGCGCAAAAACGAGATATCAAAAACCCCTTGATGGGTTTCGCCGTCCTCCCCTACGATCCCCGCGCGATCGAGCGCAAACACTACAGGCAGATCCATCAGACATACGTCGTGGATCACCTGATCGTAGCCGCGCTGCAAGAAAGTGGAGTAGATGGTACAAAAAGGTTTAAACCCCTCTTTTGCCAGAGCCGCCATCGAGGTCACGGCATGTTGTTCGGCGATTGCCACGTCCCAAAAACGATCAGGGTAGGTTTGCATCAGCTCGCTCAGCCCCGTACCGCTTGGCATGGCGGCGGTTGCCCCGACGATCTTATCGTTATTCTTTGCCAGATGTAAAAGCGCTTCGGTGTAGATCTGCGTCGCACTCTTGGCATGCGACTTTTTCGCGGCATTGCCGCTGGCAAGATCGAACGGCCCTACGCCGTGCCATTTCTCCTCTTTTCCTTCGGCTATCTCATACCCTTTGCCTTTGAGGGTTTGGGCATGTACGATCACAGGTTTTTTAAGCGCTTTGGCTTTTTGGAGAATCTCTATGAGCGATTTGAGGTTATGCCCATCCACAGGTCCTATATAGTCGATCCCCATCTCCTCGAACATGATCCCCGGGGTGATGAGTTTTAAAGATTCCTCCATCCTCTTGGCGATATAGTGCGCACCCTCGCCGAAATTGTCTACGAAATTTTCGGTATGTTTTTTAAATCTTTGGTAAAAAGGGCTTGCCATCGCACTTGAGAGGATGCGGCTGATCGCACCGATGGGTTTGGCGATGCTCATCTCGTTGTCGTTTAAAATAATCACCATGGGAAGCTTCAGCTCTCCGAGTTCGTTAAGCGCTTCATACACCATCCCCGCGGTCATGGAACCGTCCCCGATCATCACGACGGGAACGCGGCTTTCCTGCTCACCTTTAAGGGCTATCGCTTTAGCCGCACCAAGCCCCAAAGAGATCGAAGTGGAACTATGCCCTGCAACAAAATAGTCGTGTTTTGACTCGCTCGGTTTGGTATAGCCGCTGATCCCGCCGAATTGTCGCAGAGTAGCAAAACTCTCCCAACGATCGGTTAAAAGTTTATGTGCATAAGACTGGTGCGATACATCAAAGATAAAAGGGTCTTTAGCGCTATCAAACACCTTGTGCATCGCAACGATGATCTCGGTAGCTCCCAAAGTGGAACTCAGGTGCCCCCCGTTTTGACTTACAACCCGCAAAATCTCGTCGCGAATCTCTTGGCACAAAGTTTGAAGTTGTTCGATAGTGTATGATTTAATATCCATTGTATCCCGTTTTGTATGACTTTTTTTAATCGCTCAGTGCCGCTTTTTTGACTTTTTCAAAACGCTTGCCTATCTGTGCATCGATATTGCCCACATCGCTAAGGGCAACGACGCCCCCTTCGCTGATAGCACTATCGGAGAGTATCTCCACGTTTTTAAGCGCACCCATCTTTTCTGAGAGTGCGCCGTGATTTTTAGGATTTACCTTTAAGCGGATTTTCGAGGCTCCTTGAAGATCAGCTATAAGCTCGCTTGCAAGTGTTTTTGCAACCTCGTTGGCATGTGCGCTGAGTTCGACTTTGATCACCTCTTTAGAGATATCCAAAGCGGCACTCACAAGCTCATGTTTAATCCCCTCTAACGCCAAAGAGAACTGCTCGGCGGTTTTCTCAAGCGCTGCAATTGAGGCGGAGAACTGGTTCATCCCTTCGGCGTAGTTTTTCTCCATCTGCTTCGAAGCTTCCTCTTTCCCCGCCGCAACCCCTTGTGCGTAGGCTTCCTCTTTGGTTTTTTGAAGCTCTTTTTTAAACTCTTCCTCTTTGGTTTCGAGTTTCATCTGCAATTTAATAAAATTCGACGTTACCTCATCTACCTGCTTCAAAAGCGATTCCACCATACCTTCTTTGATCGCAGGCTGTGCTTCTTTAGGCGGTTCGTAATCGCTTACCCGTCTTTTTGGATGGCTCTCGTCGTTAAAAGAGGAGACCTCCTCTTTCTCTTGCGATCCACCCATGGCAAGCACTTTGAAATTGTATTTGTCGATGGTATGCTTGGAGAGTTTTTCGTTGGAGATAACCGTTGCCATAGCTATTCAACCATCTCTTCGTTCGATCCGACTTGGATCGTTCCCACTTCCGCAAGAGCATTGACGGTTTCGACGATTTTTCTTTGGGCGTTTTCAACCTCGCGCATCTTAACCGCACCCAAAAATTGCATCTCTTCCTCAAATGCATTTCTTGCACGCTCCGACATAGCGGAGAAAAACTTCTCTTTAAGCTCCACGGGTGAGCTTTTGAGTGCCAACATAAGTTCGTTTTTATCGATCGCTTTGAGAATCTCGGTGATGGCATGTTTATCAAGAGTCACGATATCCTCAAAAGTAAACATCATCTCTTTAATAAGATTTGCAAGCTCTTCGTCCACCTGCTCGATCTGAGACAACGTCGCTTTGGAAGATTTTGCACCCAAACGGTTAAACACATCGGCAACCGCACGCGGTCCGCCCACTTCGACTTTGTAGGACGCAAGCGATTCTAGTTTCGATTCAAGCACCGCCGAAACACGCTTGATGACCGAGGGAGAAATATCTCCGAGTTTTGCCATCCTCATCGCTACTTCGCTTCGCAGATCGTCGGAGAAAAACTGCAACGTATCCGCCGCTTCGGTTGCATCCATATGCGCCAAAATAAGTGCAATGGTCTGCGGGTGTTCGTTGACGATAAAATCGGAAAGCTGCTGCGGTTTGATTTTAGAGAGATACGCAAAGTTTTGGGTATTTTGCATACTTTTTGAAAGCTTGTCCAAAACCTTTTTCGCCTCTTCGGGGCCGAGTGTTCTATAAAGCAACTCGCGCGCATACTCCATACCGCCCGAGGTTAAAAACTGCCCCGACTGGATGATGGCATGGAACTCTTCAAGCACGGAAGTAGCGATTGCCTTCTCAATCGTTTTACCGCTTGCGATAAATTTTGAGACCTCCGTAATAGCATCGACGCTCATATTTGAAAATATCCCCGCCGTCACCTCTTCGCCAAGTTGCAGCAGTAAAATGGCGATCTTCTCCGCCATACTCATCTCATCAAACGTTGCTTGCTGTGTAGGACTTAGTTTCATCATCTCTCTCCTATCTCATGCTTACGATGTTTCACTGAAACTTCCGCTTCTTCACTTAAAAGTGCTTCAAGAAGATGCGCAACATCTTCTGCGTTATCTTCCGCAAGATTTCTCACCTTCTCAAGAAGAACGTCGTATTTGAGTTCATCCTCGTTAAACCCTTCCCCGACACCGAGTTGGCTCTCCACTTTTTTACGCATCGCCTGTACTTTTTCAACCAAGTCTTCCTCTTGATCGTCTTCAAGGTTTAAAACAGGGCGCACGATCTCCTCTTCCTCTTTGGATATCTCCAACATGCGCTCCGCAAAAGGTGCAATAACTTTTCTATAAAGAATAAGCAAGAGAACAAGCACAAAAAGATACTTAAACACACCCGAAAAAGGAGCCAAATAGGTTTCGCTGAACGTAATAGCTTGACTGACACCGTCAATGGGAACATTAAGATCGTTTCTCGTAAATTGGAGATTTCGAACCGATATCTCATCCCCGCGTGTCTCATCGATCCCGATCGATCTGCTCACGAGCGAAGTCACCGCTTCCATAGCCGCTTCATCAAGCGCAATATACTCTATCTCATTCGTGGGGGCACCGCTTTCGTCTAGTTTGGATTTATATTTGCCATCTACCATAACCGCCGCGGTGATCCGTTTGAGTCTTGCAAATTCCGACTTTACGGTGGAAACGGTTTTGCCCACTTCATAGTTGGTCGTTCCCGTGTTCTTTTCGTATTTTTCGGTTGTTTGGTTGCTTACAAGCCCCTCTACGGGTCCGATATTGCTCACCGTTCCCGGAACGCCGCCTACCTCTGCGGGGGCAAGACCTTCCCGTTTCTCTTCGCTAATCTGTTCGCTACGTACGACGTTTTCTGGATCAAACGTCTCGGAGGTGGAGTTTTTAATAGAAAAATCAAACTCCATCGTTACTTGAGCGACCACTTTGTCCTTGCCGCCTACAAACGGAGAGAGCACTTCGATAATCTTCTCTTGCGCTTTTTTCTCCTCTTTGAGTTTGAACTTTTGTTGCACCGCAGAGAGCTCTCCCATCTGCGCCATCTCATCGTCATCCCCTAACGTTTCTCCGTCGCTGCTGACTAAAATCACGTTTGCAAGAGTGAGTTTGGGAACCGCCGCAGCCACAAGATTCTTTATGCCTCGGATCTGTTTGGAAGTAAGTGTTCTCCCCTCAACGAGGGTGACCATAATAGAGGCGGTAGGTTCGGTCTGTTTGGCAATAAAAAGGGTCTCTTTGGGAAGTGCAAGCGAAACACTCGCTTTCTCTATAGGCGAAAGGTCTTCGATAGTGCGGGAGAGTTCCCCCTCAAGAGCGCGAAGAAATTTAATATTTTGATCGAAGCTCGTTGCACCGAACTCCTGTTTGTCGAAAAGCTCAAATCCGACCCCCGGTGTTTTTGGGTATCCCAAGCGATGCTATCGCTATTCTTTGTTTATATACATACTCTTTAGGCACCCGGATCACGTTATCTGCTTCAAGCTCGTAAGGAACGTTCTCTTTCTCTAGCTGTTCCACGACTTTCGCGGCATCGGCAGAACTAAGCGAATCAAAAAGTACTTCGTAGCGTTTCTCCACATTTTTTTGCGCCGTAAAAACAACCATAAAAATCAAAAAAGCAACGATACCGATTATCGCAGCCGCAATGATCGCCTTTTGTTGCTTGGTGAGCTTGGCATATAAGACGACGAGCTGCGAAAAAAGTACTTTAAAATCCATTAAATTCCCGTGCTAGAGTAGTTCTGAAAATAGTTCAAAAAAGCGTGTATTTTGCTCAGGCTTTCCGATCGTAACGCGTATTGCGTTCATATTGTAACTGCTGAGATTTCGAACAATCATCCCTCTTTGCAAAAGCGCGTTGGAAATTTTTGTCGCATCCATATCTTCATTCAGACACAATGTTATAAAATTTGTATAGGACTCAATTATATCTATTTTTCTCTCTTTTGCAAACTCCTCGTAGCGTTTCATCTCGCTAAAGCAGCTCTCTATGCACCCATCGACGAAAGGCTGATCTTCAAGCGCTACGCTTGCCGCCTCCAACGAAAGAGTCGTAATATTAAAAGGAGGGCGGAGTTTGTAAAGCTCTTTAATAATGTGAGGATTTGCGATACCGTATCCCACGCGCATACCGCCTAAGCCGTAAGCTTTGGAAAATGTTCCCAAGAAGATGACGTTTTCAAACGTTTCAATCAAGTTTTTGGGATCGATTTTTTTATTTTTGTTTTTAAAAGCCGCATATTCCATATACGCCCCATCCACCACTACAAGCGTCTCTTTGTCGATTTTTGTCAAAAATTCGTATACGTCGCTTGCATCGTTACAATCTCCCGTCGGGTTATTGGGCGTACATAAAAAGATCATCTCCGGCTTGTGTTTGAGATAAAGCGCATAAAACTGCTCCAAATCATGATGGATCGAATCGGTACGGATCACCTCGGCACCCACATGTTTTGCATAAATCTCATACATCGCAAAGGTGATCTTGTTCATTAATATCTTGCTGCCTGCGTGTGCTTTGGCATGTATAGCAAATTCGATCACCTGATCGCTTCCCGATCCTATAATCAAATTATCGTTCTCTACGCCGTAACGCGTACTCAATGCATTTTTAAGTTTGAGCATTGAATCGTCCGGATAGAGTGCCATATTTCCCACGATTTTACTTACCGCGTCCTTTACCGTTTGGGAACACCCATAAGGGTTCTCGTTACTTGCCAACTTTACGATATCTTTAGGTTCTATACCGAATTCGCGTACAACCAACTCTATCGGTTTTCCCGCCTCATAGGTTTTAATACCATCCAACTGCTTATTAAATTTCATCTTCGCCCCTTACGTAGCTTCCTAACCATGTTACTTCACCCTCGTGTTTCGAGAGAACTCTTTGGATCGCCTCATCGTCGATATGTCCGTAAAAATCTATAAAAAACCAGTACCCGAACCCGCTTTTATCCCGAGAAGGGCGCGATTCTATTTTAGATAGATTGATTTTTTCCTTATCGAAGTCTTGTAAAAAATGTACCAATGAACCCGCTTTTACGGCATCTTTTAACCTCACCAAAATAGATGTTTTATCATCGTGGCTTACACCGTTTTTAAAATCGCTCAAAATCACGAAACGGGTCGAGCTGTCATGCTGATCTTCGATATTGTCGAACATTCTAGGGATACCGTAGAGTTTTGCGGCTATATGGGAGCATATGGCTGCCGCACTCGGATTTTCCGACGCAAGAATAGCCGCTTTGGCGGTAGATTCGACGGGGATCAACTCGATATTTGTGAGTCCGTGTTCTTGCAAGAACTCCCTGCACTGCCCGAACCCTTTGTCTTTAGAGTAGATTTTTTTCACGTCTTCAAGCCTTCGCGCTTTGGTCGCAAACGACATATGGATAGGCATGTAAAGCTCGGCAACTATCTTCACTTCGCTTTTTGCAAGCAAATCAAGCGTTTCCCCCACGACACCGTCGCGCGAATTTTCTATGGGTACGACCCCGAATTTTGCACGTTTTGCTTCCAGTGTTTTAAAAACCGCATCGATCGAGCCCAAAGAGAGATACTCGCTCATTGCTCCAAAGCGGCTCTCGGCGGCTTGATGGGTAAAGCTCCCCTCAGGCCCCAAAAACGCTATACGTTCGGGAAGCTCAAGATTCCTTGCTACGGCAAAAATCTCTAAAAAAATCGCTTCAATGGCGCTTTTATTTAAAAGCCCCCCGCTCTCTTGACTCATCTTCGTCAAACGCTGGATAATATCCCTTTCTCGATCCGGTCGATAGATTGCACTCCCCGTGCCCCGCTTGATCTTTCCGACCTCTTCGACAACCTGCATACGACCGTTAAGGAGTTCTAAAATCTGATTGTCGATCGAATCTATGGCTACTCTGCACTCTTCTAAAGTTTTCATACTCTCTCCAATATCTCTTGCATATCTTTATAGACGTTATCGGGACGAAGTTTGGCTTCGATGAACGGGAGAATCTCCTCGGCACTTTTGTACTTGCCGCTGGTGACGAAGCTACATCCCATGCCCATCTCTTTGGCGCCGCACAAATCCCCTTTGACGTCGTCGCTGATGATCGTCACTTTCTCGAATGTAGCGCTTGGATCTTGAAGCTGCAAACGTTTAAGCGCCTCCTCGTAAAATGCCACGCTCGGTTTTCCTACCACCTCATAGCTACACGATGTAGCAAATTCAAGCATCTTTAAAATCGCACCCACGCCGGGGTAACGTTTAGAATTTTTTGCGTAGATCGAAGTCTCGTGCATCCCTACGAGTTTTGCACCGCCGAGAATAAATTCGATCATCTGTGCGAACTCGTCGTTGGTAAAATCCTCTTTGATTGCGACAAGCACCGTTTTGGGCCGTGTATAATCCAAAACATACCCCATCTTTTCCAAAACACCCAAAAACTGTTTTGAACCGTACGCCGCAACAGCGTCTTTAGGTACTTTCGTCTCTAAAAGCATCAAAGGATCAAGATAATGGCTAAAAGGAAAGTCAAACCCCTGCTGACGCAAAAATGCGTAAAAATTTTGCGAGTCCTCTTTCGTGCTGTTTGTAATCACCATGTAGGGGATATGTTCTTGATTAAGTTTTTGAATAAACTCCCGACTTCCCCGCAAAGGAGATTTATCAGCATCGCTAATGAGGGTTCCTTGAACGTCTATAAAATACATTTTAGCTCTTTTGTAAAAATTCCGTCTCTAACGCTATGATATCCTCGAACGTCTCTCGTTTGCGGATTAAACGGGCTTTGCCACCCTCGATGGCAATCTCGGCGCTTCTGCCGCGGGTGTTGTAGTTGCTCCCCATGCCAAAGCCGTACGCACCCGCACTGTGTACCACCAAAAGATCGTTATGTTCAAGCGTAGGCAGCAAATAGTTTTTTGCCAAAAAGTCGCCGCTTTCACATACGGGTCCCACCACGTCCGCTTCGCTTAATTCCGTTTTTGATTCGCTGATCGCTTCTATTTTGTGGTACGCCTTATAAAGGCTCGGACGGATAAGATCGTTCATCGCCCCATCAACCACAACGAAACGTTTGGAACCGTTCTTTTTCTCATAAAGCACTTTTGTCAGAAAGTAGCCTGCATTTGCCGTTAAAAATCTTCCCGGCTCGCAGATGATCGTCATATCAAGCCCCGTTAGCGTTCCTAAAATCGCTTGCGCATAATCGTAAGGTTTGATCGTCGTTTCATTGTTGTAGACCACGCCGAGCCCGCCGCCGATGTCGAAAAATTTCAGTTCAATTTCAATCGCTTGCAACGAGCGCACCATATCCGCCACGATCTCTGCAGATTCGCGGATAGGGTCTAGCTCGGTAAGCTGCGATCCGATATGAAAATGGATCCCCACAGGTTCGAGATGGGGGGAGTTTTTTGCTTTGATATAGATTCTTTTTGCACCCTCTAAATCAACCCCGAATTTATTGTCGTGCAGACCCGTAGAGATATAAGGGTGGGTTTTTGGATCGATATTAGGATTGACGCGTACGCTTATGCGGCTTACTCTGCCTAGTTCTTGTGCGATCAGTTCGACACGCGCGAGTTCCGCTTCACTTTCAACGTTGATATAAAGAATATCGCGCTCAATCGCTTCGCGTATCTCATCATCGCTCTTACCTACGCCGCTAAAGATAATCTTGTATGCAGGAACACCCGCCAAAAAAGCACGGCGCACCTCGCCGATAGAGACACAGTCTGCACCGCTTCCCATTTTTGCAAAGTGTTGCACGACGCTCAGATTGGAGTTGGACTTCACCGCATACGCAAGGATCGATTTTCTGCCTCGAAACGCCTCTTTTAAAGCCTCATACTGTTTTGCCATATAATCAAAATCGTAAACATAAAGAGGAGTTTTATACTCTTGTGCTAATTGTTTGAAGTGTATCATTAAAAATCCTAATAAAATTTTTTGCGATTCTACCAAAAATGTACTTATTTTTTAATTGTCCCAAGCAAAAGCACCCTTTTACGATGCCAAACGGTACTTTCTCCATTGACGCAAAGCAAGCACGAAAAGTAAAACGACGGGAGCAATAACTCCCGCTTCGCTCGGTATTGTTTTGTTGTTGGAGAGCTCCAAGAGCATAAAAAGTATCCCCCACGTAAACAAACTTGCCAAAATAGCCCCGAAACTAAAAAGCGATATATTTAAAAATCTCGGGCTTATGGGGACAAAAAAGAAAATAATCACCACCATGCAAGGCACGAAAAACGGGTGGATGAAAGTTTTATATAAAGCCCATTTCACAGTATCAATACTTATATTTTGTTTTTGCAACAAAACAAGTGCATCTATAGCATCTGGAATCGTAAAATTGACTTTTCCCTCATAAACTTGGTCTATAATCTTAGGACGAAACCCCTGCAATATTTTCAAATTTTGAGAATCTTGCACGATAATACCGCTTGATTCAAAATCAATCTTTTCTGGCTTTTGAATTACATGGGCATCTTCGATAAGCCAATAATCATCTTTATAATTGGCTTCTTTTGCTTCAATGACTTCTTTAAGAGAGTTGTTGCTAATGATGAAAATGCGTACGTCGATCGCTTTTTCCTTTATGGGCAGCAACTCCCCAAAATAGATATAAGAGTTTTCGAAAGTAAAAAAAAGATTTCTTGCCGTATTGAGATATTCTGCATTTACTTTAATATTTTCCGCTTTTTCATCGGCTCTTGCAAAACTAGCAAAAGTGTGAAAAAACACATAAAAGACAATAATAGTACTTGAAACAACTACGAACGGACGCAATACGTCTATACGAGAATAACCTAACGAGTAAAAAGAGACTAAGGCATTAGAACGTATTAAAAAAATTTTCGTCGCAATCATTGCAAACACCAATGACAAAGGCAACAGCATATCCATAGCAAAAAATATTTTATAAACCACGTAAATAAGTACCAAGTTTGCGGAATCGGGAAGTTTTTCCGCTTGCTCCATATAGTCAAAACCGACCAAGAACATCACGAGTGCGGTCAAAATAACTAAAAAATATTTTATGTAATGAAAAGAGATATATCGAAATGCCAGCATAATGATCCGTTTGTAAAAGTGGCGTTATTTTAGCTGAAATTTTTTTACGGTATGTTGAGCGCTTACCTCATCGAGAGATTTTTTCAAAAGTTCTTCGGTTGCATCTGCTGCCTGAGCTATCCACTGCGGCAGATGTTTCGCTTCATCGGCGCTAAAATTGCTTAACACATACGATGCGACCTCCCCTTTGTGTTCGGGTTTGCCTATTCCCATGCGTACGCGAATATATTCGGGGGAGATTTTTGCATCGGTTGAGCGCAGTCCATTGTGACCGCCGTGACCGCCGCCGATTTTAAAGCGTAATGTACCGAAAGGGAGATCCAAATCATCGTGGATAACAATAACGTTTTCGATTTTGTAAAAATTTTTGACCGCTGCGATAGATTCTCCCGAAAGGTTCATATAAGTTTGCGGTTTGAGTAAAAAATGATTAGAAAATTTAAAAAGTTCACCTTTAAAAGATGCGTTGGAGATTTTTGATGCCTGCGTACGTTTTACAAGTTCATCGATCACCATAAAACCTATATTATGGCGTGTTTTTTCATAGTTCGGGCCGGGGTTGCCCAGTCCGACTATAAGCATGATTATTTTGCTTTGATAACGCTTAGTACAGATACGCGATCCGAATCTGTAAAAGTTACGTTTTCGATTTTTGCCAAATCACGGATAAGTTTAGAATCACCTACGTCCATCTCAGTTACGTCAACGTTGATTTGGTTCGGAAGATTTTCGATTTTTCCTTTTACTCTTAAACGAGGTTTTGCAACATATACCATCCCTTTGTTTTTAAGACCGATAGCGCTTCCTTGTGGAACAACAGGAAGGTGGTAGTGTGTCACTACGCCCGTTTGTGCAACCATCAAATCAACGTGCAAAAGTTTTCCCGTTACAGGGTGTGCTTCATATGCTTGAACAACAACTTGCATCTCTTTCCCTGCGATTTTTACGGGGAATGCCAATGTTTCTTTGTTGCGAACAGTACGGATATACTCGTTTTCTTTGAATGCGGCATGAATATTCTCAAGCCCCTTTCCGTACACGTTTGCAAGTAGATAACCATCACGGCGGAGTGCTTTTGTGCTCGCTTTGCCAATACTCTCTCTAACAATGCCTTCTAACATATTTAATCCTTCAATAAAAATGGAGCGAATTTTACCTTTTTTATTCTTTATGATATCTTATGTTATGCAACTTTAAAGTTTAAGATCGAAAATATCGTCGCTTGTGGTCGGTTTGCCATCTTTTCTCGCACCCTCTTTTTGCTCGCCCGCTTTGCCGCTTGTAAGCCCGCTCATGCGAAGTTCCATATCCGCCGCACTCGTTGCGAAATCTTTTGCTTTCTCTTTGGTGATAACACCTTCGTTGTAAAGTTCCAAAATCGATTGGTCGAAACTTTGGGATCTATAGTGTTCTTTCCCTTTTTCGATCGCATCGCGAATCTCGTAGTCGCGGTTTTCCATAATCAACTTCTCGATCGTAGGGGTTCTCACCAAAATCTCCATAGCCGCGCGGCGTCCGCCGTCTACCGTAGGAATAAGACGCTGCGAAATGACCCCTTGTAAAACACCCGCCAAAGAGAGCCTTACACGGTTTTGCTCCTCGGTAGGGAATGTCGAGATGATACGGTTGATCGTCTCTTTGGCATCGATGGTGTGGAGCGTCGAGAAGACCAAGTGCCCCGTATCGGCCGCATGAAGTGCAAGGTTGATCGTTTCTCTATCCCTCATCTCCCCTACGAGGATAATATCGGGGTCTTCACGAAGTGCGGCACGAAGCGCGTTTCCGAACGAAAGAGTATCCTGCCCCACCGAACGCTGATTAATAACACACCCTCTGTCTTTGTGTACGAACTCGATCGGGTCTTCGATGGTAATAATATGTTTTTTTGCCGTAAGGTTGATCTGGTTGATCATCGCTGCGAGTGTCGTCGATTTCCCGCTTCCCGTCACTCCCGTCACCAAAATAAGCCCGCGCTCTTTTTTCGTAAAATCGTTGATCACATCGGGCAAATGAAGTTGATCCAGCGTTGGAATCTTCATGGGGATCACACGAAAAACCGCCGAAACCCCGTCCATTTGAAAGAAGATATTGACACGAAAACGAACCGTCTCGCTATAGGGGTAAACCAAGTCCACCTCTTTGTTCTCGACAAGCTCCGAAAAACGCCCTTTTAAAAGCTCTTTAGCAAATGTCAGCGCATCCTCTTTGGAGAAAATCGCCCCCGAAAACTGCACGAGGCTTCCGTTGATCCTTGCACGGATCACCGAGTTTGCTTTCACGTGAAGGTCACTTCCCCCGTTTTCTACCATTTTTTGCAAATATGCGCGAATCTTTTTAAGCTGCTCAAACGTAAGCTGACTCACATCGACGTTTGTCGAACCGATCTCTTCTCTTGTCATAGTGCCTCCAATATCTCTGTAAATGCCTCTTTAAACGCCTCTAACCCGTCGCTGATCTGCTTGGCTACTACTGCATCAAAATCGATCCCATGTTCTTTGAGTTTTGCAAAATGCTCTGCAATCTCCTCCTCTGCGATAGGGAGAACTTTGAGTTTTTTACCCTCTTGATGAAACGCTTTGATCGTATCTATCGGCGCTGTATTTACCGTATTGTATCCGAGCAAGCCGTCTACATAATAGTGTGCGCTCAAAGAGTTGTCTTTGACGCCCGTGCTTGCAAAAAGGGTGCGGCAGCGGGGCACCTGCATCGCTTCGATAGCGTTGTAGATGGAAGCGCTGTTGTAGATCCCGCTAAGCGCAGGCACGATTCCCGCTTCTTTGAGCAGAGGGTCGATTGCGCGGTCGATGCGGCTGACAAATACGCTAATCACGGTATCTGCAATCTTAGGGGCTTTTTTGGCTCCTGCACCGAACGCTTTAGCACATGCCAAAGCCTGCTCTTTGGAAAAAATGAGCGTCGCATTGACGGGGATCCCCAAGCCGCTGAGTGTCTCCATTGCGACATAACCCGCCGCCGTAGCGGGTACTTTTATCATTACGTTCTCTCTGCCGATCGCTTGAAAGAGGCGTTTGCCTTCTTCGATCGTTCCCTCGGCGTCGTCGCATAAAAACGGATCCACCTCGATGCTTACGTAGCCGTCGTCTCCCGCATCAAACAAGGGTTTTAAAATATCCGCCGCTTTTTGAATATCATAGATCGCGACCGCTTCGTATTTCTCTTTTGGCGTGTGTCCCTCAAGTGTTGCGAGCTGCTCTTTGTACGCGACAGAACTTAAGATCGCGCTTTTAAAGATTGCGGGATTGGAAGTCGCACCGTTGATGATTTTTTTCTCGATCAACTCCTTAAACTCTTTATCCAAATAATCTCTCTCGATAAAATCAGCCCACAATGAAAACTTCAAATCTTCTAAATACATACATCAACCTTATTTTTTAAAAAAATCATTATAGCCCAAGAAGTCTCAATATTTTTTAAAGCTTTTGTTTTTTTTGTAACGAATCAAAAAAATTGCGAAAATGTGTAATAGTGTTAATCCTAACAACACCGTCGCATCCAATCTATGGGTTTGATCCGCTACTCCCGTCCAAATATACAGCTCGAATAAAAACTCCTCCAAGAGATACCCTGCCCCGTAAAGCAGCCCGATTACGACGCCGCAGCCAAGCAGGGAAACTCCTTGAAAATACACTTTGCGCATCCAGAAAAAGAAAAAAAGCAGAGCAAAATACCCAAAATAGAGCCAATAATTTCCCGAACCAAACAACGCCAATAAAATCAAATGTTCAAAAAACAAGAACATGCCAAGAAGAAAAGCCCCCATTTTACGAAGCAGGAGCAACGGAAACAAAAACTGCATCCAAAGCGCCAAAGAGTATGCGCCGCAAAAGAGCAAAAGTGCCGTTGCTACGAGATGCAAAAAAATAATCTGCGATATCTCCAGCCTGCTTTTAAAACGCTCTTTGCTCTCCATAAAAAAAAGCAGCATCAAACCCCAGTACAGCGCCCCTAAAATCCCCAAAAGTTCCAAAGAACCGACTCCGTAGCCAAACACCGCAAACTCGCTCCCTTTAAAAAACGAGAGCAAAACCAAAACACACGACACAACCAAAGGCAACCCGATCAACAAATAACGCATCATATTTTCACTTTTTAAGGAAGATAAACTTTGTCTAAAAGTTCATTATATTCACTCCGTGCATCACTCTCAATCGTGATGCCGCCGCCGCTTTTGTACACCAAACCGTTATCGGTTTTCTCTATAAAACGTATCATAACTCCGCTGTCTAGCGATGTTCCGTCGTACATGCCAAACACCCCGCAGTAAAATCCCCTTTCATACCCCTCTATGTTTTGAATAATCTCTACCGTGCTTTTTTTAGGCGCACCGCTCACACTTCCCGCAGGAAGAAGCGAACGCAAAATATCCCCAACCCTTTCATGCCATGAATCTTCTAAATCGCCGCAGATATGGGAACTCACCTGCAAGAGTTTTTTTGCTCCCGCTTCAATCTCATGCACATAGCGAAACCTCTGTACCCGCACGTTTTTTGCAACAATTGAGAGGTCGTTGCGAAGCAGATCGACCACCATCACATGTTCTGCACTCTCTTTGGCATCGGCAAGAATTTTTTCTTTGGCATGTTCGATCGAAGCATCGATAGTCCCTTTCATGGGAAACGTGTGGATGGTATTGTCTTTGATCTGAATAAATTTTTCGGGGGAGAAACATACAAATCTGTCTTTATAAAGAAGCTTGTAGTGTGCGTTGGCATGTGCATAGATCTCCTCCAAAGAGAGGGGGGTGGCTATTTTGGTAGGCTGGGTGAGGTTGAGCATGTAGGTGTCGCCCGCGCGTATCTTCTCCTGAACATAGGTAAACTTCTCAAGATAATGGGCAAAACCCTGCGGCTCTTTTTCAAGTGCGAAAGGGTGTTTTTTGTAGGCGTAATTTTCGTCGATACAAAAAGATATGGCATGTTGCACAAGCTCCTCTAAGGGGTACGCTTCTACCTTTTCGCCTAAAAAATCGCTAAGAAAAAAGAACGGGATTCTCTCTTTGCCGAGAGCGTTAAGCCTCTCAAACTCCATGGATCAGTTTTTTAAGCACCGCCATGCGGATCGAAACCCCGTTTTTTACCTGTTCAAGCACCTTACAGCGCTCATCCGCCAAAAGCTTGTCGCAGATGTCGATGTTACGGTGTACGGGTCCGGGATGGAGCAAAATGATATCGCGATCCCCCACAACCTCGCTCGTGATACAAAAATCGCTCGCGTAGTCTTTGAGTGATCCGTAGGTTTGGGAGGAGTGGCGCTCGGTTTGGGTGCGCAAGCTCATAATCGCATCTACTTCGTCGATTATTTCGCTTAAACGGTTTGTGCTTCTGAGTGAAGTTTTTGGCAAAAAGTGGGGAGGTGCGACCAAAATCACCTCCATGCCAAAGCGTGTTAAGAGTTCGATGTTGGAGTTTGCCACGCGGGAGTTTTTGATATCCCCCACGATGGCGATCTTTTTCCCCCTCACATCGCCAAAATGCTCCTTTAACGTATAAAGGTCTAAAAGCGCTTGGGTCGGGTGGGCATGAGCGCCGTCACCCGCGTTGATAATGGCGGCTTTTGTGTGGTTGGAGAGGATTTTTGGTACGCCCGAGTTTTGATGGCGCACGATGATGGCATGTGGACCCATCGCATCGAGGTTCATCGCCGTATCGACGAGTGTTTCCCCTTTTGCGGTGGAGCTTTTTGCCACGTCCAAATGCACGATCTCCGCACCCAAACGTTTTGCCGCTATCTCAAAAGAGCTGCGCGTGCGCGTCGAGTTTTCAAAAAAAAGTGTGATAATGATTTTGTCTTGAAGGATTCTCTCAAAACGCCCGTCGCTAAACCTTTTGGCATCGGCTAAAATCGCCTCGATCTCGGCGGTCGTAAAATCGTCTGTACGGATTAAATGGTTCATTGTTGCTCAACTTGTAAAATTTTAAAGATTATACAAAACATCGCATATTTTTTCAATATCGCTCGCTACTTTTAACACCTCCATGCCGCTTTGTACAAAGTAGGGTTCGGAGATTTTTGCAAAAACCTCATCGGTGTCTCGGCAGTTAAAAGCTATGGCATGTGGGATATTTCTGCTTTGAAGCGCTTTTTGCGAAAGCAATGTGTCGTTAATGCACCCCAAAGAGCAGTGCGTCACCAAAAGCGCTACGGCAGAGAGTTTTTCTATAAGATCAAGCATCATCAATTCGCCGTCTATGGGAACATACAATCCCCCCGCCCCCTCGATGATAAGCACGTCGCATTGGTTTTCTATCTCCTCTATGGCGCAAAGAATTTTTTGAAGATCAAGCCTCTTGCCGCCTGAGGCCACAAAAGGCGCGGCGGGAAGCTCGTAGGTGATGGGAACCACGTCCTCAATATCAAGCGCCCAAAGTTTTGGATTGAGCTCTTTGACACACTCCAAAAGCGCTTCGCCGTCAAGCGGGTACTCCCTAACGCCCGTTTCTATGGGCTTAATAACCCCCACGCCAAGCCCCCGCGCAGCAAACTCTTTTAAAAGAAGCTTGGTAGTATAGGTCTTGCCGACATCGGTATTGGTCGCGGTAACGAAGATACGTTTTTTCATAAAATCTCGATTTTTTTGAAGTGGAAAATTATAGCAGACTCTTGGTTTGGAGTGAATGAACAGCAAGCTTTTACTAGCTGCCTGTGCGGTAGTGTACAAGAGGCAAGCGTGTCGCAATAAAAAGGATCTTTTTCTAAGCTGCCTGTGCGGCAGTGTACGTTATTTGCGTTTCTATATGGATTCTGCAAAATTTCTAAGCTGCCTGTGCGACAATGTACAAAGAGTACAAAGGACGCAAGTGCTGCGAAAATTTCTAAGCTGCCTGTGCGACAGTGTACTTTATTACAGCTATGCAAGATACTTACTATTTTTTCTAAGCTGCCTGTGCGGCAGTGTACTTTATTACAGCTATGCAAGATACTTACTATTTTTTCTAAGCTGCCTGTGCGGCAGTGTACATGCAACTGATCCCGTTTTTGATTATCGGTTTTTTCTAAGCTGCCTGTGCGGCAGTGTACATGGGGTAGGGCTTCCCGAGGGAAGCCAAAAATTTCTAAGCTGCCTGTGCGGCAGTGTACGCGTCGTAAGAGTATCCGCCGTCTTTGACTACTTTCTAAGCTGCCTGTGCGGCAGTGTACTATTTTTTAATACCGCTCTCACCGTCGATGGTTTTCTAAGCTGCCTGTGCGGCAGTGTACCACCACACGAATTTGATTGTCCTTGCGGTTGTTTTCTAAGCTGCCTGTGCGGCAGTGTACAACAAGAGATAGAGCTCGGGGGAAATTTTCAAATTTCTAAGCTGCCTGTGCGGCAGTGTACCAAAATTGTCTGATATATCAAATTCTCTTATTTTTCTAAGCTGCCTGTGCGGCAGTGTACTATATTCCCAGTTTTCGCCCCCGTTTTGGAACTTTCTAAGCTGCCTGTGCGGCAGTGTACGCATAACACTTTTGATATACCCATTGTGGAACTTTCTAAGCTGCCTGTGCGGCAGTGTACTAAAAGCCTTGCTCAGTTTGGCGACAGCACAATTTCTAAGCTGCCTGTGCGGCAGTGTACAAATGTAGTTACAGCACGATACACGACATCAATTTCTAAGCTGCCTGTGCGGCAGTGTACCGCCATTATAGGAGAAAAACATGCAAACTTTATTTCTAAGCTACCTGTGCGGCAGTGTACTCATAGAGCAAAAAAGGCTCAAAATTGCAAGCTTTCTAAGCTACCTGTGCGGCAGTGTACCAGGTCGGTGCTTATCGCGATGTTCCCAAATCTTTCTAAGCTACCTGTGCGGCAGTGTACGCCCAAAGTATTTTATTTACGAAAATGTAAAATTTCTAAGCTACCTGTGCGGCAGTGTACGTGCGAGTATGAAAATAGGAACACTTTTTAGCTTTCTAAGCTACCTGTGCGGCAGTGTACGTCAAAAAACCAAGATAATTCAATAAGATAAATTTCTAAGCTACCTGTGCGGCAGTGTACGGTCAAAAGCTAGAGCATAGTTTGGGAATTGTTTTCTAAGCTACCTGTGCGGCAGTGTACGAAACCACAAAACACGAGGGTGACGTTATTACTTTCTAAGCTACCTGTGCGGCAGTGTACGAAACCACAAAACACGAGGGTGACGTTATTACTTTCTAAGCTACCTGTGCGGCAGTGTACCCTTATTGAGGGTCGGGGTCGTCCCTTATTGATTTCTAAGCTACCTGTGCGGCAGTGTACTCGGCAAAGCTGCGCTTTGCGGGTGCCGCTGCTTTCTAAGCTACCTGTGCGGCAGTGTACCCGTGCTGTGGGAGCGGAACTTCTCTTCGTGCTTTCTAAGCTACCTGTGCGGCAGTGTACTGAGCTTTTACCTGTTTGAATATTTACATCTATTTCTAAGCTACCTGTGCGGCAGTGTACGCAGATGACACCAAAAGGACAAACATGCAACATTTCTAAGCTACCTGTGCGGCAGTGTACCGTGCGGGACTGTAATAGACTTGAATCTTTTTTTTCTAAGCTACCTGTGCGGCAGTGTACTTTAGCTTCGCTCAGACTAAGAAGCTGATTTATTTCTAAGCTACCTGTGCGGCAGTGTACTTGGCTGGTTATAGTCGTCAAACTATTTATAATTTCTAAGCTACCTGTGCGGCAGTGTACTCTCGCATCAAATACCTAAAATGCCTTAACTCTTTCTAAGCTACCTGTGCGGCAGTGTACATCCCTCCAAATAAACCCATCATCATCGTTGTTTTCTAAGCTACCTGTGCGGCAGTGTACGCCATGTTTTTTATTTTCCTTGTAATTGTTTTTTTCTAAGCTACCTGTGCGGCAGTGTACATTGCAAACGCTACGGTAATTGTTCCCGCAACTTTCTAAGCTACCTGTGCGGCAGTGTACGGTGGTGGGGTTGATGCAGTTGCTATGGTTGATTTCTAAGCTACCTGTGCGGCAGTGTACCTTGCTCTATCAACTCCGCTTGCGTAAACGCTTTTCTAAGCTACCTGTGCGGCAGTGTACTTTTTTTGGCATCCATGCCATGTAGTTTTTATTTTCTAAGCTACCTGTGCGGCAGTGTACGAGTTTGCTCATGCACGTCCTCGATAGTCAAATTTCTAAGCTACCTGTGCGGCAGTGTACCCCGTCAATCGTCGTAAATGTTTCTTTCTCTATTTCTAAGCTACCTGTGCGGCAGTGTACCTTGCAGACCTTAAAGGGCTAACCGACATTAATTTCTAAGCTACCTGTGCGGCAGTGTACGCACTTTGGATAAGTTTCCTGAATCCAATTTTTTTCTAAGCTACCTGTGCGGCAGTGTACTCCGACTTCAATCTCAAGACGCAAAAGTCTAGTTTCTAAGCTACCTGTGCGGCAGTGTACTCAATAGGGGATAGAGTTGAAAGCTTGCCCTTTTTCTAAGCTACCTGTGCGGCAGTGTACAGAACATGCTACCCGCTGCGCTTGATTGCATCTTTCTAAGCTACCTGTGCGGCAGTGTACCCCGCTAGAGCCATATTAAACGAATAATCTTCTTTCTAAGCTACCTGTGCGGCAGTGTACTCTTTTGTGGTTTCAAGTTTACGTAAAAACTCTTTCTAAGCTACCTGTGCGGCAGTGTACTCCGACTTCAATCTCAAGACGCAAAAGTCTAGTTTCTAAGCTACCTGTGCGGCAGTGTACTCAATAGGGGATAGAGTTGAAAGCTTGCCCTTTTTCTAAGCTACCTGTGCGGCAGTGTACAGAACATGCTACCCGCTGCGCTTGATTGCATCTTTCTAAGCTACCTGTGCGGCAGTGTACCCCGCTAGAGCCATATTAAACGAATAATCTTCTTTCTAAGCTACCTGTGCGGCAGTGTACTCTTTTGTGGTTTCAAGTTTACGTAAAAACTCTTTCTAAGCTACCTGTGCGGCAGTGTACAAAAAGAATCTTTTTCTATTTCTCCAACAACGTTTCTAAGCTACCTGTGCGGCAGTGTACAGATCATCAAAAGGCTTACAAACATTATCAGCTTTCTAAGCTACCTGTGCGGCAGTGTACTCTAAACAAAGCATATAACAACGCAACTAAAGATTTCTAAGCTACCTGTGCGGCAGTGTACCTGTATTTCTGCGATGTTCATTTTTCGTTTATTTTCTAAGCTACCTGTGCGGCAGTGTACTAATGAATCTTGACACTCTAATGGCTCTAATCTTTCTAAGCTACCTGTGCGGCAGTGTACCAAAAAAAGCACTTCCCAATTTTCGATCAAGATTTCTAAGCTACCTGTGCGGCAGTGTACAGCTTTTCGATGTTTGCTGCATCGAGGTCAGATTTCTAAGCTACCTGTGCGGCAGTGTACTTTTACACCCTTATGAGTTCCTTTGTTTGTGCTTTCTAAGCTACCTGTGCGGCAGTGTACCGGAATCTTGGTCAAGCTTCATGCACGCCCGCTTTCTAAGCTACCTGTGCGGCAGTGTACGTGGTGTTGCATCTTATGGTGCTTTCTAAGATTTTCTAAGCTACCTGTGCGGCAGTGTACTGAGCTTTTACCTGTTTGAATATTTACATCTATTTCTAAGCTACCTGTGCGGCAGTGTACGCAGATGACACCAAAAGGACAAACATGCAACATTTCTAAGCTACCTGTGCGGCAGTGTACCGTGCGGGACTGTAATAGACTTGAATCTTTTTTTTCTAAGCTACCTGTGCGGCAGTGTACTTTCGGCAACTCGCCGCTTATTACCATGTTGTTTTCTAAGCTACCTGTGCGGCAGTGTACAAAGAGTGCAGCGCACTACCTATACCAAAATACTTTCTAAGCTACCTGTGCGGCAGTGTACCTTTGCAGGGCTATCGCTTGATGGAATCTTAGTTTCTAAGCTACCTGTGCGGCAGTGTACGGATAGCACATGAGATACGAAAGTTACCATGATTTCTAAGCTACCTGTGCGGCAGTGTACTTTAGGGGCATCCTCTTTTTAGGGGCTTTAGTTTTCTAAGCTACCTGTGCGGCAGTGTACGGATAGTTTCCACCTCACTAAATTTATCAACATTTCTAAGCTACCTGTGCGGCAGTGTACAACAAGACCCTCAGCAACGGAAAAAACAGTTTTTTCTAAGCTACCTGTGCGGCAGTGTACCTGTGGTTGTTTCGATTGGCGGCGTTGTTATCTTTCTAAGCTACCTGTGCGGCAGTGTACGAGATCAAGATCGAGGATCGGTTTTATGTCGTTTTCTAAGCTACCTGTGCGGCAGTGTACCTATACCGCACGGGGCGCGCTATGGAAAACGTTTTCTAAGCTACCTGTGCGGCAGTGTACAAGCAAAATAATCTTTACAAAAACCTATTTTATGGGGCTTATCAACTATTTTTGCAATTTTACCATTTTTTTTTCGAATTCTCGCCGATGCCCTAAAATAGGCATGTTCTATTTATTGAAAAAAAGAAAGGGTATTTAATTCAAACGAGATGTAACTCATAACTTCGACCCCCTCTAATGTAGCATCCGTTTCATTTGTAACCAGTACTTTGTCGTACTTTTCATCAAACGCCGCCAAAGCATTCAATTCTCGTTTTCTTGTTTTCTCATCATCGATACTGTAAGAAACTTGTATCAGCGCATTTGCACAAAGAAAATCTATTTCATTTTTCTCTTGCAAATAGTACATTGCTTTATTTCTTTGCATGAGGCTTGTAAACACCAGATTTTCCAAGGCATTGCCTATATTACGGTTTGGATTGATTCCAAGATTTAAAAACCCGTTATCATTTGCGTAAACTTTTTTAGATGACTTAATCGTCTCTGTCAATTTATTATGATGCCTTGAGACCAATGTGATCAAAAAATTATCTTCAAAATAGGAGATATAATCTTTCACCATTTTTGCGTCTATGCCGAGCTTAGCAGCCAATGAGCTGTAATTGAGCAAAGTTGCGACATTAGAAACCACATAAAAAAAGAGGTCTTTGATAACGGCAGAGTTTTTTATCTTGTACCTTGGAACGATATCTTTTAAGATAATATCTTCGGCTATATTTTTTAATATCTCTTTTTTTACCAATTCGTCAGAATTGGAAATAACACTAAAATATCCGCCCCACTTCAAGTACTCTTCATAAGCTTTAAATATCGCTATTTTATTTTGAACGATACCGAGTTTTGTAGATACATCGATATTTTTATATGCCAACAACTCTTTAAAACTAAAGCTATGCAACCGCAGCTTTAATACGCGTCCCGTCAAAAGTGTGGCAAATTCCGAGGTTAGTAGCGAAGAATTTGAACCGGTGATAACAAACTTGATATTGGAGTTTTCATACTTTGACTTTAAAAACACTTCCCAATTTTTAAAAATCTGTATCTCGTCTATGAAAAAATATATTTTGTCATCTCGTTTCGGTTCTGCAAGTTTGAGATAAGCATCAAAGATTTTACCAAGATATGCGGCATCTTCCTTATAGGGGATAAACTCAGGTTTCTCAAGATTTATAAAAAATATATTTTTTGGTGAAATCTCTTTTTCTATCAGGGTTTTTATAAGCAGTTTTGCTAAAGTGCTTTTCCCGACTCTCCTCGCCCCGATGATCGCCAAAACCTCTTTTGCATCAAGCATCTTCTTCGCCTGCACCAAAAGCTCACGCGTTACAAAGGAGTCGTAACCATGTACATTTACCCAATGCGGATTGTCTTCAAGAAGAATAGATTCCATTTATTTTCCTTTTATCAGGATTGTATTCTGTATTGTATCAAAATATACGGAATGCAATCCATTAAAACCATGGAACTGTTGCTTGCTTGCTGAGACCGTAAGTATCAAACTTTCCTGAAACACACAAAGAACTATCTCTTTTTTCGATAAAAAGTGGAAATACTTGCTTCCACGTTAGACTTTGCATATTCACAAACGGAAGAGAAAGTACACTATCTTTATCGTAGTTTTTAAAATAATTGAGCGCCTCTTCAATGCTCACTCCATGTCTTTTTGCCTGTTTTTCAACCCTTGTCATAAAATCCATTTTAGGTTGTTTACGGCTAAAACATATATATTTGTCAACATTTTGCGGCACCTCTTTTATATCAGTGATAGCAATATAATCAGTAAGTCTATTTAACCAAAAATCCAGACGAAGCGCTTTTAAATCATCAGGCGTTATACCAAACAGACGCACGACATCTCCCAGCGGGAACATTTTGCTTCCGTATTTCGGAAACGAAACACCAACCTTGACTTTTTCATCGGAGTCCTTCACCTCCACCAGCGCCAGATGTATCTGCTGATACACCTTTTGCCATATAAACCCCAACCCTACCTCTTCGTCTGGACGCAGGGTTATTTCTATGTAGTAGTTCATGGTTATTGTTTGTCGCTTTCGCTTTTGCCGCCAAAGACACCGCCACGAATCAAGTTGGCAACCACAAAGCTTTGGTCATTCTCTGAAATTTCTTTTGAGTTAACCCAATCTTGCATCAAAGTATACAAGTCATTTTTGCTCTTTCTAAAAGCCTGCCCTATTTGCGTGACAGCACCAAATGGCTCAACCGCAATAGGAAAGTTCGCATCCTCATACCAGTTATCTATAGTTCTAATTGCATTACCGATTTTTACATTATGCATAGCAGCGCAGTTATTTAGTTGAAATAGCACTTTTTTCTTTTCCCCCATATTCATCTCTTGAGAAGGAAATACATGCTGTTGTTTTCCAAGTTTTACATAAGCATCCACTTCAAGATTTGTAAACGTTTCAACGTCCCCATTTAACCCCGCATAAATTGCTTCTGCCAGTTTTTCAAGATTAAGATTATTGTCATTTTTTACAAAATCTTGCAGTGAATAATCATAGGCGTTAAAATTTAAAGATGTCTCACCCCCATTTATCCGAACGACAATTTGTATATTTTCAGCACATACACGGTTTCGCCACAAGAAACGCCCGTTGGCTATATTGTATGCATAACGTTTGGCTAAGCTTTTAAGTTCTACACCTTCTTTATACTCATTGACTTTTTCTATGATAGCTTCTTCAAATTCTGGTTTATTGCACGCAAAGGGTTTACCTAGATTACCAATAATACGCATACTAAAACTTACTTTCAAAGTATCGTGTTCCGATGGCAAATTTGCATCATCGCTATCCGAAGATACAGGATTAGGTTTGGACATATCTGTAACTTTTGTACCAAAAGCACTAATTGTTGATCGATTTTGTCTTGTAGTGATCTCAATCGGTTTCCAGTCCTTGTGTTGAACTGGGTCTTCACCCCAATTACCAGAATACATTAATGCATCGGATGTTTCTAATTTTCTCTCAAATGACAGTACACCTGCCAACTCTACTTTTGTATTATCTGTTTTGTTCTTAGCCATTTTTTTTCCTTATTGTGATGTGGTTTAGATCAACTGTAAATGTCTTCATCATCTTCAGTTAAACGACTTTGACTTTCATTGTTTTGATTGTCAACATTTTGTTTGCATAAATACCAGTTTTCTTCATATGCATAATTCCATACACTCTCCTTTAATTTTTCAACACTATTGATTCGATGTGCACTCAACCATTCGCCGACACTATGTACCGACTCTACAAAACAGACGTCCGTTTCATTGTCGCGGGTATTTTCCACTTCATGATTTTTGTACACTTGTGTCAATGCTTTGTAGCCTGTCATAATAGGTACTAAATAGCCTCTGTTTGGTTTTAGAATATATTCCCAATCTGCTTCTGTTTTTTCATCAGGTTCACAGTAACTTTTCCACTGTGCCAACAGTTTTTCATTTGGCTTGTCCTTGGGCAATGAAGCGAAATACGCTTTCACGCTTTCAGGTAATTGCCCTACTTCGTATGGAATATCCAAATGCTTTTGCCAATCTGCCAAAATTTGTAACATCATGTCATTCTCTTGATTGTCTTTTGTCAAGGTATGCAAATCTTTCGTAATCAAATCGCTCTTAGGTCGTGCTTTTTGCTTCAAAGTGGAAAAATCCAACCATGCATCAAGAAGCTCGGCATCTGTATCTTTTAGTAATAAGTTCTCATAATGCTTTTTGAGATAATCAGAACGATCCATGAGAACAAAACCCGGCAAAAGCTTACGCATCAAGACTCTTACATCTTGCTCTTTCGCAAGCGTGTAAGGTGCGATATCGTTTATGGTCAGGATAGTTCCGCCCGCAAGTCTTTGTGTATAGCAATTTTTTTCTAGCCACACTTTAAATCCGTCTTCTCGATTTCCAATCGTGCCTTTATAGCCAATAAGCAGTGAAACAGTCATATTCATTTTGCCTTCTTCGATAACGGGTGCGGTTTCGGATTTCTTAGCTGTCTCCGTACCATGCAAATAAGGAGGATTGCGTGACTGGGTAAATCTTTTTTCAAAACTTCCATAAGTTTGCACATCATGCTCATGCACCACAACTGCACAACCAGATAAAGTAATATCGCTATATTTTTGACTTACTGACAGCTTTCTTGAAAGATTATGCGTAAAGCCTAAGAAATGGGTTATAGACGGAAATCCCCACGTGAACCCTGAAATAGCGTTTGCATTTTGCACTTTGATGCGATGAATTAAAATATATTGGTTCATACAATCTGCTCCTGTCGATTTTTTATATCCATTTCGACCGTTTCATCAAACACTCTCAACTCATCTTGCATGAGGTTTTTCCATATACGCGTATGCTCTGCTTGAGGTGTAAACGTTTTATCTTTGCCTCTTAGCTTATGATTCAACCACCTTGAAAAATCATCACAAACGACCGCTTGCCATTCATTGTTTTTTCGTGCTGCCTGAAAGTCATCGTCTTTTCTATACGGATCGAGAAAATACCGATGCTCCTGCTTAAGCTTTATATCTTCAGTTTGTGACCAGCCAGACGGAAGATTTTGAATGCTTGCACAATAAGCAAAAACTTCATCGACGATTTGATTCACCCATCGCTCTATCCATGCCATTTTTTTGGGATCCTTAAAGCTTAATTCTATACGCTCAAACCGAAGAAGAAAATCTCTTAAATATTCAATATCTTCCCGAAGTGCAGCATTCATAGTTATTGCATCAAATAGTGAACTTTTGTTCTCTGGCGGCTTTAAAGGAGTTTGCCAAGTTGGTGGTTGGGATGAAAGCAAATTCAATTTTCCACCTCTTTTCCCATTTAATTGAGACGCATTTCCGTGATTTGATTGCGTAACCATCAAGGCCGCTTTGTTTACAAATGATGTCTTGATTGAGTTTGAATATTTGTCGTCTTTTTGCTGCTTACCTGCCAGTTTTAAATACATTGTATGGGCAAGCGAAGAAGACTTTACATTAATCAATAAATGATATGAATCTGATATAAAGCTTTCGTTAACTGGAAAATACACTTGTTTTGCAAGAGAATGCGCTCTTGGTAGCTGACTTGATAGAGCTTTCTTAAATCCTGTATTCCACTGACGAAGTGCTTCTGTATCATTTGTAAAGCTACTAAGTATGGGATTAGATTCACTTGCAAACTTTGAGGCTAGCTTTACTCCATTAAATTCCAACTCTAAAAATTGAAATACTGGAGCAAACTGGTTTCCCATCACTGCTCCATCAACAATTTTTTTTCTCAAGTTTGAGGTTGTTAAAACTTCTGATTTTGTTGCATTGACTTGATCAAACAACGAAGGACTATCTATTTTTGAATGGGTCAGTTTAAAAACATGCGTTGCAAAAGTGACATTTTTTGCATCTTTTGATGCTTTCATAATCCAATCTTCTGGATTGAATTTTTTCCTTACTTCATCTAATGTCTTACTGTATGTACTTTTGATTTCTTCTTCATTTATTTCAGTTGGTTTATTATTAAAATCAAAGATTTTATAAAATTTATATCGTTGAAATTCCAATGAAGATTGTTCTGTTGTTTTTTTATTCTTTTTAGTATCAAAAAATTCTCGCATCTCATTAGAATCGAAATAATTATTTTTTTCATACAATTGAGCAATTTTGGCAATTTCGTCTTTTAGATATTTTTCTTCTTCTGAATCAATTTTATTCTGAAAAAAATCAATAATCACATCTTCCCATGTTGCAAACTCTCTATTTTCTTCACTCATTTTTCGTCCTTTTTCTGAAATACCCCAAAATTAGGGTGATAATAATATTGCATCGAACTCTCATACCCTTGCCTTAGTCTCACTTCTCCAAACCTCCTGCTGATTTCTTCCAGTGTATCAATTTTAAGTTCATTCGCTAATTGCTTATAGATCGTTAGCCCATCCAAATTAAACCAAAATTCATTTCCAGAAGCAATAGTATCCAATCGAAAATCATTAATCGTGACACCGGAAGTTTCTCCGAATTTTGCAGGCTTAACATGCTCATTTTTCCATTGCCATTTTGGCTTGCTATGCTCATCTCGTATCCAAAGGTAATACGGTTCATCATTGTCCGATTCACGAAATGGCTGCTGTCGTTGAACCTCCCCACACCACTGCGGGTGATGCTTCCACCAAACATTGGCAGGTTTGTCTCCTGTAAATAGTTGGCGTGTCAGTGCCATGTGTTCCAAATCTACTAAATTGCCCCATGATTCACTTTTTAATATCTCTGTTCGTGGAGCGACAATCCTTGGAATGGCACTGATGATCTCATATTGCTCTTTTAGTAAGATATTCTCCAACTCATAACCATTTTGGGCACTTAATCCTTCAATCTCGAATCCCGGCCGTACAAAACAGGGAGGTTTGCCTGTTAATGCTTTGTAGTTTTTGTTCAACAATAAAATATTGGGATGTTCTGGAGTGATATCACGATGTCTGAGTATACGACCTGCAAGCTGGATAATAGAACGCATGGAGCTTGGTTCGACGATAGCCCAATCGTAATCATGGTCACGCCCCACCTCCGCGACGGGAGAAGCCAATACGACGAAAATATGATGACACACATCACTATCTCGTATCTTGTCGTCGATATGACCCCAAATTTCGTCTGGTTCTTTACGCTTAAGTATGGTGTCCAATTGACGTTCGATATAGGAGCGTATCGCCAAAAGAAATCTACTGTGGTAGATGCAGTAATGAATGCAGGTATCTTCCGGTGGCTGCATCGCCAATAGTTGTGTTCCCATTGCAACAAGCGGGTCAATATTTGCCATCCGAATCAGTCCAAATGAGATGTTGACACCGTTTTTACTTTGATGATGGTGGTTATGTAACTGTAAAATGCCCCCATGAATTGTTTTACTCACTCTTTCCAAAATAGAATGCTCGTCATCTTCGGCAATATCAACAATTTGACCCTTGCGCTTTTGGGAAGATTTTTGCGTCAAATTTTTAATACGCTTCTTGACAAATTTTTCATGTTTTTCTTGAAACTCTTTTTGAGTCGATAGCTGATTACTCTCACTCGAAAATTCATCAAACCATGCACAAGTAATGACCTCACACTGACCGTCTAAGGATGCTTTTGCATATTCTAGCCAACCGTTTTGATACGCTAAAAAAAGTGCGTAGGAGAGTGACGGTGGCATGGTTGCCGTAGAAAGCAAAACACGGCTTCCCATCATACCTGCCCAATATACCAGACGACACAAAGCTGGCAAATCATCTAGACCAAAATCGTCAGGTTCGTCCAGAACCAAATCGGAGGTCAATAACCGTAACATCGGTGCCATGTGTCTACCTCCGCTTGTACTTTCGGTTGCCGGTACAAGATGGTCGATAGTACACACAAGTACGGGTGCATTAATCAAATTGTCCAAATTTTTTTCCTGCTTCGTCCACTCTGATAGGCTGTGCTTGCTAATGCTCCCCTTGAAATTCACACTTACATCAGTATCTAACGGTTCCTCCAGTGACTCGCTACCGATAGCATCGTATACATCAGTAGACTCCAATTTCTCTTTTTGAATATTTTGCTCGTTTTCAAACAGTTTATTGATTGCCGCACCGCCTACCATAATCGCCAGCTCTTCATCATCCAGCCCTATTTTTTCCCGATACTCTTTACCAGTCTGCAATGTCAAGGTGCGCAAACCCAATGCGACACTGAACCTTGTGCGTCCAATAGCATTGCCGATCGTATACATAATCTTGGCATTGGCTAACGTCTTTCCTTTTCCGGTAGAAGCCATGTTGATCCCGAAAAAACCTCGCTCGATAGTTGTTTTACCGATAGCATCGGCGACCTTGGTTGCCTCATCCTGCCAGCCGAAATCATCTTTAAATTTTTTTGCTACTTTGTTTTCTAAAAAGCTGTTAGTTTTGAGTGAATCAAGACTCCCATTTAGCTTCGGAAGTGCTTTTGCTATTTTTTGTGCGTGATATGACACGCCAATGAGATGTTCATCCAGCCGTTGTTTTAATGCTTTCGTCTCTTTATCAGAATTTGCCCATACTTTATATGCTTCACTTCTCCACTGTTCTTCTGTTTCTTTTTTAGCAGAGTAATAGTGATCAGCAAGAACCAAAGACAATCGTGCAACATGTGCGGTAAAAAGCGCTCCGTTGATCCAGTCATTTTCAGTCAAGAAAGGCTTCAACGCTATTTTCGCTTTGGAAGCCAATAGGCATGCATAGGAACGCCAGTGGCTACTGTTAAAAGGCAATCCTCCATCTTCAATAATTTGCCAGTTTGTACCTAGACGCTCTTTTTGATCCACTTGCTTGCACTTATAAGAGCTCCAGTGTGCATCAAAGATGTCTTTTAGCCAATTTGATATGCCATCGAACGGAGGTTCCGAGTTATTTTCTTTTTGCCATTTTGGATACAACGGTAATCTGTGATGTGATAATATCAGCCATGCCACCAATTGTGCCAATGGAGATAATTCGGCTATAGGATGGTTATCTGCTACATTTCCGTCAATACCGTCTTTAAAAAGCGCAAATTCTTCTTGAATATCTAGCTGAGCAAGTCTTTCTAGCCATTCGAGATCGCTTTTTTTGCCCACAAACGACTGAAATACTCTTAGCGATACCCACTCGTGCCGGTATGGTTCAAAATTCTCTGTCTGGCAGTTTGGATCAATTTTCTGCTGAAACAATACCGTTGATTTTCCAAAATCATGGAACAGTGCGGCAATGGCAGATGCATATCTGATTACATCGATAGTCTTCCAATTTCCTCTGTCCATATACTGTTCTATTCCGCTTTCCGTATAATGCACTGGCACAATCCCTCGATCATTAAATTTCTCCCGATTCCCCACCACCCAGATCAGTTCACTGCGGCTTCGGCTTCGTATCCAGTGGCAACTCACCGCCGTGCTTTTTGACGCGGTTTTTCGTAGCAGTTTTTTGACGGCATCAAGTCCCTCTTTGGTGATGATGGTCTGCCATGTGTTATCACCGATGCGGTCGGCGAAGCTGTCGAGCACGCGACGTGTTTTTTTGAGGGCATTTTTTTCGCATTGGGAGACGAAGGTGACCATCATAGCGTCTCATCCTCCGAAATGTCCGAGTGCGCCAACGCTATCTCCTTGACCTGATTAAACATAAACTCCAGTGCCCCGTGCTCCACAAAGTTTTGCAGGCACTGAGCCCTGAATCCCTTTTCGTCCATACCCTCTTTCGCACACACAAACGCCCACGGAAGCACCAACGCATCCTTAATCAAATCCGCCACGTCAAAGACCAGAGCACCGCGCCGCGTCTTGCCGTGCATAAGGGCAAAGCCGTGTGGGATACCAAGCACCCAAAGCGTCGATGCGGCAAGACCGTAAGCTAGATAATTGCCGTGATTGAGAAACTCGTTGGCTAAATCGGCGGCGTTATGTTCGCGAACGAAACCCGACTGCCCCGTAACGTGTGCGGCATATTTATAGAGCTTTTTCGTAAGTTCCGCTTCGATTTGCAAGAGCTTTCCTACGCTTGGCGCCTCTTCGATCGCTTGTTGTGCATGATCGAGCATTTCCTCCACCGTAGGGTCGCTTATGCTAAAGCCTTCCATCTTTAATTCACGATCTTTAGACCATACTTTTTTTATAAAGCCGATACGTGCTTTTTGAAAAACTTTTGCGGCGTCGAGGCGCTTTGCGTCATCAAACCAAAAGCGCATCCATCCTTGTATAAATTCCGTGGGTCTGTATTCACTTTGAGGAGTGAGCCACTCGATTTCGGTTGCCATGAGTAGCGGTGTCGCGCCGCTTCCGCTAAACCCTACAAGCACTCCCGCTTGGGCAAGCATGCGCATCGCCGCTTGCGTAATCGACGTGCCTGTGCCCAAAAGCAAGCAGGTCGTATTGGCTATAGGGATATTCCAGTATTGCAACTCCTTGCTCGCTTCACTCAAATAAAGCACTCTTCCATCTTTTTGCATGACACGGCATTTTTCCAAATAGTAGATATTGGCTCTTTTTGAATGCAAGATTGCTTTTAAGTCGGTTAATTGTTCCAAAGTTACTTTCTCCTAGTCAATGAACTAATTTTTACATGCCATGCGGACAGCGTCGTGACCTTTTTACGCGTCAATGTATTTTTGCAGCTCCTTTATAAATTTTTCGTGTATGCGCAAAGGTGCGATGACCTTTATGTGTGGAATCCACTTTTTAAGCATGTGTACCACTTCATTATCACTTGTGGCATGTACACTTATCTCAATGTCACCGTTTTTATACGGTTTGAGCACTTTTTGCGTTTTGCTCAAGGGGCGTCGATCGAGATGTTTGGCTATGGCTTTATCTATATGAAGTACAACTTCAAAAACTTCTTCTTGGGCTTCAAACCAGATATTTAGGGCATTTTCCATCACCTGCAATGCTTTTGTATCGCATGAAAAAGTCTGCTCTTTGAGAGAAACATTTTGAATGTCTTTAAAATAAAACGTTTTGTATCTCTCTTTTTCTTTACAAAAAAGATACCAAAACCCCTCAAAACTAGCAATCTTATAGGGGTGTACTTCACGAGTTTTGTCTAAATACTCCAAGGTTACGACGCGTTTTTGCTCGATGGCATCTTGCATGAGTAAAAAAAGTTCGCTTTTGTCGGTAATATCTTCGATGACTGCATTAAAGAAAAATGGGTGTTTTGCAGAGGGATTACGAAGTTTTGAAAGCTGCGCTGAGATGATTTTTGAAGCACCTTCTCCCATGCTTTTTGAAAACTGTTCAAACATTTCAAACAGTAAAACTTCATCTTCTTTGGAGCTTTTGAGCAGATGAAAACCATCTGCATATTTATAACCCTCGGTAGTTTTTTCAATTGGAAAATAAGAGAGCCGTGCGAAGTCACGACGTATGGTTCTTTCCGTAACATTGAAATCACATGCCAAGCTTTTTGTGGTAACCATCTCACCTTCATAAAGCCGTTTTAATATCTCTAACAACCTGTAAAGGGCTTTATCGTATTCTTTTTTCATATTGTTCTTTTTTAATATTTTTTAATCTTGCTTAATTTTACAAAATATTTCTGAAATTACATCTATATACATGCCAAAGCACTTTTTTATCCCATTATGGTTAAAATCTCTTTCATGATAAAAAGATACCCAACTAAAAAAATATATGTCGGAAATGTTGCTGTGGGCGGTGATGCGCCTATAAGCGTGCAGTCTATGACCTACTCGCAAACGGCGGACGTAGAGGCTACGGTGGAGCAGATAAACCGTCTGCATTTTGCAGGATGCGACATCGTACGTGTTGCCGTGCCGGATATGGAAGATGCGCTTGCACTTAAAAGTATTAAAGAACGTATTTCTCTGCCGCTTATTGCAGACATCCACTTCAACCATAAACTCGCACTCATCGCTGCAGAAGTTGTGGATTGTATCCGTATCAACCCAGGAAATATTGGCTCAAAACAAAAAGTTGCCGAAGTGGTCAAAGCGTGTCAAGAGCGCAATATTCCTATCCGTATCGGTGTCAATGCGGGAAGCCTTGAAAAAGAGTTTGAAGAGCGTTATGGGCAGAGTGCAGAGGGGATGGTCGCTTCAGCGGAGTACAACATCAAGTATCTTGAAGATTTAGGTTTTAGCGACATTAAAGTCTCGCTCAAAGCTTCAGATGTACAGCGAACCGTAGATGCTTACAGAATGTTGCGTCCTAAAAACAACTACCCGTTTCACTTAGGTGTCACGGAGGCTGGAACCCTCTTTCATGCCACGGTTAAAAGTGCCATCGGTTTGGGTGCGCTTTTACTCGATGGTATCGGCGATACGATGCGTGTGAGCATCACTGGGGAGCTTGAAGAGGAGATCAAAGTCGCACGTGCCATCTTAAAAGACAGCGGTGCGGCAAAAGATGGGCTCAATATCATCTCTTGTCCTACATGTGGACGCATTGAAGCGGACTTGGTAAGTGCGGTAGCCGAGATAGAAAAACGCACGGCGCACATCAAAACACCTCTGGATGTTTCAGTGATGGGATGCGTGGTCAATGCCATCGGCGAAGCCAAACATGCCGACGTGGCGATCGCTTACGGCAAAGGCAAAGGGCTTGTGATGGTCAAAGGCGAAGTAGTTGCCAATCTTGACGAAAAAGATTTGGTCGAACGTTTTGTCAGCGAAGTAGAAGCTATGGCGAAGAGGGTGCAATAATGCAAGATAATCTTTATAACCTAGCTTTTGAACGCTCCATATTAAGCTCTATCGTTTTTGAACCGAGCCAATTTGACGAACTAAGCAACCAGCTCAAAAAAGATGACTTTTATCTTCCGGCGCACCAAGATATCTTCGGTGCCATGACAAAGCTTTTCCAAAAAGATGAGCCGATCGATGAGGAGTTCATCAAAAAAGAGCTTATCAAAGCGAAAAAGTTTGACGAACAGGTCTTGCTTGAGATCCTCGCGGCAAACCCAATTGCGAACACAAAAGCCTATATCAACGAGATAAAGGACAAATCGCTTAAACGCCATCTCCTCACCCTCACAACCGAGATCAAAAGAGTAACTGTCGAAGAGGAGCTTCCAAGTGCGGAGGTAATCGACATCGTCGAGAAAAAACTCTACGAAATCACCCAAGATAATCAAACAAGCGACTTCAAAGACTCCCCGACCATGACCTACGACACCATGGAGTACATCAAAGAGATGAAAGCGCGCGGCAACAGCGTGCTTGTAGGTGTCGACACGGGGTTTGCCGAGCTCAATAAAATGACGACGGGATTCGGTAAAGGGGATTTGGTCATCATCGCGGCAAGGCCGGCGATGGGGAAAACTTCTTTCGTGCTCAACACCGTCAACAACCTCATCACAAAAGGCAAAGGCGTTGCGTTTTTCTCGCTGGAGATGCCTGCCGAACAGCTGATGCTGCGTCTGCTTTCCATCCAAACCTCCATCCCGCTCCAAAAGCTGCGGGTGGGGGATATGGACGACAACCAGTGGAGCAGCCTCAATGCGGCGATCGATAAGATGAACACGGCAAAACTTTTCGTCGACGATGCGGGAAGCGTCAATATCAACCAACTTCGCTCCAAACTTAGAAAGCTTAAAAACCAACACCCCGAAATAGAGATCGCGGTGATCGACTACTTGCAGATCATGCAGGGGATCGGAAGCCAAGACAGACACTTGCAGGTCTCGGAGATTTCGCGCGGGCTAAAAATGCTCGCACGTGAACTCAACATGCCAATCGTTGCACTCTCGCAACTTAACCGCGGGTTAGAGAGCCGTAACGATAAACGCCCGATGCTCAGCGATATCCGTGAATCGGGTTCGATCGAGCAGGATGCCGACATCATCCTCTTTGTGTACCGCGACGACGTATACCTTTATAAAGAGGAAAAAGAGCGGGAAAAAGCGGCGAAAGCGGAGGGGAAAGAGTTTGTCTCTACCTATGTCGAAAAAGAGGAGGAGGATGCCGAGATCATCATCGGCAAACAGCGTAACGGTCCCACGGGGCACGTCAAGCTCGTCTTCCAGAAAAAGCTCACCCGCTTTGTGGATGCCCCCACACATGCCAGAGCGATCGAGACGGTGTACGAGAACGTCGACACCAAATCCGCCAACGTCTCGTTCGCCAACGACACGGTTTCGATGCCGCAACTTTAGATGCAGTTCACGCGACCCCCTCTCTTTGGCACGAAGAGGGAGTTGCTCTTGTTTCTCATGGCATGTGGCGTAATTTTCGTCTATGCCCTGCTCATACATGCCAACGATTACGCCGATCTCACCCGTTTTGACACCTATGAGACACATGCCAAGGTTCTTGCCCAGTACGAAAAAAGCGAGAACGACAAAACCTACCAAGTGTTCAAGCTCCAAACCAAAGAGGGGCTTAAACTCTACACCACCAAATCAAAATCGTACCGAAACCTCCAAGACAAGACGATCCGCCTCACCTTTTGGACAAGCAAAATAGATTTTTTTGGGTACCTGACAAGTTTTTACGCCTACACCCATTTCCACGAAGAGATCGTGGATAGTTCCCTAAAAACACGCTTTGAGAACACCCTCGCCTCGCTCCACCCAAACCCCGATATAGCCGCGATCTACCAAGCACTCTATAGTGCAAAACCGCTTCCAGCCGAGATACAGACAACCCTCTCAACCCTCGGGATTTCGCACCTTTTAGCCATTAGCGGGTTTCACTTGGGGGTTTTGAGCGCGGTGCTCTTTTTTCTCGTGCGCCCCGTATACCGCCTCTTCCAAAAGCGTTATTTCCCCTACGCACATGCCAACCGCGACACCTTTATATTTGTGGCATGTTGCTTATTGTTTTATATGCTCTTTTTAGGCACACCCCCTTCGCTTCTGCGTGCCTTTGGCATGTTGGTGGTGGGATTTATACTTTATGACAGAGGCTACGAGATCGTCTCGATGCAGACCCTCTTTTGCACCCTCGCCCTGCTTGTGAGTTTTTTCCCGACCCTTTTGTTTTCGCTCGGGTTTTGGCTGAGTGCGGCAGGGGTGTTTTATATCTTTTTGTTTTTGCTTTACTTCAAGCACAAAAGCGCGTCGTGGCAGTTTTTTGTGCTACCGTTTTGGGTTTACGTGTTGATGCTTCCCTACTCTCTCTATTTTTTCGGCAATTTTGGGGTTTTTCATCCCCTCTCGATCGTTTGGACGGTTTTGTTTACCCTCTTTTATCCGCTGAGCATCGTGCTCCATGCCATAGGCTTTGGCACCCTTTTCGATCCCCTTTTAGAGATGCTTCTGCGTCTTGGCAAAGACGGCACGACCCTTTTTTTAGAACCGTGGGTTTTTCTTCTCCACATCGTGCTCTCGCTGGGAGCGATGCAAAGCAAGCTACTTCTACGCTTTTTGCTCTTGCTCGGCGGCGGGATTTTCCTCTACGCTTTGAGTAGTTTGCGCCTCTAACCTTGCCGCTTTGCCCTCGTAAAATCGGTTAAGCAGATAGCAAAGTTTGAGCCCGTACACAAAGATGATCCACGAGGCATAGATCCACAAAAACAAAAAAAGCACGATCGAGAACGAGCCGTAGATCGTCGCATACGATTTATTGTAAAACACGTAGTAGATAAACGCGTTTTTTGCAAGTGAAAACACGATGGCGACGACAAAGGAGCTCAGCAGCGAAGCCTTGGCATGTATCTTCGTGTTTGCCGCAATCTGAAAAATAAGGAAAAAAAGCGCCCACGTAATAAGGTAGGGGATATAAGGGAGAATATCGATACGTGCCGTGTATTCATGGCTTGCAACCACTGCGGCGACGTATCCCGTGATATAAAACGAGATTCCCAGCGCAATAGGCGTAAGGGTAAGGAGCGTCCAAAAAGTGGTTACCGACTCCCAAATCCCCCGTTTCTTGGCATGGAAGATTTTGTTGCAGATATACTCGAAGTTTTGAAAAAACAAAAGCGAAGAGACGATCACGAATCCAAAACTCATAATCCCCATCTGCGAAGAGTTAAGCAAAAAGCCGTTGATCTGCTCCATGACGATATCCGATTGCACGGGCATGAGGTTGGAGAACATAAAGTCTTGGATTTTGGCATAGATATCCCCAAAAGAGGGGAGCGCCGTGAGGATCGACATCATAATCAAAAAGAGCGGAATGATGGTGAAAATGGTATAAAAACTCAAACTTGCCGCATAAAAAGTGAGGTCTTTGTCAATAAAAGAGGTAAGAAACAAACGTACGTGTGCGCTGAGTTTTCTAAGCAAAGGGATCATCTCTCGTATCACTTGGCGTCCTTGTGGTAAAAGCACGATTGTAACTCTTTTTTTCTTAAATTCCCCCGCCTTAACTTTCCTGTCAGTTTTTTTTCGTTATTTTAGAGAACACCAGCACGAAAAAGGAGCATTATGGAGTTGCCTGCACTCACTTCATTTCTTATCTACATGATCGCTATGGTTGCGATCGGTCTCTATTTTTACTTTAAAACCGACGATTTAAGCGACTACGTTTTAGGGGGGCGCGGTCTTGGGCCGGGAGTCACGGCACTAAGCGCGGGAGCTTCGGATATGAGCGGATGGCTCCTTTTGGGGCTTCCGGGGATGCTTTATGATGAGGGGCTTGCGGGGATTTGGATCGCCGTGGGGTTGTTGCTCGGCGCTTACGTCAACTGGCATGCACTCGCCAAACCGCTGCGCATCTACACCCACCGCCTCAACGACGCTATCACCATTCCCGACTACCTCTCCAACCGCTTCCGCGACCGCTCAAACATCCTTCGCATCACAACCGCCCTCGTGATTTTGCTCTTTTACACCCTTTATACCTCTTCGGGGCTTGTAGGAGGCGCGAAACTTTTTGAGGCAACCTTCGGGCTAGAGTATGCCCATGCCCTGCTCATAGGGAGCGTTATCATCGTCTCGTACACGTTTTTAGGAGGCTACAACGCGGTAAGCTGGACCGATTTTATTCAAGGGATACTGATGATGCTCGCCCTCGTTATCACCCCTGCGGTCGTAGTTTACGAAATAGGCGGCATCGCTCAAACGCTTGAGGTGGTACTGCTTTTTGACCCGAATCGGCTTGATAGCTTCCATGCCACCTCCCTCATCGGCGTTATTTCCCTTCTTGCTTGGGGTCTTGGCTACTTCGGACAGCCCCATATTTTGGTGCGCTTTATGTCGATACGCCACGAGGACGAAATGGAAAAAGCAAAAATGATCGGTATGGGGTGGATGGGGATCTCGGTACTTGGCTCTTTGGCGGTCGGGTTTTTCGGCTTTGCCTACGTGGCATCCCATGCCGTTGCGCTTGATGATAGCGAAAAAATCTTTATCACCCTCAGCCAGCTTCTTTTTAACCCGTGGATTGCCGGCTTTTTGCTCGCCGCCATTTTAGCCGCCATTATGAGTACCGTCGATTCGCAGCTGCTTGTCTCCTCTTCTGTTCTTACGCAGGATATCTACCATAAAGCGATCCGCAAACATGCCACGAATAAAGAGCTTGTTTGGGTAGGGCGTGCGACGGTGATCGCCATCGCGCTCATTGCATGGGTCATCTCTACCGATAAAAACGCAAGCGTCCTCGAACTCGTCTCCTATGCATGGGCAGGATTCGGCGCGGCATTTGGACCGCTGATTATCCTCTCGCTTTATAGCAAAAACGTCTCAAGAGCAGGTGCAATTGCGGGGATGGCAGCGGGAACGATCACGGTGATCGTGTATAAAAATCTCGAAGGGGGAATTTTCGATCTTTTCGAGATCGTTCCGGGGTTTATCCTTTCATGGGCGGCAATCGTGCTTTTTAGTAAGCTGTATCCGAACAAGGAGCAAGAGCAGATAGAAAAGGAGTTTGCGGCGGTACAAAGAAAGTTGCGCCGCTAGAGGCTTGGCATGTACACACATGCCAAGAAAAAAATCTACTCCAACCCCATCTTTGCAGGGTTTAAAATGTTATTGGGGTCAAACGCTTTTTTGATAGATTTAAACAGAGCCATCTCTTCAGGGGTAAATGCCATGCTCATATAGGGTGCTTTTGCAAGCCCGATTCCGTGTTCGCCGCTAAGCGTTCCGCCGAGATCGACCGTTGTTTGAAACACCTCTTCGATCGCTTGGTAGCCGATTTTTACCTGCTCGGGATCTTTACCGTCAACCATAACGTTGGTATGGACGTTTCCGTCTCCCGTATGCCCGAAACACGGGATTTTTATATTGTACTTATCGGCGATCGCATAGAATTTCTCTAAAAGCTCGGGCAGTACCGCGCGGGGAACCGTAACGTCTTCGTTGAGTTTTTTGCTTCCGTAAACGCTTAATGAAGGGGATGCGTTGCGGCGCGCAAACCAGATATCTTTCGCCTCTTTGTCGTCTTTTGCGATCTTAAACTCGCTGCATCCGTTTTCGCGGAACACTTTTTCGATCTGGGCAAGCTGGAAGTTTAGATCCTCTTCGAGGTTCCCGTCCACGTCGGTAACCAAAAGTGCGCCCGCATCGACGGGAAGCCCTTTTTTATAGGTCTGCTCCACCGCACGGATCGTCAAATTGTCCAAAAACTCCATCGCTACGGGCGTAACCCCGCTTGCCATCGTTTTATACACCGCATTCATCGCTTCGTTCACCGTCGGGAAGATACCCATCGCGGTTTTTGTAAGCTTTGGTTTTGGGATCAGCTTGAGGGTGATCTCGGTAAGCACCGCAAGCGTCCCTTCGCTTGCGATTAAAATACCGCTGATGTTATACCCCGCCACGTCTTTTATGGTGCGTTTTCCCGCTTTGATAACATCGCCGTTTGGAAGTACGGCGCGTGTTGCCATCACGTAATCTTTCGTGATACCGTATTTTGCCGCGCGCATTCCGCCCGCGTTTTCGCTTACATTGCCCCCGATGGTCGAATACTCTTGGCTTGCAGGGTCGGGCGGATAGAAAAGCCCCACCTCCTCTACCGCTTTTTGGAGTTCCATATTGATAACCCCCGGCTGTACCACCGCGACCATATTTTTCATATCGATCTCTAAGATTTTATTCATATGTTTTTCCATCGCAAGCACGATCCCGCCGCTGCTAGGAAGCGCTCCCCCCGTAAAACCGCTGCCCGCTCCGCGCGGTACGATTACGATACGGTGGTCGTTACAGTATTTAAGGATGCGGCTTACATCCTCTTCGTGGCGCGGAAAGATCACCGCATCGGGCTCGAAACGCTCTCTGGTTGCATCGTACGAATAGGCTATAAGATGCGCTTTGTCGCTGTAGATATTCTCACTGCCCACTATGTTTGCAAAATGCTCAATATGTTTTTTCTCTAACATGTTATTCCTTTATCTCGAACTCGTCTAAAATCTCGTCGAGTTGCAGATTTTTAATAATTTCGTAAAGTTTTTTGTTACGGGGATTGTGGCGCGCCATCAGTTCGTAGTAGTGAGGTTCGTAGCTCTCCAACTCGTCGCTCCCCTCGCCGAACCAATTGGCATCGATCTCCTCGACGCGTGTATAAAACGGCAATTTAAGCGCATCCGCTTCTTGGGTGAGCGGTGCATCAATGATGTCGAGAATCGCAAACGTATTGCTATCGAGGGTGTAGAGTCTAGCATCGAGGTAGATATACAAAAGCCCCGCCGAAAGTTCGCGGGTAAAGATGTCAAAATCCTCTTTTAGCGGAGTAGGATGCCCCTCATACGAAAGGATGGTCGCAAAAATATCGGGATGGATCCACTGCAAAGAGGGGACGCTTTTGGTGATGCGGTAGTAGATATCTTCGGTGGGTGCGACTAAAAAAGCTCTTTTGTAGCCGTATGCCAAAATGGCGCTATCGCCCTCTTTTGCGCTCCATGTTCCTTTTGGCAGGTTGTTGCTTGAGAGCATCTCAAAAGGGGTAAGTGTAAGTACCGCCTTTTGCGCCAGAGGATCAAAACTCTCCACGACCGCGCGGTTTAAAATGGCACTGTGTTCGTCGTTAAAGTTTCTAACCACAAACCCGCTCACCCCCACGTCGATCTTTTGGATCTCTATCTCTGCACGCCCCTCGCTTACGTTGGTCAGGGTGTACACGGGCATTGCGGCTGCGAGTTGGAGCGCACATGCCAACAGGAAAATTATATATTTCATCGCTACTTCTTTCGTCGTTTTATTGAGTGCGATTATAGCAAACTAAGCCAAATTTTGATAAGGTTTCGGGAAAAATTTCTTTTTTTAGGGTTTGGCATGGTACGACTTTTTCTCCTTTTTCTCCTTTCTACTTTTATATATGCAAGCGAAGTGGAGCACTTTAGATGGCCGAACAACGAAACCTATTTACAATTTTTAGAACGCAACAACCTCCCTTTGAGGGAACTTTTTTATAATCTCGACAAAGACGATCAGGTGCTCACCGAAGAGATGCGCGCAGGGATCAACTACCAACTCATCCGCAACAAGGAGGGGGTGATCACCCAAGCGCTTTTGCCCCTCAACGACGAACTCCAAATCCATATATCCCAAAACGGCTCCACCTACGATTTTGAGGTGATCCCCATCATCAGCGAAACAAAAACCGAAGCGATCACCCTCCAAATCACCCACTCCCCCTACCAAGATATTTTAAACGAGACGGGTTCGGTACGCCTTGCAAGCAGTTTCGTAGCCGCCTTTAAAAACTCGCTTAATTTCAAAAACGATATTCAAAAAGGGGACACTCTGGTGATGGTGTATGACCAAAAATACCGTCTCGGGCAACCTTTTTCGATGCCGACCTTAAAAGCGGCGATGATCCAGATGGGGCGCAAAACCCACTATATCTACCTCAACGACGACGATCGCTACTACGATGCCAACGGACATGAAGTAGAGGGATTTTTGCTCGGTCGTCCCGTAACAAACGCGCGTCTCTCCTCCAGATTTACCAAACGCCGTTTTCACCCGATCCTCAAAAAATGGAAAGCCCACCTCGGAGTTGACTACGCGGCGCGCCCCGGCACCCCTATTATGGCTGCGGGAAGCGGCAAAGTGGTATTTGCAGGGCGTATGGGAGCGTATGGAAACCTTGTCAAGATCCGCCATGACGACGGCTACGAAACACGTTATGCGCACATGAAATCGTTTCGCAGCGGCATACGCAGCGGCAAAACGGTCAAAAAAGGGCAGGTGATCGGCTACGTCGGCAATACGGGACGCTCCACGGGACCGCACCTCCATTTTGAACTGCGCAAACACGGGCAGGCGATCGATCCGCTCCGCGTCGTGCAAGTTGCAACGAAAAAGCTCAAAGGCAAAGAGAGAGAGTCGTTCTTAGAGCTTAAAGCCGAGTACGACCAAACATTAAACTTTCACCTTCAAAGCAACACCCGCTACGCAAAAAACCCTTCGCGTACGAACGTGTGCTATTTCTATTATAAACCTCAAAAAAGCGAACCGACCAATGGGTAAAATCGACAAGATTTCCCCTCTCACCCAACCTCGTTTTGTCAAACCTATCAAGATAGACTACACCCAAAACGGAACCAAAAAAGAGTGGGAAGCGGTCATCAGCCACGACAGCGTTGCGGTCTTGCTATGGCATGTTGAAAAACAAGCGTTCATCATCGTCAAACAGTTTCGCCCCACAGTGCTTAATACCCATAAAGAAAACGGTTACACCTACGAACTTTGCGCAGGGATCATCGACAAAAACCTAAGCGACGTCGCTATAGCCCGCGAAGAGATTTTAGAGGAGTGCGGCTACGACGTACCGCTTGAAACAATAGAAAAAGTCACTTCTTTTTACACCAGCATCGGCATTTCAGGCGCCAAACAAACCCTTTACTACGCCGAGTGCTTAGAGTGTATGAAAATCAACGAAGGGGGCGGGCTTGAAGATGAAGTGATTGAGGTAATCTACCTCCCCCTCGCACATGCCAAAGAGTTTATGTTCGATGAGACATGCCATAAAACCCCGGGACTGATTATGGCGTTTTACTGGTTTTTTGAGAATAAACTCCCACATATTCCTCATAACTGAGGCTTTAGTATGTAAAAAAGTTTTTGATGCACAAGACAAACTCCCATAATACAGGCTTTGGCCTGTATTATGGGAGTTCAAGATCGCATCATTATCTCGAATATTCCCCCTACCCAAACTCTATCGGATCCATATCCACTTCCGCTAAAGCAGGCGCACACATACGTACCGCACGTAAGAGATCGGTGCTTTTGTCGCTTCGCAGCAGTATCTCGAAACGGTACTTATTTGCGACCTTCTCGATGGCACACTTGCCCTGCCCTACAATTTCCACACTCTGCATATTGCGCAGTTTCACCGCCGTCTCCTCCATCGCTTCGCGCGCTTTATGCCCGTTGGCATGTGCGAACAAAAGACGGCACAGCTTCCTATACGGCGGATAAAGCTCTTTGCGGAACTCTTTTTCATCCTCCAAGAACGCTTCATAACGCCCGATATAGGTACGGAAAAAATCTTCATGGAAAGTTTGCACGATCACGTGTGCATCTTTTTTGCGCCCGCTCCGCCCCGCTACCTGTAACACGGTTGCCAGCGCTTTCTCACGTGCGCGGTAGTCGCTCATCCCCAGCATATTGTCCATCCCAAGCACCACCGCCAGCGTCACGTCGTGGTAATCGTGCCCTTTTGAGAGCATCTGCGTCCCGACTAAAATATCGATCTCTTTGTCGTTAAAGCGTTTGAGGGTTTTTTTGAGCTTGTTTTGGGTAGTGATGACGTCGCGGTCAAACTGCTCGATCGTGGCATGTGGAAAAAACTCTTGAAGATTTTTCACTGCCTCCGCCGTTCCCAAACGCGAACTTGTAAGATTATAGCTGCCGCATTCGCTGCAAACCTGCGGGATCGCCTGCGTAAAACCGCAATAGTGGCATTTGAGCGCATGCATCTTTTGGTGCACGCTCATCCCTACGCTGCAAAAACTGCACGTATAATGGTGCCCGCAGTCAGCGCAAAGAAGGTGTTTGAAATTCGCGCGCGTGGGGATAAACACGATCGCTTGTTCTTTTGCTTTGAGCCCTTTCTCCAAGCGGTACAAGATCGAAGGAGAGATAGACTCGACGCCGTGTTCGTACAAAAACTCTTTTTGGGAACTATAATGCCCCCCCTTTAAGCCGAAAAGAGGGGAACTTTACGTAACTTCCGAGTGAAGGGGTCGCACTGCCGAGCACTACGGGAACATCGTAGAGTTTTCCCATGTAGATAGCCAGATCGCGCGCATTGTAACGGGGGCGCGAAGAGGATTTATAACTGTCGTCATGCTCCTCATCCACCACGATCAGCCCTAGATCCTGTACAGGCAAAAAAAGTGCCGAACGAGGTCCCGCGATAATCTTAGCACTCCCGTCGTAAAGGCGCTCTAATGCATGCTCTTTTTGTTTTTTGGTAAGCTTTGAGTGCCATAATAGCACCTCTTCACCGAAGTGGATTTTGAGTCTTTGCTCCATCTGAGGGGTTAGCGATATTTCGGGCATCAAAAAAATCGAACGTTTGCCACATGCCATAAGTTCCTGGAAATATTTCATGTAGATTTCGGTCTTGCCGCTGCCCGTATCGCCAAAAAGAAGCGAAACCTTGTGGGATTGTAAAAAATTTAAGGCTTCGGTTTGTTTGGGTGAGAGCGTAAAACTATTCGGAGCTGAGGCTTGAGCCTCACATGCCAAAACATTTTCATACGGACTAAAGTCCGTGTTACAAACACCCTTAACACAGGCTTTGGCCTGTACGGAAGAGTCCAAAAACGGCACCATCAACCCAAGTGCTTCCCCAAGAGAACACACATAATAATTGGCGATAAACCGAGCCGCCTCTATCTGCTTTGCAGAAAAAACATAGTGCGTTACATGTGCAATTTCAAAGGTTTTAAAAAGAGGTTCCCCACACACATCCGTTACTACACCCCTGAGTTTTTTGTTACGCAAAGGCACCTCTACAAGGGTACCGATTGCAAACGCACAAGAAGAGGTGTAAGTTAAAGGCTCTAACGGGGAGGAGAGAAGAGCTACGCGGTAATAGTACAATGCAACCCTAAAATCAGTTTACTAGTTGATTGCAATAACCGCTTCCGGCAGTACAATTAAACGTCCCCCGTCGTATTGTTATAATCAAACGTAGTATTAATACCGCCGGCTCTATAGGTATATGTCCCGCTCCCTGCAGTTGTGGTACTCCATGCACCGTCTTTTCCAGGCTGGTTTTGAAGCGGATACATCAATACCCCGCCGAACAGACCGCCTGCATCCATCTGTTTTATTCCACCCGTAATAGTTGGGCATGTCGTCGTATCACTGCTACTCGTACCGTTAGGAATAAACTTAGAACACCCTTTAATCAGACGGCTTTGTCTCTCTGAAACTATCCCCGATCTAATCGAAGCCACCTCACCCCTCCCTTTTGCTATCTGCGCATCCAAACGTGTCGCGGAAAACTTCGGTATGGCAACTGCCGCCAAAATTCCTAACACGACGATAACAAAAATAAGTTCAATCATCGTAAAAGCTTGTTTTTTCATTCTATCCCTTTGTGTTTCATTTTAATCCAATAAGCTTCTTGTAAAACCTAGACCCTGAATCAAAACAAGCGCAGCGTTCGCAACGCGATGTTTCTTTAGTGTTCAAGGCGACAAACGTTCGTACTTTTTGTCATTCCGTGCTTGCCACGAAATCTCATTTGTAAGCTATGAAAAGAAGCTTAATATATTATCATTTTTTTTATTAAACTTCATCGTGTACGGCTCTCCTAAGGAGTCACGCTCGAGCCGCCATAGTGATACACCTTCGCGGTTCCATCGCTTTGGATCAGACCGTTTTTGATCGAAAGATTTTTCACTTCGCCCAAAATATTTGCGGGACACGACGCCGATCCGCTAGCTAAAGGGCTCACCGTAACATTGCCGTCAACGTCGGTCGCAAACGTAAAACAATTTACGGCACCGTTTGCCATAGCGTCGGTGTAATCCACCAGTCCCTCTTTTGCCGTCCACTCGGCACCTAGATTATGGAGTGCTTGCGAAGCGTTCATAACCTCCATCGCTATTTTTGCATCATCGCGCGTAGCTGTAAGCTTGGGAAGCGCAACAGCCGCCAAAATACCCAAAATAACAATAACAAAGATCAATTCGATCATCGTAAAAGCAGATTTCTTCATACTAATCCCCTTTAAAGAAACGACTACTCTAGCAGCCTTAAGCATGATTGTAGAAAAAAGTAACTTAAAAAAAAGATTTAGAATTTTAAAATGAGAGAAAAGAAAAAAATGAAGATTTTAGTTTTATTACCCTCACACTAAGTGAGAGTAATACAGTAATTTCTTACCAAACAACACCTGAACCACCAAATATGTGTGTCATATTCGAATCAACTCCTGTATCAGTTACACCTGTAATTTTAGCAGCTGCTTTAGCTATGCCCATACACACGTTACTAGCACCAGTATGTTGATATCTTACGTCTACACCGTCTGCTTCAGGAAGTGCAGCATCAGACTTCACAGAAACTATAGTAATACAACCCTCATAACTTACTGAAGTACCACTTGTGTTCATATCTTTAGCACCATCTGTTGCATTGCCAGCATACACGTTCGACATCTCACCAGCTGTTGCAAAAGAACCTTTCGACGTATAGTACGAGCCAAAATCACCAATCAATGTCGCCAACTCCGTAGCACCCTTCGCAACTTTCGCATCATCACGAGTAGCAGCCAATTTTGGAACCGCAACAGCAGCCAAAATACCTAAAATAACGATAACGAAGATCAATTCGATCATTGTAAAACCAGCTCTTTTCATAAGAACTCCTTTTATAAAAAATAGGGTTACTCTAGTAACCTTGCCGCCATTATGGACTATTTAAAATAAAATACCACTTAAGTATGGCATGTAATAATAAATAACCACAACCGTGATGCAATTATACACGATAAAAGGTACAATCTAACCTTAAAACGATAATTTTTTTTGGAACTATAATTGCTTAGCTTTTATAATTCTTGCAAAATGTAGACCCTGAATCGAGTTCAGGGTGACGAAATCACGGGTTCTCCGTCATTCCGTGCTTGACACGGAATCTAGTTTGTAAAGTGTGTCAAAAAATTATTCTATTCACTCTAAAAGGGGAGATTATGAGCATCGAGATTTCACGCACCCATCATCTTTAAAAGAAGCGCTTGACTATAGAGCGATGCGCCAAGATATGATCGCCTCAAACATCGCCAATGCAGACACCCCTTTTTACAGACCGCGTGATGTGCGTTTTGAGGATCTTTTGGCGGCGAAAAAAGCGGAGGCTTTGGGGCATAAAAGCGCGCAGCTTGCAATGGCGCAGACAAACGAAGCGCACATCAAGCCCAAAACGACGCAAGCAGCATCAAGGCAACCACCTTTTTTCGCGACGGGCACGGTGCGCGCAACGACGGAAATAGCGTCGATCTTGATGTGGAAACAACCGAGATGAGTAAAAACTCCACGATGTTTAATGCGCTTATCAACGCTAACAAGAAAAGTTCGCGCATCTTTAAAAGCGTCATAGAAGCTTCGGGCAAAGTAAGTTAAAGGTAGACAATGAGCCAGTTTTTAAACAGTTTTGATATCAGCGGCTACGGGCTCTCAGCCCAACGCGTACGGGTAAATACCATCTCAAGCAACATCGCCAACGCGCAAACCACAAGGACAGACGAGGGGGGACCTTACCGTCGTAAAGAGGTGGTCTTTAAAGCGATCGATTTTAACGATTATTACAACAAAGCGATCAACGAAACCACCCAAAGCGCCTCGTACGAAGACCCGCTCAAAGAGGGGCAATCGGGTTTGAAGGTAAATCCTGCTATAATGAGCGTCATAGTGGATAAAATAGTGCGCGACGACACGGCTCCGAAGATGAAGTACGAACCAAACCACCCTGATGCTGACGCAAACGGGTATGTGGCGTACCCAAATATTAATCCTGTGATCGAAATGGCCGATCTAGTAGAAGCGACACGTGCGTATCAAGCAAACGTTGCGGCGTTTGAAAGTGCGAAAAACATGGCAAACAGTGCTATTTCGCTGATGCAGTAGTTCACTGGGTTGATGCTAAGTTTGTTGTGCCCTTTGCCAACTAGATTCCGAATCAAGTTCGGAATGACGGAATGGACGGTTTTTCGTCATACTGAACTTGATTCAGGATCCAAAATATTTAAACACTTAAGAAGCAAGCAAAAAAGAGAGGAAAAATTATGAGCGGAATTGACAATATTTCAGGCGTCTCGACCGCCGACCTTTTAAAACAAAAAGAAAAGCTCGACAAAAGTGCAGGGGGAGAAGGGTTCGCCCAGCACCTTAAATCTGCGCTCAACGAAGTGAACGAGATCCAAGAAAAAAGCGAAGTTGCAATAGCCGATATAGCAACCGGGCAAGTCAAAGACCTCCATCAAGCGGCTCTTGCCATAGGCAAAGCCGAAACAAGTATGCAGCTCATGCTTGAGATACGCAATAAAGCACTAAGCGCTTACAAAGAACTCGGTCGTACCCAGCTTTAATCTTCTCGCTTCAAACACAGAGGCGCTTGCCTCTTAAAAAAATGCTATAATCACCCAAAAAATAGAAAGACTCTCAACGTGAATCAAAACAAAAGTATGAAAATCCTTTTACTCTACATTCTGTTGGGTATCGGGTTTGCGATTTTTTTAGCGATGATGCTTTTTATTGCTCTTAATACAAGAGACCTCCCCTCCCTTTACACCCAAGATACCTCGCGCGCCAAACGCGGTAGCATCATAAGCGCCGACGGTTTTCACGTAGCTTCTACCAAAAAGCTCTACAAAGCCGTCGTCAATACCGCCTATATAGACCCGCAGAAGAAGGAACTTTTCGTAGAGCTTTTTAGTATCTATTCGGGGCTCTCCCAAAAAGAGATACGCTCAAAAATCGACAAGCGTCAAGGGGTAGTCGTACTCAGCTACGATATTCCGGAAAAGCAAGCACAATACCTTAAAAAACTTGCTTACGAACTACGCCGCTTTGACGTTTTTGTCGAGAAAAAAAATCCCCGTACGGGTCAAAGAACCCTCCACGGCTTAAGCGTCATCGAAAGCGGTGAGAGCCGAGAGTACCCTTATGGCAATCTTCTCACCCCCGTAATAGGCTACACCCACAAAATCGAAGAGGAAGGCTACACGAGGATCAAAGGGGTCAAAGGGCTTGAAAAAAAATTTGAAGCGGAACTCGAAGCGCGCCAAGATGCGCTTAGCAAAGGTCCCCGCGACGTCAACAGCTACATCATTCTCAACAAAGAAAGCCTTACCAAACAAGAGCTCAACGGTTTAGACGTTAAACTCAATATCAAACTCTCTCTCCAACTCAAAATCGAGAGAATGCTCGATACGATGAAAGAGGATCTGCGTGCAAAAGAGGTGATGGTTGCGGTTATGGACGGTAAAAACGGAAATATTCTTGCCATGGCAAGCTCCAACCGTTTTTTGCCAAAAAGTATCAAAAAAAGCGATTACCCCTCCCTTAACAGCGGGATGATCGAGTACAGCTTCGAGCCCGGAAGCGTTTTAAAAACGGTTGTGTTTGCTCTTCTTTTGGATAAAGGGCTTATCAACCCTTACGATCTCGTCAACGGGCACAACGGAAAATTCAAAATCGGCAACAAAATCATCACCGACGAGCACAAGTTCGACTGGTTAAGTGCTGAAAACGTGATTGTGCACTCATCAAACATCGGTATCGCACTCCTTGCACAAAAACTCTCTGGCATGGAGTTTCACGAAGGGTTAAAAACGTTCGGCTTCACCCAACCCTCCACACGCGATCTCATTTATGAAAAATCCGGCTCGATCCCCCATCCTGCGCGGCTTAACAATGAAATATACAAAGCCACCACTTCGTACGGCTACAGTATACATGCCAACCTAATGCAGATACTCAAAGCTTACAGCGCATTCAACAACAGCGGACGGATGCTCTCCCCCCAAATCGTGGAGTGTTTTATCGATGAATACGGACGTAAAATAGAAATTCCCCACGCCGAAGAGGTGCAGGTTATCAAGAGTGCAACCGCCGAAAGGATCAAACAGATTCTCGTAAAAACGGTCAACGAAGGAACGGGAACGCGGGCAAAAACCGAAGGTCTTACCGTCGGAGGGAAAACGGGAACCGCACATATGGTTGAAGATGGACGCTACGTGAACAAATACCACACCACCTTTGCAGGGTTCGCCAACGATGAGAAAAACAAGTTCAATATCGTCTCGGTGGTGATAGAACCCAAAAAGATTCAATTTGCTTCCCATACCGCCGTTCCCGTTTTTAAAAAAACGGTCGAGCTTCTCGTGGAAGAGGGGTATTTAAAGCCAAATATTGTCGAGTAAGCGTGTCGTACCCACTTTGGCTTCAACCAGAATAATCGAGTTGCCGATTTGAACCTGATCGATATATTCAAAATGACGATTTACGATCGCTACGTACGATATCTCCAAGGGCTTGAGCGTCTCTTTCATGGCATGTAGAATCTCTTTTGTTGCAAGGATATTTTTGCTTACCATTTTGCCTGCTAGATACAACGAAGCGGATATTTTTAAAGCTTCTTGGCGCTCTTTTGGGGTAAGATACGCATTGCGACTGCTTAGTGCCAATCCGTCTTTTTCTCTCACCGTATCTACGGGAACGACGTTTACAGTCCATAAACATCTGTTGTACCATCAACTGAATGAGATTCAACTGCTGTGCATCTTTTTTGCCGAAATAGGCACGATGGGGATTTACAAGGTGTAAAAGTTTCATAACGACGGTCAATACACCGTTAAAATGTCCCGGACGGCTTGTGCCTTCCAAAACATAACCGCGCACTTTCGGTGCTAACAAGCTCACCTCGTCTTCGCCGTACATATCCTTGGCATGTGGGAAAAAGAGTATATCCACTCCGCTAAGCTCACAAATTTTTTTGTCGGCTTCGTCGCGGCGGGGATATTTATCGAGATCCTCTCCCGCCAAAAACTGCGTAGGATTAACAAAAATAGATACGACAACAATCTCGTTTTCGGCGCGGGCTCTTTTGATAAGCGTGATGTGCCCCTCGTGCAAAGCACCCATTGTCGGAACGAAACCGACCGTTTGGGGGAGATTTTTTTTGATAGTTGTAAGATACTCTTTTAACTCGAGCGGACTAGAAATAATCTTCATTTTAAGCCTCTATTGAATATAATCGCAATTATACACTTAACGGATACAATTATGGATAATTACGAATATACGGAACTCTTAAAGAACGTCAAAACTAAAATCAAAAACATAACGGGAGTGATCGAACCCGACAAAATTCGTACAAGACTTGCGCAGATCAAAGAGCTTGAAAACGATGCCGCATTTTGGAATGATGCCGCCAATGCCGCAAAAATCCAAAAAGAAAAAACGCAGCTTCAAAGAAAACTCGAAAAATACGAAATTGCTTACAACGCCGTAAACGACGCCGTAGAACTCTACGAAATGGCAAAAGAGGAAAACGACGAAGATTCTATCCAAATGCTTTTTGAAGAAGCACCGACCCTCGAAGAACAGATTAGAAAAATGGAGATCGAAGTACTTTTAAGCGGTGAAACAGACGCCAATAACGCCATACTCTCGATCCACCCGGGAGCAGGAGGAACGGAGAGTCAAGATTGGGCAGCGATTTTACTCCGTATGTACAAACGTTTTGCCGAAAGAAAAGGGTTTAGCATAGAGGTTTTTGGATTACCAAGCGGGCGAGGAAGCGGGGATCAAAGATGCTACGATCATCGTCAAAGGGGAAAACGCTTACGGCTATCTCAAAGTGGAAAACGGCATCCATAGACTCGTGCGTATCTCCCCCTTCGATTCAAACGCAAAACGTCATACCTCTTTCTCTTCGGTAATGGTCTCCCCCGAAATAGACGACGACATCAATATCGTCATCGAAGACAAAGATATCCGTATCGACACCTATAGAGCCAGCGGTGCGGGAGGGCAGCATGTCAATAAAACCGAATCGGCGATACGCATAACCCATATAAAAACAGGGATCGTCGTACAGTGCCAAAACGACCGAAGCCAACACAAAAACAAAGCGACGGCAATGAAAATGCTAAAATCGCGTCTTTACGAATTAGAACTCGAAGCACAAAAGGCGGAACTCGACGGCACGCCAAAGAGTGAAATTGGTTGGGGGACACCAGATACGCTCTTACGTTATGCAACCCTACCAGCAGATCAAAGACAGCCGCTCCAATGAAGCCTACTCCAACGTTACGGCAATATTGGACGGAGACATCGACAAGATGCTTGAAGGGGTGCTTATCGCAACCAACAGAGCTTAAGAGAGCTCTTCTTCTTTTCTCTTGGGCAAAAAAACTGTAAACTAAAAAACCGCCTCCCAAGACCATTACAATGATTGTAAGGTAGCGAATCTGCTTCTGGCGGGTCGATTGGTACTCCTCGGCGAAAATAGAAGCACTGCTTTTCTTGGCATGTGGCATGTTTTGCGTCGTACTGCCCCGTATGCTTGCTTCCATCCGCGCAACGTTCGCCGTTGCTATCTCCTCTTCAGAGTAAACGGGCTTGGGATTCGCCCAGAAATGAACCGCAAAACCTACAACGAGAAACAACCCTCCGCAGACCCTTAAAATAATTGTTTGATTTTTTAATAAAAAATGTTTCATTTGTGCTTCGCTTAGTAAAAAATTTATACAAATTATGTCAAACTTGCAGTATGAATCTACTTAAAGAATTTTCCCTCAACGACAAATGCTCTTACCTTGCACAAAAAGAGCAAACGACCCATTACAAAATCATAGAAAATTGCAGTACGACTTCATGCCAAGAGATGATAGAAAGGGGGTTTCGAAGGTTCGGAAAAATGTTTTTTCGACCCATCTGCCCTACATGCCATGAGTGCCAAAGTATTAAGATAGATGCGGAAAATTTTATTTTTTCAAAATCAAAAAGAAGAGTCCTAAATAAAGCAAAAAACCTCACAATCTATATCCAAGAACCCTCTATATCGCAAGAGCATCTGGAACTTTTCGACAAGTACCACCGTTATATGCACGCTAAAAAAGGGTGGGATTGCCACCCCACCTCTTTTCAGCATTACTACAACTCTTTTGTGGCCGGATATAACGATTTCGGCTACGAGATCCTTTACTTCGACAAAAACAAGCTCATAGGCGTTGATCTCATCGATGTTTTAAACGACGGCATCTCTTCGATCTATTTTACTACGACCCCGAATACGCTGCCTATTCGCTCGGAAAACTTTCCCTCTACAAACAGATAGAGTTTGCTCGAGATAACGGCAAAAAATGGATCTACCTAGGGTACTACGTCAAAGAGTGCCCTAGTCTCTCCTATAAAGCAGAATACGAACCCTACCTTACGCTTCAAGGAAGACCGAGTCTTCATGAACCTTACGTATGGAACTAGGTTACTGCCCTAGCTCCTCTTTTTGCTTTTGGATAATCTCGGCTTTTTTTCTCGCCTCTTCCTCATCAAGCGTCCTACGCAAAGCCTCTTTTTTCTCTTGATCGATCCTTCTTAGTCTTTCAATCTTCTCCTCTTGAGATTCTTTTTGTGTTTTATATGTTACGGATTCCCGCGCTTTTTGTGCTGCTTGACGTTTTTTCTCGCTCTCTTCTTGTTTAACTAAAAGCATATCAATCACCCCTTCTCTTGGTACATCTTCTACATGGCTGCGATAATACGCCAAAATATGCTCCTCATATTTTGCTATATCTAAAAGTCCCGATTGAACCAGATGGAAAAACAAAACGCTGTTTTGTTTTTGAAGCGAATCCTCGAAAAATTCTTGAACAAGCTGCTTGAAAAAATTGTTTGTTTTTATCAACTCTCGCAAATCTTCCAAATATATCTCTTTAACGACATTTTGATCCCCCTTTTCTACAAGGAAGCCGTACTCTTTCGCTTTTTCTACTTCATATACATAAATCTCTATTTGGTTTTTGTAAGGGGCAAGCTCACGCAGATCAGCCAAATGCTCTATCTTTGAGACATTTGCATAGATCTCATCCCCCAACTGCGTATACACCTTGGGATACTGTGCAAACAAAAATGTTACGAAAAAAACAGATAATATAAAACTTTTCATTTCTCTACACCTAACTTAATTTTGTGAGAATTATATCAAATTATAGATGATATAATAAGACATGATTAAAGTAATATCGACAGAGTTGGCATATTTTTTCACAATCTTAGTTGTGTTGGCACTTCTTTTTCACGGAGATTTGTTGACTTCACCCTTATCCAGACTCGAGAGGATGGATCAGATAGGTAACTATTGGCACCCGTTTTTATGGGCGTCGGTTCTTTATGTATTGATCGGTAGCGTTCGATTGATAGTTAAAGGGATAAATAAATTAAAAAACAGAAAGAGTAAAAATTAAAAGGAAGGAAAAAGAAACAAAGCCATCTAAAAGATGGCTTTACGCAAGGCTGATTAGCCGTTGCGTTTTTTGATGATCTCTTCAGATACGTTTTTAGGAACTTCTTCGTAGTGATCGAATTCCATAGAATACGTTGCACGTCCTTGTGTTGCAGAACGAAGGTCGGTAGAGTAACCGAACATCTCAGCAAGCGGAACGAAAGCATCAACGATTTTGTTACCAGCACGGTCACCCATGTTTGTAACTTGTCCACGGCGGCGGTTAAGGTCACCGATAACATCCCCCATGAAATCTTCAGGAACTTCAACTTCAACTTTCATCAACGGCTCTAAGATAGCAGGATCTGCTTTTCTAGCACCCTCTTTGAATCCCATAGAAGCAGCAAGTTTAAACGCCATCTCGTTCGAGTCGACGTCATGATAAGAACCGTCATAAAGCGTAACATCGATATCTTCGATCGGGTATCCTGCAAGAACACCGTTTTGCATAGCTTCTTGACACCCTTTCTCAACTGCAGGGATGTACTCTCTAGGAACCGTACCACCTTTGATTTCATTGTGGAATACGTAACCAGTACCAGGCTCGCCTGGCTTGATTTTAAGGAATACGTGACCGAATTGTCCGCGTCCACCCGATTGTTTCGCGTATTTATACTCTTGATCGACTTCTCTTCTGATAGTCTCACGGTAAGAAACTTGCGGTGCACCGACTTCAGCTTCCACTTTAAACTCACGTTTCATACGGTCAACGATGATCTCAAGGTGAAGCTCACCCATTCCAGAGATAATAGTTTGTCCCGTTTCTTCGTCAGTATGTACACGGAAAGATGGATCCTCAGCTGCAAGTTTTCCTAGAGCGATACCCATTTTTTCTTGGTCTGCTTTAGTTTTCGGCTCAACTGCAACAGAGATAACAGGCTCAGGGAATACCATACGCTCTAATACGACTTTGTCTGCATCAGAACATAACGTATCACCCGTAGTAGTATCTTTAAGACCTACGACGGCTGCGATTTCACCTGCGTAAACCTCTTTAACCTCTTCACGTTTGATAGCATGCATTTTCATGATACGACCGATACGCTCTTTTTTGTTTTTCGTAGAGTTGATAGCGTATGTACCAGACTCTAATTTACCGCGGTAAACACGGATAAACGTTAATTGTCCAACAAACGGGTCAGTCATAATTTTGAATGCTAACGCAGCGAAAGGTCCGTTGTCCGTAGATTCTACGATAACTTCTTTCTCTTCATCATCCATCATAGTACCGCGGATAGCAGCAACTTCCGTCGGAGCCGGCAAGTATGCAACAACAGCGTCAAGAAGTGTTTGAACACCTTTGTTTTTGAATGAAGTACCGCACACCATAGGAACGATATGCATACCGATTGTAGCTGCTTTGATACCCGCTACGATCTCTTCTGTTGTAAGCTCTTCACCCTCTAGGAATTTTTCCATTAAAGCGTCATTGCCCTCAACACCCGAGATAGCTTCGATCATTTTTTCGCGGTATTCGTTCGCTTTGTCAACCAAAGAAGCACGAATATCTTGTTCATAATATGCAGAACCCATAGCTGCATCTTTATCCCAAACGATCTCTTTCATTTTAACGAGGTCTACGATACCTTCGAAAGAATCTTCGGCACCGATAGGGATTTGGATAGGAACCGGATTCCCTTTTAATCTCTCGTCAATCTGTTTTTCAACATTGTAAAAATCTGCACCCGTTCTGTCCATTTTGTTTACGTAAACGATAGAGGGAACACCGTAGCGATTTCTTTGTCTCCAAACAGTTTCTGATTGCGGTTGTACGCCACCTACGGCACAAAATACCGAAACAGCACCGTCAAGTACACGCATAGAACGCTCAACTTCGATAGTAAAGTCAACGTGGCCCGGAGTGTCGATGATATTGATTTGTTTCCCTGCCCACTCACATGTAGTAGCTGCAGAAGTGATCGTAATACCACGCTCTTGTTCTTGCTCCATCCAGTCCATAGTAGCAGCACCATCATGAACCTCACCGATTTTATGTTCGCGACCCGTATAGAAAAGGATTCTTTCCGTCGTTGTCGTTTTCCCTGCATCGATGTGTGCAGCAATACCTATGTTTCTTACATCTTCTAATTTATGTGATCTTGGCATGTGTTATCCTCTTACCAACGGTAGTGAGCAAACGCTTTATTTGCTTCAGCCATTTTGTAAGTATCTTCTTTTTTCTTAAATGCCGAACCTTTTTGTCCTGCAGCATCCATTAACTCGTTGGCTAATCTCTCAGCCATTGTTCTTTCATTTCTTTTGCGTGCAGCATCAACTATCCAGCGAATAGCGAGTGAAAGTTGACGTACAGGGCGTACTTCTACTGGAACTTGGTATGTAGCACCACCGACACGACGGCTTTTTACTTCAATAACAGGTTTGATATTGTCAATAGCTTCGTTAAACGTATCGATACCTGATTTTTCGCCTCTTGTACCGATGATATCGATAGCGCTGTAAATGATTTTTTCAGCGGTAGATTTTTTTCCATCGTACATGATTTTGTTAATAAACTTCGTTAAAACTTTGCTTCCGTAGATCGGGTCAGGCATAATTTCACGAACAGGAGCTTTTCTTCTTCTCATTTTTTTTCCTTATCTTCAATTTTTTCAAATTTACTCAAAACTTCGCTACGCAGAGGCAGCTAGTCCTGTGCTAGCTTGAATGGTTTTGTAATTATTTTTTAGCTTTTGGCTTTTTAGTTCCGTATTTAGAACGAGACACGGTACGGTTAGCAACACCTGCAGTATCAAGCGCACCGCGGACGATATGGTATTTAACCCCCGGTAAGTCTTTAATACGACCACCGCGAACAAGTACGATCGAGTGTTCTTGAAGGTTGTGACCCTCACCCATGATATAGGAAATAACTTCAAATCCAGAAGTTAAACGAACTTTTGCAACTTTTCTCAAAGCCGAGTTAGGTTTTTTAGGTGTAGTCGTGTAAACACGTGTACAAACACCGCGACGTTGTGGGCACGATACAAGAGCAGGTGATTTTGATTTTTTAATCACTTTTTTACGCTCTTTACGAATCAATTGGTTAATTGTTGGCATACAATTCCTTTCTTAAGTTATCCAGTAGAATTTAATCCTCTAAAATTTAGAGAATTATAAACGCGTAATAATATAAAAAAAGTATTTAAAGTTTGCTTATTTTAAGAATTAATTAATATTTAGAGAGGGAAATGCGGATATTGGCTACACATGCCAAGAAAAAAAATCTCTTGGCATGGCATAAAAAGTTACTTTGGCTCTTTTGCGAAAGATATCTCTTTGCCTTTGTAGATACCTGTACCGACTGGGATCGTACGACCGATAATAACGTTCTCTTTAAGATCGTTAAGATCGTCGATTTTTGCAGAAACCGCAGCTTCGGTTAATACTTTCGTCGTATCTTGGAACGATGCGGCAGAGATAATCGAGTCTGCAGATACCGCAGCACGCGTAATACCTACGAGGAACGGTTCTGCAATCGCAGGACGTCCGCCTAAGCGCATGATCTTCTCGTTTTCTTGCGCGAATTTATTTTTAGAGATAAGATCTCCTTCGATAAACTTCGTATCACCCGACTTGAGGATTTTTACCTGACGCAACATCTGCGTAAAGATAACCTCGATATGTTTGTCGGCAATATTTACCCCTTGTGAGCGGTATACTTGTTGTACTTCGCTTACAAGATAGTTATAAAGCGCTTTGACACCCATAATTCTGAGTAGCTCGTGAGAAGAAATAATACCCGTCGTGAGTCTCTCCCCTGCGTGAACAAAGTCGCCGCTGTTTACGACAGGTGAATGAGATTTATCAACAAAATACTCTTTCATCAAACCGCTGTCAGATGCAACAATAATTCTGATTTTACCGCGTAAAGGTTTCCCGAAACTAACGGTACCGTCAATCTCTGAAATAAGTGCGGTTGCTTTTGGACGACGCCCTTCAAAAAGTTCGGATACACGCGGAAGACCCCCGGTGATGTCGCTTGATTTTTGGAGTGCTTTTGGTGTTTTTGCCAAAATATCCGCCACTTTTACCGTTGCACCGTCTTGTACGAAAATAGATGATTTCGAATCGATGCTATAACGCAACAACTCTCCGTCTTCCGTAGCAAGAACGATAGTCGGTTTGTAATCGGAAGGGATATGGTCGTTTATCATTAAACGCGTTTTCCCCGTAAGCTCATCAAGTTGCTCCGTTGCCGTTGTTCCTACGATAATATCTTCGTATTTAACCGTACCGTTAGCCTCGGAGATAACTGGATTTGAATACGGATCCCACTCTGCGATAACCGTAGACTCATCAGAAACCGGTTTTGCGATCAATGTTTTTGCCGTTACAGGCTCATCATCGTTAACTACAAGGATCGACCCGCGTGCAATGTAATGGCGTACTGCCTCACGGTTGTTCTCATCCACGACCGTTGCAAAAAGACCTTTTTCTACAACTGTGTACCCTGATTTGAGACCTTCAAATCTTTCTAAGTAATCACCGCGCAACAAGAAGTACTTCACCGTACCCTCTTCTTTTGCATAGATTTTTTGCGTTACGGGATCACCGTTGTTTACAAGCACTTCCGAAGCATACGGGATACGGCTAGGTACGTTCCAACCGTCTTTAATCGTCTCTACGATCGATTCATGCTCTTTAACCTGCGCACCACTCTCGTACGGGAAGTAGTATTTCCCTTCAATTTGACCGCCGACACCCGCAAGTTCGTTCGGTTTAGCAATCTCGTTTTTACGTAATGTGTAACGTACGGTCTCTTTTTCCGTGCTTACGCTGACGATAACTTCATCGTGAACGGTCTGAATTTCAAATTTCCCTGCAAAAGGCGCCTTAATTTTCGGCTCAACCAATAACACCGCTGCATTTCTTCTATTGGCAACGATGTTACGCCCCTCTTTTGAAGCATACGTTTTTAGGTTGTAATAACGGATGAAACCCTCTTTTTCGGCAATAACTTGTCTCTCTTGCGCAGTAGAAGACGCAGTCCCCCCGACGTGGAACGTTCTGAGTGTCAACTGCGTACCCGGCTCACCGATCGACTGAGCAGCAATAATACCGACCGCTTCACCCGTACGTACGATACTTCCTGTAGCAAGGTTAACCCCGTAACATAGTGCACAGATTCCACCCTCGCTTTTACATGTCGTAGGTGTTCTGATATATGCAGATTTGATCCCCGCCTCCGCAATCACTTTTGCACTTACTTCATCGATTAAAGTACCCTCTGCAAAAAGGATCTCGTTAGAGATAGGATCGATAATATCGTCTGCCAATACACGACCGTTTAATCTGTCTTCCAAAGATTCGATAAGGGTATTTTGATCGGAAATATCACTAATCTCGATACCTTCATGGGTATGGCAGTCATGCTCGACGATTTTTACGTTTTGTGCAACGTCTACAAGTTTACGCGTCAAGTAACCCGCGTTCGCTGTTTTAAGAGCGGTATCGGCGAGACCTTTTCTAGCACCGTGGGTAGAAATAAAGTACTCGATAACGTTAAGACCCTCTTTAAAGTTAGAGATAATCGGTGTTTCGATAATCTCACCGCTTGGTTTTGCCATAAGTCCACGCATACCCGCCAACTGACGAATTTGAGCCGCAGAACCACGAGCCCCAGAGTCCGCCATCATATGGATCGAGTTAAACCCTTGCTTATCTGTTTGAACAAGCTCCATCATCTGCGTTGCAAGCGTATTGTTCGTATCTGTCCAAACGTCGATGATTTTATTATAACGCTCTTGTTCGGTTAAAAGACCCGCTTCAAACTGCTTTTGAATCTCGATAACTCTGTTTGTCGAATCAGTAATTTTAACTTGCTTCTCTTTTGGAACGATAATATCTGCGATTGAGATCGAAATACCTGCTTCCGTAGCATGTTTAAAACCTAAATCTTTTAAGTTGTCCAAGAACTTGGAAGTTACACCGATACCGCCGTGTTTTTGTACATAATCGACAAGTTCGTTAATCGCTTTTTTCTTCATCGTTCTGTTCCAAAGCTCCGTCGGAACGAAACTAGGTACAACCGCTTTAAGCAATAAACGCCCCGCCGTAGTGTGGATGATACGACCGTCTATTTTAGTACGCACTTTGGCATGTATATCAAGTGCTTTGTTTTCAATAGCAATTCTAATCTCGTCTACGTTTGCAAAAAGTTTATTAGAACCTTTTACTCCGTTTTTCTCCAAAGACATATAGTAGATACCAAGAACCATATCCTGTGAAGGTGTAGCGATCGCCTTACCTGAAGCAGGAAGCAAAATATTCATAGAAGCAAGCATTAAAACTTTTGCTTCTGCGATTGCAGCCGAGCTCAAAGGTACGTGAACAGCCATCTGGTCACCGTCGAAGTCGGCGTTGAACGCAGCACACACAAGCGGGTGTAGTTGGATAGCTTTTCCATCGATTAGTTTCGGGTGAAACGCTTGAATTGAGAGTTTGTGAAGCGTCGGTGCACGGTTAAGAAGTACAGGATATCCATCAACAATCTCCGCTAGACACTCCCAAACCTCGTTCGTTTTCTCTTCAATCATGTTTTTCGCCGCTTTTACGGTTGTCGCATACCCTTTTTCTTCAAGTTTTGCGATCAAATGAGGCTTAAACAATTCAAGAGCCATTTTTTTCGGTAATCCACACTCATCCATTCGTAGTGACGGACCTACGACGATTACGGAACGTCCCGAGAAGTCAACACGTTTTCCAAGTAAGTTTTGGCGGAAACGACCTTGCTTCCCTTTAATGATTTCGCTTAAAGATTTTAACGGACGTTTGTTGGCACCTTTTACGGCATTGGCACGGCGGCCGTTATCAAAAAGGGCATCTACTGACTCTTGAAGCATACGTTTTTCATTTCTAACGATAATTTCAGGTGCTTCAAGTTCTACAAGACGTTTTAGCCTTTGGTTTCTGTTGATAACACGGCGATACAAATCGTTTACGTCAGATACCGCAAATTTTCCTCCATCAAGCGAAACAAGTGGGCGCAAATCTGGCGGTAGAACAGGTAAAACCGTAAGCATCATCCATGCCGGGTTATTTCCTGAGTTCAAAAACGATTCGATAACTTTTAATCTTTTTGCAATGATTTTAGTTTTTGCCTCTGAATTAGTATTCTCGATCTCCTCTTTTAATGAAGTGAAAAGTTCAACAAGATCAATAGAATCTAAAAGATCGCGAACTACCTCTCCACCCATACGAGCTTTGAATCCTAACTCACCGAATCTTTGTGCCAATGTACGATACTGCTCTTCGTTAAGAACATCATATTTTAATACGGGTGTTTTTCCCTCTGCATCGTAGTACGCTTCCCCGCCTGATTCGACGATATATGCTTCATAGTAAAGTACACGTTCAAGATCTTTCATCTTGATACCTAAAAGCGTACCGATACGTGAAGGTAATGAGCTTACATACCAAATGTGCGCGACCGGAGTAACGAGTTCAATATGCCCCATACGGATACGACGTACTTTTGTCGCCGTTACTTCAACGCCACATTTTTCACAAATAACGCCCTTATAACGCATTTTCTTATATTTACCGCAAAGACACTCGTAATCTCTTACGGGACCGAAAATTTTTGCACAAAAAAGCCCGTCGCGCTCAGGTTTAAGCGTACGGTAGTTGATCGTTTCCGGTTTTTTAACCTCTCCGTGACTCCATGACATCACTTTTTCAGGGGATGCCAAACGGAATTGAATCTGCTTAATATCTTGGGGTCTGTTATCTTCTCTTACTTCTACAGGTACTAATTTACTCATTATCTTCTACCTCGTCAAAAATCTCTACATCAAGAGCTAGCGATTGGAGCTCTTTTGTTAATACGAACAATGTTTCAGGAATTCCTGAAGCAGGTACCAGTTCACCTTTTGTCAATGCTTTGTATGCACGTACACGTCCGTCTACGTCGTCCGATTTAATTGTCAACATCTCTTTGAGTACCGCCGAAGCTCCATACGCTTCAAGTGCCCAAACCTCCATCTCACCGAATCTTTGTCCACCGAAAAGAGCTTTTCCTCCGACAGGTTGTTGCGTTACTAAAGAGTACGGTCCGGTTGAACGAGCATGGATTTTTTCATCGACCAAGTGGTGCAATTTAAGAACATACATATAACCGACATTTACGCGCTCTTTGATTTGATCGCCTGTTTTACCGTCAAATAAAACAGTTTTACCGTCGCTATCCATTTTTGCCAGTTTAAAGAGTTTATCAAACTCCTCGGCATCGACACCCTCGAAAATAGGAGATGCAAACTTCACGCCGTTTGCCCAGTCGCGAGCATATTTTAAAAGTTTTTCATTTTCCATCTCGCCGATTACTTTCGCAGCATTCATCATACCTGCTACGTCCGCTACTTCGATCATTTTCGCACGAAGCGATTCGATAAAATCTTTTTGTTTTGCATCGAACTGCTCTTGAATTTGATGCCCAAGTTCGCGTCCTGCCATACCGAGGTGCATCTCTAAGATTTGCCCGATATTCATACGAGAAGGTACCCCTAGAGGATTCAGACAAATATCAACGCTTCTTCCGTCTTCCATGTATGGCATGTCGACTTCGGGAACGATGATAGAAACGATACCTTTATTTCCGTGACGCCCTGCCATTTTATCACCCACTTTAAGGTGACGTTTTGTAGCAATATAAACCTTGACGTATTTCACGACGCCGTTTGGAAGGATGTCGTCTTTTTCCAAAATAGAAAGTTTCTCTTCGTGCTCATCACGGAAGATTCTTTTTTGCTTTTGAAAATAGTTTTTCGTTTTGTTGTACTCTGCTTGAATCTCTTCGCTAAAACATTTTACGATAGAGTTCATCGCAAAACGATTCACTTCGACAAGATCTTTACCGTCAATTGTATCACCCGCTTTGTACTCGGTATCTCCCACTTTGATAGCAGCATTTAACGGCTCTTTGGTTAAAAGTTTCGTTACGCGAAGCATCTCCTCTTTATCTATCATTAAAAGACGATCGTAGTGCTCACGCTCCAAATAGTCGCGTTCCTCTTTTTCAAGCTCTAATGCACGAGGATCTTTATCGTACCCTTTTTTCGTGAAGATTTTAACATCTACTACAACACCCTCCATACTCGGCGGGCAGTACATAGACTTGTTTATAACGTGTCCTGCTTTTTCCCCGAATATAGCACGCAATAATCTCTCTTCCGGAGTAGGTTTCACCTCACCCTTAGGGGATACTTTACCGACTAAGATCATACCGCCTTTTACGTAGGTACCGATTTTAACGATACCGCTCTCGTCAAGGTGTGCCAAATCTTCGTCTCTTACGTTCGGAATATCACGAGTGATCTCTTCTACACCGTGTTTAAGCTCTCTTGCTTCAACCTCTTTTTCATAGATATGCACGGAGGTAAAAGCATCTTTTCGGATCATACGCTCGGAGATGACGATAGCATCCTCGTAGTTGTATCCGTTCCATGGCATGAAAGCAACCATAGCATTTACACCAAGAGCCAGCTCCCCCTGATCCATGTTCGGACCATCGGCGATCACTTGCCCTTTCATTACCTTATCCCCAACGTTGACGATAGGCTTTTGCGTAAACGAGGTGTTTTGGTTCGTTCTTAGATTTTTTTGCAACGGGTAGTAATCGATATAAATCTCTCCATCTTCTTCACCCATAACATAGATATGTTTTGCATCTACTTTCTCTACGATACCCGTACGTTTTGCTTTAACACATTCCCATGAATCGCGAGCTACAAGTTTTTCTACACCGGTACCGACGATAGGAGCGGTCGCTTTTAAAAGCGGAACTGCTTGACGCTGCATGTTCGATCCCATAAGTGCGCGGTTCGCATCGTCGTGTTCCAAAAACGGAATAAGAGATGCAGCAACACCGACAACCATATGAGAAGAGAGGTCAGCATATTCACATTCATTTACGTTTCTCATAAATATCTCACCGTCTTTTCTAACCGTAACGATATTATTGACAAACTGACCGTCTTTGCCAAGCTTATTCGAAGCAGCGGCAATCATTTTGCCCTCTTCTTGCGTTGCAGTCAAATATACGATCTCATCCGTGATCTTACCGTCTTGCATCACCTTGTAAGGCGCTTCGATAAATCCGTGCTCATTTACTTTAGAGTAAGTCGCCAAAGTATTGATAAGACCGATGTTTTGTCCCTCAGGAGTTTCAATCGGACAAATACGACCGTAGTGAGTCGGGTGAACGTCACGCACTTCAAAGCCGGCTCTCTCTTTAACGAGACCCCCTTCTCCGAGTGCCGATAAACGACGTTTATGTGTTACTTCAGAAAGCGGATTCGTTTGATCCATGAACTGCGATAATTGACCGCCCGAAAAGAATTCCATAATCGTCGACGTGATCATTTTTGAATTGATAAGATCGTGAGGCATCAACTCGTTCATCGGCCCGCTCATCGTCGAAAGCTTGTCGCGGATCGCTTTTTGCATCTTCACTAATCCATTGTGCAATTCGTTCCCTAAAAGCTCGCCGATTGAACGGATACGACGATTTCCAAGGTGATCCCTGTCATCGATATGCCCTTGACCGTTTTTAACTTTTATCACGTATTTAACGGAATTGATAATATCCTCATGCGTAAGCACGGTGATGTACTCAGGTATCTCTAAACCAAGTTTATGGTTCATCTTCATACGACCTACTTTTGTCAAGTCGTATCTTTCAGGATCAAAGAAAAGTTGATTAACAAAGGCTTTTGCCGCATCTTTCGTTACAGGCTCACCCGGTCTCATAACTTTGTAGATACGAATAGCAGCAAGATCGTTTTCATCTTCGATATCTTCTGTTTGTTTAAGAAGTTTCAATGAATCCGCATCTGCATTGAATGCGTTAATAATCGAGCTATCGACACCTTCGGCAAGGTCGTTTGCGATTTTAAAGCTTTTTACTCCGATCTCAGCCATTTTTTTGAGTTTTAGCTCATCAATATGTGTCATAGTATCAAAGAGGATCTCACCCGTTTCAGGATCGATAATAGGCTCTGCCAAATAGCGATCTGCAAGAACTTCCACAGGATACTGAACTTCGTTCACGCCGTCTTCAATAAACTTTTGAGCTTTTTTCAAAGAAAGACGTTTTCCGCTTCCTATCAATAGCTTTCCGCTTGTATCGTAGAGGTCGTAATTCAACCGAGAGCTGTAATTGCTTGGATCGAATTTTATTGTAAACATATTATCTACAATATTGATCGTTTGGATCGGATAGAAAAGTTTTAAAATGTCTTGTTTAGAGTAACCCAACGCACGGAACATGATCGTAACCGGTACTTTACGGCGTTTGTTAATTCTCATATAAAGAATATCTTTTGGATCGTACTCAAAATAAAGCCAAGAACCGCGATCGGGAATAATTTGACCCGTGTAAATCAATTTACTGCCGGAGGTTGCCGACTCTTCCTCTTTAAAGATTACACCCGGCGATCTATGTAGCTGGTTAACGACAACCCTTTCAACACCGTTGATAATAAAAGAGGTTCTTTCTGTCATAAGAGGAATATCGCGAACAAAAATACTTTGTTCTTTAATATCTTTTACACCTAATTTTTCTTTTGTATTTTCATCTCTATCCCAAAGAACCAGACGAGTTTTCATTCTTAATGAAACTGCATACGTCAAGCCCCTTTCCATACATTCTCTGACGGTATATTTCGGTTTACCGACTTCGCTTCCTAGATATTCTACTGTCAATCTGTTTTGCGTATCGTGAATCGGAAAAACTGATTGAAATACATTTTCAATACCGCTTGACTCTCTATTTTTGTCATCTAACATAAGAAAGTTATCGTAGGAACTTTGTTGGAGTTGTAGAAGATTTGGTACTTCAATTTGTTGAGGAGTTTTAGAGAAGTCTACACGAAGACGATTTCCGGAGTATAAAGTGTTTAACATTGGCTACCTCGATGAGTTGTTAATTAGGACCCAATCTCAGATTGGGAAGGTATCGTATCCAGGCGTCCCTAGATAGATTTTTGTGTTTCAGTGCTTATAACGACATAAGGGCACTTTTAAAATATGAAAAAAATCATATTTTAAAAGCGCCCAAAATAATATATTTTAGGGAAATTTTCCCTAAAATACAAGAGAAGTTGTAATTATTTAACTTCTACTTTAGCACCTGCTTCTTCAAGTTGCTTTTTAGCATCCATAGCAGTATCTTTATCAACACCCTCTTTGATTGTAGACGGTACGTTTTCAGTTGCATCTTTAGCTTCTTTTAGTCCAAGACCTGTAAGTGCACGTACAACTTTAATTACGTTGATTTTTTTGTCACCCGCATCAGTAATGATAACGTTGAACTCAGTTTGCTCTTCTGCAGCAGCAGCAGGAGCAGCAGCACCACCAGCAACCGCTACCGGTTGTGCAGATACGCCGAATTTTTCTTCGAACTCTTTAACTAATTCAGCTAATTCTAAAACTGAAAGACCTGAAATGAACTCTAATACATCTTGTTTTGTTACAGCCATTGTATTTCTCCGTATTTTATTTTTTTATAAATTTTAAGCGATTACGCTTGTTCTTTTTGTTGTCTTAACGCATCCAAACCGATTGTGAAACATGTAATCGGTGCCATCCAAGTAGCAGCAAGCATTGCAAGCAACTCTTCGCGACCAGGAAGTTTAGCAAACGCTTCAACTTTTGCAGCGTCAGCAGGCTCACGATCGACATACGCTGATTTGATAGCAAATTTATCGTTTGTTTTTGCAAAATCAGATGTTACTTTAGCAGTAGCAATAGAATCAGCACCCCAAACTAAAACGTTTGTATCTTTCAACTCAACACCGGTTAAATCAGCATTTTTAAGAGCGATTGTTGCTAATGTATTTTTAACAACTTGCACTTTTGCTTCTTTAGCACGAGCCATTTTTCTTAAACTTTCTAAATCAGCAACGGTCAAACCTTTGTAATCACAAAAGATTACGGCTTGAGCATCTTTGAATTCACTAGAAAGTACTTCAATAATTTCAGCTTTTTGTGTTTTTGTCATAGAATATCTCCTTTCCAGACAATACTTCAAACAGGATATTAAGCTTTCGCTCCCATTATCTTCAGTCCATAAAATGCAGTTACCAAAGTTTACTAGTAACTTAACGGTACTTTACTCTTAAAATATCGTTAAATTACTATAGCCTGCGGTTTGCAGGCTAAGAGTTATTTCATCTCTAAGAGTTCCATAACGTCTAATTTCAGAGCAGGACTCATTGTTAGGGAAAGAGCCGCATTTTTAATATAACGACCTTTTGCAGTAGCCGGTTTGTGTTTGTTGATAGCTTTTACAAACGAAGCCAAGTTTTCTGCAATTTTTTCAGAATCGAAGCTTACTTTACCGATTCCGGCATGGATATTGCCTTTTTTATCGACACGGAAAGTAACTTGACCGCCTTTTACGTTTTTAACTGCGTTGGCAACATCTGGAGTAACAGTTCCAGTTTTAGGGTTCGGCATTAACCCTTTTGGCCCAAGAATACGACCGATTTGACCGACTAGACCCATACAATCCGGTGCAGCAACAACTACATCAAAGTTGAATATACCCTCTTTGATTTGTGCAACTAAATCATCAGTACCTACGATATCAGCACCTGCTGCTTTAGCTTCGTCAGCTTTAGCACCTTTAGCAAATACAGCAACACGTACAACTTTACCTGTTCCGTGCGGAAGGACAACCGCACCACGAATCATTTGATCTGCGTGTCTTGGGTCAACGTTCAAGTTAAGTGCAACTTCTACCGTTTCATCAAACTTTGCACTTTTTAAATCTTTAATAGATTTACTAGCTTCCTCAACTGTGTAAGCTTTTGTAACATCTATTTTTTCGATTAATTGTTTATATCTTTTGCTCATTTTCAAATTCTCCTATAAATTCTTCCACAAAATTTTGTATCACTGTGGTAGGTGATAACTGTAGACTAGTCTACTACTTCAATACCCATTGAACGAGCAGATCCAGCGATCGTTTTCGCTGCCATATCTCTATCGTCTGTGTTAAGGTCTTGAATTTTTTGATCAACGATTTGCATCAACTGATCACGAGTGATTTTTCCAATTTTGTTTTTCAAAGGATTATCACTCCCTTTTTTGATATTAGCAGCTCTCATGATCAAAGCAGACGCAGGCGGCTGTTTTGTAATGAAAGAGAAGCTTTTATCGCTATAAACAGTGATGATAGTAGGAACTTTGAATCCCATTTTATCTTTTGTTTTCTCATTGAATGCTTTACAGAATTCCATGATGTTAACACCACGTTGTCCTAAAGCAGGTCCTACCGGAGGAGCTGGATTTGCTGCACCGGCGTTAATTTGCAACTTAATGTAGCCTGTTACTTTCTTTGCCATTGTTTTTCCTTTTTTTGAGTTAAATTATTTTTTCAACTTGTGTATACGAAATATCTACCGGAGTAGCTCTTCCGAAAATAGAAACGTTAAGTTTTAACGTTCCGTGTTCTAGGTCATATTCATCTACCGTAGCCGTAAAGTTAGCAAACGGTCCGTCTATTATGCGGACCATCTCACCGCTGTCGAAAAACACTTTCGGCTTCGGTGCTGCACGATTGTTCACGCGATCCAAGATTACATCAATATCACGATCACTTAAAGGCGTAGGCGTATTAGCTTCGCCGATAAAGCCCGAAACCTTTGGAAGTGATTGTATCATGTGCTGAATCTCGGTATTTAAATCTATTCTTGCAAATACATATCCTGAATACAAAGATCTCTCGGATACTTTCTTTTTACCTTCCTTTACTTCGATAACATCTTCAGTAGGAACGATTACATCCGTAATTGCTTCTTGAAGACCCATCTCTTCTATAAGATTTAAAATTGCCAAACGAACAGTTTTTTCATTTCCATAGGTTTGAATAGAGTACCATTTATGTGCCATTACCTACTCCTTAACCTAAAATTGATGTCATAATCGAAGACATTAGTAAATCAACCAATGCCAAAAAAGCAGTGATGACCGTCACGACTATCGCAACAGCCACATAAGCTTGCTTCACTTGTCCTTTTGTAGGAAAGATTACCTTGCTTAACTCTGCTTTCGCATTTTTAATATGTGAATTTAATTTCATTTTATCTTTCCTAAACAACATTGATTATGGATAATTCCCAAAAGCTTTATTCATAAAAAATGTGTGGCAGGCGAAGAGGGATTCGAACCCACAACCATCGGATTTGGAATCCGGCGCTCTACCATTGGAGCTATTCGCCTAAAACTAAGCCTATAAGACTTAGTTTATTATAATTTCATCTCTTTATGAACAGTATGCTCACGACAAAATTTACAATATTTTTTTACTGAAAATTTTTCAGTATGAGTTTTTTTGTTTTTAGTTGTGTGGTAGTTTCTTCTTGAACATTTCTCACAACCTAAATGGATGTTTTCGCGCATTTTAAACCCTTAATTTTGGTAATTCGGAAGACCCGAATTACGCAATGATCTCAGCTACGACACCAGCACCGACAGTTCTACCACCCTCACGGATAGCGAATTTAGTACCTTTTTCCATAGCGATTGGGTGGATAAGCTCAACAGTGATAGTTACGTTATCACCTGGCATAACCATCTCAACACCTTCTGGAAGTGAAATAGCACCTGTTACGTCTGTTGTACGTACATAGAATTGTGGTCTATAGTTAGAGAAGAAAGGAGTATGACGCCCACCCTCATCTTTACTTAATACGTAGATCTCAGCTGTAAATTTAGTGTGTGGTGTGATAGACTTTGGTTTACAAAGAACTTGACCACGCTCAACTTGATCTTTTGCGATACCGCGTAATAAAAGACCACAGTTATCACCTGCAACACCTTGATCCATCTCTTTACGGAACATTTCGATACCTGTTACAGTAGTCGTTTGTGTATCACGGATACCTACGATCTCGATTGATTCACCGATTTTAACAGTACCACGCTCGATACGTCCAGTAACAACCGTACCACGTCCTGAGATAGAGAACACGTCTTCAACTGGCATCAAGAATTCTTTATCAGTTTCACGAGTCGGCTCTGGGATATATCTGTCAACTTCAGCCATCAATTTTTTGATTTTTTCTGACCACTCACCGAGTGTACCAGATTTAGCTTCTTCCAATGCTCTTAGTGCAGAACCTGCAACGATTGGAGTATCGTCACCCGGGAAATCGTAAGTATCTAAAAGTTCACGGATTTCCATCTCAACCAAGTCAAGAAGCTCTTCGTCGTCAACCATATCTTCTTTGTTCATGAAAACAACGATGTAAGGTACACCTACTTGTTTAGAAAGAAGGATGTGCTCACGAGTTTGTGGCATCGGGCCGTCTGCTGCTGAAACAACTAAGATAGCACCGTCCATTTGAGCAGCACCGGTAATCATGTTTTTAACGTAGTCCGCGTGACCTGGACAGTCAACGTGTGCATAGTGACGGTTGTCAGTTTCATATTCTACGTGTGAAGTTGCGATAGTAATACCACGCTCTCTCTCTTCAGGTGCATTGTCGATTTGATCATAATCCATCATTTTTGCACCGTTTGTAACTGCCAATACCGCTGTGATTGCTGCAGTTAAAGTAGTTTTACCATGGTCAACGTGACCAATTGTACCAATGTTAACGTGTGGTTTATTACGTTCAAACTTTTCTTTTGCCATTGTGTCCTCCGACTTGTGTTTTGTGAATAGAAATGGAATTATACCAAAAAATTATTCAATTATTTCTTAATTATAAATATTTTACATTCGGATTGCTCCTATGGAGCTCACGAGCGGATTTGAACCGCCGACCTCTTCCTTACCAAGGAAGTGCTCTACCCCTGAGCTACGAGAGCATATGTAAAACAATATAACAAGAAATAATTGCATAATTCAACTATTAGAAGTGTTAAAGGGAGCTATATTAGTTTTGTCAAATAATATATTGAAGTAGGGTTGACATTGTACTTCAGCTTCCAGATATAAAAGTTTTTTCAATGGAGCGGGTGAAGGGACTCGAACCCTCGACCCTCAGCTTGGAAGGCTGACGCTCTAGCCAACTGAGCTACGCCCGCATCTCGCATTGATATGGTGGTGAGTGGTGGATTCGAACCACCGAACCCATAGGGAGCAGATTTACAGTCTGCCGTCGTTGGCCACTTGACTAACTCACCACTTGATCTGGTCTAACACTGTTTCTAATATTCTCGCATTCAATGGTGCCGGCACGAGGATTTGAACCCCGGGCCTGCTGATTACAAATCAGCTGCTCTAGCCAACTGAGCTATGCCGGCATCGAATTTGAGCCAGAATTATAGTGCAATCTTTTTTCAATGTCAAGGGTTTTTTCTAAAAAGTTATAATTTCTTCATCTTTTAGTATATGTGCTTCCCATTTTCCCCTATATAGCTCTATTTCATGCGTCATTATTTCCAAATATGCAGGCTTGATGTGGTTGATATAGAGTTGAAAATCATCCCTTTTGATCGCTTCCAATTTTTTAAAAAGCAACTTCGGCGTCAAATGTTTGCTCTCATACGCAAGTGTCTCCATACTAGAGGGAAACGAACACTCGATTACCGCGGCATTTATCTCCCTTTTGGATTCAAGCTGGCGTATCGTTTCATCCAATGAGTAGGTATCTGCCGTCACCAATACGGCACTTTTGCCCTTTGTTACGATAAAGCCGCAGCTTGGCACCGTGTGATCGGTAGCAAAAGGTTCTATGTATGTCGTTGCATCGAGTTTATAGCGCGTACCTATCTCGATCTCTTCATAAGCAACGGTCGCTTCATCCGAATTCACCATAGCTATCGTCGAAAAATCAGGCCAGATCAGATCGTTAAAAAAATGTTTACGCAGCGCTTTAATGGTCGGTGCCAATCCGTGGATATGAAGTGTTTTCGTTCTTGCCCCAAAATAGTTGTCTAGCACATATGCTATATCGCTTATATGGTCAAGGTGGGAATGGGTAAGCCAAATATGTTCAATATCTGCCGCTTTCTCCTCTAAAGTATTAAGGATATTCCCCGCATCGATCACATTCGTATCGTTTATTAAAAAAGAGCTGGTTCCGAACCCTTTCGCTCTTGTTCCATAGGCACCCAGTACTTTTATCTCATTCATAGTCAAACTCGTCTTTTAATTTTTCTCGTATCTCTAAAAATGTTTTTTTGTTTTCAAAAAAAAGATCTACCAGTCGCGGGTCAAACTGTTTTCCTTGTTCTTCCCTAAACAGGGCGAATATTCTCTCATCATCCCACGCTTTTTTATACACCCTGTCGCTTCCTAGTGCATCAAATACGTCGGCAATAGCGGTGATACGACCGTAAATATGAATCTCCTCCCCTTTGATACCACGCGGATACCCTTTGCCGTCCCAACGTTCGTGGTGCTCGTACGCCACTATCGCAGCCGCTTGCAAAAGAGGTCGGGTGGAGTTTTTAATCATGGCATGTCCCTTTTCGGCATGGGTCTCCATCACCTTTCTCTCCTCGGGCGTAAAAGAACCGGGTTTATTTAAAATAGAATCGGGAATCGCTACCTTTCCTATATCGTGCATCGGAGAAGCTTCTTTAAGCAGATCCGATTCCTCTTTGGACAATCCGTAAGCAAGCGCCAAAACCTTTGAGTATTCTGCGACCCTTTTTACATGGTTGCCCGTCTCTTTTGAACGGCTCTCCCCGATCGCACCCATGGTAAAGACGACCTCTTTTTGGGTCTCCTCTATCTCCTCGGTGAGTCTTGCCGAAACCAAAGTATTTGCCGCGAACGTACTCGCCAACGTCAAACGCTCTATATCGCGTCTATCGTACACACCGCTTTCATTTTGGGAGTTGATCGCTTGAAAAGCGCCAATCACCTGATCGTCTTGATCAAACATCGGGATCACTATCATGCTTTTGGTGTGGTAGCCCGTATTTTTATCTACCGCTGCGTTAAATCTTTCGTCTTTATATACATCTTCAATAATAATATTTTCTCTCTGGAGAATCGAAGCACCGACGATCCCCGATTCGACGGGTATCTCTATGTATTCCACTCCGTGTGCTACCTTTGTCCATAGCTTGGTTTGATCTTCGCTCACGACCCAGACGGTACATCTATCCGAGCTTGTCAAGTCCCTTCCCATATCTGCCAAAACCTTAATAATATCGTCGTATTTTCTTAAATACGAAATTTTGTTCAGATACTTAAATACAAGCTCCAAAATTTCGTTTGCACCCAAACTGCCGGCGTGTCGTTCCATGAAAAACCTTTTTTACTTTGTTGTCATTTTATGGACACCCCAGGAGCGTCCCTCTTGTATATTGTTTACAAAATACGCCGATACGGTGTCGTTATACGTTTTTACAAGCTCTTCAAATCTTTTTTGCGCCTCTTGCAAGCGATCTTCGCGGTAAATATCGAGCGTTTCGTTATAAAGTTTTACCAGTGTAAGGTTCTCGGGCGTACTTGGCAGAAGCTGGTACAAAAGAACCGCTTCGTCTTTCCCTTTTACTTTAACCGGTTCTATCAATCTATAAAGGAAATCCCCCGCCAATTTGGCTACGGTAAATTCGGTAATTAAAATATTGACGCCGTAATTTTTCGTCAACCCTTCTACCCTTGAAGCAAGATTCACACCATCGCCTATGACCGTATAGTTAAAGCGCGTGTCCGACCCCATGTTCCCAACGACCACTTCGGCAGTATTTATCCCGATCCCTATATGGATCGGCGGCAGACCCTCTTGGCTGAATTTCTCATTGAGCTTATCCAACTCCTCGATCATCTCTAACGCACTTTTACATGCCGCATCGGCATGATTTTTAATGGTCACGGGGGCATTGAAAAATGCCATAACCGCATCCCCGATATATTTATCAAGCATACCGCCGTTGTTCAGTACCGCATTGGTCATAGGGGTAAAGTAGCGATTGAGCACTTTAATCAAAGCCACGGGAGTCATGGACTCCGAAATAGTAGTAAACCCGCGGATATCGCTAAAAAGGATCGAGAGCTCTTTACTCTCCCCTCCCAATGTGAGCGCATCGGGATTTTTGATGAGCTGATCGAGCAGATCCGCCGAGAGGTAGCTCGAGAATGCGTCGCGTAAAAAACGACCCCCTTTCTCTTGGATATTAAACGCTATCGCTTCCACTGCCGCCGCACTTAAAAGCAGCGCCAAAAGAGGATAAAACAGATCGATATAGATCATTTGCGAAACAAACAAATAGCGAACAGCCCCGTAGATTATCCCGTAAACCGCTCCGTAGAGTACGACGCGATAGAGAATTTTTTTCAAAAGCAAAACAAGTATAAAAGGGAGAAGCACCATGAAAAAAATCAAAATTTGCGATACGTACGGGGGTTCTTTGATAAGATGGTCTTCTAAGTAGTTGGATAAAAACGTATAGTGAAGCAACGGTCCGGGGATGGAACCTATAGGGGTGCTCACCACATCCCCCGCTCCCACTTCCGTGATCCCCAAAATAACGATTTTATTTTGAAAAAACTCGGGAGCAACTCTCCCCTCGGCTACATCCAAGAATGAAACGATGTTGTACTGCTCTCTCTCATAAAAGTTCAGTCTCACAAAACCGCTTTCGTTAAGCCCTATAGTTTTGCCATCAAGCTCTACATGCCTTGCGTCCACTCTGTGGATATCCTTGTCGAATTTAAGACGTAGCCCTTGAATCGCCAACGAGGGGTAGAGATAGTTTTGAAAATAGACCGCAATGGGATAAGAGCGCAAAAGATGATCGTGTTCGGCTAATGTAGAAAAACTTCCCGAGAGGGTACACGCTTCCATGATCGGCAAAATATTCATCTCTGCATGGGGCGCCGAAACAAAAAGGGGATTGCCGTACTCTTGAATTTCGGACTGAAGCCGATCAAGTGAAGACTCTACGAGAAGATCAAACGCTTCAGGCTCAATCTCTTGCGTTGCGTTTTGGCGTAGAAAGAATCCGCAGATACTCCCGTTAAGCCCCCCTAGAGAGTCCGCAAGTGCCGCGTCTTCCTCTTTTTGCGTCTCTTCTGAAAAAATCATATCCAAAAGAACTACGTCGGCTTGGTGGAGGTTGGCAACCCCTTTGGCGATTTTATCGCGCGACCAAGGCCATCTGCCGTATTTGTTGACGCTGGGCTCATCCACGGCGACAAAAACAACCCCCTCAGAGGGCTCTTTTTTTTGCAATGCAAAATTGACATCGTTAAAACGGAGAGAAAAAGTCTCAAAAGGGTCTACTTTGTACAATTGCAACAAAAGCGTCGCGATCAAGATCGCAACCAATACCGCAGCGTAGAGTAACTTTTCTTTCATCTGCAAAAAGCTATCGCATCATCGCTTCAAAACGCTTAAACTCGGCCTCATCTGCCTCCGTCCAAGCATTTTCGTGAACTTTGTTTCCGTCAAACGAAACGGTATTGCCCGCTTTAAGGTCAAACTCTTTCGTGATTTGAGCAAAACCCGGCTGTTGTGCATTTTTATACTCTTCAAACGCACTTTGTTGTTTTTTCATAAAGTTTTCAAACTCTTGCTGTACTTTTTTTCTGTAAAGTTCAAACTCTTGCTTGATGCTCGCTACCCCGATAAGCCCCTCTTGAAGCTTGACGTTAGAGTTGTTTGCATCGGCGTTAACGATAAACGTCGTCCCTTTAATACCGATAATGGCAAAAGGTGTCTTCACTTTGAGTGCATTGCCTGCATCTCTTGAAGTGATTTTATAGTATATCTTCCCCTCTTGTTGTGCAACATCCTTTTGCGAAGGGAAATGCACCGTAGCGCTTTCATCCAAAATAATCGTGGAGTCGTCTTTGAGTTTAATGACGACCGAAGCGTTTTTAGAGGTGCTGATAAGATCTTTTTCTTTAATCTCCTGCCCTTTTGCAACATTTGTTTTTTTGATAGAACCTTCCGTACTCACCTTGACGGTTCCCTGTACGTCATTGACCACTCCGACGATCCCCTGCGCATACAATAGGGAAAAAACCGCCGCGATTAGATAAGCTAAAACTATTTTCATCATCTTCTCCGAAACCAAAAATTTGCCCATTATAGCATTTTTTATAGGTACAATGAGATAAAATTTTATTCTGTTTACTACACAAAGGTTTTTAAAGATGCTCAAAATACTTTTTTCACCCTCCGAGGGCAAACGCCAAGGGGGAACCCTCATGCCAAGCGAACTGCTAGGCTCGACCCAAGCACGCAAATCGATTTTGCAAACATATAACGAAATCGTCTTAGGCGACGATACCCAAGCCGTTTGCGAGCTTTTCGGCTTTAAAAAACCCGCCGACTGCGAACCGTACCGCCAAGATATTTTCACCTCCCCCCACATGCATGCCATAGAGCGCTACGACGGTGTGGCATACGAGTATCTCGATTATTTCTCTCTCACAAAAGAGGCGCAGGAGTATCTCAAGCACAACCTCATCATCTTCTCTAATCTCTACGGTCCTATTTTAGGGGGAGAGCACATCGCGAACTATAAAGTGAAGCAAGGAAATGCGATAGGCTCCATCGAACCCGACAAATTTTACAAAGAGCGCTTCTCCTACCAGCTTGACCTCTTTTTGGGAGAAAGCGAGATTTTGGATCTGCGCGCGGGGTATTACGATAAATTTTACGTCACAAAAAAGCCCTATACGACCTTGAAGTTTTTAAAAAACGGCAAAAGCGTAAGCCACTGGGCAAAGGCGTACCGCGGCATCGTGTTGCGTGAAATAGCCAAAAACAACGTCGATTCGCTTGAGTCGTTTCGTGCGTTGGAGATAGAAAACCTCAGCGTCGCCGAGATCAAGGTGATAAAGAACAAAACCGAGATCGTTTACGATATTCACGACTAAACCTACATGCCAAAGATTGTGCTACAATCGCAAGGCTATATTAGATCCTGAATCAAGTTCAGGATGACTGCAATTGTATCAAAGCACGCAACAAGGAAAAACTTTGCAAGACTCAAAAGAATATTTAGAAAAAAAAGCGTTTTTTGAAAAACTGATAACCCTGTACGGTCGCAACGTGGTTATCGAAGTGCTTCAAGACGATTCGATAGAGATCCATAAACTCCATATGGCTAACTCCAACAAACCCGACGGTGCCATAAAAGAGATCACCGACCTCGCCAAAAAGCGTGGCATTGCTATCACCTACCACGATAAAAATGCCCTCAGCCGCATCAGTAAAAACGCCAAACAGGACCAAGGGGTCGCTATCGACATCGTGGCAAAAAGCTACGCACATGCCAAGGAGATAAAAAAACTCTCCGCTTACAAGCTCATCGCGCTTGACGGCGTACAAAACCCGCAAAATCTCGGAATGATTATCCGCTCGTGCGCCGCTTCACAGATTGACGGGATCATTTTGCCTAAGAAAAATTCCGCCAAAATCTCCCCGCTCGTCATCAAAGCAAGCGCGGGAACCCTTTTTAAAATCCCCATCTATTTTTGCGACACCCTCGATGAGATTTTAGGGGAGCTGATTGATGCCAAAATCTATCTTCTAAGCTCACATGCCAAGAAAAGTATCTATGAAAAATCTCAAGATACAAAAAGCGTCTATGTTTTAGGAAATGAAAGCGAAGGGGTTTCGCCCAAGGTAGAAGCGCTCTGCAACGAGAGTCTTAAAATCCCGATGAATCGGGGCGTAGAATCGCTCAACGTTGCCGTCACGGCAGCACTTATAGCATTTATGAAGTAGCTCACATGCCAAGATTCTTTGGCATGTAAGTATTTTACGAGGTCATTATCTCGTAGGGGCGGCGTATCTCGCGCACCACCTCATCAATCCCCATATTGCGCGTTTTGCGTATAAACTCTTTGCCGTCGAAAAACACAAGTACCGTCGGCGCGCTAAAAACACCGTAATGCGCCGCCGTGTCAAGCTCTTTGGATATATCTATGTTTATAAATTTAAAGAGTTTAAACTCTTGCTGCACCGCTTCGGTGAGCTTAGGTTTGAGCACGTGGCACACGCTGCACGCAGGGGATGAGAAAAACACCATCACAGCAGTTTCTCTTTGAATCGTATTTTCTATTGTCTCTAATGTTTGCATACGCCATTATATCGTATATAATTGCGCCATGAGTTCTATAATATTCTCCATTTTGGGCATCTACATTTTTATTGTCATGGGCTACCTCTCAAAGATGAGCTTCAAAGAGAAGATCGACGACAAGACGATCACCCTTATCAACGTCTATTTTTTACAGGTATTTCTCACCTTTTGGGGACTTCTTATCCGCCCCGTGGATATCACCCTTTTGTATGCGCCCTCTATCTATATCTTTATCACTCTGCTTATTTTGGTAGTGAGCGCGGTGGTCGCCAAGAAGATATTTTACGAAAAGAAAGAGTACTCCATCGCGACCGTCTCGGCACTCATCGCCAATACGGGCAATCTGGGTATTCCGCTGTGTATCGCCATATTCGGCGAAGAGTCGATCCCCTACACGACGGTGATCAACCTTATGAACGTTTTCGTGGTCTATACGGTGGGGGTGTTTTACTATTCCCGCGGCAGTTTTGACGTGCGCACCTCGCTTCTTAACATCGTCAAACTGCCTATCCTTTGGGCGGCTTTCGTGGCAATCGCGCTTAGCGTTGCGGGGTACAGACCCGATGGCGTCATCCTCAATACCCTTATGATGGGCGCCTACGCTTCAATGACGATGCAGCTTTTTTTGTTCGGCATCTACATGTACGGGGCGCAGATCCGACTTATAAGCAAAAAACTTATCGCATGGGTGGTAGCGATGAAATTTCTGATCGTCCCTGCGGTGAGCTTTGCGGTGCTCTCGTTTGTCGATATCAGCCCTACCCTCAAAGGGATTATTTTTATAGAGATGCTTATGCCCCTCGCCGTTGCCAACGTCAATCTCGCTTCTCTCTATGACTGCCAGCCCAAAACCGTCACGGTACTCACATTCATTACATCGCTCCTTTTTTTAGGGGTGATTTTTGTGGGCGTACACCTTTTAGAGTATCTCTAGCATGCCATACTTTGTTTATATAATAGAATGCAGCGACGCCACCCTCTATACAGGAATCGCCGTAGATGTAGCCAAACGCATCCACGAGCATAACACCTCCGACAAAGGCGCCAAATACACCAAGACAAGACGCCCCGTTAAACTCCTTTGCTATGAAGAATATCCCGACAGAAGCAGTGCGACAAAACGGGAGATACAGGTCAAAAAGCTTTCACGTAAAGAAAAAATCAAACTTATCGATAAAAAATCATCCTAGTAAATCCGTCAAAATCTTTGTATAATTTGCTTAAAAAAACCAAAGGCTCTCCCATCAAAACTCCATCCATCTTAGAGCAGTTTCGCTCTTTTTGCGCACAAAACAAACCGCATGACCTTGAACAGGCTGTTTTATATTTTAGTATCTTCGGCGGACTCGGCTGGGAGATCGATATGGATGAAGATTTGGAGATTCTTATCGACGAGGTGATCCTTGATAACTACGAATCGCTCCACAAAGATATCACCGACGTGACACATGCCAACCCCACTTGGCATGGAGTGCTCAGCGGTATCGCTATGGGGGATCGCCGTAGCCATTCGGCGTTTAAACGTGCGCGTGTTTCCCAAAATGAGGGAGAAGAAGCGCTTAAAGAGCTGTGCGCAAAAGGGGTCATCACCCAAGAGAACGCCAAATCACGCTCCTTTTTTGAGGATGTACCCGTTTCCAATAAATTCAAATTTGCCGTGCCGTTCGTGCGTTTTTGGTTTGCTTTTGTCTCTCCGCTGTTTAAAGGGATCAAAGAGGGCGAGTTTGAAGAGTTTCACGAAAAATTTGCCAACCATAGACAAGAGTTCGTCACCTTTATCTACGAAGAACTTTTCAGAGAACTCGTCAAATTATCCTATAAAGAGGATCCTATCGTAGAGTCGGGCGGATTTTGGAACAAAGAGATTGATATAGAACTTTTTGCAAAAACAAAGTCGGGCAAAGTACTCGTCGGCACCCTCAAACTCTCCAAAGAGAAGATGAAAAAAAGCGAACTTACCAAACTTCAAGAAAAAGCGGCATCCGCAAGCATCACACCACACGCCTATGTTTTGTTTTCAAAAAGCGGATTCTCCAACGAGCTCAAAGCACTCAAAGGGGAGAACGTCAAACTTTTCTCACTCAAAAACTTCAAAGCGCTTCTTGATTAGATGCAAGAAAACTTCACGCTTTATATCGACGGGGATGCCCTCCCCAACCTCCTCAAACCGATCTTGCTCCGCACTATTGAAAAACTGCGGCTCAAAACCGTTGTCGTTTCCAACAAAAAGATCACCCTCGGCAACTCTTGGCATGTAGAGTATCTCATCGTCGAAGCGGGCGCGGATGAAGCGGACAATAAGATCGTAGAGATGATCGCGCCGAACGATTTGTGCATCACCGCCGATATCCCCCTCGCCGACAGGGTCATCACAAAAGGCGCACATGCCATAGACCACCGCGGCGAGCTTTTTAGCGTCGATAATATCAAACATTACCTAGCGATGCGCAACCTTATGGAGAAGATCAGAGAAAGCGGAGAGACCACCAAAGGACCCGCTTCATTCAGCGCAAAAGATGCCCAAAAATTTGCCAACCAACTCAATATGTTCGTACAAAAACACAAACTCCTCTAAATCTTTTGACTTTTTCCATAAACTCAATTACAATGCCCCTATGAAAGCAAAAAAAATATTTTGGATCATCCTCTTTAACCTTGCCATCATCGTTGCGGAGGTGTTTTTCGGACTCCTTGCAAACTCCTTTGCGCTTATCGCCGATGCCCTGCATAACACCGCCGACGTGATGGCGATCTGCATCACCTATATCGCCCTTGTTTTGGGTACGAGAAAAACCACATTCCGCTACACCTTCGGGTTTATCAAAGCGGAGATGATGGCGGCGTTCATCAACTCCCTTTTTCTCTTTTTGGCGATGTTTGTGATGATCTACCATGCCATCGGCAAGCTTTTACACCCTGAGGGTATCGAACCGCTTTATATGATAAGTGTAGGGCTTGTAGCGGTTTTTGCCAACGGCGTGAGTGCCTATCTGCTTCACAAGATAGGGGTGGAGCATCATCACCACGACCATCACGACCATGAACACCACCGACACGAAGACGCCAATATCCGCTCTGCCTATCTGCACATGCTCAGCGACGCGCTTATCTCGGTAGGGGTGGTCGTCGCGGGAATTTGTATCTACTTTTTTCAAATCTACTCGATCGATTCGATACTCACGATCCTGTTTTCCCTCTATATCCTCAAACACACCGCACCGCTTCTGAAAAAAAGCTTTTACGCGCTTATGGATATCAACGCCTCGCGCATTACGCTTGAGGAGTTGCAAGAGATCATCAAGGCCGATGGCAGGGTTTTGGAGTTTCACGATCTGCATCTGAGCCAGCCAAGCTCCAAGCACGAGTTTATCTCGTTTCATATCGTGCTAGAAGATAGCTCTTTGACCCTCGAAGCGATAGAGAAGATCACCAAAGAGATAGAGAGGAAGCTCCATGCCAAAGGGTTTGATCATATCCTGATTCAGGTCGATTCAAAACTACATGCCAAAGAAAATATAGGGTGTGTGTTGTAGAGGAAAGTAGTCTTGGCATGTGCCATACATGCCAAGCTATGTTTTGGTATATCTTTCTGTCAATCTAGTTGGATTTTGCTTTGGACTTATATCGAAGTAATAGTTAAGTGCAATTTTTAAATCATTTTCTGCAAGAGGATGTAGCTTTAAAGTCAAAACTATCTTTCTAAATCACTTTTTATATCTTTCCAATCTCGACCTATAGAACGATCTTTATGAAAAGAAGTGATTCTGGAATCAAGTTCTTTTTTTTGTTCTTCACTAAGTTCAGAGGTGTTGTCTATCTGAGAAAAATCATGTATGTCGTTATCAACAATAAACCTCAACGCTTTCATTATCTCATCTTTTGAGCTATTAAAAAACTTTTCAATTTTTGGTTCTTCTATTGATAGTTGTATCATAGATTTTCCTTCATTTTTGATATGTATTATAACACAATCAAAATTGTAGATAAATTTTTTCTTGGGGCATAACGTTTAAAATGAGCAATCAAAAATCCGCCCGCGGGTTTTTGATTGGTCTCCTTTGGTTTGTTATACATTGAATTCCTCGACATATCCGAGTTCACTTTTTTCTATTGAAGAAATATGCTGTGCGGTTATCTTGAGCTCTTCACCTGTAACTGTCTTCAAGTTCAGTTTTACTTCGCCACTTGCTTCCACTGGTAAAGCGAGGCCATTTTTTGAGCTTTCGTCGTTGATAACAATTACGCCATCATCCAAATCGACTGGAAAGTCATGCGGCATTGAGTCGATCTCGGCACCGGTCAATTCGATATCAATTGCTTGAAGCCATACAGTTCCATTATCAATACCGGGTTTACCTTCTGACTGATGGATGTAAGCTTGATCGAAATGCAAAATAATTTTTTCATTCTTTTGGCTTACACCAGTCAAGGTAGAGTCATGGAATTCGATGGCTTGGTTCATGTGTTCCTTCTATGTATAACGTTTAAAATGAGCCAATGAATTGCCCGCAGGGTAATTTATTGGCTCCTCTGATTTGTTATGCATTGCACGCCGTTTGATCATCTATTGTAGTCCTTTTGACCAAATCGTTTTTACTACACCCCAAACAGTATGTTCAATTTTAATTGGAGATGCATGGGGTGAATCTAGTACAGCACTAAAAGTAATTTGACATTCATAATCATCATGTTGAAAAGGTACATTCATTTTGTTGAGTTCAAACTCTATATAGTTTCTATTGTTCTGTATTTCAAAAGGAGAATCGACGCTAATTTTAACATCAAAAATATGAATTCCAATTTCATTTGCTGAAATTGTCCACTTAACATTGTTTAAATCAGTTAATGGAAATGGCCATGAGTCCTCAAACATAACAATAGGATTGAAATGTAGGTTCATAGACTTCTGTCTATTTCCATGTGAGTGAACCGTAGCTGTACTTAAATGAATATTCATGGTGTGCTGAAGGTTAAAATTCCCGCTTTCCAATATAAACCGTCCGTACGATATCTGTTTGCTTATCAGATACAATCGTGAAATTAGCTTTTGGAAAATATGCTACCCATTGAGAATTATTGGTTCCAGATAGTGTTTTTGGCATTCCAATTTCACTAAATTGTTCATACGGAACCTTTTTCCCAACGTAAAGGTTGACTAATTCCCTATATCTTGCGGCTTCAGCTTCTGACTGAGCCTTAACAGCAGGATCAACTTTCTTTTCTTGATGGTTATTCCCATTCTCGCTACAAGCCGAGAAGAATAGTGAAATAATTACCAACAAAATAACTTTAAATGCTTTCATAAATTTAATCTCCTTTTGCATAACTATTTATTAGTATTGCATTATATACAACTCAGCTATAAAATTACTTAATATCCTATCATTGAAAGTGTAATACTATTAAGGAGTGTTATACATGCCAAACAAGGGATTTGAGTCTAAAAAATCACAAAGAGCAATAATATTTTTCCATATTATTTTAAATTTTTCACATCGTTTTTATGTATAACTATTAACGTATATCTGTAATATCTTGTCTTTTTGTATAGATATCAAGCGAAAATCATAATAGTTTAGCAAAATGATCAATATATCAGGAGCAAATGGGGATGCATAATTGCCCAACAAACAGATATATCTATTCCAACGCAGAGCATTGGAACAAGAGAAAAAAACTTACATGCCAAAGAAAATAGAACGTATCTCACCTTGGCATGTACGTCACATGCCAAGCTTTAGAAGTTACCCGAGAAGGGTTTGGATGCGGGTTGCGAGGAAGTTGTTTTGGTGTGCTTGCGCTAGTGTCGCCATATTGAGCTTGATGCCGTTGGCTTCAAAATCGCTCACGCTTTTTGCCATGTCGGTATCTGCCATCTGGCTGCGTGCGGCAGATTTTTGGGTCATCTCGGTGAGCATCGAGTTCACCGAACTCTCCAAAGAGTTTGCCGTGGCACCCACTTCGTTTCTCACGCTCTCTAAACTGCGTGCGAAATTTTCGATACTCTCTTGCGAATCGATCGAGAGGCTTTGGGTGTTGAGTTCTCCGACACGCGCAGTCATCTCGCCGTCTCCCAAAGAAAACGACATCTCGCTGCCAAAGAGCGCCTTGCCGTTAAAAGTGGTCTGCGCCATCGCATCGTTCATCGCGCTAACCGTCGCGCTAAACTCCGAAGAGAGCATATTTTTTTGCGATTCATTCAGCGCGGCGCTGTTAGATGCGACGCTCAGTTCATTGAGGCGCGTACTCATCTGCGATACGTTCGAGAGGGTGCTGTCTGCGATCTGCATCATAGAGATGGCGTCGTTGGCGTTCATCACCCCTTGCCCGTCTGAGAGCACGTCGCTCATCATGGCATGTGCGATCACCGCGGTTGCAGGATCGACTGCGGCAGGTTTTTGCGCACTCGAAATTTTGCCTAACTCATCCTCAATCCCTTTTTTTTGCTGATTGATATTGATCGCGCTTTGTGCGCCTAGTGTGTTCGTGACTTGCATGGTATCCCCCTTAAACTAGGATTGTCTTGCAACTATTATACATCATTGCAAGAGTTTCTTTGCTAAAAAAGCTTGATTAGATTATTTACTCAAAAATCCCATCGATTTTTCGCTGTCAAAACTTGCGTCTTTTTCACGGCTGATCTCGTCTATGAAATCTTTAAGCGCAAACTCGGGGTTTTCCCGTACCGCTACTTTATACGCCGTATTTTTAACAATCAGATTGATCTGCCCGCCCGTGAGGGAGTATTTTGCCAGTTCCTCCACTTTCACGTCATCCGCATACGGCGCGCCTTTTGGAAGCATCTTTTTCCAAAGCTCCACGCGCTGCGCTTCATCGGGTTTTTTAAACTCTATCTTGTAGTTAAAACGTCTTGAAAATGCCTTGTCGATGTTTTCAAGTAGGTTGGTCGTGGCGATGAGCATCCCTTTGAAGTTTTCTATTTGCTCCAAAAAGATATTTTGCATCTGGTTGTGCATCTGATCCGCGCTTGAGCCGATACCGCTTGAACGGGAGCTTAAAAACTGATCCGCCTCGTTGAGAAGCAAAATAGGCTCCGTTTTTGTTTTGTTGCTGAGTTCGTAAAAGGTATCGAAAATCTTGCGCACGTTTTTTTCGCTCTCTCCGACATACATCGAGAGGATTTTGGAACAATCAAACGAAAGCACTTGACGTTTGAGCGATTTTGCCAATGAGTACGCGGTCATCGTTTTTCCCGTTCCCGCCGCTCCGTAAAAGATGATGCGCGCATCGATCCCGCTTTTTTTGTCCTTGATCCCCCATGCCACAAGGCGGTTGTTCACCTCTTTATCCATCTGGCGCATCAAGTTTTCAAGCGTTTGCTGCGTTTTTTTGTTGAGCACCACGTCTTCTAGGGATGTTTCAGGCTCGATCAGCTCGAAAATGTCCTGTTCATCCATAAGCGCGTTGAGTTTTAAACGGCGCACTTTTTTGTTTTTGTGCGGATGGATGATGCTTTGAAGCACATCGTCCACGATGTAAAATGAGCGCGAAATACCCCCAAAAGGGTTGAGCATCTCCTCATAGTCGATGATCCCCTCCCCTAAAAGATTGCTTCCCTCTTCTAAAAGAGAGCGGTTTTTGATCCTCTCGTATTCATCTTGGGAGATCAGGTCGATCAGCGCATTCATCTCGCGCAGAGAGTTGTCTGTAGCGCTGTACTCCTCGCGTAAAAGGGCGATAAAAATCACCTGCTCATACGGAGTCATCTTTTTTTGTTTAAAAAACTTATCAAGCACCAAACTCTCCGAGGTCTGCGCTACACGTTCAGCGATCCGTTTTTCAAGAAGTCTGAGCTTGTTTTGCACACGGTCGATCCCCAAAGAGTGCTCGTGAACGTTTTGGCGGATGATACTCATCTTTTGATACAGCTCAATACGGAAAAACTGATCCTGCAAATACTCCAGATGGTCTCCATAAGGCTTGATATCGGGCAGATCCACCTCAAGCGTGCCGTCTTGTAACAGTTTTAAAAACGATGCCGCCAGACCTACCGCGGTATTTAAAAGCTCCAGCGGAGTCACTTCGGAAATTTTGATAGGTGTAAAACTTTGCTGATTAAGCCAACCGAGTTCCAAAAGGATTTTCACATCTTGCAAATGTTCCAAATAGCCGTATTTTTTCGTGCCGTAAAGTTCTTGGAGCAGCTCCAATACTTCAATATCCTCTTGCCCCTGCATATATCTCTGCGCCAAAAACTGAAGCATTTTCGCTTCGTTGACGCTGCATTTGAGGTGGGGGAAAATCTTGGCGTTCTCCACCTCTTTAGTTTCTAAAAAATCTATTAACGTCTCTAACTGCATCCGCTACTCCACAAAAGAATAAAGAAGTGCTATCTCTTTATCCCAGATTGATTCATCTATCGTCTCTAACACAAGCGGGATATCGTCCATCCTCGGATCGTTCATCAAAAATCGAAACGCATCAAGCCCGATCTCCCCTTCGCCCAGCGAATGGTGTCTGTCCACGCGGCTTCCAAGCGGCGGTTTGGAGTCGTTGATATGCATCCCGCTTAGGTACTTAAACCCGACCACTTTTTCAAACTCCGCCCACGTCGCGTCATACGCTTCGCGCGTTCTTATGTCGTAGCCCGAGGTGAACATATGGCATGTGTCGATACACACCCCCACGCGGTTTTTATCTTCCACTTTGTCGATAATGTACGCCAAATGCTCGAACCTGTAGCCGAGGTTGCTCCCCTGCCCTGCGGTGTTTTCTATCACTGCTTTGACCCCGCTTGTTTTATCCAGCGCGATGTTGATAGACTCGGCGATCACGTCGAGACATTTTTCTTCTATCTCCTGCACGAACGCGGGATCTTTTTTCTCTTTTGCAGAGAATTTCACCAGATGGCTTCCGGGGTGAAAGTTGAGTCTGTCAAGCCCCAGAATCTCACAGCGCTGCATCTCGTCTATAAACGCCGTACGGCTTTTTTGCAACGCTTCCTCCTCGGGGTGCCCGAGGTTTATAAGGTAACTATCGTGCGGTAAAATGTGTTTTGGCAAAATGCCGCTTGCTTCAAGTGCGCTAAACCACGCATCGAGCGTGGCTGCATCAAAAGGCTTTGCATCCCAGCGCTTTTGGTTTTTGGTAAAAAGAGCAAACGCCTTTGCGCCTATTCTTTGCGCGTGCAACACGGCATTTTGCACCCCGCCGCTCGCACTCGTGTGTGCCCCTACGAATTTATTCATTCTCTATCCTTAATTGTGTATCTTTGAGGTTAAAAATTATGTTGTTTTTTCTGTCTTTGAAAAAGCTCGCGCCCGCGCGAACCCTGTAAACGATATCTACGTTCTCATTCTTAATATTCTGCTCAAACCCGCTTGGGGTGTTCTCTTTGTTGCGTCCCCCGTAAATCTCTTTGCCCAAAAGGATATTTTGCAACAAATCGCTCGGATAGGAAGCGTGAAGATACTCTGCGTTAAAACCGCCTTTGCTCATACAGCCGCTGCTTGTACAAATAAGGTGATTGATGGCGATTTTTTCTATACTGTTGCCCGCGACAAACAGCTCCAACTCGATCGAATCGTCGCTATATCGGAGGTATCCCAAATCTGCAAACTTCAACTTCGGGGATTTGATGACGAAGATTTTAGGTTCCGTGTGCTCGTAGTTTTTCAGACTGCATCCGCTCAAAAGAAGAACCGTTATGAGGAGTAAATATTTCATGCGTGCGATTATAGCAACACTTGTTTGACAAAATGAAATATTTTTCAAATTTCCCTTTGAAAGTAAGTAGAATGTAAGCGTTGAAAAAGCATACAAGGTGAAAACTATTTATGAAAATCCATATAGATATCGACTGTTTTTTTGTCTCTGCCGCGCGCATACTCGACCCTTCGTTGGAGGGCAAACCCGTAGCCATCGGCGGGCGCAGCGACACCAAGATATTTGACACACATGCCAAGCACCAAAGCGTCAATATAGAAAACAGCGGCAACTTCGTCCCCACTTTTTTTAAAACCTACGAAGCCAAAGACGACGACCTTGAAGCGTTTAAAGATTCTCGTGGGCGCATCACGGGGATTTTGACCACCTCAAGCTACGAGGCAAGACGTTACGGAGTTAAAACCGCCATGAGCATCTCCCAAGCGCTCGCTCTTTGCCCCCGCCTTATCATCAAAGCGCCCAATATGAGTTTTTACCAACAACTCTCCCACCGACTCCACAAGTTTTTATCGCTTCGCGTCCCTTTGATAGAACAAGCAAGTATTGATGAGTTTTACGGCGACCTCTCGGGGTGGGTAGCGCCTGAGGAGGTAGAGTGGTTTATAGACAACCTCCGCCACGAGATCAAAAAAGAGCTGCATCTTCCTGTCTCCATCGGTGCCGCCCGCACCCGCTACATCGCCAAAACCGCCACCTCGCATGCCAAGCCTTTTGGGTGTAAGACTATCTTTCCCCACCAAGAGGATGCGTTTTTGGAGCCCATAAAAGTGGAAGATTTCGCGGGGATAGGCAAAAGTATGCTTGCCAAACTCAAATCGGCGCAAATCCACACTTTGGGGGAGCTCAAACGAAGACGCGGCACGGTTGCCTCGTGGGGACCCTACGCACAGGAGCTTTACAAACGGGTGGCAGGGCTAAGTGATGACCCCATTACTACATGCCACAAAAGAAAATCTATCGGAATATCGCGCACTTTTGAGCCTCTTTTTGAGAGAGCCGAACTGCGCCGCCGCGTTCATATCCTCGCGCGTCATCTCAGCTTTGCCATCCTCAAACTCGAGGTGATTCCGACCACGTTTCATCTAAGCATCGGTTACGAGATGAGCCAAAAATCGCATAAAAACATCACCCTTTGCGAAGTATTCACTGAAAAAAAATTCGACGCGCTTTGTATCGCACTTTTAAACGAAGCCGACGTTTACAAGCGCCTCCACGTCATCCGCGTCGGAATCACCTGTTCCCACTTTACGCGCGACTCGAAACGGGAACTCTCGCTTATCGGGTTTGAGGAGGAACAAAGCATGAGGCGTTTAAGTGAACAAACGCATAAAGTACGGGAGAAATACGGGCTGGATAGTTTAAAATGGGGGAGTGAGCTCTAAAGCGACATGCCATGGCATGTGATTCGCTTCAGGTATTACCTAGATTCCGTGTCGAGCACGGAATGACGGAGTTTGTCACCCTGAATTCGCTTCAGGGTTAACTTTAAATCTCCAAACAATCAGCGATGGAGTAAAGCCCCGCTTCTTTGTCTACTAGCCACGCACCCGCACGGATGGCACCTTTTGAGAATGTGTTGCGCGAGGTTGCAGTGTGGTTGAGCTCGATAAACTCGCCGTCGTTGTAAAATCCGACCGTATGACGCCCGACGATATCGCCGCCGCGAAGTGCCATCACCGAAATCTCATCTTTCGTTCTGGCACCTATATTGCCGTCGCGACCGCTTACGCGCACCTTTTCTATATCGAGTCCGCGACCGCGCGCCGCCGATTCGCTGAGCGTTAGTGCCGTGCCGCTTGGAGCATCTTTTTTGTGTCTGTGATGCATCTCGACAATCTCGATATCAAACCCCTCGAGCGCCGCGGAAGCCTGATACACAAGCTTGTTCAAAAGCGCCACGCCCAAAGACATATTCGTAGCATAAAGCACGGGCATCACTTCGCTTGCATCTTTAAGGAGATTGAGCTGATGGGTATTAAGCCCCGTCGTCCCTATAACCAAAGGTTTCGGAGTTTTCATAGCCGCTTCCAAAAGTGTTTCGCACGCCTCAGGCAAAGAGAAATCGATCACCAGATCGCACCCTTTTAAAAACGCTTTCATATCCGACGTCACTAAAATGGAAGGATCGATAGAAAAATCCAAACTGTTGCGCACATACACCGTACTTACGCTCATATTGGGAGTTTGTTTCAAATCTTCCAATAATAACTTGCCGACTCTGCCGCTTGCACCAAATACGCCAACTTTTACCATCTTGTTTCCTTGAAAAATTATAATTGTCTAATGATACCAAAAGAAGATTGAGAGAAAAGAAAAGAGAGGGGATTTTACCCCTACATGCCATGGCATGTAAGGAAAAATTAATGGCTTAGCAATTCGTCCACGTATGCAATTGCTTGAAGTGCCGCTACAGCACCGTCACCCGCAGCACAAACAACCTGTTTTGGAGCCGCGATACGAATATCACCCGCCGCAAAAAGCCCCGCTACCGAAGTTCTCATGCTAATGTCCACGACCACTTCACCCGCCGGGGTCATATCGCAAAGGAAGTTTCCGTCTTCTTGCAGAAGCACTTGATTGTTCACGTCATAGCCCACAAACGTAAATACACCCGGTACTTCGATATTTCTCGTAGCACCGTCGTTCATTTTCACGCGGACACCCGTCACGCCCGAAACGTCTCCGAAAACCTCTTCGGGAACCGCATTGAGAACCAATTCGATATTTTCGGTTCTCTTCACGCGCGCAACCGTATTTGGCGCGGAGCGGAAGGTGTCGCGTCTGTGGATAAGGTAAACTTTTTTACAAATTTTTGCCAAATAAAGTGCTTCTTCGAGTGCCGTGTCACCGCCCCCGATAACCGCGACCTCTTTGCCTTTATAGAAAAAACCGTCACACGTAGCACACGTACTCACGCCGCGACCGAAAAACGTGTCTTCTCCGGTAAATCCTGCACGGCGCGGACGTGAACCCGTACCTATAATAACGCTTTGCGCTTCATCGACCGATCCGTCCGCTTTGTGGATCTTAAATACGTCACCCTCTTTACTAACACGAGTAACCTCAACCATCTCGTGTTTGAGTCCGAATTTTTGGCATTGTTCAGGCCACGGGATCATCAGATCCATCCCGCTGATCTCACCCGTTACCCCCGGATAATTCTCAATCTCCGAACTTTGCGTGATCTGCCCGCCCGGCATCCCTTTTTCGTACATCACAACGTTTTCCAAACCGCCGCGCGTCGTATACAATCCCGCCGTAAGACCTGCCGGTCCGCCGCCTATAATCGCACAATCTAACATCATTAACTTCCTTATTTATAGTGTTTGAATCTCATTGGATAACTCATCTAAATTATCGAGTTTGCGTATCATACTATCTTGTTTATAAAGAGAGTCTTTGACTTTTTTTATAAAAAAGATAGAGGGCGCGTCGTAAATATTAAAGCGCTGAATGAACCCGAGCGAGTTTTTCGTGCCGCTTCTTAGAAACGTGATATGGTCCGTGTTTGGATGGGGTTCGTTGTAGTAATCAAGCGCGATTATCGGTATAGTAAGATTGATTGTTTCAAGGCGTGCTACGCTTTGCGCATCTTTGGAGCTGTAAAAAATGACGATATATCTCTCCTCTTGGGGTCGGAAAATATCTTTTTTTTCGTAAAATACCCACTCTTTGAAATCGATAAACTTGTACTCTGCGAATTTGTAATTGTAGTAAGAAAACGCACCGGCTATCATCGCGGCGCCGAAGAAAGAAGCAAGAAGCGTCGATAGCGAAAAGAGGCTTTTACCCCTTTTTTCCACTATCAAAAACCTCGATTACGCTAAAAGAGCGTCGATTTTTTGAGCAAGCGCTTGTTTAGACTGCGCACCTACAACTTGGTCTACCATTTTTCCGTCTTTGAAGAACATAATAGTAGGGATAGAGCGGATACCGAATTTTACGGCGATATCTTGTTCCTCATCCGTATTTACTTTACAAATGTTTGCTTTTCCGTCGTAGTCGTTTGCCAACTCTTCAATTACCGGAGCGATCATACGGCATGGTCCACACCACGGAGCCCAAAAATCCACTAAAGAAACACCCTCCGCTAACGTAGCTTCAAAGTTTGCAGCAGTTAAATCTATATATTTTCCCATTCTAGAGTCCTTTTTCTTTTTATGTAATAGAGGCATTATACAAATGCTAACTTTAAATCCATCTTTATAATCGGACTTTTATCGCTTTTATAAATTTCTCGCACAATTAGGGGGAAAAGGGGCAATTTCGTAACACCTTTTACAAAAATAGGGTTTTAGAAAAAAATATCGGCGGGTTTAAAAAATCACGTAAACTTATTTTGATTATAATCGCTTCATTCATTGTAAATATGTAAAAAAAACAAGGACGAAAGATGAAACTAACGATCACCGAGGGCACCATAGGCGTACGACCATCCGTTGCAAAACCACATCCGGGTTTTTTTTACGAGGTGGGCGAAGAGCGTTTTAGAAAGCTTGTATACGATCACTACGAGTCGATCAAAACAAGCGATATCGCTTTTTTATTCCCCGTCAACGACGACGAAGATTTTGCCGCGGCACAAAAACATGCGGCAGATTTTCTTATAGAGATCAGCGGCGGACCCGATTACTTCACCCAAACCCGCGGTGCGCACCAAATGGTTGGGCGCCATGCCCCTTTTCGCATAGACGAAGAAGCACGCAAAAGCTGGCTGGCTCTGTATATCCCGCTTTTAGAAGCGCTTGTAGATGAGGGGATCACCCCCGAATATATCGAATCGTTCTGGGACTACCTCAACGTATTTTCGATGTGGCTTGTCAACACGAAAAGCTAAAACCACACCGCATGCCATGGCATGCGGTACTATATCTCTACAAAATACCTTTTTCTTTCTTTATAGTACACACACTCGTTATACCCCGCGCTTTTGACAAATGCAACCGTTTCCTCGCCGAACATGCCGACTTGTTCAGGGGTATGCGCATCGGAAGCGAGGGTGATGGGGATACCGAGTTTATACGCTTCTTGCAAAAGCGCCAAAGAGGGGTAAGGTTCTCCGATAGGTTTGCGGTAGCCCGCCATATTGACCTCTAAACTCATGTCGGCTTCTTTTATGGCTATCAGCGCTTTTTGGGCGATTTTTACGATATCTCCCTTTGGCATGTACTTAAACACTTTGATAAGATCGAGATGCCCTACTATATCAAAAAGCTTCGTTTGTGCCATTTTCTCGATAGCATCAAAATATTGCTTCCAGATCACGTCGATATCTTCATGTTCGTAGCGCCCTATAAATTCGGGGTTGTCAAATCCCCAGCCGTCGATGAAGTGCACGCTTCCTATAAGATAGTCGACCTTGGCATGTAAAACCCTCTCGTCCATATGCCCCTCAAGGTAATCCACCTCATACCCCAAAAGGATTTCGATTGTATCTTTATAGCGCTCTTTTAGCTCTAAAACTTCCCTCTCATACTCCCCCATCTGCGCAAAACTCATACGGTATTTGGGGTCAAAGTCCATCGGGGCATGATCGGCAAAACCGAAATAGCGCGTCTTATTCCCTATTGCACGCTCGACATACTCAAAAAGCTCCCCTTGGGCGTGGTTGCAAAGCTTTGTATGGTTGTGTAGATCCACTATCATTTGAAGTCCGTCTTTTATATTTTTATGATATTATAGTGCGAATAAATTAATTTGGTATAGCCGATTACGTACGGAGATTTTTCATGACCCAAGAAGAACTAGATGCTTTGATGAACGGCGAGTTAGACGCTTTCGAAGATATGCCGCAAGAGGAAGAGGCACAAGAAGAGGATAGTTACAAAGACGATATTTCCGATCTTCCTCCCGGATACAGCGAAAAAACTGCGCACCACTGGCCGCTCCCTGCAACCGATGAGAACAAAATGGTGCATCAGCTTGACGATGTCACCAAAGAAGGGGAGGAGAAAGCAAGCCAGATTTTCGATATTATCGAGGGGATCAGCAACGATCTGATGGAGAAAGAGGACAACCTCCAAAGAGTGGTCGAGACGTTTGAAAAAAATATAGAACTTTTTACTAAACTCCATGAAAAATTCCCCAACGTCGAGGCTTTCGGGACTTCATTAGAGCTTAACCAAAACGCGCTCGAAGATGCCAACCTCATTTTAGAAACCTTCCACCACAGCGGCGATTCTATCATGAACGTGATGGATATTATGCAGTACCAAGATATCCACCGTCAAAAAATCGAGCGTGTTATCAACGTTATGCGCGCCCTTTCAAAATATATGAACGCCCTCTTTGAAGGGAAAATCGACGACGACAAACGTGTCGCTTCTGCGACGCATATCGTGGGCGACACCCACAACGAACTTGCAACCAACGACGATATCGAAGCGCTTTTGGAGCAATTATGCCAACAAAGGGTAATCCTTGTAACCTCTACATGCCAGCCTCTTTCATGGCAATGTGCTAATTGTAATTCTTAATCCGCATACCAAAACATCTTCGCTACAATAACGCAATTTTTTATCCCTTTAACTTCACACAAACGAGACACGAAACACCATGAAAAAATGTAGAACTTCTCTCCCCTGCGGGAAAACCTAGAAAAACTTAAAATTGCCATCGACTTCGGCGCCGACGCCGTTTATGGAGGGGTGAGCCACTTCTCACTCCGCAATCCGCTCGGGCAAAGAGTTTAGCATGGAGGAGTTTGCCGAGGGATCGCATACGCCCATGCACGGGGCAAAAGGTCTATGCGACCATCAACGGTTTCCCTTTTAATTCCCAGCTGAATCTTTTAAAAAAAACATATCTTGGCTATTGCCGCGCTCAAACCCGATGCGATCATCGTCGCAACCCCCCGGCGTGCTTAAACTCTGTAAAGAACTCGTCCCCCGAAATGCGCTGCACCTCTCCACGCAGGCAAACGTTTTAAACGTGCTCGATGCAAAGGTGTACTACGAGATGGGTGCAAGCGCATTATCGCCGCGCGTGAAATATCGCTTAAAGACCTCGCCGAGATCAAAAAAGAGCTTCCCGACCTCGAGCTTGAGGTGTTCGTACACGGTTCGATGTGTTTTGCCTACAGCGGGCGCTGCCTTATCTCCACCCTCCAAAGCGGGCGCGTACCCAACCGCGGAAGCTGCGCGAACGACTGTAGATTTCCCGTACGAAATCTACGCGGCAAACCCCGAAACGGGCACCCTTTTCAAACTCGAAGAGGAGGAGGGGATCGGCACCTACATCATGAAACTCCAAAGACCTAAACCTCGCCTCGCACGTCAAAGAGATTTTAGACACGGGTGTGATCGACTCGCTTAAAATCGAAGGGCGCACCAAGACCTCCTACTATGCCGCGGTCACCGCAAAAGCGTACCGCATGAGCGATCGATGATTACTACAACGGCATCGAGGATACGCAAAAATACCAGTACGAACTCGAATCGCTCCAAACCGCGGCTACACCGACGCATACCTCGTCTCTCGCCCGTTTGAAAAGCACGATACCCAAAGCCTTGATTTTACGATGCAGCTAGGCACCCAATCAGGTATGCGGCGAGGTGCAGGAAAACGGGGAGTATTTTATGTGCAAATACAAGACCCTGCCAAACGACGAACTCGAAATCGTCGCACCTTTGGGAGCAAAAATAGAGCTTGTTCGATAACGAAATAGGGACAAACCTACGAGCACGAAGGCAAGCTTTATATGAAGCTCAAGCAGCTCATCGGCGCAAAACCGGCAAAATATGGCAGGAGGTGCACAGCGGCAATCTTAACCCTATCACTCCTCCGACCAAACTGCCGCCCTACACATTTTTAGAATTCCCGCACACGAAGATATGGGGAACTTATCCGAAAAAGTAAAAAAACCTTTGGTATAATTTCGCATATCCAAAAAAAGAAGAGGTAAAAATGAAATTTGTTTCTATCATCATAGGAAGTAAAAGCGATTACGAGATCATGCGATCATGTGCAGATACACTAGAAGCATTCGGTGTCAATTACGAGTTAATTATCTCTTCTGCTCACCGTTCACCAGAGAGAACGAAAGAGTACGTTGAGGCTGCAGAGAAGAAAGGGTGTCAGGTATTTATCGCCGCTGCGGGAATGGCTGCGCACTTAGCGGGTGTTTTGGCTTCCAAAACGGTTAACCTATCATCGGCGTTCCTATGAGCGCTTCGGCTCTTAGCGGTATCGACGCTCTTTATCAACCGTGCAAATGCCTGCGGGAATGCCTGTTGCAACTGTAGCTATCGGCAAAGCGGGTGCTATCAACTCGGCGTATTTGGCGATGCAAATCTTGGCTCTTGACAACGAAGAGCTAAGCGTGAAGCTAAGAGAAGACCGTATCGCAAAAGCGAAAAAAGTGGAGATGGACTCTTTAGAAATAGAGACGATAATCAAATAAACCTTTCCTAAACAAGGGGACAAAAATGAAGTGGTTGAGTGATGCAGAGTACAGCGAGTTAACGGCTTAGAGCAAAGCGCTATCGAAGATCTGATAGCGCGCGGCAAACTTACGACGAAAATCGAAGATGGCGTACGCCTCATCGACCCCTCTAAGGGACAAGCGAAGTGGTGCCTGCCAAACTCCGCGAACTCTCCCTCGCGCAACACCTCCAACATGTTAGTCGAGCCGCAATTCGTCGAAAAGACGATCGGCACGATTATCAATCTTCATGAAAAAGTTCTTGACGCAAAAGACGAAACCCTCCAAGCGGTACGGGTTGAGAACGAATTTTTACGCGAAGCGCTTGCCTCGCTCCAAGAACTTTATGATGAAGATAGAAAAACGATCCACACTCTCCAAGAGCAGCTCAAACTCTCCCAGCAAGAAGTGGAGTTTATGCGCCGCAAATACAAACTGATGTGGAACAAAGCGATCGAAGAGCGACACAAACTAATGCACATCCAGAGGAGTGTGTCGGTTGCATCATCAACCAAAGTAAACGCGTTGCACATGCCATAAACGCTTCAGCCTCTCTAAGCTCATCTCTCACCGCGAAAGTGGAAGAGATGAGCAAAAATTTCTCCTTCAAACTCTCGCCGCCCGAAGTAGCCGCCGATGTTTACGAAGAGATGGCGCGTATGGCGTCTAAAGTCGATCTCTATGATGAAGTCAAACGCCTCAGCACCCAAAAAGCGCTTTCGTTCGTGCCTCTTTAAAGAGAAACTCGCTACATGCCAAGATAAACTTCCTCACCGCGACGAAAATCGCCGTAGCAGGCAACGTCATCGACCTCGCCGCGCAGTGGAGTTTGACCTTGAGGAGGAGTTGGAGAAGATTTTTCATACCGATTTTGCCCATAATGATTTTGCTCTTTTGGCGCAAAAACTCTCCCGTGCCAAGAGTATTCTCATCATCGCCGACAACGCAGGGGAGCTATTTTCGATTACCTTTTTGTGACAACCCTCAAAGAGCTCTACCCCCATGCCAAGCTTTCCTACATGGTGCGCGGCAAAGCCATCATCAACGACGTCACCTACGAAGAAGCCAAAGAAGCGGATTTGACACCCTGTGCGAGCTTGTAAACAGCGGCGTCAATACCCCGGGTTTGCCTATGAGCGCCGCAACGCGCATGCCAAGAACTTTTCGACACGGCAGACTTGGTGATCACCAAAGGGATGGGCAACTACGAATGTCTAAGCCCACCCACCGCACGAATCTCTGCTTTTTACTCAAAGTCAAATGCGAAGTGGTCGCCCGCTCGCTGGGTAAAAAACGTCGGCGATATTATTTGCAAGATGATTTAACGTTATTTTTAACCCGCTTTAATATTTTTTTCTTTCTCTTTGTGCTAGAGTTCCTATTTTACATTCCAATACAAGAGAAAAAATATGAAAAACAAACTCTCCCTCGCTGCGTTAGCAGCACTTTGTGTTACTTCGCACATGCCATGCAGTTTCAAACCATAGGGTATAAATCGGTCGCGATGGGTGGCGCTGCCGTAGCAAACTCTACAGCATCAACCGCAACCTACGATAACCCTGCCCTTTTGGCAAAAGCACAATACGACGTAGAGATCTCTATCGGCGGCGGTGCGTCGTTCCATGACCACGGTGTAGGTGCCGCGGCACAAGAGCTTGACGACAGCGGGTTTTTGGATACCCTTGATAGATTAGAGAACAACACTGGCGTCTGTAACCGCGGCAGACGCCGCCAACCTTTTTAAAGGCAAAGATGTTCATTATGGGTATGGACGGCGCATCTTTAGAGGTAGCGCCTCAAGCTTCTTTCGGAGCGCAGATAGGCAACTTCGGATTCGGTGTTTCGGTTCCTCCGACGCCGTAGCAACTGCCGTTGTTTCTCAGGCAACACGATCGAATTATCTTGCAAGACTCTGGAAACTACGTAGAAATCAATAGCGACGGTTCACCGGCTCTAAGCGATCTTGCAACGTACCAAACCCGCTCCATCGAATACGCCGTCAACAACGGCTTGACCTACCTCGACGTCAAAGCGATCGGTATTGCAGAGATCCCCGTAGCGTACGGTCATCTGTTCGAGCTCTCGGGCGGAAATCTGATGGTGGGGGGAGCGGTAAAATATATGCACGCTTTACCTACCGCGAAAACCTCCGCATCGATGACTCCGACAGTGCCGACAACGAAAAAAAAGATAATACCGACGGTAATTTCGGTATCGACCTTGGGGTAGCCTACGAACCGTTTTTTTGCCAAAGAGCTCACTCTCGGAGTTGTTGCAAAAAAACCTCAACAAACCCGAATTTAGCTTCGTAACAGGGGAAAAAATAGAGGTTAAACCGATGGTACGCGCAGGAGCGGCTTACAACATCGGCGATATGCTTGAATTAGCCGTCGATATGGATATAACCAAAAACGAAACTTTCGTACCTGGCATCAAAAACCAAATGCGTAGGGGGCGGGGTGAGTTTTCATCCCGTTTCATGGTTCGCGCTTCGCGGCGGTGCTATGAAAAACCTCGATTCCAACGACGAAGCGGGTGTTATCTATACCGCAGGTTTTAGGATTTGGTCTTAAATGGTTCCAGCTTGATATTTCAGGACAGATGTCAGGCAAAACAAATACGGTCGAAGATACCGAATATCCACGTTACGCCAAAGTCAATGTAGCCCTTATCTCACGCTGGTAGAACGGCGTGCAATACCCACATGCCATGGGTATTGCAAATTTTTTCCTCTTCAAGTTACCCTCATCACATCTTGGCTATAATTGCGCAATTTTTTAACGAGGTTTTTATGATAACTTTTAGCCAAATGTTACTCAAACTACAAGAATTTTGGATGCAACAAGGGTGCAATATCGTCCAGCCCTACGACATCCCCGCGGGTGCGGGAACGTTTCACCCCGCCAACTTTTTTACGCTCGCTCGACTCAACGCCGTGGGCGACCGCGTACGTCGCACCCTCACGCCGTCCGACCGATGGGCGCTACGGCGAAAACCCCAACCGCTTGGGAAGCTACTACCAGTTCCAAGCACTTATCAAACCATCACCCGACAATATCCAAGAGCTTTATCTCAAATCGTTGGAGTATTTGGGCTTAAATGTTGCCGAACACGATATCCGCTTTGTCGAGGACAACTGGGAATCGCCCACACTCGGTGCTTGGGGTCTTGGATGGGAAGTGTGGCTTAATGGCATGGAGGTTACGCAATTTACCTACTTTCAACAAGTCGGCGGGATCGAGTGCAACCCCGTAGCGGTAGAGATTACTTACGGAACGGAGCGCTTGGCGATGTACCTCCAAGGGGTCGACACGGTGTTTGACATCGTTTGGGGGGAAAACGAATACGGCAAAACCCTCTACCGCGACGTGCACAAAGAGGCGGAGATCGAGTTTAGCAAATACAACTTTGAAGTCGCCGACACTGCGATGCTCTTTAACGAGTTCAACGCCAAAAGCGCAGAGTGCTTACGCACCCTCGAAGCGGGCTTGCCGCTTCCTGCGTACGACCTTTGTATGATGGCGGCAAATACCTTTAACGTCCTCGATGCCCGCAAAGCGATCAGCCAAACGGAGCGCCAAAACTACATTCTCAAAATCCGCGAACTCTCAAAAGGGTGCGCGGAACTTTATAAAGCACAGGAAGCAGAGAGGCTCGCACGCGTCAAAGCGTAAAGCGCATCTGCTTCAAGGCGCATATCTCTTTTAACCAAAGAGATAGCAACGCAAGCCGTTGCACTCTCTCAAGATACATCTTATTCAAATCCTAAATCACGACAAGCTAACATTGACCAAAAAAAGAGAGAAAACGGTAAGTATTGATTAGGTAAAATACGCTATTTACATTACAAGGGGAATATTTGCCGTTTGATCTTTTGGATTTACAAGCACACGATTCGGAACTTCTTCGACTTCTAACGCGCAACCTTCCCGATATGCTTTGGGTAAAAGATTTGGATGGGAAGTACCTGTATGCCAATCAAGCTATCTGCGAGGGTTTGCTTATGGCAAAAGACACCCAAGAGCCTATCGGCAAAACCGATATTTTCTTTGCTATGCGCGAACGCGAGGCTCATAAAGAGAATCCCGATTGGCACACTTTCGGCGAGCTTTGTTTTAATTCCGATCTCATCGTCATCGAAAACAATAAACCCATGAAATTTGAAGAGTTCGGAAACGTTCGCGGAAAAATGCTCTACCTTGAAGTTTACAAAGCCCCTTTTTACGACAAAGAGGGAAAAATTCTCGGCACGGTAGGTGCAGGGCGCGATATTACCCAACTCAAACAGTCCCAACTCGATTTGCAAATGAGCCTCGATACCCTCAAAGAGCAGCGCGAAGAACTTGCGTCTTTTAATCAGACGCTTGAAAAACGGGTCAAAGAGGAGATGCAAAAGCAAAAGACCCAAGAGAAGATGATGCTGCACCAATCGCGTCAGGCGGCTATGGGGGAGTTGCTTGAATCTATCGCGCACCAGTGGCGCCAGCCTCTCAACATCATAGGTCTTGCGACCGTCAACCTAGAAACACTTCATGCCGTCGGCAATCTAAGCGATGAGGAGTTTGACGAAAAAATCCGCATCATCACCTCCAATATTGCCTATATGTCCCAAACCATAGACGACTTTAGGAAATTTTTAAGCCCCGAGAAACACAGCGGCAATTTTGATCCCAATGCAAGCATACGCAACGCTTTGATGATTATAGACGCCCAACGTAAAAGTGCCAAAACGGATATCTCTCTTGAACTTCAAGAAAATATAGAGCTTTCGGGCATTGCAAACGAGTTCCAGCAAGTTCTTATCATCCTTTTGAACAATGCCCTCGACGCGATCAAACATCGGCTTCAAACCGCTCAAATAGAACGGGGCGCGATAACCATCGCATCCAAACAGAACGATAACGTTATAAGAATAGAAGTAAGCGATAACGGCGGGGGGATCGACCCAAAGAGTGCAGGAAATATTTTTGAGCCCTATTTCTCGACAAAATCAAACACCTACGGAACGGGGATCGGTCTTTATATCGCCAAAAACATTGTCGAATCGCGCATGCGCGGCAAAATAGGGTTCTCCCCTACCGCTTCGGGAACCTGCTTTTATCTCGAATTTCCCTCTCAAAAGAGCTAGTGTCCCCGTGCCCGCATCACATAATGCAATCCGAAACTCTCTGCTTCAATGGTACGAAAAACACGGACGCCACGAGCTTCCTTGGCGCAAAACGGACGACGTGTACCATGTTTACCTCAGCGAGGTGATGCTGCAGCAAACACAGGTAAAGAGGGTTTTGGAGGAGTATTATTTTCAGTTTTTAGAGCGTTTCCCCACCTTACATGCCATGGCATGCAGCTCTTTGGAGGAGGTTTACGGGATGTGGAGCGGGCTTGGGTATTACCGCCGCGCGCAGAATCTTCATGCAAGTGCGAAGCTTTGTCAAGAGGGTCTGCCGCGGGATATAGATGCGCTTCGCAAACTCCCGGGCGTGGGCAAATACACCGCACATGCGGTTGCGAGTTTTGGCTATGGCATGTGTGTAAGCGTGGTCGATACCAACATCGCGCGGGTGCTTCGCCGCTACTTCGCGCTAGAAAATCCAAGCGACAAAGAGTTATGGCAAAGGGCTGACATACTCCTCAACCGCGACAATCCAAAACACCACAACCTTGCTTTGATGGACTTGGGTTCGCTCGTCTGTTTAAGCTCCAACCCCGCATGCCATGCCTGCCCGCTTGAAGCCACATGCCAAGGCAAAGACGCCGCGCACGACTACACAAAGAAAGAGAAAAAAAACTACGAAACCAAAACCCTCTACTTCGGCGTGTGTGTCCAAGAAAACAAAATTGCGATGACGCTTGCAAATCATGGCATGTACAAGGGTTTGCTCACGCTTCCTAGCCTCAAAGAGCCTTGGCATGAGGGGCATGTGGGAAGCTTCAACCATGCCGTTACCCGCTTTCGCCTAAGCGTGCATCTGTATGAACTCCATGCCATAGATGCAGAGGGGATTATCTGGATAGATACGCCGTCCCTGCAAAACGCGCCGATCTCTTCGATGACCAAAAAAGCGTTGGCATGTTATACTAAACACAAAAAAGAGACGCTATGACCCAGACCCTCATCGGACAGCTTGACAAGATCCTTTTTGAAGAGGATGCCTTTTTCATCGGTGTTTTAAAAAGCGGCGAAAAGATCAGCGGAAGCTATTTCGAGAGTGAGATCGCACATATCAAAGATGCCGCCATCACTCTTTATGGGCACTGGGAGGAGCACAAAAAATACGGGCGCACGTTTAAGTTCGAGAGTATCAAGGTCAACCAAAACGAGCTTTTTTTCTTTCTTAACCGCATCGTCAAAGGGTTTACCAAAAAACTTGCCGCCGATCTGATTGAGCATTTCGGCAACGAAGGGCTTGTGGATGTTTTGGACAACGACATCGAACGCCTGTTGGAGTTTGACGGAATCAAAGAAAAACGGCTTAAAAAGATTCAGGAGTCGTGGAAAAAGTTCCGCTCCATGCGTAAAATAGGGGAGTTTTTAAGCCCCTACGACGTCAGCCCCGCCCTGCTTACCACCATCGCCACGGCGATGAAAGACGTCGATGAGCCATGCACCAAGATCAAAAACAACCCCTACATCCTCACCGCCATCCACTCCATAGGTTTCAAACGCGCCGACGAACTCGCACTTAAAATGGGAGTAGGCCCCGAAAACGAAAACCGTATCTCCTCGGCGATGGATTACATGCTCCTTAACTATTGTGAGCAGCAGGGGAACTCCTGCGTGGCAAAAGAGATCCTCTTTCGCGAACTCGATTCGCTTTTGGGATTTTATGACAAAAACCACCTCTACGAGGCGATTTTAATCGAGCGAGTGGCGGAACAAAGCATCGTGCTGATGAAAAACAACCGCGTCTCCCCTGCCCGCCTTTACGATGCGGAAAAATTTCTCTACGACGATTTTAAAGAGCGTGCCAAACGCGACAACGGCGGGTTCGTAAAAGATTTGGACTCGTTTTTACAAGAGAGCGATTTAACTCTTGGCGAGCAGCAGCGCGAAGCGGTTGCCAAGATAAACCAAGGCGCATCCCTGCTCTTTCTCGTGGGGTATGCGGGAACGGGGAAAAGCACCACCTCGCGCACCATCTTAAACCTCCTCAACACCCGTTTTGAGAAACAGGAGATCATCACCTGCGCACTCAGCGGCATCGCTTCACAACGTATCGCCGATACGACGGGGTATGAGAGTGCCACCATCCAATCGCTTTTGGTCAAACACGAGGAGCGCGACACCTTCCCCTACGGAGTGGTTTTGATCGATGAAGCTTCGATGATAAACTCCACCCTTTTTGCCCGTCTCATGGCAAAAATTGACAAAAAAGCGATCGTTATCATCGTGGGCGACGATGCCCAACTGCCCCCCATAGGTGCGGGAAACGTCCTTAGCGACGCGCTTACTTTGGGGATTGCCCCGATTGTAAAGCTCACCAAAATCTACCGCCAAAGCGAAGAACAAGCGATCACCCTCATCGCCAACCAGATTAGAGAAGCCCAAGTGCCCGAATACCGCAGGGAGTACGAGGATTTTTCTTTTATCGACGTGAGCATCCCCAACTACTACGCCGCCAAAAACACCCTCTCTCAGAGCGAACTTCAAACCCTCAGAGAGCAAAACTCCCACGCCATCGTCGCCGAGATAGCCCATCAGGTGGTCGCATCGATAGAAAAGGCGCGCTACCGCCTCAAACACAAACTCATCAAAGAGTATCTGAACTATTTTCAGGTTATCACCCCCATGAAAGGGGGCACGCTCGGAGCCGAAAACCTCAACAAGGTGCTTCAGGAGTATTTCAACCCCAACCCCTCCAAATGTGTCAAACGGGGCGGCTTGGAGCTGCGTCTGATGGACAAGGTGGTGCACACCAAAAACGAAAATATGACCTCATGGAGCAGCGAAGAGTTTAAAAACGGCGCCGATGCCGCCCAAAGAAGGATATTTAACGGGATGTGCGGACTGCTTTTTAAGATAGACGAAAAAGAGGAACAGGTGTTCGTATTCTACCCCAACGAGGATGTGGTGGTGGTGTACGAGTACGAAGAGCTTAAAAACTACCTTATGCTCTCCTACGCCCTCACCATCCACAAAGTGCAAGGGATGGAGTACGACATCGTCGTAATGCCGATGAGCTTTAGCCACTACATCATGCACAATACCAAGCTGATCTACACCGCCATCACCCGCGCCAAACACAAGTGCATCATCATCGGCGAGGGGGGTGCCTTCGAGAGCGGATGCAGAAAACTCGAAGCGACCCGAAGAGATACGGTACTTTTAGAGCTTTAGGGGTTATACATGCCAAGGCTTGGCGTGGAGAAGATAGTACACAAGTAAGAAAATTTACTTGAAAAGTTGCGAATGTGAACCCAGTCTAATGAGTTCTAACGTATCGTCAATGACTCTGTATATCAATAACAAATCGCCGCTAATATGTAATTCCCTAAAGTCGGAATATTCACCTTGTAAGGGGTGATCGAGTGCTTCTTTAGGCAAAACTTCTTTTTTAAGGAGGCAGGATACATATAAAATAAATTTTGCATAATGCTGCTCACTCATATTTGATTTTGCAGCATCTTTCATGAAAATTTTGTGCCTCTTAAGCTTTAGCATCGAATGTTTTATCCATTTCAAGTTGAAGTTCTTGGAATGTTACCGACTCCATATTCTTAGCATTTCGGGCATCTTTTATTGCATCAAGAGTAGTCTTATTCGGGATTTTTATCTCAAAAGGAATACCTTGCTCAAGAACCGATTGAGTCAAAAAAATATTAAACGCCTCACTAAGCCCCAACCCGTACATTTTAAATATCTTCTGAGCTTTTTCTTTTGTAATCGCGTCGAGATATACATTCGTTCGTACTTTTTCCGATAATGCGCCCATCTTTTCCCCTTTTTGAAAATTTTAACACACATTGTGTGTTTTGTCAAACGTTTACTTTTCTTAATACTTATAATGATGTAATACACGCTCCCAACGGGGACGTTGGGAGCAAGAGAAAACGACCAAAAATTAAGTTATAAACAATATAATATCGGTTAATAAATATTTTTTAGGAAACATAAATATGAAAAAAATGAGATTATTATCATCTTTTATTGGTTTATTGATTGCATTAATTTTATTTACTGGATGTGGGAAAAAATCCGTTGAAGATAAACTATACGGAATATGGGAGATATCGGCCTTATTATCCAATGCTGACATTAAAAAATTCTCTAAAGAATCTATGCCCGATGGCTTAGAAATTGAAATCGCGATAAAAGGTATGCTAACCTATCATAGAGGCGGCAAATATAATTCAAATTCTACTATGACTATGAGAATTAAAACAGTTGAGGGTGAAATAGCTCTCAAAGTTTTAGCTATAGATGCCGGTGAATGGAGTTTACATAACGATGGCAAAGAATTAGTTGCGACCAGCATAGATGGCACCATCACACCTTTAGATGAGCTAACTGAAAATATTCTCGCTCAATCTCCTGCGCTAGGAGCGTTAATGAAACCGGTTAAAGGGCTTACTTCTACTTCACAAATACTTTCAATTTCTGATAAGTTAATGGAGGTTCAAGAGAAAGGAACCAACATTACTTTTATAGCTAGTAAAAAACATTAGCTAAGTACAGCACTTCCCCATTTCTCTCTCGTTCCACCTCTCCTGAGGTAGAACGAATACTAAAGTCACCATGGTTTACAAAAGAAAAATAGAATCATTAAAGCAATTGAAATTAGTATCTGCATTCCATCTCAGGAGAAATGGAACGAGTCAGAAAAATTTCCCATCTACCTTTTCTATCGCATAGTAATTATTTGACTATTGTTAAGCCTAATAATCTCCAAAATAAATTGATTATTGATGAAAACTATAATGGTAAAGCTATATGGACTAACTCTAGTAAAGAAACTAATATCAAGAATATAACAAGCCATATTAATTTCACTCGTTCCATCTCTCATGAAGTAGAATGAATTTTAAAGTCCAATAGTTTAAAGAGAAAGAGAGAAATAAAATTACAAAATCGTTGTAATACAAACTCCCAACAAAAAGTTTTCAAGAAATAGGCAAGATTCGCTATAATATTCCCCGAGTGAACTTCCATACACGAGTAAATAGATTCAAGAGGTTCTGCAAAAAAACAATCTCTAAGATATTCAAAACATCTAAAAGCCTCCATGCCAAGACAATGACACGTAGATGCCAAAGCTTGCAATAAACTTCTACACCCTCACCAAAAGAGGGTTAAACGCTTTGGAGGAGAGGATCACCCGCTCACCCGCTTGAAGCCCCTCTATCTCGCTTTTGTTGGCTACTATCTTCACTACATCCTGCCCCACCAAAAGGGTGACGATATAGACGATATCGCTTTGGGCGATGTGAAGCACCTCGGCGCTGAATTTAAACTTGCCGCTGAGCGAACTGCCGCCGAAAATCTCCGATGCGCTTGCACTTTTTACTATTTTGCCCTGTTCTAGTTCCAAAACATGGTTGGAGAGTTTATACACCTCGGCGATATCGTGGCTTACCAATATCGTCGTGAGCCCCAGATGGCGCCTGATACGCAAAAGTTCGTCTTGGAGTTTGCCGCGCATCGCATAATCGAGCGCGGAGAGAGGCTCATCAAGAAGCAAAATCTTGGGTTCCCTCACAAGTGCGCGGGCAAGCGCCACCCGCTGGCGCTGCCCGCCCGAGAGGGTTTGAGGCATCTCATTCGTGAGGTTTGTAAGCTCCGTGAGTTCTAAAATCTCTTCGATTTTTTTATCGTTTTTTCCATCGAGCGCATACTCTAAATTTTTGCGCACGCTCATATTGGGAAAGAGCGCATAGTCTTGAAACACGAAACCCACTTTACGTTTTTGGGGCGGGAGATTGATCTTTTTTTCGCTGTCAAACCACGTTTCCCCCTCGATGACGATCTTGCCGCGCTCTGGCTCCATAAGCCCCGCTATCATCTTTAAAATCGTGCTTTTGCCCGCGCCGCTTTTACCGAAAAGCACCGTAAGTTCGCCGCTTTTAAGGGGTGTGGCGATATCAAGCGCTATGGCGCCCTCCGCGCCGCGGAGCTCTTTTTGCAAGGTGAGTTCGCAGCTCATACTTTCGCCCTTAGAAAATGTTTGTTGATCGCGTAAACGAACAGCAAGATCACGAATGAGATAAGAAAGAGCGTAAGGGCGTACCGGTTGGCAAGAGCGTAGTTGAGCGCCTCCACCTCATCGTAGATCGCGATACTCGCTACCCTCGTCTCTCCCGCGATATTGCCCCCCATCATCAGCACGACGCCGAACTCCCCCACCGTATGGGCAAAAGAGATCACCACGCCCGTCAAAACCGAAGCGCGGATGTTGGGAAGGAGTACATGCCAAAGGGTATTTACGCGGCTTTTGCCCAAAGTGTATGCCGCATCGATAAGGTTGCGCGGCAAAGAGCTAAAACCGCTTTGGATCGGGTGCACCATAAAAGGGAGCGAAAAGATGATCGAAGCGACCACAAGCCCCTCGAAACTAAACACCAGACGCAGATCAAACCTCTCCTCAAGCCACATGCCAAAGCTGTTTTGGGGCTGAAAAACACAAGCATATAAAACCCCAAAACGCTTGGGGGCAATACGAGGGGCATCGAGACGATCGCTTCGTACACGGGTTTGAAGCGGCTTTTTGAAAAGGCGAGAAAATACCCAAGCGGCACCCCGATGAGAAGCAGCAAAAAGGTGGTCACCCCCGCAAGCTTAAAGGTAAGAAGCATCGTTTGTACAAAACTCTCCTCTAACATCCCCGCCCCTTTTGCAAGGTGATTTCATTCGCTTTAACAAACCACAAAAGCTCTTTGCCTTCGGCGACCTCCAAGCGCTCCAATGACGCGCTCGTTATCAAAGAACACACCTCATCCCCCGCAAAATCAAAGGTCACTTCACTAAGGATTTTTCCCTTTTCTATCCGTTTTACTTTCGAGACAAAGGCGTTGCTCGCACTCACGAGAGATTCTTTGGTCGCAAGAAGCACTTCGGTCTCTTTAAAAAGGATCTCCATCGCTTCGCCGCCGTGCAAGTCGCCCAAAGAATCGATGTCGATAACAAGGGAATAAAAACGCCTTCCGCGGCACTCCAAAACGACGCGGGAGAGTTCCCCCTCGCTCTCATACGATTCTAGCTTGGCATGGAGACGGTTCATAGTTTGGAGATCTTCACTTTGACATCAAGCGGCTTGGCATGATAAGGTGCGGAGGTTACGAGAAAATCGACGCCGCACGCAGCGTACTCCTCGGCGTTGTGGATGTTGATCCCCCCCGTGGCGCTCACGAGCAAAGCGGGGTAGTTTTTTTTAAGAGCGACGCACTCTCGCAGCTGTGCGTAATCCATCTTTTCACACTGGAGCACATCCGCTCCAAGCGCGGCAAAATAGGATGCTTCCTCTACACTCTCCACCTCTACCACTACCTTTTTCTCCAAATATTTTTTCTTGAGTTTAGCAAAACCATCCTCAAAACCCTCTTTGGTATCGAAAAAACTGCGGTGTTGCGCAAATACCAAAATAGAATCGTAAAGTCCGAGCCTGTGGTGGATTCCGCCCCCCGCGGCAACCGCTTTGAGCATCATCTCTTTGGTGTTGGGGAAATTTTTTCTCGTAGTCGCTACGACAATCTCGGGATTGCCCTCTTTGGCATGTCGCACAAGAGAGTGCGTAGCGGTCGCGATGGCGCTGAGATACTCCAGCATGTTTTGCGCAACCTTCCATGCTTTATGAAGCGCGCCGCGCTGCCGATAGCCTCGCACAAAAGGGTATTTGGCGCCACTTTTTCGCCGTCTTTGGCATGGCATGTAAACTCTAAGCGAAGATTGCGAAACATCTCCTCTACATACTCCATGCCGCAAAGGATCATCTCCCCTTTGGCAAAGAACTCCATCTTCCCTTGAAACTCACAAATACCGAGCCCCTCGGTAGTAATATCAAAAAAAACCCGTGTCCTCTTCGAGGATAGATCGCATCATTATTTTCCTTTACTTTGGGGTACTAAAGCCGTATTTCTCAAAAACATCTTTCGCTTTTTTAGAGGTTAAAAATTTTGCAAACATCTGTGCCGCGGGTTTATCTTTGGCATACTTGGTGAGTACGAAGGCTTGTTGGAGCGGTTTGTATTTTGCTTGGTCTATAAGCATATACTCCCCCTCCTGCGCGCTTTTTTTGATAAGCGAAAATGCCACAAAACCGACATCTGCCGCGCCGCTGTCTACAAACTGCACGCTTTGGGATATATTATCCCCCTGTACGATCTTTTTGCCCACGCTCTCGTTTAAGCCGTAGTTTTGCATAATCTCCACCGCCGCAACCCCATAAGGCGCCAAACGGGGGTTCGCGATCGAGATTTTTTTCACCTTGTCGCTTTTTAAAACCTCTATCCCCTCTTTGATGAGCTCTTTGTTTTTGCTATAAAGCGCTACCGAACCGTACGCATACACCGTAATATCCCCTAAAGCATCGCCGTTTTTGACGATTGATTGGGGGTATTGGGTGTCTGCGGCGAGAAAAATATCGTATTTAAATCCGTGGCTAAACTGCGCGAACGCTTTGCCCGTCGCACTAAAATAGATATCTATCTTTGTATCAGGCTGCTCTTTTTCAAAATCTTTGACTATCTCCTGCATTGCAAGTTTCGTACTTGAAGCGGCGAATACGACAAGACTCTCCCCGAACACAAAGCTCACACATGCCAAAAGGATAAGAACTATTTTTTTCATATCACACCCCTACCAATACGTCGTTTGCTTTAATGAGCGCGGTTACTTCCATCCCCACGCAAAGCCCGAGCTCTTTTGCGGCACCTACCGTTATAACCGAAGTGATAGTTTGCTTTGCACCGATATTGATCGTCACTTCACAATTCACCTCACCGAATTTAATCGCTTCTACAGTTCCTAGAAGCTGATTTTTCGCACTTATTTTCATAAAAATCCTTTTGGGTATCTTTTTTGGCAATGTGGAGAATTGTACCGCTGTATTTATTAAAATATAATGAAGTGGAAAAAAAGGGGAACCTAGAGGAAATTGATTTTCCCTAGAGGCTCATAAGCGATTCTATGGCACATGCGACGCGGTCGGGGACGTCTTTGGCTTCTTTGTTCATAAAATCGATCTGGATTTTATATACGAGTTTCTCATCGAGCAAAAAGCTGTACACCAAATACCCCGCATAGAGTTTGGCTTCGAGGTTTTTTTTGCCAGGATCTTGGATGTCGTTTTCATAGACTAAAACATCAACGACAACTTTTTTCATAGGTTTGAGGGTGCTTTGGTGTTTGGCGATCTCTTTTTTGGTAAGAGCGAGCACCTCCTCCACGCTTATATGCTCAAAAAGCTGCGAAGGGGCGTAGTGCGATCTTTGTTCCCGCACCGTGACGCTCAAATGGGAATGTTTCAGGTTCTCTTTAAGCTCCTCCAAGAGTTCGGGGGAGACGACCTTCTCAAACACCGTGCTTTTTTTATGACATGCCAAGCGCACCGATTTCGCACCCGTTTTTGTCGCCTCTTTATAGATGCTTTGTGCGATGATTCCCACTAAAACCGCGATAACGGCTATCCAAACGTAACGCATACCATCCCCCTTATTTTGTTAAAAAACTATCAAGCTCCTGCGGCGTTTGCAGATAATCTATCGAAGTGATTACGAAATTATCCAACGAAACGACGACCACTTTTTCCAAATCTCCCTCGGGTTTATAGGTAGCCGCAACGTTCTTATCATCAATTACCAAAATAGTGTGGGCGAAATCTTTAAGCCCCGGCATGATAAACATAGAGCGGATCACCGAAGGTGCAGCGCTGACATCTGCAACAAAAAGGGTATTTTTCGAGCTTAAATAGTCGCTCTCTTTGGTTGCAAAAAAGTCGTTACAATCATGCCCTACCTGTTTTGAAAAAGCAAATACGATCTTTTGCGTCTCTTGCGTTATGGCATGAGGTTTTTCAAACTGATCGTTGAGTTCTAACCTCTCCAAAGAGTTTCCAACGACAAGTTTTGAAGGAGCTAGATCCTCCGCACCTTTTGAACTACAACCTAAAAACACCAATGCGCTAAGCAATGCGAGTAACACTTTCTTCATTTGAAAATCTCCGTTAAAAAAATTGCCGTTATCATACAATGTGCTTATTATAATTATAATTTTTCAGAAATCTATGAGGAAATCTTAATAACTTTTAAAGAAACCACTGATATTACGCGCTTTATTAGAAAAATTGCTCACTTACGCTTCTTGTGAAAGAAGCTAAGTAACATCAAAAAGTAAAGTTTTGGTAAAATACCGTTTTAATTTCAAATGAGGATTTTACCATGGCATACGCAACTGCAAGACATATTTTAGTGCACTCCGAAGATGAGGCAAACACGCTTAAAGCGGAGATAGAAAGCGGCAAATCCACGTTTGAGAGCATCGCGCAAAGCTATTCTCAATGCCCATCGGGCAGACGCGGCGGCGATTTGGGAAAATTCGGTCCGGGGCAGATGGTACCCGAGTTTGACAAAGCGGTATTTAGCGGTGACGTGGGCGTCTTATACGGCCCTATCAAAACACAATTCGGCTACCATCTCCTAGAGATCACCTCTAGGGGATAGACGTATATCGGGGCAAAGTCCCGTTTTACTTCGCTTGCCTCTTTGAGGCAGAATTTTACATGCCAACAACGGAGAAAACAATGGTCAAAGTAAGTGCAATCCAGATGAGCATGAGCGAGGATAAAAACGCCAACGTTGCAAAAGCGGAGCGCCTGGTGCGCGAAGCGGCAAAAAACGGCGCGAACATTATCCTTTTGCCCGAGCTTTTTGAAGGTCTTTACTTTTGTAAAGATATGGACGAAAAATATTTTTCATGGGCGGCTCCGCGCGAGGGTAACCGCCTTATAGAGCGCTTTAGCAAGATAGCCGCAGAGCTAGGAGTGGTGGTGCTCATTAGCTACTTTGAAAAAAGCGATGAGGGGTATTTTAACTCTTTGGTCGTAGCCGATGCAGACGGGCGCGTGCTTGATAACTACCGCAAAACCCATATTCCCGATGGTCCGGGGTATGAAGAGAAGTTCTACTTCAAACCGGGCAATACCGGCTTTAAGGTGTATGCAACAAAATTCGGCACAATCGGCGTGGGGATATGCTGGGATCAATGGTTCTGCGAAACGGCTAGAGCGCTGACTCTGATGGGTGCCGAGATCATATTCTACCCGACCGCCATCGGTAGCGAGCCCGAGATCCATCTCGATTCAAAAGAGCACTGGCAGCGCGTGCAGATGGGACATGCCGCGACCAACACCGTCCCCGTCGTGGTCGCCAACCGCTACGGCGAGGAAAAAGGTGCGACATGCAGCCTCAACTTCTACGGCTCATCGTTCATCACCGACTATACGGGGCACAAAATCGCCGAAGCAAGCCGCGACAAAGAGGAGATTTTGTATGCGGAGTATGATCTGGAGGATCACAAAAAACAGCGCCACTATTGGGGGCTGATCCGTGATCGCCAACCCCATGCATACGGGATACTCTGTAAAGAATAAACCTTGGCATGTCATCGACATGCCAAAGACTACGATTTATCAAGCTCTTTAAGAAGCTCTTTACCTTTTTTGATCTGCAAGCACACGATATCGAGTTCCTCTTCAAACTCTTTGAGGTGTTCTTGTTTCTCTATCTCTTTGATAGATTTTTTGATCTCTTTACGTTTGGTACGGAGTTTTTTGAGCAAACTCTTGATAGACTTTTTTTTACTCGATTTTTCAAAATCGTGCAGACGGAGATACTCTTTGGCACTTTGGATAAAATTGGTAAACTTCACGACTCCTCCTTTTTCTTGTCAGATTTTTCCTGTTTATGGAACTCTTTTTCTATTTTCGCTTTTTCGTCCATCATCGTTTTTATATCCTCTTCGTTGACGATCATATGGTTGTCGATATTTTTAATATCGCTCGTTTTGGGGATGAAGATCGCCTCCGCCATCGCTACGAGATTTTTGCTGATATTGTACGCATAGGTGCTGTCGTTCATAAGCGACGTCGCCATCTCGTTGGTGATAAGACGGTTTCTGATTAGCTCATCGAGGGTACCGTTTGTAAGCACGTCGTTTTGCTTGGCATGTATCTTAGCTTTGGAAAGTAACAGCATCATTACATCCTCTTCATCAGTTGTGGCGATGATGTTGATATTGCGCAAGACCTCCGCAAGATTTTTACGTATCTTATTGTACTCATCACGTATATAGCTGTTTTTGCTTTTGGCGTATTTGATGATATTTTTTTGCAGATGTTTGGTGTCTTTGAGCGCTTCGACGATATCCCGGTTGGCGAGTTTGATCGCATATATCTCATCTATTTTTTCCGCGGGAAACTTCCCTTGGGCTTTGGTCGCATAGTCGATAATATCGCCGTAGATCCCTTTGATTTTTCGGTTGTAAAGATCGTCCATATCGACGGGGGTGTTGGAATATACGTCTTTGATCACCTCATCAAGATCCGCCGAAGAGACGATACGGCGCGATTTGAGGTTAAGCCCGTTGGCAATAATCTCGAATGCGTTTTCATAAAGGTGACGCGTCTCTTTATAGATCGCGCTCATGAGTGTCGTGGGGAACTCCAACACCGAATCGTTGAGATATTTTACGGTGTCGATCGCTTTCTCCTCGCCGCTCTCTTTTACTCCGATCGCCTTCTCCAAAAATTTCACGAGATTGTCGATAAAAGGGAGCATCACGAGAATCCCTATGGTGTTGAACAAAGTATGAAAAACCGCAAGTTTTAAAGTGTAGTCATCCTCGTCTATCCCTAAAATAGTGCTGAGATAATCGACGCTGAACATAATCTGATGGATCAGCAAAATAGCGATCAACCCCGTTACCGCATTAAAAATAAGATGTGCCGCGGCAAGACGTTTGCCCTCTATATTCGAGCTCATAGAGCCGATAATCGCCGTAATAGTGGTACCCACGTTTGCGCCGATAGCAAGCGCGAGCGCATTTTCGTAACTGATCTGCCCTGCGGCGAGCGCGGTGATGATCAGCACGAGCGTGGCATGGGAGGACTGCATAACCACCGTTGCAAAAATACCGATAGCGGTGAAGATCAAGAGTCCTTTGATTCCTTCGACGCTCAAGCTTGCAAGGTCGATCGTCGCTTTAAATGCCTCGAACCCCTCTTTCATGTAGTGGATCCCCAAAAACAAAAATCCAAGACCCGCCAAGATATAGCCCACGCCGTTGAGATTGCGGCTTTTTTGAAAAATCAGCACGATCCCAAACACCAGCATAGGCATCGCATACGCGGCAATATCGACCTTAAGCCCGAACCCCGCGACCAGCCACGCCCCCGTAGTGGTTCCAAGGTTTGCCCCGAAGATGATCCCGATCCCCTGTGCCAGCCCTATAAGCCCCGCACCCAAAAAAGAGATGGTCAATACCGAGACCAAAGAGCTAGACTGCATGATCGTCGTCGCAAGCACACCGAAAAAGAGGCTTTTGTAAAGTTTGTCGGTCGATTTTTGCAATACGATCTCCAACACGCCCCCCGAGAACTTTTTAAACCCCTCCTCTAAAAACAACATGCCAAATAAAAAGATAGCAACCCCCGATGCTATCTCTTTAAAATTGGGGCTTATCCAAAAACCGTACGCTAAAAGTGATAAAATAACGGGTAGCACTAAATAATGAAGCACGCTAATCGACTCCTTTTTAGGGTAATAGTAGCATAATTTTTAACTGACCTTACGCAGTTTCTTTAAAGAAGAAGTATAAGTGGTCAGTTTTTCTCCCGTATCCGACAGATACGGGTAGCTTTAGGGGGTTGTAGGGACATCTGTCCCTGCCACTTTATGGGCTTTGCTCATAAAGTGCGTAACATCAGTAAGTAAATAACTATGGAACCGATTTTGCTTTAAGTGCAAAAAGATCCAAAATGAGGTTTGATTGATGCAAATAGTCCTTCGCAATAATCTTATTCTTATCACCACGGGATTTGAGACCCTCAGTACCGAGTGGATGCAACATTTTTTAAACCAACACACCCGTGGCATGCTTTTTTTAGAAAAAGCGGTACTCGTCTTTAGAAACGAAACGCTCAAAGAGGTGCGGGAAAAGTTTCTCCACAGCCTCAGCCGCCACCATGCCCAAACGCACGATTTTAATCACGATTTTTTTCTCCGTTCCATGCTCAAATTCGGCAATCAGCCCATAAAAATAGAGCTTGAAAAGATGCAGGAACCGCTCGATGTCAAGGTGCACCTTTACGCATACAATAAAAATACCGTGCTCATCACCCTTGACCAACCCAATTCGTGGGTGGTGAACTATCTTCGATCGCAGCTAGAGGTGTATGTGGAGAGGGGAACCGATACCTCTTTGGTGGTAGAGGTGGGCGATCACAAGGCAAAAGCGAGACTTGAGCGGGCGCTCAATAAAAAACATATCCTTCACTACAATATCAAATACAGTTTCGATAACCGCTTTATGAGCACCCTCTATGCCGATTTTGCAAACTACACTTTCGGCGATCTTTGCCGCCAAGAGGCGCTCGAAGAGAACGTAGCGTTTTATTCGATACTTGAATGCCCTATCGGCGCGAGTCAAGAATCGATCCGCCGCAACTATAAAAAACTCTCCAAAATCTACCATCCCGACAAGATTTTTAGCGAAGAGCCCCATATGATCGAGCACTACACCCAAAAATTCCAGCTTCTCCAAGAGGCTTACAGCGCGTTGCGCGCCTGATCGGGGATAAAATCTTCGGTGGGTTCGTACTTGCCGCCGCTTTTTAACAAAATGGCGAAATCCTCCGCACTATAGAGAGAGAGCTCTTTGCTTTGATTTTGTTCAAGCTCTTTGGAAAATCCCCGTTTTGAAAAGAGGACGATCTGGGTCGGTTGCAGATCGAGTTTTTCACATTTCTCCATCACCTTGTGTACCTCTTTTTTGTTCACTTTATGATTCGTCCATTTGCATTCGCCCACGTAAACGTTCCCGTTTTCGGTAACGGTCAAGATATCGATCTCCACTTTTGCATCCCAATAGCTCCCTGTTGTCACGATCTGAGCATCGCGCAGATGGTAATTGAGCAGCAACTCCGAGAGTTCCTCGAAAATAAGGCTTGTATAGCTATGGCGCCGCTCCTCGAAGCGTTTAAAAAAGTTGTCGTAATCGTTGTTTTTAATCTCTTTGGCATGGGGGAATACAAAGTAAAACCAAAAGCGCACAAACGGCTGCGTAAAAAGAACTTTGTGTGAGATGCGCCTTTTTGCATCCTCTTTTTTGAGTTTTTCTCCCGGTTTTTTGGTAGGTACCTCCTCGCGGGAATACTCCACTTGAATAAGCCCTTTTTCTTGAAAATAGTTGAGCGCCGCGCCCCCTTTGGTGTTGCTCATCCCCGCTCTGTTGAATGCCGAAAACATCCTGCGATCCCCTTGCGCCAAAGCACTTAAAAGGCGCTTTCTTCCGGTATCTCCCAGAGCGAGTGCATCCATCTTTTCATCAAGCACGTCGAAATTTTCCAAAATAACGCTTCGGACTAAAAAGTTTATATCCCTGCTCGTGTCGATCTCCCATCCCAAACCGCCGAATATCGAAAAATATTCGATCTGCGTCTCCATGTCGCCCGGGTAGTTTTGAAAATAAAACGAGCGAAACTGATCTAATAACATTTTTCTCCGTTTACCATTTTTTGCACATATGATAGTTTAATTTATCTTTGAAGAATATATGGGCGCCTCTAAAAACCCTAGCCAGCTTCAGCTTTACAAAGAGGTTCACAATCAAGGCGACCCTTTGAAGCCCTAACCGAAGCTAAGGCGAAAAGGGGCAACGCCGAGTGTGGATCTCTTTGTAAAGCCCTACGGGAGGGTTTAAAAAAGCGACATGCCATAAAACTTTTTATCGCCTTAGCTTTGGCTAAGGCTCAAAAAAGGTTTTACGTCCTTTCATCTTTTTTAAATCCCTCTGAAGCAAGCTAGAGTTTTTTAGAGGTGCCCATATGTTAAAACAAGAGTTTAGGTATATTTTGCTATAATCGCATTTTAATTTCTTACTCAATCACAAGGACACCATTTTGCTTGAAAATATGAATGAAAAATGTGCGGTTGTAGGCATATACGGGCACAAAGAAGCATCAAAACTGGCATATTTTTCCCTTCACGCTCTTCAGCACAGAGGGCAGGAGGCCGCGGGTATCAGTGCATCTGATGGCAAAAAACTTCGTACCATCAAAGACCGCGGTTTGGTTATGAGCGTCTTTAACGAAGAGAAACTCTCAACCCTTTGCGGCTCCAGTGCGGTCGGTCACACCCGCTACTCCACCGCAGGAGACGACTCGATCCTCGATGCGCAGCCTGTTTTTGCCCGCTACGATCTTGGCGAAATGGCGATCGTTCACAACGGAAACCTCACCAATGCGGCAGAAGTTCGTAACCGCCTCATCCAAAAAGGCGCTATTTTTCAAACATTTATGGATACGGAAAATCTTATCCACCTTATCGCAAAAAGCGAAAAAGAGCATCTTCTTGATCGTATCATCGATGCAGTGCAAAAGATCGAAGGGGCTTTCTCTCTCGTATTTTTAAGCCGTACAAAGATGTTTGCAATGCGCGACCGCCACGGTTTTCGCCCCCTAAGCCTCGGACGTTTCGCACACGGCGGTTATGTCGTAGCGAGCGAAACGTGTGCCTTTGATCTCATCGGAGCGGAATTTATCCGCGACGTCGAACCGGGCGAGCTCCTTGTATTTGAAGAGAACAAAGCGCCCAAATCTATCAAAGTGTTCGAGCCTACGCCAAAACGCTGTATTTTCGAGTATGTTTATTTTGCACGCCCCGACTCTAAGGTGTTCGGTCAAAGCGTATACCAAATGAGAAAAAATATGGGAAGCGAGCTTGCAAAAATCGCTCCCGTTGCGGCAGATATGGTGATCCCCGTCCCCGATGGCGGCGTGCCTGCGGCAATCGGCTACTCCCAAGCAAGCGGCATCCCTTACGAGATGGGAATTATGCGTAACCACTACATCGGCAGAACCTTTATCGAGCCGACCCAAGAGATGCGCGATTTAAAAGTCAAAATGAAACTCTCCCCTATGATCGATACCATCAAAGGCAAAAGCGTTATCGTCGTGGATGACTCGATCGTACGCGGAACCACCTCAAGACGTATCGTACGTATGCTTAAAGAGGCAGGAGCAAGCCAAGTGCATATGCGCATCTCCTCCCCGCCGACGACCGATCCTTGCTACTACGGCGTCGATACTCCGAACAAAGAAAAACTGATCGCGGCAAATATGTCGATCGATGAGATCTGCGAGTTTATCGAAGCGGACTCTTTGGCCTACCTCGACGAAGAGGCTCTTCTTAGAAGCGTAAACGCTACAGAGGACAACTACTGTACGGCATGTTTTACCGGTAAGTATATCGTTTAAGGTTGATTTTGGAGCAGATATATACATTCGGTAACTACCTTACACAGAAGTTCCATGCCAAAGTCTACAAGGTGGGTATCAATATATCGGGCTTCACCTGCCCCAACATCGACGGAACGGCGGCTTATGGCGGCTGTACCTTCTGCGAAAACGAATCTTTTAGTGCAAGTACGGGTAAAACAAAAGCACTCAAAGGTTTTTTCCTCAACCTTCAAAGCACCGAAAACCCTTTTTTGGACAAACAGCTCAAACAGCTTGAGATGCAGTTTCATGCCATAAGCAAAAGGCAGCAAAAAGAGTACGGTGCAGAAAAGTTTATCGTTTATTTCCAATCGTTTACCAACACCTACGCCCCTTTTGCGACCCTCAAAGCTCTTTATGAAAAAGCTCTCTCTTTTGAGAACGTCGTTGGGCTTAGCATCGGCACGCGCTCAGATAGCATCACCCAAGAGACGCTTCTTTACCTCGCCGAGCTGGCAAAAACAAAAGAGATATGGATCGAATTCGGTATCCAATCGGTGTACGATACAACGCTTGCAAGAATCAACCGAGGGCACGACAGCGCAAACGTCAAAGAGTGGGTATTAAAAGCCAAAGCAAGCGGGCTTAACGTATGCGGACATCTTATCTTCGGACTTCCCGAAGAAACCAAAGAGATGATGCTTCAAACGGCAAAAGAAGCCTACGCATGGGGGATAGATTCGGTGAAATACCACCCCTTGTACGTAGTGAAAAAAACCGCTTTGGCAAACGAATTTATGCGCCAAGAGTTTACCCCTATCACCGAAGAGGAGTATCTTGATGTTCTCACCCAAGCGCTTTTGCTCAAACCCAAAAACGTCTCGGTGCAAAGAATCACCGCGGGGATCGACGACGGCTCCCTTTTGGCGCCCTCATGGTGTAGAGATAAAAACACCCAAATAAAACATATCAACGCCAAACTCAAAGAGGTCGGGCTTAAATACTGACCCTCTTTAATGTGCCTCGACGTTGAAAAACTGTGAGGTGTTGACAAAATACGCGGGGTAATCAAACATCACTCTAAAATGCTCCGAAGCATTGGGCTGAAGATTTTTGGCAACGACAAACTTTTTCGTTATCGTTTGAGGTTTGTAAAGAATATCCGCTCCCCCGTCGTTTAACCCCAAAAAGTCCAAAAGATTCCTTACCTGAAAAAAAGTTCCCGGTTCTACGTTGCGTATCCCGTGCCCCTTATTGACAAGCTTGATCTCAAACGTCACTTCCCCGATAGGGAACTTCCCTTCGTTTCTCACGATTCCCGTATATACGATCTTCTCTAAACTCAAAATGCGGCTGTTTTCCACTTTGTAGAGTTTGACGACCTTGGTGTATTTGTCCACCACAAGCAAAAAAACAAACCCGAAAAGCAGCGATGCTAGCGACGTTGAGATCGCCAAAGGCAATGCTATTTTTTTATTGGGCTGCATAAACGCATACGCGATCCCCCCCGCCAACACGACGCCAAAAGCAAAAAGAACGAAATAATGCCAAATATTAAAATACCCTATCATATACACTCCGCTCCCGTTGTAATTTTATACGAACCCTCGTACAAAAAAGGTTCTATGATGATCCTAAAAGCTCTCTTGCTCCCCTTGGCGATCGACTTCTCCACCACCGAAGCACTATCGATAGAGCGCACCGAATAAAGAGCATCTTTCAGCTCATTTTGGCTTGTTTTGTACACCTCTGCGGTGATCGTACAACTTTTAAAATCGTATTGCGAAAGGTTGCTAAGCTCCCCATCGACAATAATCGCTTTTGAAAACTGTAGTTTATTCTCTTTGGTGATAACCGTTTGGTTTTTATAAAGATGTTTGTGCATCTCTTTGTATCCGAGGGTCGGCACGAGCACTATCTCCAAAAAAGCAAGGGTGATAAGGAGTACACTTATCCCCATCCGTTTGCGCACCAAAAGTGCGATGACGATCAAAAAAATAAAAAGCAAAAAAGAGCCGCCAAAGAGAAAATAGTCGTAAACGATCATATTTTCAACGATTGCGCTCAGCTTTGCCTGCATCAGCTCTCTCTTGCGTTTTTCTCGGCTATGCCGCTCATATCAAAACGGCGTGCAAGCTCTTGTTTGATACGATCGGGCGAAATATTTTTTGCCGCAAGCGCTACGAGCATATGGTAGGTAAGATCCGCCGCTTCGTAGATCATCTCTTTCTCGTTGTCGTCTTTGTAAGCAAAGGTAAATTCCCCCGCCTCTTCGATCACTTTTTTGAGGATGGTGTTTTCCCCTTTGGCAAAAAGCTTCGCCGTCCAAGAGCTAGAAGGATCGGCAAATTTACGCTCTTGGATGGTGTGGTAAAGGGTATCTATCACCCCATAAAGCGCCTCGGACGCCACTTCTACCTCCGAAGTTACCTCACCGCTCTCTAATTCGGTAAAAAAGCACGATTTTCTCCCCGTATGGCATGCCACACCCTCTTGGGTTACTTTAATGAGAAGCGTGTCGTTGTCGCAGTCGATAAAAAAAGAGTGGATCGTTTGGATATGTCCGCTGCTCTCCCCTTTTTTCCAAATGCGTTGTTTGCTGCGCGAAAAGTAGTGGGCGACTTTGGTTTGGAGGGAGAGTTCAAGCGCTTGCTTGTCCATATACGCCATCATAAGCACTTCGTTGGAGTTTACCTCTTGTACGATCACCGGCAAAAGTTCGCACTTTCGCCAGTCTATTTTATTAAGAATCTCTTGCATAGCTTAGTTTTGCGTCGAAACTTTTTTCTGCGGGTCTTTCATATCGACCCAAATGTTAGGTGTGGAACCGCCGGGTGTTAAGAAAATTTTGGCATCTTTGTTCTCACGAAGCGCTTCGTTAAATTTTCCTTGCACTTGCACCTGCTCAAGCTGTAAAAGCTGCGGCGTCAAAGATTTTGAGATCAAATGGTTCGCTTTTGCTTTTGCTTCCGCCTCGATCGTTACGGCATCTGCAATACCTTGCGCTTCAATTCTCGCTTTTTCCGCTACCCCTCGAGCTTCCGCCGCACGGCGTAACGCTTCTTGTTCTGCACGCTGTACCTCTTGTTCTGCACGTTGCACCTGTTGTTTTGCGATCTGAACCTGCTCGATCTGTTCTTTTACTTTTTGCGGCAGAACGATCTCGCGAAGTTGTACCGATTGTAAATCGGCAGGAGAGTTCTCTAAGCTTACAACGCTCTCTCTGATGCCGCTCTCGATCTCGGTCGCTATGCTGTTACGCATCTGCGGAAGCATCTCCGCATCGTATTTACCGACGATATTACGTACAATGTCGCGCACAACGGGGTTGATGATCTTGTCTTCCCAGCTAAAACCCCAGTTAGAGATGGTTTGTGCGGCAAACTGCGCATTGAGGCGGTACTGAACCGTCAATTCGATAGCCACGGGCAAACCGCGTTTATCAAGAACCGTAATGGCAGGTTTTACCATGATCCCCTGTGCCGTGCTTCCGCTTCCCGCTTCAACGCTTGAAGCGTAGTTGATAATACGCACTTTCGTATCGACCGTATACACTTTTTGGATCACGGGGATAATAAAATGAAGTCCCGGAAGCAACGCTTGATCGGAATATTTTCCGTTGGTGCTCAAAATCCCGCGCTCACCCTCTTGGATGATGGTAAAAGGTTTTGCCAATACCAGCAAAACGATCACGGCAATGATAAAATAAACTATCCCCGCTTTGCCTCCGCCGAAATTAAAATCTATTTTCGGCATTTGAGGGGTGTTAGAACCACCTCCTCCGCTTGGTTTTTTTCCGAAATTGCTTTCGCTTTTTTTCTTGTTAAAATAGTCGTTCATATCCGATGCCATGATCACGTTATCCTTCATTATTTTCTTTTCCTTTATGTAAGTTTTATTCCTTAATTGACATAAGTCAAGTAGTGTTCGTAATCCTTATTGCGTCCGAAAACGATATCGAAATAACCGCTTTGAAGTTTTTCGGTTATCTCGCCGCGCGCGCCGCATCCGATAGTGCGTGCATCGACGATACGTACAGGGGTGATCTCTGCCGCAGTTCCCGTTAAAAACGCTTCATCCGCTACGTAGATCTCTTCACGCGTAATACGGCGGCGTTCCACTTCGATTCCCATGTTTTGTGCCATCTCGATCACCGTTTTTTGGGTGATGGACTCGAGTGCATTGTCGCTTGGAGGGGTGATTAGCTTGCCGTTTCTCACCATAAAGAAACTCGCGCCGCTCGCTTCTGCAACATACCCTTGATCGTCAAGCAAAAGCGCCTCGTCGTAGCCGCAGTCGATCGCTTCGTATTTTGCCATTTGCGAGTTAAGATAGTTTCCGACCGCTTTTGCTTTACCCATATTCGATGTGTTTGCAGGGCGCGTCATAGAAGCTATTTTGAGTTTAATCCCTTTTTTCATCCCCTCTTCGCCCAGATACGCACCCCAAGACCAAGCAGCGATTGCCGTCTCTACAGGTGCATGTTTGTGGTAGACACCCATAACGCCGTAGCCCAAAAATGCAAAAGGGCGCAGATACACGTCGTTGCCCGTGAATTCGTTGTTTTTAATAAGGTCGATCTGTGCTTGGTTGAGTTCTTCGACACTAAAAGGGATCTCAAAAAGATTCATTTTTGCAGATTCTCTTAATCTTTTTGTGTGGTCGTTAAGTCTGAAAATCGCGTACCCTTTATCGGTTTTATACGCTTTAGTTCCCTCAATAACCCCGTTTCCGTAGTGAAGCGTGTGTGACAACACGTGTACTTTTGCATCGTCCCACGCTACAAATTTTCCGTTCATCCAAATATATTTGGCAGCATCCATCCGAGTCTCTCCATCGAGTAAGGTAAAAATTTAGGGCATTTTATCCAAAATGCCGTTTATTAACTATTAAATCCCCATGCCAAAGGTTTCTTGGCATGTGTGCCAAAACCTTAAAAATCGTAGCGGAAAATCAAAAGAGCGAGGTCGATATCCCCTTTTGCGCCGCTAAAAACCTTCCGCACCCCTTTTGCATATTCGATCCCCACTAAACCATTCGGCACCGCATTCCAAAAAAGGTTTGCCTGCAAGGATGAGGCGCTTTTGTTTGCGCCGTCTCTATCACTAATGCGTCCATCGTTCTTCGTTGCCGCATACGCCCATGCCAAAGTGGAACGCCACGACTTTGCCCAGTAATGGCGGTACCCTACATGCCAGCCGTAACTCTCTTGAAGCGCGATATTTCCTGCATCGTCGATGAATCCCGCAGCATACGCATCGTATGCCAAATAGCGCCCCATCCCCTTGCCGTATTGGGCATCAAAACGGATATCGTCCCTATCGAACGTTTTGATCTTGGCACTAAGATTCACCCCGTAGCCAAAGGCGGCATCTTTTTTTGTCGTTTGGGTCGTATCGCTAACGCTTGTGTGATCTTGGGCAATGTAGCGCCCCATCAGTGCCAAAGCCGCTTCCCCCCACGCAGGGTAATAGCGAACACGTGCAACGATATCGGGAACAACGTCGTCTTGGGGAGTGAGTATTGTGCCGTTTTTATCCACCAAAGTGGTTTCGGGCTGCTCAAACGAGAGATCGACCCCGTATGTTTCGTTTTCAAGACTCAAACGGATAAGGGGCTGGCGCACAAAAGTGTCGTTGATGATATAGGAGATCGTATCGACCGTGACAAAGGCGTTAAACGCCGAGTTGGTCTGCCCCACCGTCAAACCCCCTATCTGCAAATAGGCATGGCGCAAGCGCGGGTTGTGGGCGTTGACGTTCTTTTCGTTCCCGTCGCTCCCCCAAAAATCTATCTCGACAAGGGTTCTTAGAGGTCCGTACTCGGTGGGCGTTCTGCTTTTCACCCACAATCTGCTGTCGCGCGCGCTCATCTTCATCTGCGCGTTGTCGTGTGCGCTCTTCAAGGGAATGCGGCTATCGGCAAAAAGTGCGCCCTCGGGCCAGCCCCAGATACTCTGCAAATCTATCCGCCCCCCGACTCCCAAAACGGTTTTGTCGCTTGAGAGTTCCAAAAAACCTTTTTGCTGCGATGCCTGTTTCTCTTGGAGCTTCTCTTTCTCAATTTGATCAAGCCTTTGGGTGAGCCGCTCTATCTCCCCTCTAAGTTCCGCCACCGCTTCCTCGGCATGCAACATGCCAAGAAAACACCCTAAAAGAAAAACGATTCTAGCGCCCATATGCCACCCCAAAACGACTATGGCATGTTACGCAGCTTTGTTTGAGATTGGCTATTTTACTCTCGAGCTGCTCCACTTCATAGTTTTTTGCCACCTTCTCTATGGCATGTGCACAATTTTCCAAACGTGCGACGCTTTCGTTATAGATTCTTCTATCCTCATCCGAGAGGCGTTTGTTAAAATCCTCGTGCGCCATCTCCTTGAGGCGAACGGCAACTTTTTGCACGTCGCTTGAGAGGCGCAGTGCATAACGCACCCTCGTATCCTCTTTTTCAAGTTCGCTTTTGTAATTGTTGGAGATACTCACGTCCAAACTTAGCATCAGCTGCTTGAGCGTTTTACTTTGAAGTTTATGGTCACGCACGTCGTAAGTCACCCCTTCACCTTTTGCAACATGCTCTTTGGAGCACCCGCCAAAACATGCCAAAGCCAAACATGCCAAGAAAATTTTATACACCATCTTTTGCCTTTTTTATAAATAAGGTAAGATTATAGCTTCAAATGCGTGGTAAAATCAAATGTAAACCTCGCTCTCTTGCAACTTTTTCGTAATCGGTTGTAATCGTAATGTAATCAAACTGTTTTAAAGTTCCACCATCTTAAAACACACAAAGAAGGGATGTAGTATTACATGAAGAAAATAGTACTTTCAGCGATGGCTGCAATGACATTAGGAACGGTAGCCGTATCGGCCGCTCAATTTTATGTGGATCAAAACGGTCAAGTGTTCACAACCGAAGGTGAAGGGCGCAAACCTTTAGAGTCAAAAGAGAGTTCGGTGTTTTCCAAAGCGATGAAATTGGAGTTCAGCGGAACCCACTACTTCGGTTTGACATCGGCAGATCCTAAAACGGTACATCCGCTTGCAGATACAGACACTTCTACTACGCAAGCGGTAGGAAACGATACTGCAAGATACGCGGGAAGATCGACGGGCTTCGAGCTTCGCCGAAACTACGTTCAAGTAAAAGGTTTCTTCAACGAGAAAGACTACTGGCGCGTGACGATGGATGCAACGAAAGAGCTTGCTTCTACAAAAGATTACGCTAGCGTTTTCGTAAAATATGCTTACCTTTATTTAGACAAAGTTTTACCTGCGACAGGCGTTGAGTTCGGTATCGCACACCGCCCTTGGATCGACTATGAGGAGCACAACGGCTGGTTCTACCGCTCGTTCAACAAAGTTATGATCGAAGAAAAAGGAACTGCAACAGAAGCGGGTGTCGACCTTGTAAACTCCGCAGACTTAGGGATTAACTTTAAAACAAAAACAGACTATGTAAGCTCCGAGATCGGTTTTTACAACGGCGAGGGGTACCATGCCGACAAAGACGCGGCAAACCAACAAAACAGCTCGGCGTTGTCGGTTGAGTGGCGTTTGACGGGGCACCTCATCGGAAGCGGTACGAAAGTGGGGAAAGCAGATCGTTTAAAAGATACCTATGCGCACCTCTCAACCTTCGGTTTGATCTCTAAAAACCATAAAGACGACACTGTTGCTATCGGCGGAGCGGGCGAATACGACAGATCGTTCTACGGGGTTCACGCGGTGTATAACCAACCCGAATTCCTGATCGCGGCACAATACATCACGGCAGAAGATAAAGCAAGAGATGCCATCATTACCGACGGTAAAGAGTACGACGCTTTCTCTATCAATGCCGAGATCAGACCGTTTAAAGATTGGACGATCATCGGAAGATACGACGATTATGCGATCGACAAGGTAGCCAAAAACAACGGCGGTACGAGTGTTTCTGCCGAAGGTACGAAAATGATCGCGGCTTTAGCGTACAAATACAACAAACACGTAGCGTTCATCGGTTCGGGTAAATTTATCGACGAAGAGAAAGCAAACGGCGGCGACACGGGTCAATCTAAAGACGTATTTATGTTCACTACCGAAGTAAAATGGTAACACCATCGATCAAAGAACCTATTGAGGTTCTTTGATCATCCTCATAAAAGGGCAAAGGTTTTCTCCTTCTTTTGCCCCCATTTTTGTTCTAGTTTTTCCCCTTAATTTTTCACCGATCGAAGCAGCGATGCGACGCTTCGATCTTTTTCATCTTGCATAACCTTTTTAAAAACACATCCCCGTTGCACCTCTTGGCATGTGCCAAAAATACTCTTTTTTACACCGTTTAGAATATCCTCGATTTCGCTGTTTTAGACGCTTATTTTAAGATTCAATTCACATTATATGGATACACTTTTATTTTGAAAAACGGAAGCGTCTTGAGACTCTGCTACGTTGATTGTAAGCCTTAGAAAGTATCGGAGAACACCATGAAGAAAATCAGTGCTTTGCTTGAAGGAAACGAACTGTTTCAAAAAAGTTATTTCAAAAAACACGAAAAAGAGCTGTTGGATCTTGTCACCAACGGTCAAAACCCCAAAGCGCTTTTTATAGGGTGTGCAGATTCCCGCGTCGTGCCGAGCCTTATCACCTCAACCAACCCGGGAGAGCTGTTTGTGCTGCAAAACGTAGGGAACTTCGTAGCCCCCTACAAACCCGACGAAGACTACCATGCCACCGCTTCGGGGATAGAGTATGCGGTCACGGAGCTAAATGTCAGCGAGATCATCATCTGCGGGCATACCCACTGCGGCGCCATCGAGACCCTTTATAAAAACATAGACGACAAAAAATTTATCCACACAAAAAAATGGCTCTCTTTGGGGGACAAAGCCAAAGGGCTCGCACTTTTGGCTTTGGGTAAAGATGCAGAAGAGAGCGCACTGCTACGCCTTACCGAGAGACTCTCGGTGATCACGCAGATCGAAAACCTTCTTACCTACCCCTTCGTCAAAGAGCGCGTCGATAACCGAACCCTCTATATCCACGGATGGATGTACGACATAGAAACGGGGGAGATAGAGTATTACGATCCCGACGAGCACGAGTTCGTTTCGTTGCAAGAGACTAAAAAAGAGAGTTAAGAAAAGCGTGTAAAAAAGAGAGTTTCACGGCATGTAGATAAAACCTCATGCCATGAAAAAACAGGGGAAAGAAGTGTTTGAACCCCGAAGGGTTCACGCGGGTTATTTAATATTTTCCGCCCAATATTCGCGGATCATCTGTTTTGTTTCTTCAGGAAGCGGGATGTAGCCTAAAGTTTTCGCCGAAGCGTCCCCGTTTTTAAACGCATAATCAAAGAACTTGATCACTTGTTTATTCATTTGCGCTTTCTCTTTAGGAAGCAAGATAAACGTAGCCGCTACGATCGGATAAGAGTTGTCCCCTTTTTGCAATGCCAAAAGCCCGTAAAAGCTCTCCTCTTTCGTCCATGTCGCATATTTTGCAGCCGCTTTGAAGTTCTCTTCGTTTGCTACGACCCATTTGCCGCTTGCAGTTTGGAGCACCGCCGCACTAAGCTTATTCTTCTCTTTGTACGCATTTTCGATATACCCGATAGAGTTAGGCGTTTGTTTGATAAGGTTTGTGACCCCCTCATTCCCTTTACCGCCGATACCGCATGCCCAGTCAACCGCTTTGCCCGTTCCGAAATTGTTTTTCCAATCTTGTGAACTTTGCGTTAAAAAGTGAGTAAAGTTGTAGGTCGTTCCGCTTCCGTCTGATCTGTGTACCGTCACGATCTCGGCATTTGGAAGTTTCAAACCTGCGTTGTCCGCTACGATCTTAGGGTCGTTCCATTTCGTAATTTTTCCTGCAAAAATATCCGCTACCACTTCGTTGCGAAGTTTTAACGTCTCATCTGCGATCCCCTCTACGTTAAAGGCTACGACGATCGAACCGATAGTCGCGGGAAATTGTAAAAGTTTTGATTTTTCAAGCTCTTTTGTTTTTACGGGCTCGTCCGAAGCTCCAAAATCCACGATGCGCGTCGTGATCTGCTTCACGCCGCCGCCAGAACCGATCGATTGGTAATTGACGCTGTTTTTCGTATCTTTTTTATAATTAAACGCCCAATCGTAATAAAGGGGAGCCGGAAACGTCGCACCCGCGCCGTTGATCTTATCTGCCGCGATTGCGGAACCTACTAACAATGCAGCTAAAGCAAGTTTCTTTAACATGAGTATCCTTTTGTGTTGTTTTATGGTTGCGGAAGTATAGGCGCGCTTGATTACAATCCGATTACATCTTTTTGTATGGCATGTAATCGTTATGTAACCGTTTTTTTATAGAATTCGCCCACTTTTGGGGTTCAAAAAAAGTTGATGCCCAAAGAGAATTTCACATACGGAGAGCGGATTTGAGCGCACTTATCGACAAGTTCTTTTTTTATCTCACCAGAACCATAGCACTCGGCATTCTCCTCGTCGTGGCATGGATCTTCGTAGAGCTTTTCAATAACTCTCTGGATTCCATAAAAGCGTTTGGTTTTGATTTTATTACCGAAGACAAATGGGCACCCAATCTTGAAAAATTCGGAGCACTCCCTGCGATCTACGGTTCTGTTCTCTCGACCTTCTTGGCGATGCTTATGGCGGTTCCCTTGGCGATCGGAGTGGCGATATTTTTAAGCGAACTCGCACCCGCAAAACTCAAAACCCCCTTTGGTGTAAGTATCGAGCTTTTAGCGGCGATCCCATCGGTTATCTATGGCATGTGGGGGCTTTTTTACTTCGTGCCGATCATTCGCGACGCATTCGGCGGGGTGGGGATCAGCATGCTCACCGCGGGGATCGTCCTCTCGATTATGATCCTCCCTTTTATCGCGGCGGTCACCCGCGATGCGATGAATACGACACCCGATATTCTCAAAGAATCGGCGTATGCCCTTGGAGGCACCAAATGGGACGTCATCAAAGATATCGTGATCCCCTACGCCAAAGCGGGGATCATCGGCTCATTTATCTTGGCACTCGGGCGTGCCATCGGCGAAACGATGGCGGTAACCTTCGTTATGGGGAACGTCCACCGCATCTCTGCCGATCTCACGCAGCCTGCGACCTCGATACCCGTTACCCTTGCCAACGAGTTCAACGAAGCAGACAGCGGTTTATACTACTCTTCGCTTTTTGAGCTTTCGCTCCTTCTTTTGGTGATCAGTTTTACGATCATCTCGATAGCGAAATTCTATTTTCTTAGACGCAAAAGGATAGGCGCATGACACATACGCAAAAAAGGATCATCGTAAACAACGTCGTTATGGTTCTCTCGGCGCTCTCAGCGCTCGTTGGGATGGGGTTTTTGTTTTGGATCTTAGGCGTGCTCGTTCTTAACGGTATCGACGCGCTCAACTGGGCGATCTTTGTTAATGAGGGCGCCCCTCCGGGATATGAAGAGAGCGGTCTTAAACATGCCATGATAGGGCAGCTCTACATCGTGGGTGTCGCAACCCTTTTTGGTGTTCCGCTGGGGATTTTGGCGGGAACGTACTTGAGCGAATACGGGCAAAAAGCAAAACTCGCCGAATTGATCCGCGATATCTCCGACATTATGATGTCGGCGCCTAGTATCGTCATCGGTGCGTTCGTGTATGCTATTATCGTCGCACCCATGGGGCATTTTAGCGGCTGGGCAGGTTCGGTGGCGCTTACCATCATCATGCTCCCCATCATTTTGCGCACCACCGACGATATGCTCCATCTCGTCCCCTCGACGCTCAGAGAAGCGGCATTTGCTCTGGGGGCGCCCAAATACAAGGTGATCATCCAGATCGTCTACCGCGGCGCCAAGGCGGGGATACTCACGGGCGTTCTTTTGGGCGTTGCACGTGTTGCCGGGGAGACCGCGCCCCTTTTGTTTACGTCGTTTAACGATAACTTTTTAAACACCGACATGATGGAACCGATGGCATCTTTGACGGTAACGATGTACAACTACGCTACAAGTCCCTACGAAGACTGGCAAAAACTCGGATGGGCGGCGGCGTTTATCTTGTCGATGTTCATCTTGGGGCTTAACATCATCGGAAGAATTTTTTTACTTAAAAAGAGAGGCAAATAATGGCAACTATCGTAGATATACTTGAGGAAAAAGCGCTGGAGGTGAAAAATTTCGAGTTCACCTATGCGGGTGCCGATGCACCGAGCATTAAAAAACTCGATATGCCGATCGCCAAACATTCGATCACAGCACTCATCGGTCCTTCTGGATGCGGCAAAACGACGCTGCTGCGAAGTTTTAATCGTATCCACGATCTCTATCCGGGGAACAAATACGCGGGGGAGATACTTTTTAAAGGGGAGAATATTTTGCTTCCCAAACAAGATTTGATCAACCTGCGTATCCAGATCGGGATGATCTTTCAAAAACCGACGGCGTTTCCGATGAGCATCTTCGACAACGTTGCCTACGGCATGCGCCTTCAGGGGATCAAAAACAAGAGTGAACTCCAAGACCGCGTAGAAAAAGCGCTCAAGGATGCGGCGATCTTTGAAGAGGTGAAAGATCGCCTCAAGCAAGACGCAAACGGTCTCTCGGGCGGACAGCAGCAGCGTTTGTGTATCGCCCGCGCGATCGCCGTAGAGCCTGAAGTGCTTTTATTTGATGAGCCTACAAGTGCGCTTGACCCTATCTCCACCGCGGGGATCGAGGAGCTGGTGGTGGAGCTAAAAAACCGCGTCTCGATCATCATCGTCACCCACAATATGCAGCAGGCCGCGCGCGTAAGCGACTATACGGGGTTTATGTATTTAGGGGAACTCGTAGAGCTCGGACGCACCGAAGAGATGTTCGTTACCCCTAGAGAAAAACTCACCGAAGAATACATAACCGGAAAATTCGGTTGATGCAGCTTGTAGCACCCCGAATTCCATTTGGGGTCTAGGTTTTGTAAGCACTCTAATTAACTGACTTTACTCAGCTTCTTTAAGAAGAAGCATAAGTTGTCGGTTTTTCTCCCGTATCTGACAGATACGGGTAGCTTTAGGGGGTTGTAGGGACATTTGTCCCTGCCACTTTATGGGCTTTGCTCATAAAGTGCGTAACATCAGTAATTAAAATCGAACGAGGAAAAAAACAATGTCAGTAAAATACGAAAACAAACTCACCCAAATAAGGGAGTCTATAGCAAATCTTCTCAAGAGTATCACGCACTCCAGCCAAATATCGCTGGATGCTTTTGAGAAAAAAGATATGGCGCTCTTTTTAGAAGCGCAGGAAAAACTCTCTCACGTCGAAGCGCAGGGGAACCTTATCGACAACGAGATCATCAAGACATTTGCCCTTTTTGGTCCCGAAGCCAACGAGTTGCGCACCCTTGTGGCGTATCTAAAAATGATCAACGAGATCGTGCGTATCGGGGTAGGCTTTAAAAAGTATGCGCGCCGCATGAGCGAACACTGCCAAAGCGGATGCCATTTCGACAATATCGAAAAAACAATCATCAAACTCAACAAAAGCACTATCAACTCTTTGGTCTACATCGTCGAATGTTTTGAAAACTTCGACTCGTGCGTCGTAGAGGATTTTTACAGAAAAGTGCTGGTGGAAGAGAGCATCAACGACGATCTTTTTTCAATTATAGAAAAAGAGATTATGACCATCATCATAGATGCCAAAGAGCTTTCGGTCGAGTATGTCAAAGTCCTTGCGACACTCAGAAAACTCGAGCGATCGTGCGATCGTTCGGTAAATATCGCAAACCTTTTGGTTTATGCCAAAAACGGCGGCGAGTTTCAACTCTACAATTAAATTTACACGCCTTCCAAGCCGATTGATTAAAATTTAATCAATCGTGCATAGAATATCTTTTTCAAATTCGATATACTTTTGACAGATTAAATTTTGGAGAACTCAAGATGGGAAAATTCGTAAACAATATAGAAGAGTTTTACGCTTTTTGTAAAGAAAACGATGTTCAGTTCGTAGATTTTAGATTTACGGATATGAAAGGAACATGGCACCATGTAACGTACAGAATGAGCGCGGTAACTGCCGAGATTTTGGAAAACGGTCTTCCGTTTGACGGTTCGTCCGTAGAAGCTTGGCAGCCGATCAACCGTTCGGACATGCTTTTAAAACCTGATGTTCCGACGGCGTTCTTAGACCCGTTTACTGCAGATCCTACCATTATCGTTATCTGTGACGTTTACGATATCTACAAAAACCAAGCATACGAAAAATGCCCGCGTTCAATCGCGAAAAAAACGTTAGCACATGCCGATTCTTTAGGGATAGCGGATGCCGCGTACTTTGGACCTGAAAACGAATTCTTCGTATTTGATGACGTGAAATTCGTAGACAGCATCAACGAATCGGGATACAAAGTAGACACCGAAGACGGTGAGTGGAACTCCGATACCCATTACGGCGATACGTTCAACTCGGGTCACCGTCCCGGAACTAAGGGCGGTTACTTCCCTGTAGCACCGACGGACAGTATGGTTGATCTACGTGCAGAGATGATGCTCGTATTAGAACAAGTAGGTCTTGAAGTTGTTCTAGGACACCACGAAGTTGCACAAGGGCAAGGTGAGATCGGTATCGTATATTCCGACCTTATCGGTGCGGCAGACAACGTACAAAAACTTAAATACGTTATCAAAATGGTTGCACACCTTAACGGTAAAACGGCTACGTTCATGCCAAAACCGCTTTACGGCGACAACGGAAACGGTATGCACGTACACCAATCACTTTGGAAAAACGGCAAAAACCTTTTTTACGATGCAAACGGCTATAGCAAATTAAGCGAAATGGCGCTTCACTATATCGGTGGTATCTTTAAACATGCTCGTGCGGTTGCGGCGTTTACAAACCCGTCAACAAACTCGTACAAAAGACTTATCCCGGGCTTTGAGGCTCCGAGTATCTTAACATACTCTTCTCAAAACCGTTCGGCTTCTTGCCGTATACCTTACGGTGCGGGTGAGAAATCTACGCGTATCGAGATGCGTTTCCCGGATTCAAGTGCATGTCCGTACCTTGCGTTCTCTGCACTTATGATGGCAGGACTTGACGGTATTAAAAACAAAGATATCCCGATCGGTCCGATGGATGAGGATCTTTTCGAATTAACGCTTGATGAGATTCGTGAAAAAGGTATCCCTCAAATGCCGCATACGCTTAGAGGTTCCCTAGAGGCTCTTATTAGAGACAACGAGTTCTTACAACCCGTTTTCACTTCAGAGATGATCCAAACGTACCAACACTATAAATTCTCTCGCGACGTATGGCCTTACGAAGCAAGACCGACTGCGTTCGAATTTAAAACAACTTACCAATGTTAAGCTCTTTAGCTTAACGTTGCCCCCTCTTTTTTTCCTTTTTTTTCCCCTTGAATAGCCGCCAGAGTGTGATATAATGTTCTAAATTTTTATTATTGAATCGAGCAATGGAACAAAAGAGAAAAGAACAGCTGCTGCGAGAGGTTCTCACGCTTGCAAAACAAACTGACCCCCTCTTTCAAGAAAAACTGCATGCGCTTATAGAGCATTTCGAATCGCAAGAGCAAGCCCTGCAAAAAGTCAGCGCCCAAAACCAACTCCTTCTCAAAGAGCGCGAAGAGCGCATCGCCGTTCTGCACCAGATAGACGAGAAAAAAAACAAAGTGATGCTCCAACAGTCGAAAATGGCTGCAATGGGGGAGATGATGGATATTATCGCCCACCAATGGAAACAGCCTCTCAATACGCTTAGCATGATCAACGATATGCTCAAAAACGATTTTGAAGCAAACCGCATAGACAAAAACTACATCGACGATATCACCGACACCACATCGATCCAGATTAAGTATATGGTCAATACACTCAACGAGTTCCGCAAATTTTTCCGCCCCTCAAAGGAGAACGATCATTTTACGATCCACAGCGCACTTGAGAGCGTGAAAGTGATCCTCAAAGATGAACTGATCAAACAAAACGTAACGCTGCACATAGAGGTCGATAAAAAAATAAAAGTCACGGGGGCGAAAAACGAGTTTGTCCATCTTTTTATCAACTTTATAAAAAACTCCATAGAGGCGTTCAACGAAAACGGCATCCATGAGCGTTTTGTTACGATAAGAGCCGCCAAACGCCACTCCAAAACGGTTATCGAGGTTGAGGACAATGCAGGCGGCATCCCCTCCTATATTATCAACGATATTTTTAAGCTCAATTTCACCACAAAAGAGAAAACAAGCGGCACGGGGATCGGGCTTTATATGTCCTCGCAGATCGTTCAAAAACACAACGGCATCCTCAGTGTTGCCAACACCCCCCAAGGGGCTATTTTTACAATAACTTTATAAACCCCGATTATTTCCTTCAAGCTCTCTTTTGCTAATCATAAATGCGCTATAATTGCGCCGCTGATAGCGGTATTAAGAGTGCAACTATCAAATAATTTTCAAGGAAAGGATTCACTATGAATCACATGAAACAGGGCAAATACCGCCCGTATCCAAAAATAGATTTGCCAAACAGAACATGGCCGAACAATACGATTACAAAAGCGCCCAAATGGTGCAGCGTCGATTTGCGCGATGGCAATCAAGCGCTTATCAACCCTATGGATATGAACAAAAAACTTGAACTTTATGCACTCTTATTAAAACTGGGATTCAAAGAGATCGAAGTGGGATTTCCCTCCGCTTCCAAGGTAGAATTTGACTTTTTGCGCCGTTTGGTGGACGATAATCTCATCCCCGAAGATGTTACGATTCAAGTACTTGTTCAAGCAAGAGAGCACCTTATTGCCAAGACGTTTGAAGCGCTTCGAGGCGTAAAAAAAGCGACCGTTCACCTTTACAACTCTACCTCGACGGCGCAACGAAAGATCGTATTTGCAAAAGAGCAGGACGAGATTATCGAGCTTGCGCTTGCTGGGGTCGATTTAGTAAAAAAATATGAAAAAGAGCATGATGGGGAGATATTTTTGGAATATTCGCCCGAGAGCTTTACGGGAACGGAGCTTGAATTTGCCGCGCGCATCTGTAATGCGGTAACGGCGCGCTGGGGGATCAGCCCCACGCGTAAAGTGATTATCAACCTCCCTGCAACCGTAGAGATGGCAACGCCAAACATCTATGCCGATCAGATCGAATGGATGGGCAGACACCTCGATAACCGCGAGAACGTGATTATCTCGACCCACACCCACAACGACCGCGGTACGTCGGTTGCAGCAACCGAGCTTGCGCTTTTGGCGGGTGCGGACAGAGTAGAGGGGACGCTCCTTAGCAACGGTGAGCGCACGGGGAACGTCGATATCATCACCTTGGCGCTTAATATGTACACGCAAGGGGTAGATCCCGAGCTTGATTTTTCAAACGTGGACGAGGTTCTTGAGATCGTAGAGCGCTGCACGGAGATCCCTACGCACTGCCGCCATCCGTATGTGGGAGATTTGGTCTATACCGCATTTTCGGGATCGCATCAGGATGCGATCAACAAAGGGCTTGCCTACCAAAAGAAAAAGCAAGACTCGTTTTGGGAAGTTCCCTACCTTCCGATCGATCCCGCCGACGTGGGGCGCACCTACGAGAGCATTATCCGTATCAATTCCCAGTCGGGCAAAGGGGGCGTGGCGTATATTTTAGAGAAAAACTACGGCTACCAGCTTCCAAAAGCGATGCATCCGGAAATCGGGCGAATTGTGCAAGCGGTAACGGATGAAAAAGGGAGAGTTTTAGAGCCTAAAGAGATTTTGGATATCTTTAAAGAGACCTACTACAACCCCAAAAAGCATCTTGATCTTGTAGATTGCACCCTCACCTCCGACAAAAAGGTGGCGACATGCAAGCTTTCTTATATCTACAACGGGAAAGAGATCGTTGCAAGCGGTCAGGGCAACGGACCTATAGATGCGTGCAAAAACGCTTTGATGCAGGATTATAAAAACGATTTTACGATCCACTCCTACTCAGAGCACTCGTGCGGCGACAAAAGCAGCGCAAAAGCTATCGCCTATATAGAGATTCAAAGCGAAAACACCATCTCTTGCTTTGGGGTGGGTAAAGACGAGGATATCACCACCGCGTCGATCAAAGCTCTTTTTTCTGCGCTCAACAGAGCATTTGAGAAATAATCTTCTTGGCATGTGAAAAATTTTCACATGCCAACCCTCTTTAAAACACCATAGTTTTCTACAATATTAGATATAATTCCAACTTATCTTTAACGAGGACGTTTTATGTCATTCACCCCTACCATTAAACATGCCAACCACCGCATATACCAAGTAACCCAAGAGAAAAAAAAGACACTTATCGAGCTTCTTCTCGCACAAAACAGCGACGCAGCCGTTCTTATCGTTGCACAAGAAAAACTCCCCTTTTTAGCGGAAAACTTCTCCCATGCCAAACTTTCTCTCTCAGAGGATGGGATGCTTGAGAGCCTTTCTCCAATCTACGATATAGTAATCAGCTACGATCTTCCAAAAGAGGCACAAACCTATTTTAGAAGGCTCTCTCTGGCAAAAGAGAAAGCTTTTGCACTCTTAGACGCACACGAGCAAAACGGACTCTATCAAATAGAGATTTTACTCGGTCGCGCTATCAAACAGGAATCGCTTCAAGGGTTTGGATACCCAATCAAAGAGGAAGTGAAAAAAGAACATAAACCTAGGGAAGAGAGATCAAAACAAAAATCTGACCATAAAAAGCCTTATGAGAAAAAATCGTTTGACAAAATAGAGAGACCAAAGCGCGATGGTGACTTCAAAAGGGAGAGAAAACCTTTTGAAAAATCGGACAAACCAAAACGTGAGGGCGATTTTAAAGGGGAGAAAAAATCTTACGATAAAAAACCTTACGACAAATCAGAGAAGCCAAAAAAAGCGCCTCAAGGGAAAAAACAAAATAAATTCCTAGGCTACGACGAAAACGGCAAAGCGATCTTCTCGGGAAAAAGCGGCGAGAGAAACCACCGCTACGACGGCAAGCCTAAAGATTTTTCAGAAACTACGGCGCAAAAACCAAAAAAAGTGGGAAAAACGATTCAAATCAAAGAGTTAAAAAAGAAAGAGGATTCTAAAGAGTCTTAAAAAGTGGTGCCGGCACGAGGATTTGAACCCCGGGCCTGCTGATTACAAATCAGCTGCTCTAGCCAACTGAGCTATGCCGGCAAAAGAAGAGTAGAATTATAAACTTTTAACCTTTAATTTTCATGAAATCAAAGGCTAAAACAGCAGTTGTTCCTGCGGGTCTTCGACCACTTCGGCGCGCGGAGGCTTGGAGATATCGCTAAAATACTCTTTCTTCCCTTTTATCTCCACCTCCATCACCCCCTCGGGCATAACAAACTCCCTTTGAATCTGAGGATAGAGCTCAAGCACTTTCGTATAATACATTGCAAAAGCGGGACCCGCCACTTTTCCCCCGGTCTCCTTGGGGTGCATCGGGGTGTTGTCGTCGTTACCGAACCACACGATCGTTTCTATCGTCGGCGAATAACCTGCAAACCATCCGTCCACGTTATTATTGGTCGTTCCTGTTTTTCCCGCAAGCTCGATCCCCTTGACACGCGCACGTCTTCCCGTTCCGCGGTTCACGACGTCTCGTAAGATGGTGGTCATGATAAACGCCTGCTCAGGGGTGGTGATTGTTTTCTCTTTTATCTGTTTCTCATACACTATCCCCGACTTGTTTTCGATGTATTTGACAAGGTTAGGTTCCACCTGCACCCCGCCGTTGGCAAAAGAGGTATAGTACTTGGCAAGTTCAAGCGGCGAGAGGGAGATGGTTCCCAAAGAGATAGAAAGATCGCGCGGCAGATTTTCTATGCCGAATTTATCAAACTGCGCCAAAAGCTGGCTAAGACCTATATCGTTTACGAGATTGATCGTCGCAAGGTTTCTTGAGTGCACAAGCGCCTCGCGAAGACTGATAAGCCCTTTATAGTTTTTTTCGTAGTTTTTAGGCTGCCATTTAAGCTCTTCCCCGTTTTTCTCGTAGGTGTAGGTGCGTGCTATATCGACAAGGGTGGTCGCTCCCGAGTACCCTAGATCGATCGCAACCTGATAGATAAAAGGCTTAAAGGCGGAACCAGGAAGTCTTTTACCCTGTGTTGCACGGTTGTAAGGGCTTTGCGTATAATCGACACTTCCTACAAGCGCGAGTATATCCCCCGTTTTAGAATCGAGGCTCACAAGTGCACCGTTGAGCAAAGATATATTGAGATCAATCGGCTCCTCGTCGCTCTCTTTGGCCGCATACCCCTCTATCCTTTGGAGAGATTGATCGTAAGCAAAACGAAGCGATTCCTTTGCAACCTCTTGCAAGCGCAGATTGATCGTCGTATGGATCTCATACCCCCCCGTTTTTATATCTTCGATGCCGAACGTTCTTGCTTGGCGCATCACCTCGTCGACTATAAAAGGAGCCTTGTTTTGGGTAAGGGTATCGTCGTACACTTTGGGTTTCTCGGCAAGCGCCTCTTTGTAGGTGACCTCATCGATCCAGCCTAGCGCGAACATCCTCTCTAAAACGCGGTTGGCACGCCCCATCGACATTTCGTAATTTTTTGTCGGGGTGTAGGTGGAGGGTGCTTTTGGAAGCCCCACCAAAACCGCGATCTCTTTAAGGGAGAGATCTGCTAGACGTTTATGGAAATAACCGTCTGCCGCCGTTTTTACGCCGTAATACCCGTGCCCGTAATAGATTTCGTTGAAATAGCGCTCAAGGATCTGTTCTTTGCTCAGCACCCGCTCGATTTTAAGCGCATAGATAGCCTCTTTGATCTTTCGCGAGAGTTTTTTCTCCCGCGTTAAAAGGACGTTTTTTACCAACTGCTGGGTGATCGTACTCGCCCCCTCGACCGCTTTTCCCGCTTTGATCACTTTCACACCCGCGCGAAAGATCGCATCGACATTGATCCCGGGATGTTCAAAAAAAGTGGTATCTTCGATCGCAACGAGCGCTTCGATCATTCTGGGGGGAAGCTCTGCAAAATCTGCATAATAGCGGTGGTGTTCCTCAAACAGGTTCGCGATCTTTTCGCCGTTTCTATCGTAAATGCGCGTCGTCGTCGCAGGTTTATACTCGATAAGCGGCGTAATATCGTAGGTAAAAGTGTATAAAAAATAGCCCAACACCCCAAAAGGAGCGATAAGAGCCAAAAGTATTACGCCGATAAACGTACGCTTGAGTATTTTCATCATGTTCTAAATTCCCTGCTTGCAAAATTCGATGCGATCAGCACCTTCGTGTACTCCGATTTCGGGTTTCTCAGCACCTCTTGGAGCTTGCCCGATTCGACCACCCTTCCCTCTTTTATAACGCAAATGTCCTCGCACAGCGACGACGCGGCGACGATATCGTGGGTTACGAACAAAATTTTAAACCCGTACTCTTTTTGGAGCCGTTTTAAAAGTTCCAAAATCATCACCCTTGTTTGGGGATCAAGCGCCGTGGTCGGTTCATCAAGCATAACGAGTTTTGGATTCGCTTCAAGCGCCATCGCTATAATCACCCTCTGTAGCTGCCCGCCCGAGAGTTCGGGGGAAAAACGCTCCAAGAGCGAGGGCTCAAGCCCTACACTTGCAAACAGCTCCGCCACTCTTGCCTCATCGACAAAAAACTGCTTTTTTATCTTTGTAAGGGGAGAGAGCGCCGTAAAGGGGTTTTGGGGCACGAAAGATACACTCTCCCCCGCGCGAAGCGTAAAATCGCTTTGTACCTCAAGTTCACATGCCATCTTAGCCGGCAACATGCCAAGGAGCGCTTTGAGGGTAAGACTCTTGCCGCTGCCGCTTTGCCCGACAAGCGCCAAAGAGCTCTCGATGGCGAAATCGATTGCAACGAGCGGTTTGTTCTCTAAAGATATCTCGAGTTTGGAAACTTTCATGGCAAGCATTTTAGCGAAATAGGGTTATTTTGTCACACAAAGCACCCAACTCTTCGGCACTCTGTCCTAGTCGCGCTATGATGCGCACGATCGCTTTATCTACCGTAGGTTCGCGTATCGCTCCTATGCTGTACCCCTCTTGCATCAACGCCTCTTTGATTCGGATCACTTTTTTGTTGTCCCCTATCACGATCGGCACGATAAGCGAAGGGGTTACGATCCCGAGTTTCTTCTCAACGATCCCTTGTCGCAGGGCTATGGCATGTTTGAGTTCCTCTTTATGTTCTTGCATAAAAAGGAGCGCCTTATGTGCCAAAAGGGTGTCGTACAAAGAGAGTGCGGTGGCGTAGATGATCGGTTTGGCACGGTTAAGCAGATACGCCACGATATGGCTTGACGCTAGAATATAGGCACCGAAACTTCCGTAGGCTTTACCGAGGGTTCCCATTTTTATGTGGTTGGGGCGCGGTGTGATAGCGTAAAAATCAAACACCCCAAGCAAGTTCTCCCCCACGACGCCGCTGCTGTGCGCTTCATCGACGATTAAAAGCGCATCGTGCGCGTCGCACATGCCAAACACCTCTTTTGGCACCATATCGCCGTCCATCGAGTAGATCCCCTCTACGGCAACGATCTTTCTCTTGGCATGTGCATATTTTTCTAAAAGGCTCTGGAGTGCCGCCATATCGTTATGGGGAAAGAAATGCACCTCTATATCTTTAAGCGTCGATGCCAAAACCCCCGAAGCATGGTACTTTGCATCCATCAAAAGCACGTCGCCTTTGCGTACGAGCGCTTCTATAAGGGCGATATTGGCATTAAAGCCGCTTCCTAAAACCACCCCCTCTTCAAAGCCGTTGAGTCTGCAAAGGGCAGTTTCAAAATCTTTGTGAATGGCATGGTAGCCGCTCACAAGCAAAGAGGCTTTGGAGCTGTTGACCTCGAGTGCGGCTATCTCTTGGCATGTAAGGCGGTGAAGCTCCTTGTTGTGCGCGAGCCCCAGATAATCGTTCGAGGAGAAATCGAGCAGATCGTACGAAACGACCTCTCGGCTTCGGTATCTCCCCGCGCGCTTGAGCGCTTTGAGTTCGTTTTCATAATACATCACTCGCAAACAACCCTGTCTCTTCCGAGTTCTTTTGCCTTGTAAAGCATCTGATCGGCGCGCTTGAACATCGATTCCAAACTCTCCGTCATCGTATATTCCACAACCCCGAAGCTCATCGTAATAGGGACGATTTTTTTCGATTCTTTCACCACATGCCTTACTTTTTCAGCAACGACGCGTGCATCTTCTAGTGCCGTGTGGGGACTTATAATCACGAACTCTTCCCCGCCTATGCGGCAAAACACGTCGTTCTCTCGCAAAAGATCGTGGATAATATCCGCATATTCCGCCAAAACCTGATCCCCCACGTCGTGACCGAATTGATCGTTGACCTGCTTGAAATAATCTATATCGAAAAGGATCATAGAAAGAGGGGTTTTGTACCGTTTGGAACGGGCGATCTCCTCTTGAAGTTTCATCTGGAAGTAGCGGCGGTTCCCTATGCGCGTGAGGGCGTCGGTGGTGCTGAGATATTCAAGCTCGCGCTTATAGTTCTCTTGTTGCGTGATCTCGGACATAATCACCGCAAAATGCCCCAACTCCTCCGAGATAACCGAAGCGCTGATAGAAAAGTAGCGTATCTCCCCGTAGAGGTTGAGTTTGACTTTGTTCTCTTGGGATTTGTTAAGAACAAGATATTCAACCCAGTTCATGCCTGCATTGACACCGTCTATATACCCCTCTTCTTTGATAAAATAGTCGCACAGACATACCTTTCTTTTCTTGATATGCTCGATCGACTCAAACTCTTTGAAAAATTTAAAAAAGGTATCGTTTACTTCGACGATTTTCGTCGTATCGTTGATGATAATAATATTGTTCGAGGTATTGATAACGTTGAGATAGTAGTTTTTATCGCGCGCTTTTGCATAATATAAAAACCCGCTCCAGACGATAACGATCCCCATCAAAACGATGATTGTAAATGCACTCCATTTGAACATATACAGATCAAGATCGCTATGGGAGATGTCGTTCACCTCTTTTGTCATAATATAGTACCCGACATCCATCCCATCAAGCCCCTTGAGCGGGTAGGAAACGATGATTTTACCCGCCTCTACCTTGTAGCCCTCGTTCAGGTAATTTTCGATCCCTTTTTTATGAAGATACTCCATAAGAGGGTGGGGGGCATCGTGGTTGGCAATATAATACTCCCCTATAAAAAGGCGGGTCATGGGATGGCTCAGCTGCTCTCTAAACTCTTTTTTGAGCACCACCACCGATGCTATATCGGTCTGGGCAAACGATTTGCTGATAGAATTGAAATGGGAGATCACCTCAAGCATACCTATAAATTTCCCGTCCAAAATCAAAGGGACGATCGCACGCAAAGAGAGGTTATGGCGTCCGGGGTTGATCGAAGATACCACCGAACGTTTTTCGATCACCTCTTGAAGGTCTTTACGGATTGCCAGAAGGTTCTCCCCCTTCTCTTTCGTCCAGCTGCGATAAAGCACGTTTGCTTTATCGTCCATAATCTGGATCCATATGTTTTGATAAAGGGTGTGTGCTCGAAAGCTCTCTATCAAAGAGCCGTAATGGAATGTTTCCACCTTCTTGGCGGCAACGTTTTTGATAAATTCGCGATTGTCTGCCATAGCGAGTGCGATGGCGGCGGTAGATTTTTGTTTGACGAGGATCATCTGTTCAAGATTGCTTTGCATCTCTAAAGAGGTTTTGCGGTAGGACTCCCCCTCGAGTTCCTCTCGCTGCAATTTTAAAAAATCGACATACCGAAATGCCAAATAAAGAAAGAGGGAAAGACCCACAAGAACAAGTCCGTAGAACCGATACTGTTTCTTTATTTTGTATTTCACGTCTTTGCAAACCTTTGTAAAATCTCTACGCACAGCCCCATGGCGGTCGATTCAAATCCCCGCACCTCTTGGATGTAAGGCTTACAAAACCCCTCGACCATACAAGCCCCTGCTTTGCCGCGCCATTCACCGCTTTGCAAATAGCGTTCCACATCCTCGAGATCAAACGGTGCAAAGTAGTATCTGGTTGCCGAAATATCGAGAATTTTTTGTTTGGGAGATTCGTAGATCATACAGGTGATGATGCTTGTGACGTTACCGCTTTGGGTCATCAAAATATTGCGCGCATCCTCGAGGCATTTTGCTTTGCGAAGTATTTGATTCTGCGAGGTTACTACCGTATCGGCGACCAAAAGAGGGTAATCCTCGATCCCGAAACGCTCTTTATTCACCTTGTATTTTCCCAGCGTCGCCTGATACACGAAATTTTTCGGGCACGATGCCACGATCGCATCTTCGTCAAAATCGATACTCTCTTGGATAAAAGCGATCCCCGCTTCTTTTAAGAGCTCGGCACGGGTTTGGGATGCGGAAGCTAAACGGATCACAGCCTAAAAACTCCCCGAAAGCGATGCGCCCAAAAAGATCGCAACGACACCGAGCGCGATATTAAGCGGCACCATAATTTTGCCTATGAGACCCAACTGATCTTTGGCTACGACGAAATTTCCCTGCTCCAGCGCTTTTTGGGCTTTGTTGCGGCGGTATATCATAGCAAAAAGGTTGAGTGCCATCACGACCCAGATACCCTCTTTGGCATGTGCGAGTATGGCATGCTCAGACCCTGAGAGGCCGTAACCCATAATCATAAATACGGCAGTTACAAGCAATAAGACAACAAAAGGAACGACGATGGCAAAAAGATTTTTCAAAGCATGTGCGATCCGCTCTAAGCGTTTTGCGGGGGATTCTATCTCAAGAAAAGAGGGGTGCGCGGCATAGCGCATAGCTACCATCCCGCCGACCCATACCACGCCGCTTAAAACGTGAAGAAAGACGATAATCGTTCGATACTCCGCAAAAAAGTTTTCCATTTTCATCGCTCCTTTCTATAATGTGGAGTTATTTTACAATGTTTTTTATATATTCCAAAGAAGCACTCTTAGCTTCGGGGAGCTTGGTAACGTCTTTACCGCCCGCTTGTGCAAAATCGGGGCGTCCGCCGCCGCCTCCGCCTAAAATAGGAGCGATGTTTTTGATCCATTCGCCCGCTTTTGCATCACAACCTTTTACACCCGCGGCGATAAGCACTTTGTCCTCTTTAACTTGGAAAAGCATCGCACAAAGTTTGTCGTTTTGGTTTTTAAGCTCGTCGATCTTCTCTTTGATATCGCCTGCAGGGTACTCGGCAACCACGACGGCAACATCACCTATTTTTTCCACTTCGATCTCTACTTTTGCAGAGTTTTGCGCCTGTACGAGTTCGGTTTTGAGTTCGGCAATGTTTGCTTTGAGTCTTGCGACCCCCGCCATTACGTCAAGGTTTTTCACCTCCGCTTGCACGTTTTGGAGCAGCTCTCTTTGCTCTTTAAAATAGTTGTACGCAGCTTGTCCGCACACCGCTTCGATGCGGCGCACGCCCGCACTCACGCCGCTCTCTTTGACGATGATGAATGAGCCGATATTTGCGGTGTTGCTTACATGCACCCCGCCGCAGAATTCGATACTTGCATCCGCAAAACGAACTACGCGCACCTCATCGCCGTATTTCTCCCCAAACTGTGCTTTTGCACCCGATTTTCTTGCCTCATCTATACTCATAACGCGGGTATCGGCAGGGATGGCACGGAGCACTTCCAAGTTCACGCGGCGCTCTATCTCCGCTAACTCCTCGGCACTCACCGCTTTAGGGTGGGAGAAGTCAAAACGCAAGCGGTTTGCTTCCACGAGCGAGCCCGCTTGGGAGATATGATCGCCCAGTACGTCAAAAAGTACGGCATGTAAAAGGTGGGTCGCGGAATGGTGTTTTGTGATCTCGTTACGGGAGATATCCACATGAGCCTCTAGCGCCGCACCCGTTGTGAGTGTTTTGCTCACTTCGATTTTGGAGAGGTTAAGCCCGAAGAATTTTTTGGTATCGACCACTTTTGCAAACCCTGCAAGCTCCCCTATATCACCGCACTGTCCGCCGCTCTCGGCATAAAACGGCGTGGTATCCAAAAGCACCCATCCGCTCTCGCCGCATGCCAAAGAATCTGTTTTCTTATAGTTTTCATCCAAAAGTGCAAGCACCTTGGCCGAATGTTCGGTAAACTCATACCCCACGAAGCTATTTTCGCCGAATTTCTCCAAAAGCTCTTTGAAATCCCCGTGAACCGCTTCGTCTCCGCTCCCTTTCCATGCCGCTTTTGCACGGTTTCTTTGTGCATCCATCAGCTCATAGAACTTCGCTTCGTCGATCTTGAGATTTTTTGCTTTAAGCATATCTTCGGTCAAATCAAGCGGGAATCCGAACGTATCGTAGAGTTTAAACGCTACCTCGCCGCTGAAGATATCCTTCGTGTTTTCAAGCTCTTTCTCAAATAACTCGATCCCCGATTCGATCGTTTTAAAGAATCTTGCCTCTTCGAGTTCTATCTGCTCTTTGACCGCATTCGCTTTTTGCTCTAGATAGTTGTACTCCGTCCCCATAATAGCAACGAGGGTATCGACAAGCTTGAACATAAACGGCTCACGGAATCCTAAAAGGTACCCGTGGCGCACCGCACGGCGCAGAATTCGGCGAAGCACGTAGCCGCGACCCTCATTTGAGAAGTTTGTTCCTTGCGAGAGGAGAAAAACGCTTGTGCGGATATGATCGGCGATCACGCGGTACGACGCACCCGTGGCATAGACATACTCTTTGCCTATGAGTTTTTCGACATGGCGAATGATAGGCATAAAGAGTGAAGAGCCGTAGTTGCTCAAGTGCCCCTCTTTAATCGCCGTAACACGCTCTAGCCCCATTCCCGTATCTATAGAGGGTTTTGGAAGCGGCGTTAAAGTTCCGTCCGCGCTTCTTTCGTACTGCATGAAAACAAGGTTCCAAATCTCCAAGAAGCGATCACCGTCACCCCCCATGTAGTCCTCGGGTCCGCTAAAATGCTCCGCGCCTTGATCGTAGAAAATCTCGCTGCACGGTCCGCAGGGTCCCGTGTCGCCCATCTGCCAGAAGTTGTCTTTGTCGCCCAAACGCATAATGCGATCTTTGCTCACGTGGCGCATCCAAAGCTCTTCGGCTTCGTCGTCGCTCTCATGCACCGTTACCCAAAGCTTCTCTTTTGGAAACTTCAAAACTTCGGTCACGAACTCCCAAGCATAATCGATCGCTTCGGATTTAAAATAATCCCCGAAACTAAAATTGCCGAGCATCTCGAAAAACGTATGGTGGCGCGCCGTATGTCCGACGTTTTCAAGGTCGTTGTGTTTTCCCCCCGCACGCAAACATGTTTGGCATGAAGCGGCTCGAGGGTTTGTAGGAACTGGCACCTCCCCCGTAAAGATCGATTTAAAAGGAACCATCCCCGCATTATTGAACAACAACGTAGCGTCCTCGGGCACCAAAGGTGCGCTTGCTACTCTCTCGTGGTTTTTCGATTCGAAAAATCTTAAAAACTCTTCTCTAATATCCATACATCCGTCTCGCAAATAAAAATTGCGCGATTATATCTAAAATTTACGTTGAGATACTTGAAGTGCTTGAGGCTACGAAAAAGAAAATTTTTGCGCTAAAATAACGTATAAACAAAGCGGTGGGTTGTATGCAACAAAAAAACTTTGCACTCTATGGGGTACTTTTTCTTACTCTTGTAGTTCCTATTTTATCGGGTCTTTTTATGCAAAGTTTTGCCTCTTGGCACTTTGTCTCTCTTCCCCTGCACTCTTTTTTGGAAACTGCGGGAAGCGTTATCGCCCTTGTTCTGGCTTCGATGCTCTTTATTATCTACTTTAGCAAACTCGAATTCAACCGCTTCCACTACGCTTCGTTCGGGTTTATCGCCATGGGGATTTTCGACGGTTTTCATGCACTTACCCATTCGGGGGAGGTGTTTGTTCACCTGCACTCCCTCGCGGTTTTTTTCGGCGGCGTATTCTTTAGCTTCGTGTGGTTTCCCGCGAAACAGGTTTCTGCCAGACTCTATTTTCTCATCCCCGTCTCTTTGGGAGTTGTTTTCTTTTTGACCGCGTTGTCCCTCTTGCTCTCGCATGACCCGCATGAGGCGATGCAACTCACCTACCATTCGGAATTTTCTCAGGCGAACCGCCTTTTAAACATTTTCGGGGGGAGCATGTTTATCCTCTCTTCGTTCTATTTTATAAAAAACTACCTTGAAACGGGTGAGAACGACGCCCTTTTATATGCGGGGCTTACTATGCTTTTTGGGAGCGCGGGGCTGCTGTTTTTCTTCTCCTCGCTTTGGGATATGCAATGGTGGTTTTGGCATGTACTGCGTTTTATCGCCTATCTGATCGCTTTTTACTACCTTTTAAAAACACTCTATATCGGGATGGTCAAACTCGATCACTCCAATAAAGAGTACATCAAGCAAAACCGTAAGCTCGGGCAGTCCAACCGCCTTTTAGCCGAGTATAAAAAAGCGATCTTCGAGGGAAGCATCATCAGCGCTACCGACACCAAAGGGAATATCATCTACGTCAACGAAGATTTTGAAACCATCACGGGCTACAACCGCAAACAGCTCCTCGGCGCATCGCACAATATCATCCGCCATCCCCAAACGCCCAAATCGGTTTTTAAAGAGCTTTGGGACACCATCCAACACAAGAAAACATGGAAGGGGCTTATTAAAAACCTCAAAAAAGACGGGGGATATTTCTATGCCAAAACCACCGTTATACCGATTCTCGACACAGACGAGAGCGTCATCGAATACCTCGCCCTGCGCGAAGACGTCACCGAGCTTGTCGACAGCCAGGACGAGTTGCGCAAAAATTTCTTTACCGACCGCCTCACCAATCTGGGCAACCGCTACAAACTCCTTGAAGAGCTTAAAAATGCGCTCCATCCAAAAATCGCTATTCTCAATATAGACAACTTCAAACATATCAACGATTTTTACGGAGAAAGTTTCGGCGACAAAGTGCTCATAACCCTCTCAAACAAACTTTTAGACCTTGCTTTTTCGTTCGGCTACGTCGTTTACAGAAACCATGCCGACGAGTTTTCGGTCGTTTCGTTTTTAGAAGAGGAGAGCGACGAAACATTCCTTGACCATGCCAAAAAGATCCTTCTGCATCTTGAGCATACAAGCTTTAAGGTAGAGGATGAAGAGCTGCATCTGGGTCTGAGTGCGGGGATCAGCCTCGGGCTTTTTGATTTGCAGTTTGCCGATCTCGCGCTCAAAGAAGCCAAAAAAATGAAAAAAGATTTCGTCGTTTATTCCGAAGCGCTGCGCTCTTACGAAGAGTACAAAAACAACCTCTTTTGGAAGAAAAAAATCATCGAGGCGCTCAACGACGATCGGATAAAACTCGCTTTCCAGCCCCTTTACAACAACCAGACCCAAACCATTTCCAAATACGAATCGCTCGTGCGTCTTATCGACGAAGAGGGGAAAGTTATCTCCCCCTATCTCTTTTTGGATATAGCAAAACAATCAAAACTCTACCCCCAAATTACAAAAAGGGTGTTAGAAAAAGCGTTTGTAGCGATCAATGCGACCGACAAAAAAATCTCGATCAACATCACCGCCGAGGATATTCTTAACATCAACACCAAAGAGTTCCTCTTTAACCAGCTCCAAGACTCCCCCAAGACCCAAAACATTATCTTCGAGCTTGTCGAATCGGAGGGGATCGAATCGTTCGATGAAGTGAAACTTTTTATCGATAAGATCAAGTCGTTCGGATGCCAGATCGCCATCGACGATTTCGGTACGGGCTATTCCAACTTCGAGTATCTTTTAAAACTCGAAGCGGATATCATCAAAATAGACGGCTCCCTCATACGCCAGCTCGATACCAACCAAAACAGCTACAACGTCGTCGAATCGATCGTCTCGTTTGCAAAGAAAAACAACATCAAAACCGTTGCGGAGTTTGTGGCGACCAAAGAGATACTAGAGAAGGTGCTCCAACTTGGCATCGATTTCTCTCAGGGGTATCTCTTGGGCGAACCTGAATTTTGGGAGAGCTTATGAAGTTTTGGATCCTCTGCATCTCTATCGTCGTTTTTATCGTCGCGGCAATGTTTGCCCACCTGCAGCTACGAAAAGAGAGCATCAAAATCGGTTTGCTTTACTCCGCAAGCGGCACTATGGCAACAAGCGAGATCCCCGTGGCAAATATAGTTCGCGCCGCGATCAAAGAGCTTAACGACAACGGGGGAATTTTAGGACGGGAGGTACAACTGCTCGAATTCGACGGCAAATCCGATCCCCTCTTGTTTGCCCAAGGAGCGCAGGAGCTTATCGATCAGGGGGCTATCTCCCTCTTTGGGTGCTGGACCTCCGCCTCCCGCAAAGAGGTCAAAAAAGTTGTGGAACAAAACAACAACGTCCTTTTTTACCCCGTACAGTACGAAGGGCTTGAGAGCTCTCCCAACATCGTTTATTTGGGACTAAGTGCGAACCAGCAGATCAACCCTACGCTTGACTTTATCCAATCGCACTTCGGCAAGAGAGTGTATCTCGTAGGCTCCGAATATATCTACCCAAAAGCGGCGAATTTTTATATCAAAGAGCTTTCCCGCCTCAGTGAATTCGAAGTTATAGCAGAGCGCTACATACCCCTAGGAAGCAATAATTTCGGCGATCTTTTTGAAGACATACTCGCCAAAAAACCCCATGCCATCATCAATACGCTCAACGGCGATTCCAACATCGATTTTTTTCTCGGGCTCCAACGTCATGCCGTTGCCGCAAAAGATATCCCCGTTTTCTCTTTGAGTTTGGACGAATCGCTCCTTGCTCCCATGCAGGCAACGACGCACCCCCATGCCATGAGCGGGCATTACGCCGCTTGGGGCTATTTTAATATTATGAACGAAAACAAGACCAACCGTTTTACCCTCTTTTTAGAACGCTATTTCCAAGAGCATAAAGAGATCACCGATGCGATGTTTTCCGCCTACATAGGGGTGCAACTCTTTAAAGAGAGTCTTATAAAAGCACAAGAGGCGACGCCGCAGGCGGTCTTGACCCATATCAAAAGGAAAAGTTTTTACCTCTCGGGGAATATCTATTTTATCGACCCAAAAAACCTCCACACCCATAGGCATGTAATGATCGGAAAAATCAACGATCGCGCCCGATTTGAGATCGTATGGCATTCTCCCCAGATCATCAAACCCACCCCCTACCCCACGTTTAAATCGCAAAAAGAGTGGGAGGAGTGTTTAGAGGTGCTTACAGACTCGCTCGAATGCAACGAACTCTTGAGGGGAGAAACAGATGAGTAAATGGTACGCTCTGCACATCAAAAACGAGATATTGTTTTGGTTCTTTATCGTTTCGGTTTTCCCGATTCTCACCCTTTTTTCGATCAACTATTTTTTACAAAAACAGCAGTTTGAAACCCAAGCCATCAATCAGCTCGAAGTGGTGCTCAACGAAAAGATTTCGGTTTTGGAGAACCAAATAGCCCACCTCGAATCGGACGTCAAACTTATCGCAACGGTTCCCGAACTGATAGAGAATTTCTCTCGTGCCGATGCAATGTTTCACGAAAGGGGCAAAACGCAGCTGCGAGATAATGTTTTGGATGCGACGATAAAAATCTTTCTGGAAAAAAACCGCTACTACGACCTCTTTTTTATCAACAACGACGGCGACATCGTCTACAGTTTTAAAAAAGAGGAGGATCTGGGCACGAACCTTTTAAGCGGTATCTACAAAGAGAGCAACCTAGCTTCCGTTTACACAAAAGCAAAAATGCTTTTAGAGACCAATATCAGCCCGTTTGAATACTACTATCCCTCGGATGAGCATGCCGCATTTATTGCCCACCCGCTCTATAAAGAGGGGAGAATGATCGGCGTCGTCGCCATACAACTGAGCCAATCGAGTATTTTTGAGATTTTTTCGGATCAAAAAGGGTTGGGAAGAAGCGGAGAACTTTTTGCCGCAAGTGTAGACAAATACAACAAAACCGTCTCGATGACGCCGCTAAAGTACGTCAAAGACTCGGTAAAAAGCGGTTATACGTTCCCCTCCCGAGCCGATCTTTCCGCAAACAAAGCGGTGCAAGGAAGCAGCGGCAGCGGCATCTCAAAAGATTACCGAGACGTAGAGGTGGTTTCTACGTGGGGGTATATCCCCGCGCTCCACTGGGGGATCGTCGCCAAAATAGACAAAGAGGAGGTTTTAGCGCCCATCAAGACGCTCGAGTTTTACTCGTGGATCATGCTCTTCTTTGTTTTGCTCTCTATCCTCATCGCTATCGTGATGGCAACCAAACATATCGTCTCCCCCATCGATAACCTCACGAAAAAAGTCAAAAAGTTTTCCAAAGGGGAGTTTGAGGAGTTCCACCATGCCAAAGAAGATTTTGATGTCAATAACGAGATAGGTATCCTCGCCGAGAACTTCAACGAGATGGCGCAAAGCATCAAAAGTTCCCAAGAGACGATCCAAAAATACGCCCTTGAACTCGAAGACAAGGTCAAACAACGCACCCAAGAACTTGAACATGCCAAGGAGGAGCTTGAAGAGAAAAACATATCGATGCAGATATCTTTGGATATTATCGACAAATACGTCATCTACTCCTCCACCAACCTCGCAGGTACCATCACCGAAGTAAGCAGTGCATTTTGCGCCATTACGGGATATTCGCGCGAGGAGCTTCTAGGCAAAAAACACAATATCATCCGCCACCCTAGCATGCCAAGCCAGCTTTACAAAGAGATGTGGGAGAGCATCTCCAACGACCGCACGTGGACGGGAGAGATCAAAAACCTTAAAAAAGACGGCACCTCCTACTGGGTGCTCTCAACCATCTCCCCCAAATTCGACCGCTCGGGCAAAAAGATCGGCTACACTTCGATCCGCCAAGATATCACCGACCAAAAGATCGTCGAGGAGCTCTCTATAACCGACGCGCTCACGGGTCTTTACAACCGCCGCCATTTCAATACCATGTTCGAGAAGATTCTCCACAGCGCACAAAGGAAAAACGAGCTCTTTTGCTTTTTATTGCTCGATATCGACCACTTCAAACTCTACAACGACAACTACGGGCATCAGATGGGGGATGAAGTGCTTAGCAAATTTGCCGCCACCCTGCGCCGCTCCCTCAAACGCGCCGACGACTACCCGTTCCGTTTGGGAGGGGAGGAGTTTGGGATCATCTTCAATGCCGATACCCCTCAAAAAGCGCTTGAATTTGCTCAAAAAGTACAAGAGAACATCAACGCGATGCAGATCCCCCACGAGTTCTGCCCCGTAGGCGCCACTATCAGCGCTTCGATGGGACTTTTTTGCAAACATGCCAAAGAGATACGATCGATCGAAGATATCTACAAAGAAACCGACGATCTGCTTTATGAAGCAAAAAGAAGCGGCAGAGACAGGATAGTTTCTAATTTCACATTGGATCCAATGTAAAAGTGGAAAAATCAAGCTTCAAATTTGAGTTTCATCACTTATCATGGCATGTGGGTAGTGTTGCAAAAAAAGCTCGGTGGCTATGCCGTTGCCGTATGCTATAAACTCTTTCTCTTTTGTTAGTATCGGAGTGGTTCCAAGCCCGCAGCTGGGGCTTTTGGATTTTAGGACTATTCTCTTGGCATGCGGGTATAAAGCGATAAAACGCTCTATCTCCTCACGCAGTTTTTGCGTCACGTCTTGGCATGTCACGTCGGTTACTATGCGGCGCATCCCATCAACCTCTACGACGCTGATACGCTCGCGCGGGGTTCCAAACAACGGCGCTTCGGGGCAAAAAGGGATGACCTCCCACCCCTCAAACGCCTCTAGCACCCTCGCGTCCGCTTTCGTCTTGCCATCATAACGGCACAACTCCCCGAGCAAACACGCCGAGACGATCACCTCTTGGCTCAACAGATCACCACGCTTTTGATCTCGCTCATCTCCTCGATGGCAAAGCGCGGTCCCTCTCGCCCCACACCGCTGAGTTTTACCCCGCCATAGGGCTGTATGTCAAAACGAAGCGTTGGCATGTCGTTAATCACAACACCCCCCGCATCAAGCTCCTCGATCGCCTCCTGCATCACGCGCAGATCATTTGTGAAAACCGAAAACTGCAAGCCGTAAGGGGAGTTGTTCATGCGCGGCAGGGCATCTTCAAAACCGCTCACTCGCACCAAAGAGACGATAGGCGCAAATACCTCTTCGCACACGATCGCCATATCGTCGCGTACGTTTGTCATCACGCACGGGTAAAATACGCGCCCCTCGCGATGAGGCGGCAAAAGCGGCGCAGCACCCTCCTCGATAGCATTTTCCACCCAGCGCATCGCACGTTCGCACGCCTCGTCGTTGATGAGCGGTCCCATAAAAGTATCATCCTCGTACGGGGAACCCACTTTGAGTTTTTGCGTCGCCTCCGCCATATGCGCCGCAAACGCATCGTAGATCGCCTCGTGAACGTAGATGCGCTGCAGGGAGATACACACCTGCCCCGAGTTCACAAACGCCCCCATCGCACAACGCTCCGCCGCATACGCCAAGTCGGCGCTTGCATCGATGAACGTCGCGGCATTGCCGCCGAGTTCTAGCCCCACTTTTTTGATCCCCGCATTTTTGGTGATGATCTCCCCCACGGGCACGCTTCCCGTAAAACTCACCACACGAGGGATATCGCTACTAATAAGAGCGCTTCCCACCTCCGCATCGCCGTAAACCACGCTCAGCGCGTCAGGTATGGCATGTGGGGATTCTACGAAAAGTTTTGCGAACTTATAAGCACTCAAAGGCGCTTCGGGGGTGGGTTTGAGCACCACCGCATTTCCCGCTACGAGTGCGGGCGCGAGTTTATGCGCTACGAGGTTGAGCGGAAAATTAAACGGGGTGATCGCTACCACCACCCCCACGGGCTCACGGCGGAAAAAAGAGAGCGTTTTTTTGCCGCTTGCCATCGCGTCGGTGTTGATGGTCTCGCCGTGCATCGTGCGCATCGTCTCGGCCGAGAGACGCACCGTCTCGATACAGCGTTCCACCTCCACGCGCGCAAAGGCAATAGGCTTGCCCACCTCATCGGTGATGGTACGCGCTAGTTCCTCTTTGTTCTCTTTGAGTTTTTGCGCCACGTCCAAAAGCCATTCGCATCGCTGCGAAAGGGTCGATTTTTTTGCGCGCTTTGCCGCTTCTTGGGCGATATGCAACGCTCTTTTGGCATCCTCCGCGCTGCAAATCGGCGCACGGGAAACCACCTCCCCGCTATAAGGGCTCACACGCTCACTCAAACGCTCTTTCGTTGCCTCGTTCGAGCCGAAAAATATTTTTGCATCCATTCTTGTTTCCTTAGAGTTGGGGATTTTTTTTAAAAATTATAACGTGATATTTTCTACATGCCAAAGCTTTGCAAGGCTATTTTGAGAGTTTGCGCTGTTGTGTAACAATAGATAGCAAAGTGTTGTTCATGTGTAAGACGAGCGAGGTTGCAAAGAAGAAAATTTACACCCAATTTCTCCTCGCTCCAATGCTCTAACGTTGAAGCGTATATATGTTATTGCGAAGCTATATGTATTCCCAACGAGGACGTTGAGGGCGAAGGGGTGAAAGCGTCAGTTTAAAGCGTAATATTCTCCACATGCCAAAGCTTTTGGGGCGTGACGATCACGGCGTCGAAAACAAAATCACAGTCGACACTGTTTTTGCTCATGTATATCTGCGCGGTTTTGATGATTTTTGAGAGTTTGGAGGGGGTGATGTTTTGGATTGCGTGTTCGTAGTCTTCACCGCTTTTAACCTCGATAAAGTGGAGCACATCTTCTTTGAAGGCGATGATGTCGATCTCCCCGAAACGGGAGTAAAAGTTGCGCTCTAAAACGCTAAAGCCCGCATCGAAAAGGAAAGTACATGCCAAGCTTTCGGCTTCGTTCCCTTTTGCGCGACTCATGTTAGCAGGCGATCACTTCCACTTTTATCGACTTAAAAGCGGCGGTTAAAATCAACTCGTCGCATTTGTCGCCAAAGAGGGCGTTGATGCGCGAAGAGGCGTGATGAAAGCTCGTAAAAAGGGTTTTTGGCTGCACCTTGTCGGTGAACTTGACGGTGAGCGGATTCGTCTCGCCGAACTCGGTTTTTAAAATCACCTTCTCACTCGGGAAATCCGCCGCGTCGCTCTCGCACACTAGCAAGATATCCTCGTCGTAGCGTTTGTTGAGTTTCTCGCTTTGTTTGGTTTGCGCGGCGTTGTTGTAGTGCTCGAGCACGCGCCCCGTGGTGAGGTGGTAGCCCGTGAGTTTCTTGTTCACGATCTCCTCGATCATCCCGCGCAGTTCATAGCGGTGGTAGTGAAACTCCCCTAAACCGTCTTCCGTTCTAAAGTCGAGCTGATGCAAAATCGGCGTATCTTCGGTGTGTACGGGCCATTGAAGCCCACGTTTGCGGTGACGCTCCAAGCGCACATACGAAGCGCCGCTAAAACGTCTATACGCCACTTCGCGCACCTCGTCCCATACCTCTTTGGAGCTTGCATACGCGGCAGTTCCCCCCATCTTGTTATCAAGTATCTGCAACACCTCCCAATCATCGGGCAGATCAGATTTGACAAGCGGTTGCGAGAGGTGCAGACGGCGCATCGCATTGACGTAAACGCCCGTTTTCTCGTATGCCGATTTTACCCCCACGACGATATCCGCCCTTTGCGCTACGTCGGTCATAAAAAGCTCTTGAACAAAGATAAGCTCCAAATTCTCTATGGCGCGCTCTATCTTGTTGAGATTAGGGTGGATATGGGTGATATCTTCGCCGATATTAAGAAGGGCTTTGACGCGCCCCTCAAGCATCTCATCGACGAGTTGCGGGGTCATAAGCCCCACCTCTTTGGGCTCTTGATAATCGGGATCGTAGTAGGGGAGCATCCCCATATCGCAGGTTCCCTGAACGTTGTTTTGTCCGCGCAGCGGCATCAGCCCCGCTCCGCTTTTACCGACATTTCCAGTCATAAGCGCCAAATGGGTGATCGCCATAACCGCGTAAGAGCCGTCAAGATGCTCGGTGATCCCAAGTCCCCAGAAGATCATCGATTTTTTAAGCGCATATTCGCGGGCGATTTTGGGGATCATTTTGCTGAGATACTCATACCCCTCTATGTTTTCAAAATATTTTGGATTCGCATAGGGGTCGTTTAGAATCTTCTCTTTAAACTCCGCAAAACCCTTCGTTCTATCGGCAATAAACTCCTCGTGGTAAAGTTCCTCGTCTATGATGACGTAAGCTAGCATGTTGAGCACCAAAAGGTTGGCTTCATGCGGCATGATCGCTTTGTATTTGGCAAAACGGTGCAGTTTGATCTCGCGCACGTCAAACACCGCCAAGTTATCGTGCTCGCGTGCCACGTCTAGGATACGGTTGGAGATGATGGGATGGGCTTCGGTGGTGTTGGAGCCGATGACGATCATAAACTCGCAGTTGTAGATGTCGTTGTAGGGGTTGGTCGCCGCACCCTCGCCGATGGTGGTGCGCATCCCTTTTAAGCTCGGAGAGTGGCATACGCGCGCGCAGTTATCGACATGGGGGGAGTTGAGGGTATGGCGGGTAAACTTTTGAAACATATAGGAGCTCTCGCACGAGGTACGCGCCCCGCCGATGGAGCAGACCGATTTGCGTCCGTAGGTTGCCTGCACCTCCTTGAGTTTCATCGCACACGCCGTGGTTGCGCCATCGAGGTCCGTTTCAAACCATACGTCGTCAAAGTCGCGAAGCGTCGAAGCGATCGCCTCCCCAATACTCGGATTTTTGGCTAAAAAACTTTTTTTGATTCGCGGGGTTCTTAGGCGTTCTGGGGAGGTTACGAAGTCAAAGCCGTATTTCCCTTTGACGCACAGTTTTCCTTGCGACACGACACCGTCGGGATGAGCAAAAATGCTCTCGATCTTATTTTCGCTCACATTTACTTTTGCGGCGATATCACACCCTACTCCGCAGTAGGTACATACGCTGTCTATCGTCTCAAGATGTTCCATTTTTTCTCTCACGTGAAATTTTCGCCCGCTCGGAGCTAATTGTAAAGGGAGTTTATTATCTTTTCTCTTAAAAAGTTTGGAAGCATTTTGACGATGATAATGATTAAATAAAATCTCAGCGGGAAGGGGTAAAACACCCTGTTTTTTTCTATCGCTTTTTTCATAATTTTCACCCCTTTTGCGGTCGGGAGCAAAAACGGCATAGTAAACTCGTTCTTATCGGTTAACTCGCTTTTTATAAATCCGGGCAAGAGGGTGAGCACCTTGATATTATCGGGGGCGTATTTGTAGCGGATCCCCTCGGCGTAGGCGTTGAGCGCGCGCTTGGAGGAGCTGTACACCTTGGAACTCGGCATGCTGATAAGCGAAGCCAAAGAGGAGATAAAAACTATCTTGCCGCTCTTTTGCGCCTGCATCCGCGGGAGTAAAATCTCTAAGATCGCATGGTTTGCCAACACGTTCACATCGTAAAGATTTTTAAACGCCTCGATGCTCGGCATCCCCCCTTTATGCCCCAGAGAAACCCCCGCATTGAGGATGATCATATCGACATGCCAAAGATGTTGTATCTTCTCTTGCAACTCGCTAAATCGGGTGACGTCCGCTTCGATAATCTCTACACTCTTGGCATGTACGAAAAGCTCCGCTTGCAACGCACTAAGCCTCTCTTTTCTTCGTGCCAAAAGCACTAAATCGTTCTCTTTTGTAGCATACTGGCGTGCAAACTCGGCACCCAAACCGCTGCTCGCACCCGTTATCAAAATCTTCATCTTACTTCCTTATTTGGTCGTCATTTTTAAAATCGGGGTAAATTCAAGTTCAGGATGGGTTAAAAACGCATCACATCTTTGGATATAAAATTCATAAAGCTTCGAGGGGTTTTGCGCCTGTAGTTGCAGAAAAATCTCATGCGCCCGCGCCACCTCCGCGCTGCGAAACAAAGAAATCGCTTTTGCATAACTTTCTAGCTCCTCTTTGGAGATATTTTTGTTTTTACAAATCACCTCAAAGATCTCGACCGCTTCGTTTTTTCCTTTTACCTCAACCAGATCAAGCGGACGGATCACGTAGCTTCCCTCAAGCCTCTCATAGGTCGCGCGGGAGATCAAGATCGAAGCGCCGTATTGCTTTGTCAGCCCCTCCATCCTTGAGGCAAGGTTGACGTTATCGCCGATAATGGTGTAGTCGCTCCGCCCGTAGCTCCCCATATCCCCCGCGGTGACGATCCCCGTATGGAGCCCTATGCCGATGTTGATAGTTACGTCGTATTTGGGCGTGATGAGCTTGTTGATGTTTGTGAGCATCTCTATCTGCTCTATCGCGCTTTTGAGCGCTTGGTCGGCATGGTTTGGCACGGGGACGGGCGCATTCCAATACGCCATGATCGCATCGCCTATAAACTTGTCGATGGTGCCTTTGTGGTTGACGATACTCTGCACCATGGGGGTGAGATAGGTGTTGAGCATATGGATCACCTTGTCGGGGGAGCCGATTTTTTCCGATATGGTGGTGAAGGAGCGGATATCGCTAAAAAAGATGGTCGCTTCAAGCTCACGCGAACTTACAAGCTCTTCGGCGGAGTGCTCCAAAAGATACTCCATCACCGCGGGGGAGACTTTTTTCCCGAGCATCCTCTTTGCCTCTTCCATGCGGCGCGAGGCGATAATGTAGTCGATCCCAAGCGCAAGGGCGAAACTCAGCACAAATGCCAAAAGAGGAAACAAAAGATTTAAAACGATGCCGTACTCAAAAAGAAGCACGTAAAAAAGTTCAAACATCCCATAAAAAAGCAAAAAAGCGCTTGGCAGAATCAACCACGATTTTAAAAACGAAAAAAGGAAGAAGAATAAAAAGACCGCACCCCAAATAATAAGCAGATCGTACACAACGCCGTAACGGGGTTTGGAGAGAAAATCCCCCTCTAAAAGGTTGTCGATCACGTTGGCATGTACCTCAACCCCCGCAATGGCGTTGGCATAAGGGGTGCTTCGCAGATCAAAAAGCCCCGCCGCACTCGTACCCACCAAAACAAACTTTCCCCGAAGCAGGTTCGGGTCAAAATTTTGATCCAAAACATCACTCGCACTAATATAGGAAAAATATTTTGCTCCGCCGCGGAAGTTTACGTTGAGGCGTCCGAAGCTATCGGTAGGGATTTGCAACTCCCCGAGTGCTACATGCCATACCCCCTCGCTATCCCCCACGACATCGACACGCTCTTGCCGCTTAAAGATACGCACAAGCTCCAACGCCAAAGAGGGGTAGATCGATCCGTCGTATTCCATGATAAGCGGCACGCTGCGTATCATCCCCCCCTCATCGGGAATATTGTTAAAAAAACCGCTTGAATAGAGTGCATCTTGCAGCGGCGCAATATTGAGAATCATCCCTCGAGGCTTCAAAAGAGGGGCATCCTCCCCCATCCCTTTTTTTACAAAAACGGAGGGAATATGCGGGGGATTTTGCGCTTGATTTTGCTCAAACGTAAAAAGATACCCGCCCACTACGGGGGTCGTTTGAAACGCTTGTGCAAGCAAAGTATCGTAATTGACAAGTTTATCTGTCGTATTTTTCAAATACGCGCTAAAGCGGTGGGGGGAGGTGCGATCCTCTTCGGCGAACACGATATCAAGCCCGATAATCCCGACCTCGGCATCGTCCAGCGCATACAACAAATCTGCCACAACATCCCGTGACCACGGCCATTGCCCGTACTTTTTCAAGGATTTTTCGTCGATATCGACAATCACGACGTTTTGGCTTTTGGGAAGTTCCCCTCGTATCACGAACAAGTAATCGCGCAAACGCCCCTCAAACGAAAAAAACACCTCGGGAAGAAAGAGATACCCCCACGAAAGGAAGGTCGCAATACCGAGTGCCGCAAGGATTTTAAGAAAAAAGGATCGCATCCTGCGCTTAAGGTCCTACAATGTCGTAGTAATATTGCCCATGCGATTCATGCGGCTCTTCCGAGATAATCTGATTGATATCCGACAAATCCTCAAGCAGCGTATCCTGCTCTAAAATCTCCTCCCTAGGGGCTTGGAAAAAACTATCGTTTTGGGGTTTGTGCTCTGCCATCTCTTCGATATGTACATTTTCAAACGACAACTCGATCAGCATCCCTGCATCCACCTCGTGGATCTTCCCCTCGAAATCGACAAAAATTGCCCCGCTAAAACATCGGATGATCTCTTTGTCGGCAAAAATCTCCCCGCTGAAATCGGTTCCGCGTATCCCGATCGTTGCAGAAACGGTTTTTACTTCAAAGCGTTCGGGAGCTTTTTTGGCTATCTCCCCCGTTAAGGTACGAAAAAAACCTCGCTTGGCATGTAAAGAAACCTCGGGATTTTCACTTCCCTCAAAAACAAACCGGTCAAATGCAAACGTCGCATTGGCACCTATGGTCACCACCGTCTCATCTTTAAGAATCACCTGTACTCTTGTTCTCTCTTGCGTGGTGATTACATCCCCCTCCAAGAGTTCCATCCCTGCTTTGAGAGGCGAAACAACCTTTTGGCGCTCAAGCGTCGCTTCACCGCGCAAAGCCGCAACATCCCCGATACTTCCCCAAACACTAAGCACCAAACTTATCCAAACTAATATAAATTTCATTTTTCACCCCTCAGTAGCTAAGGCTTACGCCGCACATGCCAACACTTTTCTCGTACTCGGCAACAGTGTAGTTGGAATTATTTTTAAGATATTGTCCCCTCACATACAATCCGACATTTTCCTCTAGCGCGTAGGTAAGCTTCATATCTATCTGGTGCATGGCATCATCCCTTTTAGAGGCTCCCAATGCATACCCCGCCGCATCTTCATACAAACCTTTCTTAACTCTATACTCCGACCAAAGAGCGAGTGAAGAAGAGAGGCCATAGTGCAACCCGAGTGACGCTCTCATATTTTTTTTATCGACATAGCGTCTGGGTGCATTTTGCGACGGATGAAAGTCCTCGTACTCAAAAGAAGCGTAAAGATAATTTTTTTCAAAACTATAATACAAAGTGCTTCCAAAACCGTACGATTTATGATCCATCGAACGGTATTGCGAAGGGGTAAAGTCTCTGTTCGTATAAAGAAGGTTAATATCTACAAAAAGTTTGTTTGTTGCATAAAAACCAAATTTCGGTTCCAATTTGATCTGCGTATAAAGATCGGTATCGAGATAATGAAGTTTTTCAAAATAGATCGGCACATACACTCTGGATCTATCAAACCGGTATCCCAATCCTCCACCTAGCGCTGTATACAACATATCGTAGCGGTGTGCATCCTTATTATTTTGGTACGTCAGTTGCAATTCGCCCTGTGCGAACCATCCACCTTTGGTTCCTAAATCATCCCTGTAAAGCAACCCTCCGTTAAAGCGGCTAAATAAAGAATCTTTCTCGCCCTCACCGCTGTAAAAACCGAAATAATCGTTAAGATCGCTTGCCGTAGCACTCATATTGACATTCGTATCGTATCCCACCTCGACGCCCGCTTTTGCACTTACAAAAGAGAGATTTTTTTGATCTTTTTGGGGCAGATCCAAAGAGGTTGCAAGTTCTGAGGCAAGTTCATGGCGTGAGGTTTTCGTATAGAGTTTGTACAACTCTGCCCCTGCATTTTTATCTTCGCTATCAAGCAACAAAACCCTTTCGTATGCACTGATAGCCTCTTCCTCTTTTCCCAACACTTGGGCGCTTTTCGCCCAAAGAAGATGCAAAGCAGCATTAGCATACTCCCCTTTTAGCTCTTTGGCATGTGCCAAAACCTCGGCATACCTTTTCTCCTGATACAACTTTTCGAGCAAAACCATATCCCCACATGCCAAAGAGGCGAGAAACAAACAGAAAAAACCCGACCTTTTCATCGGTATCTCCTTAAACACTGCAACAAAGAGCGAACGAAACACCCTTGTAAAAATACAGATTTCAGATAGCTAGATTATAGAGCGAAGAGTTTAAAAAGGGGCTGAAGGGGTGAGCGCCGCAAAAGGGCACTCGTTGAAAAGATTTAGACGATACGGATCATCACCGGCTTGGAGTTGACGAACTCCAATGCTGCAAGGGTTGCAATAAGAGTTTGGATATCTTTCTCCACTGCCACATGCGTAGAAATTAAAAGATTTGCACTATCGCTCGAGGTTGGGCGCTGCAACATCGTCTCAACGGAGATATTGTTGTCTTCAAAGAGCTTCGTAATCTTTGCCAAAACCCCTTTTTTATCGGAGACATTGATACGCAAATAGTATTTCGATTCAATTTTATCGATCGGTTTAAGGGTGAGTTCCCCCTCAAGCGGTTTGTCAAACCCAAGCATCGGCTTGCTTTTTCCGCTGCGCGCAATATCGATGATGTTGGCTACAACCGCGCTTGCCGTAGCGTTACCCGCCCGCACCAGGTCCATAGTAAAGTGTCTCGCCCACTTTATCACCCACGACGCTGATGCCGTTCATAACGCCGTCGATTTTTGCGATCATTTCGTTTTGATCGATAAGGCAGGCATGTACGCGAAGTTCGACTTCATTTTTGTCTTTTTTGGCGATTCCCAAAAGTTTGATCGCATAACCGAACTCTTTGGCAAATGCGATATCATCACCTGAGACGTTCTCGATCCCCTCTATAAGGATATCTTCGGGTTTTGCGTCGATCCCATAAGCGATACTCGCCAAAATAAGCAATTTATGCGCCGCATCGTACCCGCCCACGTCAAAAGTCGGATCGGCTTCGGCATAGCCTAACTCTTGTGCCTCTTTGAGCACGTCGGTGTAGGAGACCCCCTCGTGCATCATCTTGGTCATCATATAGTTACACGTACCGTTCATGATCCCCATGATAGATTTGATATGGTTTGCAGAAAGCCCGTCGCGAAGCGCGTTGATGATGGGGATCCCCCCTGCAACGCTCGCTTCGTACTCAAAAGCGATATCCTGAGCGATCTCTTGAAGTTCGTAACGGTGGTATGCCAAAAGCGCTTTATTGGCGGTAACAACCGCTTTGCCCGAGCGAAGCGCTTTTTTCACCACTTCAAACGCTTCTTCGACGCCCCCCATAAGCTCAACCACGACGTCAATTTCAGGGTCGTTTAAAACGTCGTCCGCGTTATCGGTGATCTTGATATCGAGTCCGCGCTCTTTTTTGAGGTTTTTTACAACGCCGCTTTTGACACGTATATCAACCCCTGCACGTGCAGAAATTATGTCGGCATTGTCTTTTAAAATCTGTGCTACACTCGTTCCGACCGTTCCAACGCCTATAATTCCTACTTGTATCATCACTTGCCTTATTTTTTCTCTTCAAATTGTTTTAAAAACTCTTTTATATTGCGTGCCGCTTGACGGATACGGTTGTCGTTTTCGATAAGTGCGATACGCACATACCCTTCGCCGAACGTACCGAATCCGATCCCCGGAGCCACCGCTACGCCGGCTTCGACAAGCAAGCGTTTTGAAAATTCCAAACTTCCAAGATGCGCCGCACACTCGGGCAATTTTGCCCATACGAACATACTTGCTTGATTTTTGCGGATCTTCCATCCTGCTCTCTCGAACGCTTCAAGCAGAATCTCTTGACGGTGATCGTATTTATCGACAATCTCTTTCACGCATGTCTGATCGCCGTTAAGCGCTACGGTCGCAGCTACCTGGATAGGGGTGAACATCCCGTAATCAAGCCACGATTTGATCTTTTGCAATGCACCGATAAGCTTTTTGTTCCCTACGAAGAAACCTACGCGCCATCCTGCCATGTTATAACTTTTTGAAAGGGTAAACGACTCTACCGCTACATCTTTTGCACCCGGTACACTCATAATCGAGGGGGTAACGTAGCCGTCAAACGTGATATCGCCGTAAGCGATATCTGAGATAACATAAAAGCGAAGCTCTTTTGCCAATGCAACAAGACGCACGTAAAACTCAGGTGTTACCGTCGCCGTCGATGGATTGTGCGGGAAGTTTACGAGAACGTACTTCGGTTTTGGAGAACTCTCTTTGAAAACTTTAATCAGATCCTCAAAAAATTTATTTTCGTTGATTTTAAAATCTTCGTCAAATTCGATACCGAATTTGATAACGCTTCCCCCTGCCAAAATAAACGCATATTCATGAATCGGATAGGTCGGATCGGGAACGACGGCAACGTCGCCGAGGTTTGTTATTGCATACGCCAAGTGTGCATACCCCTCTTTTGATCCCATCGTTGCAATACACTCGGTCATAGGGTCAAGTTCGCATCCATAGCGGCGTTTGTACCAATCGGCTATCGCCATAAGAAGTTTCGGGATCCCTTTTGAGGTGGAATAGCCGTGTGTTTTTGTCTTTTGGGCCGATTCGATGAGTTTTTGACGAATGTGTTCGGGTGTGTCACCGTCGGGATTTCCCATAGAAAAGTCTATTACGTCTTTTCCTGCGCGTCGCTCTTGCATTTTCAGCTCATTGACTTCGGCAAATACATACTTCGGAAGTCTTTTTATTCTATCAAATTCTATCTCATCAAACATTTTCGTCCCCAATGGTACCGGCTCTTGTAAGCCCTAAAATAAGAAACGACATTTTAGCAAAAAATATCCCCAAATGGAAAACAAAATTTTAGCGCGAACCAAGCGGTTTTAAAACCAGTGAATCTCGTATATTTTTGATCGTATAAGTGTCTGAAATTTTAATATATTTGGTGCATTTGGGAATTTTCAACACCATTTTTTGGCGCTGATTGTCCTCTTTGACAACCTTCAAAAGATGCAGAGATTTATTGTAGTAAGAGATATAAGGGTACCAGCTGTTGCGGTTAGAACTCTCAATTTCGAGCTTTTCGATCCCCGAAACATCGATCCAATAATCGTAAAGGGAACGTTTGAGCTCCATAGTCTGAGGGTATTGCAACACCAAAGTATCCAAATGCCCATCGCGCATGTCGATCATATAGCCCCATTCCTGAGGTGTTTTACGCTCTATATCCACGATGCTGCAGCCGCTCTTTTCAAGTTCCCGCTGAAGAATCAGCGGATCGATCGCATACTCGGAAGTGAGGTGGATCGTCCAATTAAATTCCGCTTCGTTGAGATTCGATTCTTTCGTGACATAACGGTAATACCCCATGTTGCGAAGGGTATCTCCCATGATCTTAACAAAAAAGAGGGGGGAACCGCTTGTTTTAAAACGAATACTAATCTCTTGCGGCGTTTTAAAAAAGATATTCAATAAACCGTTGTCTTTGAGCGTTTGCACCACGCTGACGACATCAAGCCGCTCGGAGTGAAAATATTTCGATTCAGGTGAAAAAATAATTTTAATGAAATCTTGATTGGCATAGAAGGTCTTCTCATCCACCAGCCCTTTGACTTTTTCGTAAAGGATCTCCTTTGGCTCCCTTGTATCTGCTTGCAGACCAAAGGCGCAAAAAGCCAAAACCAAACAAATCGCTTTTACCATACGGCACCTTTGTTAAGCTCTTTAAACTCTTTAAAGCTTATCTCCTGCAGTACCCCATCACGGTATAAAAAACGTATATTGTTTGCACTATTGTACTTTTGCAGCGTTCCGTGTACATCGACGCTGATATCACCGTGCCCCAAGCTTAAAAGCCACTCTCTCGTAGGATCAAGTTCGATCGCCTCTGCGGTAGTAATTTGCGATTTTTTATGGGTTGCAAGGTCGATATAACCTAACCAAAGTTTTGCATTAGGAATAATTTTTAACGACAAGGCAAGTTTGGGTTCTTGTTGGATCTCCAAGACCTCTTCGTTTGCTGCATTGTCGGATAGATTCGTATCTAGGGGGATTTTAAGTATCTCCTCTTGGACGATTTTGATCGTTTCATTGTCGTGCATTGCAAGATCGGGAATGGTTTCTTGTGTCGTTTTTGAAAAATTATAAACCATACCGAATACAAAAAGAACGATCAGCAATACTATGTAAAGTTTCGCGTTTGAAGCGGTTTTTTTAGGCTCCAAAAAAACTTTATTCTCTTCTTGGGGGGTTCTTCTGCTCAAAAAATGGCTCAATCCGCGCTCACGCAGATCATCAAGGTGCACGCCGTATTCCCGCTCCAGAATCGAAACAAACCCTAAAAATTGGATTTTCGTCATCTCGTCAAAGTTGTTATGGAGCAAAGATTGCACATGGTACTTTGCTATGTGCGTTTTTTCATGGATCTTTTGCGCGCCGATAGACTTTAACTTTTCAAACCCTTCACTACTGCTCATATTCTCATCCTGTCAATTAAAATAGCGCCTGCCACGCTTACGTTTAACGAATCAAATTGATGCGACATCGCAATACTCACAACCTCATCGAGCTTGGAGACCACGCGGGAGGATAGCCCTTCCCCCTCGCTTCCCAGAACCAAAACTCTTTTTTGTTTGGGCACGACATCACGAATATCTTTACCCCCCATATCGGCGCCATAGAGGGTAAATCCCGACATTTTTAGATCGTTCAACACATCGTGGATATTGTGCTCGATCGCAAAAGGGAGGTCAAAAAGAGCGCCCGTGCTCGTGCGCAAGATCGGCTCTAGCGCGAGCGATTTTACGCCGCATGCCACGATCGCATCGACCCCGAGTGCATACGCCGTACGCACGATAGCACCTATATTTCCAACATCGGTCAAACCCGATAAAACGACGATAAAATCTTTGTCTAAAAAGGACTTAAATTGATGCAACTCTAAATCTTGCACCTCGGCCAAAAACCCTTGATGGTTTCCGTTTTTGCACATCTTCCCTGCTGCGTCTGCCGGTATTCTTTTTATCTCAAAGCCCATTTTCATCAAACGGGAATACTCTTTTTTCTCAAGCTCTTTGGCGAGAAAAAGGGTTTTTATTTTTTGCGGATGGTTGTTTATAACATAATAAATCGGTTGTTTTGCATAAATTAACATGGGAGATATTCTAGCTAAAAATTTTTAAAAACGGAGTTATTTTATAAGGAAAGAAGTCTTTGGTAACATGCCTTGGGATTTTCGCCCGTTATTTTACTAATAAGTTTGGCTTGCACTTTTTTAGGCAGATCAAGTTCTAGGATGTCGCTTTGGGAGATCGCACTTTCATTTTGCGCCTCTGAGGCCTTGAGCACGACCACCCACTCCCCTTTATAATTCCCTGAGAGTTTCTCTAAAATCTCTTTTGCGCTCCCGTGAAGATAGCGCTGAAACTTTTTAGTAAGCTCTTTGGCAAGAAAAATCTCGCGTTTGCTCTCGATCGCATCAATCTCCAAGAGCAGTTTCTCCAAACGGTGGGGCGATTCGTAAAGGATCGTCGTATAGCCGCTGTAAAGCGCTTTTTGCAGCCCCGCTTCGCGAGATGCGCCTTTATGGTCTAAAAAACCGAAAAAAAGCATCTGCGTATCTACAAACCCGCTTGCGACAAAAGCGGTCAAAAGAGCGTTGGCACCCGGAAAAACATCGTAAGCTATGCCGTTATCGATACAATAGCGCACCAAAGCCTGCCCGGGATCGCTCACGCCGGGCATCCCCGCATCGCTTACGTAAACCACATTTTGCTCAAAAAAAGAGGGGGAAAGCTTTTCTATGAACTCTTTCTCGTTATGCGAATGCAGCGAAATAAAAGTTTGGCTCTCTTTTGGAATAAAATCGTAACGCTCTTGTAAAATATGGAGAAGTTTTTTGGTAACGCGAGTGTCTTCGCAAAGAAGGGTATCGGCTTCTTTGAGAGCTTCTAGTACTCTCAAAGAGATATCACCGATGTTTCCGATAGGTGTCGGAAGAAGTTGTAACAAAGAGGTTGTGCCTCTTAGTTCATGTTGTAACGTTTTTTGAACTTGTCGATACGTCCTGCCGTATCTACCATTCTCTCGCTTCCCGTGAAGAAAGGGTGGCACTCGTTGCAGATATCGATTTGCATCGCTTCTTTTTTGCTTTTTGTTTGAAATGTGTTACCACATGAACATGTGACCGTACAGTCAACTAATACAGGGTGAAGATTTTTTTTCATTGTTTTGCCTTTTGATACGCGTCTTGTGTACGCCTATCGATATATATTTTACATCCGTATGGGGGCGGATTTTTTAAAGATGCAATTATACCCAAATTTATTTTTATTTACAAATACTACAAAAGTATCTTGCTTGCCACTGCCATTACGGCGCTTTCACTGCGAAGCACCATCGGGGTGTCGAGACGAAAAACCTCTTTGGAAGACAAAAGCTCTTTTTCTGCCTTGGAAAATCCCCCTTCGCACCCTATAAGAACCGTTTTAAAATCGGCATCTGCATCCAAAATCTTCTCGGTAAAATCAAACACTTTTACCTCGGGAAACTCTTTTAAAAACTCTTTGAGATTTTTGTACATGCCAAGCTCCATCTTGGTGCTTCTGCCGCACTGCCCCATGGAGCTTTCCAAAATCCGCTCCAAACGAGCAAAGTCGGGCTTAAAACTTTTTTGGGAGCGCTCGCAATAGATAAAAGAGATCCTCTCTACCCCTATCTCATTGAGCGAGGGGAGCACTTTTTCAACCGATTTGGGATCGATCACGCACCAGCCGATATGGAGCGATTTTTTGGGTGCCACCACTACCTCTTGGGCAGACTCCAAACACAAAAGAGCGTCCCTGCCATCCATCGATTCCACTTTATAGCTATAAAGCATTGAGGGGTTTGCGGGATTACGAAAAAGAATCGTATCACCCACTTCGTGACGGCGCACTTTGATGAGATATTTAAAAAGCTCCCCTTTAAGTTTGATAGTCGGCTTTGAAGCCTCCGCATCAAAGGTAAAGATCATAGCCACATCCAAAGAGAGATCAAGAGGGAGCCGAAAAACTCTATCGCCAAGATAGGAAATGCAAGTTTTTTATACATGCCAAAGGGATTTTCTTGCTCAAGATCAAGATGTTTAAGCCTCGCATAACGGCGCGCTTCAAGAGCGATGAGTGCCGTACCGTAAATGATCATCACGATATTTTCTACCGTAAAGCTCAGATGTTTCGCCGCCATCATCACCGCACCCGTAAAGAGTATCGTAGCGATAAGCCCCGCGCCAATGGGCATAAAAACACGCATTTTTTTGGCGTATTTGCGAATATCGCTAGCAAGGTAAAGCATAAAAAAGTTGGTACAAATCACACCTAAAAGACCGATAACACCTAAATTGTGGGTTAGGATACCCATTGCGTACATTTCATTCATGGGCGAAATTTTACTATAATTCCTCTAACTATTTACTAAAGGGGTAAACATGGCTATCAGCGTAGAAGAGGCTTTGGAGCTTATTTATCAAAATACCAAACGAAAATCGGTGCAGATTCTCCCCATCGAGGAGGCATTGGGGTTCGTCTTGGCATGTGACGTTGTCGCTTCGCACAACCTGCCCCCCTTTGACAACTCGGCGATGGACGGCTACGCGGTCAAAATCGGCGACTCGGGAGAGTGTGTTGCAGTGACCCATACGGTTTTTGCGGGGGACGATTCCAAAGAGGAGCTTCAAAGCGGAGATGCCATAAAGATCATGACGGGTGCGCGCATCCCAAAAGGGTGCGAAACGATCGTGCCTATCGAAGAAACAACCCCATGCCAAGGAGGCGTCAAGCTGCCCAATAGCCTCACCTTAGCCAAACATATCCGTTTTTGCGGCGAGGATATCCGCGCGGGGGAGAGACTTTTATCGCAAGGGGAAAAACTTTGCGCTCACCGCGTCACCCTTTTAGCCTCACAAGGGATAAGCCATGTGCAGGTGTACAAAAAAGTACGTATCGCCCTTTTTGCCTCGGGGAACGAGTTGCGGATGCATTATGAAAACCTCGAACCGCACCAACTCTACAACACCAACACCCCTACTTTTTATGCCCGTGCAAAGGAACTAGGATGCGACGTGGAGTTTATCGGCACTGCAAGCGACACCTTAGAAGATATCAAGCACCATATCAAGAGTGCACTGGGGTGTGACCTTATCATCACATCAGGCGGTATCAGCGTCGGAGATGCCGACTTTACCAAAGAGGCGTTCGAGGCGTTTGCCTATGAGAACATCTTTGACAAAATAGAGATAAAACCGGGCAAACCGACCAGTTTCGGGCGCATAGGCGACACTTTCGTACTCAATCTTCCCGGCAATCCCCTTGCCGCCGCGCTTAATTTTGAACTCTTTGCCCAAAGTATCATCCTCGCACTCAGCGGAACCAAAGAGAAGTACCTCGGTGCAATCGAGGCAAGAATGGGGAGCGACTACAAAATCAAAAAAGGGAGACGCACCCTTATCCCCGGCTATTTCGACGGCACATCGTTTATGGCATGTGAAAAATTCGCCCCCGGAATGGTCTCGCCGCTTGCAAAATCAAACGGGTTTATCATGGTCGATGAGGCATGTGAAGCTTTGGCATGTGGTGATAGCGTGAAAGTAATACCGACGAGATTTTCGTTTACGAGAGAGTGTCGGGGTGATTTGGTGACAAGATAAAGGGGACAGGGGAAAAACTCTCTCTCGCTTGTATAATAACATCACCATTCAAGAAGGCAGTATAATAAACTGTAAGAGTCGGATTGATGTAGATTGATTTTCTCGTTGAAGCCATGAAAAAACATGAGCTTGTTTGGGAGCTAAATTGCTAAACTGATAACTTGGGTGGAAACAGAGTCGGAAAAAAACCAGACTGCATTTACAAGCGAAAGTCAAGTTTGGCGAATATCACACAGACACAAAGTCTGTGCTACCGAACTCTTCATATGAATGGAGGTTCTCATGTACAAGTATATCGGAATAGATGTTGCCAAATCAACACTACAAGTTTTTATTCCTCAAAATGAGCTAGATTTAGAGTTGGAAAACAATGCAAAGTCTCTTAATAAGCTCTATGGAAAACTCAAAAAGATTTATAAAAAAGATATAGATTCAATTGTGTTCGTATACGAATCAACAGGTAGTTATTCAACTATTTTGGAAAGCTATGCACAAGAGAAATTCATCAAATGTTTCAAAGTCGGAGCCTATCAGAGTTCATCATTTTCAAAGGTCATAAAAAACAGGAATAAGACAGATAAAGTAGATGCTAGAATGCTCTCAAGAATGCATATATTAGCGAAAGATGATGATATAAAAGTCCCATCAAGAGATAAAGAAGCTCATAAAATACGTTCTTTCGTGAAATATTATCAATCACTAGTAAAAGAGCATATACGTATTTCAAACTATCTTGAAGCGGCTACTTTTAACCTAGAAGATGAATATATTCTCAAACAGGTTAAGAAAAGAATCGCCAATATTGAGCAAGAACAAGAACTTATTATTGCAAAAATTATGGATATCATAGATTCAAACCAATCCTATAAAGAGGGATACGAAAACATTATATCCATCAAAGGATTAGGGCAAAAAAGTGCCATCATTTTACTTTATTTGTTTTTACGATATCCAAATGCATCAAGAGCGCATATTACGGCACTTTGTGGATTAGATCCCATAGAAAGAAGTTCTGGAACATCCGTGCAACATAAACAAAGAATCTCAAAGCAAGGATTATCATTAGTTAGGGCTATGCTTTTTATGCCTACAATGATTGCCGTGAGGTACAATGAGGAGATGAAATTGTTCTATGAAGGATTAGTCAATAGGGGCAAACCA
>CAXXSB010000009.1:0-170922 GCA_963664885.2 Sulfurimonadaceae bacterium
TTGTGTTTTACGCCGTAGTAATAATCGATAAATTTTTGCGATTGGTAGATGATCAAAAAACTCGGATAAAAAGTAAAATCCCCCAAAGAAAATTCGGTTCCAAGTTCCGATTTTACGATATATGCATCGGTTCGGTTTAGTACGTCGGTAAGCGCCATCACCTCAAGGTAATGCTTATCGATCATAAGGCTAAAAGCCAAACCCGCTTCCAAGGTTTGCCGACGCTCTTCCATCCCCGACAAGTACTCCGAATCGCTCGGTTTGTAGCCGTAGGGTCGCGGCTGTGCCGAGAGGGAAAATCCCCATGCGTACTCGTCGTTTTTTGCACCCAAAAAGTAGATGCCCGCCCTGCTCCAGCGGATATAAAAAAGGGAGTTGTCGAAAAAAACGACGGGTGAGGGAACCGTTATATCTTGAACCCCTTTATAAGGCTGCGTTTGCACATAAGGACCCGCACCGACCGACATTTTCTCGCCAAGCAAAGAGATACAAAAAAGAGATACGACCAAAAAAAATCTCATCTCACGCTCATAATAACGTGAAAATAGTTGGGATTTTCTGCCGTGTAGTAGGGTGCTACTACGGCGTTTTGGTACCCTTGCGACTTACTTAAAGAGACCACTTTCCCCACTTTGAGCCCTTTAAAAAAGAGACCGTCAAGTCCCGAAGTCACCACCTCATCACCGACGTTTACCTCCACCCATGAGGGGATAAACTTCACGACGAGATGCTGGGAATTGTTTCCGTGAGCGATCCCCGGTGCGCTGTTTGGACCGATCGTCACCGAGTAGGAACTTTTAATATCGCGATTGAGAAGTGCTAGGGGCTTTTCTTTATGATTTACGACGATCCCCGCAACCGCTTCTTTATAAGTAAGACCGTAAATTTTGGAGCCGTTAAAATCTTGGAAATCGAGCCAAACACGGTTAAAATCACCCATCTTCGAATAGCTTATCGCCCGTACGAGTTCCACCTTGGGATCCGATTTGAGCGTAGAGTTGTTTTCGTAAAAAAGGTCTTGTATCTCCGTAGCCATCTGGTGCATCACGAGATGGTTTTTCTCATACTGGATCAGCTGTTCTTGAAACTCTTCGATCTGTTTGGCTTGAAAGAAATGTCTCTCTATGGCATGTTGCACATAGGCAACCGAATCGTGGTAAGAGGTTTTCATCGTATTGAGCAAAGAGACGACGGGAGATTGTATAGCGTTGGTATAGTATAACGCACCTATAAAAAGTGCGATAAAAAGGGAAACGAAACCGAGAAGTTCCTTATTCATTGTCGAAGAGTTCTTGGAGCAGATCGATCTCTTCTAATGCGCGTCCCGTTCCGCGCGCAACCGCCAATAGCGGCTCATCGGCTACAAACACCGGAATCTTAACGATATCGGAGAGGTATTTGTCGAGCTTTCGAATAAGCGCTCCCCCTCCCGTAAGAATAATACCGTTGTTGACGATATCGCCGGAGAGATCAGGCGGCATCTTCTCCAACACGTCGCGAAGTGCTTCTGCGATCTCTTTAAGCGGTTCGCGCATCGCTTCGCGCGCATCTTCGCTAGTGAGTTCTACCGAGCTTAAAAGCCCCTCCACTTGGTCGCGCCCGTTTACTACCATGGTCAGTTCCTGATCAAGGGAAACGGCGGTACCGATGTTGATCTTGATCTCCTCGGCGGTTCTTTCTCCGATCAAAAGGTTGTACTTACGTTTAACGTAATCGACGATCCCTTTGTCGAGTTTGTCTCCCGCGGTACGGATAGATTTTGAAAGTACAAGCCCCCCTAGAGAAACGACACCGATCTCGGTGGTTCCCCCTCCGATATCTACGACCAAGTTCCCGTGCGGTTCACGGATGTCGATCCCCGCTCCGATAGCTGCCGCCATAGGTTCTTCGATAAGATACACCTCGCGCGCACCAGCACTCATAGCCGATTCGCGAACCGCTTTGCGCTCCACCTGCGTAAGGCCGTAAGGAACACAAATGATGATTCTAGGACTAATCAAAGAGCTTCTTCCGTGTGCTTTTTCGATAAATTTCCGGATCATCTTCTCGGTCATGTCAAAGTCTGCAATAACCCCGTCGCGCATAGGACGGATCGCTTTAATATTACCCGGAGTTTTTCCCACCATCTCTTTGGCTTCGTGCCCCACGGCAAGCACTCTTTGTACGCCGAACTTTTCTGTTTTAACGGCTACTACCGAGGGCTCGTTGATGATGATCCCTCTCCCTTTTGCGATTACGATGGTGTTGGCGGTTCCTAAATCTATCGAAAGATCGTTTGAAAAAAGCCCGACTAGTTTATTAAAAATCATCTTTTATCCTCACGCTGTTTTTTTGATATTTTTTTTGACATACATAGGTTTTTGGTTCTCTTCGATCACCTCTTTGGTGATAAGCACCTCATACCCCGCATACTCGGGAAGTTCGTACATGATGTCGATCATCGTCTCTTCTAAAATAGCACGAAGCCCGCGCGCTCCCGTTTTGCGTTTGATCGCTTTTTGGGCGATCGCCAAAAGAGCATCCTCTTCAAAGTTAAGCTCGACGTCATCGATCGAGAAAAGCTTTTTATACTGCTTTATCAAAGAGTTTTTCGGCTCTTGTAAGATGCGCACCATATCCTCTTGCGTGATCTCGTTGAGCGAAGCGATAATCGGCAAACGTCCTACAAGCTCTGGGATAAGACCGTAATTGACAAGATCGTCGGGTTCTACCATCGCATAGGTAATTTCACGCTCTGTTTTCGATTTTTTCTCTTGTCCGAAACCTAAAACGTTCTGCCCCTGTTTTTTCTTGAGTATCTCGCTAAGCCCGTCAAACGCACCGCCGCAGATAAAAAGAATATTTGAAGTATCGATCACGATAAAATCTTGGTTAGGGTGTTTTCTTCCCCCTTTTGGAGGGATGTTGACTTTTGAACCCTCGATGATTTTTAAAAGAGCCTGCTGCACGCCCTCGCCCGAAACGTCGCGGGTGATAGAGCGGTTTTCGCTCATACGGGAGATTTTATCCACCTCGTCGATAAAAACGATCCCCTGTTCCGCTCTCTCTATATCTCCCTCGGCCGCCTGAAGCAGTTTGGTTAAGATATTCTCGACATCTTCCCCTACGTACCCCGCCTCGGTAAGGCTTGTGGCATCGGCGATAGCGATAGGCACGTTGAGTACGCGCGCGATCGTCTGCGCCATCAAAGTTTTTCCGCTTCCCGTAGGTCCGATCAAAAGTACGTTTGATTTTGCGATCTCGGTATCGTCGTCGGCAACGCCGTGGACTTTAAAGATTCTTTTGTAGTGGTTGTACACCGCAACGCTTAAAAGTTTACGTGCTCTCTCTTGCCCGATGATATAATCACCCAAAAAAGCATCAAGCTCTTTAGGTGTCATCAGCTGCGTCACCGCATCGACCAAAGGTTTTTGCGCAGCGTGAGCCTCATGGTCGTCGCCGAACATAATCTTGTACGCAGAAAGCACGCAGTTGCGGCAGATATACACGCCGTTTCCTGCTATAAGCGGGTTGTGCTCGCTCTCGGTTGCGTCGCAAAAGCTGCAATGTCTATGGATCATATGTTTTTCCTCTCAAACGGAATACCCCGTTTCGTCTCGATTACGAATGTGCATAGCTCTTTTACGTAATCGTTTTGGGTTTTTTCGAGTATGGCATGTGCGCTGTCTTTTAAAGGCTTGCCCGATTCAAAAAGTTCTCTGTAGGCAGATTTTAGCTGATCGATCGTATCGCGCTCCAAATGGCGTCTGAGTCCGTTTAAGTTCAGCCCACGCAAGGTCGCACGATTACCTTCTGCCATACAAAACGGCGGTACGTCTTGTGCCAGCGCACTCGCACCCGCGACCATTGCATAGCTTCCGATCTTGACAAACTGATGGATAGGAGTCATCCCGCCCACGACGGCAAAATCTCCCATCTCTACGTGCCCCGCCAAAGTGGCGCAGTTGGCGAAGATACAGTTGTTGCCTATAATAACGTCGTGCCCTACGTGCACGTAGCCCATAAAGAGGTTGCGCGAACCGATCACGGTTTTGCCGCCGCCCCCTGCGGTTCCGGGGTTGAAAAGGGTGAATTCGCGAATCTTGTTATCGTCGCCGATAATCAGTTCCACATCCTCCCCGCGAATTTAAGATCCTGCGGAATCGATCCGAGCACGGCATGGGAAAAAATTTGATTATTTTTACCGATGGTCGTCTTTCCGTAGATACATGCACCCTGTGCTATCTTCGTCCCCTCGCCTATAACGGCTTGCGAAGAGATAAAACAGTACGCCCCGATTTCGACGTTTTCGCCTATTTGGGCACCCTCTTCAATGATTGCCGACGGAGAAATTTTGCTCACATTCTTACCTTTAAAATTGTTTGTTATTTATCTACGATCATCGCTTTGAGTTCGGCTTCGGAAACCAAAACGTTGTCAACATACGCTTCGCCGTTAAGCATCCAGATAGAACCTTTGCGTTTGATAACGCTGATACGGTACTCCAATCTGTCACCGGGACGCACGGGATGTCTGAATTTTGCTTTGTCGATCGACATAAAGTAAACCACTTTGTTCGCAGCTTGCTCTTCGGTCATATCGTCCATGCTTTGAAAAGCCAAAATGCCGCCTGCTTGCGCCATACCTTCTAAAATCATAACACCCGGATAGATCGGATGTCCGGGAAAATGTCCTTGAAAAACATGATCGCCGATCGTGACGTTTTTGTACCCTACCAATGTTTCGTTTTTGACAACTTCGGTTACACGGTCAAGAAGTAAAAACGGGTAGCGGTGAGGGATAATTTTTTGAATTTCCATAACATCCAATGTCATTTGTTAAAACCTTTTTTGCTAAATAAAGTCGGTCATTTTATCTAACTTTTCATTAGATAATCATTAGTTTTTTCACGGGTATCTTCATAAGTTTTTGCTTCAAGGCGCACGCTGAGTTTTTCTAAAAGGATCTCCTCCAAAACGATGATCGGCGAGAGATTGTACGCATCACATGCCAAGCTTTGGCGCACCCGCAGCTCCTCCTCAAAACTCGGCGGATTAAAAAAAAGTTCTTTGATCGTAGCGTAGTTTCTTTGGCATGCGGCATTGAAAAACGCCAGCGAAACGAACTTGATCTCTTCGCGGTTACAATAGTGCACTCCGTTTATTTCAAACTCTATAACCCCTTGTGCCTGCCCTCGCGGCAGAGTCGAATAGGCAAGCGCGTAGGCGGGGATACTTTTTTCTTTGGCATGTACGGTACAAAAGAATTGACGGTAGTTTAAAAACTTCTCTTTGACGATCTTGTAAGGAATATTTTGCTCCTCTAACGCCATCCGTTTCGTATAGAGTTCAAGCCTCTCTTCGATCGAAGCGGGAAGAACGCGCGCCGCTATCTCGCTGAACATCTCATCCATGAGGCGCTCTTGGTGTTCGCGCTGCATTGAGAGTCCGTAGATACATCCGCAATAGTCCTGACGGTAAAGCTGCTGCTCTTTGGTCACGCGGCTTTGATCCTGCGTGCCGCCGCTTCTATAATCGGGAGCAATAAACTTCACGCCGTGTTTTGCCTCAAAATCTGCACCCGCACGCTTGAGCTGCTCTTGCGATTTAAGCGGGCTTACCAAAAGGGTGGTAGTAAAAGTTTGCTCACCGAGTTCAAGAGCTTTGTGCGCACTCTCGAGAAAACGTTTGTCAAAACACACCTCACAGCGTGCCCCTTTCTCGGGCTCTTTTTCCAGCCCCCGTACCGCTTCGATCCATGATTCGTAGTCGTAACGCCCCTCGATAAGTTCAATGCCAAGTTTTTTACAACTTCGCTCGACGTCCAAAAGACGGAGTTTGTATTCGGAATAAGGGTGGATATTGGGGTCGTAAAAAAAACCCGTGAGTGTTTCGTTCGGATAATCGCGTTGGAGTTTTTCTAAAAAAAAATGGGAATCAACGCTGCAGCAGATGTGGACTAAAATGGGAAATCCTCCGAATGGTTTACAATACTCAAATTATATCCAAAGATGTAAGGGGGGAACAAAGATTACAATAATATAGTCTAAATTTTTTTTCGTGGGTAAATTTTTACATTTTTTACCCATAGGTTTTAAAATACAGATACATTTTTAGTAACTGTGCTAATTTAAAAAGAAGGTTCCAGTTTAACATTTAAATGCAACTTAGTTGCATTTAAATAAGTTGCCGTAAAGAAAAAAGGGAGTAATATTCGCTAACACAAATTAAAGCTTTCCTGTAAGCGATCAAGGGAATAAGATGAATATGAATGCAAGTGAACTGGAATTTTTTAAAACTATTTTAGAGGAAAGAAAAATTCAGATCTTAAAAAACATCACTTCTTTAAATAATGAACTTGATGAGTTGGGTAGATGTGAACTCAATGATGAGGGGGATTATGCCTCTGTTTTTAATGATACAATAGTTGAAGGGGCTATCTCCAAAAAGCAGCTTGAGGAGTTAAAAGAGATTGATAATGCGCTGGCAAAAATAGTTGCAGGCAAAGGTAAATACGGAAGTTGTGAAATGTGCGGGGAGGATATTGGTGTTGCAAGACTCAAAGTAAAACCGCATGCAGTATATTGTATCCACTGCAGAGAGTATATCGATAAGCCAACTAACGGTTCTAAACGAAACAAAGCATACGCATGAAAATTGATCAGCTGATTGAGGAGAAAAAGCTAAAACTTACCTCAGCTAGAAAAGAGCTGTTGGAAATATTTAACCGATACCATAAACCGCTCTCTTATGATGATGTAAAAGATCATATTAGTATGGACAAGACAACATTTTACAGAAATGTTTCCAAGTTTGAGCAAGAAGATATTTTAAGCAGTTTTGAGTCAAACGATAAAAAAAGATACTATGAATTTCAAGAGAAACCCCATGCGCATTTTATATGTACATCGTGTAACTCTATAGAGTGTTTACCAGACCTCAAAGTCCCAAAAATTGAAGGATATAAGATTGTAGATGCTGTTTATAAGGGGGTTTGTGAAAGTTGTAATCAGGAGTGTAGAGATGCACTACAAGATGAGAGACACAATACTATAGAGGCAAATGTTGTAAAATGAAAGAGTTTATAATCAACAACCCGTTGGATATGCACCTACATCTCAGAGATGAGGGAATGTTAAAGTTGGTGGCGCCACTCACTGCAAAAAGCTTTGCAGGTGCATTAATTATGCCAAACTTAGTTCCTCCGATTACGACTAAAGAGGCTTTACTAGCGTATAAAAAAAGGATCAAAGATGCTTGCGGGGATGATGATTTTGAGCCCTATATGACAATCTTTTTTCAAGTTGATTATAGTTATGAATTTCTCAAAGAACTAAAAGATGAGATTATTGCAGTAAAACTTTACCCTTTTGGAGTGACTACAAACTCTGAAACAGGTGTAGCTTCCATGGATGTGGAGGTTTTACGACCAACTTTGAGCTCTATGGAAAAACTTGGGATCCCGTTGTGTCTTCATGGGGAAACCGGAGGTTTTATACTCGATCGGGAAAAAAAGTTTTTACCTATATATGAATCTTTAGCGATAAACTTTCCAAAGCTCAAAATCATGATGGAACATATCTCAAGCAAAGAGTCTATTGCGCTGCTTAAAAAGTACGATAATCTTTATGCGACACTCACCGTACACCATCTGCTTTTAACTTTGGATGATGTCGTTGGAGGGATGTTAAACCCCCACGCTTTTTGTAAACCGATCGTAAAAAGAGCTGAAGATAGAGAGGCTTTGTTAGAACTTGCTTTAAACGCCGATCCTAAAGTGATGTTTGGTTCAGATTCTGCCCCGCATCAAAAAGCTGCAAAAGAGTGTCATCACGGTGCAGCAGGGATATTTAGCGCTCCAATCGCCTTGCAGGTTTTAACGCAGCTTTTTGAAAAACATAACAAACTAGAAAATCTCAATGCTTTTGTATCTTTAAATGCGCAGAATATTTACAATCTCTCTCCTAAAAATAAACAGATCAGATTAGTCAAAAAAGATTTTATAGTCCCTGCTAGTTACACTTTTAATGATGAAGAGGTTGTCCCGCTCTTTGCAGGAGAGAGTTTGTCATGGAGTATCGAAAGAACCACTTAGGAGTTTTTGCTGTTGAGAGTCAATTTGTCCCGTTCTTAGAAAAATCAAGCCGGCAGCCAAAATCCCCTTCACTCTCTTTAGGATGTGCCATCCATGAAAGATTATGGGGATAGAAGGAGAAAAGATACTCTTCATCCCAAAAGTTTATATAGTTTGTGGGTGCTGAATCTGTTTGAAATGTTACGAGTACGCGTCCTTTAACGATCGTTGCATCAAGGTGTTTAACGCTAAGATCGGCAATAGCCATACGATAAAAAATTTCATTTACAGCATACGCGGGATTTGTGATGAGTGGTGATGGAGAATCGGGCTAGGATTTGCAAGATCAAGGGTGTAGCTGAACCTTGCCTCAAAGTTAATCGGTTCATCGTCAATGTTAAAACGCCAGTTGTAAATACCGCTAAGTACAAATATTTTATCTGTAATCTCTTGAACGAGTAAAGTTTTTTCATGCAGAGTCACACTTAATTTTTCACGATTGGACAACTGCTCAAAATAGCCCCTTTGTTTCTCGGGTGTATTTAAGAGTCTGTTTGAAAATGTCGGGATCAATACTGCCTGAGTGTCGTATAAACTAAGCAGTTCTTCGACATCGCCACTATTAACCGCCTCTAACCATTTCGCTAAAACATTTTTTGCAGTTGCTATCATTATGACTCCAGATACGATTTAAAAAAACAGGATTTAGCCCCTGTATGACAAGCAGAACCGCCAACCTGCTCAACTACCGCCAAAATTGTGTCATTGTCACAATCAACTCTGAGATCGATCAGTTTTTGGATATGTCCGCTTGTTTCCCCTTTTTTCCAGATTCTGTTTTTGCTTCTTGAAAAGTAGTGAACAATTTTTGTTTGCACAGTAAGTTCAAGTGCCTCTTGATCCATATATCCCAACATCAAAACTTCGTTTGTTCCGTACTCTTGCGTTATAACGGGAACTAAACCGTTTGATTTTTTAAAGTCAATTTCCATCTTTACTCTTCCTGTATCTTCAAACTGTTTGTTTGTTGTATCTGACATAAATTTTCCTTTCTTTTATAGCGAATAAATATCATACCGCTAAATTTTTTTTCTTTGTAAAATTCAACTCGAAAGATATTTCCCTCTTTATCTATTGAGAATCTCTTTGCAATCTCAGTTTGAGATATTGTCAAACCGGTTTCCTCACTACTCTTGGGGTTTGTGTACCCAATTATATTGACTCTATAATTCTCTTTAGCGTATACTTCAAAACTTTTCATAACATCTACTACCTCTCCCGGCTGATGCAGAGTTTGTTCCCCGTCTACACGCATATGGATATCTTTTAAGGAGTTGTCAAATTCATAAAACTGGGGCTTTAGCTTTGTAATCAGAAGATTTCCGTTCATCACTTTTATATACCCTTGCTCTTCCACCAATGCAATAAGAGGATTTTTACTGAAGTATTGGAGTTTTTTGTCCAGCGGAAAGTAATTAAGTGCACCTCTTAAATTATTGAGTTCAAGGGATATCTGCTCATTTGGAAATTCTAAAACTCCATTGTCTTGTAAAATTTTGTTTATGTTATCTGTGCTGAGTTGAAAGTCTCTGGTAAATTTTATCCCCATAATTTTCATAAACTCTTCAATCGATTTGAGTTGATAATATACTTTAAGATCAAGTTCGTGAATATTTTTACTTGTTTCAATTGCAAAAGCAGGTTTGTTATTTTGGATTGCAAAGTATGTCAGGCTCTGCTGCATCGCTTGGTCTTGCTTTTTTGTATAGGTGTTTTTAACATTAAACTCGTGCACATCCTCAACAAGATCGATGTTTGACTCTTTGCTTACCTGTTGGGCTATCTCACAAAGATTACCAAACTCGACATCCGGAAGTATTTGCTGATCGATTATGCAGGCCTGTCCCCATGCTTGAGGATTATAGAGGGAATCAATATGTTTTTTTCTATAAAACCCATGACCGTCGTGGAGATTGAGTACAAGATCGATTTGTTTATTTAAAATGAGTTCTTTGATATCCTGAACTATTTGATAATCTTCATCTTCTGGATCTACGAAAACAAACTTTCTATTCATATCGTTGTAGATCCCGCGTCTATTTTTGACAATAGAGTCAAAGTTGAGATTTGGAACTATCCAGAGATTTCCATGTTCTATCTTGTAATGATTTTTTAAGATTGCAGGCGCAAAATAACCGCCAGGCTCATCTCCGTGTATCCCGCCGATTACCAAAAGCGTCGGACCGGCATCTGTCGTTTTTTTAAAAAGAGAAAAATGTAAGTTTGCTCCATAGAGTTCAACAAGAGAGAGGGTGATTAAAAGTAGAAGCTTTTTCATATATATGTTTCTTTTGTGTGTTTAGCGTATTGTAGTATCTTTTCTTTAAATGCAACTAAGTTGCAACAAGTATATTCTTGTTAATGGTAAGAGATGTAAAAGATTATTAAAAATACAGAAGAGAAGATAGCAGAAGCTCCTTTTGAAACGGCACAAAAAATGTTGCTTTTTAAAGTGATCGAAGTGTATTTAGAATCCTCTTCTATGCTTAAATAAAACACTTGTTTACATGCCAAAGCTTGGCATGTAAAATTTTATGCGAAACTCTTTCAGGTTTTATGAAAGACGGTCGTATTGGTACACCAGACTTGTTTGTATGCTAAAAATGACTACTGCGCCAACTCCACCTTGATTTTTACAGAGGCACTTGCTCCTTTTTCATCTACTGCCGTTACGTTGAATGTTCCGAGTTTTGGCTTCCAAAAAAGGGGTTTGGCTGATGCACCGACCCCTACGAATGCTTTATCGACGTACCAAAACGCTTTGTGAGAATCTGCGTCCAAAATAGCCGTAAACGGGATGAGGCTCTCCTCGATTTTGGCAGGTTCCAATGTGTAGATCAAACCTTCGGAGGGGGATTGGATGGTGGGGGCTGCTCCTATTTGGCTCTTTTGCGTGCACCCCTCTTGATAAGGGGGCGGCGATTTTTTTTTGATCCCTGCCATCAAAAAAATCTCTTGGATATCGCTCGGCCAAAATTCAAACACTTCCATCTTTGTTTTTCCTGCAATCTCTTTGCAGGCTCTAAGCCCTGTTCGGATATCGATAGGCACCTCTTTATAGACGTTTGAAACCGCAATAGGAGAGACCCCGGGGATAAACCACCCTTTTTTGGCCTTGGGGCAAAGCGGATCCCAAAGCGCTCCCGTACTCTCGCAAATATCAATTTTTTCCAGATTCAGATGTGCCGCAGAGGTATCGTTTTCAAACACGTCCTTTTCCCCCAACGCTTTCATAATGTTGAAAAAAAGAGGTCCCGCCGCTTCTCTTCCTATGAAATTCGGATTGGCTTCGCCGTTAAAATTGCCTATCCATACCGCCAAGATATGCTCCTCCCCCACGCCGACGCTCAGCGCATCTCTAAAGGCAAAAGAGGTACCTGTTTTCCAAGCATATTGAGGCGATTTTCTTTGAACGCCCACGATGGTCTGTTCCCCTAAAGATGGATTCTGACGAAGCATATCGAGCGTCAAGTAAGCACTTTCTGCGGAGAGTACTCTCTTTTGTATACGCTCTTGGTTTTGCACCAGATGCACATCTTCGATCACACCTTCGTTGGCGATAGCCCCATAGAGTTTTCCTAGTTCAAGGAGTGAGACCTCCATGCCGCCAAGAGCGATAGCGATGCCATAGTGAGAAGCTTCCTTCATTTGCGTTACGCCCGACTCTTTTAAAAAGGTATAAAAACTCGGGTCTTTAAGTTCCGACGCCAAACGCACCGCAGGGATATTGCGGCTACTGATAAGTGCTTGTGTAGCTGAAAGCGGACCTAAAAATATGCGGTCATAATTCTCCGGCGTATAGGCTTGAAAGCGGTAGGGCGTATCTTTTAAAAGCGAATCGGGATAGATAAGGCTTTGATCCATTGCCAAGGCATAAACAAAAGGTTTGAGCGTGGATCCAGGGGAGCGTTTTGCACTGATGCCGTCTACTTGACCCAATATCTTTTCATTAAAAAAATCTGCCGAACCGACCCACGCGCGAACCTGCATAGTTTTTTTCTCAATCAGCAATGCCGCGGCATTATTGATCCCTTTTGTCCGTGTTTGATTCAGCCATGCGCGCACCTCTTTTTCAAGAATCTTTTGCTTTTGCAACTCCAACGTCGTAGCGATAAAGCTTGTGCCAAAGTGCTCTTTTTCAAGATAATCAACAAAATGCGGCGCATCAAAAGGGAGCGCCTCACGAGGAAAAAGATGCAGAGGCAGTTGCATCCAAGCATCGGTGTCCTCTCCCTCTTGCGCACTCAATTTTTTTCGGTAGTGCGCATAAAGTTTGTTTCTGGCATCTACCATATTTTCATAGCCGTCTTGGCTCAGTGGATTTCGTTTTGTCGGATTTTGCGGAATGACGACGAGACAAAGCGCTTGAGGCAGTGTCAACCGGGAGGCACTTTTGTGAAAATAGATTTGGCTTGCGGCCTCGACACCCTCGATATTGCCCCCATAAGAGACGCTATTGAAATAAAACTCTAAAATCTCCTCTTTTGTGTAGTGGTGTTCTAGCCAAAGTGCATAAAAAATTTGTTGGAGCTTCCCGCTTAGGGTTTGCGACTTGATGTTAAAAGCCGCTTTGGCAACCTGCATCGTTATCGTAGAGGCGCCCACCCGTCGCTCTTTGGTAATATAGGTCGCAACAAAGCCGCGCCACAAAGCGGGAAAATTTACGCCGGGGTGTGCATAAAAATATCTATCTTCATACAAAACGGTAGCGTCGATGATATGTTTGGAAAGTGCATCGTGCGAAATCGGCAATCGGTATTTTTCATCTGCAGAGAGTGTCAAACGCAGCGTCTCGCCGTTCTTGTCTTTATAGAGCCTCGAGTAGGTGTGCCACGCAAAAATCGTTTTTTTGGGTATGGCATGCCATGTATACACGAGTGCTCCCACTCCTACGAGGAGCACCGCAAAAAAAAGTTTTTTCAAAAAATATCTGCCTATTTCACGCGTATTTTCGATGCGGCGGTGTGCGATAGGATATCGGGGTCGTACATAGATGCCGCAGAAGCAGAGGGAACGATAAAGCTACCCGCCGCCGTTGCTTTGACTTTATAGCTAAGTTCCGTGAGACGATTAGAAAAACCTGCATAAAACACGACGCGGTCTTCGCGTATATCCACGTAGTCCGATCTCCAACCGTTGTTGTCTCGAGGTACCGATTCGCGCAACACTTCAAACCCTCCCGGAAGCAAATCTACAAGCACCACATTCGATATATACGATTTTTCGGTTGCGCGAACTTTGATGCGAACCTCCAACTCATCGCCTTGGTTTACCTCTTGCACCACCGTGCCGTTTTTGTCCACGTACTCTTTGAATATCTCTATCCCTTTGGCAAAAGAGGTATCGTACGGTTTTTTATCGTAGCCCGATTGCACCAACTGATAAAAAAGCGGTGCTTTAGATTCGATGGCAACTTCCCTCTCCTCTAAAGGTACTTTTGCCATCATAAAGGGTTTAAGCGCAGCTTTTGGAAGCGCGACTTTTTTCGTACCTATTACGAAAAACTCCAATGCATCTTCGCCGTATTTTTGCTCATTTTTTTGAGAATACGCACTTAACGCCAAAATCGTATACGAAGCGGATACGGTGTTCACTTTCCCTTGCATTAGCGGCTCTAAAAGCGGCAAAATATTTTTTGCGACATCGAGCTCTTTTTTGGGGAAATGGGTCGATACAAGATAAATATACTGCGCATTCATCGTCAGATTGGATTGAAAATCGGTATACCCGCTAGCATACGAGGGATCAAAACTCTCGATCAGTTTGCGTGCAACGTCAAACTTTTTAAGAGACATATACGAAGCGGCAATATACGCAGATGTTATATCTTTTTCCCATGATTTATCGCCCTTTTGAAGCGTCGTATGCAAATCGATAAGATAATTGGTCGCCACCTCTTCGTTTTGGATCAAAAGATAGATAGCAAGCGCTCTGTGCCTTGCCTCTTGGATCGTAGAGGTCTGTTTTGCGGCGATATTGCGAAGATAATCGATCCCACCCTCATAAAGCGTACTCGGAATCGAAACCGTGGTCGTAGTTTTTTTGAGTTGGCTCAAAAAGTGCATCGCATAGAGGGAAGCGAACTCATCGGTGGTATTCGATGTCGGCCAAAGCCCAAAACCGCCGTCGCCGAGCTGACGCGTTGCTAGCATAGAGAGAACCCCGTTGGCTTTTGCATCGACGAGAGTATCTTTAAAATGGGAAGATTGCGACAAAGCCACCCAAGGAAAGGTTTGGGAGATGATCTGTTCCGTGCACCCGTGCGGGTAAGCGCTGAGATATTCCCCCAAACCTGTTGCCAAAACAAGTGGAGAGTTGGATGCCGAGATTGTTTTGGAAGCGAGTTCTTTGTAGAGCACCCTCTCGGCGGCAACGCTGCCCACATCCTTTTTGTATCCTGCTTGTATGGTTGTTTCGTAATGCTGGGCAGGTCGGATACTTAAAGTAGCCGTGCGGGTTTGGAAATGGTTGGCATGGGATGCTTTGAACGTCACCTTGGCTTCACCCAAGCTTTCGGTTGCTTGAAGCGTGAACGTAACTTTGTCCTCATCCCCCTCCGAAATAGCTTTGGTCACACTCTTTTGCGAAAGCAGTTTCAGGTTGGGCGTCGTCTCTATGGAGATCGCCACGGGCGCATCTTTGCCGCTTCCTTGCATCGCATTGCTAACCCCTACCGTGACATCAAAAGTATCGTGAGGCGCTGCCACGGTGAGAACGTTTGGAGAGAGCACAAAAGGACCGCGCACCTCGGTTTTTGTAAAAACAGACCCCATCGCTTCATCGCTTACGGCAAATGCCATCACTTTTAATGCGCCGTTAAAGGTGTCGGGCACGCGGTAATGTATCTCTCTTGTTTGGGTGTCGGCGTCTATGATCCCCGACCAAAAGACGGCAGGTTTATCGAGTGTGCGTCCGAAAGGATTGAGGTTTGCGCCCAAAGCGCTTTTTGCCATCATCTCCATCATATCTCCCCCGATTCCGGCTCGCTCCACATAGTGGTGAAACTCAGGCAGCAGGAGGTCTAGAATCTGAGACGTTTGCACCAAAAGCGCTCTTTTTTTCAAGAAATGTTTCAAAGGATCGGGCAGTTCATATTTTGCGACCTGCAAGATTCCTTCGTTTACGGCGTAAACCACTATTTTGGATTTTCTGTCCGTTTTGTATTGCATAGTGAGATTTTCACCCGGTTTAATTAATTTCGGCGCCTCTAAATCAATATGTATACGACGTTTTTCGCTGTTGATACTAAAAGGTGCGACCGCGAACGAGAGCGGAGAGGTAAAAATCTCTTGCGAATCGATGGCACGGACAAAGGTAACATTCACATAGGCGTTGCCCTCCAAATTGGCGGGGAGGGTTATTTTTTGCAAAGAGCTTTTGGTGGTTGTTTGAAACCATTTGTGTGCGTATACCGCATCGCTTTCGATGGTAATGAGTCCCGTTCCCGTATAAGGTGCTACGATATTGAGTTCAATCTCCTCAAGCGGCTTGTAGGTCTGCTTATTGAGTTTTACGCTTAGTTGGGCATTTTTTTCCAATGCACCCGTCGTGTTGCCCTTGGTGGCGACGTAGTAATCGACGCTTGAGAGAAGCGTGCCGTTCGCATCTACAATATTAAGGGTAAAATCGCCCCCTTCGCGGGTATCCAATGCAACCTTTTCCCCTTTGGCTTCGATAGAAAAAGGGATGTTTTTCACACTCTCTTTTTGGATCACGCTCTCATACGCATAGCGGCCGTCTCTTTGTTTTGTAAGAACCGAGAGGCGCTTATTGTGGATCACTTCAAGTTTTAAATTTTGCAAAGGCAAAAGATTGAGTTCTGCATCGACGGCTATAAAATGGAGTGAGCGCTCTTGCCCTTTTTTAAGGTAAGAGAGGTCGCCGTCTGCTTTTACTCCTAGCATGTAAGGCGCATTAGAGAGGAGCGCGGTCGTTTTTGCGCGTACGCTTCTGCCTCCATCGGGTTCAAATCCTTCGGCGTCAAAATCAAGGCGGAATACACCCTCATCGTACGGAAGCTGCACGTCAAACGAGGCAAAACCCTGTTTGTCGGTTTTCATATCGTTAAAATGTATCTCTTGGGATCGGAGCATCTTTTCATTGAAACGGGGTGTAGCAAATTTATACTCCGCGTATTTTGAAAAATGAAACTGCGTCGGCGTAAGTGTTGCGCGGGCGTGAATATTTCTATTTTGCGCGGGAAGACCAAAAAGGTTCGTAAGGGTTACCTGCGCCTTTAAATCTTTAAGACCCACCCATCCCGCGCTTTTATACGGATTGAATTTCGTTTTTATCTTCATGGTGTCGGGTTGGAACTCTTCGAGTGCAAAGGAGGCACCGCCTAGATAGTTTTCACTTTCATACCCCGAAGAGGTTTTAACAGGAAGGTAAATATTAAAACTATATGTTCCCGTCGGGCTGCTCAGAGAGGTTGGCATGTCGATCTCGAAAAAACCGCTTGGATCAAGTGAAAAATCTTTTCTATACACCGTTTTGTTTTGTGCATCAAAAACTTTTGCACGCACAACGGTTCCTTTTTCAAGATAAAAATCGCCCTGACGTACGACCGATGCGAGATGCACGTTTTCCCCCGGTCTATAGATTCCACGGTCGCTGAAAGCATAGGCGCTAAGCTCTTTGTTTTTGTCCGCACTCGATGCGCCGACACCGCTGATATCGTACCTAGAGTAGTTGATATTTCTGGCATACGATTCATAAGGGATAAAAGAGAGATCGTTCCCTTTTTGTGCCACTATGACCGTCGGTGTTTGTGCCTGGGTGTAGCTATCAAGATTCAAAAAGCTTGCTTTTCCCTCCGAAGATGTGAGCTTTGTCTCGATGGCTTGTCCGTTTTTGCCGAGCACGCTTACTTTGGCACCGTCGATGGGCTTGCCGCGGGTGATAGATTCTACAAAAACATCCCTGCTACCGTCATTGGCTTTTTTTACGACGATACCCATATCGGTGACGATAATAAGCCTTTTGTCCTCAATATAAAAATCGCGCTGTTTTTTTTCGATGTTGTAATCTTCTACCTGAATAAAAAAGATGCCGCTTCCCTGATTGCGTAGATATTTGGAGAGATCCAAAGAGGCATAGTTTTGGTCTTTTGGATGGTGCGAAGCAAGCGGAATTACCTCTTGAAGCTGTTTTTCGGTGATATTCTCGAAATTAAAGGAGTAGGATCTAAAATAGGGTGATGTTATATCTCCGTTCGTTTGGGATATAAGATGATTGATTTGCTCATCTTGAAGCTTTTGCACGCTTACTTTGAGTCCATTGACCCCGCGAACGGCAAAGCTCACTTTTTTCTCCCCCGAGAGCGCCAAAATCGAACCCTCTCCCATAATTTTTATCTCTGTCGGATAGGCGGGGATATAGCGGCGCTCTTTGATATCGCGGCGCAGTACGAAACCGTTCACGGAGCGCATCCCTTTTAGAAGCGTTACAGAGACTTGCCCGCCGAGGGGAATTTCTGATTTGAAAAAATAATCTTTTGAGGAGGTTCCTTGTATCGGCAGGAGTGTCAGCTTGGTTGAAAAAGAGTTTTTTGATGCTTCTTGTTTGGCTTTGTCATGCAACTCCACTGCAACCTTGGCATGTTTGGAGAACTCTTCAAACGTGACGGCATCGGTAAGCGAGATATGGAAAATCTGTTCGGGATTTGCATCTTTATTGTTTATGATCGAATAATTGACGTAACTTATTTTGAGAAAACTGTAAATATCGGGAATTAAGATTTTACTCTCTTGGGCTTCATAGAGGGAGGTTTTACCTAAAGTGGTTTGAATATCTTTGCCCATGAACAGTTTAATGTAGCGCTCTTTGTCTGCAATGGCAACGGTGTCGGAGCGCACATAAAGTGTTTTAAGATTTGCCTCGTGAGTGAGTTCATAGGGGATCTCTTGCGCATTGGCGCTATCAAAAAGTTTGAGATTTTTTTTCACGGAGGCGATATCCACAGGGTGCGTAAAGGTCATGGTGGCGAAAATATTATGATCTTTCCCCCCCGCGATATCTTGTTCAAGACTCATTCTATCGATAGAACCCTCAAAAGCGGGAGTCACCCATTTTATGGAGGTGGTAGCAAGTTCAAGTGCATTTGCGTCAAAAAGCTTTTGGCTCAAGTTTATAACGAATTCCTGATTTGCAGGCCAATCCTGTTTAGGGGTGAACGTGAGGGTGTTTTCACTTGACCATCTCCAGCTGCCCGACAAAGCGGGCGAGAGAGAAACCCCGCTTGTAACCTCTTTGTCTATTGCATCCAAAGGAGCGATGGGGGAACTCATCTGTTTTTGGTACTCTTTATTGAGGGTATCTGCACTGTTTTGAAACGTAATACTCAAGTTATCGGGCGTCTCATAGCGTGTCACCGCGGGGAAATAGCTTGTTGCGACCTCAAGCGACGCTTGTTCTTTGGGAAGAAAATAGCGATACGCAACCACCGCCAAAGCAACTCCCAAAATCCCTAAAAAGAGGATGAGCTTTTTGTTATTTTTTAACATAAAAGACCTTTAAATGATTTTGCATAATAGTATAGGAAGTTACATTAATGGGTGCTGAGTATGTAAAAAAGAGAAGAACAAGCAAAGGAAGATAGGATCGTATGGCATGGAGAGTTTTTTTTGGAAGATACGGTTGCAACCGTACGTAGAGCCTCAAGAGGCTAAAAGTCTTACTACATGCCAAAGCTTGGCATGGTAAGATTTTACGAACGTGTTTCTAAAATCTCGATCGAGTTGATATCGTCTTGTCCGCGGATGCTATCGAGTACGCTAAAGCTCTCTGCATCGTTCTCTTCGATGCCGCCGAAAACCGTATGTACGCCGTCAAGATGCGGGGTTGCTACGAACGTGATGAAGAACTGGCTTCCACCCGTGTTTGGCCCTGCGTGCGCCATAGAGATCACCCCTCTGCGGTGACGCGTTTTATTGAGCGCCGTCTCACACGGAATAGCCCAATCAGGTCCGCCCGTTCCCGTTCCGTGCGGGCATCCGCCTTGTGCCATAAAGCCCGGGATTACACGGTGAAAGTTCAAACCGTCATAAAAACCGCTTTGCGCCAAATGTGCAAAGTTCGCTACCGTGTTAGGGGTCTCTTCGGGGTAGAGTTTTACCCACATAACTCCCTTGTTCGTCGTGATTTTTGCCCATTGAAGCTTGCTGAGCTCCTCTTGGCTTAGGTTATATACTTTGAGTTCTTTTTTAAAAAACATTCTTTTGCCCTTGGTAAAAATTTTGCGTATTATAATAAATATTTCTAAATTCTCTCAACCCAATATGGTTATAATCCTTTTTCCATCTCCTAGTTTTAAGGAAAATTTTTAGTGTTTTTAACTTCGCTTGCAAATTTTAAAGAGCGTTTAGGCTCAAAACTGCGATCGGTAACGATCAACCAAGCAAACATCTTCACAACCCTTTTTATTTTTCTTTTTACCATTATCTTTGCCTATCTGCTTATTAAAGAGAACTATTTCGATTACGAGCAGGCGCTTCATACCGAACAACGTGCCTATGAAGAGCTCTCTTTGTACGACTACGAGCAGCAGCATGAACGCAACCGCCAAAAACTCAAAACCCTTCTTATAAAGAATACGATTGCCATCGCTACCCTCTCTTTTATCATTTTTGCGATTATGTTCGGTATCTCCAAAATCTTTCACACCCTCCTGCAACGCGACATCGACGCCTACCTCACGTTTTTCAAAAAAGCGGCACATGCCAAGACGACGCTCGATCCCGACAAGCTTTTTTTCGAGGAGTTTAAAATGATGGTTACCTACGCCAACTCGATGGCAAACACCATATCCGAACAAAAAAGGGTACTCCAAGAGCTTAACCAAGGGCTTGAGCAGCAGGTTTACAGAAAAACGAAAAAACTCATCGAGAGCAACGACCACCTTTTAAAAGAGCAAAAACTGCGCGACGACCTCATCAAAGCACAAAAAGAGTTTCTTCGCTACACGGTGCACGAGACCAACACGCCGCTAAGCGTTATTCTCACCAATATCGAACTCTATGGCATGAAACACGAAAAAGAGAAACATATCTCCAAAATAGAGGTCGCGGTGAAAAATCTCTTTAGCATCTACGACGATCTCAGCTACCTTGTCAAAAAAGATCAAGTCCCCTACCCCAAGGCCGCGATCGATCTCGAAGCATTCTTAGCCTCGCGCATCGACTTTTTCAGTGAGGTGGCACAGATGTCGCGCCTCTGTTTTAGCTACATGCCAAAGGTAAAAGAGGCATATATCTATTTCAATGAAACAAAACTCCAACGCATCATCGACAACACCATCACCAACGCGATCAAGTATACCCTTCCAAACGAGACGATCGAAGTCACCCTCGATACCGATACGGTGTTTTTACAACTCGCCATCGGCAGCCGCTCCAAAGAGATACACGACGGCGAGAAGATATTTGAAGCGTACTACAGAGAAGCAAAAGGGGTGGAGGGTTTTGGACTGGGGCTTGGGCTTGTCAAATCTCTTTGTCAAGAGGAAGGTGTTACAATTGCGCTAGATTCTTCGGAGAGAAAAAACACTTTTAGCTACAAATTCAAGATGATGGGAAAATAATGAAGATACTTCTTTTAGAAGACGAGGTGATGCTCAGCGAAGCGATCTGCGAATATTTAGAAGCGCTCAACCACAGCGTAGACCCTTACTTTGAGGGGCAAAGCGTTTACGAAGCGTTGCAGACAAAACTCTACGATCTTTGTATCTTGGATATCAACGTTCCCAACGTCGACGGGCTTACGTTGCTCGAAAAACTTCACGAACTTAAAATCCACATCCCAACCATCTACATCAGCGCCCTTGTCGATATAGAAGATATTTCACGCGCCTATGCTCTGGGGTGTTACGATTACTTAAAAAAACCGTTTCATCTTAAAGAGCTCTCGTTAAAAATAGACCGCGTCGTCCTCTCGTGCGAAGTGCCGCGGGTGCATCTGCGACTTTCTAAAAACTACAGTTACGATCAGGAGCACTCGACGTTACTTTTTAACTCAACCCCGCAGGTTTTGACGAAAAAACAATCCCAAATCATCGACCTTTTAGCCAGAAACCGCGGCAGAGTGGTCGATTTCGAGCAGTTTCGCACCTACGTATGGGATGAACAGGTGGTCGACAATGCTACGATTCGTGCTGAAATCAACCGTTTAAAGAAGTATTTGCACGAAAACGTGATCCAAAACGTACGCGGCATGGGGTATATGATCGACAAACCCACCTCGTAACGTTACTTTTTTACACACTCTTTTCTCTTTTTTTCCCTAGATATATAATTTTTTTCTATTGCTACGTTCATGCTATGTTTCTCTTTTACCATTTGAGTGTAAAAAAATTACAGGGGAATAACAGATGAATAAAAAAATCGCGTTAAGTGTTTTTGCCACCGCTCTTTTGGGTGCTGCAAACGTACAAGGGGCCGATGATCTAAGCACAATGTTTTCTGAGGGGAAAACAAGCGGGCAGATCAGAATGTTTCACATCAATCGTGACGACAATACAAAAGCAGACAGACAAATCGCAACGGCGATCGGCGGTCATTTGAAATTTGAAACGGCTGCGTATGAAGGGTTGAATTTGGGAGCGGCGTTTTACACGACAAACCGTATTTTCAGCGGACTTGAAAAAGACGTTATGGGGCCAAACGCTTCTCTTCTTGCCAACGACGGTTCTTCCTATTCGATTTTAGGGGAAGCGTATGTGCAATATGCCATCTCCAACACGGTATTTAAAGGGGGGCGCCAAAAACTTGATACGCCTCTAGCGGGAAGCGACGATGCAAGAATGCTGCCAAACCTTTTTGAAGCATATCTTGTTATCAATAAAGACATTCCAGATACGACGTTGATCGCGGGACACGTAACGAAATTTGCACCGGGAACGTTTGCGAACCAGTACGCGGGCGGTATCTTGGGGGTTACTGCAGGTTACACGGCAGTTGCTACTAACAACGCCGAGTACCAAGGGGAATTTACCAACATGGGTACGTGGGCGATCGATAAAAAAACCGACGGCGTATCTGTTGTTTCTGCAACTTACACGGGCGTTGAAAACCTCAAACTTCAGCTTTGGGATTACTACGCACACGATATTTTAAATGCCGTCTACGGAGAAGCGAACCTCTCTTGGAAATGCCTTGTAACCGATGCCATCAAACCATCACTCAGTGCACAGTTCATCAAAGAGGATGATGTGGGAGATTCTTTGGCAGGGAAAGTGTCATCTCTTTACTGGGGTGCAAAATTCGATGCAAAAGTAAGCGATTTCACCCTCTCTTTGGCATACTCGCAACAAAGCGAAGCTGCCGCCGTTTCGGGAAGCCTAGAAAAATCAACGATCTCCCCGTGGGGCGGTATGCCTGCATATACGCAAGGGATGGTTACGCGCCACCAGTTTATAGCAGGGACGGATGCGGCAAAAGTTGCGGCGAACTACAACTTTAAAAACGTAGGCGCAAATGTTAATCTCACAGGGTACTACGTAGAGTTTGACATGGACGACAACAGCGGCTACGGAACGGCGAGAACGGCAAGCGAAGCGGGCTTCGATGCTATTTACAGCCCTGAAGCGGTCAAAAACCTTCAGTTACGTCTTCGCGGAAATTTCCCAAGAGACTATGCAAACGGCAGAGACTGGGATGAGTACAGACTTATCGCAAACTACAACTTTTAAGGAGCATTAGATGAACAAAGAACTCGTCGAACAGATCAAAAACGATCCAAACTATAAAGAACTCGTCGCAAAAAGAACCTCTTTTGCGGTGATTCTCTCTATTATCATGTTGATCGTGTATTTCGGATTTATCTTGCTAATCGCGTATTTCCCCCATATTTTGGGAACGCCTCTTAGCAGCGATACCGTTACGACGGTAGGGATTCCCGTCGGTATGGGCGTTATCTTTTTTGCATTTATCCTCACGGGTATCTACACAAAAAGAGCAAACGGCGAATTTGACGATCTTAACAACAAGATCAAAAACTCTCTAAAGGATATTTAGTATGTTTCATAGAATATTTTTATTTCTAATCGCGGGAACGATGGCTGTTTTTGCTGCAAACGCAGGTGCAGAGGCAGCAAAAGAGCTTAACGTTTCGGCTATCGTAATGTTCCTTATTTTCGTAGGTGCTACTTTAGGTATCACTTATTGGGCTGCAAAACGCACGAAAAGCGCAAAAGATTTCTACACCGCAGGCGGAGGGATCACGGGCTTTCAAAACGGTATGGCGATCGCGGGGGACTATATGTCTGCTGCTTCTTTCCTTGGGATTTCCGGACTTGTATATGCGAGCGGGTATGACGGTTTGATCTACTCTATCGGTTTTCTTGTAGGTTGGCCTGTTATCCTTTTCATGATTGCAGAACCTTTACGTAACCTCGGAAAATATACATTCGCAGACGTTGCATCGTATAGACTACGCCAAACACCCGTACGTATTTTGGCGGCATTTGGTTCGATCGCTACGGTTATCCTTTATTTGATCGCACAAATGGTAGGATCGGGAAAACTTATCCAGCTTTTATTCGGTCTTAACTACGAAGTAGCGGTATTTATCGTGGGTATCCTTATGATCCTTTACGTAACATTCGGCGGTATGCTTGCGACTACGTGGGTTCAGATCATCAAAGCGTTCTTGCTCCTCTCTGGTGCTACGTTTATGGCGGTTGCGGTTATGGCGCACTACAACTTCAACTTCGGCAGCCTGTTTGCCCATGCGGTTGAGCTCAAAGATGTTTCTATTATGGCTCCTGGGAAATTGGTAAGCGATCCGATCTCGGCGATCTCGTTGGCAGTCGCACTTATCTTCGGTGTTGCGGGTCTTCCACACATCCTTATGAGATTTTTTACGGTTGCAGATGCAAAAGAAGCACGTAAATCGGTTTTCTATGCAACGGGCTTTATCGGGTATTTCTATATCTTAACGTTCATCATCGGTTTTGGTGCTATCGTTATGGTTTTAGGCCAGCCTGAATACTTAGACCTTGCAAAACAAGCGATCAGCGGCGGTTCACCGATTCTTGGCGGTAACAACATGGCGGCGATCCACTTAAGCCACGCAGTAGGCGGAGACTTCTTCCTAGGGTTTATCTCGGCGGTTGCGTTTGCTACGATCTTAGCGGTTGTTTCGGGTCTTACATTAGCGGGTGCTTCGGCAATCAGCCACGACCTTTACTCTTCTGTTATCAGAAAAGGTCAAGTTGATTCGGTTACGGAGATGAAAGTTTCTAAAATCGCAACGATCGCTCTTGGTATCATCGCTATCCTTTTAGGTATTGCGTTTGAGAGCCAAAACATCGCGTTCATGGTCGGTCTTGCGTTTGCTATCGCGGCATCTGCGAACTTCCCGATCCTTTTCCTCTCTATGTACTGGAGACGTTTGACGACTCGCGGTGCGGTTGTAGGGGGAAGTTTAGGTCTTGGAACTGCGGTACTTTTACTTATCCTCGGGCCTGCGGTGTGGGTTGACGTACTTGGAAACGCTGAAGCGATCTTCCCGTACAAATATCCGGCACTCTTCTCGATGAGCGTAGCGTTTGTTGCAACCTACATCTTCTCTATCACCGACAATTCGCAAAGTGCGAAAGAGGAACAAGAGAAATTTGAAGCACAGTTTATCCGTTCACAAACGGGTATCGGTGCAGAGGGTGCGAGTGAGCACTAAATCAAAACCCTTGGCATGTAGAGTTTTCTACATGCCAAAGAATCGGAGGTATTGTTGAGTATCTTAGATCAAAGAAAACTAATCGAATCGATCCACCCTTTTGAGCTTCTCTCATCCGCCACGCTTGATGCGCTGATGCATAAGATAGATATAGCCTACTACCCCAAAGACACCCTTCTCATCTCAAAAAATATCCCTGCCGCAGCCTTTACCATCATCATCAAAGGAAGTGTTCACGAACTTATCGACGATGAGATCCACTACGTTTACACCAAGGGCGACAGCTTCGATGCCGACGCGCTGATCTACGGCAAAACCGAATCAAAATTCATCGTCGAAGAGGATCTTATCTGTTATGAGATCAAAAAAGAGGATTTTTTGGAGCTTTTGGAGAACAAACAGGTACAAAGCTATTTCCTGCAAGACTTCGTCAGCCGCCATCAACACCTCAAAGACTACGACGCGCAAAGCTCTTTGACGCCGTTTTTGGTCTCGCGGGTGAGCGACATCTACCTCCATGCGGCATGTATCGTAGATGCCAACGAGAGCATCTACAACGCCCTGCTGAAGATGAAAGAGCTCAAAGCACGGGTGATACTCTTGCAAAAGGGTGAGGAGTACGGGATCATCACCGATACAAACCTGCGCGAAAAAGTGCTTTTGGGCGCACATGCCATAGAGGAGAAGGTGAGCGAGATAGCCTCTTACGGGCTTATTACGATCGAGCAAAACGACTTTTTATTTAACGCCCTCTTGCTTATGACCCAAAACGAGATCAAACGCCTCGTCGTCACCCACAACGGCGCAATCGTCGGGATACTCGAACAGCTTGACCTGCTCAGCTACTTTGCCAGCCACTCCCACCTTGTGGCGGTGCGCATCGACAAAGCTTCGAGCATGGAGGATCTAAAAACCCTCCAAGAGGATCTTCGCAACCTCCTTATCACCCTCCACTCCAAAGGGGTGAAGGTGCGCTACATCACCAAGCTTGTCGCAACCCTCAATGCCAAAATCTACAAAAAACTCTTTGGCATGTACGTGCCAAAAGAGCTTCAAGACAAATGCGCGCTTATCGTCATGGGTTCGGAGGGGCGCGAAGAGCAAAGCATCAAAACCGATCAAGACAACGCCCTCGTGGTGCAAAACGGCATCGACGTCGCACTCTTTTATGAGCCGATGATGCAGCTTAACCGCTCCCTTTTGGAACTCGGTTTTCCTGCATGCCAAGGCAACGTGATGGTGAGCAACGAGTTTTACCGCCGCGACGTAAGGGGGTATAAAACCCTCATAGATTCGTGGGTTTCGACGATGAACGAAGAGGCACTCCAACAGCTGAGCATCTTTATGGACGCCAAATGCGTCGCGGGAGACAGCAAGCTTTTAGAGGAGCTTAAAAACTTTTTGCACCACCGTTTCCATGCCAGAGACGATGTGCTCGCCCACATGGCAAAAGCGGTTTTGGCGTTTGATACGCCGCTTTCGCTTTTCTCGGGCTTTTTGCTTGAGAAAAACAGAAACAACAAACTCGATCTTAAAAAAGGAGGTATTTTCGCACTCGTTCACGGAATCAGAACGTTAGCATTACAATACGAAATCAAAGAAACAAATACGATACAAAGAATCAAAGAGTTAAACAACAAAGGTATTTTTGATAAGACCTTCGCCACCGAGCTTATCGAGTGTTTCGATACCCTCTCGACACTCCGCCTCAAAGCGATGCTCGAAGCGCGGGATCTTAGCGAAGCAAACTATATCAATCCGGCAAAACTTGAGAAGATCCAAGTCGATCTGCTCAAGGACAGTTTTAAAATCATAAATAAATTCAAAAAGTTTATGAGTTTTCATTTTCACTTGAATATGGTGGGCTGATGTTTGGTGCATGGATAGCCGCCTACAAGAAAAAGGCGAATCTCAAAAACCTCAAAGAGGAGGAGTTTGCTTTTTTGTTTGATGCACCCGCGCCGCACGAATACGTGGTATTTGACACCGAAACGACGGGGCTTAACCCCGCGCAAGACGAAATACTCTCTATCGGCGCGGTAAAAGTGAGAGAGAACAAGATCATCACGTCGCAAACGTTCGAGGTGTATCTCAAACCTTCCAAAGAGATCAGCTCCAAAAGTATCCAAATACACAAGATACGCCCGTGCGATCTCGAACATGCCAAAGACGCCGAGGAAGCGATACGGGAGTTTCTCTATTTTATCGGTCCTAGCCCTTTGGTGGGATATTACCTAGAGTTTGACGTCGCGATGATCAACAAATATATCAAGCCGATGCTTGGAATTACGTTGCCAAACGAGATGATCGAAGTATCTGAAATCTATTTTGAGAAGACAATTACATTGATCCCTCAAGGAAATATTGATTTACGCTTCGATACAATCTTGCACAAATGCAACATTCCCCAAATGGGAGCCCATAACGCCGTCAACGACGCGATCATGACGGCAATGATCTATTTAAAATTAACCAAGGAGAAATAACAAATGTCAGAAGTACAACTCAAACCGGTTTTTAAACCAAACAAAGAATTCAGCAAAAATGCAAGAATTAAAAATATGTGTGAATACCAAGCGCTTCAAGATGCGGCGATGGAGGATTATGAAGGTTTTTGGGGTGGTTTTGCAAAAGAGAAAATCACTTGGATGGAGCCTTTTAAAGAGGTTATGGATAACCAAAACTTCCCGTTTGTAAACTGGTTTGTCGGAGGAAAACTCAACGTTTCGGTGCAATGTATCGATAGACACCTAGAGAGTCGCAAAAACAAAGCGGCTATCATTTTTGAAGGGGATCGCGGCGACAAGCAGATTATCACCTATTTGGAGCTTTACTACAACGTAAACCGCTTTGCGAACCTTCTTAAAAACGAATTCGGTGTCAAAAAAGGTGACCGTGTCGTAATCTACATGCCGATGATTCCCGAAGCGGCATACGCAATGCTGGCATGTGCGAGAATCGGAGCGATCCACTCGATCGTATTTGGAGGATTCTCTGCCGAAGCGCTTAAAGACCGTATCGAAGACGCCGAAGCAAAAGTGGTTATCACCGCAGACGGCGCATACAGAAAAGATAAACCTTACATGCTAAAACCTGTCGTCGATCAAGCGATCGCGGGGGAAACGCCTGTACAAAAAGTGCTTATCGTAGAGAGAAACAACGAAGAGATCACATGGGTTGCAGGACGTGATTACTCCTACAACGAGCTTATCAAACACCAAGCGGTAACATGCGAGCCTGAAGTTATGGAGAGTGAAGACCCGCTTTTCTTGCTTTACACGTCAGGAAGTACGGGAAAACCAAAAGGGGTACAGCACAACCAAGCGGGGTATATCCTTTGGGCACAAATGACGATGGAGTGGGTGTTTGACGTTAAAGAGAACGATACCTACTGGTGTACGGCGGACGTGGGCTGGATCACGGGGCATACTTACATCGTTTACGGTCCTCTTGCGATGGGTGCGACGACGGTTATGTTCGAAGGTGTACCGACCTACCCGGATGCGGGACGTCCGTGGAAAATGGTAGAGGAGTACAAAATCAACCAATTCTACACCGCACCTACGGCGATCCGTGTACTCCACAAAACGGGTGAAAACGAGCCTGCAAAATACGACCTCTCAAGCCTCAAAGTGCTTGGAACCGTCGGTGAGCCGATCGACCCTGCGGCATGGAAATGGTACTACGAAGAGGTAGGCAGCAGCAGATGTGCGATCGTCGATACCTACTGGCAAACAGAAACGGGCGGGCATATCGTCTCTCCGCTCCCCGGTGCAACGCCGATCAAACCTGCATGTGCTACGTTCCCGCTTCCGGGAATCATGGCAGAGATTTTAGACCCGCAAACGGGTGTAAAAGTGGAGCCGGGCGAAGGTGGTTATATGTGTGTAACGCGTCCTTGGCCTTCAATGATCCGCGGTATTTGGGGAGACAAAGACCGTTTTGTCAAATCGTACTTCGGCGACGTTAAAAAAGACGGAAAACCTGTTTACTTTACGGGTGACGGCGCCGTGTACGATGCTGAGGGTTATATCACCATCACGGGTCGTACGGATGATGTTATCAACGTTTCGGGTCACCGTATGGGAACTGCCGAAGTTGAAGCGGCAATCAAAAAACATGCCAACGTAGCCGAGGTTGCCGTAGTAGGTAAACCGCACGAGATCAAAGGGGAAGGTATCTTCGCGTACGTCGTACTCAAATCCGACAACGGTATCGCCGACGAGGTTGAAGAGGTCAAAGCGATCAACAAAGTGATCCAAAAAGAGATCGGAAACATCGCGCTTTGTGATGAGATGGTTTTCGTTCCCGGACTCCCTAAAACACGTTCGGGTAAAATCATGAGACGTATTCTACGCTCTATCGCAAAAGGGGAAGCGATCACGCAAGATATCTCGACGCTTGAAGATCCTTCTATCGTTGCAACAATCGCAAGTACGGTTCAGTCTTGTAAGTTGTAATTTTCAAAGTTCTTGGCATGTACATGCCAAGAACTTCCCTTCTTTCTTTTTTTCCTATCTTCAAAACGGTATAATTTCCTAAATTTTTCACAAAGAGAATTCCATGCAACTATGTATCGCCCTTGACTTGCCGACAAAAGAGGAGAACCTCACACTTGTTAAGAAAATCAAAGCTTACGACGTGTGGCTCAAAGTCGGCTTTCGCTCCTACATCCGCGACGGTGCCGATTTTATACATGCCATAAAAAAGATCAACCCCGATTTTAAAATCTTTTTAGATCTAAAACTTTACGACATCCCAAACACCATGGCAGACGCCGCGGAGTCCATTATGGGGCTGGGTGTCGATATGTTCAACGTCCATGCCAGCGCGGGACGCAAAGCGATGCAAACGGTGATGGAGCGCCTCTCTCCCTATGAGAAACGCCCCATCGTTTTGGCGGTAACGGCGCTTACCTCTTTTAGCGACGAGGATTTTGTAAAAGTGTACGAAAAGCCGATCGCCCAAAAAGCGGATCAGTTCGCGCAAGATGCATATGAGAGCGGGCTTGACGGCGTAGTGTGTTCGGCGTACGAATCGCTCAGCATCAAAAACGTCACATCAAAAGAGTTTATGACCCTCACCCCCGGCATCCGACCTTTCGGTGAAGATGCAGGGGATCAAGAGCGCGTAGCCGACATAGCCTACGCCCACGAAGCGCTTGTCGATTTTATCGTCGTGGGGCGCCCCATCTACAAAGACGCCGATCCCGCCGCGGTAGTAGAGAAGATACTAGAACGATTATAGTTCGGTTATCTCGCTTGCTATCATCTCGGCTTGCTTAAGCACCGTTTCGGTAGCAAGTGCTTGCATATCAGGCGGATAGCCAAATTGTCTAAGCACTCTTTTTACTGCAATTTTTAGTTTTGCTCGTACACTCTCTTTTATTGTCCAGTCAATACTTGCGTTTTCTCGCACTTTTTGAGTAAGCACTACGGCAAGTTCCCGCAGCACCTCTTTACTCATAAGCTCTTTTGCACTCTCATTATTTGCAACTGCCGTGTAAAAAGCATACTCAAAATCAGTAAGTCCTAACTCTTTTGGCTCTTTATCCATCGATTTTATGTCTTTACTTATATTGATAAGCTCATCTATCACTTCAACCGCAGTGATGATTTTGTTGTGGTATTTTTTGATAGAGTTTTCAAGCATCTCCATCAAAGACTTACTTTGTACTAGATTTGTTTTTGATCTTATTTTTATCTCATCATTTAAAAGCTTTTTGAGTACTTCAAGAGCGATATTTTTATGCTTCATGTTTTTTACTTCAAGTAAAAATTCTTCTGAAAGTATTGAAATATCAGGCTTTTTAATACCGCTTGCATCAAATATATCTATCACTTGTTCTGTTACAAGAGCTTGGTCGATTACCTGTCGTATGGTTGTTTCTATCTCTTCATCACTTCTCGTTTCTTTACTTTCAAATTTTACAAGTCTTGCTTTTACAGCTTGGAAAAATGCGATTTCATCTTTTGCATCCATAGCCTGATCGTGAGGTATGGCAATAGCAAATGCCTGTGAGAGTGCCGTTACTTCCTCAATATATCTTTTTTTACCGTCTTCAAGCCCCAAAATATGCTCTTCCGCCTCAAGTATCAAAGATAGCTTTCCTCTTGTATCAAGCTCAAAATACTGTTCATAAGCAAATCCATGATACATTTGAGAAACTATTTCGAGTTTTTCAAGCATGAGTGCTACTGCTTGCTCTTGAGCAAGTGCAGGATCTCCTTTTCCTCCACTATCACTATAAAAAGAAAGAGCTTTTTTCAAGTCACTAGCAATCCCTAGATAATCAACCACAAGTCCACCTGGTTTATCTTTGTAAACCCTATTTACCCTTGCAATCGCTTGCATAAGGTTGTGTCCTTTCATAGGTTTATCTATGTAAAGTGTGTGCATAGACGGAGCATCAAACCCTGTAAGCCACATATCCCTTACGATTACAAGGCGCAGCTTATCATTGACATCTTTCATACGATTTGCTAAATCACGACGCTGCTGCTTAGAGGTATGATGTTTTGCCATTTCAGCCCCATCTGAACTGCTTGCCGTCATAATTACTTTAATCACACCCTTGTCTAAATCATCACTATGCCAAGCTGGTCTTAAAGCAATGATTTCATTATAAAGTTCTACGGCTATTCTTCTACTCATAGAGACAATCATCCCTTTGCCATCAAACACTTCTTGACGATTTTCAAAGTGAGCTACTATATCAGCGGCTACCTCTTTTATTCGGTTCTTGCTTCCGATGAGAGCTTCAAGTTTTGTCCATTTTGATTTGGCTTTTTGTGTTTGGTCCATCTCTTCATACGATAAATCATCATCAAGCTCACGTACTAGCTCTTTTCCCTCATCGCTTAGATTAATTTTTGCAAGTCGGCTTTCATAGTAGATTTTTACCGTCGCACCATCTTCCACTGCTTGAGAAATATCATAAATATCTACATAATCCCCAAATACCGCTGGAGTATTGACATCACCGCTCTCAATAGGTGTTCCCGTAAATCCTAGATAAGTAGCGTTTGGCAAAGCATCTCTTAAATATTTTGCGAAACCATACACTACTTTTTTTCCTATGACATTGCCATTTTCGTCTTTGTCATCTACTGTTTTTGGTTTAAATCCATACTGCGTACGGTGTGCTTCATCGGCTATTACTACTATATTTCTTCTGTCTGAGAGCATATCATAGACATTTCCCTCCTCAGGCTGAAACTTTTGAATAGTCGTAAATATTACTCCACCGCTTGCAACTTTAAGCTTTTGTTTTAAGTCCTCTCTATCTTCTATTTGCATCGGTTCTTGTCTTAACAGATTGCCACAACTTGCAAAGGTATCAAAAAGCTGATCGTCCAAATCATTTCTATCAGTGATAACAAGAACGGTAGGATTATTGAGTGCGAGGACTATTTTACCTGTATAAAACACCATTGAAAGTGATTTTCCGCTTCCTTGTGTGTGCCAAACAACTCCACCTTTTTTATCTCCGCCCTCACTACTTGCCGCTAGTGTTCTTTGAACTGCTTTATTTACCGCGTAGTATTGGTGATACGCTGCTAATTTTTTAATCGTTTCAATAGTTACGATGCCGTTTTTGTCCTCTTTTTTTGATTTTTCAAACACTATAAAGCTTCGTACCAAGTCAAGTAATACAAGATGATTTAACATACCTTTTATAAGTGTTTCAATCTGAGGTATGAGCCTTGAAGCTTCACTCTCTCCATCGCTTGTTTTCCATGCCATATAGCGACTAAGTCCAGATGAAATAGTCCCTGCTTTTGCCTCTATACCGTCACTTATCACACAAAAAGCATTGTAAGTAAAAAGTGATGGTATGAGTAATTTATAAGTGCCGATTTGGTTATGGGCTGATTTTATCGTGGCATTTTCATCAATTGCATTTTTTAGCTCAATCACCACCAAAGGTAAGCCATTTACAAAAAGGATAATATCTAGTCGTTTGTTATGTCCATTTTCTATGATAGTAAATTGATTTGCCACGACAAAGTCATTGTTACTCACATCGTCAAAATCTACTAGATGCACTATCTCCCCACGAGTGATACCATCTCTTTGTACATCAACTTTTACACCTTCTACCAAGAGCTTATGAAAGGTTTCATTGTCGCTTAAGAGTTCGCTTGATTTGATGCGCTCACACTGTTTTATAGCATCTTCTATAGCACTCTGTGGCAAAGATGGATTGATTTTCTCTACAGCATTTATAAGTCTATCTTTGAGTAATACCTCTTCATGATTTCTTGTCAGCTCTGGAGCATAGATGTAGTTGTAACCGAGCTTTTCAAAAAGCGTAAGAGCAAAAAGCTCTATTTCATTTTCAGTAATTTTTGTCATTTATTCACTTCCCAATATCCAGATTTTAGGCTTCCAACTCTTGTAAGTCTATTTTGTTCTTTTAGTTTTGTAATATCTCTTTTTATTGTTTTATCTGCTACATCTAATTTATTTGCAAGTTCAGCTATTGTTATATCTTTATTTTCTCTAATGATTTCGATGATTTTATCAACTCTTTTTATTGGGTCATTTTTAGAGACATTTATTGGGACATTGTCATTTTTTATATTTTGAATAGATTTTAAAATCATCTCAAGCATAAATTCAATAAACATCAAGCAAGCCCTTTGCTTCGCTAAGCTCTAGTTCACTTTTTGAGATGGTATCTTTAAGTAACGATATAGTCTCATTTAGCTCTTTCAAGCCCTTTTGTTCTAGCCTATTTTGGTTGATAGCATAGCCGTTTATGAGGTACTCTTTGAGGACTTTGGTTGCCCACACTCTAAAACTTGTTGCTCTTTTGGAGTTTACCCTATAACCTAGTGAGATATTCATATCAAGGTTATAAAATTCTACTTGATATATTTTCCCATCGCTGGCAGTTGTTGCATTTTTTGCAACAACTGAATCTCTATCTAGTTCACCCTCTTTAAAAATATTTTTTATATGCCTTGATATAACAGATTTATCCCTATCAAAAAGCACTTCTAACTGTTTCTGGCTAAGCCATACCGTCTCGTTTTCAAGCGATACATCAAGCTTGACCTCTCCGTTTGTGTCTTCATAGATGATGATTTGGTTATTTGGTTCGGTTGTCATTTTAGGCTACCTTTTGAACTGTTGCAAAATTTATCTTGATTGTTTTTGACTGCTTCATTGATACGTTTTGTCTCTACCCCGTACAACTCCGCCAAATCCCTATCGAGCATCACAACAAGCCCACGGATGGTGTGGATTTTGTATGAGATGGTGTCGGTAGTTGTGGTTAGGTTATTCATACCTTTTTGTCTGCTGATAGTTTTAATCATTCATAAACTCCGTAAAATCTCGGAAGTGACACTCTAGCCCCGCTCTTTGGAAGTCCGCAATTATCTATCTTCAACGGATTATTTTTAATGTACTCATACACCACCCAAAAATGCTTCTCATCTCTAATCACTTTATCATAATAATCATCTGCCCACAATCTACCGCTTTTACCTAATAGCTCATTTATTTTCTTAGCGCTCACGCCCTTAATCCTCTGCATAACCTTACTCAAACTTTGTAAGGGCTTAAAAAGAATATGCACATGATTATTCATAATCGCAAATGCTACAAGTTCATAAAACTTTTTATCTTGACTCAACAAAAACTCAAAAAGCCACTCTAAAACTTCACCCTCCAAATAAGCCCCGTTTGCGGAAGTATCCAAATATTCATCAATTTTTAGTTGTTTTTCTTTATTTGATAATGCGGGACTAAAGTCCCACTTCCGTATGAACTCATCGACACTATCATATGTTCTAAATGTTACAAACTGATAATATCCAACCAAGTCTATATGGGGCAGATGTTGGAATCGGGACTTTAGTCCCGCCTCTTGTTTTAATACAGCTTCTTTTTGCGGGGTTGAAACCCCACTTCCATTTTTTACTTCAATATTGTGTTCTTTTAGAGGTGGGACTTTAGTCCCGCATTGATTGTTTTGGCGGGGTTGAAACCCCACTTCCATTTTCATATCTCCACCCTCACTTCCCCATTCAAAAGCTTTGGCAAAAGTGTATCTCGCAAGTTTTCAAGAGTTTGGATTTGTTTCGTATTGCTTTCTATTTTTGTGAAATACGGTTTTATCTCTTCTTCAAATTCTTTTACTATTTTTTCATCTGGTAGAGTGATATTGTGTTCTTGGAATGTTTTTGTAGTAATAGTATCAAAAACACTGCCGTATGCAGCAGCTTGAAGTTCTTCTACCGAGTGTGAAATCAAAAGATATATAAAAAAATAGCAATCCTCAAATTTCGGCAAAACACCGTAATTTGACTGACTAAACGTCATAGGCTCCGCGAGTAAGCAGTATTTTCCTACCGTTCCCCTAGCACTAATCACTGTGGCATATTTTGGTAAAAGCTTTGCCGAGCTTTTTTCTAATCCCGTCTGTGTAATTGTTTTTTCTGTTTTGCTAATAAAACCTTTGTGATGCGAAGATATATCTCCTCCTGCTAACCATCCAATATTTCCATCCCAATATTCTGCAACCATAGTTTTTGGTGTACCTCCACCAACAAGAATAATGATATCAAAAAGACTTGTGTCTTCCCACTCCTCTTTTGCTTCTTCGATAAACCATTGTCTAAAAAGAGTTTGGGCGAGGGATTCTAGGGTTTGATTTTGGCGGTGGAGAAGGTCTATCTTATCATCAAGGCTACTTAATATTTCTGCTATTGCTTTTTGTTCTTTAAGGGGTGGAAGGGAAATATCATACTCTCTAATACTTTTCAAACTTACTGTTGGTTGAGTTGAACCACTTACACTTGCTTCAATTTGTACTTTAGCATCAGGTGAATTAAAAAAATAATACAAAAACTTGGCATTTTCTCTTGGTATAATGAAAACAGTATTTTGTCCTAAACAAAAATTTATATCATCACCTACAATACAGGTATTACCATATGAACCCACTCTTGTAAAAATAATATCATCTTTTTTTGGTTTATATTTTTTAGAAAATTCTTCAAAAGTTTCTTTATTAACCTTAAGAGTTTGGCTTAAATTTAATTTACCTCTTTTGACATCTGTTACTCTAACCATTGGATAACCCGTTGTAAAATATTCTTTTGGTGTTTTATGTAAAGAATCAATAATTTCTGCAACATCCCCTAACTTACACTCTCTCCAACTACTCATCACCCACCGCCTTTCTTAGCTTATAGTGTGTGCTTCTTGCACTTCCAAGTTTTATAAGCAGATTTTTTTCACACATCTGTTTTAAGAATCTTCTTGCTCTTGCTTCTTTTACATGTAAAAGCTCTTCTACATCTTTTGAAGTAAGGGTGTTGTTGGTTTGTAAAAAGTTCAAAACTTTTTCTTCTTGTTCATTAATGTATCCGACACTATCCGATACATATCCGATACTATCCGATACTTTATCGTCCGTAATCGGTCGCACAAACTCTATATCAAAAAAATCTCCCGACTCTTTTGTTTTTGGCTCTTGTATGTTTGCCTCACGGCAAAGCTCATTCATACGAGATAGTCCGCTTCCCCATTGTTCTATGTAGCCAAGCTCTTTAAATACCCTTGCTACTACTTTGTTTCGTATCTCTGAGCGACCTAAAAGCACTTCATCTATCGTTACACCGTTTGGCAATCCTCCGGGGGATACGATGTTTAGTATGTCATCGTAGATGCCTACTTTTATATCTCGCCCGAAGTTGCTGTAGTCTCTGTGTACTATGGCGTTTACTAGGGCTTCTCTGATGGCTGGGATGGGTATCTCATAGGTTTCTGTTCTTTGTAGTCCTAAGATTTCCGCTTTTAAGTGCAAATGATTTTTGATAAAAAGCTCTGTAAGTTCAAGCTGAGTAAATAGATCTCCCGTGTACTCTTTTTTATCAAGGAAAACCGCCATCGTAGTACCCTTGAATCTTGCACATTTTATCTCTACATGCTCATAAAGCCCAAGAAGTATCAGCAGTCCGTGTGTCGGGTAGTAAGTACCTTGTTCTTGTTTGATAAGTTTTAGGCTTAGTAGTTTGGCATGGTCAAGAGTTTTGCCTATTTTCCTAAAAGCATTTTGAAGCGGACTAAGCTCTAGTGAGTCAAGCTGTGTATCCCAAGCTATTTGCTCATCGAAACTTTGATGCATTCTTTGTCTCTCAAGCTCTTGTATCATCTCCACACTTGCTTGTCTATTTGTAGCACCTAGACGAACATATACTCCGCCATCTTTCCCATGATTTTTCAGATAATATGGAAGCAGATTTCCCCTTGAAACCTCTATAACCAAAACTATTTTTCCGTGAATATTGAGTGTGTAGATCTCTGGCAAAATATTTGGATGGCAATTATCAGAGATGATTGATGCTATACGGTCTTGAAGCTCGAAAATCTCTTTATCATCTATGCCCACTATCTCTCTTTGGTCATTTATACCGACTATCAGCTTTCCACCGCTTGTATTTGAAAAAGCGATTACAGTTTTGGCTATAGAGTCGTTTTTTGGCAATGTCTCTTTAAACTCTAAGGTTTTGCTTTCCCCTTCTTTTATAAGCTCTTGTAGAGTCATTTGATAGCTTCCATATCTATTTTGGCTAGGTTTGAGAGTATTCTATCGTTTAGTGCTTTTTCTTCGTTCATTTGCTCTATAAGCTCACTTTGAAGTGTAGTAAATCTCTCTTTGAAATCAAACTCATCTTCGCTCTCTTCTAGTCCTACATATCGCCCAGGAGTTAAGACATAGTTTAAGTCTCGCACCTCTTGAAGTTTTGCACTTTTACAAAACCCTTTTATATCCTCATAGTTTGCACTTTGTACTTTCCATTCGTGGTAAGTTTGGGCGATTTTATTTGTATCATCATCGCTTAACTCTTTTGTTCTTCTATTTATCAAATGCCCTAAGTTTCTGGCATCTATGAAAAGTATATCTTGAGTCGTTCTGCCTCTTTTCATAAACCATAATGATGCTGGAATTTGAGTATTTAAAAACAATTTAGCAGGAAGATTTACTACACAATCAACCAAATTAGCTTCAATGAGAGCTTTTCTTATATCTCCCTCACCGCTTGTGTTTGATGTGAGGCTTCCTTTTGCTAGGACAAATCCTGCCGTTCCAGTAGGTGCTAAATGATATAAAAAGTGTTGTATCCAAGCATAGTTGGCGTTACCCTCTGGTGGAGTTCCATATTTCCATCTTCCATCATTTCGTAGTAAATCACCACTCCAATCACTGACATTAAAAGGCGGATTTGCAATGATGAAGTCTGCTTTGAGGTCTTTGTGAGCATCGTTTAAAAAAGAACCTTCATTATTCCATTTTACTTGTGAACTATCAATACCTCTGATGGCTAAGTTCATCTTTGCTAGTCGCCAAGTAGTTTGGTTTGACTCTTGTCCATAGATGGAGATGTCGTTTATCTTTCCTTGATGTTCTACTACAAACTTTTCACTTTGTACAAACATTCCACCGCTTCCACAACATGGATCAAAAACTCTTCCTTTGTAAGGCTCTAACATCTTTACAAGAAGTTCAACTACACTTTTTGGAGTATAGAACTGACCGCCTTGTTTACCCTCAGCAAGTGCGAACTCACCTAAGAAATACTCAAATACATGCCCAAGCACATCGGCACTTCTTGCTTTTGCGTCACCTAAAGCGATATTTCCGATTAAGTCTATGAGTCCTCCAAGAGCTTTTGCGTCTAAGTTATCTCTTGCATATACTTTTGGCAAAACTCCTTTTAAAGATGGATTTTCTCTCTCTATCTCATCCATAGCTTCATCTACAAGCTTTCCAATATTTGGCAGCTTTGCATTGTCTTGTAGGTAGCTCCATCTAGCAGTTGGTGGTACAAAGAAAATATTTTCTGCTTTGTACTCATCTTTATCTTCCGGGTCTGCTCCATCATTAATTTGCGAGAGTAAAGAGTTGTAAAGTTCTAAAAAACTATCAGAAATATATTTTAGAAACACAAGTCCAAGTACAACATGTTTGTACTCTGCGGCATCAATGTTTTTTCTAAGTTTATCAGCACTCTTCCAAAGTGCTACTTCAAGTGATTCTTCCGTGTTTTTTTGCTTTTGAGAAGGTGTTTTTACTTCATTTTCTTTGCCGTTTGACGTTTTTGCCATAATCTATTATCCAATACTTTTTTTTATCAAAAATTACTTATAGATTTTAGCAAAACTTCTTTTAACTCTTTGTTGTTTTGTAACCTTTTTGTGCATATCCCGCCCTATAATTTCCTATCGATTTACTAAAACTTGATATAAATCGACTAAAGCTTTATGAGCTTGATTTTACTAAAGGAGAGACTATGGAACAAATCGTTATGATCGGCATTTTGGTTGTGATGAGCGCGGCACTTTGCTATGCTTTCGTTCGGGAACACTACTACGAAATCCGTTATAACTTAAACCTCGTTCGCGAAAGAATCGCGCGCAATCTGCTCACTTTACGTGTGAAATAATCACACGCCTAAAGCCACACGCCGTTTCGTAGATAATACACGGCAGGATACAAACTCACCGCAACAACATACAACGTAATAAAAAAGAGCGATTTTTTGAGATTCGCTTCGCTTTTTGCCTCTAACAGCCCCGCTACCAAACCGTAAAACGTCCCCAAAAACAAAAGCGTATAGAGCAGATACCCCACGTAATAATAATCTTTTTGCAAAAAACAAAACGGGCAATGGTGGGTCGGAAGCTCGTAGATATAGGTACCGAAAAACGCGATCAGACTCACAAGTGCCACCACCGTAAAAAGCGCGCTTGCCAAAGCGTAAAGGGTACGGTTTTTAACAAAATACAAACATGCCAAGAGAATATAATTGCCATAAAAAAGCCCCAAAAGCAAGGGGGTCGCAACAAGAAAAATGCCCGAGATATACGAACCCGTATTGCTTGAGTACAACGTGCCGCAGCAGCTCACCATTTTACTCACGTCAATGGCGCCAAACATTAAAAGCTCCAAAACGATCTCACATGCCAAGAGGGGAAAGATCGCCAAAAATAGTGCGTATTTCGTTTTTATGTAACGCGGCGTCTCCTGTTTTGCGTCAAGATAATGCAGCACAAGCCACAACCCGAAAAGATAAAGATTAAGAATTTTGACGATAAAAAGGTAGGTTCCATAGGGCGTGGCATCCACCACCCCCGCCGCACACATTGCACCCGTGATGACGTTTGAGAGTTTATCGATGGTGAAGATAAAAAACAAAAAAAGCGGCAGTTTCACCCAAAAAAGATACTTGATAATCACCGCGCCCAAAAAGCTTTTTTTCTCTAGCATGTACTGTTTTTGCGTCGTGGCATGCGCGTCCCATCCTAGCACGATTTGAACGCTTAGCAGGAGCGCCGCCATGCTAAAAAAAGCAAAAAGAAGGTTTAAAAGAGTAAGCGTGAGTATCTCGGGGGTGAGGATCATACGAGTATCGTCCCTTTGTGTATCTCGATCTCTCGATCAACGAACGAGAGTCCGAAAAAAAGCGGATCGTGGGTCGCTACGATGATGGTGGTATTGGCAGATTTAAGTTCGCCGAGCATCTCTATAAAATGGCGCGAGAGGTTTGCATCGAGGTTTGCGGTAGGCTCATCTGCCAAAATAATCTTTGGCATGTTGATATTTGCGCGGGCGATCGCTACGCGCTGTTGCTCGCCGCCTGAGAGGTTTTTTGCTTTTTGGTGGCGTTTGTGTGCTATGTGAAATCTCTCCATCACCTCTTCAAGGCGCGCACCTATCTCTTTGGAATCGGGATTGGAGGGGATAAGCGGCAACAAAATATTCTCTTCGACGCTAAGATTGGGCAGAAGGTTGTAGCGCTGAAAAATAAACCCTATATTCTCGCGGCGGTACAAAGAAGCAAAATCATCACTGAGTTTGGATATCTGCTTGCCATCGACCAAAACCTCGCCGCTTGTGGGTTTGCTAAGGGCCGCTACCAACGAAAGAACGGTACTTTTGCCGCTGCCGCTGGCACCTTTGAGAACGACGAGTTCCCCCTCTTTTATGGAGAGGTTCGCGTTTTCTATGGCATGTACCGCCTCCCCTTTGCGCACCTCGTAAGTTTTGGTTACGTTTTTGAGTTCTATCATCGGATCACCTCATCGGCATCTAAAGTTGCAACCCGCCACGAAGGAAAAAGCGTGGCACCGATATAAAGCGGCACGCTTAGAAAAAACACCAAAGAGAGCGTTTGCAGGTCAAAAACAAACGGCAGTTCAAACGGCGTGCGCAGCATCGAATACCCCTCAAAAACGCCGCGCAAAAGGGGAGCGTTTGCCACGTATACAAACGCCAAAGCCAAAGATATTCCCGCTAAGTACGCAAAAAATGAGACAAGAAACGACTCGTAAAACCTCTCCTGCAACACATCATCCACCCGCCATCCAAGCGCTTTGAGTATCCCTATCTCTTTTTTCTCTTCGCTCTCTAACGCGTTCGTTTTATCGTAGATGATCATAAAAAAGGTGAGCAGCGTCACCAGAAAAAGCACCAAAAACACGCCGCTTTTGTAGTCGAAAATGTTTTGGTAGCTCACCTCTAAATCATCTTTTGTTATCACCCGCGCATCGGGAAAAAGAAGGCGCAGTTTTGATGCTACGGTGGGGAGCTCCTCGGGGTTTGCGACCCTGACTACGATATCGGTCGCTTTGGTGCTTGGCATCTCGAAAATCTTTCGCACAAGCTCTTTGGGGAGCACCGCCATATCGTTGGATTCAAGCGAAGTTGCACCATCGAACACCCCCGCTATGGCCACTTTTTGCATCCCCCCTTGCGGAAGCAAAAAGTTAAAATACTCCTCATAGCCGTTTTGTGCGAACACCTCATAAAGCCCCGCACCCACCACCATCGAGTCGCTCCCCTCCTCTAAGCCAAAACTCTCCGCTATTTTTTGGAGGCTCTCTTTGTACTGCATCTCATACGCATCGATCCCCACCAAAGAAAAAGTAACCCCCGCATTTTCAAAATGGTAGTACCCCCACACCCGCGCAACAGCGTCGCTTACCCCGTGGATCTGCAAGATAGCATCGAGAGCACGCGTATCAATGTCTACATGCCTGCCGCCGCGCAGTTTTTGGACGGTGATCTCGGGCAAAGCACGGAGCGTCGTTTGGAGCTCATGCTTAATGGAGGAGGCTACAAAGAAAAAAGATGCAAGGACAAAAATCAAAAGAGAAAGCACGAAAAAGATAAAAAAGTTTTTCCCCTTTTGGCGCAACAGCGAGTTGATAGCGTATTCTATAAGGTAATAATTGATTTTCATTCTAAGGCTTTAAAACGGTTTTGGCATGTGAGATTGCAAACGTCGAGGGGAAATACTCACGTAAAGAGGGGTCGTCTTTGTAGATCGAAAAAAGATCGCCGAGGCTTCTGTGGCGTACAAACGTCGCCTCGGTGGAGAGCGCCAGATCGGGTAGCGAAGTAAGCGAGACAAAAAGCTGTTTTTTCTCCCGCGCCTCCTCTGACATCGACTTGGCATGTTGCAGATAAAAAAGTTCCGCGATCGTGCCGCATGCCAACAATGCCAATGCGGCTAGAACCTTTTTACTTTTGTTATTCATCGAGTTTATAAACATCCTCTTTGGTTATCTCATTAAATTGCAGTATTTTACCACCTTTATGATCCATATAGAAGGTTTTTGCATCCTCTTTTGAAGCAAAAGGGATCAGCTCATGCCCCATGGGTCCATACACGTCGCTTCTGATGACAAAATAGGCATCGCGCGCTTCGATAGCTTTTTGGGTGTAGTAGTCGGTGACCAAGATTTTAGAAATTTTTTCTTTGGCATGTTGCTTTGCAAATTTCTCTGGGTTAAAATAAAACTTCATCATATCTTTGACCCCGTCAAACGAAAAGTGCTTTTCGCCGTAGAAAACCTGTGCCGCCCAACGCGGGTATTTGTAAACGAACATCCCGCATACGGGGCATTTTTCATCTTTGGAAACATGAATGACGTTGCCGATGTTTTTTAAATCTTCAAACCGTTTTACCTCCCAAAGATACAGTGCCAAAGGGTGCAGCTGATGCTCTTGGAGTTCGCCGCAAAGTTTGTCGTTTTGCAAGGCAGCTTTGAGGGCATTGATCTCTATAAACGCGCCCAAATCGATCGGCTTACTACATTTTTTTTCAAAAATATTTTTCCCCATCGGGTAGACTTTTTTCTCTTTTTTCGTTTGCACCATCGCAACATCGCTTTTTAGAGATTCTTTGGCATGTGCAAGCGCCTCTGCAAACGTAACAAGCGTACCGCCGTGCTCTTTACTAAACGCCTCGGCATCGCTTTTTTTCTCAAACGCAAGCTTGCTCGTTTTGCTCATCGTCCCCGGCACGTCGCTTCCCAAAACATAAAACGCCTCTTGCGCTTTGATAATCTTTTCGCTGTGTGCATCGACAACCTCTACCGTTGCAAGGTCGATAGCGTACTCCTCCATATCCACCGCCAAACAGCGGATAGAGCAGTACTGGCGTTTCTCACCGCTTGGAAGCGTCGCGGCATGGGAGGTTTTGTAAAACGACTCGATTTTCATCCCGCATACGGGACACCACTCTTTTTGCGCGCCCTTTTGCACCAAAACGGGTTTGGAAGATGCCGTTTTATCAAACGCGGCTGCCGCCGAATGCAACATGCCAAGAGCGAGTAAAAAGCTAAGAAAAAGTTTGTGAAGATTCATGGGGGTTTCCTTGACTAAAATGGGGGTCATTATAGTCAAGGAGTGTTAATTTTTTGTTAAGAAGTTAGTGGCGTACGCTGAGTTTGTGCGATTTTATCTTATTGATCAAGTTGGTTATAAAAGAGATTTTCTCCTCCTCTTTTTCTATCGACCTTGTTGCTTGAAGATTAAAAAGCTCCATTTTTTTATCGAGATAACTCGTGTTAAAACGTCCCGCCATAAAATCGGCATCTTTGACGATTTCGCGATGGAGCGTGATGTTGGTGATCACCCCGTCGATATAAAACTCATCGAGTGCGCGTGAAGCTTTTTTTTACCGCACCCTCCCAATCAAGCGCCCATACGATCAGCTTTGCAACCATAGAGTCGTAATTGGGCACGATGGTATATCCCGAATACGCACTTGAATCAAGCCGTACGCCGGGTCCCCCTGGGGTTAGATAGTTTGTAATCGTCCCCGTGCAAGGGAAAAAATTGTTTTGAGGGTTCTCGGCGTTGATTCTAAACTCGATCGCATAGCCGCGAAAACGGATCTCCTCTTGTAAAAATTTGAGTTTATCCCCTTCGGCGATCTCGATCATCCTTTGGATAATATCGACCCCCGTAATGATCTCGGTGACGGGATGCTCCACCTGTACCCGCGTATTCATCTCGATAAAGTAGATATTTTCCTCTTCGTCCACGAGAAACTCTACCGTTCCCACGCTCTCATACCCGAGTCGAAACATCGCTTTGGTAGCAACCCTGCAGATCTCTTTGCGTGTTTGTTCTTTGAGCAGCGGCGAAGGCGCTATCTCGATCACTTTTTGGTGGCGTCTTTGGATCGAACAATCTCTCTCCCCCAGATGCAGTACGTTGCCGTATTTGTCGGCGATAATCTGTATCTCGATATGGCGGGGGTTTTCGACGTATTTTTCTATAAACACCTCCCCTTTGCCGAAATACTTTTTCGCTTCGTTCGTCGCCGAATCGAACATCTCATCGAACGCTTTGGCGCTTTTGACGATCCTCATACCGCGCCCGCCGCCGCCGAAAGCCGCTTTGATAATCACGGGAAAACCTATCTCTTTGGCGATTTTCGCACCCTCGTTTTTATCTAAAATCGGCTCGTCCGTCCCCTCCAAAACAGGCACGCCTATTTTTTTCATCGCCACTTTCGATGCCATTTTATCGCCGAAAAGTGCGATGTGTTCGGGTTTTGGACCTATAAAAATCACGCCGTTTTTACCGCATGCCTCCGCAAACTCTGCATTTTCGGATAAAAATCCGTACCCCGGATGGATAGCATCGCACCCCGCTTTGATTGCCAGCGATATGATTCTCTCGTAATTGAGATACGCTTGGAGCGGATCGCCCGTTATGGGGTAGCACTCATCCGCTTTTTTTACCCAAATCCCCTCGATATCCACCTCGGAAAATATAGCGACGCTCTTTATCCCAAGCTCTTTGCACGCGCGAATAATTCGTAGTGCGATCTCCCCTCTGTTTGCCACCAGTACCTTAGAAATCTTTTTCATTTTTGACCCCTTGCGTAAATTTGCACGCTATTGTAATGGAATCAAAAAAATTATTCTCAATTATTAATGCTGTAAAAACTATCTATAATTGCTATTTTTATTATCGTTACATGCCAAGAAAAGTTATGTTTTATGCTACAATTATTGCATGAAAAAAGAGACGCTTCATAAAAGAATCCAAATCGCCAACGATCTGATGTACTATATCTACACCCATATCGATACAAATATCGACATTCAAGAGCTAAGCCAAACGATGCAAATATCGAAATTTCATCTCCATCGCATCTTCAAAGAGGTGTTTGATAAAAACATCTACGAAAGCATCAAATCGATCCGACTTCAAAAAGCCTCGAACCTGCTTTTGACCAACACCCTCTCGACCATCAGCGAAGTGGCAAAGATGTGCGGCTATAGCTCCCAAACATCGTTTTTGCGTGTTTTTAAGGAGCGTTTCGGGATGACCCCAAAAGAGTGGAAAAACGGCGGATACAAACGCTATTCGCAGCAGATTATCAACCAATCGGAAAAAGCAAAAAACTCTACCGCTTCGTTTGAGCATATCGAACCAACCATCGTAAAAATGGCGCGGATACAAAGCTACTACCTGCGCCACGACGGCTACAACGCCGCCATCAAACAAACATGGCAAAAACTTCAAACGTGGATCTACTCAAACGGCGTAAGCGACCACAAGCAGATAGCACTTTTTCACGACAACCCCACTATAACGCCCCTTGGCGAGTGCCAGTATGTGGCATGTGTTGCACTAGAAAAACCATGCAAAATAAAAAGCGACAGAGTACCTCAGTTTACGATAGCCGAAGGGATTTACGCGAAATTCGATCTTAGCGGGGAGCAAGGGGATATGCTCAAATTTATCCAATGGGTGTACCAAGAGTGGCTTCCAAAAAGCGGTTATGAGACCACCACAAAGCCACCCTATGCGATCTACAAAAAAAACAACTACCTCAGCGACGACGCGCTTTTTGAGATAAGTTTTTACCTCTCTATCCGTTTTTAGGTTTTACAATCTCTTTGAGCTTCAAAAGAGCGATGACGCCAAATCCGAGTACGCCGCCTATAAAAATCTCCCCTAGCATGTTGTTTAAAGACCCTATATGGTGGAGTGCCTCTATGTTGTGTGTCATAATCCCGCCCGCAACGAGCAGCATTGCAACCACCCCTATGACGGTGAGCGCTTTGATCACCTTTGGCATGGAGCTAATGAGCAGCAGACCTGTTTTTTCCATCTGTTTGTTGCCCGAGTCTTGGGCTTTATTTACCAGATGAATCCCGAAATCATCCATACGTACAAGTAATGCTACAAGCCCGTAAACCCCTGCCGTTGCAAGCAAAGCGATAAAACTCGTCACGATAATCTGCGTCAAAAGCGGCTCTTTGCTCACGGTTCCAAGCGCTAAAACGATAATCTCAACCGAGAGGATAAAGTCGGTGGTGATTGCTTTTTTAATCTTCTCTTGTTCACTCGCGTCCTCCACGCCGCCGTGAGGCTCTTTGGGGCTGTCTTTATGCAAAAGGGAGTGGAAATACTCCGCAATTTTCTCCGCACCTTCATAACTCAAATAAAGCGCCCCCGCGATCAAAATAGGCACGATCATCCACGGCGCAAACGCCGAAAGCAAAAATGCTACGGGTAAAATGATCAGTTTGTTGACAAGCGATCCCTTGGCAATCGCCCAAAGCACGGGAAGTTCTCTATCGCTGGCAAAATTGGAAGACATCTGCGCATTTACCGCCAGATCATCCCCCAAAATCCCCGCGGTTTTTTTCGCCGCCACCTTGCTCATGACCGCCACGTCGTCAAGCGTCGCCGCTACATCGTCCAAAATCGCAAATATTCCGCTTACGTTCATAGATAAATCCTTTCATTTTTTAAAGAGAAAATGTACCATAAAAAGAAACGATTTTCTCTTTTTTTTAGAATTGTAACCTCTACGAATGCGCCAGCTTTAACCCGACGATACCCGCGCATATCAAAATAAGACTGAGAATTTTAAGCATCTGTGCCGATTCTCCGAATAAAACGATCCCAAAAATCGCCGTACCAAGCGCGCCGATACCGACCCACACCGCATATGCGGTACCAACGGGAAGGTTTTTCATGGCAAGCCCGAGCAATACAAAACTTGCAACCATCGAAACAACGGTCGCTACGCTAGGCCAAAACTTGGTAAAGCCGTCGGTATATTTTAAACCGATAGCCCAACACACCTCAAGCAAGCCTGCGATAAATAATAAAAACCAATCCATGTGTGATTACAAACGATATAAGAGAGCTGAACCTACGCTCTGCGAAGGAGCATAAGTCTGCGGATAAAGAGGATGATAAGCCCTAGAGCTAAGAGTTTGAAGTCGATCTCGCTGGCGATGTGGATGTTGGCGAAGGTGTCACTCATGGTCGCTTCGGGACCGATCGCCTGCATTGCGAGGATTTTAGGAACATACACGCCGCTAAACATCAGCGCGGTAAAAACTACGACGAATGCGCTTGCAAACGAGAGGGCGTCGCGTTGCCCTTTTTTGTACCACAGCGCTTCATAAATGAGCACGAAAGCGGCTACGGCGTAGAGCCACGTGCTAAAGCGACGGAAAATCTCCGCCATTATCATCCCCGAATTGTAGCGGTCTAGGCTCACCTCGACGAGATAGCCGTTTGGGTTAAAAACGACGGGAGCCGCCAACATGCCAAGGGTCATCACCGCCCCGAACGTTGCCGCAAGAACGACGAGATAGCTAAAATCCAGATAGATGTTTGTTTTCAATTTTGTATCCTTAGTGTAAATCCACGATCAAAGTCACTCAAATCTTTATAGAATTGCAGATACTCTACATTTGCGTCGCGTAAAAAGTTCGTTATTTTATCTTTTTGGTCATAACCCATCTCACAGCTAAAGAGGTTAATCTTTCTCTTTAATACTTCGCTAAGAAGTTCTTGGATCAGTTCATCCCCCACCTCGCCCCCAAAGAGTGCGTTTTGGGGTTCGTAAGAGAGGTTTGATTCAAGAGGGGCATCGTTTGCGATGTAGGGAGGGTTGGAGACGAGATAATCTATCGTTTCGCTCACGGGTTCGAGCAACGATCCCAAACGCAGCTCTATGCGATCTTGCAGAGCGAATTTTTCGATATTGACCCGTGCAATACGCAAAGCCGCCTCGGAGATATCCACCGCGATAATCTTGGCATGGGGATAAAACTTCGCAAGCATGATCGAGATGATCCCGCTGCCCACCCCAACTTCGACGAACGTAAGCTTGGCATGTGTGTCGGGACAGTGTTTGCGCACCTCATCGATGAGCAGCTCCGTTTCTGGCCTGGGAATCAGCGCACCCTCGGCGATATAAAACTCCTCGCTGTAAAAACTCACTTTGTTGATGATATACTCCAGCGGTTCGTTTTTCGCGCGTCTTTGCGCCATCGCAAAAACTGCATCGCTTCTCTCTAACGGTTCGTTTTGGCGCATCAAAAGGGTGAGTTCGTCGCAGTTTAGATGGTGCATCAAAAGCAGTTGCGCTTCACGTGATGCTCGGGGGATATGGGGCGACAAAAGAGCGCTAAGCTCCTTTTGCGCCTCTTTGATTAGAGGTGTGCTTGGCATGTACCCTCGAGTGAGGATCTATCAAGCGCTTCTATATCCATCCCGAGCGCTTTGAGACGCTCCAAAACGGGGGGATGGGTGTAGTGAAAAAAGATATAGATCGGATGGGAAAGGGGGAAACTTTTGTTTTCGCTCACCAACTTTTGCAGGGCATTGGCAAGCTCTATCTCGCCGCCCTTGCCCGCTAAGGAGCTTCCCGCTTTGTCTGCTTCATACTCGTTGTGGCGGCTCACGATCCCCATAAGCGGCATCATAATAAACCCGAGTACGGGCATAAACAAAAGCAGCAAGATCATCACCAAAGCGGGCGATTCGCTAAGCCCAAGCTCCAAATAAAGACTCTGCGGCAGATTCCCGAAAATCGCGAACATTCCAAAGAGCATCACACCCACCATAGCAATATTTTTATACAGATCGCCGTGAGCAAAATGCCCCAGTTCATGCCCTAAAACCGCCAAAAGTTCTTTGGTGGTGAGCTTCTCTATAAGGGTATCAAAGAGCACCACCCTTTTGGTTTTGCCAAGCCCGCCGAAATAGGCATTGAGACGTGCGTCGCGCTTGCTTGCGTCGCTGATAAACACACCCGAACTTACAAACCCCGTTTTATCCATAAGCGCTTGTATCTCGCTTTGGAGTTCCTCGTTTTCAAGAGGTTTGAGCTTGTCGAAAAAAAGCGCGCGGAAGGTGGGAAAAAGCATGTTGATGAGTAGCACCACACCGAAAATAAACACAAAACTCCACAGCCACCAAAGGGTAAAACTGCTCATAATCGCATAGATCCCCCACACCACCAAAGAACCAAAAACAAGGGTCATCACGAAGGTGATAAGGGTATCTTTGACAAAAAGAACGAAGCTTGATTTGTTAAACCCGTACTTTTGATCTAGTACGAACTTTTCATAATAGGAAAACGGCAGGGAGAAAACGGCGTTTATCACCACAAACCCCATCACCAAAGCGATATTCTCAAACGCTTCGCTCTCAAACACGATATTTTTTTGCAAAAGTGCAATCCCAAACCCGATCCACGCAATAAAAAGCAGATAATCGATGAAATGCTGCACGATGGAGAGTTTCTCTTTCTCCACCGCGTAGTTCCCCGCTTTGATAAACTCGCTCGGGGAGAGAAGCACCGCTTTTTTTCTTTTTGCTTGGTTGATATACCCTATCTGCATCACGCTCGTATAGAGAGAGAGGAGGATATAGAGGGTATAAAGACCCACGATTGCCGTTATCATTGTAAACCTTTATCGAAGAGGGACAGATTTGACGCGCTCTTGTACTTTTATATTTTCTTCGGCGTTGTCGAAATAGTTATACGCGACGACGTAGATCACGCCCAAAAGAAGTCCTGCAATTATAACAGTCCAAACTACTTTTTTCTTTTCGCCTTTGAGGGTATCGTAATCCTCAATATCTTGTAATGTCGGTTCACCCATGGGAGACTCCTTCTATAAATTTGCGCTATCCTAGCGAAGTGTTGCTAAGAGTTGGGAGTAAAAGGGAAGATTAGTATGACGTTTTAAGTATTTTTTTTTATTTGTTTTTGCGTCAAGCAAAGGGAGGGAAGGTCACATGCCAGACCTTTGGCATGTGCGGGGTCGTTACTCGATAACGTAATCGACCACTTTGGATTCGATCGTAACCTCTTTGATAAGCTCTACCACTTGGAGATGCTCAGGGTGGACTTGGTATGCTTCTAAATCCTCTTCGGTTTCAAACGTGCTGTACAAAGAGAGGTCAAACGCTCGCGGAGATTCGTTGAAATTCACCCCCACCTCCATCATTTTGAGACTCGGGATCGTTTCTTCGAGCTTCATCAACCTCTTTTGAACTTTTGCTATATTGAGAGCTTTGTTCTCATCCTTAAACTTAAACATCACGATATGAACGATCATGCTTCACCTCTATAAATTTCGCGAAATTCTACCCTTATATATCTGATGAACAACTAAATAAATCACAATACTTGCGACCAAAAAAATTCTCCGAGCAAAACGATCAAAACTATCCCCGCAATATTTAAAAAAAGCCCGTAACGCATCATGGTTTTGACCTCCACAACCCCGCTGCTCATGGCGATCGCATTGGGCGGGGTGGCGATGGGGAGCATAAAGGCGTAACTCGCGCAGATAGTCGCAACCATCATAAAAAGGGTGGTATCAAGCTCCATCTGCAAACTCAGCGCATACACCACGGGAAGCATGATGGAGATAAGCGCGGTGTTGGAGGTGATCTCGGTGGTAAAGGTGATTAAAAACGCGATACATGCCAACAAAACAAACGGGGTAAAATCGCTCATCTTGAGCAGGTACGACGCCACCTCATCGGCAAGATGCGTTGCGCTAAAGGCTTTGGCTATCGCAAACCCCGCACCAAAGAGGAACATAATGCGAAACGGGATTTTCCCTTTGTCCTCCATCCAGTCCAAAATACCAAAAGGGGGCATAAAAAGCAAAAGCCCCGCCCCGAGCAAAATCGCGCTCTCGCTCATCCCAAACCCGTTCCAGTAAGGTTTGATGGGTGCATTGAGCAAAAGCAGCACGATCAAAGCACCCAAAAGCAAAAGGATTTTTTTCTGATTCGCGCTCAAAGCCTCTTCGTTCGCTTCGACGCGTAAAGGCTCCCTAGAGACCCCGTAACTCAGCACAAACCCTACACATGCCATCATCAACGCCACAAGCGGTGCAGTCATCCACATCCACTGAAAAAACGGTATCGCTTCCATCCCCTTCTCCTGCATCACCCCGAGCAAAATAAGGTTCGGCGGCGTCCCGATGGGGGTCAAAATGCCCCCCACACTCGTACCGTAGGCGATAGCAAGGGCAAAACGCATCTTTAGGTTCGTATCTTCAGTGATAAAAAGCGCGATAGGGATAAGAAGCAGCGCGGTGGTGGTGTTGGAGAGGATGGAGCTTAAAACCCCCGCGGTAATGACAAGCGAGAAGATGATCCCCCGCGGCGTAGCGGGAAAAACGCGCAGCATCTTTTTTGTGATCCACAAATGCAGATGGGTTTTCTCAAACGCTATGGCGATCAAAAAACCGCCCAAAAATAAAAAGATGATGGGATTGGCATAGTTATGCGCCGTCGCCGCCGTATCAAGCACCCCAAAAGCGGGAAACAGCACGATAGGCAAGAGAGACACCACCGCCAAAGGAAGCGCTTCGTTCGTCCAAAGTACCACAAGCAGGGCGATAAGCCCCAAAAGAATGCTTTGGGTGGTGTTAAAAAAGAGAAGCGAAAGGGCAAATACGCCGCAAGCGACGATAAGGGCGAATACTAGTTCCTTTCTTTGACGTTGCGCTTGTCGCATTTTGAACACTCCTATTTCGAAAGCAAATCTCTTAAACTCTCTTTTGGGTTTTTCCCCTCTAGCATGGCATGTACTTCCCTTGCTATAGGGAGGTAGAGGTCTTTTTGGCGGGAGATCTCTTTGAGGGCGTAGGCGGTTCCTATCCCCTCGGCGACCTCCCCGAGTTCTTCGAGTATCTGTTTTTGCGATTTGCCACATGCCAAGCCTAGCCCTACGCGGAAATTACGGCTCATGGTCGAAGATGCGGTCAAGAAAAGGTCGCCCGCACCGCTGAGTCCCACAAAACTCTCCTCTTTGGCTCCAAAGGCAAGCCCGAAGCGCTGCATCTCTACAAGACCACGCGAAATAAGCGCGGCGGCTGCGTTTTTACCGAGGTTTAGCCCCTCGCAAATCCCCGCTGCGATGGCGATGACGTTTTTATACGCCCCCGCTACCTCCGCGCCCGTAACATCGGTGGAGGTGTAGGTTTTTATAAATGAGGGAAACGCGCTTGCGAAAGTAGCGCTCAACTCTTCATTAAGCGAGTTTACCACCAAAGCGGTGGGCAAAGACTGTATAACCTCCGCGGCAAAAGATGGGCCCGATAAAAATGCGGTGTTGGCATGGGGAATATGTTTTTCGTAGATTTCGTTGAGAAACTTTCCGCTTGAGGCTTCGATCCCCTTTGAGGCGACGAGCACTTTTTGGTTTGTGAATACAAAATGCTCCTCAAGCCACCGTGAGACCTCCTGCGCGGGGACGGTGATGACGAGGTATTCAAAATGTACGATCTCCTCCATGGGGATAAAATTTGGCAAATCGCGAGCCGTTCTTGAACTGATATACACCTCGTTTTTTTCGCTCAAAGCAAACGCCAAAGCGCTTCCCCATTTTCCCGCACCTATCACACCTATTTTCATACCATTCTGCTCCCGATTAATTTTTCAAATGCTTTTAGATCCTCTTCATACCCCACCACCACGAAGATATCCCCTTTTTCTATGGCATGGTGTTTGGCTTTGGAGGAGTAAATAAACTCCCCGGCTTTGCCCTGATGGATAACCGAGAGGACGATTATACCGTGGTTTCTGCTCCAGTCTATGTCGGCGGGGTATTGCCCCGAAAAATACTCTGCATCCTGCACCTCGATCTGTACGATTTTCAGGTTGCTCTTTTCGTATAAGATGCCGTGCAATACGTTGCTGACCACGGGGCGTTCCAAAATATCTACAATCATATCGGCGGTGGTTTGCACCACGGGGATCACCTTGTTTGCGCCCGCCATCGTAAGCTTGCTCGCACTCTCTTTATTTTTTGCAAGCGCAACGAGCGTCAAAGGCGCAAACGCAGCGCGCAGCGATATGGTTAAAAAGATGTTTTGCGCATCATCCTCAAGGGCACAAAAAGCGATCGTATTCTCCATGTCGTAGGTGTTTGCAAGCTCTCCCCATTCATCGCTCAGGTCAAACGACTCCACCTCGGCGCCCTCCTCTTGGGGATGCTCGCTCTCTTTCATTGCAAACATAACGACACGTTCATATTTTTTGCCGATATTGCGCGCTATCTCTTTGGCATAATCGTTCGTTCCGAATATCAAGGCATTGGTATATTTCATGGCTTATCTTTTTTTCAAATGTTTTTCAAACTCTTTTATAAATACGCCGTTGGCTATAAGCAAAAGGCAATCCCCCTCTTCAAGCAACATCGAATCGATCGGGTTAAAATAGAATCTCTCATGTTCCCTTTTATAAATACCCAAAAGCACTACGCGGAACTTAGGTGCCTCAAGATCCCCCACATACGCAAAACGCTGCAAAATCCTTGCGGTTATAAACACCTCTTCTATTTTAATATAAGAGTATTCACTGCGAAGTGCGTGGATCGCTTCAAAGGCGACTGGCTGCCCTATAAACTCCCTCGAGACCATCCCTACGATCTCTTTGGCGTAGAGAATCTCGTTTGCCCCCGCGAACTCAAGCTTTTTACGGTTGGCATGTTGGTTGAGCAAAGAGAGAATAAACACCTCTTTGTTGATCGATCGCACGGTAAGCGCGGTATAAACGTTTTCAACGTCGTTTTCGCGCAAACACAAAACCGCTTTGACCTGTAAATGCCAATCAAGCCCGAGTTTGTAGTAGCTCTCTATCGACCCCGGATCGTAATTCAATACGTCAAACCCATCACGTCGCGCCTCTTCGACGCGGGCAGGATCCTCGTCCAAAATCACCACTCCGTGTTCGCTTTTACTGAGGTTCTTTGCCACCTCTTTGGCGATACTTTCATAACCGCACAAAAGGTAATAGCGCTTTTTGTGCGAGAGATTGTTGACTATTTTATTCTCCCGCACCTCATCGAGTTTTTCGTTAAACGCGGCAACCACGAGCGAGGTGGTAAACGCCAAAACCGCGATCCCCGCCGTAATAACGAACACCGCTACGATTCTACCCCCTTCGGTAATGGGGACGATATCTCCGTACCCCACCGTAGCGATCGTGACAATCGACCAATAAAACGCTTCAAAAAGGGTATTGACGGGGGAAGCGGGATTGTTGGCTTCCATCACGTAGATCAGCACCGAAGAGATAATAATTACGACGCTTGAAAAGATAAAAAGGGTGATAAACTCAAACCGCTTGGAGCTAAAAACGGAGGTAAAGGTACGAAAGGTTTTGGCGTAACGAAAAAGTTTAAAAACCCTAAACAGGGTAAATATACGCAGAAGACGCAACTGATGGAAAAAAGGCAAAATCGCCACAAGGTCGATAAGCGCTTTTAAAGAGAACAAATAACGCAGTTTCATTTGCAAAACTGCCGTACATGCCTTAAAAAAACGAAACTCCTCCCCCATCGCCACGTCGTTTTCGTAGTGGGTAATAATCGTTTGTGAAACGCTGTTTACGACCCATAAACGCAATATATACTCTATGAAAAAGATGATCGAAATAACGTAATAGTTGAAAAAAAGGAGGTTCTCGTCAATCGGGTGTTTGACCTCGCGCACAAGGGTCACGACGCTGATGAGAATCAACACCATCATAAAAAGATCGAAATATTTTTTTGTCTTCGATCTCTCGTTTTCTAAAAAGTTATAGACAAAGTGTCGTATCTGCCGATAGGTTCCGGACCCCTGCAAAAAGTAGAAAAAATCGACAAACAACCGCTTTGCAAAACCCATTTATCCCAGCTTGGCTTTTAAAATCTCGTTGAGTGTTTGCGGGTTCGCGCTCCCTTTGGACGCTTTCATCGCCTGCCCTACGAAGAACCCAAAAAGTTTCTCTTTGCCCCCTTGGTACTCGGCAACTTTATCTTGGTTTGCCGCAATTATCGCATCACAAATAGCTTCAAGTGCGCCCGTGTCGCTTACTTGTTTGAGTCCTAGTTTCTCGATCACGCTATCGACATCGGCAGCGTTTTCCATAAGATAATCCAAAACCTCTTTGGCAGCTTTACCGCTGATGGTGCCGTCCTCTATGCGCTTAACCAAAGTTCCGAGTGTTTTGGCATCGACGGGGGAGTTGCCGATATTCACCTCCCCTTTAAATCTCCCTTGAAGCTCCACCGTAAGCCATGTAAGGGCATTTTTGGCGCTTATCCCCTCCTCCATCATCGCTTCAAAAAAGCGTGCCGATTCGAGGCTTGCAGTCACCACGCTTGCGTTGTACTCGTTCATGCCGTACTCTTTGATAAAACGCTCCATCTTCTCATCGGGAAGTTCTGGAATCTGCATAAATTGCGCCAGCATCGCATCGCTCACGCTTACCTTCAAAAGATCAGGCTCGGGAAAATAACGGTAATCCGCCGCTTCCTCTTTGCCGCGCATAGAGCGGGTCTCTTGCTTGATCTGATCAAACAAGCGGGTCTCTTGCACGATCTCTTTGTCGTACACGCCGTCTTCCCACGCCTCTTTTTGGCGCAGCACCTCTACCTCGATCGCTTTTTGGATAAATTTAAACGAGTTGATGTTTTTGATCTCTACGCGGGTATAGAGTTTTTCATCCCCTTTTGGGCGGATAGAGACGTTCACGTCGACACGAAACGAACCCTCTTGCATGTTCGCATCACTTATGTCGATGTAACGCACGATGGAGTGAAGTTTTTTAAGGTACAAAATCGCCTCTTCGGCATTGCGCATATCGGGTTCGGAAACGATCTCTAAAAGAGGGGTTCCCGCACGGTTTAAATCTACTTTTGAGATATCACCGTCGTGAATGCTTTTGCCCGCGTCCGCTTCGATGTGCGCACGGTTAATACGGATCACCTTATGGCTGCCGTCTTCAAAATCTATGCGCAACGAACCGTTTTCTACGATAGGGGTATAAAGCTGCGTGACTTGGTACGCCGATGGGCTGTCGGGATAAAAATAGCTTTTACGGTCAAAATAGGAGGTTTGATTGATCTTGGCATTGATCGCGGTTCCGAACATAATCGACTTGTGCAAAACCTCTTTGTTAAGCACGGGAAGCGCTCCGGGAAGTGCAAGGCATGTAGGGCAGGTATTGGTATTTTGTTTGTGGTTAAAACTCGTGGGGCATGAGCAAAAAAGTTTTGTTTTCGTATTGAGTTGGACATGGACTTCAAGCCCGATAACTACTTCAAACATAGTTTTCCTTAGATTTTAAAAATAATGAGTTGTTTATAATAACCTAAGTATCTTTTAAATCTGATAAAAACGGGGATTATTTGGGGATGACGATCACTTTGATGCGGTGGGTTCGTGCGACTTTTTCGAGTCTATTGAGATACTTTTGATCCCCCTCCCCTACGATAAGTCCCACGGCGGGTTTTTTCCCCGTCACCTCTGCATAGTAAAGCGCCTGACCGATCCCCTCTGCCCATTTTTTCGCAAAATCGACCTCTATGGCATGCTCGCCGGTGAGGCAATCGACTCGGGTTTTGTCAAAAAGGATATATTCCGCTTCCCCTGCGAGACTTTGGCACATCTGCATCTGGTAGTATTTTTCGTTTTTTTTGACCGCAGCTTCTTCCTCTTTGGGTGTTTGCGGGGTCTCTAAAAGAAAATACAAAATCCCGGAGATAATAACGATCAGAAGCGAAAGCAGTTTTTGCATAAGCGGCGGTTTATTTGGTATGTTTGGCGTAGAGTTTTTCTAAAAGTTTCGTCTGTTTTTTCGCCTCTTCCAAACGCTGTTTATTGACCATAAACGCATCGAGTGCCAAAACGCTAAAAAGGGAGATAAAAATAAAAACGATGGTGATGAAAAAAGAGAGGCTAAAGCCCAGAAAAAGGAAGGTTTTAAAAGTGATTAACGCACCGAAAAGCACAATCGCCCACGATGCGCCGAGCAAAAAGCTTATGATTCTCTCATAAATATCTTTTTGCATCAAAAGACCCGCTTAGTGATCGTCAACCGCGATCGCACCGCCGAGGTAAACGTAGGTGAGCATCATGAAGATGAATGCTTGCAAGAACGCCATGAACGTAAGTAATGCGAAAGGGATCATCGGTAAAATCCACGGTGCAAGCATCAAGATAACCATCAAGAACATGTCGTCCCCTTTAACGTTTCCGAAAAGACGGAAGCTTAGAGAAACAAGACGTGAAAAATGGGAAACGATCTCGATCGGGAACATCAACCATGCCAACCACCAAACAGGTCCGAAGAAATGTTTGAAGTAAGAGATAAACCCTTGGCGGCGGATACCCTCAAAGTTATAAAAAACAAATACACAGATCGCAAGCGTCAATGCAAACTCTAAAAACGCCGTAGGCGCTTCAAAGCCGGGAACAACCCCGATAAGGTTTGCAATACCTACGAACAATCCGATCGTCGCTACAAGCGGCAGATAACGGCGCGCGTTCTCTTTCCCCATAACGTCCGTTCCCATTTTAAGAACGCCCGCTATGTAGGCTTCCATCAAGTTTTGCGCTCCTCTTGGAACAAGTTGCAGATTCGACATCGCCATTTTAACGATTGTTAAAGCGATGGCAGCTGCCAGTAACATATGCGTTACATAAATAAAGGTCTTATCGTGAGAAACAAGACCGAAAAAAGTAAACAATTCACCCATAGGCGCACTCCCTGTCACATAAAAATTGCGTGATTATAGTCTAAGTAGAATTAAACTTTTATAATATCGAAAGATTTTTTCTCAAAAATCGCCGATACGCCACACTTTTTACACCTTTTTCACATCCTCGGCGCTAAAGTTGCGCCCCGCTATGTTTTCCAAAAAGACGGTTGCATATGCACCCTTTGGCAGTTCAAACGAGATATGAAACACCTTTTTCTCGCTCTCGTAGTCCATTTTTAAAAGTTTGGGGTACACCAGCGCTTCGCGGCGCAGCCCTTTTTCTACCAAGAACTCGTCATCGTATTTTTTCTCTATTTCGCGTGCGGCGTCTCGTGCGCGAAACACGCCGCGACCGCATAAAAGCCCCGTCGGTACCACTTTTTTGGCTTCAAACTCTTTTGTGGGAATGTTTTTTGGAGTGATAAGTTTGCCGTCATTTTGCAGATACACGTCCCCCTCAAGCAGTTTAAAACTCTTCTCGTTCGCGCTTAGTTCGATGCGCTCTTTGAGCCACGCATTAAAAAAGTGGCTTTGATAGACCGAGATAAGGAAGTTTTTGAGTTTCGTATCCTCTACGAATTCCTCCCCCTTTATCATCGCTTCTGCTTGTTTAAGCGCATCCCCATCACGCCCGAAACGCTGAAAACCGAAATAGTTGGCAAGCCCGTTTTTCTCGATTTTTCGCGCAATTTTCTCAATCCGCCCCGCGCTTATCTTCTCCACCTTATAAAGATTAATATGGAAACGGTTTCCTTGGAGATCCCCCATTTGGATAGACTCGCCGTCTTTAAAGGTCTCAAGAATAGTGATCTGGGGATGGCTGAATTTTTTAAGCGCACCCTCGTATTTTAGTTCCACCGAAAAATACTGCGTGGTCGTGGCATGTTTGTCTTTAAGTCCCGCGTACCCTATCTTTTGTGCGGGAATTTTTAAAAATTCCGCCAATACGGCAACCGTATCCCACGTGGTAAGCTCCACCTTTTGCACGTGCAAAATAAGAAAATTGCCTTTGTTCTTAAAAGGTTTGCGCGCTATCTCCTCTACTTTAAAATCGTTTTGGTTTTGGTAAAAATCAAACGCAATCACGTCGTTTGTATACAGATAAGTTCTTTGCATGGTTCTCTTTCTTTAAAGTTGTAAAAGCTTCAGCTCACGCGTGGCTTGGGCTATATCTTGCTCTATCGCTTTTTTGAGTGCTTCGAGCGTTTCGAATTTTTGGTTGTTGCGGATAAAATTGACAAAACTTATGCTCGCTCTCTCTTGGCATATTACCTCGCCATCGAGGATATGGCTTTCGATCGCAAAACTCCCATCGGTCGAGACACGGTGCCCGACAAACGAAACCGAGGGGTGCAGATGCTCCTCGTCGTCAATGCGCGTAAGGGTGACGTACACCCCCTCTTTTGGGATCAAATACCCCTCGGAGCTTATATTGATCGTTGCATAAAGCTCTTTTTTACCGATCCCCTGACCGCGTTCGAGTTTGCCTTCGATGGTGTAGTTGTGCCCTAAAAACGCGTTTGCCCCTTTGATATCGCCGATTTGGAGTTTGGCGCGGATTTTGTGCGAATGCACCGAATCGCCCTGAAGCGTCACCTCATCGATCACCGCAACCTCGCCGCCAAAAAGCTCCCTAAGCTCTGCATGGGAGTATTTGCGGTTTTTACCGAAATGAAAATCATACCCCACCACGATCTTTTTGAGATCGGGAAATTTTTGCATCAAAAGCGCTACGAACTCCTCGCCGCTTAGGTGGCGTATCTCTTCGAGATCAATGTAGCAGATGGGGTGATGGCTAAACTGCTCCCTCTTTGTTTTGGGCGTAAGATTGGCATACCCCGTCTCGATCACCACGATAACGCCCTTATTTCCGAGTGCTCGAAAAAGGTGCTGATGCCCGATATGCATCCCGTCAAACCCCCCGATGGCGATAGCATCAACGTTTTTCATAATAGTAGCAATACTCAAGATTTCCCTCCTTGCCCGTAATATGTGCGGGTGTTTTCATTTGCAAATGCCACCCTTTTTCTTGGCATGTACGCTCAAAACGCTCCATGGCATGTTCGATCGCTTTGGTATCGAGCACGACGCCGTGTTTGTCCCTTTTTGCCTCTTTGCCCACTTCAAACTGGGGCTTAAACAGCAAGATAATTGAGCCGCATGCCAAAGCATCTACCGCATCGAGTATATGCAGCAGCGAGATAAACGACACGTCGCTCACCACAAGTTCAAAAGGGGTATCGCTTTGAAAATCGCGTATATCGCAATTTTCAAAGGAGTGCACGCGGGGATCGTTTTTAAGCGAAGGATGCAGCTGATTCGTCCCCACGTCCACCGCAACCACCTCGCTCACGCCGTTTTGTAGAAGAACCTGAGTAAAACCGCCCGTCGAAGAACCGATATCAAGCGCACGCTCGGCATGGAGCTTTATGGCATGTTCCTCTAAAAAACCGCTGAGTTTGTACGCCGCGCGCGAAACGTAGTTGTTATGCTCTGCCACCTCTATGGCATCTTCCTCCTGCACTTTGTAAGAGGGTTTGAGAACCACTGCGCCGTTGACGCGCACAAGCCCCGCCTCAAGGAGCTCTTGCGCTTTATTGCGGCTTAGTGCCAAGGCGTTTGCGACAAGGTAGGCATCAAGACGCATTAAAACTGCACCTCAAACGCACCGTAAACGTATTCTATCTTCATCGAATGGGTCGCCCCAAGGGTATCTTCGTAATCAAACGGGTAGTATTCGTACCCCGCTTTGACACCCAAATACTCGTTGTAGCGGTACGAGAGCCCTCCCCCCGCCACGTAGGAAAATCCCGTATCGTTGAGGGTACTCAGATCAACCTGCCCCACGCCGACCTTGGCATAGATACTAAACATATCCTCATAAAACGGGTACTGCACCAAAGTTGTCACGGTGATGATGTTAGCTTCAAGCTCCGTATCGTTTGCCAAAGTGTAGCTTCCAAAACCGACATACCCAAGCTCCACCGAGAGGTGCTTGTTGATGGCCGCACCCCCGTAGATCATAAAAGCGTTGGATTTGTCCTCTTTCAGATCGGTGTAGATATCGTTTGTACCGAATTCCGAAACGCCGTAGCCGATCCCCAAATAAGGGCCGCCGTCCCTATCGGCACATGCCAAGCCCGCCAAAGCCAAAAATAAAATAAAAAATCGCATCATTGAAGCATCTCCCGCATCTCTTTCTCCTCTATACATGCCACGCCCAAAGCGCTCGCTTTGTCGTACTTGCTCCCTGCATCCTCGCCGTAGATCAAATAATCGGTTTTTTTGCTCACACTTCCCGAGACTTTTGCGCCCAAAGATTCCAAAAGCTCTTTGATCGCATCGCGCGATTCGCTCATGGTTCCGGTAAGAACAACCGTTCTTCCTTTAAACGGGTTTTCGTGCGCTTCGGTGCGTTTTTTGGGCTCTTTGGGGGCTACGGCGTTTTGAAGTTCCAAAATAGTTTGGCGGTTTACGCGCACAAACTCCAGCACCGACTCCGCCATCTCTTCCCCCACGCCCTCACATGCCAAGAGTTCCTCTTTCGTTGCGTCGATAAAACCGAATCCGAAACGATCGGCGAGCGTCTTTGACGCCACCTCGCCGATATGCTCGATCCCTAGAGAGTTGATAAAGCGGTAGTAGTCGCACCCTTTGGCATGTTCGATCGCATCAAGAAGGTTTTGCGCTTTTTTCTCTTTAAAACCCTCCAACGTTAACAACTGTTCTTTCGTAAGGGTAAAAAGGTCGATCACGCTGCGCACGAGATGCGCATTGTAGAGCGCCTCGACGATCTTGTCTCCCAGCCCGTCGATATTCAAACAGGTTTTGGAAGCAAAATAGATGATCGAATTGACTACCCGCGCATCGCATCGAAGGTTCTGGCATTTAAGCAGTGCCCCCTCATCAAGTAGCTCGCCGCCGCATACGGGGCAACGGCTCGGACGCTCGTAGGGTTGTTCACTCCCGCTGCGCTCATGGGAGAGTACCTTGATGATTTTGGGGATCACGTCCCCGCTTCGCAAAATAATCACGCTGTCGCCGATGCGGATATCTTTACGCTCGATCTCATCGAAGTTATGCAGCGTCGCTCTCTCGACGACTACCCCCTCGATATCGGTGGGTTCTACTAGTGCCACGGGAGTCACCGCGCCGCTGCGCCCCACCTGCAAAAGGATATCTTTGATCCGCGTGATCTTCTCCACCGCGGGGAATTTATACGCCACGCTAAAACGGGGGACTTTGACGGTGTAGCCCATATCGATCTGCGCGGCGATCTCGTTGACCTTGACCACCATCCCATCGAGCATCATCGCATAGCTCTCGCGCTCTGCTTGCATCTGCTCGTATATCTTTTCGATCTCGCTAAATCCTTGGCATGTAGCGCGCAGCGGAGGCTGTTTAAAGCCCCAAGAGTAGATTTTTTCCATCTTTTCGCTCAGCAGTCTTTGGGTAAGGGTGTTCTCTCCCACCCCATAAGGTAAAAACACCAATTTTCTCGATGCGGTGATGCTCGGATCCAACTGGCGCAGACTCCCCGCCGCGGCGTTTCTAGGGTTAGCAAAAAGGGGCTCGCCGTTTTGGAGACGCTCTTGGTTGATACGCTCAAACTCCTCTTTATAAAGCACCACCTCCCCGCGGATCTCGATGGTCTCTTTGTGGGGGATTGTCAAAGGGATAGAGCGGATCGTTTTAACGTTTTGGGTGATAAGCTCGCCGATGGAACCGTCCCCCCTCGTGATCCCCTTGGAGAGTTTCCCCTCTTCGTAGATAAGATTGAGCGACGCGCCGTCGTATTTTGGTTCGCAGTAAAAAGTGATATTACTATCGAGTTTGTAGGTTTTTGTAAGCCACTTTTCTAGCCCATAGGCATCGAAAATATCCTCAAGCGACCACATACGGCTTAGGTGCGGAGCTTTTTCAAACCCCTCGCTTATTGTGTCTCCGACCCTTTGCGTGGGGGAATCGGGTGCGATTTGCGTGCCGTTTTGCTCTTCGTAAGCCGCCACTTCGTGGTAAAGCGCATCGTACACCTCATCGGTTGTCAAAGGATCGTCTAAAACATAGTAGTGGTATGCATAAAGGTTGAGTTTTTCTACCGCCTGAAGATATTGTTCGTGAGTCATTTTTGTTCCGCATGCCAAAGATTTTTTTGCAAATTTTAGCGAAAAAAACCTAAGAGAATCACAACGCCTGCTTTTTCGATATAAGCGCTTTTGTCAGTGCCCCTTTGATGGAGCGGTAGGAATCTTCGTTTTGCGCGAGGATTCTCTCTTCGCGTTTAATATCCCTCTCAAGCGCTTCAAACTGCTTTTCAAGTTCGTAATATTTGGTCAGAATCTCTTTCTTTAACGCCTTTTTCAAAAAGTTCGTTTTTCGATCGCGCAGCCCTTCGATCTCGCGTTTGATCCGGTCGATCTCGTTGCCTAAACGCTCTTGCTTCTCTTCGTTTTGCTCCACCTCGTAAGCATCGAACACTTTGTTGTATTTGATCGTCAAACGCGCTATGGCATCGATGAGTTTTTGTTTTTCGCGCATGTAAATATCGTTGTATTCGGCGGGGGAATACTCTCCGATGTAGAGTCTGAGTATTTCGTTCTCGACTCTTTGGGCTTCGTTTTTAAGATGGTTGACCTTCTCTAGAGTGGTCACGTAGAGTTTTACGACGCTTAGCATCGAAACGACGTTCCAGCGGAGCCCATCGGGCGCTTGGAGTTCGGGAACCTTGTATTTGACGCCGTTGACGATAACGATGTTGAGGGAGTAGTATTTTAAAAACTCCACCATGTATTTGTTCGCATTGACGATCTCGGAAAGTACCAAATCGGCAATGCGCGAGAACACCTCTTTAAAATGTTTGCGGAACACATACCCCGAAAACCCTTTAAAAAATGCTCTGTTGTGATCGTACATGCTCTCTAGCTGTTCGATGATAATCATCTGGATATACCCAAAAACGAATTTTTCGTACACGAGGTTGTCGATCTGTTCTTGGATAAAATAGCGGTCTACGAAGATTTCGGCAACGTGGTCGAAAAACTCCTCGTCGGTGTCTTGGGAAAAATATTCGTCGTAAAAAGAATCGAGTTCCCTCTCCTCTATCCCGTTAAAGCGCCCCGCAACCGTATTTTCTTCCTCTTTGGTGAGTTCGCGCTTTTTGGAATCGTCGAAAACTCTTACAAATATTTGATCTGCTTTGACGATGATGATATCGCTCTCTTTAAGTTCGAGCGCAACCCGCACGGCATGTTTGAGCAGCTCTTTTGTATTGACCTCCTCTTGGGTACCGAAGGCACTGCATTCGTAAAGTTTTTTGTGCAACTCTTGCGAGAGAGTGATCTGGTTCTTTTGGGTATTTTTATCGACAAGTGCGCCGTTTTCTTGAATAATGGCAACCAACGAAGGGAGTATCTTGCTCTCTTGGGGAGCAGTTTTATAGGGAAAAACCTTTAAACGGATCGTTTTTTCTTTATACTGAAACAATATATAGCCGACGGGCTCGAAAAACTCTTTAAAGGTTTGTTTGGCGATCTCTGCAAAAGCGGGATCCTCGCTTGCTTGGGGAAACTCTTTTTCCAAAAACGAAAAAAAAGCCTCGTTCTCTTTTGTAGTCCATTTGTAATCGAGCGAAGGTTTTTTAAGATGTTTATCGAGATAAAGTTTTATTTCCGAAGCGAGCATGCGAACCTAATTTTTTTTGCTTGGATTATAACACAACCCTGTGGTATGCACTTTATATTTTCGTAAAAAGCCACCCTTTTTTTCGATAAAAATACCAGTAAATAACGCCTTTTACCAAAGTTTCGAGATTCATAATAATAAAAATCCAAATAACACTAAATCCCATTACATAAGCCCCATAAGAGGGAAGAATCCGAAAGAGCCAAAGGGAGAGGACGTTGATATAAAGGGTGGTCTTGGTCGCCCCTGCACCTCTGAGTGCCGCCGAATAGACGAAATTGAGCGCCAAAGGGATCTGCGCAAGCCCGACAAGGATAAGATAGAGCGAAGCAACCGCAATCGTTTGGGGGTCGTCGGTAAAGAGAGCCGCAGCACTTTGGCTAAAAAGAATAAGACACACTCCCACAAACCCCATGAACGCATAGGCGATCCTGCCGCTTATGATCCCCGCGCGGTATGCCCTCTCATAATCTCTGGCACCGATATACTGCCCCACAAGCGCCATTGCCGCGATGGAGAAACCAAACCCCGGCATAAAAGCGATCCCCTCGATACGTAGCCCCACCTGATACCCTGCAAGCTCCGCCGTGCCGTACCACGTGATAATCGAGACAAACACCAAAAAAGAGAGACTCGATATCCCCCTCTCAAGCGCCGCACTCCACCCTACATGCCAAGCACGCACCAGATCGCGCACCCGCACAAGCGGTACGATGCGCAGGGGTAGCTCTTTTTGTTTGCCGCGAGTTCCAAAAGCCCCCAAAAGCCAAAGATACGCCGCAACATTAAAAGCGTAGGCTATGAGCGTCGCATATGCCGCCCCCGCAATTCCCATCGCTTCAAAGCCAAAATGTCCGAAGATAAGTACATAATTTAAAAACGCATTGAGTGCGGCGGAGAGGAGCTTGATATAGAGGGAGTTTTTCGTATCTCCCGCTGCGGAGAGGAGGTTGTAAAAAAGGGCATCGAGGAACATCAAACTCATGCCGCATGCCAAGATGCCAAAATAGATTCCCCCCTCTTGGATCACCTCATTTTGCGCGCCCATAAGGGCAAAAAGCTCCTCGGCATAGATAAATGTTGGGATCGTTACAAAAAGCGAGAGAAACAATGCGACAAGCGAGAGTCCAAATACGAGCGCCGATGCACGGTGTTTGCGCCTTTGCCCGATAAAGCGCGCCACCATTGCGTTGCCGCCCACCACGTAAAGGGTCATAAGCACGTTTACCACCATCATAAACTGCATGCTCATCCCCACCGCCGCCAAGGCATGGACGCTTACCATCCCCACCATAATCATATCGATGAGGATCTGTAAAATATCGACAAGGTGTTTGAGTGCGGCGGGGATCGCTAGCGAAAAAACTTTTTGCGCATCGCGAGAGATCAATCGTGAAAAAATCGTGCCACCTCTTGCATCTCTTCCAAGAGCGCCTCTTTGGTTGCAAACTCCAAGACGATCCGCTCTTTTTTCTCCTCTTTGGGAGGGGTAAAATCAAAAACCAAAACATACGCGCAGAGTTTCACTTTCTCGCCGTAAAGCTCCGCCCATTCCAAGCTCATCTCGGCTCTCTCTCCGTGCATATCGACAACCACCGCGGGGTAAAGACGGGTAAGTTTGGCAAGGTTAATGGCACCTTGGCCGGAGCGGTAAATCTTATCTTGCATCGTATTTTCCCTTGAACAAAACTCTTGGCATGTGATTTAGCGCTCCTCTTTATGAAGGTTTTTGCGCATCTGCCCTTTTTGCATCTTTAAAAAGGCTAAAAAGCCGAACGTCACGCCGAAGATAATCGAGACCACGCCCCAAAAATCCTCCCTCTCGTACGCCATGATAATCCAGCACACGTCGGCAAAAAGATACACGATCACCGCTTCGTATATTTTGCCCCGAAAAGTCAAAAATGCGCCTATATTCAAAAGCAAACCGCCCAAAACCGCAAACGAGATCACGACGCCTCCTTAAGGGGGATATTTTTAGCGATCCAATAAAAATAGACGCCGCCTACCACAAACCCCACGCCTAAGAGCGAGGTGATAAACTCAAGCGAAAAATCGCGGCTTGCAAAATAGCCGATCATCAAAGAGGTGAGTGCCGCCGAGATCAAGAACAGCATATCGTTGTAGGCGACGATGCGCCCGTAGTATTTTTCATCGATATTTTTTTGCAAAAGGGTATAGGTGTACGACCATAACGTCGTCGTGAAAAATCCCACGCAGATACTCGCGGCAAGGGAGAGATAAAAATGCTCCATCACAAACGCCCAAAGCCAAATCGCGCACCCTTGCAACATAAAAAGCCAAACCAAACGACGGTTGTTTACCCACTTGCCAAGCACCATCGGACCAAACACCAAACCTATCGCACGAAACGCATTTAAAAGCCCAAGCGCCAAAGAAGTTGCAATGATGGAAGCGTAGTAGTGATCCACCATCAAAGCCACCAGCGCATCAAACGCGGTAAGCCCCACAAAAGCGTGCATCAGCATCAAATGGATCGCATGGGGGTATTTTTTAAGATACACGAAAGTATCTTGCATCATGGCAAAAAATTTCTCCTGCGCCTTGGCATGTGCAATATTGAGCTCAAGCGTATAAAGCAGATAAAACGCTACGACAAACATCAAAGCATCAAGAATAAACGCTATTTTAACCCCCAGCCAATATACCACAAAACCGCTTAGCGCCATCCCGAACGTATAGGAGAGCGACCAGATAATCGAATGGATCTCGTTTGCTTTTTGCAGTTTATCGCCGCCGAGAATTTTAGGCAAAAGCGACATCTCGACAGTAAAATAAAAACTTGCCGCCGCCATGCGAATAAAGATCAGCACAAACAAAAACCACACGTGCGAAGCACTTGTTACCAAAAGCAGCAGCAAGGTTGCACAAATCTCAATAAAGGTCAAAAAAAAGCATCAGTTTTTTCGGTTCGCTTCTGTCGATGAGAGGTCCCGAAAAAGGGGCTTGGAGTATCCCTGCAAAAAAATGGAGTGCCGCCGTAAAAGCGATCACCCCGGCAGAGACCTGCATATCCAGCAAGAGGGTATAGATCGCAACGTTGCTAAACCATGCCCCGAAATAGGCGATAAGCTGAATGATTGAGAGTCTTTTTAAGATAGGTTCCGATTGTAAAAGGAGAAGGTAGTGTTTCATAAATGCAAGGGTAGCATAAAGTTTATAATTATTTCTTCATTTGTTAAAGTTATTCTTTTTCTCGCCGATTTTGAGTTCATACATAGAGCCAATCAAGTAAGGAGTACGTCATGGATGGCATTGCAAACGTAGCAAAACAGCAGTCTCAAATGCATTCTGCAGATTCTCAAGGAAGAGTAGCACAGATGCAAGAGAGAGTGCAGCAAAGCGAAAAAGCGGATGTTGTAAAACAGATGCAGGATGAAAACGTAAACAGCGAAAAGATAAATTCAAAAGAGCAGATGGATGATCTTGTAGAAAAGCTCAATAAGGCGATCTCCCCTTTTAACACAAGTATCAAGTTCGGGGTCGATACGAACGATATTTTTTACGTTTCGGTGATCGAGGCGCAAACGAATAAGATGCTCCGCCGATTCCCCGCAGAAAAAGCGATGGAATTTTTGCCGAAAATGGAAGAGCTTACGGGGATACTTTTTGATTCCAAAGGTTGATTTTTCAATCTTTGCGAATCTTCTCCCCTTCTTTTCTTTAAAAATCCCCGTGCAACAAAAAGTGATCTCCTATCTAATTGTGCAACACTAACTCTTTTTTAATCTCTTTTAGTGTAAAATCGCGCCAATTATTTTGCACACAAAAGGTTTTTTGCATGAAAAAAGATGTTAAAAAAGTAGTACTGGCTTACTCCGGCGGATTGGATACGAGTGTTATTTTAAAATGGCTTCAAGACGAATACAAATGTGAAGTTGTAACGTTTACTGCGGATTTAGGACAAGGGGAAGAGGTAGAACCTGCTCGCCAAAAAGCGCTCTCCTTGGGAATCAAACCCGAAAATATTTTCATCGAAGACCTCCGCGAAGAGTTTGTACGCGATTACGTTTTCCCGATGTTTCGTGCAAACTCCATCTACGAAGGGGAGTACCTTTTGGGAACCTCCATCGCAAGACCGCTTATCGCAAAGAGACAAGCGGAGATAGCTAAAATCACGGGTGCCGATGCGGTAAGCCACGGAGCTACGGGAAAAGGGAACGACCAAGTACGTTTTGAGATGGGATACCTCGGACAAAACTCCTCTTTAACGATCATAGCACCTTGGAGAGAGTGGGATCTTAACTCGCGCGAGAAACTTCTTGCCTATGCAGAGCAACACGGTATCCAAATCGAGAAAAAAGGGAAAAAATCCCCTTACTCTATGGATGCGAACCTTTTACATATCTCTTATGAGGGTGGTATCTTGGAAGATCCTAATGCGGAGCCTGAAGACAGCATGTGGCTTTGGAGTACAAAACCAGAAGATGCTCCAAATACTCCCGAATATATCACGATCGGCTATAAAAACGGCGATCCGGTAAGCCTAAACGGCGAAGCCCTCAGCCCTGCGACCATGCTTGCAACGCTTAACAAACTCGGCGGCAAACACGGAATCGGCCGCGTCGATATCGTTGAAAACCGCTACGTGGGGATGAAAAGCCGCGGATGTTATGAAACTCCGGGCGGAACGATCATGCTCAAAGCACACCGTGCAATCGAATCGATCACGCTTGACCGTGAAGAAGCGCACCTAAAAGACGAGTTGATGCCGCGTTATGCAAAACTTATCTATAACGGGTTCTGGTTCTCTCCGGAGCGCGAAATGCTTCAAGCAGCCATCGACAAAACGCAAGAGCACGTCGAGGGTGAAGTACGTTTGAAACTTTACAAAGGGTGTGTAACGGTCGTAGGACGCACCTCGCCTGTCTCTTTATTTAATCCGGAATATTGTACCTTTGAAGAGGATGCGGTATACGATCAAAAAGATGCCGGCGGATTTATCAAACTCAATGCACTCCGCTTTATTATCGAAGGTAAAGCACGCAAAAAATAACAAACTATTTTCAACCTAACAAGGAGACCAAAGATGAGTATTATCAGAATAGATATGAATGCACCCGAGTTTCAGGCTGAACTTGAAAAAACGATCAAGTTTACCGACAAAGTAGTAAGCCAATTCGGCTTTAAATACAACCCTCAAAACGAGATCAACGAGGGTGTACAACTCGGTCTGGCAAGAAATAAAATGATGTACGGCAAACGCTTTTGTCCCTGTTTTATGGTTGAAGTGGTCGATGACGTACCTCGCAGCGTCGAGGATCGTATTTGTCCGTGTAAACCTGCACTCGAACATGAAATTCCCACCGAGGGCGTTTGCCACTGTCAAATCTTTTGTACTCCCGAATATGCGGCGGCAAAACGTCTTGAACTTGGGATGGAAGAAGCGGTACACACCCATTCGCGCGGCCTGACAAAAGAGGAGTGCGAACTTCTTTTAACGCAAGAGGAACTAGACGGCGACGAACTGAGTGCTCTTTTAGAAGCTCGTTCACTCGGTATGGTTACTTTCAAACTCGTCGACGTGCGCGAGCATATGGAGTGGCAGATGGGACATATCAAAGGTGCCGATAAACTCGTTCCTACAAGCAGTTTTTTCCAAACGCTCGACGATGCAAAACTCGATAAAAACGAAAATATTATCCTCTACTGCCATGTCGGAAGCAGAAGTGCACACTGTGCGCGTATCATGAGCGACATGGGCTACACGAAAATAGGAAACTTAACCCACGGTATTCTCTCTTACAGTGGCGAAAAAGAAAGGTAACGACAATGAAAGTATTACTACTACAAGATGTTAAAAGTTTAGGCAAAGCAGGCGAAGTTAAAGAGGTAAAAGACGGTTACGGCAAAAATTTCCTCATCGGCAAAGGGTTGGCTAAATTAGCAACTCCCGAAGTTTTGGCACAGCATGCAGAGCAAAAAAGAATAGAGGCGGAAAACCTCGCAAAAGAGATCGCTTCGCTTAAAGAACTAGCAAACAAACTCGACAAATGCGAGATTGTTATCACCAAAAAACTAGGTAGCAACGGGCATCTTTTCGGTTCTATTACCAAGGATGAGATCGCTCATGCGCTCCTAGAGCAACATGCCATAGAGATCGACAAAAAACATATCAACGAAAAACTCTCCATCAAATCTGTAGGGGAGCACGACGTCGATTTCAAACTCGGTCACGGACTCCATGCCACGCTTCACGTGGATGTCGTAGGCGAATAATGTTTGACGCAACAACGATACTCGCCTATAAAGGAAAGAACAAAGCCGTTATAGGCGGAGACGGGCAAGTGACCTTCGGCAACTCCGTGCTCAAAGGCAACGCAACCAAAATCAGAACCCTCGGCGGCGGCAAAATTCTTGCAGGCTTTGCGGGAAGTACGGCGGATGCGTTTAATCTTTTTGATATGTTCGAGAGTTTTTTGGAAGCCAAAAAAGGGGATATGCTCAAATCGGTGATCGAATTTTCCAAAGCGTGGCGCAAGGACAAAGTGCTGCGCCGTATGGAAGCGATGATGATCGTCTTAAACAACGAGCATATTTTTATACTCACGGGCAACGGAGATGTCGTTGAACCCGAAGACGGTGCGATAGCCTCTATCGGCAGCGGCGGCAATTTTGCAATCTCGGCTGCGCGGGCTCTGCAAAAACATACCGACCTCGATGAAGAGGAGCTTGTCAAAGAAGCGCTCCATATCGCCGCAGACCTGTGCATCTACACCAACCACAACATCAAAACATTGACATTAGAGGAACCACAATCGTGAATTTGACACCCAAAGAGATCGTTGCCTATTTGGACAAATACGTTATTTCCCAAAAAAATGCCAAAAAGACCATTGCCCTTGCCCTGCGTACACGCTATAGACGGATGCAGCTAGAGGGGGATATGCAGCATGAGATCATGCCAAAAAATATCCTTATGATCGGCTCGACGGGGGTCGGAAAAACAGAAATCTCCCGCCGTTTGGCAAAGATGATGCAGGTTCCTTTCATTAAAGTGGAAGCGAGCAAATACACCGAAGTGGGCTTTGTCGGACGCGACGTAGAGTCGATGATACGCGATCTCGTGGTGAACTCTATCGCCCTCGTTAAAGCGGAAAAAGAGGAAGAAAACAAAGAGAAGATCGAAAACTACGTCCTCAATAAAATCGTAGAAAAACTTCTCCCTCCCCTGCCCGAGAGTGCAAGCGAAAGCAAAAAAGATGATTACAGACGTCTTTTAGAAGCGATGGAAGAGCGTGTTTTACGCGGTGAAATGGACGATAAAACGATCGAACTCGAAATCGCCGCGATGCATGTCGAGTTTAACGACACCAACCTGCCGCCCGAAATGGCAAAAGTGCAGGAATCTTTCTCTAAAATCTTTAGCACGATGAGTAAAGAGAACAACAAAAAAGAGGTGAGCGTCAAAGATGCAAAAATCCTTTTGCGCCAAGAAGCAAGCTCGAAACTGCTCGATATGACAAGTATCAACGCCGAAGCACTTCGCCGTGCAGAGAACGGCGGCATTATCTTTTTGGACGAGATCGACAAGATCGCCATCAGCGAAAAATCGCAAGGGAGAAACGATCCGAGCAAAGAGGGGGTACAACGCGACCTTCTGCCGATCGTAGAGGGAAGCAGCGTAACGACGAAATACGGCGTGATCAACACCGACCATATCCTTTTTATAGCGGCAGGTGCCTTTCATGTGAGCAAACCGAGCGATCTCATCCCCGAACTTCAAGGAAGGTTCCCCCTTCGCGTCGAACTTGAACCGCTCACCGAAGAGTCTTTGTACCAAATCTTGACCCAAACCAAAAATTCGCTATTAAAACAGTACGAAGCGCTTTTAGCGGTCGAGGGGATGCAACTCGTCTTTGAAGACGAAGCGATCCGCGCCATTGCCAAACTTGCACACCGTGCCAATGAGATCACCGAAGATATCGGAGCAAGACGTCTGCATACGGTGCTTGAAAAAGTTTTGGAAGATATCAGCTTTGAAGCAGATAGCTATGCGGGGAAAGAGTATCGCGTAACAAGCGAGCTCGTTCATGAAAAACTCGATGTCGTAGTGAAAAACGATGATCTGTCGAGATATATTTTATAACAATGAAGATGTTCTTTGTCGTGCAAATTATCGCTTCAAAGAGCTCTTACATGCCAAGAAAAGGCATCCAAGGATTTAAATGAGTAAAGCAGGTTTCGTATCTCTAATTGGTCGCCCCAACGCGGGCAAAAGCACTTTGATGAACTCCCTTTTAGGGGAAAAAATCGCTATGGTTTCCCAAAAAGCCAACGCAACGAGAAAAAGATCCAACGCGATCGTGATGCACAACGATGCGCAGATCATCTTTATAGACACGCCCGGGCTTCACGAAAAAGAGAAACTCCTCAACCAGTTTATGCTAGATGAAGCGCTCAAAGCGATGGGGGATTGCGATTTAATCGTTTATTTGGCTCCCGTGACCGATAGCATAGAAAACTACGAGAAATTTCTAAAGCTCAACGATAATAAAGTCAAACATATCATTGCACTTACCAAGATCGATCAAGCTTCACAAGAGAAACTTTTTAAAAAAATCTCTCAATATAACGATTTTGCCGACCGTTTCGAAGCGCTTATTCCGGTATCGATCTCTAAAAAAGTGGGGCATGCCGATCTGCTCGATACGATCGTAAAACATCTCCCCGAGTCTCCCTATTTTTACGATCCCGAGGATCTAACAAGCGAACTTGTGCGTGATATATATGCAGGTTTTGTGCGCGAAGCGATCTTTGAGAATATCAGCGACGAGATCCCTTACGAATCGGATGTACTGATCGATAAGATCGAAGAGGTTCGCCATGTAGATAAAATCTACGCAACAATCATCCTCGAAAAAGATTCCCAAAAAGGGATCATCATCGGCAGAGGGGGCGAAGCTATTAAAAGAATAGGCAAAGCCGCAAGGGAAAAGATCGAAAAACTCAGCGGAAAAAAAGCTTACCTAGAGCTCCAAGTGAGCGTCAAAAAAGGGTGGAGCAAAGACAAAACTTACTTAGAGGAGATTGGGTATAAATCATGAGAATTCTTTTTTTGTGCATCATCGGTTTTCATCTATTTGCAAACGACCTATTAACCGCTTATCGAAACGACGGTATTAAAGATATTCAAAAACAGCTCGATTTCGAACTGACCAAAAGAGGCTACTGGGATAGTTATCTCAAAGATCAAAATATCAGTTTCGGCTATATTGAGAAGCACTCTGCTCTCTTGGCATGTGAAAAAAACAAATCGAAACTTTCTTTATACGCACGGGATGAGAACGGCGCATTCGTATTTAAAAAAGATTACGATGCGTTTACGGGCAAAGAGAAAGGGGATAAACTACAAGAGGGCGACCTAAAAACCCCTATCGGTATTTATGAACTGACAAAAAAAATCGACAAGCTTGATTCTTTTTACGGGCCTCTTGCTTTTGTTACCTCTTATCCCAATCTTTACGACACCTACAGAGGCAAAAACGGTTCGGGGATTTGGATCCACGGACTTCCCACCGAACAAGAGAGAGACGAGTTTACACGCGGCTGTATCGCTATCAACAACTCAAACATTAAATGTTTGGAAAAAAGAATAGCGATCGAAGACACCCTTTTGATTATAAACGAATCGGATATTCCCCAAACAATCTCAAAAGATACCGTTGCCTCACTGTTGGCACAGCTTTACGAATGGCGTTATGCATGGATATACAACGATCTTGAATCCTACCTCTCTTTTTATTCGCAAGATTTCAAACGTTTTGACGGAATGGAGTATTCCGAATTTGCAAGATACAAAGAGCGCATTTTTAACAAAGACGAAAAAAAGACCATTATTTTTAAAGAGATCAACGTTATCCCTTATCCAAACGAGATAGCTACCTACCAAATCACGTTCAAAGAGATTTATGCTTCTATGAGCTTCAAATTTACGGGAGATAAAACCCTTATGGTCAAAATGGACCAAAACAACAAAATGAAAATTTTTGTAGAAAAATAGATGAGAATTCTTCTAGCGATTTTTCTTTTTTTAAGCTTTGCACATGCCAAGGTGCAACTTATCAAAAAAGAAAACAACGACTCCAATACGACTCTTTTGGTAATCGGAGGGATTCACGGAGACGAACCGGGCGGCTATTTTGCTTCTTCAATCTTGGCCACCCATTACACGATCCGCTCAAAAAACCTGTGGATCGTTCCCAATCTCAACACCCCAAGTGTACAACGTGACCTCCGTGGTCTTCACGGTGATATGAACAGAAAATTCGCAAAAATCGATCAAAACGACAAAGACAAACAAATTATCGACGAGATCAAAGAGATTATTCTCGCCAAAAATGTCTCTCTCGTACTTAATCTCCACGACGGTAACGGTTTTTACAGAAAAGAACACCAAGGGAACATTTTCAACCCTAATGCATGGGGGCAAACATGTGTCATAGACCAAGTAAAACTCGATCAAAACCAACCCTTTGGAAATCTTAACGAGATAGCATCGCAAGTCAAAAAAAATCTCAACAGCAAACTTTTACAGCAACACCATACATTCGACGTTAAAAACACCAACACAAAATTCGACGATGAAACGATGCAACTCTCTCTTACCTATTTTGCCGTCACACACAACAAGCCGGCATTTGCCATCGAAAGCAGTAAAAATCTTCCCACTCTTTCTCAAAAAGTTTTTTACCAACTCTTGGCAATCGAAGAATTTATGAAAATTATGGAGATATCTTTTAGCAGAAATTTCGATTTAAATGCTGCATCCCTCGAAAAAATACTCCGAGAATACGGAACTTTATCAATAAATAACAATATTTTGCTAAATCTAAACGATATCAAAAAATCTTTAAGCTTTCTTCCGATAAAATCCACCTCTAATGAATTCGTATTTTCCCATCCGTTGGGAACCCTACGGAAGAATTTTGGAAAATATTTCGTTTACATCGGGAATAAACAAATTACCGAACTTAAACCTCAATATTTTCAAATGGCACCCGATTGCCCCGCGCAATTTGCAATTGAGATCGACGGACAAAAAACTTTTGGAGATTTCACTTCAGATTTTTACGTAACTGACGATTTTAAGGTGTTGGAAAACGATAATATTCGTGTTAATATTATTGGATATAAAAGCAGCGGCGATGAAAGTGGTATAACAGTTGCTCTCAAAGACTTGGACAAAAGTTTTTCTGTAGACAAAGGTGGTAAAACTTTCAGGATCGAGTTTTATAAACAAAATGAATTTTGTTCCATGTTAATGGTTCATTTTAAATAGGATGATATACAATGAGCAACCAAACGAATCACTCTTTTTCAAGTGTTATATCGGTTAATCCTTACAATGATTTTTATTTGGGTGGTAAGGCTAGTTTTCTTAGCGAAATCAAAACGCCCGAGTATCAGAAGGAACAGTTTGCGATATCATATTTAAATTCTCAGGGGTTTATCAATAGTCAAATTGCGATATCAAAAAATATCCCCGAAGAAGATCTTTATGATGCGATTAACAATAAGGTGTACGACGAGCTGGGTCTGGATCAGGCCGTTACGTACCAAATTCAATATATCGAAGCTTTTAACAGTCTTGACGAAAACAATAAAACGTTTCACGTTTTCATCGTCGATCCTCTTGTTCTAACACAAACGTACCAAAAGGTTGTCGAGAGAATTAAATACATCGACGTCATTATTCCGGCTCCGCTTCTTATAAAATCTCTCTATTCAAAAGGTATCATCGAATCGCACGGGGTTCATTGTTTTGTTTACTTTCAAGAAAACGATGCTTTTATAACCGTATACAGCGAACATGAGTTCCTCTTTACAAAATCGATCAAGTATTCTCTTGTACAGATACATGAGCGTTTTTGTGAAATATACGGCGAGCGGGTCGATTATGAGTATTTCATTGAGTTCCTCAAAACGGAAACGCTCAAAGACACTCTCAGCGAATACAAAGATTATTTAATAAAACTCTATAAAGAGATTTTTTCAAATATCAACGATATTCTTACCTATGTCAAAAGAGCATTCGAAATTGATAAAATCGAGACCGTATATATCGGTGCGGAGATCAATACCGCTACCCATTTCGACGAGATGGCGGAAGTCGAGTTAAAAGTAAAATGTGAAAATTTTGATTTTCAGTACGGCTACACAAGTGAAATCACACACATTGATCAACTGCATGCCTTAATGCATCTCTATACGACGCTTGATGAAAAAGAGAAGTATGATTGTAATTTCACCCTCTACCATAGACCTCCGAAGTTTATAAAAAGAGAGAGCGGTAAGTTAATCCTGGTCACTGCTGCTTCTATTTTACTAGCGTTTTTGTACCCGATAGTGTATTGGTCTCTTACATATGCGCAGGAGTTGCGATTTGACCTTTTGTCGCAAGAGTACAACGAAATCCATAATATCCGTACCACAAGAGAAGCAACCATTAACAAAACACAAGCGGAAAAAGCTAAATTTTTAGCGCTTTTAAAAGCGGAGGAAAACGATTACAACGCCAAAAAAGCAACCCTTATCAAGATTCATGACGTCAAGGTGAATTATCCTATGAAGGCAAAGCTTATTCATACATTGACACAAAGTTTAAATAAATTCAATGTCAGGCTCCAAACACTTGCGTATGACGAACAGCAAAACCACAAAGTGTTCACGCTTGGACTCGTTGCGTCAAAAGACAAGCAGATTACACAACTAATTGAGCATTTTACGAAAGTACATGACAAAGAGTTCAAATTTTCTATTGAAGAAATTTTATACCAAAACGAATCCAAAAAATATTTTGGTGAGTTGAAAGTGGAGTTACTATGAAAATTAATATAGAAAATTATCTGCACCAAATAGATACTGTATTTAAAGAAAAAACCCAAAAAGATATCATCATGATTTATGTCATGATATTTTTTGGTCTCTTAGCTTTTTCTTATTTGCTTTTTTGGGAGTCTTCCGAGGGCAGCTTCAATAAGATCACTAACGATGTGACTGCTATTGAATCTAAAATTCAGAATGACAATATGTATCTCCAAATGAATCCTGAATCGAAAATTGCAAATTTGCGAGCAGAGATTAAGCAAATTGAGGAAAAATACGCATTGATGCAAACCCAAAATGCCTATATCAAAAACAAAATCGAAACGATCTCCTCTCTCATATACGACGAAAGAACATGGGGGGAATATCTTCACTCAATTTCGACAAACGCAAAACGTTTTAATGTCGATTTGTTGAATTTAACGAATAGATATGCTAAGAACAATGGCTCTTTTGGTCACATACTGGACATCTCAATTGTAAGTACTGCGAACTTTCACAACACAATTAAGTTTATCAACTCTCTCGAGCAGAGTGAGTTGGTAGTTGATCTCCATACCATCCAAATGAAAGCTGCGGATGAAGTGGATAGCGACTTAAAAATCTCAGTGTGGGGGATTACATACTAATGAAACCGTATTTATTTATAGCGACGCTATTGTTTTCATACACGACGTTACATGCCAACGAAGTTTCTTGGGTGGATGAGCAAGTTGATGCAATCAAACCTCCTCGTGTTGGCTTAAAAACAACTACTGCGAGCCTTGTGAAGGATCCTTTTATTTTTTTGAATAAAAGTCAAAAAACTACTGCATCTTCCAAAAGCGCGAGTACACCGACCATGGCCGATAGCATCATCCCTCTTGGGATAGTAAACAGCCAGACGGACACCTCTTTAACCCAACAAGAGACGTACAAAAAACTTTCCGTCGATGCAATTTTAAACAAATCTGCACTCATCCAAGGACAATGGTACAAGCAAGACGATACTGTACAAGGCTACACCATCAAAAGTGTTCATAAAACTACGATAGTTTTATCGAAAAACAATAAAGATCTGATACTATCTACCAATAGTAAAAATCTTAATTTAAAATTCAAAGAGAAGTAGGAAAACACCATGAAATCGATCAAAATTTCGTTTTACAGCACGATTTTAACATTGCTATTATCTAGCAGCAGCTTCGCTGATTGTAGTTATGAGTTGTTTAGTATCAGTTCCACAAAAGATACGAGGATAATTGATTTTATCGATCAATTGAGTGATGAATGTGAATTCAGCGTCATTGTTACAGATCCCAGTGCCGAAGAGTTTTTAAATACAAAGCTCAACAAAACACATCTCAGCAATCTAACAATTACTGAGGTTCTTGATATTGTTTTAGGAGAGAACAACCTCTCGTATAAATTGGAAAACAAGATATTAAAAATCTCCTATTTAACAACGAAAGTTTATAACATCGACTATATTCTTTCACAAAGAAAAGGCACAGGCAGTACGGATGTTACTTTAACCTCTAATACCGATGCTAAAGCTGGTGCAGCAGGAGGAGGAGGAGGAGCAGCAGGGGGAGACACAACTTCATCTGAATCGGGAATAAAAATAGAGAGCACCGATGAAGTTGAATTTTGGAAAGAACTTGATGTTGAATTTCAAAGAATTCTCAACAGACCTGAAGATGTTTATGTTGCTCAAACTCCTATTATCAATAAAAATGCGGGTTTAGTTACGGTTACTGCAACCCTCAAACAGATTAAACGTTTTGATGAGTATTTAGAAAAACTTCAGAAAAAAGTGCAACTCCAAGTTCTTATCGATGTACAACTTCTTTCCGTAACTATGGCAGATAGCAAAACAACGGGTATAGATTGGGCGCAACTTTATGCACTTCAAGATATTGAACTTAGCGTGCATAATCTCAAAGCCAAAAACGTCACCACTTTTGAAGGAGATTCTATTACAGAAGCGGTTTATAACGGATTCCAGGACACTGCGAGATTAATCAATATCAAAGCAGGCGGTAGTTTAAAAGAGATTATTAAATTCTTAAAAACACAAGGAGACGTTAACTCCATTTCAAATCCTAAGGTACTTACACTCAATAATCAACCCGCTCTTATTACTGCGGGTACCGAATATTTTTATAAAATAGTCAACACCGAAACTTTAGCAGGCGGAACGAGTGGAGCACAAAGTTCAAACGAGATCATACGTTCTATTTTTGCAGGGGTACTCCTCTCAATTACACCTGAAATAGCGGACGACAATACAATTACGTTAATCATCAATCCATCTCTTTCTGAAACGGATACCGCAATGGTTGCATCTTCCGGTGAAAGAAAAATGCCGCCCGATTTAAACAGAAGACAGCTTTCTTCAGTCGTAACGGTCAAAGACGGAAATAAAATTATTTTGGGCGGTCTCATCAATACAAAAAATACCGAGAGCGTAAGCAAGGTACCTCTTTTAGGAGATATTCCGGGTCTTGGTTATTTCTTTAGTCGTGAGGAGATGGCAAAACAAGTAGAAGAACTCGTTATCGTCATCGAGCCCCATATCGTTCACAAAGAAAACAACAATCTCTCTTTGTCAGACTTAGGGTATCAAGGTATTAGCAACGAGTTCCTTGGCATGGAAAGTGCCGATGCAAATTCTACAGAGGCAAATGAGGAAGATGAAATCTAATATCTTTCTCAACTCCAAAGATGTTTTTTTGGACGTTGTCAACCATAAAGACTACGTCCAGCTTGACAGGGTTTCTACGATCTACCAATCCCTTAAAGATTCCGTCAAAAAACCTTTAAAAATGATACTTCTTTACGGCAGGCCTGGGACGGGGAAAAGCATGTTTTTAACAAAACTCTATAACGATTTGTCTTCTTTGCAAAAGGTGTATCTTTATCAAACTCCGATTTTAGATGAGAGTGAATTTTACAAAAAGCTCGCTCAAGATCTTTTTCAAGAAGATCATACGAACGAACTCAACTTCACCCAGTTTATGGCTATACTCAACCAACACGTAACAGATGAAATTCCTCTGGTATTACTCGATGAAGCACAACTTTATTCGAATCCGCTTATGGAAAAAATAAGATTGCTTTCCGATACGAGAAAAATCAAATTTGTTATCACTTTACACAAAACGGAAAAAGAGGATTTGATAGCGAAAGAACATTTTCAAACAAGAATATGGGAAAGTATCGAACTTGAAAACGCCTCAAACGCCGAATTAAAGATCTACATACAAAAAAAACTTATGAAAGCCAACTGCTTCGACAGTGCCAATATGTTTCAAAATAAAAATATCAATCTCATTTATAAAATAACAAACGGAAACTATAGAGATACCAATAAACTTCTTTATACTCTTTTTGACATTTATGCATGGTACGAACAAAACAATCCATCTAAAATCAGCCTTAATCAAGTATCAAATAAAATTATCGAAATGTCTGCTATTCATACAGGATTATTAGATGCTTAATGTTATTGAACTAGAAAATAGATGGAAAACGTATAAAATTAAATCTTTTATTCCCCATGCCATCATTACGGCAAGCGTTCTTTTAATTACCGCGATCAGCTACTCTTTTTTACAACCCAAAGAAGAAACGGTCGTAGCAGATCAACCACCTTCGGAACAAACGGCATTATCCAAAACTATCAAAGCACCCGTCCAAACACAAAGTGAACCAAAAGTGGAAACTCCAGCAGTTCATGAGGTCAAAGAAGTTCCTGTCGTTATACAACCTCAAAAGCAAGACACACCCGTACAATATACTCTCCAAGAGAATAAAAAAGATATTTATACAGAAGAAAAAATCAAGCTTACTCCCTCTCTTAGCTTTATCAATGAGATGAACAGCAATATCCCGTACTATCAAAGCTCGGAAACGTCTCAAGAGAAAAGCGATGATCAAAATGTTTACCAATCACAAAAGCAAGAGCTTGAGGACGAGGCTGTACAAGAAAAAAACATAGAGCAGGTTCAAGAGGTCAAGGCTGTTAAAATTGAAAGAAAGAACACTCACGACGATATTCTACAAGTGATTGAAAGATTCAAAAAGTCCAACGATCCTGCCCTAAGTCTTTTTGTTGCAAAAAAATATTATGAACTGGGAGATTATCATAAATCTTACAACTACGCACTTATTACAAACGAACTCAATAACAATATAGAAGCAAGTTGGATTATTTTTGCCAAATCGCTTGTAAAACTCAACGAAAAAGAGATGGCATTGAAAACATTACGTCAATATATAGAACACTCAGGTTCCAATCAAGCAAAACTGTTATTGGATGAGATTAGAAACGGAAAATTCAAATGAAAATATTTTTACTTTTTTTTCTAACCCTTTGCCTCTACGGCGATACGAAAACCGATATGCTTCATTTGTTTCAAAATAAAAAATATGAGCAGGTTTGCAATTTGGGATTTGAAAATTTTACGGCCTACCAAAAAGATGAAGAGTTTATATCTCTTTATGCCTTCGGCTGCCTTTATTCAGACTTTATCGACCGCTTGGCCATCCCCGTTGCAATGCTTAAATTTTCTCAAGAATCGCGTGCGAATGCCGCCTATTTTTCAACTATTTTAATGCAAAAAAAACTTCTTTTGCATGCCATGAGCGACAACTACGATCTTTCTGCATTGAATCTACCGACCACCGATTACGTTCTGTCAAAAGTTTTTGATCTCTACGCCAAACAAGGGAAACATTCACCAAGAGCTCTGTACCTCTTTGAAGACCCCCAGAACCCAAAGATAACATACAAACTTTATCTTGAAAAAGATGAGAAACTGAATAAAATAATTATTGAAGAGTTTTATGATACAATAAGCGTAAAACGCCATATTTACTGGTAGGAAACAATGGATAGAATAACTACAGATTTACTCGCAAACGGTTCCATTATGAAAGGGCAGGTCGACAGGCTGCTCGCCAAAGGAATCGATCCCAACCTCGTATTAAGAGATATTACTCTCTCGGGGTTTATGACGATGGATCGTCTAGTGCGTTTCATTGTCGAACAGATCAAAAAAGGCGTTTACGACCTTTCTATCATTGATAACTACGATTATATAAAAGAGAGCGTGGTGCTTGAAAAATTAGCACATGAACTCAACTATCTGTTTATCGACCTTGATTCGATCGATATGGATTACAAACTCACGCAAAGGGTTCCCTTAGCACAACTCAAAAAGCATATCGCTCTGCCGATCTCAGAAGATGAGATGAGTGTTACCGTAGCTTTTAGCGATCCTTTGGATATTACGGCTCATGAAACGATCCAAAGACTTTTTCCCAGAAAAATCCTAAAAGTTGCCGTTGCAACCAAAAAACAAGTCAATGCCTATCTTTACAAAGTAGAGCTCAAGGATAGCGTTAAGGGACTCGTCAAAAAAATCAGAGACGAACTCAATTCAATAAGCAATATCGAAGAGCAACAAGAAGCTTCCTCTATCCTGATGCTAATTGACGTCGTACTTAAATCTTGTATCAACGGGCGAGCGAGCGATATCCATATAGAACCGACGGAAAAAAACTGCGTTGTTCGCGGTCGTGTTGACGGAAAACTCACCGAAATGTTTATCTTCGAAAAAGATATCTATCCCCCTATGGCATCAAGGCTCAAGCTTCTTTCCAATCTTGACATTGCAGAAAAGCGTAAACCTCAAGACGGTCGTTTCTCGACGCTCGTCGGAGCACGCGAATACGATTTTCGTATCTCTACCCTTCCGATACTTTACGGCGAATCGATCGTTATGCGTGTTCTCGACAAACAAAAAGCACTTGTGAAGCTCGAAGATGCCGGGATGGATAATGGAAGTTACAACAAATTGCTCAAAGGGCTCAAAGCACCTTATGGGATCATCCTTGTTACGGGTCCTACGGGAAGCGGTAAAACTACAACCCTCTATGGAGCCCTCAACGAACTCAGAAACGTCGAAGACAAAGTCATCACGGTTGAAGATCCCGTAGAGTACAGAATGAACCTCATCCAACAAGTGCAGGTGAATGCAAAAGTAGGCTTGAGCTTTGCGGACGCTCTGCGTTCAATTTTACGACAAGACCCCGATAAAATCATGATCGGTGAGATTCGCGATCAAGAAACGCTTGAAATTGCAATTAAAGCTGCATTGACGGGGCACTTAGTTATCTCTACACTGCATACAAACGATGCCATTAGTGCTATTCCCCGTATGGCCGATATGGGGATTCAGCACTATCTCATCAGTGGTGCACTCGTTGCTATCCAAGCACAAAGACTTGTAAGAAAAATATGCCCTCACTGTAAAGTGGAAGAGCATCTTCCCGCTTCTATTTTGGACGAAATCAAAGAGTATATCCCGCATAATGCGAAGTTTTATACCGGTAGCGGGTGCCGCGAATGTAATGACAGCGGTTTTATGGGACGGGAGATGATTTGTGAAGTTCTAAATATCTCCGAAGAACTCTCCTCTTTAATTGCCAAAGGTGCATCCAAAGATGCGATCCTAGAACAAGCTCTTAAAGAGGGGTTTGTATCGTTGTTTGAAAACGGAATCCAAAAAGCTCTTGACGGAATCACGAGTATTCAAGAAATCTTAAAGGTAGCAAAATAATGAAATACTTTGTCGCGACTATACTCACCAAAGGGAAAAGGGAACAAATAGGTTTCTATGCAAACGATAGGAAAGAAGCAAACGATTATGCAAAGCTAAAGCATTCGGGGATGGTCATCAAAGTTGCGGAAGCTCCCGAACCCCTGGAAGCACGCTTCAAAAAATTCAAAACAAACCTTTTGCAAAACATCAAAAAACGTAAAATCAAACCTGATGCGCTTATCGCGGCAATCCGCCAGCTTGCCGTTATGACTAATGCGGGTATCTCCATTCACGATTCCCTCAGCGAAATTGCCAGCGCTACGGAGGATCAAAGTCTCAAATTCGTATTTGGCAAACTAGCAGACGATATTAATGCCGGACACTCTTTATCCACGGCGATGGACGGATTTCGCTTCGAGCTCGGCAATTTGGCACTGGCTATGGTACAACTCGGGGAGAAAACGGGTAATCTTGATGAAGCACTTTATTCACTTGCAGATATGCTTGAAGAGATTCGTGCGAATGTTATAAAATTCAAAAAAGCGATGGCGTACCCTCGTAACGTTATGATCGCTATGGCAATTGCATTTACCGTTTTGATCTCTTACGTCGTTCCTCAATTTAAAGAGATATTTGATGAACTAGGAGCGGAACTTCCGTTGCCGACACAAATACTTTTAACTCTTGAACATCTCTTTAACAACTACGGTCTCTATGTCCTAGCTGTTCTTTTTGTAACGTTTTCAACCTTCAAGTATATGATCAATCATTATACCCATATACGATTTCGATGGCATGAAATTTTACTCAAAACATATTTGATCAAAAATCTTATTATGTATTCGACTCTTAGCCGTTTCACCCTTGTTTTTTCCGCTCTTATTAAAGCAGGTATCCCTATAGCGGAAGCTTTGGATACGTCCATTTCAATGATCGACTCCTTACCGCTCAAAGCTAAACTTTTAACGGTTCGCGGTGCCGTTGAAAAGGGAAGTACCCTCAATAAAGGGCTTAAAGAAACAGGTCTTTTTGAGAATATGATTACGCAGATGATCTCTGCGGGTGAAGATAGCGGTACCCTTGATGCAATGGTTTCCAAAGTTGCGGATTATTACAAAATGCGTTTCGATGCTATTATCGACGGTTTATCCGAAGCGATCGAACCTATTATGCTTCTTTTAATTGCTGCTATGGTTATTTTGCTTGCTCTTGGTATCTTCTTGCCTATGTGGGATATGGGGAACGCGGTTCAAGGAAGATAGTTGCTGTATGCGCAAAATTTTTTGCGCATACAAAGCATCTACTCTAGCACTCTTATCTCTTTAGGTATTTTATCCGAGAATTTTCCAATCTCTTCTTTCGTACCCTGCAAAGTATAGGTGGCATGCAGGTCAAATTTTTTCTCTAAAATCTCTATCCCCTCATGCTCACATAGATACTCTACAAGCCGTGAGTAACTATACTCAAATACAATGGTTGTCGCAATTTTTTCTTGATATTCTATAAAAGATGCTTCACGTATTACTTGGTTCACGCTATCGCTATACGCCCGGACCAAACCTCCTGTGCCGAGTTTCGTTCCCCCGAAATAACGCACTACTATTACCGCGCAATTAATCACGCCGGCTCCTGCCAGAACAAACAATGCGGGTCTTCCCGATGTTCCTTTAGGCTCTCCGTCGTCCGTGGAATACTCCACTATTTGTCCGTAATCATTGCGGTATCTATACGCTGCAACAAAATGTCTTGCTTTTGGGTGTTGCTCTTTTAAACGCAAAAGCGTCTCTTCAAAAAAATGGTAAGGGGTTAATACGGCGATAAATTTTGATTGTTTTACTTCAATAGCAGCTTCATACGAGTGTGTAATTGTTTTCATATCGATAATTTCCGCGTAATTAGCGGAAATTATGCCAAGTTTGTAAAGACTTTTTGAACATCTTCATCATCTTCAAGTCTTTGCAATATCTTATCTATATCTGCTTGTTGTACTTCCGAAATTGATACGGGAGTGTTTGCCATTCTTTCCAAATTGGCTTTTTTGATCTCTACGCCTAAACCTTCTAAAGCTTCATTAAGTGTTCCGAAACTTGTATAATCTCCCGTAACAAGAACGATCCCGTCCTCTTCTTCGATCTCTTCAAGTCCGGCATCGATTAAATCCAGCTCTAGTTCTTCTAAATCCATTCCCTCTTTGAGTGCAAATTCGAAAACCGCTTTTCGCGAAAACATAAACTCCAACGAACCGTTTGTAAGCATCTCGCCGCCGTTTTTATTTAAAATGCTTTTGACGTTTGCTACGGTTCTAGTATTATTATCCGTTGCACACTCTATAAAAAGGAGCACACCGTGTGGTGCTTTGGCTTCAAAGTTCACCTCTATCATATTTGCCGCATCTTTTGCCGTAGCTCTTTTAATAGCAGCCTCGATATTGTCTTTTGGCATGTTTTCTGCTTTTGCATTTAAGATCGCAGTGCGCAGTTTCGCATTCATATCAGGATCGGGTCCGCCCTCTTTGGCTGCCATCGTGATAATTTTTCCTAATTTAGGAAACAATGTAGACATTGCACCCCATCTCTTTAGTTTTGATGCTTTTCTATATTCAAATGCTCTTCCCATAAAACTCTTCCTTAAAAATTTCGACCGAATTATACCACTAACTGAGTTGCGTGATACTTATCGAATCGTTTTTTGCATAATCTATCTCTATTTTTGTTGTTACAGCACCCTCTTTTAGGTGCAATAGCGTACGCGTCGTCTCCAAGTTCTTTGATTGCACAAGCTCAAGTTCCCATTGTGGACAATAGTTTTTTATATGCTCTAAAAGCTTTTGGTTAAGTTTTGAACGCTGTCTACTCAGGCGTTCCCCCCCTTCATTGAAAAAACCGCTGTCGTCATACTGAAGCGCCTCGGCTTGCAAAACTATGCTTCTGAGTTTTTCAAAAAGACGTTGTGCCCCGATCAGGGATTCTTTAAAATTCTCGTATTCTTGCGTATCTAGCATCATTTCCACTTTCTTTAAAATTCAACGCTGTATAATACCACACTAAAGGCTTATCGGGGGTTTTCATTGGGGCTGAGAAATTTTTTACTTAACGCGTTTCGTGAGTTGTTTGTGCATCATCACGGTTCTTTGGAATTCAGAGCAAAACTATTTGCTCTGATGGTTGCGGTAAATACTGCGGTAAAAGAGGAAGCATATACGCTTATTAAAAATATCGGTCTTGAAATCTACCAAAACGACGAAGATCGGGCGAATCTTCTCGTAATGAGCACCAAAGAACTTGTGAAAAAAGTTCAAGACGACAACGGACTCTACATCGATACCCTTGTTGCCAATATACAAACGGAGCTGCGCCTCGTTCCCAGATATGCGAAAAAAATCGACATCCCTTCCCTCTCACGGCTTCTTGAGCTCACCACAGACCAAGACACTCTTTTGTACCAAAAGAATATTTTAGAGTTTCTCCAAAAGCTCAAAGAGGAAACCCTCCAGAGCAAAAAAAGTCAAATTGCCGAAGATGAACAAAAAGTTCGCTCTAAGTACGCTTCTTAAAGCGAAAACTTCGTCGCGTCAAAAAAGCTCTCTTCGGATATATTTTTAAACGCTGCATTTAAACTTTTAAACAACGAAGGAAACTGCCCTTCCATATCATGGAGCATCTGTTTCGCATTTTCTCTTGCATAGGGCATCTTAACGTCAAAGCGCATTGCAGGGCACGCTTCATCGCCTATCGTTGGCATGTTGTTCTCTAGCGCTGCAGCGGCAAGTTGACGTTCGCGCATTTGGATTAAGGGGCGTATTACGATCAATCCGTTGTCTGCTTTATATTTGGGAGCCAAAGAGCGCAACTGCCCGTTGTAGATAAAATTCATAAAAAAACTCTCTGCTGCATCATCCATATGGTGGCCGAGCGCAACTTTGTTGCATCCGTGTTTTTGCGCGGCACTGTAAAGCGATCCGCGTCGCATCCTTGAGAAAAAACTGCAAAAAGAGGAGTTTTGCCTAATTTTGTCTTTTGCTATCTCGTAAACATTCGTCTCATAAATCTCGTGTGGAATCTCGTGCTCCTTACAATGTGCAATCAAAGCATCGAAGTTTTCCCCCATGCCGTAAGAAACCGTCACGGCAATAAACTCGAATCTAAACGGGGCACGGCGTTGCTGCTCTTTCATGGCATGTACCATCGTCAAAGAGTCTTTACCGCCGCTAAGCCCCACCAGAATCTTGTCACCCTCTTCTATGAGGTTAAACTCTGCGTTAGTTTTGCCGAGATTGGACATAATCTTTTTAGAAATTTTTACCGACATGCCATCACTCTTGTTCTATGATCTTGTCGATCATCTTCATAACGAATTCTGCACTGATCTGCGCACTTGTCTCTAAAAAAGCATCAAAACTAAAACTTGCGTCCATATCCGCTGCATCGCTTATGGCACGAAGGATAAAAAACGGTATTTGCAACGCATCGCACACAACCGCAACGCTTCCCCCCTCCATCTCCAAAGCATCTGCACCAAACGTATCTCCGATGAAATTTTTTCTCTCTTCGTTTGCTACGAATTGATCCCCCGTAGCGATAATCCCCTCTTTAAGTGGGTGCCCCATCTCTTGGGCTACCGTTTTTGCCAAAGCGATCAGCTTCTTATCCGCTTCTACATACACGCTTCCTCCGGGAACATACCCAAAAGGGTGTCCAAAAGCGGTAATATCCAAATCGTGCTGCGCAAGCTTGCTTGCAACGACCAAATCCCCTACTTTAAGTTCAGGAGAAACGGCACCCGCAACACCGCTAAAAAGAAGCTTTTTTGCACCGAAATGCTCAATCATGGTAGCCGCGGTAAGGGTTGAGAAAACTTTCCCTATTTTTGAATAGGCAATAACTAAATCGATCCCCTTGTAGGAAGCTTCGTAATAGGTATTTCCCGCATATGCGACACTTGTGTAATCTTGTAGTTTTTTTAAAATAGGAGCGATCTCTTCAGGCATCGCACCCATAATGGCAATCTTCATTTTTTTCCCTTATATTTCAAATGTTTGTATCGACGACTTGTATTTAGGTAATTTGCATAAAAAGTTCCCCGCTCCATCAAGAACGGCGCTTCCTCCCCAAAACCCAAGACCGTCCTCGAAACCGACGCGATTGACAAAAATCAATTGCGCATTGCACTCTTTTGCTACTTTTTGAATAATCTCGTACCATTTCGCTTCAATAAGGAGATTATTTTCTGTAAAACCTCTTGCGGGGGATGCAACCAAAACAAGAATCATATCGGGGTTTTCGCTCAGGAGATCCTCATGCACGCTGCCATGCCAAAGGTCTTCGCACACCAACATAGAGATTTTTCTCTCCAAAGCACTAAAACTTTCAAAGATGCTTCCTGCGCTAAAATAACGTGCTTCTTCAAACATGCCGTAATTTGGAAGGTGCACTTTGTCATGCTTAGAAAGCAATGTTCCTCGACTAAAATAGAGGGCGCTGTTGCGAAAGCGGTTTGCTTCTCTCATTGCAGCACCGATTGCAATATCTATATCATTGCTAAGCTCTTGTAAGACTCTTAACTCATCCAATGCCCATGCATCTTCAAAAAGTTTATCTTGAAGCATATAACCATTGAGTGCCAACTCAGGAAAAACGATCAAATCGGTTTTTCCTTTGTGTTCTAAAACGATCTTGCACACATCTTCAAGGTTCTTTCTATGAAGTTTGGGAGCAATCTGTGCGAGTGTTACTCTCATTTAACTACAAACTGCTTCTTTTACTTTTTCCAGCGATTGCATATCCGAAATATTCAAGGTTTCCATATCTTTAGCAATTCTTTTATTGAGACCTTTAAGAACGACACCGTTGCCGAACTCTATTGCCAAATCAACCTGCGGCGCAATCGCTTCGATAGATTGTTTATATTTTACGGGCTTAATAAGCTGATCTTTAAGCAGCGATACCGCTTCTTGCTTTGATCGGTACGGGAGAGTCGTTACGTTAGACACTACGGGTGCTTCAAAGTTTTCCTGAACCATCCCCTCCATAAGTGACGCCAAAGGCTCTTGTGCAGGCTCTAAAAGCGGACAGTGGCTTGCTACGGACATATTAAGCAATAATGCTCTTTTTGCTCCCGCATCTTTAAATGTTTGCTCTAGCGCTACCAAATCTGCTTTCATCCCTGCCACGACAAGTTGTCCGTCTTGATTATAGTTGGCCGGCCAAACTTTTTTCCCCTCTTTTTGTGCCGCCGCGCAAATACTCTCAACTGCGCCGTCCTCTAATCCTACGATAGCCATCATCCCTGCTTCTATAGCATCGCATGCGCTTTGCATGAATGCGCCGCGCTTATGCACAAGTTCTACCGCATCTACGTAATCGATTGCCCCGCTGGCACATAAAGCAGAAAATTCTCCTAGAGAATGCCCTAAAAACAAGCTTGCTTCAACATTAGGGCATGCCTGTTTAAACAATCGATACGCAACCATTTGCACAAGTAAAATCGCAGGTTGCGTATAGGCAGTTTCATTGATTTGCTCATTTTCCTCAAAAATAAGTTTTGAAAAATCTACACCTATCCTCTCACCTGCTTTATGAAACATCTCACGGGCAAGCTCGGAATTTTCGTAAAAATCTTTCCCCATGCCAATCGCTTGAGAGCCTTGCCCCGCAAATATCATCGCAATTTTTTTTGCCATTGTTTATCCTTGTAAATATTTTTGATTTTCTGCTATTTTTTTTCTTAATGTGTTTCTATTGAGCCCCAGCTTATCCGCTAGCTGCAATTGTGACTTATACCGTTTAAGCCCGGCATTGATAAGCGGCACTTCATAGAGATACAAAAATTTCCTATAATCACTGTTTGAACCCAAACGTGTACATAAAAAATCTTCTATAATCTGCATCAATTCGGTATCTTTAACGTCGTGTAAAAGATAATGCACCATTATTTGTCTTTTTAAAGAATTGGCATTCTCGCTCAGATCAGGTACAAAACTTTTTTTATCAAACGTTTTTTCGCCCGAAAAAAGTACGTATGCTTCTTCAATAAACTTCTCCGTCAAAACCTTAACGTCTTCCATTCGCTCCGATAGCGGCGGAATCGTAAATTTCACACTCATCAGTTCATCTACATTATCATCAATAAATGCTTTTTTTGCCGTTGCTACGACCCGAACACCGTTTTTAAGCACTACGTCAATAAGTTTTTTGATATTTGGTGAGTTTTGCAAATCCAGGATGACGATCTCTCTCGTGCTCTCTAAAGCTGCCAAAAGTTCGTTATGGGAGGATGCCTCCAAAACGGGGGCATCCGGAAGAATATACTTGGCCAAACTTCTTTTGCCGACACCCTCCTCCCCGAAAATCAAGGCATTTACGTCGAGTGTTTTCAAAAGAGTCGCCGTTTTAAAAGCCTCCTTGGAGGCATCGGAAGCTACTATAAAATTAGTGACATCCACAGCCGCTGCCGCCACCGGTACCGCAACAACCTGAACTGCTCGGTTTATTTTCTGCAGGGATACCCGTCATTGCTTCTTCCGCAGAAGCATCTCTGACGTTGTTGATCATAACGCTAAACATAAGATCTTTGCCCGCCAACGGATGGTTAAAATCGATCACGACGCTATCATCTTTTATTTCCGATACAACAACTTGAACCGTTCCGCCGTCTTCTCCCTGACCGTAAAGCGTCATACCGAGTTCTAGATCAAGACCCGCAAACTGCTCTCTTGGAAGCTCTTGTTTTGCATCTTCGTTGTATGTCCCGTATGCATCCTCAGCTTTTACTAAAACATCTGCTTTTTCGCCGATTGCCATATTTTTAATACCGTTTTCAAGACCGGGAATGATTTGCCCTTTTCCGAACATAAATACTAGCGGAGCACGTCCAACATTGGAATCTACAACTTTGTTCCCATCACGCACTTCATATTCGATCGATACGATTTGATTTGTTTCTATTGCCATTATTTCGCCTTTATTATTTTTGGGGATTTTATCATATTTTTCTATATCTATTCTGAAAGCAAAGAGTTCGCTATTGCATTAAGCCGAGCTGTTTTTTAGCTTCTTTCGCTTCATCGGAATCGGGAAACTTTTGCACGACGCCGTTATAAAAAAGCTTTGCGTTTGCCTTATCACCCGTCTTATCCATAGAGATAGCAGTATAAAGCATCAGCTCAGGCATATAGGAAGCTTTTGAATAGAGACCGGAACTTTTCTTAAAATACGCTATTGCATCACCGTAGTGCTTACGCTTATAATGGATCACCCCGATCATATAATGCGCATACGCGGGTTTATAGTTTTTTTCGATCAAATACGTATAATGCTTTATAGCGTCAGTATACATTTTTTTATCGAATAAACTTTTCGCTTGATTATACACATCGGCTGTACTCATCCCTTCAAAACCCTCTTTTTGAGCCTTTGCAGGTTTTTGTTTCGTTTTGAGCTCTTTTGCCACAAGATCTTTAAACTTGTTAATATCGTTCACGAGTACGTTAAAGTCATCTTTGGATACGTATGAACCGTTAATCGTATCGACAACGGCAGAAAGCTCGCTTACGACCGATTTAAGTTGTTCGATATTTTGTGCATTGGCATTTGCCAGCTCATTAAGACGTATGCCCATTTCATCGTTGTGTGTCGCTTGTTTTTGATTTGTATCGCTGAGTGTTTGCAGATCTTTTCGTATCTCGTATGTTTTTAAGCTCAATCCTTCGATCACGCTTTGAAGCCCGTCGATTCTTTCCCGCAACGAGTCGACTCTGTTTGCTTGGTTATTGCTTTTTACGACAACCGATTCAAGTTTCTTTTTTGTTTCTAAAACAACCTCTTCGCTTGAAGTGAGACCGTATGGATTGGGATTGCTAAGATCACCCGCACCGAACGCTGAAGGTTCGGCGGCGAGTAAGAATAAAGGGAGGGAAAGAAATAATGCAGTTACTACACTATACTTCATGTGTTATGGAAGAAGTTTGAAATCAACGCGACGATTTTTAGACCAGCACTCTCTTGTTTTATCGTTACAAACAGGATTGCTCTCTCCGTAACTTACCATAGTGATACGAGATGCATCGACACCTTCTGCAACTAAAGCATTTTTTACGCTGTTTGCTCTTTTAAGACCTAGAGCGAAGTTATACTCATCGCTTCCCCATTCGTCACAATTACCTTCTAATTTTACAGTTAAATTAGCAGGCGCACTTTTTGCTACTTTTGCATCGTTTGCAACGTTGTTTTGCATATCTTCACGGATGGAAAATTTGTCAAAGTCAAAATAAACCGAAAGCAGTTCTTTCTCCAAATTCGCGATAGTCATCTCGTTGCTATCAGACATATTTGCCGCATTTTCACCTAATACCGACGTGTCCTCAGTAGCTACCTCTTCAGTTTTTACCGCTTCAACCTCTTGTACCGGCTGCTCTACTTTTTCATCTGCAGGAGCGTCTACGACAGGCTCTTTTGAAGAACAACCACTCAAAGCTAAAAGTGCAACCATGGCACTCGTAAACAGAACATTTTTCATTGTACTAACCTTCATGTTAAATTGTCGCTATTGTAGCAAATTTTTATTAATAATCAAGCACGCATGCCAAAGGAGTTACCAATCCATCGACTGGATACGCCCTGATTGCAGCGGAAACAAGAAATTTTTATTATGGTTCAAACGAATGATACCGAGCGAGCTTTGCGCTTTATAATTCTTGATAAACAAAACCGCATCTCCGTCTCTGGAAAATCTTGGAAATTCGTTCACGCCGGTTGCGGTCAATCGTCTGATAAAATCGGTTTTAGTTGATATGAGATGGAGATTGAACGTGTTGTCGGAGAATGCGTTGGAGCTTTCTCTGGCTTTATAGACTATATACTCGCCGTTTACACTGCACGAAGAATTGCTTTGACCGTAATAAACCATCTGCTCTACGACACCGTTTTTGACATTTTTTGAAAAAATATTTGGATAGCCTAGTCTGTTTGATACGAATACGATTGTATCTTGATCCAAAAACTGTCCGTTTACGTCTATGCCTGAGTAGTTCGTCAACCTTTGAAGTTTCTTGTTTTCAAGATCGTACGAGTAGATGTCGGGCTGCCCGTTTGGAGCCATAGTCAAAAGGAGTTTTTTTCCATCAAGACTCACATCCGAACAGACCAACATCCCATCAGAACTATAAATCCTGCTCACTTTTCCCGTTTTAAGATCAATATGTTCCAAAGTGGGTTTTCCGTTATCTAAAGATGTGTAATAGATTGCCGTTTGTTCCTTATTTGCCCATTTTGGAAAAATATAAAATCCGTCCCTGATTACCACGTGCTGATAACTCAAGGTATAATCGGAGATGATTATTTCGCTTTTTTTAGCTTCGCTCATCCTTGCAAAAACAACCTTTTTTTTGATCCAATCCACAGGCGATGCACCCATAAAATTGTTTATATCGTATGCAATGGAGTGTGAAAGAAACATATAAACGTTTTTGTTTGCGATTTTATACGTTTTGCTAAGAACGCTCTCTTTCTCTTTTAAAAGGAGTAACGCTACGTTAAAGGAGCCGTCATCATCTTGAGAGAGCTTATAACGCAGAACATAATCCATTTTATTGTTTTGCAGCAATACGTCCGTACTGTTAAAATGGTTTTTCAAGTAATGTCTGTCAACGTTGAAGAGTGCAAGAACGTTCAAGTCGGCGACTAGCGATTTGAAAAACTGCAACCTGAAAGTATCGTCATAGTTGATCGAAGCATCTTCCAATGCCAAAGTCGGCAATGCATCTACTTTTTTAATAACCTCTATTGTCGCATTTGTGGCATGTAAGAAAGAAGAAAGCAACAAAAGAAAAAATAGTATTTTTTTCATATTCACTCCTTGGATGTAAGTATTATAGTAAATCGTTCCGATCTATTATTCGGATTCTTAGGAAATAGAACGGTTGTTAACCTATTCTTGATTTTTTCACACTCCTCATTAAGAAGAGCATTATTTGAATACCTTAAAATTCTAAAATCTATCAATTTTCCGATGGCGTTCAATTCGATAACGGCTTCCACGCTATGACCCTGCGAATTTTGCGGCGGATTAAAATGTTGATAAACAGTCGCGTGAATTATAGCTATATATTCATTTACCTCATTGCCGCTCGACCTGTTTTGATTCGCGTTTTCATCGGCATTTTTTGTAGCAGCCGCTTCCACCTTTTGCGCTAGCGAAGGGGTCTCTTTCGTAGGAACCGTTTTTATCCTTTTTTGGATCTCCTGAAACCTTTTCGTATCAAGCGGCTCCTCTTTTTTGGGTGTTTCTTTTTTTATATCTTTTGTCCATACATTACTAAACATATCTTCAATATTCATCTCTTTAAGAGTTTCTGACTTTGTATCTTCCTGAGGCATCTCAGCTATCGGCTCTGCCTTTGGCAACTCGATCGTTTTATCTACGGGCTTCACATTTTTTTTCTGCGATGCATTCGTAAGATCGATTGAGACACTTATATAATTTTCTTTATTTAATGCATACACGGGAGATTTTGCATCATACGCCACCATATAAAAAAAAGCGAACAAAACAGAAGCGAGCAATCCAAGCGATACAAGACCGCTTGTATAAAAGTAGGTGGTATTATTACCCATTTGTAGCTAAGGATACTTCGCTAAAACCTGCTTGCTTCACTGCAGCCAAGACAGACATAACGAGTCCGTAATCTAAAGTTTTATCAGCACTGATAAGGACGGTTGCTTTGAGATTGAGCGATCGGGAATATTTATAAAAATTATCTCCGAAAGCATTAAGATCAAAGGTGTCTTTGTTGACTTTAAGCGTTCCGTCTTTATGAATAGTGATATGCACGGGTGGTATTTTTTCCAACTGCTTCGTCGTTGATCCTTGAGGCAGTTTGATGCTCTCTTCGTATACGATATTAGGTGCTATAACCATAAGTATCGCCAAGAGAACCAACATTACGTCCACAAGAGGAGTAATGTTGAGTTCGGGTTTATCTTCCCAATCATAAACCATCTATTTGGCTCTTCTTGCTAAAATTGCTTCATTTTGCATCTGTATAAACCCTAAAAGCTCAAACGATTTTCGTTTTAAAATCTGATGGTAAGTATATGCAAAAATAGCTACAAATATACCCGCTGCAGTCGCTACAAGCGCATCGGATACACCGCTGGAAATAATCGACATACTCCCGCTTGATTGTCCGATATGGGTAAAAGTTTCCAAAATCGATACAACCGTACCGAAGAGTCCGATAAAGGGTGTCGTAGACGCAAAAATCGAGAGGATAGAAAGTCCTTTTGTAGCCTCTTTCGTAGCTGCCAACAATGCCAAATCGAGAATCTCTTTTGTTACATTCGAGCTCGTTTTAATGAAATGGTTCAAAAAGGAGGCATCACTGACGGTTGAAGAGCCCAGAAGAAGCGATTCCAAAGAGGAGTTTTCTTTTGCATACCAATTGTTTAAACTCAGCAATCGATAGAAAAAAACCCAATTTAAAATGAGAAAATAAACAGAGAGGATAAAAAGTACACCCAAAGTGATTGGGTGACTCTTTAGATAAAAATCTATTAAATTATTGAGCATAATTTAGATAAGTTTTTTTGCTGCGGATTCTATCTTTGCTGAAACGGCAGCAATCGCCGGACCGGAATCTGCGATTGAATTGATAAGTTTTTTCGCATCTTCCAATGCTTTGGCAACTGCACTTTCACTTTCACCGCGAATAGCAACTGCACCTTCGACCAAGACTATCACTTTCTCTTCATCAACATTGACAACACCCCAGTTGATCAATATAGACTCGATAGATTTGTCTTCTTTTTCGATGTCGATTACACCTGCTTCTAACAATGTAGAAAGTGCGGCATGGTTTGCAAGGACACCAAATTCACCCTCTTCACCGGGAAGAGTAACACTAAGGGCGTAATCGTTATAGATTACACCGTTAGGCGTAAGGATTTCAAGTTTTAACTTATCCATTACAGTCCTTTAAAAAATGAATTACTTAGATTTTAGCTTCTCAGCTTTTTCAATCGCTTCATCCATACTACCGACCATATAGAAAGCCATTTCCGGCATGTGGTCATAATCACCGTTTAAGATCCCTTTGAAACCTTTAATAGTGTCTTCTAACGAAACATATTTACCAGGTGCCCCCGTAAATACCTCTGCAACGAAGAATGGTTGTGACAAGAATTTCTCGATTTTACGTGCACGTTCAACCGTGTTTTTGTCATCTTCTGAAAGCTCATCCATACCAAGAATCGCAATGATATCTTGTAAGTCTTTATACTTTTGAAGTGTTTGTTGTACACCGCGTGCTACGCTGTAATGCTCTTCACCTAAAATTTGCGGATCAAGTAATCTTGAAGTTGAATCGAGTGGATCAACCGCAGGATAGATACCTTTTTCAGCAATTTTACGGTTAAGAACCGTCGTTGCATCCAAGTGAGCAAAAACCGAAGCCGGAGCCGGGTCAGTTAAGTCGTCCGCAGGTACATAAACTGCTTGAACAGACGTAATAGAACCGTTTTTAGTCGATGTAATACGGTCTTGTAAAGCACCCATCTCACGAGCAAGTGTCGGTTGGTAACCAACAGCTGATGGAATACGTCCAAGAAGTGCAGACATCTCAGAACCTGATTGAGCAAAACGGAAGATGTTGTCGATGAACATAAGAACATCGAGTTTTTTCTCATCACGGAAATACTCAGCCATTGTAAGACCAGTAAGAGCGATACGGTTACGTGCTCCTGGTGGCTCACTCATTTGTCCGTAGCACAGTGCAACTTTATCCAAAACGTTGGATTCTTTCATCTCATGGTAAAGGTCGTTTCCTTCACGAGTTCTTTCACCGACACCGGCAAAAACAGAAAGACCGTCATGCCCGTGTGCAACGTTGTGGATTAACTCCATGATGATAACCGTTTTACCAACACCAGCACCACCGAATAGTCCAACTTTACCACCTTTTGCATACGGTGCTAAAAGGTCAACAACTTTGATACCTGTTTCAAACATCTCTGTTTTTGTAGCTTGATCTACAAGCGGCGGTGGAGCACGGTGGATTGACCACATCGGTGCATCCGTTACTTGATCACCCTCATCGATTGTTTCACCGATAACGTTAAAGATACGTCCAAGAACTTTTTCACCTACTGGAACTTTAATCGGAGCTCCCGTAGCGCGTGCATCCATACCGCGTACAAGACCTTCACTCATATCCATCGCGATTGTTCTTACACGACCGTCACCTAAGTGTGCTGCAACTTCAAGTACCAAACGGAATTCAGTACCTTCAACATTCACTTTTACTTCAATTGCTTCATTAATTACCGGAAGATATCCGTCAAAATCAACGTCAACAACTGGACCCATAACCTGGCTAATTTTACCAATCATATTCTTCTCCATTATTTCATAGACTCCACACCGCTTATAATCTCAATAAGTTCAGTAGTAATAGCAGCTTGTCTTGCTTTGTTAAATTCAACTTTAAGAGATTTTACCATCTCTTTAGCATTGTTGGTTGCCGCATCCATAGCCTGCATTCTCGCACTATGCTCTGCAGCGACCGAATCGATCAATGAATAGTATAAATTGTACTCAACATATTTTGTCACAAGCGAGTCAAGCATATGCTCTTCATCTTGCGCTTCGATCTCGATGACCGAGTTTTGTACCTCATTACATTCAAATTGCTCCGTATCTACAGGCAGTACCTGATTTACGTGTAACTCTTGTGCAATGATAGATTTATATCCATTGTAAACAATGTAAAGACCGTCGATTTTTCCATACTTGTAATCTTCGATTGAAGAGCTGATAAACTCGTCCGATCTTACTTTGTCCGGCTTAGAACTAAGGTTGCTTACTTCGTCAAACAACTCAACTTCGTTGTATTTAAAGTATTCAATACCTTTTTTACCGATACCACGTAAACGCACTTTTACATTTTTTTCTTTGAAATTTGCAATCAGTTTGTTTACGGCTTTAATTGTTTGAATATTAAAACCTGCACACAAACCTTTATCTGCAGTTACAAATACTATGTCGATAATCTTCGGATTTTCAATCTTTGTAAAACAACGATTGTCAATACCACCGACTTTATTGCATTTTATACGTCCAGCTATTTCGGCAATCACCTGATTCATTTTTTCAGCATAAAGACGAGAGCGTTTAGCCAACTCTTCTGCACGGCGAAGCTTTGCCGTTGAAACAAGCTTCATTGCACGTGTAGTTTTTTGAGTATTGGTAACACTCTTAATCTGTCTTTGAATATCTTTCAAGTTTGCCATAAAGTAATCCTTACGCTGCTACAAAAGTAGATTTAAACTCTTCTAGTGCTTTTTTCATGAGCGCTTCAGTTTCACCGTCAACTTTTGAACTGCTTCTGATGTTTTCAAAAATTTGCGGGTAAGAAGCTTCGATAAACGGATAAAGCTCTGCTTCGAAACGAACTACGTTGCTTGCATTCATATCATCCAAGAAACCTTCATTTCCTGCAAAAATAATCATAACTTGTTTCTCAACTGAAAGTGGAGAGAAAGGTGGTTGTTTAAGAACCTCTACCATTCTTTGTCCACGCTCTAGTTGTTTACGAGAAACTTCGTCAAGATCAGATGCAAATTGTGCGAACGCTTGAAGTTCACGGTATTGCGCAAGGTCAAGTCTTAATGTACCTGCAACTTGTTTTGTTGCTTTAATTTGTGCAGCACCACCAACACGAGAAACCGAAAGACCTACGTTGATCGCAGGACGGATACCCGAGTTGAAAAGGTCTGTCTCAAGGAAAATCTGACCGTCTGTAATAGAAATAACGTTTGTCGGGATATAAGCCGCAACGTCACCCGCTTGTGTTTCAATAATCGGTAACGCAGTTAATGAACCTGCACCCTCTGCATCGCTTAACTTAGCAGCACGCTCTAAAAGGCGTGAATGGATATAGAATACGTCTCCCGGATAAGCTTCACGGCCCGGAGGACGACGAAGGATCAATGACATCTCACGGTATGCAACTGCATGTTTTGAAAGATCATCATATACGATAAGACCGTGTCTTGCGTTATCACGGAAATATTCACCCATAGTAACACCCGTATACGGTGCCAAGAATTGAAGTGCAGCAGCCTCAGCAGCAGTAGCAGAAACAACGATCGTGTACTCTAATGCTCCGTGTTCTTCTAAACGACGTACGATTTGAGCAACAGTAGATTCTTTTTGACCTACCGCTACGTATACACATACAACGCCGTTCCCTTTTTGGTTGATGATTGTATCGACTGCAACGGTTGTTTTACCTGTTTGTCTGTCACCGATGATAAGCTCACGTTGTCCGCGACCGATCGGAACAAGCGCGTCAATCGCTTTGATACCTGTAGCCATTGGTTCATGAACAGATTTTCTTTTCATAATACCAGGAGCTTTTTCCTCTACGAAACGAGTTTCGCTTGTCTCGATAGGACCTTTACCGTCGATCGGCTCCCCAAGAGCATTTACAACACGCCCTAAAAGTGCATCACCTACCGGTACACGTAAAAGTTTTCCTAATCTTTTTACAGACATCCCCTCGCGAAGAGCGTTTCCAGAACCGAGTACAACAACACCTACGCTGCTTTCTTCAAGGTTCATTGTCAAACCTTTTGTTCCGTCTTCGAACTCTACCATCTCTCCTGCCATTACATTGCTAAGTCCGTAAACTTGAGCAACACCGTCAGCGTAAGAAACGATTTTACCTGTTTCATTAATATCAACATTAATTTCGAAATTGTTGATACGCTCTTTAATTATTGAGCTGATTTCGTCAGCTTGAATTTTTGCTACCACTATTGTTCTCCTCTCATGAAGTTAAATTGCTTTTAATATGTGTTCTGTAATTTGACTGTTGATTCTCGATTTGGAAAAATCGATCTCTACACCGAGATCTTCAACGTCAACTTTAATACCGTTAAAATCATTTTTAACAAATGTTAAAGTGATTTTCGAGTTAAGCTTGCTGCTTATATTGCTACTTAATTGTTCGATCACTTTAGCATCAATATCTTGATCACTGTAAACAACTCCACTGTATGTTTTTGTTGTGTTAGCAATATCTTTTCTCATCACTTCTGCAAGCGCGGGAATAATGTTGATACGATTGTTTTCTACAAGTAACTTAATTAGGTTCTCTACCGCTTTTGACTTGGCAGATGCTACCGCTGCGAGCAACATTGCCTCTTTTTCGTTTTTGCTTACGTTGGGATTGTTCACGATTTGAACAAACTGCAAGTTTTTAAACGATGCCGCCAACGCAGACAAAACTGAAGAGATAACTTCAAGCGAAGCAGTATCAGTAGTTCCTTTTAAAGCTTTTATATATCTTTTAGCGATCAACTCTTCCATTTATGCCACCTTCTTTAAGATAACATTAACGATTTCGTCTTTACCAAAACCTGATTCGCCCTCTTTAAGTACCTCTTCAAGCACTTCCTCTACGACGTTTCTCACCATAGCTCTTTGTTCAAAATCCATGCGTGTTTTGCTTTGTTTCACTAATGTTTCCAATTCTGTTTCACAGCCAGCCATGATATTGTCATTTAAGATTTTGTTCTCTTTTTTAGAAGACACAGCAAGGTTTTCTGCAAATTTCTCTGCTTCGGAAATTTTAGCTAAAGCTTCTTTTTTGAGCGCAATAGTCTCATTTAATTTGTCTTGAACTTTTTGAAGTTCGTCTGCGATCCCTTGAGATCTTGACGCAAAATAGCTCTTGACAGGCTCAGCAACTAAATACCATATAAGAGCTGCAAAAATTGCAAAGTTCACAGTTCTTTGAACGATATCGGTATCTGCCTCTCCCCCATGACCACTAGATGCTAAAGCATAAGTTGATATCAATAGCATAAATACTAAAATTCTACTCATCTTAACATCCTTATATCTGACTAAATTTAGCTTTAACAGCTTCTCTAAACATCGGCACTTGCGAGATCAAATCTTGTTTTAACGCATCTTTTGATTTTGCAAGGGATTGTTTAAACTCTAAATACTCACTAGCTAGTTCAGCACGTTTTGCTTCTAACTTACTCTCTGCTAACTCTTTTGCATCAGCAATAACTTTCTCTCTTAGGGCCGCAGCTTCTAGTCTGGCACTTACAACGATTGCTTCTGCTTTGGCATGTAACTCTCTGATTTCATCGTCATTGGAGTTTACTTTTTGTAAATCCTTTCTGATGTCCTCGTCACGTTTATTCATGTAAGCGAATAATGGATTGTAAAGCCAACTGTTTAGAACGGCAATAAGCGTAAGAAATACGACTAATGTAGCTACAAGTAGTATTGGATCTATATCTAACATAGCACCTCCTAAAAGTTGCGTGATTATACTACGAGAAAATTGAAAGGATAGTTAAAGTAAAGAAAAAAATTTAATTTTTTTATAACATTGATTAAATTTTCTTCTTTTGAAACGTTTATTTTTGGAGTAAAGAGAGAAAAGATTCTATTTGCGCTTCATCGTCAAACTCGATAGTGCATCGGTTTTGGGAAAATTTAGCTTTGTATCCGAGGGTCGCAAACCTTTGTTTCATAGACGAAAAATCGTACCCGTACGCCGTTTTTTCTTTCATGGAAGGGCGGCACTCCTCTTTCATGCTTTTAATCATCGCTTCAACGTCACGTACGCTCAGTTTTTGCCCGATGATAGAATCGACCATCAGTTGTTGCTCTTTTTCGTCCAAACCTATGAGAACCTTGGCATGTCCCGCGGTGATCTTATTCTCAAGAAGCGCTTTTTGGGTTTTTTGGGAAAGCTGCAAAAGACGGATCGTATTGGTGATATGGACTCTGCTTTTGTGGATCATTTGCGAGAGTTCATCGTGCGTGATCTCGTGAAGTTTCAGCAATTCGTTATATGCAAACGCAAGCTCTATTGCGTTGAGCTCATCCCTTTGGATATTTTCTATCAATGCCAGCTGACGCATCTTTTCATCGTCGCTGTTCATAACGATAGCGCGTATCGTTTTGAACTTCGCAAGCTTGGATGCACGGAACCTTCGCTCGCCTGCTATTAGGATATAACCGTCGACATCCTCTTTAACCACTATGGGCTGCAACAAGCCGTTATGCTTGATCGATTCGGAAAGCTCCGCCAACGACTCGTCGTCAAACGACTTGCGCGGTTGAAACGGATTTGGGCGGATATCTTTGAGAGATATCTCTATGATCGAATCTTTTTTAGGCAGTTCGTTATCGTAAGCTTCGTCTATCTCGCTCAAAAGAGCGCCGAGCCCCCTTCCTAATGCTTGCGACTTCATTATTTGATAATCGCTTGTGCTAAGCTTTGGTACGCCATCGAACCGCTTGATTTGACATCGTAAAGGATCACGGGTTTCCCGAATGAAGGGGACTCCGCCAGCTTGACGTTTCTGGGTACGACAATAAACTCCTCCGCTTCATCTTTAAAAAGTTTCCCTTTGAAGTGTTGGCGCAAATCTGCATACACCTGCTTAGAAAGGTTGTTCTGCGGGCTGAACATCGTCGGTAAAAACCCTTTTACCACCAATTTAGGGTTGATAGATTTTCTCACCAACTTCACGGTATTTAAAAGCTGTGCCAAACCTTCCAATGCAAAAAACTCGCATTGGATAGGGATAATAACGGAATTTGAAGCCGAAAGTGCATTGATCGTCATGGGCCCGAGTGCCGGCGGCGAATCTATGATGATATAGTCGTACTCTTTGCGGATAGTCTCGATGGCACGCTTGAGGACAAGCTCTCTTCCTTTGGCATTGTTGGCATCGTAATACTCTTTTTCAATACCTACCAAACCGATATTCGAAGGAACCAAATGCAGAGTCGGAAGATCCGATTTTAAGATGATATCTTTTATTTTTTTTGTACCGATTAAAACATGATAGATATTAAATTCATAATCGTTTCTATGAAATCCCAGCGACGTGGTAGCATTCGCTTGGGGATCGGAGTCTATCAATAGCACCTTCTTTTCAGCTACTGCCAAAGAAGCCGCTAGGTTAACGGCGGTGGTCGTTTTGCCCACACCGCCCTTTTGATTTGCTATTACAATTACTTCACTCATCTTAAACTAAATATCCTCTCGCCGTTACTTATTATGGAACCGTCACTCTGCAGTGAAACATCTTTTAACGGGATTTTTGTGCCGTTACCGTGTGTAAAAAAGTTTTGATTACGGAAGAATTCTAACTCATATTTACTAAAAACTTGCTTCCATGAAATAAATTTTTCCACTTTTATAAAATAACTTTCTAAGAGTTTTTCCCTTTTTATCTCTATATCGAGTTTTGCAAATCCCTCGGGGGCACTTTGAAGATTAAGCCCTATGCCGCACAAAAGATTCTCCTGCACGACGTTGGTGATTACACCCCCCATTTTCAGCTCGCCCAAATAAAAATCGTTAGGCCATTTCAGCCAGACCTTTGAACCTGCTTCAGCGAGCGTTTCTTTTAAAAGGTAGGCAAAATAGATCGACGAAGATTCGATTTTAAGGTCTTGGGGCATCATACATCGCGGATAGGCGAACGAGAGAAAGAGGTTCCCCTTGATCCCATGCCATGCATTGCCTCTGCTGCCTAAACCGTTTGTTTGTTGTTGTGCGACGACTGCACAGGGGGACGTGATTTTGTTTTCTCTCAAAAGCTCTTTAAGGTAAATCTGGGTGGAACCGATGCTCTCAAGAAAGGATATCTGCAAGCGACAATCTTTTTCCGTTAATGTAGGAGAGAGCATCCATCTCGTTTTTGGAAGGGGGCTGGAGGGTAAATATCTCTAACGACCCTTTTTGGCATCCCACTACGATGCTTTTGGGAGTTATCTCTACGATTGCACCCGCTTTATGGTTCCCCTCTTTGGCATGGAGTGCCATTTTTTTGAGTTTAAGACCGCTTTGTAAAAAAATACCGGGCCACGGGGTAAAGGCTCTATATCTGTTGTAGATTGCCGCGGCATCGTCAAAATCTATCAAACCGTCGTTTTTTGTGATCTTTGTGCAATGTGTCGCCTCGGCTTCGTTTTGCGCCAGAGGAGTCAAAGAGGCAAAGTTTTGCAACACGTCGATGGTCAGTTCTGCGGCTACATCCGTCAGCGTTTCAAAAAGTTCGCCCGCCATCATGTCGGGTGCTACTACAACCTCTTCGATTTTTAAAACAGCTCCCGTATCAAGCCCCTCATCCATGAGCATCGCCGTGACACCCGTTTTCGTATCGCCGTTTACAAGCGTCTGCTGGATCGGGCTGGCACCTCTGTATGAGGGGAGAATCGAAGCATGAAGGTTGATACACGGGGCATGCTCAAGTATCGCTTTTGGTAAAATCTGCCCGTATGCCGCGACGACGATAAAGTCACATGCCATAGAACACACCTCTGCGACCGCCTCTGCTTCGCGCAATTTATTAGGCTGAAAAACGGGAATATTATAGCTACATGCCAACTCTTTGACGGGAGGCGGCGTGAGCGTTTTTTTTCTGCCGACGGGCTTATTGGGCTGGGTATATACCGCAACCACTTCCATCCCCTCGGTTTGTACGATACGCTCCAAAATCACTTTCGCGTAGTCGGGTGTTCCCATAAAGATAATTTTCACTCTTGTAAACCTTTTGTAAAGTAGGTACCGCCGATATGCTCGTTTTTAAGCATGAAGCTTTTTGCATTTTGCAGATCAAGCCCGCTTGTCAAAAACATATCGATCCCGTGTTCAAGAAGATATGCAGCGGCTTTAAGTTTAGTCACAATCCCTCCCGTAGCGAATACATTGTTGGGATTCACATCTTTTTGAAGTTCGCTCGGAGCTATCTCGCGCACCACTTTGAGAACCTTGGCATGTGGATTTGCCCGCGGATCACTGTCGTAGTAGGCGTCGATGTCGGAGAGTATCACCAATATATCGGAGTCGGTATGTTTTGTGATGTATGCTGAGAGCTGATCGTTATCGCCCACGACAAGCTCCTCGGTCGCCGTAGCGTCGTTTTCGTTGAAAATAGGTATGACGCCGTTTTCCAAAAGGGTATCGATGGTATTTTTAATACGCTGCGTTTCCCCTACTTTGTTGAAATTTGCGGCACTCACAAGCACCTGCGCGGTGATAATGCCCGATTCTGCGAATTTTTTTGCGTATTTTTTCATGAGGATAGGCTGACCAATAGAGGCGAGGGCTTGCTTGTTTTTAAGCACCGAACGATCGAGTTTGAGTTCCGTATAGCCCGCTGCGACCGCTCCCGAAGAAACAAGGATCACCTCGTTCTCTTTTTTGAGCTCTACCAAAAACGCCACAAGGGCACGCATACGTTCAAGCGCGATAGCCCCATCCTGCGTTAAAACAGCACTTCCGACCTTTACGACAACTCTTTTCATGTGTCTCTCTTTAGAAGAAAAATAGAATAGTTACTTTTGCGCTCTTGTAACCTGTACCAAATGGAACAATGCATGTTTTAAAGGCTCAATATTTTTATGCGTCGCCGAAGAGATCGGCACCACAAAATAAGGGAGCGCTTGTTCATACCCTAAAGTCCCATCGGCACTTTTTTGGATAAAAAACGGAATATTCGGATCAAACTCAAGATCGCTGTGAGCGGTGGCTTCTAGCCCCAACAACTCCAAAAAGCCGCCGACCAACTCCGAAACTTCCTCTTGCTGTACGATATCGACGCGCGTAAGTGCAATAGCATACTTATTGTGTGCAAGGTTTTGCGAGAACGCACCGACCTCTTCGCGGAGTACTTCATACTGCTCTTTTAGGTCTCGATACGATGCCAGGTCGATCATAAACAAAAGAATTTTCGTTCTCTCGATATGACGCAAAAACTGTATACCAAGACCCTTGCCCTCATGAGCACCGCCGATAATTCCGGGGATATCAGCCATAATAAACGATTCGTAATCCCCGATATTTACTTGACCAAGTTTAGGCGTAAGGGTGGTAAATTCATAGTTGGCAATCTCTGGTCGTGCATTGGAAACGGTCGAGATCAACGTCGATTTCCCGACGTTTGGAAACCCTACAAGCCCTACGTCGGCTATGAGTTTCAGCTCCAACTTAAGATTTTTGCTCTTCCCTTTTTCTCCCGGTTGGGCATAGGTAGGACGCTGATTTGTCGAGGATTTAAAGTGGGTATTTCCAAGCCCCCCTTTGCCCCCTTCTAAGAGCATCACTTCCTGCCCGTCTTCGGTCATGTCGATGAGCACCTCATCGGTATCGGCGTCTATAATCTGCGTTCCCGGCGGTACGATGATAACTTTTTTCGCACCCGATTTTCCCGTCATATTCGAGCTCTCGCCCGGCTGGCCGTTATCGGCTTTTATGTGCATTTTTCTTTGAAAATGGGAGAGCGTATGGGTATTGTTGTCGCATTTGAACCAAATATCTCCGCCTCTACCGCCGTCGCCCCCGTTTGGACCACCGTTGAGAACGAACTTTTCACGACGAAAAGCCACACAACCCGGTCCACCTTTTCCGATGAAACCGTCAATTCGACATTATCTGTAAACATGTGTATAGTCCTTAAATTGTAATACTTAAAAATTTACTAACGACGATAAAAAAGTAAACTGTTAAATATTTAAAATAGAGCGGGATCAACCCTGAAGTGGAAAAATATTCGGGCAGAACCCGAATATGCAGAATTACGCAGCTGGTACGATTGAAACTTGTTGACGTTTTTTATCTTTTCTTTCAAATTTAACAACGCCGTCAACCAATGCATAGATTGTATGGTCTTTGCCCATACCTACGTTTGCACCCGGATGAACCTTAGTTCCTCTTTGGCGAATAATGATGTTTCCGGCGATTACGCTTTCTCCGCCGTATTTTTTTACGCCCAGTCTTCTACCGGCTGAATCGCGGTTATTCTGTGTACTACCTTGACCTTTCTTATGTGCCATGACAATTCTCCTTCGTTAGTTTAGCTTATGCAGCGATTTTCGTGATACGAACACGAGTGAAGTCTCTTCTGAAACCTCTTTTAACTTTGCTATCTTTACGGCGGCGTTTTTTGAAAGTTACTACTTTTTTTGCACGACCCTCGTTGATAACTTCAGCAGTTACTACAGCACCTTGTACAAAAGGTGTTCCCATTTTAAGCTCACCTGCATTTACTGCGAGAACTTCTTTGATTTCGATAGTAGCTTTAGGCTCAAGAGACATTTTATCGAATAATAAAATATCACCCTCTTGAACTTTATACTGCTTACCACCATTTTTAATAATTGCGTACATCTACGGTTCCTTCAAATATGATACTCAAACAACCTATGAACAAATCGAAGTCAATCACAGGTATATTTCTACAAAAAGTTCGGAATTATATCCATTGAAGCTTTAAGATTTATTTAATCATTATCTTAAATTTCACTTTTATCGGAGATTTTCTTAAGAGTTTTCTTCCATCTCCAACTGCATCAGATACATCTCTTCCCCGTCTCGTATCTCAAGATCGTTGCTTTGGCATGTGGGGCAAAGGTATTCACGCTTTTTCAGGGTTGATTCTTTATGGCATGTACGGCAATACACCACGATCTCTTGAATATGCATCACAAGAGCTGCTTCTTGGCAGATCGTCGCTTCTTTAAACGTATCGAATGCGCTTTGAAGCAGTTGGGGTTCCACTCCGCTCATCACGCCCACTTTAAGAACCACTTGCGTTATTTTTGCGGCGTTGTTGGCTTTGGCATGTTGCTCACAGCTATCTAAAAGCGCCTGTACTATCGAATACTCATGCATCAGCAGATCCTCGGCAAAAGTTCGCCGCTGGGCATCTCTAAAAATCGCGTCGTTCCCCATGCCGTTTGCAAAATCACTTTTTTGGGGTATTTTTTGCCCACCTGCCCGATAATGCACGCATTGGGATGAAAGGTTTGCAAAATTTGCAAGGCTTGCTCTGCTTGGGAGGGTTCTAAAGCGAGCAAAAACGTCCCCTCGTTGGCGAGGGAGAGCGCTTCAAACCCGAGCATCTCGCAAATGCCCCGCACCTCATCGCCGATAGGAATACGCTCCTCTTGGATTTCGATACACACATCCGAACTCTTTGCCCACTCATTAAGCACCGCGCTCACCCCTCCGCGCGTCGCATCGCGCATGGCATGGGGTGTTACTCCCGCTTTGAGCAGCGCATCGACGGTTGCAAACAACGAAGCGCAATCACTTTGAAGAGAGGAATCCAGCGCCATCCCCTCGCGCGCGGCAAAAATGGCCGCTCCGTGCGCGCCGATGTCGCGGCTAAGCAAAAGCACATCCCCCTCTTTGAGGGCACCCGAGCTTATCCCCTCGCAAAGCACCTCCCCTATGCCCGTCGTGGTGATAAACACCCCGTCTACACTTCCCCTCGGCACCACTTTGGTATCACCACCCACCACGACGACGCCGTTTTTGGCAAGTTCTGCTTGCATGCTTGCAACGATGCGTTCGAGCTTTTGTGTCTCGAACCCCTCTTCGATAATCACGGCACAGGTGAGATATTTAGGTTTTGCCCCCATCATAGCCAAATCGTTGCAGGTGCCGCATACGGCGAGTTTGCCTATGTCGCCGCCCGCAAAAAAGAGGGGTGAGACGGTAAAACCGTCAGTCGTCATCGCCAGCTTTCCCCCCTCGATGAGCGCCGCATCTTCGCTCTTTGTGAGTGTTTCGTTGGCGAAGGCATTGTAGAACACTTTTTTGATAAGTTCATTGTTTTCCTCGCCGCCATTGCCGCATGCCAAGCCGATCGTCTGATTCATCCTTTTGTTCCTTGTGTCAGTTTTTTGAGTTGTTTGTAAAGTTTTTTATTCTCTTTGGCGCCTCTTCGTTTGAGTCGCATAAAAAGTGGTGTTTTCCCCAAATAGCGTTTAAGTCGCCCAATCGCGTTGGCGTTGTCGTTCATGGTGCCCAAAATATCTTTCAGGCGCGTTAGATAGGCGATCTTTTCTTTATCGCTCTCCTCGCGGTTTTTCTCCTGAGCGAGCATCTTTTTCACCGCTATTCTATAGCGGTGCAGCTCTTTTTTTTCGTACTCGGGCAATTTCGGAAGCACCCTCTCTTGCTTTTTTGGCACGTGGGCGGAGGGTGTTTTTTGCGGCATACGAAACGAGCCAAGATATGTATGCAGCGCCTCTGTATCTGCTTCTCTTTCTGCTTGGAGCTGCTCTTTTATCTGTTTTAAGGGGAGTTTTGCACGGTATGTTTTGGGCAAAGAGGCAAGATACACCTCTTCAAACACATCCATATCGCGCAGGCTGTTGCTGTATTTGAGAATCTTTTTAACCTCTTTTGCAAAATCCTCCTCCCTCGCACACAAAGAGTAGAGTTCGCGGCTTTTTAGACGCAGGGCATGGAGTTCGATGCTTTTGATCCCTTTGGAACTTAGGTAACGCTTGAGCGTTTTCTCGAACTCTTTGAGTTTTTCATCCATGGCATGCGGCTGCATCAGTAGTGCCACCCGAAACTAAAGCGCCCCCAGCTTGCCGACTGGGTAGTGTTTTTTCTTGTCACTACGGGGAAAAAAGAGAGGGAAAAATTGAAATTCTCCACATACACGCTTGCACCGACCTTGGAAGTCAGCATCCATCGCGGCGTATAAAAATTATAGCCCGCGCGCTCCCCCTCCTCATAAAGATAGTAGTATCCTATGCCGTTAAACGATGTCCCCGCATCGAGCGACCATCCCAGTGCGTTAGAGCGATCGTGCATATTGAGCACTTTGTTGGGTGCGTTGTTAAAGAGGATACTCGGCACGTCGAAATTGCGCGGCATATTTTTGCCATAACGCACAAGGGTTCCCGCCCCTCCCCCTATAAACGTGTTGCCAAGATCGGCGTAAACGCTGTAAAACCACTCAAAAGCGCAGCCATCGTCCAATGTTTGTTCGTACCCCCGCATACCGCGCAGATACCCAAACCCTATACTCCCCTTCTCGCCTATCTGATTGCTCCAGCCGCGGGGATTTTTACTGCCGCTAAAACGGTGGATATTCTCCTGCACCTCTTTGGTCATGGCACTCTCCCCCACGACGCCCAAACTCAGACGGTACTGATCAAACGCCGCATCGTCCCACGCAAAAAGGGAGAGGTGTGCCAAAGCGATCCCCGCATACGGGGTGTCGTTGTAGATGGGATCGGAGCGTTCTATGTCTTTTGGGGTGATGTGTACCTGCTGTATGCCCACGGAGGCGTTTATGTGCTTGTCTCTAAAATCGGTGAGAAAAAGGGTACCGAAGAGATCATGAAGTGTTTGGGTATACCCTTTGTATATCCCCTCCTCGGCGTCTTCAAGCATATCGCCCATATAGGTGATGCTAAAACCTCCCGTATAGGCATCGTCGGAAGAGACAAGCAGGTCGTTGTCAAGTTCCACATGCCAATTTTGGGCATGCAAAACCAAAGAGAGAGAAACGAACAACCCCGCTTTTTTGACGAAAGAAACCATACTTACTCCGCACTTCGCTTTTTTCATAAAGCACACATACTACCACGCAAGAGCTTAAATCAACTTCCCAAACTTAAAATATGCCGCACATGCCCCTTCGCTGCTGACCATACAACTTCCCAGCGGACTTGAAGGTTTGCACGCGGTGCCGAATACGCTGCACTCAGACGGCGTCGCTTTGCCTTTGAGTATCTCCGCGCAGATGCAGAGTTTGTGATCTTCGATGGGCGTTTGGGGCAGAATATCTTTATAAAGCACCTCCGCATCGTACATGCCATACTCTTTTTTTAGTTGCAGCGCGCTGTGAGGGATATCCCCCAAACCTCGCCAACGAAACGACGCGGCTTTTTGAAAATATTTTGCGACAAGCTCTTGCGCTTTTGTGTTCCCCTCGCGGGTTACGGCACGTGTGTATTCCACCTCAAGCTCGCATCGCCCCTCGACAAACTGTTTGACTATTTTATAGATCGACTCCATCACGTCCACAGGCTCAAACCCAGAAACGACGACGGGCTTTTTGTAGTCTCTTGGAAACTCCTCGTATATTTTGCTGCCGCTTATGACGCTCACGTGGCTCGGTCCCAAAAATGCATCGATCTTCGAGTCGCTGTCTTCGAGCAAAAGGCGCATCGGTTCAGGGACGCTTACGTGGTTGACGTGAAAAAAAACGTTCGATATCTTTTGCGCGATCACGCTCTCTAAGAGTGCCGCGCTCATAGGCGTCGTGGTCTCAAACCCTATCGCAAAGAAAATGACCTTGGCATGTGGGTTCTCTTTGGCGATTTTAAGCGTGTCCATCGGGGAGTAAACAAACCGCACGTCGGCACCTTTGCTTCTTGCGTCTTGAAGGCTTCCTTTGCTTCCTGGAACTTTGATCATATCCCCCAAAGTGACCAAAATCACATCGGGCTGCATCGCCAAAACATACGCATGGTCTATCCGCTCCTTTGGCATGATGCACACGGGGCACCCCGGACCGTGGATAAATTTGATGTTGTGCGGCAGAAGCTGCAAGATACCGTATTTCATAATAGTGTGGGTATGCCCGCCGCACACCTCCATAATATGGAGTGGTTTTAGGAGTTTTTCAGCTTCTTTGTTTATCAGTGCGGCGTAGCTTTTAATGGTCCTGGGATTGCGAAAATCGTCGTAGAGATTTTTGAGTTCAAGCGCCATCTCAGAGCCTCCGACTGCTACAATTGTCGTCTTCAAGAACCGTTTGTGCAAGCTCCTCCTCATCCATCATCGAGAGGATCGTCTCGTATGCTTTAAGGCTTTCTAAAGCTTCTTTTTCATCTATTTTATTCATAACGAAGCCTATGTGGATAAGTACGTAATCACCGATATTTAACGAGCCTTCCTCCATCAGGTTTAAACTCGCTTCGCGCGTCACGCCCATGGTATCGACCGTTGCGGTGTTGCTGTTTTTATCAATTTTTACGATTTTACTCGGGATCGAAAGGCACATAGATCTCCTTTATGTTTTTGCATAGTATAGCCTTTCTTATAATAGATTTACCATTAAAAAGAAATTAAATAAAATTCTAGTATTATTTGCCCCTTACTAACAACACATAAGGAAGTACAATGCCATACGTACAAGAAGTATTTGAGTATCTCAAAAGAACAAGTCCCTCCCAAACGGAGTTCTACCAAGCTGCCGAAGAGGTTTTAGAATCTCTGCGCCCGTTGATGGAAAAATATCCGAAATATAGAAAACACAAAATCATCGAAAGAATCGTAGAGCCTGAGCGCCAAATTCTTTTTCGTGTCAACTGGCTTGACGACAAAGGTGAGATCCAAGTAAACAAAGGGTTCCGTATCGAGTTTAACTCGGCTCTTGGGCCATACAAAGGGGGCTTAAGATTCCATCCGAGCGTGAACGCGGGTGTCATTAAATTCCTAGGGTTTGAACAAATTTTCAAAAATGCACTTACGGGTCTTCAAATCGGAGGCGGTAAAGGGGGAAGCGATTTTAACCCTAAAGGCAAATCGGATGCAGAGATCATGAGATTCTGCCAAGCGTTTATGAGTGAACTTTTCCGCCATATCGGCGCGAACACGGACGTTCCTGCGGGCGACATCGGTGTAGGCGGACGCGAAATCGGTTATATGTTCGGTATGTACAAAAAACTTGCCAACCGCTACGAGGGTGTTTTAACGGGTAAATCGCTTAAATGGGGCGGTTCGTTGGCTCGTACGGAAGCTACGGGCTACGGCGCGGTGTACTTTGCAAAATATATGTTAGAGGACAGAGGCGAGACCCTAGAGGGGAAAAAATGTGTTGTTTCTGGAAGCGGGAACGTTTCTATCTACACCATAGAAAAACTCTACCACTTAGGCGCTATCCCCGTAACGTGCAGCGATTCTAACGGTATGATCTACGATGAGGCGGGAATCGATTTGGAGCTTTTAAAAGAGCTTAAAGAGGTTAACCGCGAAAGACTTACAGAGTACGTAAAACATAGACCAAACGCAAAATATACCCCTGTAGAGGAGTATCCCGAGGGTTGTAACGGCGTTTATACCGTTCCTTGTTTTGCGGCGTTTCCGAGTGCTACGCAAAACGAACTTAACATCAACGATGCTAAAAACCTTTTGGCAAACGGATGTATCTGTGTCAGCGAAGGGGCGAACATGCCCTCAACTCCGGATGCGGTCGATCTTTTCGTCGAGTCTAAAATCTGCTACGGTCCGGGAAAAGCGGCAAATGCAGGCGGGGTTGCAACAAGCCAGTTAGAGATGCAGCAAAACGCTTCTATGTCCAACTGGACGTTTGAAGAAGTCGATACGAAACTTGCACAGATTATGAAAAACATCTATGTAAGCGCAAGCACGACCGCGGCAGAGTTCGGACAGCCGACCAACCTTGTTTTAGGTGCGAACATCGCAGGGTTTAGAAAAGTAGCCGACGCTATGATCGAACAAGGGCTTGTCTAACATGCCAAAGAAACTTCTTATCGTTGCTCGGCAACGATAAGGGGGTATCACGAATATTTTAAATTCACTATTCTTTACGACACTTTTATGTCCACATTAAATATCTTACATATAATAAAACTTATCTTTTACTAATAATGCTCTGTCGTAATTTTCTGAATACCCCTCAACCATATCAAAAAAATTGAATATTTTTGCATCTATTAAGATATGCTTCCCCCTTGGTGATTTTGCCCTTATTTTTTTGGTTTATGAGGTATGGATAGTTTTTGAAGATATTTATCATTGAATATTTTTCTGTTGTAGTTGCACTGCCTATAAACTTTGCACCATCTTAAAAGTAATGGTTCTCAAAGCCTTTTTAAATTTTTTTAATATTTTCTGTAATTTTATTTTGAATCTCTTCAATTTTATATGCTGGTTTTCTTTTGTGTAACATGGCATGACAATTTGGACAAACTGGTCTTAAATCTTCTATGGGATTTATTTTATACTGTTCATTAATCTCTGATAATGGCTTTATATGATGCACATGAATAAAATCTTTTCCAATCTCTCCATAAATTTTTTCAAAATCAAAGCTACAAATAGAGCACTTTGTTCCATAGTGTTTTATGCACTCAATTCTTGCTTGAGAATTTCGCTCATAAGCATTTACGAGAATTTGTTTTTTTGAACCTTCAAACAAATCATTTTCTTCAATCTCATCTGGATAAACAATCTTATCAAACAAATCTCTGCTCAATTCATCTAAATTCATATACTTAATTGGATTTGCTTCTCCTCTTTGATAATACCGAGACACATTTTTTCCAATAAATTCATGCATATTTAAAGCTATTTGTCCTGTAAATTCTAATCTATTTTTAATTTTTGGATCATGATTGTTAATTGTCCTTGCTTTATATCTCGTAGTATTACCACCATGCCATTGATTAATTTGATAGACACATTTTATAATTCCATTATGAATTCCAAAAGCATACTTTAGATCTTGTGTTTTATCTTTAGCAATTCTCCAAATCCCTCGAAATCCATCATATAACTCATCTTGAGCTAATTCATCAAACTCTTTATCATTTAAATTAACATATGCTTTGATAAATAATACATCATTCATTTTTTTCCTTATCTTATTTTAAAAATTCTATCTACTTAAAACCATCAATTTTATTCCCAACTTTCTTCACTCAAAGCTCTTTTTACATACTCCCTACTTAAAAGTTCCTCATTTCTTTTTACCAACTCAACAGCCTCATACAAGTTAATGTCCCTACTTACTGTAAAACTTTGTTATGATTTATGTGTAGTGATAGAGGGCTTTATCGTAGTTATGTTTGTATGGCATTGAACTTACGCCATCATTTTTTCTTGCAATACCTTTTTAAAATCATTTATACACATCTTTTCTATGAGCAACTCTTAACACCAAGACGATAAGTTTATCCCCTTGTTTTTCATATATGACCCTATACGTTCTTAGTTTGAGCCTAAATAAACCTTTAAACTCCCCTTGCAATGGTTTGATTTTTGTAAGTTTTATAAGTTCTTTTTCATAAGCATCATCGAAGTTATTGATAAAACTCTCTAGTTCGTCAAGTATAAACTCCCTTAGAGATTTGTCCAAAGAGAGAATCTCCTTGGAAGCTTTTTTGTCAAACTCGAGTTTAAATTTGTTCATTCGATAATTTTCGCAATTCTTCTAAACTAAGAGTTTCATTTTTTTCCGCACTTCTTTTTTTTGCTATTTGTAGATCAAGATGATCAAAATAAAATTCCAACGCTTGGGCAACCAGAGCACTTTTGTTTTGGTTGAGTTCTTTTGCAAATTCGCTTACTTCATCCGCAAGGTTTTGCGGCATAGAAACCAAGAGTTTCGTATTTTTTACGGCTACCATTATACAATCCTCGTCTATTGAGATATTCAAAAGTATATCCAAACAGATATAAATCGTCTATTAATTCGTAACGACGACCCCTTAGCGCATCATCTTCTTAAACGCGATCCACTGCGCTACTTTCTCTATCGAGGCTTTATCTTTTGTACTTACTTCCAAAATATCTACATTGGGTTTGAGCTTGCGTGCGGCTTGTTTCTCTTTTTCCAGATCGTACTCAAAATGGGGCAAAAGATCGACTTTCGTAAATAAGATCAAATCCGCCTGACGGAACATCACGGGGTATTTTGCTATCTTGTCCTCCCCCTCGGGGATCGAAACAAGCACGATATTTAGATGTGCTCCCACGTCGTAAGCGGCGGGGCACACGAGGTTGCCGACGTTTTCTATGAAACAAACGTCGCATTTTTCGAGTTCTATGTGATGGAGCGCTTTGTGCACCATAAAGGCATCGAGATGGCATGCAGAACCTGTTTGTATCTGATGCGCTTCTATCCCCTTGGCATGTAAACGCTCCGCGTCGCGCGAGGTCTCCAAATCACCCTCTACGACCGAAAAACGAAACGTACCCAAATCGGCAAGCGCTTCTAAAAGTGCCGTTTTACCGCTTCCGGGGGAACTCATAAGGTTGATACAAAGCACCCCTTTGGCATCGAAATGTTCGCGGTTGTGGCGCGCTTCCTCATCGTTTTTATCTAAGATTTTCGTAATGACGTCGATCGTTTTTTTATCGTTGAGCTGCGGGTTATCGTGAATATGCTCATGGTGATGATGCCCCTCGTGATCGTGGTGGTGGTCATGATGTTCGTGGGAGTGCTCTACGATGGAGCAGCCGCAATCTTTGCACATCCTCTACGCTCTTTTTTTAAAATAAAAAAACGTCGCGACCCCTAAAACAAACGTCACAAGAAACAGCACAAAACCCTCGACATGCAAAGAGTTGAAAAAGTGCACATGATCCTCCGCCTTGCCGTGCGCAAAAAGCGACCCTACAAACAAACTTAACAGCATGAAAAAACGTACCATCGTAAACTCCTTTTTTTAGCCATCATTGTACTCTAAAGAGATTAAAAGACTCTAAGAGAAGAAAAGATTACCTTTTTACACAAACAAAAAAATAACAAATCCGTTATCTTTGGATTTTTTTGATATTTAAGTCCAATATGGTAGGATAACCAACTTTTTATTTCGGAGTTATTATGAAACCTTATATTTTTATGCTTGGCATGTTGGCATGCGGCTCACTTTTGGGGGATGATTTTCAAAAAGGGGTAGCCGCGTTTGAAGCGCAAAACACGCAAGAAGCGCTTGAGTATTTCAAGAGCGCATGCCAAGCCGACGATTCCCGTGCGTGCGGCGCGCTGGGGTATATGTACGAAAACGCCCAAGGGGTGAAAAAAGATTACTCCAAAAGCAGGGAGTATTACGCGTCTGCATGCCAAAAAGGGAGCGGCGCGGGGTGTGTGAGTCTGGGGGTATTTTACTACCACGGCTACGGGGATGACCAAAACTATACCAAAGCGCGCGAATACTACGAGCAAGGGTGCGAAAAAAACAATGCACTAGGGTGCTACAACCTCGGCTTTCTCTACAAAAATGCTCTTGGGATCAAGCCCGACAGCGAAAAAGCGGCGACCCTCTACGCCAAAGCATGCCAAGGGGGCGAAGCCCAAGGGTGTTTTGATCTGGCTTTTATGTACGACAAAGGGGTGGAGATCGCGCAAAATTCACCCCAAGCGGCGTTTTATTACTCCGAGTCGTGCAAATTCGGCAACGTCAAAGGGTGCTATAATCTAGGGATGATGTACCAAAGCGGCGAAGGGATCGCGCAAGATAGCGCAAAAGCTCAAAAGCTTTTCTCCATCGCATGCCAAAACAAACTTGAAGAGGGGTGTAAGCACCTTCAAGAGGATGTCGCCAAATAATACGCCGCTTGCCCGAGTGCGATCCCCCCGTCGTTGGTGGGGGTTTTGCGCTGAAGGTACCACGCGATATTCTCCTCTTTAAACCTACATGCCAAGAGTTCCACCAGAGTTTTGTTCTGAAACACCCCGCCGCATAGGATCACCTCTTTTTTCTCTTGAGATGCCAAAGTGACGATGAGTGCGACAAGGGTATTCATAAAAAGGCTCGGCAGTTTTTTTGCTTCAAAATCCTTAGAGCAGACATACTCTGCGAGTTTGATCTCTATCTCTGCGTTCTCTACGTTAAAGCAAAGATGTTCGCTAACACTCGCATCATACGCCGCCTCGCACAAAAGCCCGCTCTGCCCCTCGTAGCTAAGCGTCTGCACCAAGCCCGTAAACGAAGCTACCGCATCGAAAAGCCGCCCCGCCGAACTGCTCAGCGGCGCATTGATATTTTGCTCGAACCCTTTTGCAAGCATCTGCAGCTCTTGGTTTGTAAAACTTTTGACACATGCCAACCCGGACTTTCGTATCTCTTCTAATGAAAGTTTCTCAAGCAGCAAGGCAAGCGCAACACGGCGGGGCTCTTTGATCGCTTTGGCTCCCCCCAGAAGTTTAAGAGGCTTGAGCCGATAACGCCGCTCATCCCCGACAAACACCTCGCCGCCCCACACCGTGGCATCATCCCCGTAGCCGCTGCCATCAAAACTAAACGAGAGGTACGACCCCTCTAGCCCCCACTCCGCCTTGGTCGCATACACGTGTGCAAGGTGGTGCCCCACCCCCCGCACATGCCAAAGGCTGCTCCCGCGCCCATTTGGTTGTAAGATACTCGGGGTGGTTGTCGTGGAGTAAAAGTTCAGGCATAAAATCGTAAAACCGCGCAAAGCTCTCTTTGGTGCGCAAAAAAAACTCAAAACTCTCCAACGATTCCAAATCGCCTATATGCCCGGAGAGTATAAGCGAATCGCCGTGTACGAGTGCCAAAGAGTTTTTCGTATGCGCTCCCAAGGCCAAGATTTTTTGCTTGGAGGGTTGTGCGAGTTTTAGAACAAACGGCGCATAGCCCCGACCGAGCCTGAGCATCTGCATAGCACCCGCGCTTACCTGCACCAAAGAATCATCGAGTGCATTGAGTATTTCACGGTTGTAATCAAGGATGTAATCGACAAAACCGAGCTTCTCCGTGATTTTCTCTTTGGTCGCAATGATCGGCTCGCCCCCCAAATTCGCACTAGTCGCCACGATCGGCGCATCCAAAAAATCAAACAGCAGATGGTGCAGCGCCGTGGTGGGGAGCATGCACCCTATTTTGCCGAGTTTTGGGGCTACGAGATCACAAATCTTGGCATGTGCGGTGTTTTTTTTATCGACGATCACGATGGGATTCTCTTTGGAGAGAAGCAGCTCTTTTTCCGCACTATTTACCCATGCGAAACCCTCGATCTGCTCAAGATTTTTACACATCAGCGCAAAGGGCTTTGCAGGGCGATTCTTGCACTCGCGCAAGCGCTCTAGTGCTTGCTTGTTCGTTGCATCGCACACCAGATGGAACCCGCCCGTCCCTTTGATCGCAAGGATCTTCCCCGCTTTGATCTGCTCGGCACAAAAACGGATGCAATCTTCATGGTGCAGCTCTTGGGAAGATGGCATTGCAAAAAGGGAAAGCTTGGGGCCGCAAACATTGCAAGCGGTGGGTTGTGCATGGTAGCGGCGATTCGCGGGATCGTCGTATTCGGCTTGGCATGCGCTACACATGCCAAAGGGTGCCATGGATGTGTTTTTTCTATCATAGGGAAGGGTTTGAATGATGGTGTAGCGCGGGCCGCAACGGGTGCAGTTGATCGCAAAATAGTTTTTGTATCTCCCCTCGCGGCGCATATCCTCCAAACACTCTTGGCATGTGGCGACATCAGGTGCGATAAGGGTCGTTTTATTGGCACCCTCGAGGCTTGGCAAAATGCGAAACTCTCTCTCCCCCACCCCCTTTTGTTCTTGGCATGTAAGGGTATCGAGGCGCGCCAAAGGGGGAAGCTCATTTTTAAGAGCAGCCGCAAACGCTTCAAGTGCGGCCTCCTCCCCCTCCACCTCTATCGCCGGCGCCATCGGTGCGATTTTGCACAAACCCTCCGAGGTTGTATCTGCGTGCGAGGGTGTAGATAAAGGGGCGAAATCCCACCCCCCTGCACCACGCCCGTGGCAAAAAAAGCCTTTCTACTCGCTGCCAAGGCGCACACCTTGTGGGGTTTGATAGGCTTGTACGATCTCTTGAAGCGTCATTTGCTGCTGTTTTTGGGTTGCACCTATGCCCCTTTTGTCAAGCCTCTGCTACGACGGTTGCGACAAAAGTTTGAAAAAAAAACCGCAAGCTCTTCGCTGAGCCCGATGGCGACGCTCACGATATCGTGCGGTACGATCCCTATCACTTCGATTTGTGCGGGGTTTTGTAAAAAAAGGGATGCGTTTATCATATCGCTTACCTCCACCTCGTGCGCGGTGTTTTTATGCCCGCCAAGCCCTAAAAGCTCCTCAGAGGGGATTACGTAGATGCTCCCGACCTCATCTTGAAGCGAGATCGTATCGAGAATAAGCACCCGCTCATAGGTCTCCGTAATAATGGAGCAGGTGGATCCCAAGCGTCCCCCCGTCGATAAAATCAACCCCCTCGCCAAACGTGTAATTCTCCTCTAAGTAACGGCTTGCAAACACCCCTATGCCGTCGTCTTGAAAGAGAATATTTCCCACGCCGATCACTGCGGTTTTCATGCAACCCCTTTCGTTTGGATAATAAAACGGCTTTTACCCTCTTTATATTCATAGAAGAACCCGAATCCGTGTGCATCGAGAATATGTTTGACGATGTAAAGCCCCAGCCCGAAGCTTTGATTCGATTGTACCTCATCCCCTTTAAAAAACGGCTCAAAATAGCTCTCAAGCGCATAGGCAAGCGGCTCGGAGCGGTTTTGAAAAACTATACTCTCCCCATCGTAAAGAACCTCCGCCTTAGAATCGGGCGCATATTTTATGGCGTTGTCCAAAAGATTTTTCAGCGCGATCGAGAAAAGCTTGAAATCGACCGCGATCTTAAAGCTTGCAAACTCTTTTTGCACCTCATCCTCGTCGCACATCAAAAGATCGATCGCATTGTCAAGCAGCTCCTCAAAGAGGTACTCTTTTTTCTCCAAAACCTTCTTGGTCGATATCAGCTCCTCGATCGCAGCAAACTCGTTGATAAGCGATTCAAGACGGTAAAAAACCTTGTGCATCTTCTCATCGTTGGTTTCGTTTTTAGGAAGTTCAAGCAAAAATTTTCCCTTGGCGATCGGGGTCTTTAACTCGTGCATAATGTTGCGTATAAAAACGTTGCGCGCCTCTTTGAGACGTTTGAGTTTTTGCGCGGATTTGTAAAACTCCTCTGAGAGCTGCGCTATCTCGTCTTCGCTTTTGGTGTCGATGGCTATATCGAACTCCTCCTCGCCGAGGTTCTTTACCTTGTCCTTTAACACCCCCAAAGGTTTGAGTTTTTGGATAAGGGAAAAATAGAAAAACCCGAAAACGAAAACGATAAAAAGATACACCGCTACGCTAAAGGCGCGGTATTTATTGGTTTGGGTATTGTCTTGGAGTATGGCATGTGTGAGGGGGGTGTTGATATAGATGAGATGGCGATCCTCCAACTCGAAATGATCGAGTATCTCCCGCTTTCGCTCGGGCAGGCGCACCCTTTTGAGGTTGGGGTTGTTTAAAATCGCCTCAATCTTCTCTTTTTTCTGCACGACGCTAAAGCCCAGCGTCTCGATCTCTTCGATCAGTTCGGGAGTCATCCCCCCAAAGCGGCACTCGTGCAAAAAAATACGGGAAATATCGGCGGCTCTTTTTTGCTGCATATGTTTCGATTTTTTTTGAGAGATGTCGTAAAGGGCAAAAAAACTAAGGCTGATAAGTAAAAAAGAGACGACAAAGATCAGGTTGATCGTAAAGAGGATGGAGCGCTTTTTCATTCTACGAGCTTATACCCCATCCCGCGTACGGTGATGAGATGTTTGGGATGTTTGGGATCGACCTCTATCTTGGCGCGGATACGGTTCATTATCACCGCGATCGTGCCGCTCTCCTCGTCGCTGTTGAGAAAACTGCAATGCTCCAAAATATCGTAGCGCGAGAGTACGAACCCTTTGCGTTTGCAAAAAAGGGTCATAATCTCAAGCTCCGCGGGGGTAAATTTGATAAACTCCCCGTTTTTTTTTACCTCATGTTTGTGTTCGTCGTAAGTAAAAACTTCGCACGCACTCTGCGCGGGTGCAACGTGGATCTCTTTGTTGCAGCGGCGCAAAATCGTTTTGATGCGAACTTCAAGCTCACGAGGATCGTAGGGTTTTGGAAGGTAATCGTCGGCTCCGAGCTCAAGAGCGATCACCTTGTCGGTAATGTCGCTGCGTGCACTCGAAATAATAATAGGAACGGTGTGTTTTGCCAGTAGCTCTTTGCACACCTCTAAGCCGTCAAGCCCAGGCAGGGTCAGGTCTAAAATAACCAGATCGAAGCTTTTGAGTTTAAGCGCGCTTAGAGCCAAAAAAGGGTCTTCGTAATTGGTCACTTTGATATTGAACTTTGCGAGGTACTGCGTGAGCACCTCGGCAAGTTCGCTATCGTCTTCTATCATCGCTATCTCAATCACGAGCCGCCTTTGTCGTTAGTCGCAAGATTTTTTGCCGTCGCACGATCTTTTGGTGTCGCACGATTTTTTGCCGTCGCAATCTCTTTTAGTGTCGCAGCAAGAGGCTTTTGTTGCGCACGATTTGGGTTTTGCGTCGCACATCATTTTAGGAAGTTTTTTCCCTTTTTGATCGAGTTTTGCTTTGAGTGCTTTTTTCTGCTCTGGCGTTAAAACGGCATAGATATCCGCCATCATCTGTGCTTTGCGCTCTAGTTTAGCGTCTTTTTGTTTTTTGGAAAGTTCTATAAACTTTTTCTTGTCAAAGTTTGTTTCGCTAAGCGCGTCCATAGGGCTGGGTGCATCTTTGCAGCAGTTTTCTTTGATTGCATCGATTTTCGCTTCTTGTTCCTCACTCAGATCAAGCGACATAACCGCAGGGATAAACCCGTCTCTACTATGGCATGAAGAACCCATGCCGGAGCATCTGTCGTTATCGCCGCACATCTGTTTATTGCCGCAGTTTCCTGCCATAAGCGTCGAAGCCAAAAGCGCCGCACCCAAACCTAAAAGAATTTTCTTGTTCATCGTGAACTCCTTGTTGTTTTTGTTTCCAGAAGAAGCAGTATAAAGAATTCTTATTAATCATCACTTAATTCATTGTTAACGAAATATTAACGAGACTCTTTTTGCAGCTCGTTCAAAAGGGGATGATTTTGACAAAGCCCGTAACCGTATTCTATAAGTTCGCGCGCTTTGTTAAACTCGAACGTACCGCAAAGGTTACGCGGCACCTCTATCTCGATATCGGGAGGGTAGACAGAGAGTTTCATCTTTGCAAGGCTTCCCTGCATCGTCTCGAACGATTTATTGGCGATCATCGTCATGCTCTCTTGCGAGACGAGAGAACTCTCTTTGGAAAACTTTTTCAAATACTCTTTGATAGTAGTAACGATACCGTTTTCATCCTCTTTTGGTTGTTGTAAAAGGGGAGCCTCACTCATTGCACCGCCGAGATTGACGGCGATGGTCAGATCGGTTCCATCACCAAAGGTAGGCGCGATGGGAACGGGATTTAAAACGCCGCCGTCAACTAGCATTTTTGCGTTGTAATTGTGCGGGGTAAAAAACAGGGGCAAAGAGATAGAAGCGCGTATCGCTTCCAAAAGGGAGCCGCTGCGTAGCCACACCTCTTTCTCTGCATTGATGTCGGTAGCAACGGCGGTAAATTTGATGGGGAGATCCTCGATGCGGTGATCGCCCACTATGGCATGGAGCTTACGCATCAGCTTTTGCCCAGAAACCAAGCCCCCCGTGCCTTTAAAATCTAAAAGTTTCAAAAGATCCATCACGTCGCTTCGGCAAAGCCACTCGACGTACGCATCGAGTTTCCCCGCGGCATAGAGACCCCCTATAAGCGCTCCTATGGAGGATCCGGAGATAGACTCTATCTTATAGCCCTTCTCCTCGAGCCACTTGATAACGCCCACATGCACCAAACCCCGTGCACCGCCGCTTCCAAGAACCAAAGAGGACGCTTGTATGCCCCATTATTTTACGAGTGCGATAGCGTCGATCTCTACAAGAGCATTTTTAGGCAAAGTTTTTACCGCGACGGTAAGAGCGCGCAGGTTTGTGATCGCCAAACGCTTCGGCATAGATCGTATTGACCGTCACAAAATCCTCCATAGAATCTAAAAAGATGGTCGTTTTAACCACGTTTTGCAAAGAACTTCCTGCTTCTTCAAGTACTGCGCTTAGGTTTTTTAATACCTGTTTGGTTTGCACTACCACGTCGTGTTCGCACATCTCCCCCTCGGGTGTCAGAGCTATCTGCCCCGAAGTAAAAACCATCCCGTTGGCAACCACTGCCTGAGAATAAGGTCCGATCGCCGCAGGGGCTTTGTTTGTTTGTACGTATTTCATTGTTGTTGTCTCCTTTTTTATTTCATATATTTAAAACGTTGTTCTGCCTCTTGCATAAAAGAGAAGAAATCCTCGCTGTTCCAATACCCCAAAAACGTGTAGATCACGTTACCGTTTTGCGATACCACGTAGTGGCGCGGCACCCCTTTGCGTAAAAACTTCTCGGGAAAGTCGTCTTTGTCGCGGTCGACATGCACAAGGATATATTTCTCCTCCAAACGTGCTATAGTGCTTTTTTCGCTAAGGGTGGTGCTCTCAAACTTGCGGCACCAGCGGCAATCTTCGCTTGTAATGAGCATGTAAACTTTTTTGTTTTGAACCTTGGCATGTTCGAGCGCCTGCGCATAACTCTTTGCCCAGTTGCCCTCCATGCCAAAGAGAAAACCGGCACATGCCAGCCATAGTATCATCAAACGCATCGCTACTTCCACTCCTCTATCATATGTTTAAACACCTTATAAAGCCCCTCCACCTCCGCGGCGGTGGTACGCTCGTTGATAGAGTGGATAGTATCGTTTTTGACTCCGAATTCTATCACTTTTATCCCCATAGGTGCCATAAAACGTGCATCGCTCGTGCCCCCTGCGGTGGAGTGTTTGGGTTTTATTCCCGTAACTTTCTCTATGGCATGTCCGATATTGCGAACCACTTTGGAGGAGGCATCGGTTATAAACGGGTAAGAGCCTTGCGTGAGACGCAGATCAAAATCAAGCCCCGCAAGATGGCGTGCAATAAAAGAGCGCACCTCTTTTTGGGTGGTTTTTGTGGTGTTGCGCACGTTAAACATCATCTGCAGTTCGTTGGGCGTGACGTTTGTTACCTGCATCCCAGCGCGAATATCGGTGATGACACATTTGCTAGGCGCAAAATGTTCATCCCCCTCGTCTATATCTACCCCCGCAATATGTGCGAGTCTAGGGGCTATTAAGTCGATCGGATTGATCGCTTTTTCGGGGTAAGCCGCATGCCCCTGCTTACCTTTAATGGTAACGTAACCGTTGATCGAGCCGCGGCGCCCTACTTTGATCGCATCGCCGAATTTTTGCTCGCAGGTGGGTTCTGCAACCACCGCATAATCGGGAAGCATATTGTGTTCTTGGAGGTACTCTAGCACTTTGATCGTCCCGTGGGTCGCCTCCCCCTCCTCATCGGAGGTCAGAAGTATCGAGAGGGTACCGCGGAAGGTTTGCACCTCTTTGATCGCCTCTACAAACGCCGCAACCCCGCTTTTCATATCCTGCGTGCCGCGCCCGTAGATATAACCGTCTTTCTCAAGCGCTTCATAGGGGTTGGAATTCCAGCCGCTTCCCGCGGGTACGACATCGACGTGCCCCGCAAAACACAAATGATCGCCGTCGGCAAATTTTTTATATAAAAAGAGGTTTTTAACCCCGCCTACATCGACGCGAACCGCCGTAAAATCGGGAAGGTAATTTGTGATAAAATCAAGCAAACCCCCATCGCTCGGCGTTTCGCTTTTACAAGAGATCATATATTTAAAAAGTTCTATAATACCCATTATTTACTGCCCGGATTTTCATAAAATATGTACGGTGTCGCATAATCGCTGATCTCGAAATAGACTCTCTTTTCGCCCGAATCTACCTTAAAATTAAAATTGGTATCAAGGTAGCCGTAGCCGTAGCGGTAGTTGCGCGCATCGTCCCCCTGGGTTGATTGTGCGGTAGAGAGCTTGTCTATTTTGATAAAACGCTGTACAAGCTTCTCACCCATATAAATATCGAGCACTCCGTCCGTCCCCGTCCAGTTTTGGATCCCTCTGCCTATCTTGTTTTGCGTCTCTTGCGTACATCCGCCCGCAAAAAACATCACCGCCGCCAATGCCGCAAAAAAAAGCGTTTTACCTGCACGCCTCATATGCACTCCTCCTAATAAAAAGTTCCATTATACATCGTTATGTTTAGAATATCTTGGCATGCTACATTTTACCAATCGTCCAAAAGGATCTTGGAAGCGTCTCCCTTGGGTGCTTCCTCCTCCTCTTTTTTATGGTTGATCAAAGGCTCTTGCACCGCCTCTTTTTTAGGCTTTGCAAGCTGGGTTTCAAACTGAAGTTCCAGCCCGTTGGAGGTCATCACAAACCCCTCCACTTTCAGCTTGCCCTCGTGAATTTGGTTGTGGTGTTCTTTGCACAGCGGCACGAGGTTATGCTTGTTGTCTTTGTGAAAATGCCCTATATACCCCGCACGGTTTGCCAGTGACTGGTGTTTGATATGGTGCACATCCTCCGCAGGCGCGCCGCAGATCACGCACTTGGTTATGTAGAGCTCCTTGTTATACTTGCTCGTTTTTTTCTTCACCAAAAGTTCAAGTTCGTCAAAATCGTTGGCAAGACGCTTGCGTATGCGGTTTGCCGTCTCTAAAAAGTCGCTGTCCATATGGAGCGATTTGGCAAACTCAAGCCCGTAGATGCTGCTGCCGCTTCCCGCCTGCAATATTCTGTTAAAAAGAAGTTTGTCTTGCGCTTCGTCGTACTCCACACTCAGATGCAGATCGACCACGTTATCCAAAGAGCGGATCTCGGGCATAGTAGAGAGCTGGTGCAGATGGGTCGCAAACAAAAAGAGGCATTGTGTTTGGGAAAGCTTTTGGATCGCACTCGCTACGATCGCCACCCCCGAGAGGGTCTCGGTACCGTGGCTTATCTCATCGCCGAGTACCAAAGAGCGTACGCGCGAACGGTTAAAGATGTTTTTGAGTTCGAGCATCTCCACCGCAAAGGTTGAGAGCCCTTTGGCAAGGTTGTCGCGCGAGACTATGCGGGTAAAAAGGGATTCAAAAAGGGAGAATTTCATCACCGAAGCGCTCACGAAAAACCCCGCTTGCGCCATTAAAACCGCGATTCCTATACTTTTCATCAAAGAGCTTTTACCGCTTGAGTTGATCCCATAGAGCAATACCCCGCGAATGGGGTGTCCATCATGCACCGCTACATCAAGCATCACCGTAGTGGGATGGGGCAGATCCATATAGGAGCGATCCCCCATCACGATATCGTTGGGCACGTAGAGTCCGCCGCGCTCCTGAACCTCGATGAGGGGATGGCGCAACTGCATGATCTGCATAAAATTCTCATCTTCTTGGGTCTCTACGATCATCGGTCTGGCATGGTTGTAGGTTTGGGCGACTTTTGAAGAGCTCACCCCCACGTCCAGATCCGCCACATACAAAATAACGCGATCGAAAAGGAGCGAGTAGCGTCTGTCAAACACCGCTTGCAGCTGGGTATAGCGCTCTTTGACGAGCGAAACTATCTTGCGGCGGTTTTTCATAATCTTGTCGGAGAGCTCATCGGTAAAAGCGGAGGTTATTTTGACGTTATTGGTGAGTTTTTTAATGCTGAACTTGGCAAAATCCTCATCTTTTTTAAAGGCACTCTCAATAAGCGAGAAACGGTTCTTGCTCATCGAGATATAATACCCCTCTTTCTCCAAAAGCCCCAGAGTTACCGTCGAGTTCGACCCCAAATTCCCCGACTCTTCAAGCATCGCCTCAAGCCGTTTCATAATATCTTCAAACGCGATCAGCATCACCGAATTTTCGTGTACGAGGGTATCAACCGCTTCATCGACTCCGTGCATCAAAAAATTTTCATCTACGCTTGAATTGGTAAATCTTCGCGAAACGTCTAGATCGATACTCTTTGCGATGTCGCGCAAAAACTCCTCCAGCTCCGACTCGTGAAACGGCGCTTTTTGGATTTTATGCTTTTTGCTGTATGCCATGATCTCTTTGACGCAAACGATAGAATCAAAAATATGGTTCATCTCAAAAGGGTGCAGTTTGCCCAGTTTCAAACGGCGCGCCAAGCGTTCGAGATCGTATATTCCCCGCATCGTTTCGTCCAAAAAGCGCACGTGAGAGGAGAGTTTTTCTATTAAATTGTAACGGCGCTCAAGCTCCGTCTGATCCATAATAGGGTTCAAAAGACGCTCTTTTAAAAGCCTTTTGCCGATTGCCGTAGCACTCTTATCAAGCATTTTTAAGAGGGTAAACTCTTTTTTGTCTTTGGAGACCACCCCCATCTGTTCAAGCGCATTGTTGCCCAGATACATAAAACGGCGATTGTCGATAACCTTTGGCATGTGGAGTTTTTGCACGATATAGAGATCGTGTTCGATCACGAAATGGATCAAGATCGCAAGCGCTTCGGTGATCATATGGCTGCGTTCAAGATCGAGGTGCTCTATGGGGGAGAGGAGCGACTGGATCTGGTACACCTCTTTAAAAAGCTCGTTTTGAAACTCGATGCGCGGGCGTTCGTGGTTGACGCTGTAGTGGTAATGTTCGGCGATCTCAAGATATTGCAAAACATGTTTTTGATTTTCAACGCCGTCTAAAAACGTAAGCACCACTTCGGAGGTTTTATAAACGTTTAAAAGATTAAACACTTCATCGAGCGCATAGGAGGGGTCTTCGCTTGTTCCGTGAGTCTCATAGAGCCACGTTTTGCCCGTCGTTACGTCTATGGCGGCATACCCCACCATGTAGATATCTTTGAATTTATCTACGACGAGCGAAACGATATAGTTGTCGTCGTTATCGACAAGATAATCGAAATTGGTTCCGGGTGAGACTATTTGCGCCACATAACGGCTGATCTTGGGCGGATTCCCTTTTTGACGGATCACGATGACGGTATATTTTTGTTCGGCGATCAGGCGGTTGAGATAGCGCTCGAACGAAACGGTAGGAACGCCCGCTAAAAGGGGGTTTTTATCGGAGTTTTCAAGGATGTTCTTATTTTTTTTGGTTAGCTGAATATTGAGCAGTTCGGCGATCTCTTTGGCTTTACCGACCTGCTCTTCGTCGTTATTGACCTCATAAACCTCGAAAAACGTGCCCACTTCCATAAATACGACGGTATCTTTGCCGTATTTCTCTTCAAAAAATCTCTGAAGATCGAAATATATCTGTGTAAGCAATTTATCGCCGTTAAGGATCGAGTCAATCTCCGATGCACGCATATACAACCCCGCTTTAATTTGGGCGCAATTATAACATAAAGCTTTTTACCGTTTTTGCCGTTTTTCAATTCTTTTTTTGATCATTTTTGCGATTCGTTTGCGATTTCGCTTCGGTATCATTGGCGGCAATTATGTAATTTTACATAAAATAATAGAATTAGTTGTGAAACTAAAGTATTACAACTTAGTTTCAACTAAAGTCGCTAAAATAACCAAAAGCAACCGCAAATATTACATAAACCACATAAGGAAGTAAACGTGCAACAAGTTTTCATGACACTTTTAGGCTCTTCTTGTATAGCCCTCTCGCTTTATGCGCAAGCCCCGCTCCCTAGCGGCGAATTCCCGCTTATCCAACCTGTCTCGGTCGAAGAAGCGCCCCTTTTGGAGAGTGCGCCCAAACCTCAAGAGGAGCCTCGGGTAGAAGCTCCCCAAGAACCTGCCCAGCAGAGCACCCAAGAACAAGCCCCGCAAGAACAAGCCCCGCAAGAGCAAGACGGCGATAAAGACGGCGTCCAAGATTCTCAAGACCTATGCCCAAATACCCAAGAGGGGGTCAAAGTCGACGCAAACGGGTGTGAACTCGATAGCGACGGCGACGGCGTCGTAGATTCTAAAGACAAATGTCCGAACACGACGAAAGATTTTATGGTTGACGGATATGGATGCCCCCAAACGGCGACCCTCAAAGTCACTTTCGAATCGGGCACATACAAACTCACCGATACGATCATCAAAGAGGTCGAGGAGTTTGCCCTTTTCTTAAAAAACAACAAAGGGTATCAGGTGGTGATCGTCGGATACACCGACAATAAAGGCAATGCCAAACAGAACAAAACTCTCTCACAAAAACGCGCCGACTCCGTTAAGAAAGCGCTACTGCGCTACGGCATCAAAGAAACACGTCTTACCGCAGTCGGAAGAGGGATAGAAAACCCCGTAGCAGACAATGCAACTGCCGAGGGTCGCGCAGCAAACCGCCGCATCGAAGTCGAACTTATTCAGTAAGGAAACATTATGAAAAAAACATTACTACTATCTCTTTCTCTTGCAGCACTTCTTCATGCGCAAGACCTGCGTACTACCGTTGATGAAGTGATCACGACCAACCCTACCGTCCAAGAGAGACTCAAAAACTACAACTCTACAAAAGAGGATAAAACCACCGCATTTTCGGGCTATTACCCAAAAGTTGACCTCTCTTTGGGGTTTGGTACCGAAAAAACGGATAAGTCGGATCGTCCTACCAATGCTCCGGATGAATCTTTTAGTTTCAGCGTCTACCAAAACTCTCTTACCTACACCCATAACCTTTTTAACGGCTGGGAAACCACCTACCAAGTCAAGCAGCAAGAGTTTCGCACAATCGCCGCGGCTTATAGCTACGTTGACAGCGTCAATACGACCACCTTTGAACTTGTGAACGCTTACCTGCAGGTGATGCGTCAAAAAGAGCTTTTAGATACGGCTCAAGAGAATATCAATATCAATGAAGAGATATTTTCTAAAGTACAAAAACTTTACGATTCGGGGCTCACGACACTCTCGGAAGTCAATAAGATCGAAGCTTCGTTGGCGCTTGCCAAATCCAACTACGTCGTTCAGGAAAACACCCTGCTTGACGTCACCTACAATCTCCAAAGATTGGTGGGGCGCTATTTGGACGTAAACGAGATGGAAAAGCCCGTTTTAAACGTGGCTCTGCCTGCAAACATCGAAGAGGCAGCACGTTTTGCGATGCAAAACAACCCTGCTCTGCTTATCAGCAAATTTAACGTCAAACTTGCACAAGCTTCTTACCACGAGAAAAAGGCTCCGTTTTATCCGCAAGTAGATATCGAGGTTTCCCAGTCGATGAACAAAAATCTCAGCGGAGTTGAAGGCAAAGACGATCGTTTTCGGGCGATGGCATTTTTAAAATATAACTTTTTCAACGGTTTTGCCGATCAAGCCGCGTTGCAAAAAAGCGTAAGCGAGATCCATAGAGAGAGCGAGTCGGCAAATGCCCTGCGCCGCGATATGATCGAAAAACTTAACTTGGCATGGGCGGCAAACGAAAAACTCGGCGACCAGCTTGAGCATCTTAATTCCTATAAAGAGTACGCCCTTAAAACACTTACTCTCTATGCCAAAGAGTATGATCTCGGACGCCGTTCGTTGCTTGATCTGCTTTCGGCACAAAACGATTTTATCGGTGCAAAATCGCAAATTATCAATACCGAATACAGTATGCTCTATGCCAAGTACAGAATCCTTAACGCACTCGGCACCCTTGTACCTACGATCATCGGCGATTACGACGTCGTTTACTCCAACGTAGGGCTCAAAGGGCAAGAACCTCTCAATAACGATACGCTGCCGATTAGTTTTGATAGAGACAAAGACCTTATCGTAGACAACGAAGATATCTGCCAAAATTCGCTATCGAACGAGATGCGCAACCTCTTTGGATGTAAATTCGTCTATGAAGACACCCAAAGAATCGAACGCTACAGCGGCTTTTTGTTTGATGAAGACAGAGACGTTCTCACCGAAGAGGGGCAAAAAAGATTAAACGATCTCATCGTTCAAATAAGCTCCTACGGTTTTGCGAATATGAAGTTCGATATTCTAGGGCATGTCGATAACCAAACACTCTCAAAAGAAGCGCGCGACGCACTTTCTCAAAAACGTGCACTCACGGTAAAAACAAAACTCCTTGAAGCGGGAGTGCTCGAAGAGCAGATCGAGGTACATGCCAAGTCCGATGAAGCGCCGCTTTTTAGCAACGAGCTTGGTCAAGGGCAAGAAGCAAACAACAGAGTCGATATAATTATCAGAAAATTAAAAAAATAAAGGTTCTCAATGTCAATCACCGATGCTGAAAACTTAAAAATGGACGCCTTGCTGGATTGTTTGGTACTCTTTACCAAACTCTACCACAAGCCCTTTTCAGCCGAAGCGCTTACCGCGGGATTGCCGACTGAGTGCGGCAAAGAATCTCCCGAACTTTTCTCAATCAACAACGCAAAAGGTCTTTTCTCCCGTGCGGCGGAGCGAGCAGGTTTAAAATCGAGTCTCGTAAAACGCCACATACGCCAGATATCGCCGCTGCAGCTACCGATGATTTTGCTCCTTTCCAACCAAGGCGCTTGTATTTTGGATCGCTTCAGCGACGACCGTACCCAAGCAAAAATCATCATGCCAGCCGAAGAAGCGATCGAACAATGGGTCGATGTGGATATCTTGGAAGATGAATATATCGGCTACGCGTTTATGGTCAAAAAAGCGTTTGAATACAGCGACGACAATATCCGTACGCTCCACCTCAAACAAAAACATTGGTTTTGGAGCACCATCAAGCTCTCTAGCGGCATCTACAAAGACGTGCTTTATGCTTCTTTGCTTATTAACCTTTTTGTTCTTGCTTCCCCTCTTTTTACGATGAACGTTTATGACCGCGTCGTTCCCAACAATGCCATAGAAACTCTCTGGGTATTTGCTATCGGGGTCGTGATCGTTTATGCGATCGATACCTTTTTAAAATTCACGCGAACCTACCTCCTAGAAACGGCGGCAAAAAAAAGCGACGTCATTATGTCTTCGATCATCTTTGAAAAGGTGCTCGATCTGAAAATGGCACACCATCCAGCCTCGGTCGGTTCTTTTGCAAGCAATCTCAAAGACTTCGATTCGATCCGTTCCTTTTTGACCAACGCCACGATGGCGGCGATCATCGATCTCCCTTTTGCCGTGATCTTTTTGGCGGTGATCGCTTATATCGGCGGGACCCTTGTGCTTATCCCTATGATTACGATGTTTTGTATTCTGGCGTATGCGTTTTTTATCAAAAAACCTTTGCGCGACAGCATCGAGAGCACCCACGAAGCGAGTGCCAAGAAAAATTCGATCCTTATCGAGACCCTCAACAATATCGAAACGCTCAAAACACTCGGCACACTTGGAAACGTCCAATGGAGATGGGAGGAATCGACGGGTGAGATCGCAACAAAAAGCTTAAAATCGCGCCTTCTTTCCGCCTCGATCCCTACCGTCACGCAGTTTTTCATTCAGCTCAATACCGTGATGGTGATCGTATACGGCGTCTATCTTATCCAAGATTTTCAACTCTCCATGGGGGGGCTTATCGCTATCGTGATCCTCACTTCAAGAACGCTCGCACCCATGGGGCAGGTTGCCGCACTTATGACCAACTACGAAGATACCAAAAGTTCGTACGAAACACTTAATGAGATCATCTCCAAACCGTGCGAACGCCCAAGCGGCAAGAAATTCGTCGAGCGTCCAGATTTTAGCGGACATATCGAGTTTGCGGATGTTACCTTTACCTATCCCAACAACGACGTTCCCTCGCTCAAAAACGTATCGTTCACGATCAATCCGGGGGAAAAAGTCGGTTTTATCGGGCGTATAGGTTCAGGCAAAAGCACCATCGCAAAACTCATTCTCGGACTCTACGAGCCAGATTCGGGGCAGATCCTCATTGATGGTATCGACATCAAGCAGATCGATCCTGCCGACCTTCGCAAAAACCTCGGCTACGTTGCGCAAGATATTATGCTCTTTCGAGGCACGCTCAAAGACAACATCATCTACCGAGCCACACATGCCAGCGATGCCGCGATGATTCGAGCCGCACAAATAAGCGGGACTGCGGAGTTTGTCAAAAAGCATCCGCGCGGTTATGAGATGCCTATAGGCGAGCGGGGTCAGGGGCTCTCGGGCGGACAGCGCCAAAGTATCGGTATTGCGCGTGCCTTTTTGCTCAATGCACCGATTATGCTTCTTGATGAACCGAGCAACGCTATGGATCAGCTCACCGAAGCAAACCTTATACAAAACATGCAAACGGCGCTGAAAGATACTACCTCTCTTTTAATCACGCAAAAGATGACCCTCTTAGCACTTGTAGAACGTGTCATCGTTATGCACGAGGGGCGCATCATTATCGATGCACCTAAAGAGAGTGCACTCGCACAACTCCAAGGCGGAGGTAAAAAAATTGAGAAGAAATAACAAACCCGTCGAATACACCCAAAAAGACTACGAATTTATGAACAGCCTTAGCTCCGCGGTGTTGGAGCGTGCTCCGACAAAGATGAGCAAGGTACTTAAAATCTGGCTTTTTACCGTTTTGGCATTTATCGTTTGGGCTTCGGTCGCCGAGATCGACGAGATCACAAGAGGGGACGGAAAAGCGATCCCCTACGGGCAAAACCAGCTGATTCAAAACCTTGAAGGGGGAATCGTCGAATCGATCCTCGTCAACGAAGGGCAGATTGTAAAAGAGGGGGATATCCTTTTAAAAATCAATAACGCAAAGTCGCTCTCTGCGGCAAAAACGAATACTCTCAAATACCAAGAGCTCGAAGCCAAAAGGATGCGTCTCCATGCCGAAGCGAATATGCTTCCCTTCAAAGAGGCAGCAACCGATGATGAGGAGCTGGCATTCCAAATCGCATTGGCAAAAAAACTTTACGACTCCAATATGATCGAGTTCCAAGCCAAAGATAAAGCGATGATCGATCTTATCGACCAAAAAAAACAGGAGTACAAAGAGGCACAAGCGAATATTCATTCCCTTAGAAAATCGCTTGAATACGTTAGCGAAGAGATTGCAATGACGGCGCCGATGGTGCGCGAGGGGGGTAAAATCTAAGGTTGATTTCTTAAAGCTTAAACGCGAAGCCAACGAGATAGAAAACCGCATCCAAGCGGCTGAACTCTCCCTGCCACGCCTTGAAGCGGCTATCAGCGAATTTCGCAACAAACGTATAGAAGCTAAACAGCTCTTTATCAACACCGCCAAAAGGGAACTCAACGAAGTCACCGCCGAAATAGCCCGTTTGCAGGCGCAGCAAGAGGAGTTTTCCGATCAGGTGCGCCGTACTATGGTTGCATCTCCTGTAGACGGTATCGTACAAAAGCTCTATATCCATACCGTTGGCGGGGTGGTCAAACCGGGTGAAGATCTCGTAGAGATTGTTCCTACGAGTAAAAAATTGATACTCGAAGTTAAAATCAAACCAAGCGACATTGCCTTTATCCATCCGGGAGCCGAGGCTAAGGTGAAAGTTTCCGCCTACGACTATGCGATCCACGGCGGACTCACGGGCAAAGTGATCTTTATCTCTCCCGACACTATCACCGACAAAGAGGATGAAACCTTTTATATCATCCACGTCGAAACCGAAAAAAGCTATCTCGGCACCGACGAGCACCCGTTGCAAATCATACCGGGGATGACGGTAAACGTCGATATAATCACGGGGCAAAAAACAGTGATGCAATATATTCTCAAGCCGATCTTAAAATCAAAACAATACGTTTTTACGGAGCGTTAACATGGGACTCGTACTTTTTAGTAAAAACCTCGATATCGTCGATGAATGGAGGCAAACGACATGCCATAGAAAACCCTTTGGCATGTGATGAGTTAGAGTCGCTCACAAAGCTGTTGCAAGCAGATCCGCGTGCCATAGTGATAGCGGACTTCGATAGCGTCGCACCCGAGATCAACAAGCTCATAGCCGCAAATACGCTACCGAAGAACCTTATCGTTCTTGAAAGAACACCCGCGATCATCACGGGGAAAATGCTCCTTTCACATGCCATCAAAGCCTACGGCAACTCCCGTATGAGTTCTATCCACTTTGAGCAGATGCTCCAAAGCGTGCGAGAGGGAAAAGTGTGGAGCTACCCCGAACTCACCTCTGCACTCATTTTGATAAAAAAACAAAGCAAGATCAATGAGGAAGCACAAAAGTTTATTAATGAGAGGCTCACACCCCAAGAGGTGGAGGTGGTGCATCTAATCCTAGAAGGTTTTACCAACGATGCGATCGCTTCGGCACTGCATATCACCACCCGTACGGTCAAGGCACATATCACCTCGATCTTTGCCAAACTTCACGTAAACGACAGAATTTCCCTCGTACTTTTACTCAAATAGAATCTTTTTAGATTCTATTGCTGTCTCACATGCCAAGAAAATTCGGTATTCATAGATTATTAAAGATTTAAAGATTTTTGAAAAGAAAAAAAAGAGGGGTTGAAGAGAGCTTATTAGCTCTCTTCTGTATGGACTTGAATCTGTACGGTAACAGTTGTATCCTCATCATATTGAGCGGTATACTGCGCATATGTTTCATCATCGATCGTTATATTATCTCCAAGTTTCCAGTCTTGTTCAGTAACCAAGTTCACGCTGTCGGCTGCATCCGAATCTATACGTAAGGTATGATTCGCATCCGTCATCTCGAATACATCTTCTACACGCAAGCTGATCTCTTGTTTCCCTTCACCGAGTTTAATTGTTTCGATATTAGAGATATGCTCACTTAATCCACTGAAATCGATCTCTTGATTTCCAGTAATTAAAAGCGTATCATTCCCTTCGCCTCCGTCAATTGACTCAAGTTTATTATCAAACTCGATAACATCATCGCCTTCTACATTCGTCGATACCGTAATAGATGCACCTCCATTACTCTCTGTAGCCGTAACACTTGCGGTTATATCACTTAGTTCATTTTCACTTAGCTCATTTTCCGATACTAACGTAAAGTTTGTCACCCCGTCCGCATCAGGCGTCAAGGAATAAACATTATTCTCATTCGGAACTATTACATTGCCATCGGCATCTTGAAGCGTAGTACCAAGCGGCAAATTGTTTAATACCAAATCACTTAACGTTTCACTATCATCACCAGCTTGAGCAGCTAATGTCAAGGTGTATGTGTATCCTACAACTTCCGCCACCTCTTTAGTAAACGGCTGTGTTGCAACTTCAACTTCTTGCTCAGTCATAACATATGGAATACCGCCGGGGATTTGGGATGCGTCTACTTCTTGTGCAGGAGCATCAACGAGTACGCTTTGTGTATACGTTTCAGTCTCTGTAACCTCTTGTACCCATCCAGTTTGCCCTTCGTAAACAACTTCAATGTTGTGTACATTAACAATCTCTCTCCAATCCGTAGACGCAACCATAAAGTCAAGTTGCACTTGTCCTTTATCATATAAAAATACCTCATACTCATATGTATAAGATTCTTTTTCATCATCACCTATGTAACTTACATCAGCTGATTCCCAAGATCCATTTGTACTTGAATAGTAATTAACATCGATCTCTTTGCCGTTTGCACTTACACTAAAATAATCATTTGTAGTACGAGCACTGTTATCCCAAGAGCCTTCTACTTTCATATCTACGGTAATGTAAACCATTCTGTTAGCAAGCTCACTTCCAAAGTTAAATACTTGAGAAAGTGCATGATCTTCAGGATTAAATCCGTCTATCTCTGCGTTACCAACATTACCAATATTTAAGATATCAGCCGTCTGAACAATCGTTTGCGATTCTGTTTCACTCCATGTAATTCCTGCAGCAGCCATAGCATCTAAATCTGGTACTAATCCACCTGCTTCTACAGTGACTTCATGGTCTATACCTCTGTAAGAGATAGTTTCTACATCAAAACTAGAAGATTTATTGTTTTTGATAACTACACCCATAGCACCTTCTGGAACGCTGTATCCCTGTGAATCATTAGTACTGTTTTGTACAATTGAACTTCCTATCGGTGCTCCATTTGCATCAACAAATGAGATAGTAGCTTTTCCTGAGTCAAAACTAGCAAAGTCGATTTCTATATTTGAAGTCGCTTCTGCAAACATAAATGTTTTAGTTGCATTATAATTTAAAGTCAAACCTTCATCTACATGCGATTCACCAAGACTCATAAACGTAGTAGTTTCAGTAGCAACTTTCATAATAGGATCAACATTAACAATTTTGGTTACTTCTCTTGTCAATTCTTGTTCAATGAGAACTTTCGGTTTATCCTCATCGATAACAAAGAAATTACCTTCTCCGTCTGTCGTATACCCTAATTCTCGTAATGCAGTTACGTCTATTTCGGAAGTAGGAACCCCTATCATCTGAGTCGTATAAAAATCACCTTCTCTTTCATAAATGCCATTTGTGCTATTAGCTTCCTCATCAATTACCGTTTTAAGCTCTGTCACTTGAGTAGCATCCGAAATACTCATATCTAACGTCGGAGCCGAAATAAGAGAATCTGCAAAAACACCTGTTTGCGTATCATATATGCCATCACCAAAGCTAATACTTTCAACGTTTCGAAGTTCGTAAACATCATCGTTTGCACCTTGAAGAAGTAAACTTCCCTCAGTATTTTGACTTAATGTGTAATCATCGAACTTACCATCAACAATAATTTTATCCGTACCGTCTCCGCCATCAACAACCAAAGTATTGTTAGCATCATCTGCATTAATACGAAGCGTGTCATTGCCTCCGCCCATAACAACAAAGTCATCTCCCGCTTCCGTTGCGACGTTGTTCCATGTTCCATGCCAATAATGAACCGTATTGGATTCTGCACTTACATTACCAGCTGCATCTGTCTGTGTCGCTTTAAAGAACTCATTATCATTTAGCGGTACATCATTTAAATTAGAAATATCTACACTCCATGAACCGTCTGCTGCAACGATTATTGGTGAAGCTGTAGCTATTGCAACATATTGACCTGTTTGCGTATCATTGCCGCCTGTCGTAGAATTTGAAATAGCATAAAGCGTAATTGTTTCACCCGGCGTTCCCGTACCGTGTAAAGTTACGTTTGTATAATCTCCTTCAGCGTCTGTAATGTTTGTGATTACAGGTGTTTCCACTTCTGTATCTACCGTTACTGCAACAGTTGTTGCACCTGTTGTTGTTACTGTATTTCCTGCATCATCTGAACTCTCTACCGATACGTCTACCGTTCCGTCTGCAATTAAGTCTGAAGTTGCTACTTCTACTGAGTAGTTTCCATCTTCATCTACAGTCGTTGTATAGTCATTTCCGTTTACGCTAACCGTTACCGTATCGCCTGCTGCAATATCTCCGCCCGTAGCTGTTCCGCTTACCGTCGTTGTAGGGTTTTGAGACTCTGCATTGTTAATTACATTATCGCCTGCGATATCATTTACTGTAACTGTTCCTGCTTCTGCTTCTGTATCTACTGTAACTGCAACAGTTGTTGCACCTGTTGTTGTTACTGTATTTCCTGCATCATCTGAACTCTCTACCGATACGTCTACCGTTCCGTCTGCAATTAAGTCTGAAGTTGCTACTTCTACTGAGTAGTTTCCATCTTCATCTACAGTCGTTGTATAGTCATTTCCGTTTACGCTAACCGTTACCGTATCGCCTGCTGCAATATCTCCGCCCGTAGCTGTTCCGCTTACCGTCGTTGTAGGGTTTTGAGACTCTGCATTGTTAATTACATTATCGCCTGCGATATCATTTACTGTAACTGTTCCTGCTTCTGCTTCTGTATCTACTGTAACTGCAACAGTTGTTGCACCTGTTGTTGTTACTGTATTTCCTGCATCATCTGAACTCTCTACCGATACGTCTACCGTTCCGTCTGCAATTAAGTCTGAAGTTGCTACTTCTACTGAGTAGTTTCCATCTTCATCTACAGTCGTTGTATAGTCATTTCCGTTTACGCTAACCGTTACCGTATCGCCTGCTGCAATATCTCCGCCCGTAGCTGTTCCGCTTACCGTCGTTGTAGGGTTTTGAGACTCTGCATTGTTAATTACATTATCGCCTGCGATATCATTTACTGTAACTGTTCCTGCTTCTGCTTCTGTATCTACTGTAACTGCAACAGTTGTTGCACCTGTTGTTGTTACTGTATTTCCTGCATCATCTGAACTCTCTACCGATACGTCTACCGTTCCGTCTGCAATTAAGTCTGAAGTTGCTACTTCTACTGAGTAGTTTCCATCTTCATCTACAGTCGTTGTATAGTCATTTCCGTTTACGCTAACCGTTACCGTATCGCCTGCTGCAATATCTCCGCCCGTAGCTGTTCCGCTTACCGTCGTTGTAGGGTTTTGAGACTCTGCATTGTTAATTACATTATCGCCTGCGATATCATTTACTGTAACTGTTCCTGCTTCTGCTTCTGTATCTACTGTAACTGCAACAGTTGTTGCACCTGTTGTTGTTACTGTATTTCCTGCATCATCTGAACTCTCTACCGATACGTCTACCGTTCCGTCTGCAATTAAGTCTGAAGTTGCTACTTCTACTGAGTAGTTTCCATCTTCATCTACAGTCGTTGTATAGTCATTTCCGTTTACGCTAACCGTTACCGTATCGCCTGCTGCAATATCTCCGCCCGTAGCTGTTCCGCTTACCGTCGTTGTAGGGTTTTGAGACTCTGCATTGTTAATTACATTATCGCCTGCGATATCATTTACTGTAACTGTTCCTGCTTCTGCTTCTGTATCTACTGTAACTGCAACAGTTGTTGCACCTGTTGTTGTTACTGTATTTCCTGCATCATCTGAACTCTCTACCGATACGTCTACCGTTCCGTCTGCAATTAAGTCTGAAGTTGCTACTTCTACTGAGTAGTTTCCATCTTCATCTACAGTCGTTGTATAGTCATTTCCGTTTACGCTAACCGTTACCGTATCGCCTGCTGCAATATCTCCGCCCGTAGCTGTTCCGCTTACCGTCGTTGTAGGGTTTTGAGACTCTGCATTGTTAATTACATTATCGCCTGCGATATCATTTACTGTAACTGTTCCTGCTTCTGCTTCTGTATCTACTGTAACTGCAACAGTTGTTGCACCTGTTGTTGTTACTGTATTTCCTGCATCATCTGAACTCTCTACCGATACGTCTACCGTTCCGTCTGCAATTAAGTCTGAAGTTGCTACTTCTACTGAGTAGTTTCCATCTTCATCTACAGTCGTTGTATAGTCATTTCCGTTTACGCTAACCGTTACCGTATCGCCTGCTGCAATATCTCCGCCCGTAGCTGTTCCGCTTACCGTCGTTGTAGGGTTTTGAGACTCTGCATTGTTAATTACATTATCGCCTGCGATATCATTTACTGTAACTGTTCCTGCTTCTGCTTCTGTATCTACTGTAACTGCAACAGTTGTTGCACCTGTTGTTGTTACTGTATTTCCTGCATCATCTGAACTCTCTACCGATACGTCTACCGTTCCGTCTGCAATTAAGTCTGAAGTTGCTACTTCTACTGAGTAGTTTCCATCTTCATCTACAGTCGTTGTATAGTCATTTCCGTTTACGCTAACCGTTACCGTATCGCCTGCTGCAATATCTCCGCCCGTAGCTGTTCCGCTTACCGTCGTTGTAGGGTTTTGAGACTCTGCATTGTTAATTACATTATCGCCTGCGATATCATTTACTGTAACTGTTCCTGCTTCTGCTTCTGTATCTACTGTAACTGCAACAGTTGTTGCACCTGTTGTTGTTACTGTATTTCCTGCATCATCTGAACTCTCTACCGATACGTCTACCGTTCCGTCTGCAATTAAGTCTGAAGTTGCTACTTCTACTGAGTAGTTTCCATCTTCATCTACAGTCGTTGTATAGTCATTTCCGTTTACGCTAACCGTTACCGTATCGCCTGCTGCAATATCTCCGCCCGTAGCTGTTCCGCTTACCGTCGTTGTAGGGTTTTGAGACTCTGCATTGTTAATTACATTATCGCCTGCGATATCATTTACTGTAACTGTTCCTGCTTCTGCTTCTGTATCTACTGTAACTGCAACAGTTGTTGCACCTGTTGTTGTTACTGTATTTCCTGCATCATCTGAACTCTCTACCGATACGTCTACCGTTCCGTCTGCAATTAAGTCTGAAGTTGCTACTTCTACTGAGTAGTTTCCATCTTCATCTACAGTCGTTGTATAGTCATTTCCGTTTACGCTAACCGTTACCGTATCGCCTGCTGCAATATCTCCGCCCGTAGCTGTTCCGCTTACCGTCGTTGTAGGGTTTTGAGACTCTGCATTGTTAATTACATTATCGCCTGCGATATCATTTACTGTAACTGTTCCTGCTTCTGCTTCTGTATCTACTGTAACTGCAACAGTTGTTGCACCTGTTGTTGTTACTGTATTTCCTGCATCATCTGAACTCTCTACCGATACGTCTACCGTTCCGTCTGCAATTAAGTCTGAAGTTGCTACTTCTACTGAGTAGTTTCCATCTTCATCTACAGTCGTTGTATAGTCATTTCCGTTTACGCTAACCGTTACCGTATCGCCTGCTGCAATATCTCCGCCCGTAGCTGTTCCGCTTACCGTCGTTGTAGGGTTTTGAGACTCTGCATTGTTAATTACATTATCGCCTGCGATATCATTTACTGTAACTGTTCCTGCTTCTGCTTCTGTATCTACTGTAACTGCAACAGTTGTTGCACCTGTTGTTGTTACTGTATTTCCTGCATCATCTGAACTCTCTACCGATACGTCTACCGTTCCGTCTGCAATTAAGTCTGAAGTTGCTACTTCTACTGAGTAGTTTCCATCTTCATCTACAGTCGTTGTATAGTCATTTCCGTTTACGCTAACCGTTACCGTATCGCCTGCTGCAATATCTCCGCCCGTAGCTGTTCCGCTTACCGTCGTTGTAGGGTTTTGAGACTCTGCATTGTTAATTACATTATCGCCTGCGATATCATTTACTGTAACTGTTCCTGCTTCTGCTTCTGTATCTACTGTAACTGCAACAGTTGTTGCACCTGTTGTTGTTACTGTATTTCCTGCATCATCTGAACTCTCTACCGATACGTCTACCGTTCCGTCTGCAATTAAGTCTGAAGTTGCTACTTCTACTGAGTAGTTTCCATCTTCATCTACAGTCGTTGTATAGTCATTTCCGTTTACGCTAACCGTTACCGTATCGCCTGCTGCAATATCTCCGCCCGTAGCTGTTCCGCTTACCGTCGTTGTAGGGTTTTGAGACTCTGCATTGTTAATTACATTATCGCCTGCGATATCATTTACTGTAACTGTTCCTGCTTCTGCTTCTGTATCTACTGTAACTGCAACAGTTGTTGCACCTGTTGTTGTTACTGTATTTCCTGCATCATCTGAACTCTCTACCGATACGTCTACCGTTCCGTCTGCAATTAAGTCTGAAGTTGCTACTTCTACTGAGTAGTTTCCATCTTCATCTACAGTCGTTGTATAGTCATTTCCGTTTACGCTAACCGTTACCGTATCGCCTGCTGCAATATCTCCGCCCGTAGCTGTTCCGCTTACCGTCGTTGTAGGGTTTTGAGACTCTGCATTGTTAATTACATTATCGCCTGCGATATCATTTACTGTAACTGTTCCTGCTTCTGCTTCTGTATCTACTGTAATAGTCCCAGTTGTTGCGCTACTTTCATTTCCAGCTGCATCAGTCGCCGTCACCGTGATTTGATTTTCACCCTCCGGTAACGTTACTTCGATATTTACGACTCCATCTTCATCAGCCGTACCGCTTCCGATCTCATTGCCATTCGCATCTTTAATAACTACTTCCGCTCCGGCTTCCGTCTCCACTTTAACCGTTGTGGTTCCATTATTGGTAAGTTCGTCTACTGTTACTGTCGGTGCATCGGGTGCCGTCGTATCAGTTGTTGTAATCGTTGTTTCGGTATTTTCATTTTGAGACAAGAGAGTATTTGCACGTCTGAGTTCTTCCAACTCATCAAACATCTCGTCTTTTGGATTGCCTTCAACTTCACCGAAAGCGGCATCTTTGAGTGCAACATTAAGGTCTTGTCCTTCGTCGTCGTTTCTTACGGCAAATCTTGCCGGCATTCCGCCCGTAGAATCGGGGGCGCCTTCCTCGCCCGCTGCAGTTTCTATCGCTTCGATATCTTCGGCAGTTATATCGCCGGATGCTTCAAGCATCGACAATATACTGCTTGACTGCGATACTGTTTCATCAGGAGTAAACTCGTTTTGCGTGAGCGACTGATCAAACGCTTGGGACTGATCTGCGAGCACTACGATATCGTTACCGTCGTTTAACGAAACAATAACGCTATCGATCGCATCATTTCCCGCATCGCCTATAACGATTTCCCCTACATACAATGCGTCACCTTTAGACAGTTCGCGCAACGAACCGTCTTCGGCTCTTGCATAAAATTTTCCGTCTAGGTGGGCTATTTTTCCGATCACTTCAGACATGAGAAACTCCTGATTATTATTTTTAGTGTTAAATAATAGAAAAATTTAGAAAAGAAAACTATTGTACCTGAGTACAAATTTGCGTATTACGATAATAAGAAAGGAAAGTTTAAAAAAGAAAAGAGAGAGTTTTCGGCTTTTGCATGAAGCAAAAACCGAAAATGAAAGTTACTTACAGAGCTGTAACGTTTTCAGCTTGAGGACCTTTTTGTCCCTCGCCTACTTCATATGTTACACCTTGACCTTCTGCCAAAGATACACGACCCGGACCCGTTCTGTTTACTTGACGGAAATGAACGAATAAATCACCACCACCGTTGTTTTGTTGGATAAATCCATAACCTTTTTCTTCGTTGAACCATTTTACGGTTCCGTTTAGCAATTCTGCCATTTTTATACCTCTAACAGGAAAAATACACTTTTTAAAGCGGAGTCAGGAATCAGGGAGAGTCGTTCGGTCTAGCAGAATATTTAACGTATTACACTAAAGATGAATCTCGAACCTCATCTTTCATCAAAGGTATTATAACCACATACGATTACGAATAGCAAGGGAAATTTTACGTTCTTGGTGATTTTAGTGATATTTGTTACGATTTGTATTAAAAAGAGATTGAAAAAAAAGACCTTCAAGTGGTGGACAGAGAGGGATTCGAACCCTCGGTACGGTTACCCGTACGCGTCCTTAGCAGGGACGTGGTTTCAGCCAACTCACCCATCTATCCGCGTTTTGAAGACTGAAATTATAGTGAACTTATTATAATTTTTAGCTTAAGTCGTATATTCTTACTTTTTCAAAATCGAACTAAAAACTTTTTTGATTTTTCTATAAATAATTTTATATTATAATCTGCTATGATTACGTATCACAAAATCATTACATTTTTTTGATAGAGGATTCACCGATCATGGCAGATAATACGCAAAAGCAAAATATTCTTATCGTCGAAGATGATGAAGTCACCGCACTCAATCTCAGTATCTCCCTTAAAAAGCAAGGCTATGACGTGCTTGCCACATGCCATGATGTTGCATCTGCCAAAGCTCAAATGCTGCATACGCGCCCCGACATCATTATCGTCGACATCTCTTTACAAGAACAAAGTGACGGGATAGAGTTTGCCAAACATATTCGAAGCGTCTATCGGATCCCTTTTATTTTTTTAACATCTTACAGCGACGATGCTATTATCTTCCAAGCAAAGCTTACCGAACCTTACGGCTACATCGTCAAACCTTTTGATCCGAACTCGCTCCATGCCACGATCCAAATGGCGCTTTTTAAATACGAAATGGAGCAAACAAGAAAAGAGAGCCCACCGATCGTAAAACTCGATAAACTCAATCTCGAAAAAATGCTCCAAAACAAAAGGGTTTCCGAGAAGCCGATCGTTCCTTTTGGGGAAGACTACCACTTGGATATCAGCATATGTGAAACCTTCTATAAAGGGAAAAAAATCAAGCTGACCAAAAAAGAGAACGCTTTTTTACGTCTTTTAGTTGCGCAGCTGGGGCATGTCGTCACCTTTGAACAGGCCATAGAGTACGTGTGGGAAGATCACGGCGCAACCGAAAACAGCGTCCGTACTCTCGTGTGGCGACTGCGCAATAAGCTTGCAACCGACATCATTAAAAACGCCTCGGGGATCGGCTACTACATCGAAGAGTAGCCTAGCGAATCTCCATCTTCTCTACCACAGTTTTCATCCGTGCATAGCTCTCTTCGTAAAGGTAGGTTGTGTCCCCCTCTTTTGCCGCGTCTTCCATAGCCGCACCGATTTTTTGCAGCGATGCAATCCGAAAATTTGCACTCGAACCTTTGATATTATGTGCCAAAAGCGCTATTTTGGCATGTTCTTGCTCTTGGATCGCTTTTTCCAGCTCGGGCAGCAAGGCTCCCATTTTTTTCTTGTATACCCCAAATAGTAGTGCGAGTTCCTCGTGATTAAGCATCAATTCTTTACACAATTTCTCCCTATCTAGCCCCTCGCCCAAAGACTCCTCTTCCAAAGACAAACCATCATGGCATGTCGCGGCATTCGAAGGTTTCAAAAATCGCATGAACACCCTCTCCAGCTCTTTGACAATGATCGGTTTGCCTAAAAACTCGTCAAACCCGCTTGAGAGCCCCCGCTCTTTTGCCCCTTTAATAACGTTTGCGGTCAGCGCCGATACGGGAGTATGAGCGAGTCTTTTTTGTTTTTCGTATTTTAATATTTTTTGTACCGCTTCGTTGCCGTCCATCAGCGGCATCTGCTCATCCATCAAAATCAAATCGTAATTGTTCTGTTTATACAGCGCAACCGCTTCAATGCCGTTACATGCCAAGTCGTACGTAAGCCCGTATTTTCCTAGCAAAATTTTTATCAGCTCTTGGTTGGCTTCGTTATCTTCGGCAACCAAAACATGCCCTTCAAATTTTTGGTTTTGCGCCGAGAGAGGATTATGGGTCGCTTCCATCTCTAAAAGCGCCGCAAAAATATTCCTCATTTTTGAACAATACAGCGGAAAGCACATAGGGCGTATATGGGCAAAAGTTTCGTAATCGTCATACATGCGGCTCATCATAGCGATGAATTTTTTTCCCTGTGTACGGCGTATCGTTTCACGGATCTCCTCGTCTATATTTTCATGCACGAAAAGGGCAACGTCGAAATCCTCGTGCAGATTATCGATCACCGCAACGTCCATTTTAAACATATTGGCATATTTTACAAACGCTTCGTACTGAAAACATCGTTTGTTTTCCGGGGAATAAAAAACGATTTTAATATCTTTAAATGCGGCCATATCGTCAAACGCCCTGCATTGCGCATTACGCACTTCAACGGGGATCTCGATGCTAAAGGTGCTCCCTTTGCCGAGTTCGGATTCCACGTAGATCTTTCCCCCCATATGATGCACAAGCTGATTGCAGATAGAAAGCCCAAGACCCGTTCCCTCTTCCTTTTTTATACCGCTGTTACCCGCTTGGGTAAATGCCAGAAAGATCGTCTCTTTATCTTCGGGGGCAACCCCGATCCCCTCATCTTTGACGCTGATTTTGAGAATATTGTCGCGGCAGCTTGCTTCAACGCCGATCACCCCCTCTTCAGGACTAAATTTGATTGCATTGCTTAAAAAGTTTGAGATAACCTGTTTGATACGAAGTGCATCCGCATAGAGTTCCTTAGGAATGTCGGGGTTGATGAACGAGGTGATGGTGAGGTTTTTCGATGCCGCACTCGCCACAAAAAGCTCCATCGTATGGTTGAGCTCCTCATGCAACGAAAAATTCTTCGGTTCCACCGTAAATTCGCCGCTGCGCAGTTTTGAAAAATCGAGTATATCGTTGATAATGCTCAAAAGATTCTCGCCGCTGTTTTGGATAATTCCCAAATAGTTGCGATGTTTTTCCGAAAGATTCTCATCGAGCAGCAAACTTACAAAACCCAAAATAGCATTGAGCGGCGTGCGTATCTCATGGGACATATTGGAGAGAAAATAATCTTTTACCTGCGAAGCACGGAGCGCTTCGGCACGCGCATCGACAAGCTTTGTAACGTCGTAGCCTATCGACATATATTCGGTCGTATTGTCGTAGGGATCATTGATCTTCACGATCGTGACATCCACATAAAAATACTCACCGTTGTTTTTGAGGTTTTTGATCGTTCCGCGAAAGATATTGTTGGTCAAAAGCTCATCCCAGAGATTTTTATAAAACTCCTGCGTCATTTGCGGATGGCGCATAATATTGTGTTTACGCCCCAACAATGCGGCCTCGCTATAACCGCTAAGCTCGGTAAATTTTTCATTGACGTAGGTGATATGCCCCTGCGAATCGGTTTTGGTAATAAGCGCTCCCTCATCAAGCGCTTTTTTATATTCGCTCAGGAGTTTGACATGCCTGTCTATCTCCTGCTCTTTTTGGAAGATGGTATCGGTATAAAAACGCAATACGCCGCGAAAGTTTTTGTCGAAAATAAAATAGATCTCGTCGGCATACTCTTGTGAGGCGAACCCTTTTTCATAGCCTATGTCGATCATTGCGCGGCGGAAATGGCTGCATAGCTCATAAAGCTCGCCGGCTTGGATCTCTTTGCCTTTAAGATATTCCAAAAACGACTGGATCGCGGGGCAATTCCCGATGGCGACATCCCCCGAAATCACCCCCATGAAATAATCGAAAATCCCGTTTGCGTAGTCGTTGGTAAAAACCTCTACGTCGATCTCGTGGATCCGTAAAATCTTTTTGGGTGCTTTATAGGAGAGCCATTTTGTCAAGACATCCTCTTTTGCTTCCAAAAGGAGCGGGCGTACGAGCCTTAAATGGCGAGTTTTTACTTTCATCTGCTGCACTTGTTTCGAATTTTCAGACGGAAATAATATCATTTTTTCCATTAAACCCTTAGGGGTGTTTTTTCAAGATTTTGCTCACTATCTCGTAGCTGTTTTTTGAAAGCCCCTCGTGCGCTATCACTTTTTGCAGTTCGGCTTGCATAAGCACTTTATTGTGCGGGTTCATTTTCTCATACAGTTTAAAAGCGTTGCAAAGCGCCGAGCCCATCTGTGCGTTGATCGCATCGATCTCTAAAATCTTTTGCGCGACAAACTTGTACCCCAGTCCGTCTTTGGCATGGAAATGTTTAAAATTGCGCGCAAACACCCCGATAAGCGAACGCACGAGGTTGGGCACTTTAACGTCATAGACGGGATCGTTTTGCAATGCCATCACACGATCGAGCGTGCCTTCACGCTCCGATGCCGCCAAAAGGGAAAGGTATTTGTTCATCACCAGCGTGTCGTGTTTGTACTTGGCGTAAAAATCTGCCATTGCGACCTCCGAGAGTGCTGCGGAGGTGTTTTCTAAAATATCGAGCGCCGTGATGCGATCGCTCATGCTCAAAGAATCTTCATACTGTTTTTTCGCTTTTTCTAATACCGTTTCTGATTTAAGCACACTTAACAGACGCAACGCTCTGTTTTTAAGCGCCCTCTCCCCCATACTCTCGGCATCTATGCGGTTATTCTTTGGCATGTGGTGGGTTGCATAAAGCGTTTGGAGTTTTGTTTCATATCTACATGCCAAGGCATGTTGCAGCCTCTCAAGCGCATCATAGATAGGTTCAAAATCGATCACCTCCATCCGTTGCGAGAGTGTCGTAGCACTCGGGAGTTCCAAAAGGAGCGCTTTGTAGGAAAGATCGGTATCAAGATCCAAAAGATAGCCGTAATTTTCCACAAAGAGCGGATCTATCTCCCCCGTCTGCATCAGCTTCTCAAGCGTTGCCACCGCAAACGACTGCGCACTCTCATAACGCACAAAGCCGTTGCAATCGTGGCGCATCAAAAACGGATAGGCGGTTGTTTCCTGCTCGATAATCACGGGTGCCGAAAAATCGCGGTTGAGCGAGACGATCGGAGAGGATGCTAGCCCTTCAAATACGAACTCCTCTTCTTCTTGCGAAACGATCAAAACCGTCTCTAAAATCTCTTCGCCCTCTTGATCTATCAAGCCGATCTTTAGCGGAAAATAGTAAGGAAGCTGCACTGTGGCGTCTATGGCATGTGGGATAATTTGGCGCAGTTTTAGCGTATATTTCCCCTCTAAAAACTCCTCGTCAACCTTGAGTTTGGGCGTACCGCTTTGGCAGTACCAACGCTCAAACTGCTCCAAATTTTCGCCGCTGGCATGGGACATCGCCCATAAAAAATCTTTGGTCGTTACCGCTTGGCCGTCAAACGTTGCAAAATAGAGATCGCTCGCCGCGCGGAAACGCTCTGCGCCTAATAGGGTGTAGATCATACGGATCACCTCGGCACCCTTTTCATACACCGTTGCGGTATAAAAATTGTTCATAGAGATGTACGATTCGGGCTGGATCGGGTGTGCCGTGGGGGAAGCGTCTTCGACGAACTGGCGTTCACGCAGCATCTTGACGTCTTTGATACGCTGCACGTCCCAAGAGTGCATATCCGCCGAAAAACACTGGTCGCGAAATACGGTAAGTCCCTCTTTAAGGGTCAGCTGAAACCAATCGCGGCAGGTGATACGATTGCCCGTCCAGTTATGGAAATACTCGTGTGCAATCACGCTCTCTATCCCCATAAAATCGGCATCTGTTGCCACGTCGTTATCGGCTAGAACGTAATGGGAATTAAAAATATTCAGCCCCTTGTTCTCCATTGCCCCCATATTGAAGCTATCCACCGCTACGATGTTGTAAATATCCAGATCGTATGCCCTGCCGTAGATTTTTTCATCCCAAAGCATTGATTTTTTGAGCGATTCCATGGCATGGAAGCATTTTGCTTCGTTCCCTTTGTCGCAGTAAATATTCAGCTCCACATCGCGCCCCTCCATCGTAGTAAAACGATCGCTTATACTTCCCAGATCCCCCGCAACGAGTGCAAAAAGATAGGAGGGTTTTGGATGCGGGTCGTACCATGTGACGCTGTGGCGCCCCCCTTCGATCTGGCATGCGGTGTTTTTATTGCCGTTGCTAAGAAGTACGGGGTATTTTTTCGTATCGGCACTGATCGTGGTCGTAAAAATGCTCATCACGTCGGGACGGTCGATATAGGGGGTTATGCGGCGAAAACCCTCCGGTTCGTTTTGGGTACAAAAGATCGTCCCCGATTTGTAGAGCCCCTCCAACTCGGTGTTGTTTTGGGGGTAGATAATATTGGTGATACGGAGTAAAAAAGTTTGCGGCACGTTTGTCACGGTCAGCTTTTCATCCTCGTAGCGATAACGCAAAGGGGTGAGTTGAAGGTCGTTAAGCCACATCTCTTGAAGCTCCAAATCGATGCTGTCAAGCACCAAATCTTTGGCATGTGGGTCGATTTTTTCGATTGCAAGCGTACTGTTGACGCGGGTAAACTCTTCGAAAAGTTCAAACTCCAAAGAGACGCTACGGATTGTAAATTCGGGCTTTTTATAGTCTTTTAAATAGATGGCTTGGGGTTGTGTCATACTCTGCTTCTTTTTTTTTCAAAAATGATACCACGCTTTGGCTCAAGCATCGGTTAAATCAAAACATCAGCTTCTCTGTATTACAATCACGCTTTTAACGTAGAAAATCACACTTTAAAAGAGTTCTTATGATCACAACACACAATAAGCAAACACTCATGCTTATCCTTATCGCCTTTTTGTTTAGCTTCGCTTTTCGCCTTATTTGGGTTTTTCAGTTTCAAGATTACGAACAGTTTCACTTTAACAACCAGTTCATGATCAACACCAACGACGGCTACTTCTTTGCCGAGGGCGCGCGCGATATTATAGCGGGGGAATCGCAAGAGAACGATCTCTCTCCCATCGACTATGCCGTCTCGATCACCACCGCTTTTTTCGCCACGATTCTCCCTTTTTCGTTTGAGAGTATCATCTTCTACATGCCGGCTTTTTTGGCTTCTCTGATCGTTGTTCCCATGATTCTCATCGGCAAAGCGCTCAAACATATCGAAGTGGGGTTTGTCGCCGCACTCTTTGGCGCCATCGCCCACAGCTACTACAACCGTACCATGATCGGCTACTACGATACCGATATGCTCAATATCGTTTTCCCCGTATTCTTACTTTGGTCGCTGATCTTTGCTTTGCAGACGAGAGAAGAGAAATATATCCTCTTTAGCGGGCTCGAGATCGTAGCGTACCGTTGGTGGTATCCCCAAAGCTACTCTTTGGAGTTTGCGTTTATCGCCCTTGTGATTGCCTATACCCTCTACCTGCTTTACAAAAAAGAGGATATCCGTTACGAATTGCTCTTGCTTGGGGTGATGTTTTTTGCGATGATGGGGCTTGATAATCTTGTACGTTTTGGGATCGTCATCGCGCTTTATCTGGCTATAAAACAAGGATTGATCCAAAAATTCGCTTTACCTCTTTTTGTCCTAGCGCTCTTGAGCTTTTTCGCAACGGGAGGCTTTGCACCGATCTGGGGATCTCTGAGTAGTTACGTTTTTACGACCGCTACTTCCGCAACGGGCAGCGATCTTTCGCTCCATTTTTACAATGTCGTAGGTACCGTGCGCGAAGCCGGGAAAATCCCTTTTGATGTGTTTGCCAACCGCATCAGCGGGCACAGCGTAACCTTTATACTTGCAATCGGAGGCTACCTTTGGCTTGCATACAACCACAGGGTAATGTTGCTTGGACTTCCTCTTTTGGGACTTGGATTTTTGGCGTATGCGGGAGGGCTTCGCTTTACGATCTACGCCGTACCGGTTTTGGCATTCGGGATCGCCTATCTTATCTACAAGTTCTCCTCACTCACCAATACCGAATTTAAAAAATACTTTTTTATGAGCCTTCTCTCGTTGGCTGCACTCTTACCGAACATCTTTCATATAGTCGAATACAAAGTACCGACAGTTTTGATGCAGCAAGAGGTTCAAGCGCTCGATCAACTCAAAAATATTGCCCAAAGGGAGGATTATGTTGCGGCATGGTGGGATTACGGCTATCCTATCCGCTACTACAGCGATACCAAAACCCTTATCGACGGAGGAAAACACTCGGGAAGCGACAATTTTGCGACCAGCTTTCTTTTGACGAATCCTCAAACTCCTGCTGCGCGCATGGCACGCTTGGATGTTGAATATACCGAAACGAAGTTCAATCTCCCAAGCGATGCTCCCGAAAAGTACCGTACAAATCTTGCCAATATGGTGCTTGATTACGGTTTTAGCGATGCGAACGACTTCCTTGCCGCCCTCTCTTTAGAGGAGCTGAAACTTCCGGAAAAAACGCGCGATGTCTACCTCTATCTGCCCAACCGCATGATGGGTATCTACCCCACCATTACCTATTTTTCAAATCTCGATCTTATGAGCGGCACACAAGGAGCGCAGCCGTTTTTCCATTTTACGACCCTCTTTGAAGAGGATCAAGGGTATATCTACCTCGGGTACTATAACCGGCAGGATATCCGCCTCAATAAAGCAACGGGGAATATCGAGATCGACAAGGGAAGAGTCGCAATAGCGGTCAAAGACTTCACCCTTACCTATTACGATGCGAACGAAAACCTTCAAGTCACAAGCAACGAAATCAAGTTTGACGGAAAACTTCACCTTGTGTATATGAAAAGCTACAACCAGTTCCTCGTGGTCGATGAGAGCGTTTACAACTCTACCTACTTTCGTCTTTTCGTCTTAGAAGATTACGACGCCGCTCTGTTTGAACCGACGATTCTCACACCCCATACCAAAATTTACAAGCTTAAAATCTAACCTTGGCATGCCATGGCTCCGCGCTTGGCATGGAGCTACAAAAGAGGGGTTGCGAACTTCTCGAAATCCTCTTTGCTCAAAGGTTTTGAGAAATAGTACCCTTGGAGCACGTCGCACTCGTTTTCCAGAAGAAAATCTCTTTGAAAACTCTCCTCTACTCCCTCTGCAACAGTCTTTAACTTGAGGTTTTTTGCTATACTGATGATAGTTTTTACGATATTGCTCTGCTTTGTGTTGGCGATCTCACCGATAAACGATTTGTCGATTTTAAGCTCGTAAAGCGGGATTTGGCGCAGATAACTCAAAGAGGAGTACCCTGTTCCAAAATCATCCATCGAAAAGCGGATACCGTAGCTTTTGAGCACTTCCATGTTTTTACGTAACCTGTTCATGTCCTCCGAAACGCTCGTCTCGGTCATCTCGAAGATCACTTTTTTAGCCAGTCGCTCATCAAGATGTTTCTCTATGAGGTATTTTACGTCGTCGATAAATTTAGAATAAAAAAGCTGGCGCATACTTATATTGATCGAGAACTGCTCAAGATGCAACCCTTTTACATCCCAATCACGCAAAGTCTTAAACGCCTCTTCCAAAACATAATAACCTAGCTCGATAATCATCCCCGTCTGTTCGCTTACGCCGATAAACTCATCTGGAGCGATAAACCCAAGTTTTTGCGATTTCCATCGCACAAGCACCTCGCACCCCATCACGCAGCACTCCCGACTTACCTGAGGCTGGTAATTAAGATATATCTCGTTATTGCGAATAGCAAAATGGAGCAGTCTCTCTATATCGAGTCTACGTTCTATGCGGCGGGAAAGTGCATCGTTAAAAATCATAACGCCGTCGCGCCCTTTCGATTTTGCCTCGTACATCGCTATGTCGGCTTCTTTGATAAAAGTGTTGATATGCACGTTCGGATTGTTAATAACGCTTACGCCGATACTCGCGCTGATATACATGCTATGTTCGTCAAGCAGATAGCTTTCTTTGATCACATCCAGCAGGTCTTTGGCAAAATCGGTCGCTTCCTGCGTACATTGGCGTGTCGTCTCATACGGGGAGCTTACGACGCAAAACTCATCCCCTCCGATACGAAACGCCGTATTGTGAAACTTTTTAGAATACAACTCTATCCTCTTCGCCGCTTCGCACAACAACATATCGCCTACATCGTGCCCCAGCGTGTCGTTAATGGTTTTAAAGTGATCGAGATCGATCAGCAACATATAAAACTTTTTTCTAAAGTTTTTTTCGTGCTTAAGTTGTTCTTGGAGATGTTCTACCAAACAGCGGCGATTGCCAAGCGAGGTTAAATGGTCGTGATACGCCTGATACTCGTTTTTTAAGAGAAACTTGTTCATATTGTTTGAAGAGTATAAAATGACGTAAAATAGAACGACCGAAAAAAAGGCGAGAAGGTAAGAGAAATATTCGCCGACGGCAATAAAATAGACAACCAAAGGGATCATAAGGCTTAGCACCGTCACACGTGCCAAAATCTTTTGGGATGCCAAAAGCGTTGCCGCTACGACGGAGGTACCCAGCTGCGTCGCTATGGCTATGTAGTGCAAATGGATATTCTCTTTAAAGACATAAATGATAAATATCAGATTCCACAAGGAGAAGAAAAAATAAAAAAAGATATTGGTTTGCTTCGCCCATCGTTTTTTTTGTGAGGCGTTAAAATTTCCGTCTCTGTATTTTACGTAAAGACGGTATCCCCACGCACAAGCAAGAAGCACCGCTCCGTACCAAAACACTTCGTAGTTGATCCCATCATAAAGCCACCCCATCATAATGTACCCCGGAGCGGTTATCAATGAAAGCACGATGAGAACAAGAATCTGTTTGTGCATAAAATTATGAAAATGCATCTTTTGAAACACATGCACCCCTTTTGCCCTTTTCATACGGCATAAAATATCGAAATCGTTCACAAAACAGCCGTCAAGAGCAACGCAAATTTTCGTAAAAAGAGAAACGATTATATCCGTTAAAGGCTAAAGAGAGATTAAAAAAGAGTATATGTTGCATAAAATGACGCAAAAAAACTACATTACAGGCTAGTAAATAAAAAGGATTTTTGAAATTGTTTATAATTCAAGGATTTAGTAAAAGAAGTGGCTCCGAATACTGGATTCGAACCAGTGGCCAAGTGATTAACAGTCACCTACTCTACCGCTGAGCTAATTCGGAACATTTAAAAATGGTGTCAGAGGGGGGACTTGAACCCCCGACCCCCGGCTTATGAGACCAGTGCTCTAACCAGCTGAGCTACCCTGACATCTATTTAAGAGGGTGGAATTATATAGACACAAAGCTTTAATTTTCCTTTGATGAAAGCCAAAAACTCAAGTTCTGCTGTCTCGGTCGAAGAAAAAAGAGAGAAGGGGGCTGTATCGGTACAATTTTTTTTTTATTCTGTATAAATAACAAAATATATTGCTAAAATATTGGTTTGAAATTTACTTAAACGATACGGAGCATAGTATGTCTACTTTTAATTATGACGACGACATAGATTTAGACGAGGAAACCCAAGAGGAAGAAGAGGATTTCTACGACGAATACGAAGATGAAGAGGACCTCGACGAAGACGAATATTATGAAATAGACGACGAAGAGGAAGATTCTTTCTGCGACTAATCTTTCCAACCGAGTTCTTTGGCATGTGCTAAAGAACTCTTTTTCCACTCCATTCTTAACATACCACTTTTTTCAACTCTATTATTATCTACATGCCAAACTCCCCTTTGTACCGCCACCGCAATGTTCTAGTGCCTCATATTATCAACCAATCTCTCTATATCAACTCATCATAGTTTAGTCACAAAGACTAAAAGTCTTGACTTTGTTACCGTTTTAGAGTATATTTTCAGTCCAATTTATCAATTTTAAGGAGATATTTTATGAACTTTAAACCACTGGGAAAAAGAGTTCTAGTCAAAAGACTCGAAGAGGAAAACATGACTAGCTCGGGTATCATTATCCCCGATAATGCGAAAGAGAAACCTTCCAAAGGGGAAGTGGTCGCCATAAGCAGCGAAGTGACGGAACTCTCATGCGGTAACACCGTAGTTTTCGGTAAATACTCGGGGAACGAGATTTCTTTAGATGGCGTGAAGTATCTAGTAATGGATACAGATGATATTTTCGGAATAATTGGTTAAGGAGAGAGACAATGGCAAAAGAGATTATTTTTTCGGATAACGCAAGAAATGCTTTAGCTCGCGGTGTTGCACAACTAACGGACGCGGTAAAAGTCACTATGGGACCGCGCGGTCGCAACGTACTCATTCAAAAAAGCTACGGAAGCCCAATCATCACCAAAGACGGCGTAACGGTTGCAAAAGAGATCGAACTTAAAGACAAACTCGAAGATATGGGTGCTCAGCTTGTAAAACAAGTAGCGTCAAATACTGCCGATGAAGCGGGTGACGGTACCACTACGGCTACTGTTTTGGCAAATGCTATCTTCTCCGAAGGTCTTAGAAACATCACCGCAGGTGCAAACCCCGTCGAAGTAAAACGCGGTATGGATAAGGCATGTGAAGCTATTTTGGCAAACCTTAAAGCTTCTGCAAAACTTATCAAAGATAAAAAAGAGATCGCTCAGGTTGCGACCATCTCTGCCAACTCCGACACCGCTATCGGCGATATGATCGCTGAAGCTATGGAGCGCGTAGGACAAGACGGCGTTATCACCGTTGAAGAAGCAAAAGGGATCTCTGATGAGCTTGACGTCGTAGAGGGTATGCAGTTTGATCGCGGTTATCTAAGCCCGTATTTCATCACAAATACCGAAAAAATGATTGCCGAGATCGAGCATCCTTGGATTTTACTCGTCGATAGCAAAATATCGAGCTTAAAAGATATGCTCCCTGTTTTAGAGCAAGTACAAAAAACATCCCGCCCGCTTCTTATCATTGCAGAAGACGTGGAGGGTGAAGCTCTCTCGACTTTGGTCGTAAACAAACTTCGCGGTATCTTAAATATCTCTGCGGTAAAAGCTCCGGGATTCGGCGATAGAAGAAAAGCGATGCTCCAAGATATCGCAATCCTTACAGGCGGAACCGTGATCGCAGAAGAGACGGGACATACACTTAGCGGTGCTACATTAGATATGCTCGGACAAGCTTCACGCGTCGTCATCGACAAAGACAATACCGTCATCGTAAACGGTGCAGGAAAAGAGGAAGCGGTTAAAGCTAGAATCGCCGAGATCAAAGTACAGATCGATGCAACAAGCAGCGAGTACGACAAAGAAAAACTCCAAGAGCGTCTTGCTAAACTCAGCGGCGGCGTTGCAGTCATCAAAGTAGGTGCAGCGACTGAAACCGAAATGAAAGAGAAAAAAGACCGCGTAGATGATGCGCTAAGTGCGACAAAAGCGGCCGTTGAAGAGGGTATCGTTATCGGTGGTGGAGCGGCTTTGGTGCGCGCTGCCGCAAAAGTGAAACTCGACCTCACAGGCGATCAAAAAATCGGTTGCGAGATCATCTTGCGTGCGGTTAAAGCACCTATGAAGCAGATCGCGGCAAACGCAGGCTACGACACGGGCGTGGTCGTAAATGCCGTAGAGAGCGCAACAAACGAAAATATCGGTTTCAACGCCGCTACGGGTGAGTATGTCGATATGTTTGAAGCGGGTATCATCGATCCGTTTAAAGTGGAGCGCGTTGCCCTAACGAACGCAACTTCGGTTGCAAGCCTCCTTTTAACAACGGAAGCTGCCGTATTTGAACTTCCTAAAAAAGAGGATGACCTCACAGCAGGTATGCCGCCGCAAATGGGCATGCCAGGGATGTATTAATCTCTTCCAGAACCGCCCACTCGGGCGGCTCGTTTTTCCCCTTTTTATACTTTTTCCAGCATCTTGTTTTTCTCTTTCTTGGGTTGAAGCCCTTTCTTAGTTTCTTGCTTTTTTATCACAGTTTTTTTGTTAATAAATATTTTTATTACAATTAAAAATAATACTATTAAGTTTGAAAACGTTACAATTGCGAAAAAATTATCAGGAACGCACCATGCGCACTGCGAAATTTAAACTCAACCATATCGTGACCGTTTCATTTTTCACGATTTTACTAAGCGTCGTTGCAGGGCTTTTTATTCAGTATTCCCATGCCAAGAACATGATCGAAGAAAACTATAAAAACAAATACTACGGCAGCACGCTCCAAGCAGGGGAAAACTTCCGCCTTTTGTTTGACAAAGCACAGTTTGAGTTTCGTCGCACCCTCCATGCCAACAAAGAAAAGCTCCAAGAGTTTTACGATGCCTACGCAAAAACAAAAAACGATTTTGACATTGCAAAAACTACCGCGCTGCTTAACGAAGATGTGGTATTTGGGGAGTATAGAATCACGCTCATAGAGAAAAACGCCCATACCGAAGATGCAGAGTACAAAAAAGCTCTCGAAGAGCTTTTTGGCAAAAAAACATCGGTCGATATTTCAGGGCCTATGGTTGAGAGCACCTCTATGAATATACGCCGCTACCTTATGCGCCTCTCGGATGACGGCAACAAAGTTTTGCAACTTGAGTTTATGCTCGATTTCTCCGAAATTCTGCGCGAAGCCTACCGCAACCTTCCCCAAGAGATGCAAACGCTCCGTTTTTACCTCATCAACGAATATTCGGTGAAAAAGATAGACTTTCGCGACGAAGGCTCGGAGATCCCGACGGTACAAAAAAGCTGGAAAGACACCCAAGAGGTGCTACGCTCCATAAACGAACAATTTCAAGACCCCCATATAACCAAAGTGCTTCAAAAAGACACCCTGCGAGAAAATATCAACTTTAGCGCCGAACTCTCCTCTATCTTCAAAAAAAACGGCAACCTCCTCTCCTTTATCGACAAGCAGCGCCGCCAAATCGTTTTTTATACCATGGCAAACAGGCTTTGCAGCCAGATCAGTCAAACGCAGCTTATTATCCATACCGCTTTTAGTACCGAAGCACTCGCAAAAGATACCCAAAAAAGCTTTACAACCTTTTTGCTGACGGCTTTTGTCGTAGTTTCTATCCTTTTGGCGCTGTATCTGCTTATCGTATTTAATATTTCAAAAAAAATGGCAAAGATCATCCAAACCCTCAACAATAACGAGATGATCAAAGAGGAAAATATTATCGTGCACGAAATCGAGGAGCTCAAAAAAACCTACAACGACCTCCACTACGATCTCAACAACCAAATACACGTCGGCAAAAGTCTCTCCTACGTCGACGAGCTTACAAAAGCCAAAAACACCCGCGCCTACAACGAGAAGGTCAAAGAGTTTCTCGCATTTTACAAACGCCACGATATTGTTTTTTCTATGGCGCTTTTAGACATTGACGATTTCAAAAAAATCAACGACACTTTCGGTCACAGAACAGGCGATCGCGTCCTTATCGACATCACCAAACTGATCGAATCCCATATCCGCGCCAACGATTTTCTCTTTCGCGTAGGGGGAGAAGAGTTTGTGCTTATTTTTGCAAAAACCTCTTTGGAAAATGCCAAAATTGCGGCGGAAAAAATACGCAACCTCGTTGCAACGAAACTCGCAACCATCGAAGATAAAAAGATCACTATCAGCATAGGGCTTAGCCAATCTCGCACAAACGACACCGAAGAGTCCCTCTACGAAAGAGTTGATATGCTATTATACGAATCAAAAAAAAGCGGCAAAAACAAGGTAACATCGGGATAGTGCGCTACATGCCATGAATTTTCTTGGCATGTAATCGTGCGAAAATGTCCTCCTCGCTCAAATGCTCTAACGCTCCCGCGCATATATCTCATTGCAAAGTTATATGCGTTCCCAACGAGAAAGAGCATAAACCTGTTTCTTCTTGTTTCTCTAATCATTAGTTGTAAATACATAAAAAATAAAAAGTATTAAGAAAACAAACATTAGCTTCATAATGTTTAAATGAACTTTATCATTGTGTATATAGTCTAAGTATCTAATATTGGGTAAGTAAATATTTTTTTCAGGGATAGTGCTGTTCAAATAGTTAATGAGTTTTTCTACATCTTCTAAATCATCAACATTAATTTGAAACTTGAGTATGTTAGTCCTAATTACAATAAAAAGAGGATAACGAAACGCAGGAGATTGAAAAGATACAATAGAAGACACTTTTCTTTGTTCAAATTCAATTTTAACAATATCTCTTAATAAGATTTTAATTGGTTTAGTTGGATCTAAATTTAATTCTATATATTTATCCGTAATTTTTATTATTATATAGTTTGGATAATCTTTCTTATACGATAAATACATGTAAATATAACATCCTTTTATAATATAACGGTGACGCGGGTCATTGACACACCAACGAAAAATTTTAATTTTTTGTTGTGCTGCTCAATGCAACCGCTTGTTATCTGGTGCTTAGCAGCAGATAACAAGCGGTTGTTCAGCCCGCGCCAACGTTATCTCGGATGCGTAGCGTCCGAGATAACGTTTAAAATGAGCAATCAAAAAGCCGTCTGTGGGTTTTTGATTGGTCTCCTTTGGGTTGTTAAGCATTATTTATTTGCCATTGCCTGCGCTTGCATGGACGCCAACCAGTTTATTGCCTGTTCATACATTTCATCCATCATATTATAATGTCCCGCTTTGTCAAGACAGTTTTTAGACAACTTCTTATTCCCACCATCAAGCGGCTTGATCCATCTTTTTCATATAGACACTCAAAGGTGTTTTGTAATCCAGTGTCGAATGCAGCCGCTTCGTGTTGTAAAGCCTGATGTAGTTTTCAATTCCTGTTCTTGCCTCCCTGAGTGTTTCGTATCGTTTGAGATAAACATCTTCATATTTCAATGATCTGAAGAAGCGTTCAACTGCGATGTTGTCGATCGATCTGCCTTTGCCGTTCATCGAGATGCTGATGTCGTGTTGCTTAAGCAGCGAGATATGTTCGTAAGCCGTATACTGGCTGCCCTGATCGGAATTAAAGATATCAGGCTTGCCATACTGTTGGATTGCCTGTTTCAATACAGATGATGAAAGTGATGCATCCATCGTCGTTCCAAGCTTCCATGAGAGCACTTTTTTCGAGTGCCAGTCCATGACGACGGCAAGATAAGCAAAGCCTCCCTGCAGCCTAATATAAGTGATGTCGCCGCACCAGACCTGATTGGGCTGCGTAATCTCCGTTTGCTTAAGCAGATACGGATAGATGGCATGTTCGTTGTTGCGAATGGACGTATTGCGCTTCTTCGTCGGGTAAAGTGCCTTTATGCCCAGTACTTTCATATATTTGGCCACACGATGCCTGCCAATGACAACATCTTCATCCAATAGCTGACGATAGATCCGCCGATGACCGTAAAACGGCATCTCCGTATAGATCTCGTCGATACGGTGCATAATCCTGATCGACTCTTGTGAAAAGCCTTTGGGTTTGTAATACAGCGTTGAGCGGTGAATACCGATCAGTTCGCACTGCCTTGCCATAGAAACGGTATTGAGCTTGGGTTCGACAAGGCTTCGTCTATTTGATGAGCCCAAGCTCTTTAGCTTTTTTACCGCCCAATCCCTTTCGATGGTGGTTTTTCCCAATGCTTTTTGCAACTCTTCGATCTCTTGCTCTTGTGCTTTGATCTGCTCTTTGTACTCTTTCACTGCTTTGGCAGGCTCAAATGCCAATGCAGCATTCTCCAAAAATTGTTTTTTCCACTCTTGTAGGCTCTTTGGCAATATGTCGTATTTGCTGGCAATTTGATTGAGGGTTTTCTCTCCCTCCAATAGTTCCAAAACAACTTTCGTCTTGAACTCTGCTGAAAATTGGCGTCGTTGTTTGCTCATCTGTTTCCTCCCTTATTCCATCCAATAATTGTATCGTGTAGGAATAAGAAACTATTAAATCGCTGTCGGATTTTTCTGGAACATTATAGTACAATGAGGAGATGAAATTGTTCTATGAAGGATTAGTCAATAGGGGCAAACCAAAGATGCTAGCCCAGATAGCAGTGATGAGAAAAATTCTATTACTAGCACATAGCCTTTATAAAAACAATGAAAAATATGATGATAGAAAATACTTAAAATTTCAGCAAAAAAAAGAAGAGAACCTATGAAAAATTAGAAATAATTTATGAGTTTTAAAGGTGGAAACTCCCAACGTCCTCGTTGGGAATGCCTACTTGTATTTAACCATCTGCTTGTTCATCAAATCCATCCAACATCAATAAAATCCGCCTTTGTTGCAGCATATGTGTAATACATGCCATGAACCATCTTAGCATGTGCAAAAATGTTTTTTTATACTAGCAAAATATTCTTGGCATGTGGTTGAATTTTTATGGTTTTTTGTCTTATTATTTGCGGATGTAATGAAGTTTCATGCCATAGTTTTTTCCAAGTCATCCGATGGAGCTTCATCCGTTTTTTTGGGCTTTGTTATGCTATGATACGAATCAAAAAAAAGCGGCAAAAATAAGGTAACATCGGGATAATGAAAAAAGAGATATTAGGGCGCTACGATTACAACGAAGAAAACGAAATCATCATCTCTATTGCCGTGGGTCGCATCGAAGACCTCTACAACAATTTCGATAGAAAATCCCCGTTTTTAAAAAAAGACCTCAGCGAGGATTTCGTAAGCTACCTCATCGAGTGTGTCGAAGAGATCGACAACGAAAAATTCATGATTCGCATCGACGTCGACAGCGTTCCCCAAAGCGATTCCGTATCACGCATCACAAACAGCATCCACAACTATTTTCTCTACCTTAAAGAGCTTGAAACCAAGCAGATGCGTTCTAAAGCAAAAACCTCGCTAAGCCTTTTGGCTCTTGGGCTCGTGTTTGCGTTTGTCGCCCTTTTTAGCGCAAAAATATCGGGTGAGACGCTTCTTTGGGGCGTTCTCACCGAGGGGCTTACGGTCGCGGCATGGGTTTCTTTATGGGAAGCCCTTGCAACGTTTTTGATACGCTGGATGCCCTACAAAAAAAAGATCAATCTCTTTGAGCGTCTCTCACATGCCAATGTAGTAGTTTTTACGGAGGTTAAAAAATGATGCAGCTCCCTTTTGAAGTACACAAACTTCACCTAGAAGATATTCTCAACCCCGAGCACCCCTCATCGCTTGCGCACCAAGAAAACTATACCCTGCTTATTCTGCGCTTGCCTCTTTATGAAAACGAAGAGGTACGCGGCTTCTCCTACCCCTTTCTCATCAACCAAAACACAAGCTATTTTTACGATAGAGAGAAGCAGGATTTTTTTCATCTTGAGGATAACTTTCAGACCCTCTATAGAATGCTCGACCATTTCGTCGATCTTGTGATCGAGAGCATTAACCAAGCGCACGAAACGATAGAACAATACGAAGAGCAGTTCCATAGCAGTACGGTACGCCATTTTTTGCGCGAATGGCATGTGCAAAAAAAAGAGATGCTGCGGATCCATCGCTTGGTAAGCCAAGCCGCGCGCACCATGCTTGAATTTATCAACGCATTCAAGCTCTCGCCCCACTTCTTATCGAACGAGTTTCACGATATTCTCGAACATTTAGAGCGCTCCGAGCGCTCATCGCAAGCAGCCCTGCTTAAACTCGATCAGCTTTATAGTTTTTATGCCCTCACCACCAACGAAAAGATCAACAAAAGCATCTTCACCCTCACGATACTCTCGGCGATTTTTCTACCCCTCAATCTTATCGTCGGCTTCTTTGGCATGAATACGGGTGGAATGTTTTTTGCCGCCTCCCCATCGGGCACCGCTTCGGTGATGGGCGGGATGGTGTTTCTCTCGCTGGTGCTTAGCACACTGGGGTTTGTTTATCTTAGAAAAAAAAGGTCATCCTAATGCAAAACCCTTTTGAAACGGGACATATCAAAAACTACATTTTGCTCTATGCAAGCATCGTGGTTATCATGATCCTCTTTTTTATCGCCGCCTCGCTCTTTCACGAGCCAAAAGCGCAAGAAACAAAGGTTTTTGATACCAACGCCTCGAAGCTTGAAAAAGTTTTGCCGCAAACAAAAAAGGAAAACAACGAAACGCAAAAGAGATTTACGGTACTTCAAAAGGGGTATTAAAAAGGTACATGCCAAGAACTCTTGGCATGGTAAAAAGTCACTACTCTTTGGTGACGATATAAAGCTGCTGGTGTTCGAGACGTTTTAAAATATCCATAACCGTCACGAAGTCTTGAAAGGTTGCCTCTTTGTCGCTGCGAAGAACTACCGTTTGCTCCTTGGAGATTTGAGAGAGTTTAGCCTCTAGCTCTTTGGCATCCACTTTCTCTTTCTCTACGAACATATCGCCGTTGGCTTTTACATACACGTTGATCTCTTTTTGAAGCTCCTCTTTTTGTGCCGAAGCGGCTTCGGGAAGCTCGACGGGGATCAACCCCTGCTTAATAAAGGTCGCGGTGGTAAGCACCATAACCAAAAGCACAAGCATGATGTCGATAAAAGGGATAACGTTTATCTCCTCAAATCTTTTGATCTTTTTACTGCACTTAGCCATTTTGTTTTGCTTTGTCTTGGGCTACGTCGAAGCGGGTGAGAATTCTCTCTACCTTACGCAAGAGCATCGTATAGGCGATGATCGCGGGCATAGCTACCAAAAGCCCCATAGCGGTCGCTTTCAGAGCAAGAGCGAGCCCCACCATAATCTTTTTGGCATCGACCGCTTGGGCATCCCCCATCGTATAAAAAGTGATCATAATCCCTATAACGGTTCCCAAAAGACCCACATAAGGGGCGTTGGAGCCGATGGTGCTGATAACGCCGAGATTATCGGTAAGATCCATCTCCAGATTGTCCCTATGGTCGTACTCCTCCGCACGTACCGTTTTATAAAACATCATCCTCTCGATGAAAAGCCAAAGCGTCACTATACTCATAAGGATCAAAATCCCCATCACTCCGTAATCCAACACCTCTTCGGCGTATGCCAAAAAATTTTCCGTTTGCATTTTACTCCTTGTTCTCTTTAAATGTCAGTGTAACCGTCGTGCCTTGATCGGGGGCAGATTTAAAGTTGAGCGCTATCTCCTGACGGTCGCAAAAACGCTTCACCATCCCTAGCCCGATCCCGAATCCCTGCATATTTTTATTGCATTGGTAGTAGTTGTCAAAGATTCGCAAAAGCGCCACTTCATCCATGCCGCAGCCGTAATCTTTGATAGAAAGCGTAAAATCCGTGAGTTTTATTTCGATTTTGTTACTTTTGGGGGAGTATTTTACCCCATTGTCGATAATATTGTCAATCGCTTTGGCAAGCCCTATTTTGTCGTTGAAAAGGGGAGTTTTTTGCAGATCGAGAATAAAATCGACGTGGGGGTAAACAGATTTTAAAAAATCGACCCGCGAGGCAACGAGCACGTCAAGATCAAACGCCTCCTCGACTATCTGAAGCGACTGGGTTTTTATCATGTAATCGAGCTCATTGTAACGCTCTAGGAGCATCTTGCACGCATTTTCTATTCTTGCCAGACGCTTGCGCTCCTTCTCGTCGGTGATATTTCGCTGCAGCATCTGCACGTTGGTGATGATGGTACTCGTAGGGAGATTAAGCTCATGGAGGGTCTCTTTGGAAAGATTTTGCAGATTACTTACATGCTCCTCAAGCGGGTCGATGGAGAGCTTGGAGATCATCACCCCGCCGAGGGTGACCAAACACACCATCACCAGCGAGAGCAAAAACATATTTTCAACCCTTGCCACCGCCAGAAGATAATGGAGCGTCATCAAAAACGCGCTTACCGTCAAAAGATAGTAGATAAAAATATGGATACGCAGATTACGAAACAAGTTTGTAGCCTATTCCCCGTATATTTTGAATCTCCACTTCGGGCAGAAGCTGTTTTTTGATGCGGTTGATATAGACCCGTATCGCCCCTGCACTTCCCGCTTCGCTGCTGCTCCAAAGCTCGTCCATCATCATCTCTCTAGGGGACGACGTTGTTGGCATGTTTCATCAAAATGAGCAGCAGTTCGTACTCTTTGCGCGAAAGATCAAGCTCTTTGCCGTCATAAAGAATCCGCTTATGCACCTCATCGTGGCAAAGCAGGTTAACACATCTATTCTGCTCTTTTTTCACGCGGCGCAAAAGCGCTTGGATACGCAAAAGAAGCTCGTCGATATCAAAAGGTTTGGTAAGATAATCGTCCGCACCTACGGCAAAAGAGTTTTTAAGCATCTCTTTGTCTTTGTGGGAGGTTAAAAAAACGGCGGGGGTGTCGTCGCTCGATTCGCGCAACTCTTTTAAAAAGGTTACCCCATCAATCAAGGGGACGTTGATATCAAGAAGATAGATATCGAATTTGTTTTTATAGGTCGCTTCCAATGCACTTTGCCCGTTGGGTGCAAAAGTGACCTCGTAGCCGTTTTCCTCAAGAAGATCGACCACCGATTCCCCAAAGAGGGGATCGTCTTCTAAAAAAAGGATCTTACTCGACACTTTCTATCGCCCAGTTGATCGTCTCGCCCGCATACATGGGAACGACGCCGCTGTAACTCTCGGGCACCGTAAAGGGGCGTTTTTCAAGCACAACCTCTTTAAACTCCGCACAAATCCCGTAAATATTCTGGTGCATTGTCGCTCACGAAAGCTTGGAGATTTTCAAGTTTGCCGTGTTTCTCAAATACGTCGCACAGAAGCTGCAGGGCGATCGGCGCGGTAAAAACACCCGCCGCACAACCGCACGACTCTTTTTTATGCTGCGGATGGGGCGCAGAATCGGAACCGAACATCACTTTGGGGTGTGCCTCCAAAGCAACCTTTAAAAGCGCTTCGCGATCTTCGGGACGTTTTGCGATAGGTTTGCAAAACAAGTGGGGTTTGAGCATCCCGCCCGCCACGTCATCAAGGGTGATGATAAGATGGTGCACCGTGATGGTCGCATACAGGTTCTCATACTTATCGAGCATATCGACTGCCGCTTTTGTGGTGATGTGCTCCATAATAATTTTGAGTTTCGGGAAGTTTTTTGCAAGAAGCTCGTAGATGCTCATAAACTCCGCTTCTCTATCCATCACGAAGCCGTCGGTTTCGCCGTGTACGCACAAAGGGATCCCGAGTGTGCTCATCATCTCCAAAGTTGGGCGCATCTCTTCGACGTTAAACGACGAGACTCCCCCCTCCGAATTGGTCGTGATTCCCGCAGGGTAGAGTTTGATTGCGGTAATATGCCCCCGCTACGCTCTCTAAAAACGCTTTGTCGTAGTTTTTATAAAACAGCGTCATATACGGTTCAAAGTAATCGTTTGGAACCGCCCGCCATTATACGCTCTTTGTACGCTTTGATATCCTCAAGCGAGGTAACGGGGGGAACGAGGTTTGGCATCACAAGAGCGCCGCTAAAACTATAAGCACTCAAAGGTGCGATATTTTCAAGCATTACGCCGTCGCGCAGATGCAGGTGCATATCCAAAGGCATTAAAAGCGTATGAGTTTTTCATGGGGAGTTCCTAATTTTTATGCAATTATAACGCGTCGGGGATTAAAAAAAGTTTTTTAGATCCTTTAGTGCAAGCGGTTTGGAGTAATAATACCCCTGTATCTCATCACACCCGTGCTCTTGTAAAAAGTCGAGCTGCTCTTTGGTTTCTACCCCTTCGGCGGTGATCTGCAAGCCGAATGTTTTGGCAAGAACGATGATCGCTTTGACGATCGCTATGCCGCTCCCCCCTGTTTGTATCTCATCGACAAACGACTTGTCAATTTTGAGTTTGGTCACGGGAAGCTTGTGCAGGTAGCTCATAGAGGAGTATCCCGTTCCAAAATCGTCTATCGCCAAAGCGATCCCCATATCCCTAAAACTTTGCAAAATCTCGATGGCGTTTTTTTCGTTGGCGGAGATATAGCTTTCGGTGATCTCGAGTTCAAGCATCTGCGGTGCAAACGAGGTCTCTGCAAGCGTTTTTTTGATCGTAGCGATCATATCGCCGTGTTTGAGTTGTACCGCGAAACGTTCACGCTGAGCGATTCGAGCGGGTACCCCTCGGCTAAAAGCTCCCCGAAATCACGGCATGCCTGCTCTAGCACCCATTTGCCTATGGGGATGATCAGATTCGTTTCTTCGGCAAGGTAAATAAAACGATCGGGGGTAACGAAACCGAGGGTTTTGGAGTGCCAGCGGATCAGCGCTTCCACCGAAGCGACCTTCCCTGTTTTAAAGAGATTTGGGCTGATAAAACAGGGTAAACTCATCTTCGCTTTTGAGCGCCTGCTTGAGCGCATCGATGATGGTCGCGCGCTCGTGGATGATCTGTGAAAGTTCCCGAGAGAAAAAGCTGTAGTTGTTGCGCCCCCGCTCTTTGGTCTTGTACATCGCCAAATCTGCGAACTGAATCAGCTCGCCGGGCTCTTTTGAGTCGTCGGGATAGATAGAGATCCCTATGCTCAGCGTCGTGTTGATCTCCCCCAAAGAGCACTGAAAAGGTTTTTCAAAGCTCTCCAAAAGTTTTTTCGCGCTCATCTCGACGTCTTTGAGGGAGACCACCTCTTCAAGAAGAATATTAAACTCATCTCCCCCAACCCTTGCAACCGAATCGGATACATGGATCAGCTTGCGCAGTCTTTTAGCTACCTCTATAAGAAGTTCGTCGCCGATATGGTGCCCGAGGGTGTCGTTTATATGTTTAAACTGATCCAAATCCAAAAAAATCACCGCTATTTTGGTGCCTTTTTGCTTGGCATGTTCGATCGCTACGTCGAGGTTTTTCGTAAAAAAGCCGTCTATTTGGCAGATCGGTTAGGGGATCGTGGTTTGAGAGATGGCGAAAATTCTCCTGCGAGGTTGAAGCTGCCTTTCGCGCCGCTTGAGAGTGATGGCAAGTTTATTGATATTGTTGGATATCAGTTCCAATTCATCGTTGCTTTTGAGGGTTTCGACTTTTGAATAGTCCCCTTTGTCTATTCTCTCTATCTGCATCACTAGATGGTACATCGGGCGTGCAAGCCATTGTTTAAAAACATACCCCAAAGCAGCGGGAAGAAAGATCAAAAGTTGCCGCCAAAAAAAGGAATAGATCGGTTTTGTGCTGCGCAAGATTGAGAGCGTTTTCGTACTTGTCGAGATCAAATACGATGTAGAGAACGTTTTTGTCGGTTCCAAAAGAGATGGAGGAGACAAACTTCTCCTCTATGGTGGTAAGCTTGAAATTGTTTGCTTTGTAGGGTTCAAAAATGCTGATCGCATTAGAAGCGTACTGCTGTGAATCGCTCAATCGCACATGCATGTTCAAATCGCGCGAGACGTTGAGAAAATAGTTTTGCGAGAACACCGAAGATATCTCTATATGTCCGATCGTTTTTTTGGAGATCGGATCATAAATATCTTTGTGGGCGCGCACCAGCAACCCACCGCTTGCGTGATGGAAAGTAACAAGGGGGGCGTTTTGCAACCTCTGCCTGATCGTAATAAAGTACGTGCTGTTTGGGTATAAAAAGCTCTTCGACAAAAGTTTTCGCGCATACTCCCTCTCGCGCTCAAACTTTTGCATAAGTACCCTCTCCTCCCCCTCGTAAGAGATGTAGTACATCACATAATCGCTCGAATCTTTTTTATAAAAGCAATAAGCTCCTGCTTGGCACCGTACAAAACCGCTTCTTCGTTTGCCGAGAGTTTTAGGTTGGCAAGAAGCTGTTCAAGGAGCGATTTTTTCTCTTCATCCACAAGCACGCTGTTATACAACTCTTGAGTGCCGTATCTGCCTATAAGATCAAGCGATGCCAAAACCGTTTCGTCTTTTTCGACAAACTCCACCCCTTGGTTGAGGGTTTTTATCTTGCTTTGTATGTCGGTATCGACTTTGTTTATGGCATGCTGCATCCGCTCATACGTTTGCTCTTCATGGTTTTTTTGTAAAAAAAGGTAGAGATACCCCCCATACAGAGCCACGGCTACCACCACCGAGAGCAGTACCGCCATCGTGAGCTTATAAGTGAGCTTGAGGTTAGAAA
>CAXXSB010000010.1:0-120624 GCA_963664885.2 Sulfurimonadaceae bacterium
CTACGCGAAGAGGAAGGTTTTGGAGGTTCAAAAGTTCTTTGAGTTCATGCAAAAGGGTTGTTTCCTCTTTTGGAGCCTGCTGGCGCAAAAGCTCGTTTGCATTGAGAAGCGCAAGCTCTATGAGGTCTTTTTTCTTTCGGTTTTTGGGGTTTTGAGAGAAGCCTTTTTGCCAAAAAGGAGGCTAAGATGCTCTTGGACAACCTCTTGGTCGCCAAACTCTTTGGCGCACAAGATCGGCGCGACGATGGGGGGCGGGAGAGTACCGTAAAATTCTATGATCGCACGTCTGTAAAACTCCTCTTCGTCATAACTCTCATTGATGGGTACAAAGTCGTGGGAGAGAGGAGATGATTTTACCGTTGCGCATAAAAACGCGTACGATCACTGAGCGCAGACCGTTGTCGGCGACGGCGAAAATATCGTAATTCTCTTTGCTGGCAAAATCGATGTCGCTTTTTATCTCAGAACGTCCGATCCTCTCGATTTTGTCGCGCAGTTGTGCCGCCTCTTCAAAACGCAAATTCTCGGCATAGAACTCCATCTTTTCGGTGAGTTTTGCGAGTAAGAGATGTTTGTCGTTGATAAGTTCGGCAGCTTTTTGCACCTCTGCATCATAGCGCTCTTTGGAGATTTTGAGCTGGCATGGACCTAGACATTTGTCGATCTGATAAAACAAACAAAGCTTTTTCCCGCTAAGGCACGACTTTTTTTGTACGAGTTTGGTAAGTTCGTAGAGGGAGTCCAAAATATCTCTCGCAGCAACGGAATAGGGACCAAAATAGCTGATCTCTGAGCTTTGAACCACCTTTCTTGTGATCTCAAATCGTGGGTAGGGTGTGCTGCGATCGATGTAGATATAGGGGTAGGTTTTGTCGTCCCTTAAAAGGATATTGTATTTTGGTTTGAGCTGCTTTATAAGAGAGTTTTCCAAAATGAGCGCGTCGTGTTCGGTGTTGACGACGATGTAGCTCATCGAAAATGTCTCTTGGATCATTTTAGAGATGCGAATCGAGAGCGCACTGTTTGGACGCAGAACGGGGGTGAAATGAAAATAGCTTCGCACCCGATTGGAGAGGTTTTTGGCTTTGCCGACGTAGAGTAGGCGCCCCTCTTTGTTGAAATACTGATAGATTCCCGCAGAGGGGGGAAGCTGCTTGATCGTTTCTTCGAGCGTCATCCGTTTTCTCTCTTGGCATGTGAGGATTGGATGATCTTTTGGATCGTTTGTACGAGGGCATGAAGCTTTTGGTCTTGAATCTCTATGGCAAAGTTACCCAAAGAGCGTTCGGTGTAGGCGGCAGAGGAATCGGTTACGAAGATTTTTTGCGCCGAGGGGGGTGTATGGGTTACAAAAGCTCTGATATCTTGTAACACGCACCCTTCGCACTCTTTTGGCATGTGAAACTTTAAAGCGCTTTTAATGGTTTGTATACTATTATCAAACTCTTGCTTCCCCGCAGGATGGGTCAATACAAAGAAAAGAATATCGTTTTTGATGTATCCGAATTTAATCATTTTCTGCAAAGCGGGGGTGAAAGCCGATTGTATTTTACCGATACATTTGTACCGCGAAAGCTTAGAAAATTGAGGTTTGTTTTGAAGAGAGGTGATAATTTGGCTCGCATTTTTCATTGGAGTATTATAACTGTTTTTTTGTTAAGTGTGAGCGGCTGCGGCTATAAAGCGGATCCCTATTACGAAGAGTCTTCGGCGGATGTGGAGTTTATTTTAAAAAAGACGGATCAAACAGATGAGAGATAAAAATCAACCCTTACAGTACGACGTCGTTATCGTCGGAGCGGGCGTTGCAGGATTGTACGCCGCGCTCAATATCCCTAAAGAGAAAAAAGTTCTTATTATTAACAAACGGGAAACTTTTAAGTGCAACAGTTTTTATGCACAAGGGGGGATCGCTCTTGCGGTCGATGAAGCGGACGTGCCATGCCATATCCAAGATACCCTCGATGCGGGATCGGGATTGTGCGATGAGAAGGCGGTGCGAGTGCTCAGCGAAAATTCGCGCGGGATTATCGATAAGCTCGTAGCGGAGGGTTTTGAATTCGACAAAGACGAGGAGGGAAACCTTCTCTACACCAAAGAAGCGGCTCACTCAAGGGAGCGCATTTTACATGCGGGAGGGGATGCGACGGGACGTTACCTCCACTTTTACCTGCTTTCGAAAAATCCCCACCCAATGCTTACGAATGCGCGGGTGGTCGATCTTTTGATCAAAGAGGGCAAGTGCTACGGTGTAAGCGTGCTCGATCACCGCGAAGTGCGTAATATCTACGCGAAAAACGTAATTATTGCAAGCGGGGGCGTGGGATCGCTCTTTGCGTACCATACGAATGCGCCGTGTATCAGTGCCGATATGCAGGGGTTGTGCGTGATGAAGGGGATAGAGCTCTCCGACATGGAGATGATGCAGTTTCACCCTACCGTTTTTGTAGCGAACGAATCTGCGCAAAAGCTTCTTTTAACCGAAGCACTGCGCGGAGAAGGTGCTACGGTCGAGGATGAGGAGGGGCGACGCTTCTTGTTCGATTACGACGAAAGGGGCGAGCTTGCTTCGCGCGATATCGTCAGTAATGCGATTTACGATTACACGAAAAAAACGGGTTCGAAAGTCTATTTGAATATGAATAATTTCGATCATCTCTATTTTGTCCACCGTTTTCCCAATATCTATAAAAATCTGCAGCTTTTAGGCTTTGACGTGCCGCGCGAGCGAGTACCCATCTCCCCCGCGTTCCACTATGCCATCGGGGGGATCCGCACCGATCTGGCGGGAGCGGTGCCGAGCGTGAAACACCTTTACGCTGTGGGTGAAGTCGCTTCTACAAAAGTTCACGGCGCCAACCGTCTTGCTTCAAACTCACTCTTAGAGGGTCTTGTTTTTGCAAAAAGAGCGGTAGATACCATCTTGGCACAAAAAGAGACAGAGCCGTTTGTACCGTTCGAGGTTGCGAATGAGGTGATGAGCTACAAAGAGGATAAAGAGAAAAAAAATCTTTTGCGAAAAATCATGTGGGAGAATGTCTCCATCGTGCGTACTCGCAGCGGGTTGCAACATGCCTTGGAACAAATTGATGGACTTTTAAAAGAAAAAATCGGTAAACTTCTGAAATTTCGTTTGTTGACGGCGAGAGAGATAGTTTTGGCGGCATTGGCTAGAAAAGAATCGATCGGCGTGCATACGATTATCGACGATACCGTAAGTTCGTAACAGAGTAAGATCACTACATACTTAAAGAGGAGAATAGATGACAAGAATGGATAGGATGGGGCCGTCGCGGTAGATCTAGCCGTAGAGCCTTTTGGATGGTTGCTTTTGGCAATCTTTATAGTCGGGTATTATTTTATAGCCGCAGAGGAGAAGTACCATATCAATAAAGCAAAACCTGCTTTGTTCACGGGTACTTTTATGTTTATTCTCTTGGGAGCTTATTATGCGCTCAACGGTCTTGATTTTAGAGCGTTCGATACGGAGGTGGCGCACCTTATTTTGGAGATCGCCGAGATTTTCTTCTTCTTGTTTGTTGCAATGACCTACATCGAGGCACTGATTGAGAGGAACGTTTTTGACGCGCTCAAAGAGAAACTCCTAAAAGCGGGCTACAGCTACAGACAACTCTTTTGGGTAACGGGGTTATTGGCGTTTTTTATCTCTCCCGTTGCGGACAACTTGACGACAGCATTGATCCTCTCGACCGTTTTGGTAACGATAGAGCGTCATAATATCGCCTTTTTGGTTCCGGGTGCGATCAACATCGTCGTAGCGGCAAATGCGGGCGGTGCATGGTCTCCTTTTGGAGATATTACCACGCTTATGGCATGGTCGGCAGGAAAAGGGGAGTTTGTAGACTTCCTCTTCCTTTTCCCCGCTTCGATAACTGGATGGGCGGTAACGGCATATCTTTTAAGCCGTTTTGTTCCCGATGCAACACCTCCGAAAGTGGAGGGGGGCGAGCCTGTCGTTATCCATAAAGGTGGGAAGGTGATTATCGTTTTAGGTATTACGACGATCGCTATTGCCGTATTGGGAAAACAATTGATGCATCTGCCTCCGATGTGGGGGATGCTTTTTGGGCTTTCTCTTTTGCAGCTCTATGCTATTTCACTCAAAAAATATCACGACCACGATATTCAGATTTTTAAATCGGTTTCAAAAATCGAAAACGATACGTTGCTTTTCTTCTTCGGTATTTTGGCGGCGGTAGGAGCGCTTCACTTTGCGGGCTTTTTGGCACATGCCGTGAAGCTTTACGAGATGTTTGATCCTACGTTTGTCAATATCGGTGTCGGTTTCCTCTCTGCGGTAGTGGATAACGTGCCGGTAATGTCGGCAGTTTTAAAATCCTCACCCGACTTAGAGCTCTCTCAGTGGCTTTTGGTAACGCTCACCGCGGGTGTCGGCGGATCGCTCATTAGCTTTGGATCGGCAGCGGGAGTAGGTGTTATGGGGAAACTCAAAGGGGTGTATACTTTTGGCTCCCATATGCGTTTGGCATGGACGGTTTTTATAGGCTACGTCGTCTCAATTACGGTTTGGTATCTCCAATTTGAAGTTTTAGGTCTTTATATCAAACATTAATCTTTCTTAGTATATCATTCCGTTTACAATCGGCAGAAGAGTTTGTTCAAACTTCTTCTGTCGGCGCTAAAGTTTGATTCTATATTTTCTGAATTCAGACCCCATCAAGAAGCGTTCAAACTCTCTTATAAAAGGCATTTCAAATGACAAATGTTAGTATTATAGTCTTAGACTTTGGCTCACAATACACCCAGCTTATAGCACGCCGTTTGCGTGAAGATAAAATCTATTGCGAGATTCTCCCTTACTATACGAAAGTCGAAGAGATCAAAGCAAAAAATCCTCAAGGGATTATACTTAGCGGCGGTCCCTCTTCGGTGTACAATAAAGACGCTTATGAAGTAGACCAAGGCGTCTATAGCATGGGTATCCCCGTGCTTGGTATCTGTTACGGAATGCAAAGAATCGCGGCGGATTTCGGCGGAAGCGTTATCCGTTCATCGCACCATGAGTACGGCAAAGCGGAATTGAAAATTTTGGATCTTGATGCAAATTGCTCCCCTCTTTTTAAAGATTGCGACGATGAGAGAATCGTATGGATGAGCCACAGCGATAAAGTGGATGTGCTTCCCGAAGGATTTACACCTATCGCAACATCTGCAAACTCTCCGTATGCAGCGATCGCCAATGAAGAGAAACGTATCTATGCGATGCAATACCATCCTGAAGTACAACACTCCGAAGAGGGGTATTTGATGCTTCGCAACTTTGCACGAAACATCTGCGGCGTAACTGAAAAATGGAAAATGGAGCATTTTCTTAAAGAACAGATCAAAAAAATCCGCGAGCGCGTAGGAGACGGAAAAGTTCTCTGCGGTTTGAGCGGCGGGGTTGACAGCTCGGTTGTGGCTGCAATGCTCTATGAAGCGATCGGCGACCAGTTGATCCCCGTTTTCGTCGATAACGGATTGCTAAGAAAAGGGGAGCGCCAACAGGTAGAGGAGATTTTTAAAGTCAACCTTAAAGCACCTTTGGTCGTTGCCGATGCGCGCGAACTCTTTTTGGGTCGTTTGGCAGGAGTAAGCGATCCCGAGAAAAAGCGTAAAATTATCGGGCACACTTTTATCGAAGTGTTTGAAGCAGAAGCAAAAAAACACGACGGGATAAAATTTTTGGCGCAGGGGACACTCTACCCCGACGTTATCGAATCTATCTCGGTAAACGGTCCTTCGGAAGTTATCAAGTCGCATCACAACGTAGGCGGGTTGCCCGATTGGATGGATTTTGAACTTATCGAGCCGTTGCGTGAGCTTTTCAAAGACGAAGTGCGCAAAATAGGTCTCGAACTTGGGCTTCCCGAGTCTATGATCAACCGTCATCCTTTTCCCGGACCTGGACTTGCGATCAGAATTATGGGCGATGTCAACCAGGCTGATCTTGACCTGCTTCGCGAAGCGGACGTTATTCTTTTGGACGAGCTTAAAGCAAGCGGTTATTATGCGAAAACATGGCAAGCGTTTGCGGTATTGCTAAATGTAAAATCGGTAGGTGTTATGGGCGATAACAGAACCTATGATAATACCGTTTGTGTCCGCGTCGTTGAAGCGGTTGACGGTATGACCGCAACGTTCGCACACCTGCCGCACGATCTTTTAGAGAGAATCTCTCGCCGCATTATTAACGAGGTAGACGGAATCAACCGCGTCGTTTACGACATCTCCTCCAAACCGCCTGCTACGATAGAGTGGGAATAAAAAGTATGGCATGTAAAACCTACATGCCATAGTTTGAAATCAATTGCTTAGGTTGCGAGATTTATTCCAAAGAAAAATCAAGTATCGCTTATGTATAATTGAACAAATAATCTGAGTAGTTCGTGTCATTACATTATGAGGGTTCTACGTTTCTAATTAGTGAACTAGTAAACATTTTGTGTGCCGGTGACCTCGCTTGAGGCATTTCGTTTATGCCGATGAGGCTGCCGCCGTTAGATTTGTTTCGCTTCACTCATGTTCGGCTTTGAGAACCAAGGCTAAGTGTTAGACGGCTACTCGGGTTCATTGTATGAGTGTAGTGCATTTGGGTGTATTGCGCTAATAAAATGAGGGAGATATTTATGAAGATTTTGATTTTAGGTAACGGTGCACGCGAGTTCTCTATCGGTCGCGCAATTAAAAACGAGGCACAAGAGCATGAACTGTTCTACATGCCAGGAAACGGCGCTACGCATCAGCTTGGAACAAACATCAATATCAAAGATTTTAATCAGCTTGCACTCTGGGCAAAAGAGAACGCAATAGAGCTCACCATCGTAGGACCAGAAGCACCTCTGGTAGAGGGTGTCGTGGATGTGTTTAAAGCACACGGTTTGACGATTTTTGGACCGAGCAAAGCGGCTGCGCAGCTTGAAGGCTCTAAAGTGTATATGAAAAACTTTTTGGCAAAGTACAATATCCCTACGGCACGCTATATTGAAACAGATTCGATTGAAGATGCTTTTAAATTTACAAATTCTCTGAGTGCTCCTATCGTTGTCAAAGCGGACGGATTGTGCGGCGGCAAAGGGGTAATCATTGCTCAGTCACACGATGAAGCAAAAGTGGCAATAAGCGAGATGCTTAGCGGAAAAAGTTTCGGCGATGCAGGGAAAAAGGTGATAGTCGAAGAGTTTTTAGACGGGTATGAACTTTCGATGTTCGCGGTGTGCGACGGGGATGATTTTATCCTTTTGCCTGCGGCGCAGGATCATAAGCGTTTAATGGACAACGACCAAGGTCCAAATACGGGAGGGATGGGTGCGTACGCTCCGACGCCGCTCGTGGATGATGTTCTTTATGAAAAAGTAAAAGAGCGCATTATTCGCCCAACCCTTGATGGGATGAAAAAAGAGGGTGCTCCTTTTGAGGGCGTTTTATTTATCGGGATTATGGTTGTCAAAGGGGAACCGATAACTTTGGAGTTTAACGTGCGTTTTGGAGACCCCGAGTGTGAGATACTTATGCCGCTTATGACCTCAAGCGTGAGTGATATGTTTTTAAAAGCCGCTACCAATCGTCTTGGGGAGATAAAAGTGGAGTTTTCAAAACAGTATGCCGTGGGTGTTGTCATGGCAAGTGAAAACTATCCTTACGGAAGTTCGAAGCCTGCAGAAATTATCCTTGATGAGGTACACCATGAGGAGATTGAAAAATATACCCATATCTCTTATGCAGGCGTCACGCTTCAAGATGAAAAACTTTATGCAGACGGCGGGCGCGTACTTGTGTGCGTAGGGCTTGGCGATACCATCAAGCAAGCGCGTGATAGAGCGTATATGCGTTGCGGGCAGGTACATTTTGCAGGGAAAAAACTGCGCACGGATATTGCGTATCAGGCACTCTAAGAGATGAATGAAGAGATAGAAAATTTACTTCATCGCGAGGGTTTGACCTTAGCCGACAATAAAAAAAGGGGTATGGCGTTTTTTATAGACGAGATGCTTCTCTCTTTTTTGCTGATGTTTGCTTTATGGGACTCTTTTGCGCAAGCGACCAATGTGGAGGAGGTTATCAATCTGACCAATACGTTTGTCCTTGAATATATGGCATTAAAGATTATTTATCAAGCGTTTTTTACGATGCAGTACGGAGCTTCGCTTGGCAAAATAGTTATGAAGATTCGCGTGATCGAAATACGTACTTTACAAAATCCAAACGTCCTGTGCGCGCTTAACCGTGCTATCTTTAGGATTATTAGCGAGATGCTGTTTTATTTGGGATTTTTATGGGGATTGCTTGACCCTGCACGCCAAACATGGCATGATAAAACAGCGCAGACTTTGGTAATCAATGCGTAAGTTTTTTTTTCTGCTTCTTTTTTGTGCTTTATTTTTACATGCCAAAGAAAAGGTGGAGATATATGCGACATCGATAACCGCGGAGGGGGAGAAGGTAATAGCCTCCGATGAGGTGATCGTAGTGTACGGAAGCTATTTTTTAAGTGCTAAGAGAGCTCTTTACAATAAAGAGAGCGGTGATTTGGAGCTTTTTGAGAATATTCGAGCGAATTATAACGGCGAGTACAAACTCTTAGGTTCCTACGCAAAAATAAATATTGCTAAAAAAGAGCGTATTTTTCAGCCGTTTTATATGCTCGAGAAAGAATCACAAGTGTGGCTCAGCGGTGATACCGGGTATGCGCTTGAGAACGATCTGCAAATTGAAGCGGGTGTTACTAGCGGCTGCGATCCGATCGATCCTCTTTGGAAGATAGAGTTCTCCTCTTCGGAGTACAACACCGAATCTAAATGGCTAAACCTCTACAATGCGCGTCTTTATCTTTATGATATTCCCCTGATATATACCCCTTATTTCGGCTATCCGCTTGACAAAACACGAAGAACAGGTTTGCTTATACCCACCTTCGGAATCTCGGGAAGCGAAGGTTTTTATTACGAACAACCTTTGTATATAGCCGAGCAAAATTGGTGGGATTTGGAACTCAAGCCGCAAATAAGAACGTTGCGTGGAGAGGGAATTTATGGAGAGTTTAGGTTTGTAGACAGTCCTCTTTCTCGGGGAAGCTTCAAAAGTGGTTTTTTTAAAGAAAAGATATCCTATGTACAAGAGCAGGAACTGCTCAATGAGAAACATTACGGATTCAATTTCGAATATGAAAATAAGGACGTAATGCAAGGATGGTTTGCTAGGGATTCCGATGCGCAAACTGGGCTTTATATCGATATTAACAATATGAACGACGTCGATTATTTAAACCTTTCCTCTAACGACACGACGCAGACCGTTACGGCTACGCAGGTGCTTTCAAGAATAAACGGTTTTTATAATAGTGATCAAAACTATCTTGGTACCTATTTTAAGTATTATAAAGATTTAACGCTTCAAAGCAATGAAAATACCTTGCAAAAAATTCCTACATTGCACTACCATCGTTATTTAAATGGATTGTTGCGTAATCATTTTCTTTACAATGTAGATATTCAAAGCAACAATATTCACAGAATAGTCAATAAGCGTGTAATACAAACAAATGTCGCCGTGCCTCTGACCTTGCAAACCTCGCTTTTTGATGAGTATCTGCAATTGGCATATACGGCAGAGCTTTATGCGCAGCATTCGAAATTTTCAGGAGATGAAGAGGTAAGATCGGGGGAATATGAAAACGGCTATTACGCGCGTAACCATCATGTTCTTAAAGCCTCTACGCAGCTTGCCAAAGGGTTTGAAAGCTTTACCCACGTTTTTGGTCTGGGTGCAACGTTGATTGCGCAAGGAAGCGACACGCAAAACGGTTATTATGAAGAGTATGAATCGTTTTGTGCGCGCAAAGAGAATCAGATGAAACCCCAATGTGAGTTTTATACGATCTCCGAAGTACAAGATACTCTCAAACTCGATTTTACGCAATATTTTTACGATCAAGAGGCAAAACAGAAACTTTACCATCGTATAGCACAAAATATAGACTACAACAAAGAGAGCAACGAACTCGGCGAGCTTGAGAACGAACTGGATGTACAGCTAAGCGATACGATAAGTTATTACAATAACTTTTTTTACAATTACGACGAAAAAGCATTTTCAAAAATACTTAATCAGATCACTTACAAGGATGCAAGCTGGAATTTTTCACTTTCGCATCTTTACAGAGACACTTTTTTAGAACAAACCGCTACCTATACACCCTACACAAGCTATATAACATCCACGGCACGTTATACTTACAATGAACATTATTCGTATCATGCCAGCATGAATTACGATTATGAGAACAGAGAAAAGAAAAGTTCCGAGATAGGCTTTATGTATAAAAAAAGATGTTGGGATTTCGGACTTCGTTACGTAGAGAATGTGCGTCCAGTGTTAAGAACCGGGGATACATCCTCGATTTACGATCGTTATTTATACATAAGTGTGGTGTTAAAACCCTTAATGGGAAGCGGCGGCGGGGCTTCGGACTTTGCTATGCGTCTTCCTGAAAGGCTCAAGGAGAATTGACGTATGCAGTACAAACATATTCTTAAAAACAGGGAAGATGCGGCTCTAAGGCTCAAAGAAGTGATCCCGATGCAACGCCTCAAAGAGGAGAATTGGAAAATCATTGCAGTCTCCAAGGGGGGGCTCGAACTTGCTTCTTATTTGCGAGGCAGATACCCTAACGAGATCGATTTTTTGTTTACGGAACCGATTTTTGCCCCCAATAACGATGAGTGCGAGATAGCCCGTGTGAGTGAGAGCGAAGAGATCGTGATCCACGAAAAGCTGGTGGATGCGTTTGATATCAAGTACGACTATATCTACGGCGAAGCACACCGTAAGCACGAAGAAAAGATCCTGAGCTCTATATACAAATACCGCAAAGGACGACGTTTTGTCAACGTAAAAGGGGAATTTGTGCTTTTGGTCGATGAGGGGAGCGAAACGGGATCGAAATTCGTGACGGCTCTTAAAACGATTCTGGCACAAAAACCCAAAGCGGTATATATAGCGGTTCCCGTACTTCCCAGCGACGTACTAGAACTTTTAGAACCTTTTTGCGACGATGTTTATTGTCTTTACGATATAGAGGATTATGTGGAAACACCCCTCTATTATGAAGAATTAGATAAGATTAGCGAAGAGAAAATTGAAAAATATTTGGAGAATAAACGGCATGAAATATGATGTAGAGATAGCATTAAAAAATAGAGAAGAGGCGTATTCGTTTAACGAAGTAGCGCGACAGGCAAACGGAGCGGCATGGCTTAAATCGGGCAATACGGTTATTCTGGCAACGGTGGTGATCGATGAAACAGAGGTCGTCAAGGATGATTTTCTCCCTTTGACCGTGCAATATATCGAAAAAACCTACGCAGCGGGAAAAATCCCCGGAGGATTTTTTAAGCGCGAAACCAAGCCGAGCGATTTTGAAACGCTTACATCGAGAATAGTAGACCGCTCTCTTCGTCCCCTTTTCCCAAAAGGGTTCGGCTATCCGACACAGATTACGATTATGGTATTTAGCGTCGATAAAGATGCCGATCTGCAGATACTTGCACTCAATGCCGCTTCGGCCGCACTGTATGTTTCCGATATAGCGATTGATACTTCGGTAAGCGCTATCCGTGCGGCAAAAGTGGACGGAGAGGTGATTTTGAATCCGACATTGACGCAACTGGGCAGATCGACGCTTGATCTTTACCTCTCGGGAACAAAAGAGGAACTGCTCATGATCGAGATGCGTTCGATCGGTTCGGATACTTTAGAGATTGAAAACACCTACATGCTAGACCCGATGATGGATCCTGCCGTAGCAAGCGGCGGTATATCCAAACATCTCTCCAATGCCCTTGCAGAAGAGGAACTTATCGCTATTTTGGCACAGGCACAAGAGGTTCTTTTTGACGCGAACAAGCAGTACGAACAGGTGTTCATGCCATATAAAAAAGATACCCTCTCTCTGGAGTATAAAGCCCATACTCTCAATGAAGAGATGCTCTCTTATGTGCGCGACAATCACGTAAGCGACGTAAAAGCGGCAATGAATCAAATGGCAAAATCGGAGCGCTCGACGGCACTTCGCGCACTGCGTAAAAGAATTTTGGCTGCAAAACCGGAGTGGGCAGAGGTTGCATCGGAAGTAGAACTCAAAGATGCCATCGAAAGGGTTAAAAGGGAAGAGGTGCGCGCACAAATTCTCAATGAGCGTATAAGAGCCGACGGAAGAGCGCTCAATGAGGTGCGCCCTATCTCTATAAGCACCAATGTTTTACCGAGTGCGCACTCTTCGTGCCTTTTCACAAGAGGGCAGACGCAGGCACTTGTGGTACTTACTCTCGGCGGTGTGAAAGACGGTCAGATGTTTGAGAATCTCACCGATGAGAGCACGCAAAACGAAAACTTTATGGTGCACTACAATTTTCCAGGTTTTAGCGTGGGGGAAGCTTCTCCTATTACGGGGGTGAAACGCCGCGAACTCGGACACGGAAACCTTGCAAAACGCGCGTTAGAGCCTATCGTTGCGCTTGAGGGCAGAACGATCCGTCTGGTTTCTGAGATACTCGAATCGAACGGTTCCTCCTCTATGGCGACGGTATGCGGCGGGTATATGGCACTTAAAGCGGCGGATATCGAAACAAGCGACACCATTGCGGGGATCGCAATGGGTATGGTAAGCGAGGGGGAGAAATATGCCATTCTCTCTGACATTATGGGGCTCGAAGATCATGATGGCGATATGGACTTTAAAGTCACGGGTTCTAAAAACGGTATCACCGCGATGCAGATGGATATCAAACTCGGCGGTATCAGTTTAGAGGTGCTCAAAGAAGCATTGTATCAGGCAAAAGAGGGGCGCGCACATATCATCGATATTATGCTCGGCGCAGAGGAAAAGATCAAATTTAACGACGGTGTTCTTCCGAGTACCGACTTTTTCCACATAGACCCTAGCTTCATCGGCGACGTTATAGGGCAAGCGGGCAAAACGATCCGCGAGATCATAGAGAAGTTTGAAGTCGCGATCGACATTGACAAAAAAGAGGGAAAAGTCAAAGTTACGGGAAAAAACAAAACGGGCGTTGCGGGGGCAAGAGAACATATTGAAAATATTGTAAATACCCCCAAAGCACCGAAGATAAAATACGAAGTGGGCGGTAAATACGAAGGGATCGTGAAAAAAATCGTCGATTTCGGCGCTTTTATAGAACTTCCTGATGGAACCGACGGGTTGATCCATATCTCCAAACTCTCCGAGGGGCGTGTCGATAAAGTCTCCGACGTACTCAAAGAGGGAGATAAAATCAACGTTGAGATTTTGGAATTTAAAGGGAATAAGATCTCTTTAGGGCGTGCTTAGGGGCTGCATGCCATAGATTTCATGGCATGTAAGTATTTTTTCGTAAAATAGTTCCTCATTTAAAGAATTATTTAGATTTTTTTGTATACACTTCGCTCAGTCAAATTTCTAGTAGGGAAATCTAGGCATTTATGTTTAGGTTGCTATAGCAATATAGTTACGTGAGCCGAACGGGTTTGTAATTAATTTCGGAGAAACATTATGAAAAAAATTCTTTTCGTATTAGTAGCATTAACAGCTGCTGCGTTTGGTGCTGAAGAAGCAGTAGTAAACGAAACTTTAAAAGCGTACTCAATGATCGCTGCAGGTCTTGGACTTGGTCTTGCTGCACTTGGTGGAGCTATCGGTATGGGTCATACTGCTGCTGCAACAATCGCTGGTACAGCTCGTAACCCAGGTTTAGGTGCTAAACTTATGACTACGATGTTTATCGCATTAGCGATGATCGAAGCGCAAGTTATCTATGCACTTGTAATTGCGTTGATCGCACTTTACGCTAACCCGTACTTAGGTTAATCTTTAAGTACTCCTCTTTAACCCTTCGGGGTTAAATTTTTTCTTACAACACGCGATCGTGGTGGAATTGGTAGACACGCTATCTTGAGGGGGTAGTGCCAACAGGTGTAAGGGTTCAAATCCCTTCGATCGCACCATCTCTTTTACAAAACCTTTTTTTAAATTTTATCCAAAACTAAATCAAATAAGAGTGTCACATTCTCGCGCTAGAGCCAACTATTCTTTTACGCCGGAGAGAAAAACGAAACAGTCGTGTAAGGGATATACAGCTCACCTATGCTACAATAACGCAATTTTTAAAACAGCATAAACATAACAATAAAGAGGGTGTGTGAAGCTATTCGTCGTATCGTTCTTCATTATATTTTTATCCGTCGTTCCAGCTCTAGCAGAGAGCACCTCTTTAGAAAAAGTTTCCCTTCAGTTAAATTGGAAAAATCAGTTTGAATTTGCCGGTTATTACATGGCAAAAGAGAAAGGTTTTTACGAAGATGCGGGACTTGACGTACATATACTCGAATACAACAATACGGTAGAGCTTAGTAAAAGCGTGACCGAAAATAAACACACATTTGCGATAGGCTACTCGGGAACGGTGCTCGATGCCGTAACTACGAACGATATCGTTTTCTTGAGTGCGATCTTCCAATCCTCCCCGTATGTTTTGGTTAGTCTAAACTCCTCGGGTATCAAGTCGATAGAAGATTTTAAAAATAAAAAAATCATGATCGATGCCGAATCAAGGCAAAACACGGCATTTGTTTCGATGCTTTACGCCAACGGGTTAACTTTTGATGCTATGAAGATCCAAGAGCCTACGTTTCAAGTACAGAGCCTTCTTGATGGAACTACCGATATAGCAGCTTGGTATCTCTCAAATGAACTCTATACGCTTGAGAAGCAGGGGATTGCATACGACGTTTGGAACCCCAAAGATTACGGATTCGATTTTTACAGCGATATGTTATTTACCTCTAAAAAAGAGCTTCGTGAGTATCCCCATCTCGTCGAGAATTTTCGACGGGCATCTTTGCAGGGTTGGAAATATGCTTTGGACCATATCGATGAAACCGTAGAGGTGATCCTTAAAAAATACAATACCCAAAACAAATCGGAGGGAGCTTTGCTCTATGAAGCAAGAATCCTCAAACAACTTACCTATGCAACGGGTAAAAAGCGGGGCGTTATCGAAAAAGAGAAAATCCAGAGGCTTCTTGATATATACAATCTTCTTGGCATGTACAAAACCAATGTCACCGTTGATACCTTGCTTTACGAAGCGGCGGGCAAGTTTTCTTTAACCCCAGAGGAGAGTGCGTACTTCCAAGAGAAAAAAACAATCAAGATTTGCGTCGATCCCAATTGGCTCCCTTTGGAAGCGATCGATGAAGAGGGGAGACATGTCGGGATGGCGGCAGATATCCTCAAGCTTATAAAGGAAAAAACTTCCATCGAGTTTGAGCTCGTGCCGAGTGATACGTGGATGAAGAGCATGGCGTTAGCACGCGAGAGAAAATGCGATATGTTCCCGATGGCTATGGAAACTCCAAGCCGTAAAGCCATTATGGATTTTAGCAGCGCGTATGCGTCGTCCCCGATGGTGATTGCGACCAAAAGCAGTGAGGTTTTTGTCGATAACCTTGAGGAGATGGAGGGGAAAAAACTCTCTTTGGTCGAAGGGTATGCTTTCGTTGAACTGATAAAAATGCAATACCCCCGCATAGATATTATCGAAGTTGCAAATCTTAAAGAGGGGATCGCTCTTGTGAGGGAAGGGAAGGTTGCCGGACATCTTGAACCTTTGATAACGCTTGCCTATACCCTTCGCGAAGAGGGCGTGACCGATGTAAAGATCGGAGGAAAGTTCGACGAGGAGTGGTCGCTGCGTATTGCTACGAGAAACGATGAACCGCTCCTTAAAACGATTATGCAAAAAGCTTTGGAGAGCATAGAGGAGAGGGAGATTCAAGCACTCTACGACAAATGGCTTGCCGTGAAGTTTGCGGAGAACAACGATTATGCGCTGTTGTATAAAATAGCCGCGGTCGCATTATTGCTTGTTTTGTTTGGCATGTGGAGATATTACGAGATACACAAACTCAATAAGGTGATCCAGCGCAAAAACGAAGAGCTAAACGACGCGTATAAACAGTACGAATGGCTTGCGGAAAATATGGATGACGTAGTATGGGTTATGAACGTCGATGGGGGATTTGTCTATGTTAGCCCCTCGGTTGCAAAACTTCGCGGATTTAGCGTAGAGGAGGTGATGTCTCAAACCTTTGAAGAGCTTATTTGCGAGGGATCGCGCGAGGATGTAATAAGCGCCATGGCAGCAAGTATCGAAACCGTAGGACGCGGAGAGACCCCGACGATGAAGATTGTGCGTGTAGAGCAGCCCTGCAAGGACGGCTCTACGGTTTGGACGGAGGTTAACTCCCGCTTGGTCGTCGATAAAGAGACGGGCGAGATGCGTTTTATCGGTTTGACGAGAGATATCACCCAAAACGTCGCGTATGAAAAAGAGCTTGAGAGGATGGCGGTTACGGATAGGCTGACGAACCTTTACAACCGCCATAAGGTTGATGTGATGCTTCAGGTCAACAAAGATCTCGCAGACCGCTACGGTGCGGCATTCGGGATTGTTTTGCTCGACATAGACCATTTTAAACAAGTAAACGATCGCTATGGGCATCATGCGGGAGACGTCACGCTGCAGACGTTCGCGTCTATTTTGCAAAAAAATTCTAGAAAGAGCGATATCGTCGGACGGTGGGGCGGCGAGGAGTTTATTATTATCGTGCCGCATGCCACGAAAGAGTCGCTTCTGAGTTTTGCACAGAACTTGCGCACAAAGATAGAACAAAGCCATTTTGAAACGGTCGAACATATAACTGCAAGCATAGGGGCAACGCTCTATGCTAAAACGGAATCAACCGATACGCTCGTCGCCAGAGCCGATGAAGCACTTTATCTTTCAAAAGAAAACGGAAGAAATAGAGTCACTTTTTTAGATGCCGGCGTATGAGGGACATCTTGAAGAAAATTTTTTAGCGAGTTACAATCTCGTTTTACGTAAAGGCTATGGCATGTTGGATACCCGAAGACATTTGAAGAAATTTTTTGACGAGCTGCACCGCATATCGCTGCGTGACTCTTTTGTGATGTTTTTTCTCTCTTTATTTGGGGCGCTTATCGTGGCATGTATCCCCGAATACGCATTATCCCGGGAGGGGGTGTGCACCCTTTTTATTTTGCTTTTTGCCGCGGGGCTTTGGATCAGCGAGGCGATCCCCGCTTTTGCCGTTTCTTTGCTGGTGATAGCTTTGGAGATCGTGCTTTTGGGGTTTAGCGATCTTGAGTTTTCAAGCGGTTCGAAAGAGTGGGAATATTATCTCAAACCTTGGTCTTCGCCGCTTATCTTTTTGTTTTTGGCAGGGTTTATCATGGCGAGCGCGGCTTCGAAAACCAAACTCGATCTTTGGCTTGCCAAAAAGGTTCTCTTCGTCGTCGGAGGCAGACCAAAAAATATTTTGAGCGGGCTTATCGCGGTCACCTTCGTGCTTTCGATGTTTATCTCAAATACCGCGACGGCGGCGATGATGATGACGGTACTTACACCGCTGCTTTTACATGTCAAACCCTCCAACCCTTTTGCAAAAGCGATGCTTCTCTCCGTCGTTATCGGCGCCAATCTCGGCGGCATGGCGACCATCATAGGCACGCCGCCCAATGCTATAGCGGTGGGTATTTTGGGAGAAAACGCTCCCTCTTTCATCGGCTGGATGGGGTATGCGCTTGTGCCCTCGCTCATCGTCGTGCTTCTTTTGCGCCTTTTGATCTTAAAACTTTACCCCTCCAACGAGCCTTTTATCGATCTTACAAGTATCAAAGAGGTGGAGCATTTTGACGATTCGACCAAAAGATTTTCCAAAATCCCTACGGTGCCAAGCTGGAAAAAAAACGTCACCATTGCGATTTTTTCGATCACGATTTTGCTGTGGCTCACGGGTCCGCTGCACCATATTCCTACCACCGTGGTCTCGCTTATCCCCATCATCGGCTTTACTCTTTTTGGGATCTTGGATGCGGACGATATCTGCCAGATACGGTGGGACGTCATTATTCTGATTATAGGCGGCTTGAGCCTTGGACTTGCGGTTTCAAAAACGGGGCTTGACCTTTGGTTCGCATCGCTTGTGAACGTCGAGAATATGCAGATTTTCTTCGTCGTGCTTATCTTTGCCTATATCGTCGTGCTTATTTCAAATTTTATGAGCAATACCGCCGCGACGAATATTATGCTCCCTATCGTCATCGCCGTAGCAACGGGTATTTCGCAAGAGGGGAGCGCGATAGCCGTTATCACGGTTGCACTCAGCGCTTCGTTTGCCATGAGCCTGCCCGTTTCGACGCCGCCCAATGCTATCGTGTACGCGAGCAAAAAGATTGCGGCAAAAGATTTTTTGATTCTTGGAATCGCGACCGCGCTCCTAGGACCCCTAGTCGTCCTAGGGTGGATCACGACGGTATCAGCTATTTTTTAGTGCGTTTTGCGCCGCTTTTACGATGGGGTAGTTCGTCGGTGCGGCGGTGAGCAGGGGCTGGGTCGCGATTTGGAGCGAGATAAGGTGGTGGAGGGTGAGTTCTGCTTCGATGGCGAGTCCGATGATGTTGATAATCTCTCCCGCCTCTTTGCCGCCGATCACCTGACCGCCGATGATCTGAGCGCTGTTTCTCATGGCGATCAGTTTTACCGACTGCTTCGAAGCGTCGGGGATAGTTGCGGGATGGCGGTTAAACCCTTCAAAAAAGCCGCTGACGCAGTCGATTTTTTCCTCTTGGGCTCTAGCTTCGGTCACCCCCGCGCTTGCAAAAGCGCGATCGCCGATCATGGTTGAGAAGATGGCAATGGTTCCGTTGAACCCTTTGAGGGTTTTAAGCGCATAGAGGCTGTTTCCCGCCACTCTGGCTTCGGCTGCCGAGGTGGAGGCGAGCATCACCTTGGAGGGGTCTCGGGTGATAAAATCGCGTCTGCCGCTGCAATCACCCACGGCAAAGATATCCTTGTGTTTGGTGCGCATATACTCATCGACCCAGATACCGCCGTAACGGGCGAGTTTGAGCCCTGCATCGGCGGCAAGAGAGGTGTTTGGTTTATACCCCGTTGCAAGGATGATCGCTTGGGTAGTGATTTGGGTGCCATCGGAGAGTATCACCCCGCATGCCAAGGAGTTTGCCTTGGATATCTCTTTGGCATGTTGCCCTAAAACGAGGGTGACCCCCTTTTGCTTCATAATCTCTTCGGCTTGGATCGCCATATCTTCATCGAATGAGCCTGCAAGCACATGCCTTCCCCCGATAATCGTGACTTTTTTCCCTACACTTGCGAGTTCGGTTGCGACCTCTACGCCGATAAAACCGCTTCCTATGACGGTGATATGCTCTTTATCCGCGACATATTCTTGGATCTTTTTCACCTCGTCGTAGGATTTGCCCATACAAAATACGTTTTCAAGCGCCACGGTATCTTTAAAACTCGGATGCACGAAAGGGATCGAGCCCGTTGCGAAAATGAGTTTGTCGAACGAATAGAGGGTTTTTGAGGATGCGGCGGTTTTTGCTTGAATATCGACCTGCGTAATAGTTTCTACGCGCACCTCGAGGTTGGGGCTCGGTGCGCCGCATGGCATGGCGTTTTTTTCCACGTCGCCCAGCGTAGGACCAAAAACGTAAGGGATACCGCAGGGCACTTGGTTTTTTTCGTATTCTTTGACGATGATTATTTTTTTGTCGGGGTAGTTCTCATGCGCGGTGTTTGCCGCTACAAGCCCCGCGGGTCCTGCACCTATGATGAGTATGTCGGCGTGGATATTTTCCATTTTAGTTCCTCTTAACTTTTTGTGTGTAATTATAGTGTAGTTTAATTACGATTAAATTGTGATGATAATCGGTGAAATATTATGAATCAGGGGATCGCAGATGGCAAAGATATACGAGACGGTTGACGGCAATGAAGCGGTAGCGCGCGTAGCGCACAAGATAAACGAGGTGATAGCGATCTATCCCATAACCCCCTCTTCGGTGATGGGGGAGCTTAGCGACATGTACAGCGCTAAAAAACAGAAAAATATCTTCGGCTCTATCCCCGAGGTGTATGAGATGCAAAGTGAAGGGGGTGCCAGCGGCGCGGTGCACGGGGCATTGCAGGCGGGGGCGCTTACCACCACCTTTACGGCTTCTCAAGGGTTGCTTTTGATGATCCCCAATATGTATAAAATAGCGGGGGAGTTGACACCGACCGTTTTTCACGTAGCCGCGCGCAGTCTTGCCGCTCAGGGACTCTCGATATTCGGCGATCATCAAGACGTTATGGGGGTGCGCCAGAGCGGTTTTGCCCTTATGCCCTCAAACTCCGTTCAAGAAGCGCACGATTTCGCGCTTATCTCCCAAGCTGCTTCTTTAAAATCGCGTATCCCGTTTTTGCATTTTTTCGACGGGTTTCGCACCTCGCACGAGATAAGCAAAATAGAGATACTCGATGAGAGCGTTTTGCAAGCGATGATCGATCCCGAACTTGTGGCATGCCATAAAAAACGTGCCCTTACCCCCGACAACCCCGTTCTTCGAGGTACGAGCCAAAATCCAGACGTTTATTTCCAGGGGAGAGAGTCGGTGAACAAATACTACAAAGAGGTGCCGCGCATCCTCCAAGAGCAGATGGATAAGTTTGCCGCGCTCACGGGGCGCGCTTACAAACTTTTTGAGTATATCGGTGCCGAGGATGCAACGCGCGTGATCGTGCTGATGGGTTCGGGTGCGGAAGCCCTCGAGGAGAGCGTGGAGTATCTGCTAGAGCATGGGGAAAAGGTAGGGATGGTGAAGGTGCGCTTGGCGCTTCCGTTCGCTTCGGAGGCATTTTTGGCTTCGCTTCCAAAAACCGTTGTATCGATTGCGGTGCTCGATCGCACCAAAGAGGCGGGAAGCATCGGCGAACCGCTTTATCATGACGTAGTCGCTTCGCTTTTTGAGCATCGCGACTCTTTAGAGGGGCACATGCCAAAGGTGATCGGAGGGCGTTATGGACTCTCGAGTAAAGAGTTCACCCCCGCGATGATCCTCGGTATCTTCGAGGAACTTGCAAAAGAGAACCCGAAAAACCATTTTACGGTCGGCATCGACGATGACGTGACCTTTACGAGCTTAGCTTACGACAAAGATTTCGTGCTCCCGAACCAAGGGCAGTTTGAAGCGGTGTTTTACGGGCTTGGTTCGGACGGAACGGTGGGGGCAAATAAAAACTCCATCAAGATCATCGGCACCCAAACCCCCAACTATGCACAGGGGTATTTCGTGTATGATTCGAAAAAATCGGGTTCTATGACGGTTTCGCATCTGCGTTTTGGACCAAACCCCATCAAAGCGACCTATCTTGTGCAAAAAGCAGATTTTGTGGCGGTGCATCAGGCGGTGTTTCTGGAAAAACTCGACATCCTCGGTATCGCCAAAGAGGGGGGTGTGTTTTTGCTCAATACCCCCTATGCAAAAGAGGAGGTGTGGCAGAGCCTGCCGCGCGTAACCCAAGAACAGATACTCAAAAAGAAGCTTAAAGTTTATGCCATCGACGGCTACAGCGTAGCCAAAAAGAGCGGGATGGGCGCACGTATCAACACCATTATGCAAACCTGCTTTTTTGCTATAAGCGGGGTGCTTGAGCGAGATGAAGCGATCGAGAAGATTAAACACGCCATCAAAAAAACCTACGGCGGCAAAGGGGATCAGATCGTAGCGATGAATTTTGCGGCGGTCGATAACACCCTAGCCAACCTTTTCGAGGTTGAGGTGCCTGCGCGCATTACGAGCCAAGAGGAGCTCAAACCCGCACTCAAAGGGGACTTTGATGCCTTCGTCGCAAACGTCATTCAAAAAATCACCGAGTACAAGGGGGATGAGATCCCCGTTTCGGCGATTCCTGACGACGGTACGTGGCCTACGGGCACCACGCAGTACGAAAAACGCAATATCGCCCAAGAGGTGCCCGTGTGGGACGCCGATGTGTGTATCCAGTGTAACAAGTGCGTGAGCGTCTGTCCCCACTCGGTGATCCGCTCCAAGGTGGTCGATAACGCATTGCTCGGCAATGCGCCGGAGGGGTTCCATGCCAAAAAAGCAAAAGGGTTCGGCGCAGAGGATATGTTCATGATCTCGGTTGCGGTTGAGGATTGTACGGGGTGTGCTCTGTGTGTCGAGGTATGCCCTGCCAAAAATAAATCGCAAACCAACCTCAAAGCGATCAATATGGCGCCGCAGCTGCCGCTTCGCGAGAAGGGGATCAAAGAGTGGGAATTCTTTGAGTCGCTCCCGTATGTCGCACGGGAGGCGCTCGATTTTGGCAGCGTCAAAGAGTCGCAGTTTTTAGAGCCGCTGTTTGAGTTTAGCGGTGCGTGTCCGGGATGCGGGGAGACCCCCTACATTAAACTCGCTTCGCAGCTTTTTGGGGATCGGATGATTGTGGCAAACGCAACGGGATGCAGTTCGATCTACGGGGGGAACCTCCCCACTACGCCTTGGAAGAAAAATAGCGAGGGGAGAGGTCCTGCATGGTCGAACTCTTTGTTTGAAGACAATGCGGAGTTCGGACTCGGATTCCGTTTGGCGATCGACGCCCACAAAGAAAAAGCGCTTCACCTCATAGATGAGCTAAAAGAGGTGCTTGATGGGGGACTCGTCGCAGAGATTCTCGGGGCATCGCAAAGGGAAGAGAAAGAGATCAACGCACAACGCTCGCGCATCAATATCCTCAAGCAGATGCTCAAAAAAAGCGACATGCCAAAGGCAAAAGAGCTTTTGGAGATTGCCGATTATCTTGTACATAAATCGGTTTGGATCATCGGGGGTGACGGTTGGGCGTACGACATCGGCTACGGCGGACTAGATCATGTGCTAGCCAGCGGCAAAAACGTCAATATTCTGGTGCTCGATACGCAGGTGTACTCCAACACGGGAGGGCAGCAATCCAAAGCGACCATGACGGGAGCCGTGGCGAAATTTGCCGCGGGGGGCAAAGCCGCCATGCCAAAGGATCTGGCATCGATGGCGATCAACTACGAAAACGTTTACGTAGCAAAAGTGAGCTTGGGCGCCAACGACAAAGCGACCACCAAAGCGTTTCTCGAAGCCGAAGCGTATGATGGACCTTCGATCATTATCGCATACAGCCACTGCGTAGCGCACGGGTACGATCTGCGCTATGGGATGGAACAACAGAAAAAAGCGGTACAAAGCGGATTATGGCCTATCTTTAGGTTTAATCCCGAACTTTTGGCGGCGGGGAAAAACCCTATGATTCTTGATTATAAAGAGCCGAGTTTGGGCGTGAAAGAGTTTATGTACGGCGAAACCCGCTTTAAGATGGTAGAGAAAATGGATAAAGAAGCGGCACTTGGGTTCTTGCAAACCGCCACCCATACGGCGCAGAATCTCTATAAACGTTACAGCAATCTGCAACACCAATTTGACAAAGGGGAGTAACATGCCAAGCTTACGAACGAAATATTTAGGACTTACACTCAAAAACCCTTTAGTGGCATCCGCCTCGCCGCTGACAAAAGATTTGGACGGCGTGAGAAGACTCGAAGATAACAATATTGGCGCGGTGGTTGTGCATTCGCTCTTTGAAGAGCAGATCAACCACGAGCAGCATAGCCTCGATCATTTCTTGCAAAGCACCAACGATTCTTACGCCGAGGCGCTTGATTATTTTCCGAGCGACATCAGTTTTCACAATATCGAAGCGGACGGTTATCTTGAGGAGCTTGCCAAGATGAAAAAAAGTCTCTCTATCCCGATCATTGCAAGTCTCAACGGGGTAAGCAACGGCGGCTGGATTAAATATGCAACCAAGATCCAAGAGGCGGGTGCGGATGCGCTGGAGCTTAATATCACCTATATTCCCACCTCGATCGAAATGGAGGGGGAGATTGTCGAAAAGCTCTACATCGACACCATTACAAGTTTGCGAGAACATATCTCTATCCCGCTGAATCTCAAGATGAATCCCTATTTTAGCGCACCTGCACATATGGCAAAACGGTTTGTCGATGCGGGCGTAAACGGGTTGACCCTTTTTGACAATCCCGTGCAGGTGGATATCGATCTTGAAACCCTCATGCCAAAACATGTAGCCAACCTCACTTCCACACGCGACAAAAGCGAGACGCTTCGCTGGTGTGCAATACTCTACAAACAGTTGGGTGTCGATATCTCCGCAAACACGGGGATCCATTCGGGCTTGGATGTTCTCAAAGCGATTATGAGCGGTGCGAGCGTGGCATCGTTTGCTTCGGTACTGCTGCAAAAAGGGGAGGGGGAGATAGAAAAAATGCTTTATGATATTAACTTTTGGATGCAAGAACACGGCTATGAGAGCACCGATCAGATGCGCGGCAGCATCTCTTTGGCACATACGGCAAAACCCGACGTGTATGAAAGAAGCTCGTATGTAGGTGCATTGCAGAGTTACAGACATTAAAAAAGTAACGCTTGGCATGTTATGAAAAAAAATATTTTTGTGATTTTTTTGTTATAATCGCTTTGTGTTTTTTAAGAATATCTTCTTAAACAAAGAGATGCAAATCAAAAAAAATCCCAAAGAGAGTTCATGCGTTTAAGCGTTAAAAATCAAACATTTTTCCTCGTCTCTTCTGTTCTTTTTCTTGCTTTTTTCGTTGCAACCGCCGTTGTGTATCTGCAAGAGGCCAAAAAGTTGCGTGCTGCCCAAGAGGCTCACGCCACAGAACTCCGTTATGCATACGAAAAGGTGCGCGGCAGGTACGAGCAGTTTTATACGAGCCGCATTATGGCAAACATAGGTTCGCAAGGGGTCAAAGAGGCTCTTCTTGCCCAAGACAAGCAAAAGCTCTTAGAACTTATCGAGGGGCGATGGAGTGTTTTAAAAAAAGAGAACGAGCATCTCGTGTCGATGCGATTTTATCTTCCCGATACGACCCTCCTCTTGCAGATGGAAAAAAAATCCCCCACCCTTTATGAAACGAATATTTACCGCGGCGTGATTCGGGACGTAAGTCAAAAAAAGGTGCCAATACAGGGCTTTGAAGAGGGGGGCGGCTTTTTGACGTACAAGATCGCCTACCCCGTTTTTTATGAAAACCGTTTTATCGGAAGTATGGAGTTTGGGTTAGAGAGCGAATTTTTCTTAAAAGAGATATACGGTTTTTACAAACTCCAAAGCGCACTCTATACCAAGCAGTCGCAACAGCTTCAAATCGCTTCTAAATTAGGCGGGTACTACCAACAATACACCACCCTCGAAGATCCAAAAATTATTAAAAATTTTCCAGCTGGGTACGACTTTGAACCTTTGGTCATCATCACCTCAAAAGAGGAGAGATCGATCGGAGTCTATAGTTTCGATATCCAAGATTATAGCGGTGTAAATATTGCAAAACTTCTCTTTTTCTCCGATTTTACGCGGGAGAGAGATGCTTTGCGGGGCTATCTCTTTACCTCGGGCATTATCTTTTTTCTTCTTACGCTCGGTGTTTTGGGATTGATCTACCTCGTATTCAATCGAAACATCAAATTACTGGAAAAAAAATATGAAAATATGAGCCAGTACAGAAAAATGATCGATGAACATGTGATCACCGCAACGCTGGATCTGCATTGCAATATCGTCGATGTGAGCGAAGCATTTTTAGAAAAAACAGGGTACAAAAAATCGTTTTTGATCGGAAAAAAATACAGATTTTTAGGGTATCCCGACGTCTCGAACGAGATTTATGAAAAGATGTACAAAGCGCTTAAATACAAAAAGAATTTTCAAGGGGAGATGAAAAAAGCCAAAGAAAACGGCGAACTTTTTTGGGTGAGCGTGAATATCCAGCCTAAGTTGCAACAAAACGTTTTAATCGGATACGACGTTATTATGCATGATATTACCGACAAAAAAATCAACGAGGAGCTTTTAGTAACCGATGGTTTAACCCATCTGTATAACCGAAGACATTTTAACGACATCTTTCCTAGAATGATCCAAACGACCAAGCGCGACGGCGGCTTTTTGAGCTTTTTGCTTTTTGATCTGGATAATTTTAAACTCTACAACGATACCTACGGGCATCAGGCGGGAGACAATGCGCTTATAAAGGTTGCAGAGGTATTGCGGGAATCTCTGAAGCGAGGGTACGATTACAGTTTTAGACTAGGAGGGGAGGAGTTTGCCGTGGTGTATAAAAGTTCAAGTGAGCATGATGCGTATCTGTTCGCCCAAAAGATTAGAAAAAATATTGCGGCACTCGGGATTAAGCATGAAAAAAACGGTGATGAGGGGGTGCTTACGGCATCGTTCGGTCTTATAACGCTGCGCGATTACGATTTGACCAACGACGACGATATCTATAAAAGGGCGGACGATTATCTTTACAGAGCCAAAAAAGAGGGGCGCAACAGGGTCGTCTCGAGAATTCTTTAAAGGAGCAAGCGTGCGTGCAATTTTATTCGTATGTTTGGGAAATATCTGCCGCTCCCCTCTTGCCGAGGGGATCGCGCGGGAGGCGGCAAGAAAAAAAGGGCTTGCGCTGCGTATAGATTCGGCAGGAACGGGGAGCTGGCATGTGGGAGAAGCACCGTGTGCAAACTCTGTCAAAGTAGCCGCAATGCACGGTATAGACATCTCTACGCAACGTGCCAGACAGGTGAGAAAAGAGGATTTTGAAGCTTTCGACCTCATAATAGGGCTTGATGCAAGCAATATGAAAAATCTTGAAGCGATGGGAGCGAAAAATCTTGTAAAACTCGGCTCTTATGCAGAAGAGGGCAAAGATGTGCCCGACCCCTATTTTTTTGAAGGATTCGAGGGGTTTTTAGAGGTTTATAGGATGATAGAGCGGTGCGTCGGAGCGCTTTTGGAGGAGATTGAGTATAATACATGCCAAAAAAACAGCTCTGAGGATAGAAAATGAAGATAGCGCAAAACATCACGGAACTTATCGGCAATACGCCGCTTGTTCGTCTTAATGCCCCCTCCAAGCAAAGCGGTGCGATTATATTGGGAAAATGTGAGTTTATGAACCCCACGAGTTCGGTCAAAGACCGTATAGGGTTTAATATGATACGCCGTGCTATCGAGTCGGGTGCGATCAAAGAGGGGACGACCGTTATCGAACCCACAAGCGGCAATACGGGGATAGCCTTGGCTGCAAACTGTGCGGCACTGGGGCTTGACCTTGTTTTGACGATGCCCGAATCAATGAGCATCGAGAGGCGTAATCTTCTCAAAGCGCTAGGTGCAAAACTTGTGTTAACCCCAGCGGCAAAAGGGATGAGCGGCGCGATCGAAGAGGCGCAAAACCTCCATACCATGACAGCTGAGAGCATCATTTTGCAGCAGTTTGAAAACCCTTCCAATCCCGAAATCCATATGCTGACTACGGCACGGGAGATACTGCGCGACACCGATAAAAAGCTCGATGCCTTCGTTGCCGCCGTCGGAACGGGGGGAACCCTCACAGGAACGTCGCGCGTGCTAAAAGAGGAGGTGGAACATATCGCCGTTTTTGCCGTAGAACCCGAGGCTTCGCCCGTGCTCTCGGGAGGCAGTGCCGCGCCACACATGATTCAGGGGATAGGTGCGGGGTTCGTTCCGAAAATTCTCGATACGAGTATCTACGGCGAAGTGATCCGCGTAAGTAACGAAGATGCGATAGAGACGGCAAAGATGCTTGCACGCACGGAGGGGCTTTTAGTCGGCATCTCTGCGGGAGCGAACGTATATGCGGCGATGCAGGTTGCAAAAAGAGCGGAGTTTCAAGGCAAAACGATCGTTACTATTTTATGCGATACGGGGGAGAGATACCTTTCGACGGCTTTGTTTCGTGAAGAGTAAGTTTTTAGAGACGATCAAAATCGAAAATGGTTCGGTAGAGAATCTTTTTTACCATCAAAAACGTTTTGAAGCGGTGCTTGAGCAATTTTCTATAACAGAGAAACCCCTTTTAAAGAACCTGATCCATCCTCCAAAAGAGGGGTTGTTTCGATGCCGCGTCGTTTACGACGTTAGGGATATCGGTGCGGTTGAGGTGGGGTATATCCCTTATGAAAAAAGGGTGATACGGTCGTTAAAGTTTGTAGAAGACGAGACGCTCGAGTATAGATATAAATATCTCGATCGTACCCGAATCGATGCCCTCTTTGCCCAAAGAGGCGACTCTGACGATATCGTGATCGTACAAAACAATCTGGTTCGGGACACTTCGATCGCAAATATCGCTCTTTTTAAAAACGGTAGATGGCTGACGCCCAAAGAACCGCTGCTTTGCGGCACTACGCGTGCGAGACTTTTAAGCGAGAAGAAGATTTTTGAAGCCGACATCACCCCCAAAGAGCTTTGCCAAGCCCAAAAGATAGCATTGCTTAATGCAATGATCGGATTTGAGATCCTCGATGGGTGCCGTTTTGAATTTTGATATAATTGCGCGATAAAAAGGAAAAGAACGTGTTGAAAAAAATAATTGATGATAAAAAGTTTGCCTCTTTAATGCAAAAAAATATCGAAGAGACCTTGATGTTTTTGTTTGAAAAAGAGGAGCAGTTCGGCATTTTATGCAAAATCTCCGACGTAACGTTTGATCCGGAGCTTCCCCATGCCATGCTTTCGGAATTTCGTTCTTTGACCCTTTTCCTGCTGGCGGGGTATACGTTTGAAACGGCGCATATTGCCGATGATTGTCTGGTGTTTGAAGCGGGATTTGGAGATGAGAATTTCGGAAGCGTGGTGAGCGTGCCCCTTTTGAGCATTTTGCAGGTATTGGTGGATGACACACCGATACTTATCAACCTTGCGACCTATAAAAAAGAGCAGCGCTCAAAAGAAAAAGTGGATAACAAAGGGGTGGAAAACTCTATGAAAAGCTTTTTATCCAACCCCGAAAATTCGAAGTTTTTTAAAAAGTAAAGGGGCAAACCCCCACGGGGTTTAGACCTTCGAGAGAGAGAGCAGGTAGTTTACGACGTTGTCGATAAACGCATCGTGTTTGCGCTCTTTTGAGTAGGCGATATAAAAGTTTCTTTCTATTTTATAATTTTTTAGTCTTGCTTCAAAGAGGCGCCCCTGAGCGATATCGCCTTGGATGACGTGGCGCGACATAATGGAGACGAGCGGTCTTGCAGCGGTTTTGTCGGCGTTGAGAATCGTCTCTTTAATGGAGGTCGGGCTTGTGAGAACTCCGATAACGTTAAAGTTTTGGCAGTTGACCCCCATCTCTTCGAAAATCTCTGCAGTCAAACGGCGCGTATGGGAATTTTCATTGCGGCAAATCCAGTCAAACTCAAGCAGATCCTCGGCACTCAGCTGTTTCTTGATCGGCTGGTTCGAAAATACGACGAGTTCGTCTTCGACCCATTCTCTGTATACGATATTGTCTTTGAATACCGGCGATTCGATCAATGCCAAATCTATTTTTTTATCTTCGAGTTCGTCGATGATCTCCGAAGAGAGCCCTACGTGCATATATACCTCGTTATTGATCCTTTTTTGGATCTCCCCGAGATAGTTGGGGAGAATGTAGTTCCCGATAGCAAAAGAGGCACCCATAATGAAGGTGAACTCTTTATTGATAATCTTTAAGAGCTCTTTTTCGCTGTTTGTTATCGCTTTTTCAAGTTTGAGCGCGATTCTGTAGAGGTCTTCCCCCTCTTTGGTTAGCAAGATGCCGTTTTTCTTTCTTTCGACGATCTTCGTATCGAGGTACTCCTCTATAAATTTGATCTGTTGCGTAACTGCAGGCTGGGAGATCCCGAGTTTGGCGGAAGCGTTTGAAAAACTTTTTTCTTTTACGACCATAAGAAACGTTTGCAATTTCGCAAAATCTTTTAACATTATAATTCCTATAAGCAATATTGATACAAAATTATAACTCATTATTATAATTAATGCAATAGGTTTGTAATAATTCAATAGTTTTTGGATATAATAAAGAGAATTTTAGATGAAGTGGTCGTGATGGAAAAAATATTTAAAAAACTCAATCAATCTCAAACGGATGCCGTCAAGCGCACGGAGGGTCCCGTGTTGATCCTTGCGGGGGCAGGGAGCGGGAAAACGACAACGATCGTTTCAAGATTGGCATACCTGATCGAGGGGCTGGGGATCCCCGCATCCAACACCCTCACGCTCACTTTTACGAACAAAGCGGCAAAAGAGATGCGCGAGAGGGCTTTGGCTATGATAGAACAAAGCGCCTATCCGCCGCTTCTGTGTACTTTTCACAAATTCGGTCTGTTGTTTTTGAAATTCCATATCCATCTTTTAAACAGAGAGAATAATTTCGTCGTAATCGATACCGACGATAAAAAAAAGATCATTAAAAAGCTCAATGCCGATCTGCAAATCCCTTTGGTAGCAAGCGAGATTTCACGCTACAAAAACTCTTTGATGTCCCCTGATGATGCCTACAAGCAAGCGGAGATTTTTCATTATCAGCAGATTGCAAAAGTGTACGAGGAGTATGAGAACTACCTCAAAGAGAACAACCTTGTCGATTTCGACGACCTTATTTCGCTCACCTACAAACTTCTTGAAACCTACCCCGATCTGGCGCAAAAAACTTCGCAAAAATACCAGTATATTATGGTGGACGAATACCAAGATACCAACGAATTGCAGCTGAAGCTGATCCAAAAACTTTGCAGTGCACACAAAAATATTTGTGTGGTGGGGGATGACGACCAAAGTATTTACGGCTGGCGCGGCGCCCATATCCGCAACATCATGGAGTTTGACCAAGATTTTACGGGGGCTTCGGTTTTTAAACTTGAAGAGAACTACCGCTCAAGAGAACCTATTTTAAAAGTGGCAAATGCCCTTATCGAACATAACCGCTCAAGGCTGGGCAAAACTCTCGTGGCAACTCGCGGAGCGGGGGAGAGCGTTAGTATTCTTAATTCCCATGATGAGAACGAAGAAGCGAGAAAAATAGCACAGCAGGTACATAAACTGCTCGATTCGGGCGTACCCGCACAAGAGATAGCGGTGCTTTATCGCGTCAACGTTTTAAGCCGCTCCATCGAAGAGGGACTTAATCGCGCAGGGGTTGCCTATAAACTTGTCGGGGGGTTGCGGTTTTACGATAGAGCCGAGATTAAAGACCTTATCAGCTATCTGCGTGTTATTACCAACCACCACGACGATTTCTCTTTGAAAAGAATTTTAAACAAGCCAAAAAGGGGTCTGGGCAAAGCAAGCATCGACAAGCTTGAACTTGCGGCACATGCCAAAGGGTGTTCTTTTTACGAGTTTATAAAAAATGCTGCGTTTGAGGAGCTTGACGAGCTTGTCAAAAAAAAGAATGCCGCGACGCTTAAAACGTTTATCGAAAATATTGAAGAGGTTGCGCGTGTTTCAGAAGAGGCGACCTATAGTTTTATAGATGTTTTAGAAGATACGTTTAGTCTCAAAACGATCTATGCGGGCACTCCCGAAGAGGATGAGAAGATCCTCAATATGGACGAGTTTTACGGGCTCTTTAGAGATTTTATAAAAAACCAGCCCGAGGCGAGTTTGGATGAGTTTTTAAACGAACTCACATTGCAAAGCGAGCAGGATCAAGTGGAGGGGGAATCGATCTATATGATGAGTATCCATGCCTCCAAAGGGCTTGAGTTTTCCCATGTTTTTTTAATAGGGATGGAAGAGGGATTTCTACCGCTTAACGGCGAGGGAAGCGATCTTGAAGAGGAGCGCCGTTTGGGATACGTCGCGTTTACCCGGGCAAAAGAGACTCTTACCCCTCTCCCACGTGGGGAGCAGGTTTTACAAGGGGCGCAGAACCGAATTGCAAAAAAAGCCGCTTTTTCAACGAAGCGGGGCTTTGCGAAGGCTCTTTGATTCTTGAAAAAAACACCGCGTTTAAAAAAGGGGATTTGGTGCGTCATAAAATCTTCGGTACGGGGAGAGTTCTGGGCGTGAGCAAGTCGGGAAGAGAGTTTAAGCTTAACATCAATTTTGCGGGTACGAAACGGGAGATACTCGCTTCGTTCGTCGAGAAGCTATGAACCGTTTGTTCGTCGCTTATAAGCCGAGCGGGATCGGGTTCTAACGCTTTTTTATCCCGTCTCAAAAGAAAATACAACGAAAAAAAAGCAGGTTTTTCGGGTACTCTCGATCCTTTTGCCAAAGGGGGTGCTGCTAATTGGTTTTGGGAGCCATACGAAGCTGTTTCGCTTTTTGGACAAAACACCAAAAACCTACCGCGCAACTTTGTGGCTGGGTGCCAAAAGCGATACGCTCGATACGGAGATGATCGAAGAGGTTGCCTTTTTGGAGGAGTTGCCGCATGCCAAGGTTGCAGAGGCGGTTGCTTCGCTGCAAGGGGAGCTCTCGTATGAGCCTCCTATTTTCAGCGCCAAAAAGATCAACGGGCAAAGAGCCTACGATCTTGCACGCGCAGGCAAAGAGGTGGTGCTCAACAGGATCCACTCGAATATTTACGAAGCGAAATTGCTACATTATTGCCACCCTTTCGTAACGTTTGAAGCGACCGTATCGGAGGGGACGTATATCCGCTCTTTAGGGAGGATCATAGCGCACAGACTCGGCGTGAAAGAGGGGAGCCTGAGCGCATTGGAGCGTTTGCGCGAGGGGCAGTTTTGTTATAATGGCGAAGTTTTTTTAGATATCAAGAAATCTTTGAATATTCCCAAAAACGTTTACCGCGGTTTGGAAGAAAACCTCCGATATGGAAGGGTTCTTGCTTTAGAAGATTTAGAGATACAAGAGGACGGGCATTATTGGCTCGACAACAATGAGAGCATTGCGATCATCCGCATCGAAGCGGGGGAAGTAAAATACGAGCTCGGTAGGATAGAGATATGTTAGTTTTAGCAAGAAAAATAGATGAGTCGATCATTATCGGAGACGACATCACGGTGAAAATAGTCTCTATCGACAAAGGGGTGGTCAAACTCGGTATAGAGGCGCCCTCACACGTTGCCATCATTCGTGACGAACTGCTAAGTGACCTTAAAAATTCCAACAGGGCAGCCTCGAAAGAGGTGAAGCCCGAGAGTTTGAGTTTGCTTAGTAAATTGCTAAAGAGGTAAGAGCGTGAAGGTGTATAAAGCACATGCCAAGGTCAATATCTTTTTAAAGATAACGGGCAAGAGGGAGCAGTACCACGAGATTATCTCCCGTTTTATGAAGGTAAAAGATCTTTACGACGAGCTGTCGTTCGTTCCCAAAGAGGAGGAGGATCAAAGCTTTACGATACTCGGAGATTTCTCGTGCGAAACACCGCAAAACACCATCTATAAAGCTTATTTTGCCCTAAAAGAGCATACGAAATCGGAATCGCTTGAGAAGCTGATGCGCTCACATGCCATAGCCGTGAAGAAAAATATCCCTGCTTTTGCAGGTCTGGGCGGCGGGAGCAGCGATGCGGCGTGTTATCTGAAAATGTGCAACGAGGTGCTGCATCTTGGGCTAAGTCTTAATGAACTAGCACGCATCGGTTTAAAAGTGGGTGCGGACGTTCCGTTTTTTATCTACGGATATAATAGCGCCAACGTAAGCGGTATCGGAGAGGTGGTCGAAGAGTTTAAGGAGGAGCTTTTGGAATTGGAGGTGTTTACCCCCGAGGTCGCCATCAGCACCCCCAAAGTGTACCAAACCTACAGGGAGAGTTTTTACAATCCCATAGACGGCTACGAGCTGCACAGACTCAAAAACACCCTCTCTCGCGACATCTTAAAAACGATGTCGGTGGAGGAGGCAAACGATCTCTTCCGCCCTGCGATGCAGGAGTACAAAGAGTTGCGACGCCACTATAAACACGGCTACCATTTCAGCGGTAGCGGCAGTAGTTTTTTTAGAATAAAGGAAAATCACGATGGGTGAAACCATTGCAAAAAATAAAAAAGCCTATTTCGACTATTTTTTAGAAGAGAAGTTTGAAGCAGGGATCGTTCTTAGCGGAAGCGAAGTTAAAGGGATCCGCGCTTCGAGGGTGAATCTCAAAGACAGTTTTATCCGTTTTGTGCAAAACGAACCCTTTTTGTTCAATGCCCATATCGGACGCCTCGATACCACCCACCATTTTTACGGGCACGAGGAGCGCGCACCGCGTAAATTGCTGCTGCATAAAAAAGAGATTGCCAAAATGATCAAAGCGGTGACGCGCGATGGCTATACCATTGTTCCGTTGCAGCTTTATTTTAACGACAGAAATATCGTCAAGGTGCAGATAGCAATTGCCAAAGGGAAACAGCTTCACGACAAACGTCAAGACCTCAAAGAGAAAGATCAAAAAAGAGATATCGACCGGGCGATGAAGGATAACTGATGCGTTTTTTTGCGGTTTTGCTCTTGTGTGTTGCTTTGGCGCACCCCTTTTCGTTTGATATTAAAGAGCCTACGATCGCAAACGGGCAGACGACCATGATAACATTCAAAGGGGAGGAAAACACGGCGTACACAAAAGCCCTCGTGGGCACAAAAGAGTATACGATTTTTCAAAACCCTTTGAGAGACGGGGAGCATTACGTTTTAATCCCTCTTGATTACTATACGAAAGAGGGGAACAAAAAAATCGTAGTCTCTTTTAGCAAAGAGGGCAAAGAGGAGAAGCGAGAACTCTTTATCCGCGTAGTGGATGGAAACTACCCAAAAGAGGAGCTGCATGTCGACAATGCAAAGGTACATCTGAGCAAAGCCGATAGCCAAAGAGCGGCGCAGGAGTATAAAGAAGCGATGGCGATCTACAATAGGGTTACCCCCCAAAGTTTGATAAACTCGGAATTTGTCGTGCCGCTGCAAACGAAAATTACGAGTGCGTTCGGCAAAGCCAGAACCTACAACCAAACCCTCAAAAGCTACCACGGCGGTACAGATTTTCGCGCACCTATCGGCTTGCCCATTAAAGCAAGCAACGACGGTATCGTCGTACTTGCAAAGGATAGGTTCTATTCTGGAAAAACGATCATTCTCGACCACGGACACGGGGTTTATAGCGTCTATTTTCATCTAAGCGAGCTTCATGCCAAAGAGGGTGAGCGGGTGCAAAAAAACGGCGTTATCGGACTTGCAGGCGATACGGGGCGCGTTACGGGTCCCCATTTACATTTTGGGATGCGTGTTCACGGTGCACAGGTTGATCCACTTCAATGTATTGCACTGCTTAATTCACATCTTATAAAGGAAACACAATGACACTATTCCAACTGCTCATGTTGGCCGCATCGGCTTTTTTTGCATATAAAATTTACGAGCATGTCCAAACGCTCAAAGACGAACCCGCACGGGATGAGAGCGGCGACATGCCAAGAAGTGCGGAAGCGTTTTCGGTTTTTTCGCCCGAGTCGCTGACCTTGCGCGCCGATGAAGCGTACGAAGAGGGGGACTACTCAAAAGCGATGGCTTTGTTAAACGAAGCACATGCCAAAGATCCTTCCAACGGCGAGATTTTGTTTAAACTCGGGTATATGCAGTACAAAAACAATCTTCTTGAGGATGCGATAGACTCCTATAAAGGCGCATTGGAGCTTGATAAAGAGAACGAATATATCCATAATTCGCTTGCTTCGGTGTATAGGGAAAAAGAGGAGTTCGCATCGGCGAGGATGCATCTTAACGCCTCTTTGGATATCGACGATACGAACCCCGCAACCTATTTTAACTACGGCAATCTTTTGGTAGATATGAAAAACATCCCCGAAGCGATACGGATGTACGAAAAGGCGCTTGAGCTTGAACCGGAGCTTGAAGCGGCAAAGATCGAGATAGAGAAACTGCGAGTGCAACAGGGATGAAAATAGCCGATATCTACAAGTTCTTGGACGAACTTTCCCCCTTTTGTCTTCAAGAGGGATGGGATAATTCGGGGCTTTTGGTAGGGGATTTTAATGCCGATATCAAGCGCGTCGTTTTAAGCATCGACGTCGATGCGAAGCTAATCGACGAGATGGAAGAAAACACCCTGCTTATCACCCACCACCCTCTTATCTTCGGAGGATTGAAACAGCTGGAATTTAGTAAATATCCTGCCAATCTCATCCAAAAAATGATACGCAAAAACATCTCCAACATCGCAATGCATACAAACTTTGACCAAACCCATCTCAACGAGTATGTAGCAACACAGGTTTTGGGCTACAAGATAGCTTACAAAGAGGGGTTTGTCGCCTATTTGGAGGTGAACGAACCTTTTGAGGTGTTTGCCAAAAAAGTCTCTATCGCTTTTGGGCTTGCACATGCCAGATGCGTGCAATGCTGCGATGAGGTAAACATTGCCGCTTTAACGACGGGCTCGGGATGTTCGCTGATGCGTTCGGTGAAAGCGGACTGTTTTTTGACGGGGGACGTGAAGTACCACGACGCGATGGAGGCAAAAAGTATTAAACTCTCTCTGATCGATATCGGGCATTATGAAAGTGAGTACTTTTTCGCACAAATTCTACAGACCCATTTGAAAAATTTAGGTTTAGAAGTTATAATTTCATCATCAGAAAATCCATTCACCTATATTTAGTGATTTTTATAGATACAGATGGCACATGAAAGCAACTCAAAAGGAGATTGATGAACCAGCATTTACAACAACTTATAGACCTCTCTTTCGTAGATAAAGAGATAGATGCGTTTGAACCGCAAATAGAAGAGGCGAACTATAAGTACGAAGCAGCCTTAGCAAAAAAACAAAGTATTGACTCGGATATAGAGAACCTCACAAAAGAGATCAGAGACGAAGAGATCAAAAAAAATAAAAACGAGTTACATTTAGGTGAACTTTCTCAAAAATTGTCTGAAAACGCTAAAAAAAGCTCCGAGATCAAAACAGAGCGTGAAATGAAATCGCTCCAACTTGAAGAGGAGATCGCAAAAGAGCAGGTAGCTTTTGCAAACGAAGAGATCGAGAGACTCGAGAGAATTATCGACGCAAAAAAAGAGCAGGTAGAAGCCGCAAAAGCAGCTTTGGCAGAGCTTGATGCGAACTTGGAATCGGTAAGAGCGGATGTCGAAAAAAAATTAGAGGTGATCAATCAAGCAAGACAAGAGGTGTTTCAAAAAAAAGAGAAACTTATCTCTACGATGAACCAAAAAGGTCTTACTTTCTACCAAAAAATTCGCCGTTGGGCAAAAAATACGACTGTCGTGCCGGTTGAAGAACAGGCATGTATGGGATGTCATATGCTCTTAAACGACAAAACATACGCAGACGTTATTAAAGCCGAAGAGATTACGACATGCCCGCACTGCGGACGTATTCTCTATATGGAACCCAATAAAGAATAGGCTTTGTCGCCCTTTAGCATTTTTTATTATCTTCTTAGCGGTTTGCTCTACGTTGTAGCGCTGCCGCTTTTAGTAATCCTTTCCTTTAAGCAAAAGTATAAAGAATCTATCCCCGCACGTTTTTTTCTTTTTCGCAACCCGAGATTTTCCGCCCAAAACGGCGTGTGGTTTCACGTATGCTCCCTTGGGGAAGCAAGAGCCTTAAAACCTCTCTTGGATATGCTGGGCAAAAAAGATTGCAAGATCACCGCCATCACCCATACCGGGTATGCGGAGGCAAAAAAATACGGCGTAGAGACCCGTTATCTGCCATATGAGCTGTTTTTGCCCTTTTGGATGAGAAAACAAAAATTTTTAGTCGTCTTGGAAGCGGAGTTTTGGTATATGATGTTTTTAACGGCACGTTTGCGCGGGACGAAAATCATACTTCTTAACGCAAGGATCTCCGAAAAAAGCGTTAAAAAATATTTGCAGTTTGCATGGTTTTACAAAAAGCTTTTTGATTGCGTCGAGATTATCTATGCCCAAAGCGAAGCGGACAAGAACAGATTTGTGGCAATGGGTGCAAAAAATATCGAAGTGATAGGCAACATTAAACTTGCGCAAAAAATCGTAAGAACGAAAGAGTATGCTAAACCTTCGTGCGAGGTGATCGTGGGTGCGAGTACGCACCCTTTAGAGGAGGAAGCGATCCTCAAAGCGTTTGCGGAGTATAAAAAACAGCAAAAGGATGCAAAGCTTATTTTGGTGCCGCGTCACCCAGAGCGTTTTGACGCTGTTTTTGGAATGATGCTGGGATTTGCATCACAACATGCCATGGCATGTACGAGATTCTCCCAAAGTGCTTCCTTTGAAGCCGATATTGTTTTGATCGATGCGATGGGGGAACTCAACAATATCTACGCAATCAGCGATATAGCTATTTTAGGGGGCGCATTTCGCACGGACGTAGGCGGACACAACCCCCTTGAACCTGCCCGTTTTCGATGTAAAATTATTACGGGCAAACATTTTTTTCACCAAAAAGAGCTTTTTAAATATGTACACCACGTACAGTATGTCGAGGCAGATGCTATCCATAAAGCACTCTTGGCAGCCAAAGAGCTTCCCCCTTCGATGGTGGAGGAAACAATAGATCTACAAAGTGTCGTAGATACCATTTTAGAAAAGTAGGAAACAGATATGGCAAAAGAAAAAGCGTATAAAATATTGGCAATGCAAGAGGGGATCTCAAATTCACAGGCTAAATCTCTTATAGACAGAGGGCTTGTGTATGTAGGAAATTCCAAAGTGATGGTGGCGCGCGGCGAGATCGATGAGCGAACCATTTTTCGTATAGAAAAAATAGAAAAAGCAAAACCGCTGTTTGAAAATGATGATCTTATCGTCGTCGACAAGCCGGCATTCGTGAACTCCGACGAGATAGAAAAACAGTTTAAGGATGCGCGATTGCTTCACAGACTCGATCGCGAAACAAGCGGTGTTTTAATGCTTGTAAAAAATGAAGAGTTCAGAGAAAAAGCGATCAAAGAGTTTAAAAAAGACAATGTTTACAAAGAGTACATCGCATGGGTGGAGGGTGTTTTAAGCGAACCCGTAGATATAGACATGCCGATCTACACCGAGAAAAAAAACAACAAAGCGGTTTCAAAAGTCTCTAAAAAGCAGGGAAAACCTGCAAGAACAGAGGTGTTTCCCGATATCGTCAGCGGCAAAAAAACAAAGGTCAAATGTATAATCCACCACGGAAGAACGCACCAGATTCGAGCACATTTAAGGTATATTGAGCATCCGATCGTAGGGGATGAACAATACGGAGGCAGACGCGCCAAAAGGGTGATGCTCCATGCACATAAGGTCAAGCTGCTAGGGATGGAGTTCGTTGCGCCTGAGCCGAAAATGTTTATCCATTTTGAATAAACGCTCAAATGGGAGCTTTTATTTTAAAGAAAACTTAAAGCAAGATTTTTATATAATTCGCAACTTTTTACATCGAGATATTTTAGAAGGAGATTATGTATGTTTGGTGCATTGACCGATTCGTTTACGTCCGCCATTAGAAAAATCCGTTTTCATGATGACGATAAGGCGCTCACGAAGGCACTCGGCGAACTAAAAAAATCCCTTTTAAAAGCAGACGTAAATCATAAGGTCGTCAAAACGTTGATCGATCAAGTGCAGATCGAGACGCGTCAAAACGGTATCGGAAAAGATCAGTTTTTGGAGGCTTTGCGCAAAGCGCTGCATGATCTGCTTGAAATCGGAGGCAACAGAGGCTTTATATTTGCTTCAAAACCGCCGACCGTTATCTTGATGACGGGTCTTCAGGGTTCGGGAAAAACAACGACGACGGGAAAACTTGCCTATTATTTGAAAAATAAGCAAAAAAAAGTGATGGTCGTTGCAGCGGACTTACAACGTCTTGCCGCTGTGGAGCAATTGCGCCAGATCACGGCACAAATAGGCGTAGAGCTTTATGAAGACGAATCGACGAAAAACCCCGTAGAGGTGGTCAAAGCTGCGCTCAAAAAAGCGGAGAATTCTCTCTATGACGTGGTTTTAATCGATACGGCGGGGCGTTTGGCGATCGATGAAGAGCTTATGCAAGAGCTTCAAGAGGTCAAAAAAGCGGCAAATCCGAGTGAGATTTTTTATGTCGCCGATTCATTAACGGGGCAGGATGCCGTTAAAACCGCAACAAGCTTTAAAGAGCAGATCGGGATTGACGGGGTTATTCTCAGCAAATACGACGGCGATTCCAAGGGCGGTGTCGCTTTAGGTCTTGCATCGCAGGTAGAAGTACCTTTACGTTTTATCGGAAGCGGCGAAAAGATGGAAGACCTTGAGATTTTCCTTCCCGAGCGTGTCGTTAACCGACTTATGGGCTTTGGAGATATCGAGGGGCTTGCAGAAAAAACCGCTTCGGCAATCGATGAAAAAACTGCGAAGAAACTTACTAAAAAAATCCAAAAAGGGGAGTTTAACTTCAACGACTTTTTGGAGCAGATGGAAAGTATCAAAAAAATGGGAAGTATGAGCTCGATCATGGGGATGATCCCCGGTATGGGCAATATGTCTAAAGCGATCAAAGATTTCGATTTTGAAAATTCAAGCGAATTGAAGAGCATCAGAGCAATGGTTTCTTCTATGACCAAAAAAGAGCGTGAAAACCCCGATCTTTTAAACAATGCAAGAAAACAAAGGATAGCCAACGGATGCGGATTAAGTATCGTAGAGGTTAACCGCATGATTAAGCAGTTTAAAAATGCAGGAAAAATGGCAAAAAAATTCTCGGGAAAAGCGGGGATGAAAAATCTGCAATCTTTAATGGGGCAGATGGGCGGAGCGAACGCTCTTCGAAGATAGCTTCTTGGCATGTGCTCCATGCCATAAAGTGCAAAGCGGTGAACTTTTTAAAAGTTTAGCTCTTTGCATTTTCATCTTAGCGCAAGCGAAATGGAAGAAGTGCAAATTTAACATATACAGTAAGTTGCAATAAAACTTACGCAGAGAAGGACAAAATATGGCAACAGTAATTCGCCTCACAAGAATGGGAAGAAAAAAACAACCGTTTTACCGTATCGCGGTAACAGATTCACGCAAAAGAAGAGACGGTGGCTGGATTGAGCTTATCGGTCACTACAACCCGATGGTAGCAGAAAAAACAGTCGTAGTCGATAACGAAAGACTTGATCACTGGTTAAGCGTCGGTGCGCAAATGAGCGATCGCGTTAAAAAGATCACCGGTCGTTAATATGATTTGTGATTTTGTCGCACAGTTTGCAAGGCTTATCGCTTCTTATCCGGAGGATATCCGAGTAGACACCAAAGAGGGCGACGAAGTGATCGAGATTGTTCTCCATGCCAATCAAGCCGACGTAGGGAAGCTAATCGGCAAAGAGGGGAAAATGATCGGCGCAATTAAAACCGTTATTTCAGGCTGTAAAGCCAAAGACGGTAAAAGTTATCGTATCAATGTCGAACCGATCGCTTAGTATGATTCATATTGCGACCCTCGGTAAAACGGTAGGGTTAAAGGGTGATATGAAACTTCATGTCCAAAGCGATTTTCCCGAGCAGTTTGTCAAAGGTGCCGTTTTTTTTATAAATAAAAACGAAACGATTATGCTGAGTGAAATCAACCTTGAAAAAGGTTTGGTTAAAATCAAGGGGTACGATACTCCCGAGAGTGCAAAAAAACTCACGAATGCAAAGCTTTATACGACGCTTGAGAAAACGAAAGAAGATATTCACCTTCAAGAGGGGGAATATTTTTGGTTCGATATTATCGGATGCGAGCTTTATGAAGGATCCCGATATTTGGGAAAAGTTCAAGAAGTCGAAAGAATTACCCTCACGGATTATTTAGCGGTGGGAACAGACCAAAAGTTGGTTGAAGAAGGTTTTGCAAAAAACTTTTTGGTTCCTTACCATAAAAACTTTATCGTATCGGTAGATATCGATAAAAAAAGAATTGACGTTACGGGTGCTTTTGATATATTAGAAGCTTCATAAAGATGAAATTTACGTTCGTAACCCTGTTTCAAAATTTGATAGAGGGATATTTTCAAGATTCTATTTTAAAACGTGCCATAGAGAGCGGATGTTTTAGCGTGGATTATGTCAATCCTCGAGATTACAGCCTTTCAAGGCATAAAAAAGTAGACGACACGGCAGTCGGAGGCGGTGCAGGGATGGTTATGAATCCTCAGCCGCTTTACGATGCTTTGTCTGAGTTAAAAGATACCGATAACAGTGTGCATATAATCTTTGTCACTCCCGTAGCAAAACAGTTTACGCAAAGTGACGCAAAAAGATTGTCTCATAAATCCCATGTAGCTTTTGTGAGCGGAAGATACGAGGGGATCGATGAGAGGGTAATAGAGGAGTTCGCAGACGAACTTTTTAGTATCGGCGACTATATTTTAACAGGAGGGGAATTGCCTTCTCTTGTGATGTGCGATGCAATCGCCCGAAATATAGAAGGGGTATTAGGAAATAGTGATTCTTTGAGCGTAGAGAGTTTTGAAACGCCGCTTTTAGAAGCGCCCTCATTTTCCAAGCCGCAGGATTATTATGGTAGGAGTGTTCCATCAGAATACTTAAAGGGAAATCATAGTAAAATTCGCTCACTAAAATTAGCCTTGTCTGAATGCAAAACGCAGTTTTTCAGACCTGAGCAGCTTTTAAAGCATAGAACAAGGAAGTCTTATGAGAAATAAGTACATTGAAAACTTTGAAAAAGCACAAACATCTGCGAAAAATATTCCAGATTTCCGTGCTGGCGATACTGTAAATTTAGCAGTAACAATTAAAGAAGGTGACAAAACTCGTATTCAAAATTACGAGGGTGTTTGTATAGCAAAAAGAGGACAAGGTACAGGAGAAACTATCACTGTACGTAAAATTGGTGCGAACGGTGTAGGGATTGAGAGAATTTTCCCGATCTACAGCGATTCAATCAATGAAATCAAAGTTATTCGCCGTGGACGTGTTCGCCGTGCGAAACTTTTCTATCTTCGTGACCTTGCAGGTAAAGCAGCACGTATTAAAGAACTTAGAAGAAAATAATCTTCTAAGTTACCCCCCCCACCATTTCTTTTTTCATTATTTTCCTTATTTAAACTATTTTTATCTCTAATAATTTTCTTTTTCGATTAGCACACATTTATATTTTCTTTTTTGCTCGTTATGGATTAAATATTTTGCATAGCTACTAAACCTCTTTTGTCTCGAAACAACCGTGGCACATATAAAGCGATATTCTGTAAAGTACAAAAGCATCAGGTGTAGATGTTTTGGCATCTTGAATGTAATCCAGAGTTTACGTTATATAAAAGTTCTTTTTTGATCTGTATCTATGTATGCCATGAAAGAGCAGATATATCAATTGGAAATTCTATTATAATGTAAGCCCATTGGCATGCATCAATAAAAAACTAAACATTTTGAAAAAAACATGCAATCTTTTTGCGAAAACCCTTGACATTGGTTTAGTATTTGTCTATAATTCCCGTCCACAAACAAAGAGACCTTAAAAAGTCTTAGAGAGACTTCGAGTTGAAGCCTTTTATGAAGTTTGAGATCATTGAAATCTAAGCAAGTAGAGAGACTTAAGAGCGAAAAGCGATTAAGTTATTACTACTTAGTAATAACTAAATAAACATAACCGTCTATTAACTTTTTAAAAGTTAGTAGATAACTTTAACATAAGCCAATGATTTTAGATCTTGGGCTAATGGTCAAACAATTCAATTACGGAGAGTTTGATCCTGGCTCAGAGTGAACGCTGGCGGCGTGCTTAACACATGCAAGTCGAACGATGAAGTCCTTCGGGATGGATTAGTGGCGCACGGGTGAGTATACTATAGATAATGTGCCCCTTAGTCTGGGATAGCCACTGGAAACGGTGATTAATACTAGATACTCCTTCTTATCACAAGGTAAGTTGGGAAAGTTTTTTCGCTAAGGGATCGGTCTATATCCTATCAGTTAGTTGGTGAGGTAACGGCTCACCAAGGCGATGACGGGTAGCGGGTCTGAGAGGATGATCCGCCACACTGGTACTGAGACACGGACCAGACTCCTACGGGAGGCAGCAGTGAGGAATATTGCACAATGGGGGAAACCCTGATGCAGCAACGCCGCGTGGAGGATGACGCATTTCGGTGTGTAAACTCCTTTTATGAGTCAAGAAAATGACGGTAGCTCATGAATAAGCACCGGCTAACTCCGTGCCAGCAGCCGCGGTAATACGGAGGGTGCAAGCGTTACTCGGAATCACTGGGCGTAAAGGACGCGTAGGCTGTTTAGCAAGTCAGGTGTGAAATCCTATGGCTCAACCATAGAACTGCACTTGAAACTGCTAGACTAGAGTATGGGAGGGGGAGATGGAATTAGTGGTGTAGGGGTAAAATCCGTAGATATCACTAGGAATATCTAAAGCGAAGGCGATCTCCTGGAACATTACTGACGCTAAGGCGTGAAAGCGTGGGGAGCAAACAGGATTAGATACCCTGGTAGTCCACGCCCTAAACGATGTTCACTAGTCGTCGGGATGCTTGTCATCTCGGTGATGCACTTAACAGATTAAGTGAACCGCCTGGGGAGTACGGTCGCAAGATTAAAACTCAAAGGAATAGACGGGGACCCGCACAAGTGGTGGAGCATGTGGTTTAATTCGAAGATACGCGAAAAACCTTACCTGGCCTTGACATTGATAGAATCTTTCAGAGATGAGAGAGTGCCCTTCGGGGAGCTTGAAAACAGGTGCTGCACGGCTGTCGTCAGCTCGTGTCGTGAGATGTTGGGTTAAGTCCCGCAACGAGCGCAACCCTCGTCCTTAGTTGCCAGCAGTTTGGCTGGGCACTCTAAGGAGACTGCCTTCGCAAGGAGGAGGAAGGTGAGGACGACGTCAAGTCATCATGGCCCTTATGGCCAGGGCTACACACGTGCTACAATGGGACGTACAGAGAGTTGCGATACCGCGAGGTGGAGCCAATCTCATAAAGCGTCTCTCAGTTCGGATTGTTCTCTGCAACTCGAGAGCATGAAGCTGGAATCACTAGTAATCGTAGATCAGCATTGCTACGGTGAATACGTTCCCGGGTCTTGTACTCACCGCCCGTCACACCATGGGAGTTGATTTCACCCGAAATCGGGAAGCTAACCTTCGGGGGGCTACCGCTTACGGTGGAATTAGCGACTGGGGTGAAGTCGTAACAAGGTAACCGTAGGAGAACCTGCGGTTGGATCACCTCCTTTCAGAGTAAGAGAAGTCATTCGGTTGACTATCTCAATACAAAAGAATCTCACGATTCGTCGTTTTAGTTATTAGTCTCTTGCTTGCTTAGTTTTCAGTGATCAGTGTTCATTGATTACGTATTGTAAAAATGGGTTTGTAGCTCAGCTGGTTAGAGCACACCCCTGATAAGGGTGAGGCCGATGGTTCGAGTCCATTCAAACCCACCATTTTTACTTGCAGTTTGGCAAAAAGATCAAATATAAGCTCTTAAGAGAAGAGTTTATATTTGGTTTTATAACCAAAAGTTCATTAAATTAATATTGTTAAAGTCAACAGATAGTAAAGATACTAAGACTAGAGATAGTTGAAAGTATTAATATTATTACTAAATAACTACAAACACAGGATCTACTTTGTTTGGTGTAGCGATACATTAAGTAAGGTAGTGAACGCAAATTAGAAAAAAAGATATTAAGGGCCATAGGTGGATGCCTTGGCTAGTAGAGGCGAAGAAGGACGTATTAGGCTGCGAAAAGCCTCGGGGAGCTGCCAAAGAGCTTTGATCCGGGGATATCCGAATGGGGCAACCCGGCACGGCGCGAGTCGTGTCACTCCTACGGGAGAGCGAACCTAGGGAAGTGAAACATCTCAGTACCTAGAGGAAAAGAAATCAAACGAGATTCCCAGAGTAGTGGCGAGCGAAATGGGATTAGGGCGCTTAGTGATAGCATATCGGTTAGCAGAAGAGTTTGGAAAGACTCAGCATAGAGGGTGATACTCCCGTAAGCGAAAATCGGTATGTGGTACTAGACTAAGGAAAGAGTAGGTCGGGACACGTGTTATCTTGACTGAATATGGGGGGACCACCCTCCAACCCTAAATACTACTACTAGACCGATAGCGAACAAGTACCGTGAGGGAAAGGTGAAAAGAACTGCGGTGAGCAGAGTGAAATAGAACCTGAAACCTATGGCTTACAATCATTCGGAGCACTATTATATATAAGTGTGACGGACTGCCTTTTGCATAATGAGCCTGCGAGTTGTGGTATCTGGCAAGGTTAAGCGAACGCGAAGCCGTAGCGAAAGCGAGTCTTAATAGGGCGACATAGTCAGATGCTGCAGACCCGAAACTGAGTGATCTATCCATGAGCAGGTTGAAGCTGGTGTAAGAGCCAGTGGAGGACCGAACCCGTGGCCATTGAAACGGCTTGGGATGACTTGTGGATAGGGGTGAAAGGCCAATCAAACTCAGTGATAGCTGGTTCTCTCCGAAATATATTTAGGTATAGCCTCGAGCATTAGCATGAAGGGGTAGAGCACTGACAGGGCTAGGGCTGCTTCCCGCGGTACCAAACCCTATCAAACTCCGAATACTTCATGTGTAACCTCGGGAGTCAGGCGGTGGGTGATAAAATCAATCGTCAAGAGGGGAACAACCCAGACTAACAGCTAAGGTCCCAAAGTTTTATCTGAGTGGAAAAGGATGTGGAGTTGCTGTGACAACCAGGAGGTTGGCTTAGAAGCAGCCATCCTTTAAAGAAAGCGTAACAGCTCACTGGTCTAGCGATTCTGCGCCGAAAATATAACGGGGCTAAGATAAACACCGAAGCTTTAGATTCATCTTTAGATGAGTGGTAGGAGAGCGTTCTAGTCAGCGTAGAAGCCATACCGGTAAGGAGTGGTGGAGCGGCTAGAAGTGAGCATGCAGGCATGAGTAGCGATAAAAGGGATGAGAATTCCCTTCGCCGTAAACCCAAGGTTTCCTACGCGATGCTCGTCATCGTAGGGTTAGTCGGGACCTAAGTCGAGTCCGAAAGGGGTAGACGATGGCAAATCGGTTAATATTCCGATACCGACGGTTGTTCGTTTGAGTGATGGGGGGACGCATAGAGTTAATCGAGCTCACTGATGGAATAGTGGGTCGAAGGGTGTAGGTTGTAACGTAGGCAAATCCGCGTTACATTCGACCGAGACCTGACAGGCAATTCAATCTCTTCGGAGAGCGAGTTGAATCGATGATACTGTCGTGCCGAGAAAAGCCTCTAAGCGAGAACAGCCGTTGCCCGTACCGTAAACCGACACAGGTGGGTGAGATGAGTATTCTAAGGCGCGTGGAAGAACCCTGGTTAAGGAACTCTGCAAACTAGCACCGTATCTTCGGTATAAGGTGTGCCCTAGACGTTAGTGGACTTGCTCCACAAAGCGTCGAAGGGTCGCAGCAAAGAGTCCCTCCCGACTGTTTACCAAAAACACAGCACTCTGCTAACTCGTAAGAGGATGTATAGGGTGTGACGCCTGCCCGGTGCTCGAAGGTTAAAAGGATTTGTCAGCGCAAGCGAAGCATTGAATTGAAGCCCGAGTAAACGGCGGCCGTAACTATAACGGTCCTAAGGTAGCGAAATTCCTTGTCGGTTAAATACCGACCTGCATGAATGGCGTAACGAGATGGGAGCTGTCTCAACCAGGGATCCAGTGAAATTGTAGTGGAGGTGAAAATTCCTCCTACCCGCGGAAAGACGGAAAGACCCCGTGCACCTTTACTATAGCTTGACATTGCTATTGGGATATTCATGTGCAGGATAGGTGGGAGCCATTGATGTAGGGACGCAAGTAACTACGGAGGCATCCTTGAGATACCACCCTTGAATATTCTGATAGCTAACTCCGTACGATTATCTCGTGCGAGGACAATGTCTGGTGGGTAGTTTGACTGGGGCGGTCGCCTCCTAAAAAGTAACGGAGGCTTACAAAGGTTCGTTCAGAGGGGTTGGAAATCCCTCGTAGAGTATAATGGCATAAACGAGCCTGACTGTGAGAGAAACAACTCGAGCAGAGACGAAAGTCGGTCATAGTGATCCGGTGGTTCTGTGTGGAAGGGCCATCGCTCAAAGGATAAAAGGTACGCCGGGGATAACAGGCTGATCTCCCCCAAGAGCTCACATCGACGGGGAGGTTTGGCACCTCGATGTCGGCTCATCGCATCCTGGGGCTGGAGCAGGTCCCAAGGGTATGGCTGTTCGCCATTTAAAGCGGTACGCGAGCTGGGTTCAGAACGTCGTGAGACAGTTCGGTCCCTATCTTCCGTGGGCGTAGGATTGTTGAGGAGAGCTGACCCTAGTACGAGAGGACCGGGTTGGACGTGCCACTGGTGCACCGGTTGTTCTGCCAAGAGCATCGCCGGGTAGCTACGCACGGATGTGATAACCGCTGAAAGCATCTAAGCGGGAAGCCAACTCCAAGATGAACAATCCCTGAAGTACGCTTGAAGACTACAAGCTTGATAGGCCGGATGTGTACGCAGAGCAATCTGTTTAGCTGACCGGTACTAATAGTACGTTCGTCTTTTTTTTCTTGTTCACTACCTTACTTAGTGTATACAAAGTTATTTAGTTTACTTGTTGACTTTACCAATAATACTTACTCGTTGATCCATACGATTAAAGTTAAATCCATTCTTCACAATGCATTTACCTTTGATCGTCTAGGTAGCTATAGAGAGAGGGAAACGCCCGGCCCCATTCCGAACCCGGAAGCTAAGCCTCTCATCGCTGATAATACTGCGTCTTTCAGATGTGGGAACGTAGGTCGCCGCCTAGTTGATCAATTTACTTCCATCCACTCTAAACTCCACTTTTTAATCAATGACTTTTACAATTTAAACAGAAATCTCATAAATGTATTTATTCTCTTACATGCCATAAAAATTCATAATCTCTTGATCCAGCTCCCATCTTGTTTGGATATCTTCACAACAGTTTGTAGTAAGCTTATTGAGAAAATCTTCTCGTCGTATCTCTTTTGCACCGAGACTTTTGAGATGGTTGGTCGGAACTTGGCAGTCTATAAAGTCGTATCCCCATTTTTTTAAATGCGCAACTAGAATCGCGAATGCAGCTTTTGAAGCATCGTTTTGGTGTGTAAACATCGATTCGCCGCAAAAGATTTTGCCGATGCTGAGCCCGTAAAGTCCGCCGACGAGTTTTCCCTCTCTGTAGGTTTCTACGGAATGTGCTTTTTGCATGCCATAGAGTACCTCATAAGCTTCAATCATATCATCGTTGATCCATGTACCGCTTTGCCCATCTCTTGGCGTTGTAGCGCAGTTTTGCATCACTTGTACGAATTGTGTATCTATTTTATAGGTAAATTTTTTGAAATTTTTTTTGAGTGAACGGCTGAGTTTAAAGTCATCGAGTTCTAGAACAAGTCTTGGATCGGGCGACCACCAAATGATAGGATCGTTTTTGCCGTACCAAGGAAAGATCCCTTCGCGGTATGCTCGTAAAACTCTTGTAGGGTTAAGGTCGCCGCCCCATGCCACAATCCCCTCCTCCGTAGCATTTTTTGGATCGGGAAAGGAAAAATCGTATTTATGAAGCTTGGGAATCTGTAGCATCTGTTTTGAGTGTTTGCAGGGGGGTGAACTCTAACTGTAGGTGATTTTCGAATGTTACACGAACACTTCCTCCGTTTTTTAGTGCACCGAATAAGATCGCATCACTTAGTTTATCGGTGATATGTTCTTGAATGAAGCGCTTGAGAGGTCTTGCTCCCATCTCTTTAGAGTAACCGCTTTTTGCTATAAAGAGCTTTGCTTCTTGCGAAAGAGTGACGGTGATTTTTTTCTTTTTAAGATCGTCGTTAAGCTCTTGGATAAATTTGGCAACGATCCCCTCAACTACTTCAAGGCTAAGATGGGAAAACTCTACTACACTGTCGAGTCTATTGCGAAATTCCGGAGTAAAAAACGATTTCAACTCTTCATGTTTGGCAAGGGAGGAATCTTTGTTGAATCCCATAACCCCACGCGCCGTTGCACCTATATTGGAGGTCATAATAAGAATCACGTTTTGAAAATCGCTTTTTGTGCCGTTGTTGTCCGTGAGCGTCGCACTGTCCATCACCTGAAGGAGAATGTTGACTAAATCGGGGTGTGCTTTTTCAATCTCGTCTAAAAGAAGTACGCAGTAGGGGTGCTTTTTTATCGCTTCGGTGAGGAGTCCCCCTTGCTCGAATCCGACATAGCCCGGAGGCGCACCGACCAAACGGCTTATGGCATGTTTCTCCATATATTCGCTCATATCGAAACGTTCAAAATGGATGCCGAGTTGTTTGCTAAGAGCGACGGCAAGTTCCGTTTTTCCTACCCCCGTGGGACCGGAAAATAAAAACGAAGCGATAGGTTTATTTTTTGGTGTGAGTCCCGCTTTGGAACGTTTGATTGCCAAAGTAACGGCTTCGACCGCTTTATCTTGCCCTATGACACTTTGTTTGAGCGATCCTTCAAGGGTTGCTAGTGCCGTCGTTTCCTCTTTTTTAATCAAACCGCCCGAAATGCCGAGGATACGTGAAAGTGTTTTTTCAATATCTTTGGCTGTGAGTTTTGTCTTTGGATTTTTTTTAAGATGAAACGATGCCGCAGTTTCATCTATAAGATCGATCGCTTTGTCGGGTAAGAAACGATCGTTCATGTAGCGTTTGGAGAGATCGACCGCGGCTTTGAGGGCTTTGTCGGTGAATGTTACGCCGTGATGCGTTTCGTAACGCTCTTTGAGCCCTTGAAGTATCAGATAGCTTGTTTTGCGGGAAGGTTCGTTGACGTCTACTTTTGAGAAGCGGCGGCTGAGGGCTTTGTCTTTTTCAAAACCGTTGCGGTACTCCGCGTAGGTCGTGGCACCCATACATTTGAGTTCGCCTGAAGCAAGTGCGGGTTTGAGCTGGTTTGCCGCATCCATCGTGCCGCTTGTGCTGCCTGCTCCGATAAGGGTATGGATCTCGTCTATGAAAAGTATGGCATGCGGGTGGGATTTAAGTTCGTCCATCACCCCTTTGAGGCGCTTTTCAAAGTCTCCTCTGTATTTGGTTCCCGCTAGCATGGCACCGAGGTCGAGTGCAAAAAGTTCGGAGCCTTTAATGATGCTAGGAACCTCGTCTGCTACGATTTTTAGCGCTAATCCCTCCGCAATTGCGGTTTTGCCCACACCCGCTTCACCGACGAGAATAGGATTGTTTTTTTTGCGGCGGCAAAGGATTTGGATGACCCGTTTTATCTCTTCTTCGCGTCCGATTACGGGATCGATTTTTCCATCTTTTGCTTTTTGGAGCAGATTGATCGAAAATTTTTCCAAGAAACTCTCTTGGGCTTGGGATGGGGTTTTGATATCGGCGTGGGAGATAACTTCCAAGATGTCGAGGCGCGATATCTGGTACTCCTCTAAGAGCATATAGGAGAAGGTTTCCTCTTCATCATATAGTGCCGCGAGAAGGTCGCCGACATCGGCACTTTTGAGTCCCGCGCTTTGGATATGCTTCACCATGCCATCAATCAGGCGCGAAAGCGCGACGCTCTCATAGGGGTCTTGGTTGATCCCATCGGGGAGCGCGTCGATATTTTTGATTATGTAGTTGTGTAGCAGCTCTTTCATCTTCTCCACGTCGCCGCCGCAGATAGAGATGATGTGCGCGCCTTCGGGGGAACTTAGCAAAAAGTAGAACACGTGTTCTATCGTAAGGTATTCGTGGTGGAGCTCTTTTGCATAAAGGATCGACTTTTGAAAAATGTTGTTGAGTGCGGGGCTTATCATCTATTCCTCTTCCATTGTGGCTTTGAGCGGAAAGCCGTTTTCCCGTGCGCGTTTGTGTACCTGCATCACTTTCGTTTCCGCTATTTCGTGGGTGTAGACGCCGCATACGGCGCGCTCTTTTTTATGTACTTCAAGCATAATAGCTTCGGCTTCGTTGTAGCTTTTATGAAAAATAGTCATAAGTATGTCGATGACGAAATCCATCGAACTGTAGTCGTCATTGAGCAAGAACACTTTGTATTTTTTCGGATGTTTGATCTTTACTTCGTGCTTCGTCTCTAAATCTACGTGGTGTGCCATTGTTTACCTCAAAAAATATAAAAAGTTACTCTTGGCATGCTGCCAAAAAATCATCGACGATATCTTGGGGGTTTTCCAAGCCTATCGAAATGCGTACGAGTCCGTCGGTGATTCCAAGAAATGCCCGCTCCTCGGCGCCAAAATCGCGGTAGATGGTAGAAGCCATGTGGAGTGCCAAGGTGCGGCTATCGCCTATATTTGCCGTGAGCGTTGCAATTTTTGTTTTGCTTAAAAATGCAAATGCCCGCTCTTTTGTTACAAAATCCAGAGTCAAAAGTGTACCACATCCGTTTTTAAAATCTTGTTTATAGCGGACGTGATCTTTGTGACATGCCAAAGAGGGATGGTTGACGTTTAATCCTTTGGCATGGAGCGCTTGTGCGATCGTCTCGCAGCTTTGTACGATCCGCTCCATACGAAGCGGCAAGGTTTCGAGTCCGAGCATCGTTTGGTAGCTGGCATGGGGGCTCGCACTCATGCCGAAATCGCGCAGGGCTCTTTTTTTGGCGTTTGGGATGAGCGCCATGGCGCCCGCACCTTTGATAAATTTTTCTAAAAAACTATAACGGGGGGATTTGAATTTGTCGTTTCCTTCGCCAATGGCGCGAAAAACAGCGCATCCGCCGAGTGCTGAAGCGTTGCCGCTGATAATTTTCGTCGTAGAATAGACAACGATATCCGCGCCCAAAGAGAGGGGCGCTATACTCATGGGAGTGATGGTGTTGTCGACGATAAGTGCTACCCCGGCTGCATCGGCAATCGAAGCGATTTTTTTAATGTCCGGCAGACGCATATTGGGGTTGCCCACGCTCTCTACGAAAATGATCTTTGTATGCTCGTTTATGGCATCTGCTATCTCTTCGTAAGCGTCTACCTCGAAAAAACGGGTTTTAATTCCAAAACGGGTGAGTGTCTCGCTGAAATAGGAGTAGGTACCGCCAAAGAGTCCCCCGATACTCACGATCTCATCGCCGCTTGAGAGAAGCGACATCGTAGCCAAGGCCGTCGCTCCCATACCGCTGCTCGTTGCCACGGCACCGATACCCCCTTCCATCTGTGCCATAATACCCTCTAAGCGCGAGGTTGTAGGATTTCCCATGCGCGAATAGAGCGGTTTTTTGATCGAACCCTCAAATATCCCCTCCGCCGTTTGGGGGTCGCCGTAGGCATACGAAGCCGAACCGCTGATGATCGGCGAGACTGCTCCCTCTTTAGAACCAACACTCTGAACAAATTGCGTACTAAACGTTTCAAAACGATTCATAAACTCTACCCTTTTTTATACATAGAATGGATTATAGCAAAGAAGTAGTAAGAGGACAATGGAGCTTGCTAAAGAGTCCCGTTTGGCTATGGCATATACGGGTAAAAATAGTTGGCGGTGACATGGATAATGTAGTTATAATAAGTTAAAAATTAAGAAACACAATTAAACTTATTTGATGTACTTAATTGTAATAAAAACGTTTTATTATTAGGCAATTTTTTTTGAGGTTTTTTAACATAATGGAAAAACATGAGATACTAGAACACATGAGAATCGCCAAGGCATCCCATGCCAAATGGGTGCAGAGGGCAAATTTTCTTATTAACGACATCAAGGTGGAAAAAGATTCGATCCCCATCAGTTCGGCCGAATGTGGATTTGGCAGATGGTTTTACAGCGACGGGCAAAAGCTTAATGCGCTTTCAAACAACCCCTTGGAGTGTATGCAGGAGATAGAGCATCTGCACACGAAGTTACACGACACCTATCTTGAGATATATAAGATCTATTTTAACAAGCCGGCAAAAGGTTTTTTCCAAAGCTTGTTCGGTATGAAAAAAGAGGTGATAACCGAAGAGGAAAAAACGGCTGCCAAACAAGCGTATGTCGAACTTGAAGCACTCTCTAAACAACTCATAGAGCAGTTAAACCGATTGGAGAGACGCATTATCGCGGTTTCGGACGAGAAAATAAAAGGTTTGGTATGAGAGGAGCGCATGCCAAGCATGGCATGCGACAGGAGTGAATGAAAAAAAGTTTTTAAAATTTGATGTCGAGGTTCGTATAAACGTAACGACCCGGTTCGTTGAGAAGCATTGTCTCTGTTCCTGCGCTTAGAAGCGTTAAATCTACGTAAGTGTTGGATTGTGCGTAAGTTTTGTCGGTGATGTTGTTAACACCTAGCGTAAAATCAACGTGTTTGTTGAAAGCGTGTTTGACTTTAGCGTTGAGCGTTGTCCATGATGCGATCTCTTGCTCACCGTTGTCGTCGTCGTATTTATCCCATCTGTCGGAGTAGCGTAGGTCGATCGAAGCGGTAGAATGTGTCATATATTCGTACGTTACGCCGATATTTGCGCGAAGAGGTGCGATGTCGGCAAGGTCTTTGTCTGTTTGACCTGCTAGTGCCTCATCCTTTTCTCCTACCTTGTACGAAGCGCCCATATCGAGGGTAATATCATCGGTTGCATACACCGATGCACTCAATTCTGCACCGTAAATCGTCGCGTCGATATTTTTAAATGTTGCACCTTTTTGGAGATAGATATAATCATCCAGCATTGAGTAGAACCCTTTGAGTTTGAAGTGCATCAAACTTGAATCAAGCTCGTACCCTAAATCGATCTCGCGGTTTCTTGTCTGGTCGAGGTTTTGATTTGCGCTTGCGCCTAAATAAAGCTCTCTCGCATCGGGTACGCGGTAGGCTTGACCGAATCCTAAAAAGACTTTGTTCTCTTTTGTGACGTTGTAAGTAGTTACAAGGTTTGCATTGACGCCGCTATAGTCTTTTGATTTTTTTGTTGCATCTTCGGGCGTAATCTCGGTATCGTCGTAGCGGGCACCTATTTCAATGTTCAAGTCTCCGAATCTTTTAGAGAGTTTGGTAAATACGGCACCGTTTTTTGTTTCGGTTGGAGTAAGGCTTACGGCGATTGAGGCGGGATTCATAAGACCTGTCATCGTAGTTGTCATATAGCTCAGCCCTTCCCAAGTTCTTTTACTACCGTCCAAGCCGATTAAAGCTTTTAAGCCGTCAAAATCAAAATCGTTTTTGAGTTTTACCCCTTTCATAGTCGTTTTGAGGTGGTTGGTCATGTACATCATAGCACCTGCGTTTCTATATTTTGTGTCCATCGGATGGTCGACATCGGAGTAGTAGTATTGAAGATTGAGATTTTTATAGTATTCGGTAATATCTTTGATATCGTACGCTATGCTATAGATGTTTGAGTAATCGTACGCTGCGTCCATCGGGGTATTGGCATAAAGCACGTCGTCCGATTTGTTTTTTGTGATGCTGAGTTGAAGCTCTTGATCCTCCGTTACGTTCACGAACACCTTTGCGTTGACACTTTTCTTTTTATAAGCTTTCATATCTTCGTATTGCGGCTGATATTGACGTGTTGCGATTGCAGGATTTTTGATAGCTGCAATTTTAAGTTGCTCTGCCAACGTATTTCCGTCGCCGTCCTCGTACTGCTCGCTGCTCTCGACCGAGCCGCTTAGTAAAACGCGTACCGTGTCGTTTCCGCCGCTTACCGTTGTACCTAGTTTATTGTAGCCCCAGCTTCCCAAACCGAAATTAAGCTCTCCTGTCGGTGTTTTGCTTGGTTTTTTTGTTGTAATTTTAAGTCCGCCGCTCATGGTTCCGAATGTCTCTACGTCGTAGGGCCCCTCGATAACCTCTACCTCTTCGATCTGGCTGGCTAGTACGTGGGAGACGGGAGGATCCATACGGTTAGGGCATGCGCCGCATACTTTGGTGCCGTCCACCTCTACCGAGATGTTGTCGCGTTTTTGCCCGCGAATAAAGATGTCGTTCGCAATCCCGCTACGGCGGCTCATGTCGATACTTGGTACTGTTTTTGTAAGTGCTTCGGCTAAATCTGCCGATACTTTTGCGTTTTGGTTCACTTCGGTGATGGTTGTCGATTCGACACTGATGGGTTCGAGTGCTACTTCGTTTGCGCTAAGCGTCGCTACGGCGATCAGCGATAAAGGGATAATGCGTTTCATTAAAATAACCTTTGATAAAATTTTTAGTATGTTATGAAAAGAGTGTTACAAAAGTGTTAATTTTTTGTTTATTTTTTGTTAAAATTGCATTATGAGTAAAATTGAAAAGATAAAACGGATCGTGTTGATAGCCCTAGGTTTTGGACTCTCCACCTACTTGATTATGAGTGGGGTTGCCATTTTAAATAAAGAGGAAGTAAAACAAGAGAGTAACGCGACGAAGTAAAGCATCGTAGCGTACGACATTAGTTGCATTAATATGGCATGTACGCTCTCTCGTAACACGGACTTTAGTCCGTATAAACATTTACGACGTCATTTTACAGGTTAAAGCCTGTGTTACGAATGTGCGGCATACAAGCATTTGTGGCATAAAAGCTTATGCTAAAAGTTCCACCCCTTTTGCAAAGTTCATCGTCACACAGTGAAGCGAGCCGTGCTGGCGCACGAGAACCGAACAATCTACCCCGACGATCTCTCTCTCTGGAAATGTTTTTCTAAAAATCTCTAACGCTTCGGCGTCCTCTTTGACCCCGTAGGTCGGCATGATCACGCCGCCGTTTACAAATAAAAAGTTCGCATAGGTCGCGGGAAGGCGCTCATCGTCGTAATGAAGCGGCGAGGTCATCGGCAGGGCGACGAGCTTAAAGCCGTGCGATTTTTCAAACCCTTTGAGTTCCGCTTCCATCTTTTTGAGCGCGTCGTAGTGTTCATCGGTGCGGTCGTCGCATTTGACGTACATGATCGTTTTTTCGTCGCAAAAACGCGCCAAGGTGTCGATGTGCGAATCGGTATCGTCCCCCGCTAAATAGCCGTGGTCAAGGTAGATGATCTCTTTTGCGCCGAAAAACTCCTTGAGTTTATCGGTAATCTCGGCGGGCGTGTAGCTTGCATTGCGGTTTTTGTTTAAAACACACTCGCTTGTGGTGAGGATGATCCCCTCGTTATTACTCTCGACGCCGCCCCCTTCCAAAATAAAGTCGATCGTCTCCATCGGTGCGCCGTAGTGTTTTGCCAAGGCGCGGCTCATGGCGTTGTCAAGGTGGGCATCAAACTTCCCGCCCCAGCCCGTAAAGGTAAAATCCAAAAGTTTGACTGCGCCGTTTTCTTCGACGCACAGCACCGAGGAGTCCCGTGCCCATGTGTCGTTGGTTTCGTACTCGGTAAAAAAGAGGTTAGGGTGGAGATCAAACCTTTTTTTGACGCTCTCTACGTCGTCGCACACCACTAGACATTTTTGAAATTTGATGATGGCGCGGATGATGTTTTCAAACGTCTGCTGCGCCTCTTCAAGGTATTCGACCCAGTCACTTTTGGCATGGGGAAATGCGATTTGGGTGAAACTCTGCTCTTTAAACTCTGCTATAAAATTTTTCATCTTTTTTTACCTTTTTCGGAGGAGTGTAACATTTTTTTCTTGCTATAATTGCGCTTATGGCTACAATAATTTTACATAAAAAACATTACTATAATAATCTCGATATTATTACCTCTCTTACCAAAACAAAAGATAAAATCGCTCTTGTTTTAAAAGATAACGCGTACGGACACGGGCTTTTGGAGATTTCCCAAATGGCGCACGAGTACGGCATCACCAAAGCGGTGGTGCAAACCGAGGCGGAAGCGCAAAAGATCGCGCACCTTTTTTCTTATATATTGGTTCTTGCAGACAAAGCGAGCATCTCATCGCAAAATATCCGCTACACACTTAATGATTTGAGTGCGATTGCAAAGTTTCCCAAGGGGACGAAGGTGGAGCTTAAGGTCGATACGGGGATGCACCGCAACGGTGTGAAAATCGAGCAGATGCGCGAGGCGTTTGAGAAGATTCAAGCGCAAGGGTTGCATTTAGAGGGTGTCTTTACCCACCATCGCAGCGCGGATGAACTTTCGGGTGAGTGGTTTTGGCAAAAGGAGAATTTTGCACATGCCAAAGAGGTCGCAAAAACCTTGGCATGTGAGTTCGGATTTGGCGAGTTGCGGTTTCACTCCTGCAACTCCGCGGCACTTTTACGCGAGAGCGATTTTAGCGAAGATATGGCGCGCGTGGGGATCGCGGCGTACGGTTGCATCGAGATGCCCGAAGTGTTTGGCATGTGGGATTTTCAACCCGTGCTGAGCGTACATGCCAAGAAAAATTCCCAAAGAGTCCTTAAAGCAGGAGAGCGCGTGGGGTATGGCGGAACGTATGAAGCGGAGGGGGATTGCATCCTAAGCAATTACGATTTCGGTTACGGCGACGGGTTTTTCCGCTCCCTCTCCAACAACTACGTCACGCCCGAGGGGAAAAAACTCCTAGGGCGCATCTCGATGGACAACAGTTCGTTTCTTAGTGAGGCGGAGGAGATAGAGATATTTAACGATGCCCGCGTGATCGCCAAAGCGGCGGGAACGTTTAGTTATGAGATTCTTACCTCGCTGAAATCCGAAATAGAAAGAAAAATCGATGCGTCTATGGAATAGATACAAAAGCATCCTCAATAATATAAAAGAGTGGTTCGCTCTCTTAAGCGTTTTTAAACAGCTCGGATTTGTCACTTTTGTGGGTTTTTTTGTGGTGCTCCTGAGTAGTTTGTTTGTCGGTTCTATCGAAAACAGCTACCTTTTGTTTATCGATCCTCCCGCACTTGCTCTTATGAAAGACGAGCCGCTGCGGCTTGTATACTCTTTCTTTTTAATGCTTTTTGGGATCGTGATCGCAGGGTTCGTTATTTCGGTTTTGAGCTCATGGCTTGAGAATATCTTTCGTGATATCCGCGGCGGGATGCTTGCATATCACGGTGTCGATCATACGCTCATCGTCAATTACAATCCCAAAATCGAGAAGATTTTAGAAGAGCTCGACAAACTTCATGAAGACCAAAAAGATATCCACGAGGTGGTGATTCTCGCGGGGCATGAAAAAGATATAGAAAAACTCCAACAACACCTGCATACGGCAAACTATCGATCGATCAAGATATATGTACGTTTCGGCGACGTTTTGTCGTACGAACGTTATAAAAGTTTATCTATTTTAAATGTATACGCAATTATCGTTTTGCAAGATTGCAACATTGAAGATCCGTTTGTGCAAGACAACAATAATATCCGTATAGTGAATCTTCTTTTCCATAAAAAAGAGTTTGAACATTATTTGCGTACAAAACTTATCGCTCATAAACCCGTAAAAGCCGTTGTGGAACTCTCTGAGTGCGTGCATGCCGGGGATATCGTTGCAAAATCGACCCATTCCTTATTTTTGCCGCTTGCGCCCGAGACGATTTTATCAAACATTTTAAACCTTTCGATGATTAATATAGATTATTACAATATCTGGTCGGAACTTCTGTCGTTTGAGGGGCACGAGTTTTATTTTATAGATCCTGCACGGCACAATCTTATCGGTGAGCGCTATCGTGATATCATTTTACGACGTGAGGAGGGGCTTTTAGTCGGCATAAGCAGGAGTGTCGGGGGAGAGTTCAGCCTTTTGCTTAATGCTTTGGATGCGACGATTACCCAAAACGATTGGCTCTTGTTTATTGCATCCGATCGCCACCGTATTGCTTTTAAGGAGTTGCCTTTTAAACAAGAACACCGCTTTAAAATCGAGCAACCTAAAGAGATTTTCGTAAAAAATATTTTGGTTCTCGGCGCAAAACGCGCCATAGATGCTAACGAACTTTTAGATATGCAACACTCCAAACTGACCTATCTTAATCCCGAGGCGTCCACCCTTTTTGAAAAAGAGTTTTTTGATGCTTGGTTGTACGAAGGGGAGAGAGAATCCTCGATTGATGCGGTGATTTTAAATTTGGAAGACGAGCTTCTTTACCGTATTGCGCTCCATTTAAAGAGTTTTTACGATGATAGGGTTTTAGAAAAATTCGTCTTTTTGATCGACGATCCGATCGTATCGGAACATCTAGCACATTCGGGGATCAAAAACAGAATCCTTTCCGATCTTTTGGTAGCCAAATATATGACGCAAATCTCCAATCAGGTCTCGTTAAACAAGGTATTTGCTCTCTTGTTTGCCAAAGAGGACGCCGAGGTTAACCTTATCGAGACACAAGCGCTTGCGCGCGAACTTTTGGAAGATGTTGCGCTTTTGGAGTTTGAGTTGGTTCAAAACAAGATGACCTATTTAGGTGTCATCAACGACAGAAGAGAAGTGGTTTTCGAGGCACGAGATCTTAGCAATGCAGCTAAAATTATCGTTCTTAGCAACGGGGATTTTTAAATCTTTTCATGCCAAGAATCAGGCGTTGACCTTGACGATTCCGTTAGGAAAAATGATCCCGTCGACACCTAAAATAGCGAGCTCTTCAATAGCATCTTCGTCGTCGCACGTGACCAATATTTTTGCATCAAAGAGGTAGGCATCGGCGATCTTTTGGGTAGTTTTGGCAAGCTCTTTGGGGATGACGATATAGAGTGCTTCTAGGGCGGAGGCGTAGATCACCTCTTTAAGAGTTGCGGCGTACAAAGCAAAAGGGACGTCGTTAAGACGGCAATGCTCAATAATGTCGAGATTTGTTTCGCTAAATTCGAAGTAAACGACGCTTGAAGAGGGGGTTCCCTCGATTGCATCGATTGCAGCGATGTGGTAAAGCGGTTCGCTTGGGATAAATTTATGACCTAAGAGTATCATTTTCGTTGCTCCAAACACTCTTGCGAGCAGTAGTATTTTCCATTTGAGAGAAGGGCGTCTTCAAGCGTGACATAGGTGCCGCAGCTGTGGCATGCAACCATTTCATCACTTGCATTCTCCTCTTTGGGCGAAGTTTGCGTCAAAGGTTTCTTTTTGAAAAAAAGGAAATAAACAAGGGCAATAACCCCTATCAGAAGCAATATTTTTAGTAGCATCACTCTTCTCCTAAAAGTAAATAGTGTCTGTTATGCGTTTGGATAATTTTGTGTTTAAGGGAGCCATCAACTTCATCAAACACCTTCTCCCCTTTGTAAAAAAGAAGCTTCGTATGTGCGTCGCGGAAGTTTTTGCTGAGCTCTAAAAGCATGGCGGTGTCGGTTACGGCGCGCGAGGTGATCAGATCAAAGATTTGCGGCTCCATCTCTTCGACCCTTTTTTTTACCACGGTAACGTTATCAAGATGCAGATCGGCTTTAATGAACTGCAAAAAACTTGCGCGTTTGGCTAAAGGCTCGACAAGGGTAACGTGGGTGTCGGGCAGAGCAAAGGCAAGGATCATCCCCGGAAACCCTGCACCCGTGCCTATGTCCATAAGCGTACCGACCTGCGGTAAAAAAGAGACGGGATACACGGCGTCGTAGATGAAATGGTCGATGGTTTTGATATCTTTTGCACCCGTGAGGTTATGGATTTTATTCCATTTAAAAAGATGCTCTTTGTACTTTTGTATATAATGAAAAAACGAGTCTGCGACGACAATGCCGTCTTGGGCAAATTGTGCTTTAAAATCCAATAGAAAGTCCTTCGTAAAAAGGATATTCTATCTCATTTTTTCTGAGGATGGAGTAAGAAGGAAAAGACTTTTCGTAAAAGTCGTCTTGCTTCAAAGAAGCAAGCTTTAGTCGCCACAGCGGCGCCAGCGTAGTTAAAGGGACTTGTTACTTTAGCGTGTAAAATAAAGTTCTTACAGAACTTTACTAAGAAAACAGCTTTTTCATTGTATTGAAAAAGATTCTAAACAGTCCTGTGTTGCCAACGACCTCGTCCATAAATTCATCGTAGGTGGTGCGTTTCTCTTCAAAAAAACCGCGAAGGTACTTTTCGCTTGCTTCCATCCCTCCCTCTTTTTCGATCTCTAAAAGTTTTTGATAGATTGGCTCCATCGTATCGATCGCTCTTTGGGGTGCGGCTTTTCTAAAAGCGGTGTGGGAGATGATATCGTTGGAGATCGGATCGATTTTAGGTTCAAACTCGGTAACGACCCAATAGTAACGTCCGTCTTTTGCCATGTTTTTTACGACAGCCATGATGTTTTTGCCCCTATTGATGCGATCCCACATCATTTTAAAAACGACGCGCGGCATGTCGGGGTGGCGGATGATATTATGGGGTTTTCCGATCAGTTCCGATTCGGTGTAGCCAGAAATTTCTACGAAATAATCGTTGCCGTATTCGATGATCCCTTTTGCATCTGTTTTGGAAACAATATATTTTTTTGTACTCAATTGTATCTGTTCATTGATAGGCGTTGGCATTTTTTGTTCCTTGATATTCAAGATTTGAGTCATTATATAATAATTTTATTAAAGCTATGTAATAATCTGCAAAATTTATAAAAGTGATTTTAGATGACAAAACAACAAACACTCGAATCATTAAAAATAGCAAGACAGTTCCACGAAGATCAGATGAAAAAGATCGAGCTTCTCATCGGCGGGAAACTTGTCGAAGACCCTACCACTATCTCTAAAAGGGAGTGTGAGTACGGAAAATGGCTCTATTCAAATGAGAAACATCTGCGTGAGATTTTAGGGTCTCAGTTTTATTATAGTTTGGAGAGCTTTCATGCAAGATGGCATGAACAATACTATAAGATATACATTATATTTTTCAAAGAGGAGAAGAAAGGGCTTTTGGCAAAGATCCGCGGAGAAAACAAGGTAAGCCCTTTGGAGATAGAAAAAGCCAAAGTGTACTACCGCGAGCTTGTTGAGTTCACAAGCGAGCTTTTGCGCGTCATGAGCTCCTGTGAGCGCCGTATCAACGCATTGCAGGATTCCAAGTTTCGTTAAAACAGGTGTCCCATCTCCTCTTTTTTGACTTTAATATACCCTTCGTTGTGGGGATTTGTTTCCATAACGATAGGGATCCTCTTCGCCACTTCAATATCTTTGATCGTATCGATTTTTTTCGGGTTATTGGTTAAAAGTTTTATTTTCTCAATGCCGAAATGGTGCAAAATAAACGGCACGACCTCGTATGTGCGCTCATCGGCGCTAAAGCCGAGCTGATGGTTGGCTTCTATGGTATTAAAACCCTTATCTTGGAGAGCATACGCGTTAATTTTATTCAAGAGACCGATGTTTCTCCCCTCTTGACGCAGATAGATCACCATGCCCCCCTCTTGTGCGATAAGGCGCAGCGCGTAGGCAAGCTGATCGCCGCAATCGCATTTAAGACTCCCCAGCGCATCCCCCGTTAGACACTCCGAATGGATACGAACAACGGGAATTTTGGGAAGGTTTTCGGTGTAGATGGCAAGATGCTCTTTGATCCCCTCTTTAAATGCTTTGACTTTAAAAGTGCCGAATTTTGAAGGGAGATTTGCTACTTGAGAAATTTCTATATTCATTTGTTTAAACTTTAAAAGGGTAATATTTTAAAAAAAATGATTATATCAAAAAAAGGTTGAGTATGTTCCAAAGATTTCGAAGAACTCGTTTAAACAAGCACCTGCGCGCACTTACACGCGAAACAACTATAAGCAGAGATGATTTTATCTACCCGCTTTTCGTACGCAGCGGGGAGGGGATCAAAACCGAGGTTGCGTCTATGCCGGGCGTCTATCAGATGAGTATCGATGAAATCCTAAAAGAGTGCAAGGAGCTTAAAGAGCTCGGAATTTATGCGATTATCCTCTTTGGCATTCCCGACGTTAAAGACTCGGTAGGTTCCGATGCGCTGTGCGATCACGGGATTATTGCGACGACGATCAAGGCGATTAAAAAAGAGCACCCCGAAATGTTTGTCGTGACCGATCTGTGCTTTTGCGAATACACCGATCACGGGCATTGCGGCATTTTAGACCATAAACATGCAACGGTCAACAACGATGCGACGCTTAAAATCTCGGCGCAGCAAGCGATCGTACATGCCAAGGCGGGTGCGGATATGATAGCCCCTTCGGGGATGATGGACGGCATTATCGCAACGCTTCGAGAAGCTCTTGATAGTGCAGGGTATGAGAATATGCCGATTATGAGCTACTCGACCAAATTTGCCAGCGGTTACTACGGACCTTTCCGTGACGTGGCGGAATCTACCCCTAGCTTCGGCGATCGAGCATCTTATCAGATGGATCCGGCAAACCGTCGCGAAGCGATCGCAGAGAGTATCGCCGATGAAGCGCAGGGTGCCGATATTTTGATGGTAAAGCCTGCTTTGGCATACCTTGATATCGTCCGTGAGATCAAAGACAATACGTCGCTCCCTTTGGCGGTATATAACGTAAGCGGGGAGTACGCAATGCTGAAATTTGCAGGGATGAACAATCTCATAGATTATGAGCGCGTCGTAATGGAGACGATGATAGGGTTTAAGCGTGCGGGTGCGGATATCATTATCTCCTACCATGCCAAAGAAGTTGCAAAATTATTGAAAAACAAATAGTTTTTGCTTAATTAAAGAAAACTATATTAAAATAGCTACTAATAAAAATTTAGGAAATAGATTGAGACACTTTTTAACATTAAGAGATTTCACGAAAGAGGAGATCTTGGAGATAGTCGGTTTAGGTTTGGCGATCAAAAAAGATTTAAAAGCCGGAGTGCTCAAACATGAGCTCAAAAATAAAACCTTGGCGATGATCTTTGAAAAAAGTTCTACCCGTACCCGCGTGAGTTTTGAGGTTGGCATGTACCAGCTCGGCGGGCATGCACTTTTTCTCTCTAACCGCGACATCCATCTCGGGCGCGGCGAACCCGTCAAAGACACGGCACGCGTTATTTCAAGCATGTGCGACATGGTTATGATCCGCACCTTTGAACATGCCAAGCTCGAAGAGTTCGCTTCTTACTCCAAAGTTCCCGTTATTAACGGACTTACCGATACCTACCATCCCGTACAGCTGTTGGCGGATTATATGACGATGGTGGAGTACGGTATCGAAAAAGATGCCGTGGTCGCGTATGTGGGAGACGGAAACAATATGACCCATTCGTGGCTTATGCTTGCCGCTAAACTCGGTTTTGAACTGCGTATTGCAACCCCCAAGGGGTACGAGGTTGCAAGCGAAGTTCTAAGCGATGCACTGCGTATGGCAAAAGAGAGCGGTGCGGTGATTAAGGTCTCCAACGACCCTAAAGAAGCGATTCAAGGGGCTACGATCGTCACAACCGATACATGGGCTTCGATGGGGCAAGAGGATGAAAAAGAGGAGCGCGTCAAAGCATTTGCAGGTTATATGGTGGATGATTTGATGATGTGTTTGGCGAAGAAAAACGCAAAATTCCTTCATTGTCTCCCTGCGTACCGAGGTCAAGAGGTGAGCGAATCGGTGCTTGAAGCACATGCCGACATCGTTTTTGACGAGGCAGAGAACAGACTTCATGCACAAAAGGGTTTGATGGTGTGGCTTGATAAAAAAAGAGGAGAAAAAGTATGAGAATAGTTTTTTTGGCATGTTTGTCTTTGACATTCCTTTTTGGGGCAAAACCGGTTGAGGTGGGCGAGAGGTTTGCCGATTCCGAAAAATGTAAGTCCTGTCACCTTCATATCGTAAAAGATTGGGAAGAATCGTGGCATGCAAAATCCCATTACGATAAGGACGAATATCTGCGCGCGACTACCGAGTATGTCAGCCGCAAAACAAGAAAAAGTCTTAACGGCGTAAAGGTGCAGTGTGCTACATGCCATAACCCTAGAATCTCCGTAACGCAAACGGGGATAGACTACGAGATTATGGCGGTTATGCACCTAGATAAAAATTCCGAAGTCAACAAGGCGCTTGCTGATGACAAGATCAGCGAGGGGATCAACTGTGTCGTGTGCCATAATATCGACAAAATACATACCGACAGGGATGAAAGTTTCCGCGGTATCAACCGTGTAGAGTGGACAAAATCGGGGATCATGACCGGACCTTACGACGATGCAAAGTCGCCCTACCATAAAGTTGAACACAGAGATTTTATGAACCAAGACTCGGATAAACTTTGTTTTGTGTGCCATGCCAACGATCGCTCGGTTGAGGGGCTTGTGTTTACCAATATGCAAGAGGAGTACCAAAAAGGGGACAAATCGTGTGTTGATTGCCATATGGGTGAGAAAAAAGAGGGTGTTGCGGCATCTTTGAAAATCGACAACGGCAAACCGAGAATGAGAAAAATCAGAAGCCACGGTTTCCACGGTGCCCATACCCAAGATATGTGGGAAGATGTGCTTAGTTTGGAACTCGAACATAAAAAAGGGGAGACCTATATCACTATAGTCAATCCACAGCCTCACAATATCCCGAGCGGTTTCGGTGCGAGAGAGGTTATCGTAGAGGTGTTTTACAAAAACGGCAACAGTATCGTTGAACAAAAATCTATCTCTTTGACGCGCCATTACGTAAGCAAACGCGGTAAGCCGACCATCCCTCACCTTGCGGTCGAGATGACGAAAGATTTAAGCATACCTGCAAACGGCAAGCGGGTGTTGAAAGTTTCGAATGAGGCGCAGGCAAAAGAGGTAGAGGTGAAACTCTCTTATAGACTCGTCAATGAAGAGGTACACTCTATTTTGGAACTTAAAGAGCCGATCTGGTCACAAAAATTCCCTATCACTTCTAAAACTATTTCGATTAAGTAGAAGCTTAACGGAGCTCTCCGTTAAGCGTTTTGATTGAGCTTAAGCGTCACTTGGGCGCTTAGTAGTGTAGTCCCGTTGCACCCCTTATAGTCTCCATAATTGTTTGGGCTTCCTCTTTTGCTCTTTGTGCACCTTTATTAAGAATGTCTCGTACATACTCTTGGTGGGATGCAAAATAGGCTCTACGCTCACGCTGCTCCTTGAAATGCTCCCAAATGACGTCGGCAAGATAAAGTTTAAAATGCCCGTGCCCTTCGCCGCCTCTTTTGTATCTGTTTTGCAGGTCGATAAGTTCGTTTTCGTCCAAGAAAAGTTTGGCGATATTGTAAACGTTACAGTTTTCAAATTCTTTTGGGTCCTCCAAAGGTACCGCTTCGGTCACGATCTTTTTGATCGTTTTTAGCTGCTCTTTCTCTTCGCCGAAAATATTGATGGTATTGTTGTAGCTCTTGGACATCTTTTGTCCATCTATCCCCGGAACGGTCGCTACTTCCTCTTGTACTTGAAATTCCGGGAGCTTGAAGATTTCGCCGTATCGGTTATTGAATTTGATGGCGATGTCGCGAGCGATTTCGACGTGTTGGATTTGGTCTTTTCCCACCGGAACAACATCGGGTTTAAAGAGTAATATATCTGCCGCCATCAAAACAGGATAGGAGAAGAGGGAGTGGTTCGCCGCAATCCCCTTGGCGGTTTTGTCTTTATAGCTGTGCGCGCGCTCTAAAAGCCCCATCGGAGTAAAAGAGGAGAGGATCCAGTAAAGCTCGAGCACCTCTTTGACATCCGATTGCACCCAAAAAACGGTTTTGTCGGGATCGATACCGAGTGCCAAGAAGTCGATCGCGGCTTGCATGGTAAGGCGGGAGAGTTTTTCCCCTTCCGATACGCTTGTCATGGCATGGTAATTTGCCAAAAACATAAATGTTTCGTTGTGTTTTTGTGCTTCGACCATCTGTTTGATAGAGCCGAAATAGTTCCCTATATGCAGGTCTCCCGAAGGCTGAATACCGGTTAATACTCTCATATGTATCCCTAAACGAAGTTTTTGCGACATTATAACCAATGGTAATTACCTTTTCAGCTTAAGTGTGTTACCATTGTTCCTTATTAAAACATGACGCGAGCGTCGTTAAAAGGAATACTGATGAATGTACAAATTCGTGCAAAAGATATCACGCTGCATGATGCCACAAAAGCTCATATCGAAAGTGCAGTAGAGGTATTTAGAAAATACTCTCTTGAGATTACGAAAATAAACGTAAATATCGAAGCTTTAAAAAAAGGGGTGTCGGTCGAGTTTGATATCCATGTTGCACATGCGCAACCCGTAGTTATTACACAGTCCGATGATGTATTGGATGCGGCTATCGATATTGCAGTCGATAGAGCTGCCACCGCATTGGGTCGTTTACACGAAAAAATGACCGATAAACACGCTGCTTCTATCAAAGAACTCGAACCTATCGACGCGTAAATGCTTGGCATGCCTTTTTGGCATGCTCTTTTCCTCTTAAATTCCAACAGGTTATAGTATGAAATATCTATTGTTTTTCTTTTTTTTCTTTTCCCATCTCGTTGCAAATGAACAATATTCTTTGCGAGGAGCAGTCGGTGTGGCTACAAATAGCGATTACGGGCAAATATTATATGGCCACATCGAAGGGCATACGGGCAAGCCCAAGGTTTATGCACTCGATGGAGGCTATCTGCTGCAAAAGAATCTTTTTGATCTTCCTCTTGATCTTTATGTACACGGAGGTGTTGCCTACTTCGATGAGGGAACTTTGGGGAATGATATCAACGAGGTCACGCTCTATGTAAAACTTTATTACAACTTTTTTGATGAAACATTCCGTTTTGGCTTTGGTGAGGGGGCTTCGTACACAAGCGGCATTCTCTTTAGCGAGTATGAGTCGGCACGAAGCAGAAACGACAACACATCTCATTATCTCAACTATCTCGATACGAGTTTGGATTTTGATTTGGGTAGAGTCAGTGAGATGGCGATGTTGAAGAAAACATATATCGGTTTTGCCGTCAAACACCGTTCGGGCATTTTTGGTTTAATCAATAACGTAAAAAAAGGCGGTTCAAACTATAACTGCTTTTACATAGAGAAAAAGTTTTAAGGAGAGGCTTATGTACCAATGGATTGTATGGTTTCACATCATTTCGATGGTTTCTTGGTTTGCGGCACTGTTTTATATGCCGAGATTGTTTGTCTATCATGCCGAAAATAAGGAAAATGAAGGGTTTGTACGCGTGGTAAAAGTGATGGAGATGAAGATATACAAATATATCGGGCTTCCGGCCATGTGGGCGACGGTTCTCAGCGGCGGCGTGCTTGCGTATACATTAGGGTTCGATGGAGGATGGCTCCATGCCAAGATTTTCTTGGTTCTGGTGTTGATGGGGTATTTTCTCTCTTTAGGTGCCATGAGAAAAAAGCTGCTTGAAGACACGTGTGAAAAAAGCGGGAAGTTTTTCCGTATCTACAACGAGGTTCCGACCATTCTTTTGTTGGCGATCGTTGCTTTGGTTATACTCAAGCCGTTTTAATTTTTACATGCCAAGGCATGTAAAAATATTTCTCTATTTTTCCCCTTTTTTCTTCGCCTTAAAAAGAACGGGTGTTCCCGTAAAATTAAACGCTTCGCGTAATTTGTTGGTCAAATAGCGTCTGTAAGTAAAGTGCAGCCCTTTTGGTTTGTTCATAATAATTGCGATTTTTGGAGGACGCGTTTCATACTGCGTTGCATAGTAGATACGGATCACTTGCCCGTGCATAGTAGGTATTTGATGGCGTCGCAGAGCTCTCTCCATCGCCTCGTTGAGTTTGGAGGTCGTAATTCTTTGGGAGTAGTTTTCGTTAATCTCCAAGATCATATCGTGGAGTTTGTGTACGCGCTGATGGGTTGCAGCCGAGAGTGTGATGATAGGAGCGTATGCCAAAAATTTAAAGCGATCGCGTACCTCTTTGATGATTTTGTCGTGATCCTCTTTTTTTGCAATGTCCCATTTGTTCAAAACGATAATACATGCCAGCTTATTTTTGTCTACAAGCCCGGCTATTTTTTCGTCAAGGTCTAAAAACGGTTCGCTTGCATCCAAAACCACAAGAGCCATATTGGCTTTCTCAAGCATCTCCGTCGTTCGCATGAGAGCATACTTTTCTATTCCTACGATTTTTCCGCGACGTCTTAGTCCCGCCGTATCGACAAAAGTGAGTTGCTTTCCTTGGTATTCGATCGTCTCATCGATCGGATCGATCGTGGTTCCCGCTACGCTGCTCACTACCGAGCGCTCTTCGCCGAGTAAGGCATTAAGAAGAGAACTTTTTCCGACGTTGGTGCGTCCTATGATCGCGATTTTGATATGGTTGATAACATTTTCGTCAAACTCTTTGATCTTATCGTTTTGTGCGAAAATAGAATCCTCTTCAAACTCCTCCTCATCCTCTTCATCGGGGTAGAAAAAGCCATCATCCTCATCTTCGTCGTAAACAGTATCCTCATCCATAAAGAAAGCTTCGTCGTCATCGATCTCAGGTTCGATAACCTCAATAGCATCTCCCTCCTCTTTGACGATATCGCTCTCGGGAAGTTGCGCATTGATCCATTCGATAAGTGCGCTCGTACCTCTGTTATGTGCAACGGAGATACCGAAAATCGTATCGGTACCGAATTCGTAGTAGTCCCAAAGTTTCTCTTTCATCTTGTCGTTGTCTATTTTATTTACGACAAGTGCGACCGTTTTACCGAGTTTTTGAAGTTCGTAAAAAAGTTTTTTGTCCTCATCTTCGGGGATGCTTTTACCGTCCACCATAAAGAGGATAATGTCTGCTTTGTGGGCTGCCTCGAGCGATTTTTCTTTGATCTTGTCAAAAAGTTCGCACCCTTTATCGAGTCCGCCCGTATCAAGTAGTTCGGCTTGTTTATTGAGAATAAGCGCAATTCTCTTTTTGACGTCGCGCGTCGTTCCTGCCAGATCGGAAGTGATAGCATCCCGTTTTTTGAGAAGTCTGTTGAAGAGGGAGCTTTTGCCGACGTTGGGACGACCGATAATTGCTATTTTTTTCATGGTAAGCCTTGTGTGTGTCTAGTGATTTCTATGCAGTTTGTAAAAATAACTTAGGAATATTAAACGAAATTATAGCAAAATAAGTTGCAGGGGAGAAAAGAAGTTGTAAAGTTCCCTCTTTAAAAAAAAGAGAACCTTTAGTCGAGTACCATCCAAATATAAAGTTCGCCCGTGATTTTATCTTCCCAGACATCCTCTATATGGGCACTTACCGTAGATGAAGATTGGTAGCTGCTTTGTGCATCAAGAACGGTGTTAGATCGATCGTTTACGACAGTTTCTTGTTTATTGAGATTGAGTTCTACTTTGACGCCTTGTTGGAGAGAAAGTTCATCCAATGCCCGTGTGATTGCAAGGGTTCGTTTCGTCGAAACTTTTTGGTCGTAAGTGCGTGCTGCTACCCCAACAGCACCCGACTTTCCGTTTTGATTAGGGTTGAGAATCCAATCAGGACGCTCACCTGTTTTTTTAGCTTCAGGCTGCCCCATGCAGCCCGTAAGCGTGAATAATGCGATAAAAAGAGTCAGTAAAACTTTTTTCATTATTCAGTCGGGAACTCTTTTTCAAGACCTTCCAACGCTTGTTGTGACTGGAATTGTTGCCAGAGCGCTTGATCGTTTTTGAAGCTTGTTTTCACTGCATTTTTTACTTCGCCGTTTACTGTCGCTTCAGGAACCGTTACTAAAAGGTAAAGTGTACCGGAAGGTGCCGTCCAAGCGTCAACCGCTTTTGAGCCTGAAAGATCGATTTTTGCTACTTGTTTTGTAACCGAGGTAGTTACTTTATCAACCGTTTCATTGTCGCCCACACCTGTTGTACGTGTAAACGCTTCTACTTTATCTTTTACTTGAGCTTTGATTTGTTGTGCAAGATCAGAACGTCCGGCAGCAAGTGCTTCTCTTCTCATATGTCCCATTCCTGCAGCACTTTTTGGAGCAACACCTACACCTGCATAAGCACCTTCAACCATCGGTACACAAGTCCATGAAGGAGCCAAAACACCCTCTTGTTTACAACGAAAATCCGCTTCTTCAGGAGCCGGTTTTGCACCCCCACACCCTGTAATTGTTGCAGCGATAAGTCCAGCCAAAGCTAATGATGAAATTGTTTTGATCATGATTGATCTCCTTACATTTTTTAGAATAAGTAAATTATACGAATCTATGCTTAAACAATATTTATTATGTATCGTCATTCCTTATTTTCCAACCCTATAAAATCGAAAAGACCCAATTTAGTCATTTTGGATTTTAAACTAAGTGCGGATTGCTCCTTTGCATCTTTATGACTTTTGCGCGATTTGCCGATGAATGTATGCTGTTTTTTGGATATCTCTTTTCCCACTCCGTCGTACACGGTCGCTAGTAAAAGAGTTTTTGACTGCATAAAACTATAGTCGATAGAGTCCTCTGTTTTAGACGTGATAAGAAGTTTAAGAGAGTTTTCGTCCTTGACCTTGTTGCTAAGAGCAAGCCCCTCTCGAACGACACCCTCTTTGATAAAATTGACGAAATTTATCGAGTTGGCATCGCTGAGCACGTAAAAGGTGATCCCCGTTTTAAGTGCGGTGAGATTCTCGTATATATTTTTCAAGATCGTAAAATCTTGCGATGCATTGTAGGTGGAGACGCTGATCTCTTTGAGTTGTGTGTACACCGAGAGCTTGGGATAGCTTGAGATGAGGGTTTTGAGTTTGATAAACTTTTTGATATCCGATTCGCTTTGAAGCTGTTCATACTCTTTTTTGCACATTGCCAGCTCTTGAGAAGATGCCAAGTCGGCGGTTTTGAAAATCTCTTTTCGATCGATTTTGAGAAGCACGAGGGTTTTGAAATTATACTCTTGTGATTTTTCTATAGTGACGTCGCGCAAAAAGAGAGTGTTTGCTATCTGTTCGGTTGATTTGCCCAATACGCTAAGGGTAGCATCGTCTAAATAGCCGAGTTTATGGTTGGGTTTTTTGAACTGTTCGTCAAGCGTTTGTTTGAGAGAGGTTCTAAAGTTTAAGATGCCGTTGTTCTTCGCATCGCTCAGATCGTTGCCTACGCCTACGGCATAAAAATAGTTGTAATCGACGGGCGGATTGGTGTACCATGCAGGGATGGTTTCTACTTCGGGGGTTTTGCTGCAAGCACTAAAAAGAACGAGCAAGAGTGCGAGAAGGAAATTTTTAATCATTGTAAACCTTTGTTTATGAAAGTTGTTGTAGAAATTATACACATCAAGTTTTAAATAATACTTCACGTGTATAATTCCGTTTATGAAATATTATCCTTACGAAACATTTAAAAACGATACGAAAAAGTTGATTCAAGAGGTACGATCTTTTGAACCCGATACTCTCTTGGCGATCGCCCGCGGAGGGCTTACGCTTGCACATGCCATGGCGGAAGGACTCGATATTAGAGAGGTGCAGTCGTTGCGAACCGAACTCTACGACAAGACCCTCAAACGGGAGGCATTAAGTCTTTTTGGAGCATGCGACTTTGCCCAAAATGCAAAGGTCTTGGTGGTTGATGATATCTCCGATAGCGGAGAGACGCTGCGGTTTGTGATGGGGTATCTGCAAGAGAGCTTCCCTAGCGTTACCTTTAAAACGGTGACCCTCTTTTATAAACCTACCTCCATCTACGAACCTGATTTTTGGGTGCATAAAACCGACGAGTGGATCGATTTTTTTTGGGAGAGAGACTTTAGATAGCCTTGCATGCCAAGAAGGTTGGCATGGAAGATTTATTGCTTATGGTTTTTTATCATCTCGTAAGCTTGGTTGATCTCTTGGGTTTTGGCGGTTGCTTCTTGAAGGTAAGCGTCGTCTTTGCCTTGGGCTTTGATGATGTCTGGATGGTACTCGCGGATAAGTTTTCGATACGCTTTTTTGATCGTGTCCATACTGTCTTGGGGGGTGACTCCCAAAAGTTTGTAGGCATCATCAACGTTCTCTTTGGGCTGCATGTGGCGGATCATCTGCTCAAACCGCTCAAATATCGCGTGGTAGGCTTTGGGATCAAACGCAAAAGCCTCCGCGATGGTTGCTAGAACCTCCTCTTCGCTTTTGCTCACTTCGCCGTCGACAAATGCGAGCTGGATCAAAAAGCCCATGAACTGATGCTGTTTTTGTTTATCTCTTTTAATAGCCGCTCCGAGCGTTTGCGCTATGGCAGAGAGATCCCCTTTTTTCTCTTTTTCTTCGGCAAAAATCTCTTTTAAGAGTTCTTTGGTTTTTTGAGGTTCGGGGAACACCGAAGCGATATCCTCAAACATAATGCCGATAAGTTGCGCTTCAAGAGCGTCGACCCTGCCGTCTGCTTTGGCAACTTTGGCAACGAGTGCGACAAAAAGCCCGAGTTCGCTTTTTTGGATCGATTCTTTTGAGACGGAGAAGTTTTTAAACGCCTCTTTGGAGTATGCGGTGTATTTGCCGTAGCTTTTAAAGATATAGTAAAAAACTGCCGCCAAGAGGGCAAAAAGAAGGATGTTTCCCATGAGGTTCCTTGTGTGAAAATGAGTAATTATAGCGTTGTTAAAATAATGCAGATTTATCTTTTTTATAAATTTGGTATAATCTTTTCAAAAAACGAGGTAAAAAAATGAGAATAGCGATTCCCGTAAAAGATGAAAGTTTGACGTTTTTCGGCAATGCGGGGCATACACCCAAATTTGCCATTTACGACATGAGCGGCAACGGTATGTTCCGTTCGTTTAAACTAAGCGAAGTAAGAGCCAACCCGCGCACCGATCTCGATCACGATCACGACGATGAGGATCATGACTGTTCCCATTCCCAAGACGATGCAGAACATATCGCACAGCACAACAAAATGGGCGTCGTACTTGAAGACTGCAACTATATAGTGGTGCGACGCGCATGCCGCAATACGGTCAATGCGATGAAGTCGTGCGGTGTGAGCGTGATTAAATACGGCGGCGAAGACACGAAGAGCGACGCGATTTTACGTGCTCTTGCGGCGCAGTTCCTTTAAAAATCTTTTGTGCAAAAGTTTTGGGGGAGGCTACATCCCTCCCGTAGCCAACTTCTCTTGGAGTAAGCGCTCAAACATTTTAGGGTAAGTCTTTTGCAGCTTTTGGAGTTTCTCGACGTTTTGTTCTTGCGACTCTACATACTTCTTAAATTTTTGGTAGCGCTCCTCCTCCTCTTGCTCTTTTGATGTTTCTTGAGAAACTTCCTTTTTCTCTTCCTCTTGTATTTGCGTTTGTGTTTGATTTTGATCCTCTTGTTTTGCAATAGGCGCAACGGGGATATTGGCAGGAACTATCGTAATATTGACAACTTTGGGCGCCGATGTTTCATCGTTGATTGTAACGGTGTAGGTAAAGCTGTCGAGACCGATAAAATCTTTTTTGGATTTGTACGTAAAACTGCCGCTTTCATGAAGTTTCAAATCACCGTTGTCGCAGTCGTTTTCAAGGGAAAAACGGATGTTTTTGTTGCTGATAGGCGTAAGCGATTCCGAAAAAGCGACTTCCGATGCCGTTTTGAAATGTTTTGTTTTTGCGTCGCTGAGAATAGAGAGCTCTTGCGGCGTTAAAAAACGCAGTTCGATCGTTTTGGAAAAGTTGGGTTCGAGGGTGATGGTATCGGACTTTTCCTGATCCGCAAAATTTGCAATGTAACGTACCTCCCCTTCACATTTATTGAGGGTTGTTTCGACGTTGGGGCGGATATTTTTGCCGTCGACAATGATGCGGGTATTCTCTTTTGTATAAAAATTGATGAGGGGAAAATTCATAGTGCTGAAATCTTTATCGATGGTTCTATCTTCAAGATGTTCTAGGGTAAATTCCCCTTTGAAAGGGCATTTTTCTTTTGCGCTTATAGTGTAGGCGTAGGTTCCCTCTTTGAGATAATGTTTTATGTTTTTATCGACGAATTTGTCGTCGATTTTTATTTTAACCTCTTGCGCATCGCCCGCTATGCGAAACGTGACCGATTGGGGATGGGTATTCTCCAAAATCGATGCAAGCTCCTTTTTGACAGCGGTGATCTTTGAAAAATCGTTTGCCGCAAAACGCTCGGGAAAAACCTCTAAGAGCGCTTTTGTAACGTTGAGGTGCTCTTCAAAATCTTTGATCTGATGAAAACGCTCTTTAGGATCTTTGCTTAAAGAGGCAGGGGAGAAGCGTAACACCTCCTGATGCAGCTGTTGGGCAAGGGCAAAAAGCTCCTCTTTTTTTACGTATGCACACTCTTGTTTTGCGCTCTTGGTGTAGGAGACCCTTTTCTCAAAAAGATCGAGCATAAGGGTGTCGTTTTTACTAAAAGGGTTTAGTTTTGCAAAAAAAGAGGTGGTTTTGCTTAAAATCCCCTCATCGTCTTTTTGCTTTGTTTTGCTTTTAAAGAGCATTTCGTTGAGTGACGTATATGCTTTCTCTTTTGTTGCGGCGCAACTTTTAAATACGAGTGCATCCGCTTGGAGGATCCCCTCGTTGTAGAGATCATGAAAACGTTTCTCTTTTTTTTGGAGTTGTGCCGTGATCTCTTCGATCTCTTTGAGCGTTTGCTTTGCTCCCAAGGAGGGCTTTAAGAATGCCGTAACAAGGTTGTTTGACTGTTCTATCTGTTCGATCCAGAGTTTGAGTTTTTTTATCTTTTCGTTGATCTCATTAGGAAGGTTTGCCTCTTCTAAAGCAAGAGCACTTTGCAGATGCAGCTGGGTATTTTCGAGTTGCTCTTGGGGGTTGACGCTTGCGCACACCTCTTTCTCTTTTGGCGTAAATTTGATATTTACGAGAGAGAGATTGCTCTTTACGTTCATGATAGAATCGATTTTTTGCTCGATATCTTCGCTCTCTTCGGTTCTGGTTGCAGAAACGCTCTGTGTAAAATCGTTCGTAACGTTGGAGAGGATGGCAGAACTCAGATTCGCAAGCGCCTCTTTTTCATTGCTGCCGCATGCTTCGTAGCCCAAAAGGGAGGTCGCCAAAAAAAACGATGTGGTCAAAAAAAGTTTTTTCATGATATTCCTTACTATTTTTCGGAGCTAATTGTATACAACCTTTGGCATGTTGCCTCTTAAAAATGGGGAGTTTCTTGTACAATTGCGTCTATGAATTACTTACGATCGATCGATACCGGCGTGAAATATATGCTTCTTGCCTCTTTTTTATTTGCTCTTATGGGGGCGTTTGCCAAGCTTGCGAGCGAACATATGAGCTCTTTGGAAGTGGTGTTTTTTAGAAACGTTTTCGGGGTGTTGATTATTGCCTATGCGCTTTATAAAAAGCCGATGGCGCAAAAGGGCGGCAAGCCGTGGCTTTTGTTTTTTCGCGGCATGATGGGGTTTACGGCGCTTTTGGCATTTTTTTACAATATCGCCCATATCCCGCTGGGCGATGCGATGACATGGTCGAAAACCTCCCCTATCTTTACTGCGATCTTTGCATGGATGTTTTTGCAGGAGAAACTCCCGTTCAAAGCGTGGGGCGCGGTGGGTCTTGGATTTGTAGGGATCGTGCTTATCACCCAGCCCAGCGGTATAGGGTTTAGCAAGTACGACCTTTTGGGACTTTTTAGCGGCGTAGGGGCGGCGCTAGCTTATACCTCGATACGCGAGCTTAAAAACTACTACGACACCCGCGCTATCGTGATGTCGTTCATGGGAGTGGGGACGCTTATGCCTCTTTTGCTCTTTGGCATGTCGGAATTTTTTTACATGCCAGAGCTTGATTTTATGCTTGGTGAGTTTGTGATGCCCGAGGGTGTCGTTTGGTTCTATCTTATTGCGATGGGGCTTATAGCCACAGCTTCGCAGATGCTCATGACCAAGGCGTATAGCCATACAAAAGCGGGGATTATCGGCGCGGTGAGCTATACCAATATACTCTTTGCGATCCTAGTCGGTATGCTGCTAGGGGACGCGCTTCCCGATTTTACAACCCTATGCGGCATCGTTTTGATCGTTTTTGCGGGAGTGCTTGTCGCTAGGGCTAAGTAAATTCTTAGTCCAATCTGCTATAATCTCTTCCTATTTTACTTACAGGCAACGATATGAAATTACTAGCCGGTCCTTGTGTTATTGAGAGTGAAGCAAATATTTTTAAGATCGCCAAAGGGTTGGAAATCTACCAAAACGACCCGACGATCGATTTCTATTTTAAATCGAGTTTTGACAAAGCCAACCGCACCTCTTTGGATAGTTTCCGAGGTTTGGGGATCGAAGAGGGGTTGCGCATCCTTCAAAAAGTCAAGGATGATTTCGGCTACAAAGTGGTAACCGACGTCCATGAATCCTACCAAGCACCCATCGCAGCGGAGGTGGTAGATATGCTCCAAATCCCCGCATTTTTATGCCGCCAAACCGATCTTCTCGTGGCATGTGCGAAAACTTCGCGCGAGGTAAATATCAAAAAAGGGCAGTTTATCAACCCGCCCGATATGAAATACTCCGTCGCAAAAGTGCTCAAAACCCGCGGATGCGATGAGGTGAGCTACGAAAACTCTAAAAAACACGGTGTTTATCTGTGCGAACGCGGCAGTTCGTTCGGGTACGGCAACATCGTGGTCGATATGCGCTCTTTGGTGATTATGCGCGAGTATGCGCCGACCATCTTCGACGCGACCCATTCGGTACAGATGCCAGGAGCCCTAGGGGGCAAAACGGGGGGAGACAGTTCGATGGTTCCCTACCTCTCAAGCGCGGCGGCCGCAGTGGGGGTTGACGGATTCTTTTTTGAGACCCATTTTGACCCGAGCATCGCTTTGAGCGACGGACCAAACATGATAAAACTCGACGAACTGGAAAAACTTATAACAAAAATCAAAAAAATAAGGGAGATATAAAACATGAATTTGATAGAAGGCAAATTAAAAGTAGTCAACGGGAAAAAAGTAGCGATCGTAAGCACGAGATGGAACCATTTTATAGTCGACAGACTCGTGGAAGGCGCAAAAGATGCGTTTGCACGTCACGGGGGGAATGAGGCAGATTTAACGCATGTGCTTGCTCCGGGTGCGTTTGAATTACCGATGGTGATCGACCGTCTTTTATCGAGCGGCAAATATGATGCGGTATGTGCTTTGGGCGCGGTGATACGCGGTGCGACGCCTCACTTTGATTATGTAAGTGCAGAGGCGACCAAGGGGATCGCTACGGTGAGCCTTAAACATGCCAAGCCTGTAAGTTTCGGGCTTTTAACGACCGATACTATCGAGCAGGCGATCGAGCGTGCGGGAACAAAAGCGGGTAACAAAGGGTTTGAAGCGATGACGGTGGTGATCGAGCTTTTAGACCTTTATGAGGTACTCTAATCATGGCGACGCGACATCAAGCCCGTATGGCGGTTGTAAGCCTTTTATATGCGTTCGATCTTGGCAACGGTAATATTGCACAGCACACCGATGAGATTTTGGAAGAGAAAAAGATCCGCAACAAACAAAAAGATTTTGCTCTCGCGCTCTATGAGGGTGTGATGGCGCACATCGAAGCGGTTGATAAAGCGATCATCGAAAATCTCAAAGAGTGGGATTTCGAGCGTTTGGGTGCGATCGAGCGCGCTACATTGCGCTTGGCATGTTACGAGATTCTCTTTGGCGAACTTGATTCGGCGGTGGTTATCAACGAAGCGGTCGAAATTACCAAAGCGTTCGGAACCGAGCAGTCGCCTAAGTTTATCAACGGCGTTTTGGACGCTATCAGCAAATCGAAATAATCTATGCACGATTTTCAAAGATTGAGCAAGCAAGAGGCGCTTGAACTTATCCGCAACGTCGATCTTAAAGAGCTCGGGCGCATGGCGAGCGAGCGCAAAAAGCAGCTTCATCCCGAGGGGATCACCACGTTCGTGGTCGATAGAAACATCAACTATACCAATATCTGCTGGGTTGATTGCAAATTCTGCGCATTTTATCGCCACGAAAAAGATGCCGACGCGTACGTGCTCACTTTTGATGAGATAGATGCGAAGATCGAAGAACTTTTGGAGATCGGCGGCACGCAGATACTCTTTCAAGGGGGCGTGCATCCCAAACTGAAAATCGAGTGGTACGAGGAGTTGGTGGGGCATATCCATGAAAAATACCCTCAGATCACGATCCACGGTTTCTCTTCCATAGAGATCGATTTTATCGCCAAGGTTTCCCGCATAAGCGTCGAAGAGGTGCTGGAGCGCTTACATGCCAAGGGTTTGGCGTCGATTCCGGGTGCTGGTGCGGAGATTTTAAGCGACAAGGTGCGCGACATTATCGCCCCCAAAAAGATCGACAGCGAGGTGTGGATCGACATCCACCGCAAAGCGCATAAACTCGGGATAAAATCGACCGCAACGATGATGTACGGAACGGTCGAGAGCGATGAGGATATTATCGAGCATCTTGATATGGTGCGAAGATTGCAAGATGAGACGGGCGGTTTTCGGGCGTTTATCATGTGGAGTTTTCAAGGCAAAAACACCGAGCTTCTGCGTTTGATCCCCGACATGCCAAAGCCTTCCTCCAACCGCTATTTGCGTCTTTTGGCGGTGGCGCGTTTGTACCTTGATAACGTTCCCAATATCCAAAGCTCTTGGGTGACGCAAGGACCCTACATCGGGCAAGCGGCTTTGCTTTTTGGGGCAAACGATCTGGGCTCGACGATGATGGAAGAAAACGTGGTGCGCAGTGCCGGAGCAGGCTTTCGCATGGCAAAAGAGGAGATGGTTCGCCTTATCCGAGATATAGGGGAGACCCCCGCCATCCGCAACACGGCATACGAAATTTTAGAGAAGTTTGCATAAACGATGAGAAAGATATTTTTGGCACTTATGCTCTTGGGAGAGATACTTATGGCGGCAACAATCAAACATTTTGAGACGGACGGGGTGGCAATCCCCGTTATTTTGGAACAAGACAAACGCCTTCCTTTGGTAACGATGCAGCTTGTTTTTACAAACGGCGGGAGTATTGCCGATACCAAAGCGGGGCTTGCAAAACTCGGTGCGAAGATGATGGGGGAGGGTACGAAGAAACTCGGCTCCTCCGCTTTTGCCGAAGCGCTTGAAGCCAAAGCTATCCACATCTCCGCTTCGGTGGGGCGCGAGACGTTCGTGATCGAGATGAGCTGCCTCAAAGAGGAACTCCAGAGTGCACTTGGGTTTTTAGAGATGCTTCTAGCAGACCCAAACTTGAGCGAAGATGTGCTGAAAAAAGTGAAAAAAACCACCATCGGCTCTTTATCGCGCAAAGAGAACGACTACGACTACGTTGCATCCAATGCGCTTAAAGCGCTTTTGTTTGCAGGTACACCGCTTCAAAATCCTGCATCGGGAACCGTTGTGAGTGTCGAGAGTATCACTTTGGCGGAGATCAAAAGCTTTTTAGAGACCCATCTCGTACGCTCGCGCCTGATCGTCGCACTCGGGGGCGATGTGGAGCTTGAAGGGGTAGAGGAGAAACTAAGAACGGTTGTTCATGCTCTTCAAAAGGGGGAAAATAGCGAGGTTTCGTTTTTTGAAGCGAATGCACATGCTAAAGAAAATATTCTCAAACGTGAAACGGAACAAGCCTATATCTACTTCGGTGCACCCTTTGCAATGCGGGATGATTCAAAAGAGCAGTATAAGGCAAAAGTGGCGGCGTTTATTTTAGGTGCGGGGGGATTCGGATCGCGCATGATGGAGGAGATACGGGTCAAACGCGGACTTGCCTATTCGGCGTATGCGCGCATCGACATCTCCAAATCGAGCAGCTATTTTAACGGCTATCTTCAAACCAAAATCGAATCGTTAGAGGAAGCCAAAACGACGGTAAAAGCGGTGATCGCCGAGTTTGTTAAAAACGGCGTGAGTCAAGAGGAACTCGAGCAGACCAAAAAGTTTCTTTTGGGCAGCGAACCGCTGCGCGTAGAGACGATGAGCCAAAGGCTCAATCGCGCGTTTATGGAGTTTTATAAAGGGCAAGAGGCGGGCTTTGCCCTTAAAGAGCTTGCACTCATTCAAGCGCTTGAGTTAGAAGAGCTTAACGATTTTATAAAAACACATACCGAAATCAACGACCTAAGCTTCGCAATCGTTACAAAGTAAGGGTATGAATCTTTCAAAAGAGCAGGAAGCGAAGTTTAAAAAACTCGGGATATCCTCCCTTGGAGAACTTGCTCTTTTGATCCCCAACTCCTATGAAGACCTTCGCCTTTTTACCAAAATAAACCCCCACATGCCACAGCTTATAGATGCAACCGTCTCGTCGGTGTATCGCGCGCCCAATTCGCTGCAAATCACTTTTTTTGCCCATAATTTCTCGCACCCCCTTCAAGGGGTGGTATTTCGCCCAAAACCCTATATGGCACATCAGTTCCAAGTCGGTGCACGCGATTTTTACTACGGGGTGATCGAGTGCAAAAACGGTACGTGCAGTATGAACATGCCAAAGAGAGTGACCCAAGCAGGCGGGATCGTTCCAAAATACAAAACCGCTTTGCGCAGCGACGTGATGCACAGGCTGGTGCAGGAGCTTTTAACCCAAGAAGCGCTCGAAGCGGAGGGGCTTAAAACAGAGATCGCCAAAGAGCTTTTGGCGCTTCATTTCGTTGCGTCACTTCCTCCAAAGGAGCTCTCACCCGCTTCGCTGCATGCCTTGAAATACGCCGAACTTTTTTTCTATATGAAACAACTCTCTATCAAGCGACGCTATTTTGAAGCTATGGCATGTGCCCAAAACGACTACATGCCATGGAGCCAAACCCTTCCGTTTACGTTGACGCCGGAGCAGACTAAAGCGATCGAGGAGATTAAAAACGATTTAGGCAAAAGCGTCGCGGCAAAGAGGATGATCGTAGGGGACGTGGGAAGCGGTAAAACGATGGTGATCTTGGCATCTGCGGTGATGATGCTGCCGCACCGCTCTCTTTTAATGGCGCCTACGACTATTTTAGCCAACCAGCTTTATGAAGAAGCTTGCAAGTTTTTGCCCCATGCCAAGGTCGTTTTGGTAACGAACAAAACAAAAAAAGAGAACCTTGAAGCGTATGATTTCATTATCGGCACCCATGCGCTTTTGTACCGCGAACTCCCTCCTGCAGCACTTGTGATGGTGGATGAACAACACCGATTCGGTACGATGCAGCGCAACGCTCTTGAAAAACTCGTGAGCCAAGGGCAAAAGCGCCCCCATTATCTGCAATTTTCAGCAACCCCCATCCCAAGAACTCAGGCGATGATCGAGACGGCGCATATCGACGTGAGCCTTATCACGACCACCCCTTTTACGAAAAATATTACAAGCAAAGTGATCCGCAAAAACGATTTTAAAAACCTGCTCGAACACATCAAAAACGAGGTGGCACACAATCGGCAGGTACTTTTGGTGTATCCGCTTGTGGAGCAAAGCGACGCGCTTGGGTACCAAAGCATCGATGAGGCGCGGGGGTATTGGGAGAAGCATTTTGCAAACGTTTACGTCACCCACGGCAAAGACAAAGAGAAAGAGGAGGTGCTTCTTGCGTTTCGCGAGAGCGGCTCTCTTTTGATAGCCACGACGGTGGTAGAGGTGGGGATTTCACTGCCACGTTTGAGTACCGTGGTGATCGTGGGCGCCGAGAGGCTGGGGCTTTCTACATTGCATCAGTTGCGCGGACGGGTGAGTAGAACGGGGCTTGAGGGGCATTGTTTTTTATATACCAATCAAGAGAAGTCGCAGCGGCTTGAAAAGTTCGTTGCAACGCAAAGCGGGTTCGATATTGCGGCACTAGATTTAGAGTTTCGCAAAAGCGGTGATCTGCTTAAAGGGGTCACGCAAAGCGGCAGTGAATTTGTCTGGGTCGATATGGCGGAGGATGAAGAGGTCGTGGCGGAAGTGAAGAGGGATTTAGGGCTTGGCATGTAGCCTTTTTGGGCTTGCGCCCAAAAAGAAAAAATCTTAATAAAGCCCGAATCTTCCGTCGTTTCTTTTGTAAAGAACGCGCGTTTTGCCTTCGTTGTCGATGAAGATTTCAAAAAGTTTTTTATTTTCTTTTATGTCTTGAAGCACGTCTTCAACCTCGCGCGGTTTATAAAGATCAAGATGCACGGGAACGATCTCGTCCTCCATAGCTTCTGCCGCCTCTTTGACATCCACGTTTTCTGCTTTAACCTCGTTGAGACCCACTTTATGGTGCTCTGTTTCACGGTCGTGTACGCGGCGGAGTGCTTTTTGCGCTCTTGATGTTGCAAGGTCGATCGCCGCATAAAGGTCTTGATCGTTTTGTTTGATGACGATAGAGTTTTTGTGTGCAAGGTTGATAACAAACTCTACGACCGAATGCTCTTTCCCTTTTTTTGTTTGCGTAGAGACGATGACGTTGGTAGAGATGATCTCTACGTTAAATTTGCCGAGTGTTTCGATAGATGAAGTGATGTGCGTTTTGATCGCATCGGTAAGCTCTAAGTGTCTTCCCGTCATTGAGATATTCATAGAAAATCCTTTTAATGTTGTAGTGAAGAATGATTATAACATTAAAAGGTTGATAAAGCTTAAGTGTGACTAGAGTTTTTGGATAGTTCTTCTAAAGTAACGGATGGGCTCGGATGTGATTGTAGGATCATCTACGCTGATAGTAATATCCATAATAACGGTTCCGTTGGTGTCGGGGTTGGCTATAAATTGGTAACCCGTGTTTGCGGCTAAATCGCTGTTCGCCAAACCTAAGCCGTTGCACACCGTCGTGCCGTCGGGATTGAGTGAATAGATGTAGCGGTTAGTGATATTGATGTCGTACATCCCGTCATGTTGAAAGTTGAGATTATCATGATGGCTACACGGACCGCCCGTAGCTATTCTAAAAAGGGAATACTCTGCGGCACTTTTTGCCAAAAGCATCATCTGCTCGTGGAGATAAATGTCGGTCGTTCGCTTTGATGTTTGGGATGTCAATGAAAGAGAAAGCGCCATAATCGTTGCCAAAACAACGATGACGGATATTGCCATAATCATTGCAAAACCATGTTTTTGAGTCCGTTTATTTGTATAGGAACATTTTAAAATACTGTTTTGTCTTTGCATATCGAATGCTCCTCGTTGGTTAATAGATCACTTTTGACACAGACTTGAATCTTAATCAAAGAACCCATGGCTTTAAAACGGAATGTACTTATGTTTTGTGCCAAAAGTGATTTTTTTCCGTTTAAATAGGACTCCCCGTTCCAAGGCTGGTAATCGTAATAAAAATAAAGGTCTCCCGTATTGTTTCCTGTAGTGTTATAATCTTCGAGCCGAACGGCATATGCACTCCACGTTAATTTAAAATACTCGTATACGTCCACGCCGAAAAAACTTCCCGTCCAGGCACGGGGAGCAAATTCATCAGCATTAGCGGTTGTCGCGATAGGATGTATGTTTTGTGTTTGATTGTTTATGGGATTCGGTGTCGGGAAATTTAGTGTGACATTATTGACTGCATCGAAATATAGTCCTTTCCATCCCATTTGTGTTATATCACTCGGTGCACCCGTAAAATAGAGAGCAGCATCGTTGATGGTTGTATTTCCGTCTGATAAAATAACAATAGAATTATTGGTATCTGTCGTATTGGTTTCGGGAGAATTTAAAATCGTCATTGTACTCGAAGCCAAATCAAAAATACCGCTCCAATAGGGAAGATTAGTGCCGCGAAATCCATCTGCATCTTCGCCGATCCATTCCAAAAGAGAGTAGTTGTCCATAAACGTATCATTAAGATCGCTTATCGGGTAGAAGCGGGTATTGGTGGTGTTTAGGTCGTCGATGTCGTGACGCGCTATGACGGAATCTTTGATTCTATATTGCAGTTTTGCGGCGATAAGTTCTACGGCACCTTCGCTTTGGGCTTGAAGCGTATGGTTGACGTTACTGTAGATAAACCCCCGATACGCTTGTGCCAAGAATTCAACCCCGAATTTTGCCAAAATACCGATAACAACTATGGCAAAAAGAAGTTCAAGCATTGTAAAAGCAGCATGTTTTTTCACTAAAATGACCTTTTAATGGGATCGACTTCCCCTAAGTTAAAGGAGTAGGAATAGAGAGTCGTGACAATGTCGTTGTTTGTGTCTCGAATGGTAGCATCAACCCTTTTTATATTTGCATTATTGGCGACGCCAAACGACGTAGGGTTAGTTACTGCAAGTGTGATAGTAACATTTTGCAGTTTATAGCCGCTTCCGTTATCGGCAGCATCTATGAGAAAAAGATTGGCATTTTTGACTGCATTGTTGATGTTAGGCACTGCGGCATCTGCAGTGTTTGCGACATTTGTCGCGCCCATATTACATTGTCTGGCAGCATGTCCGCGTCTTTTACCCGTTGTCGCATTGCAATCACCGTTGGCAATTCCCGTTGCGATATGGATAACTTCCGAAAGGGAGGCGTTATTTAACCCCGGTGCAGAGTTTCTATCCCAACGGTAAGATAGTGCTTGATGGATTTCTGCAGAGGAAGCAAAGATTGCTTCTTGCACAAATCCACTCTCCATACCTCTTGCATTCACCTGTGTCATCATTGGAAGAGAAAGAACCGTAATAGCTATAACTACAATAGCAAAGATCAGCTCTATCATTGTAAAAGCCGATCTTTTGCGAGAGGGCAAAATTCTTTTTACCACAATGTTCTCCTATTGGTTATTTGTGAAGCAGTGGTATTTGTTTCTGAATTTGTTTCATGTTTTCCAGCCCACGAGCCGTCAATGCCCTGCATAAACTCTACATCAAATTCGTTGGCAACTTCCGCTGCATCGTATTTGTTGTAGATGAGCCACGGTTCGACCCAATGACGCATTGTCGTTGCATAAGGAAAACCTCGAGACCCGTCATACGTAAGATCAATACTGTCTTGATGATGACCGGTCGTACTGTTCGTACCGGTCGTAATATTGAAAGCCGTAACACGAATAGCGCCTGTTTTTTGTGCTACTCCGGTCCCGGTCCCTCCAAAACCTGCCGTAGCGTCCGGGTTAAGGTGAGACGGGTTGATAAACCAGTTTGCATCGCCTCCCAAACTCGTAGTCGTACCTTGAAGAAGCGGCATGGTACACCCCGTATCGCAGTAAACTTCGTAGTTGATAAGTGCAGTTCCGCTTTGTCCTGGAAACCTTTGTTTTGTAGCAAAAGAACGTCCGTAATAGTGTCTAACGGTAGCGTTAAGATCTTTGCGTGCCGAAGGGGTTTTCAACATTAAATCAGCATTGAATTGACAATTTGCAGCAGCATTCGTACAGTTGATATCGTAGTTACCTAAACTCACTTGTTCCGGATTTACGGTGACGTTTCTGTCTCTCTCAAAGTTTAGGTTCAAGAAGGTTCTGACCGTACCTCCGAGTGCTTGGGAGAAGCTGTTTGGAGCAATCTGAATAGGTGCGGTTGAATTGTTGAGATCGACGGCACCGCTGTCGTTGAGCAGTGAGTTGTCACTATCATGCGTTTTCAAACGGTATTGGTATGCCACAGGCAATGTGACTACCGATCGACTGATGTTAAGATCCAGTGATTTTGCATAGCAGTTCGTAACAAAGTTGCTAAGAGCCAAACCGTCCGCACCCTCAGCTACGATAGGACCCCTTACATGGACGGACATATTTTCGTCTGCATCGACGGATATATCGTTCATATAAACGAATGAAGTTGGCGTAATGGCATTGTTATCCTCACCTACACTGACAGCGACCCCTCCGATATTAAACTGATAGGGATGGAATGTAAGATCGTGGTCTTTGTAAGAAAATCCTCCCCCTCCCGCAGGGTGGTTTGTGGTGATAATACACCCGTGCGGCGTTGTATTAGATGCGGAACTCCCGGAAATACAATCGTTACCGAGGACAAAGCCGTGGGAAGCATTGTGATGGCTAAGATAAACAGAATCGACATTCGTCCATGATGTATCGCTGATATTGAAACGATATTCTCCGACTTGATCGTGGTTGCGCTCTTCATTGCGCATAAGCCCGTTGGCTACATAAAAGAATATATCTTTGTCGTCTGTATCGTTACAGCCCGTCAGGGTGCTTTGAGGATCCCAATAGAGCCTTGCGTTATATTCAGGTTCTCCGTCAAAGATTCTTGTATAACCCGGAACAGATGCGAGGGAATCGTTCCCCGTTGCCGCAATGTCAAATCTGTAGTCGTATCCCGTTGCAAGATCAATTCTTTGTGCCGGTATAGCTAAGGCATCGGCTGCATAGTTATATGCCGCAGAGAGATCAATTTTGGTGGTATTTTTTGGATTTGTCGGATCGGTATTGATATTGTAGGCGGGCAGCGCTTTGTCGACATCGTATACACGAACGTCAAAAGATTCCGGGCGCACGGAAAAATTATCGCGTGAACAAAGAGGAAGCGCGTAGTTCATTTTTATACAATTATAACAATCCGTCGAAGTATCGTCGGCACAAGAAGATGCACACACGGGGTGAGCAGCTGCATTGTACAAACCGCTTATAGCAGTTATAACCGTGCCGTTAGTGTTTGTCGAAGCCGTCCAGTCCTGAATAAGGGCACCGTTTTCATCTACGAAAAACCAAACGCGGAAGGCACCGTTTTTCACTGCAAAGTTGTAATAATTTGTCGGCTGGGTGGGAACTTGAGATTGGTAATTGCTCGAATTTGCTTGAAAAGGAACGACTATTGAGGCAGAAAGTGCAGAATCGGGATTTGCACACGAGGCGTTAATGTCCCCTAAAGAATCGATATCGATCATCTCTACAAGCACGGTAGTATTAATAGCGGATGCAGGTGCATCGTTTGTCCCCGTGGTGGGAGAGGAATCGAATATAACATCTACATCAAAAGGTTTACGTGAAATTTGGGTTGTAAGGTTGTTTGTTTGCAACCCTCTTTGTACGACGTTAAACTGCCCCCATTGCGGTTGGTAAGAGGTTGTCGGAGGGCACAAAGGAACATTTTGACTTCCCAACAGATAGTCGGGATATTCGATTTTGCTGCCGTTTGCAACAATATAGTATTTGAGGGAAAGACCCAAAGAGGTATTGATGTCGTCGATACTCATTATGTCGCGAGGCTGCAAACGGTATTTCAAATAAACATATTCATAAGCATCCAACGTACCGAGCCCTTTGCGGATATCGTGCCCGTTTGTACATCCGTTGTTGCTTACGCTGTTGTCGCCATCTCTATCGTAATCACAAAGAGGCGTAGAAGATGTGGGGGTACCACGGTCTATAAGTGCCGAGCCGTTTGTATTGGAGGTAAACATATTTCCCGTATGATAAAAGAGCGTATCGTTGGAATCTGCTTTGATAGCTAGCCCTTGTGCCGCTAAGTCCGCTTCGTTATTTCTAAGATAGACAACGACGTCAAGCGGAGAGGAGGAGATCCTTGAATCGAGCTGGGCGATGGGGTATGCTTCTCTGTCGACAGGAAGGTAATGCCCGTCTTGGCGTACCGAGTAGTCGTAGCACAGCTGCGGCAGGTAAAGCTGGGTAGAGAAAACTATAAGGGAAGGGAAATAAGTATCTCCATTGGATGTAAACTGAAATTTTGCACCCGTCTCGTTTGTCGTAATGATATTTCTCGCACCTGAGGTAGTCCCCGTATCGTATTTATGGATATCGATACCGTTATTGTTTGTTAATTCTGGACTTCTGTTTCCGTCAACATCGATGCGCGAATTGAAAGTACCCAAGTCTTGGTAAGAGGTATTGTATGTTAAACCTGCCATTTTGATAACATCACCTGTAGTAGGTAAATATCGATCACCTTCTCCGGTGAATGTATAAGTCTTCGAATCAACTGTTCCACTTTTTGGGGTCAAGAAACCGCTTACGGAAATGTTGACGGTATTGCCAGACTTTACTGTTTTATAGCCGTCGAATATCGTAACGTTTCTAGCATTAGATTCGTCGGGATCGTTATAGACAACCACTAAAACCCATGCACCGTACGCTCCAAGCCCGTCACTGGGAGAATCATCATTCGTATCTCCGACATGTGTATAAAAACTCGACGTATCGACATAGTAAGTGTCGCTTCCCGTGACTATATCTTTTGCATCGGCACTTGCAGAATAGATACGTACATAGTTCCTGGAGTCGGTAGTATCAAAATCTTTAATGTCTGCCGTAAGTTCTGTGTAAACTCCCGTGTTTCCTTTACGAAGTTTTATTTTTCCCGCATCGGCTTTTGAGGTGCTGTCCCAAGCCAGATTGGAGCTTGTTGCAGCCTTACGCCCTTGCCAGTAGATGCGTGCATATTCAACGGTTGCATTTTCGGGTATAGCAAGTGTAGAGTAAGAAAGGGGAGCTTTTTGTAAATTCGTATCTGCATTGGAGTTGCTGTTGCTCGGTTCTACACACTCGTTAGATGCGTTTTTTATACATAAAACGGTGTTTCCTATAACGCGAACATCGCCGAAAAGGTTATATTGGGTTCGCTGTACAAAATCACGTCCGCCCGTAGATTCGGAGAGCAGGGGAATGACCGTAATACTAAAAGATTCGGAGTTTGAAACCCCGTCGTTATCTTCGGCAGTGACGCTAAAAGAGATAGCTGAAGCGGTTTCGGTAGGGGTTCCGCTTAAAATACCTGTATTTGCATCGAAACTGAGCCAACTAGGAAGAGAACCTGTTAAAACATATCCGTTGGGCAAAATAGCATCACCGTTTGTGAGGGTTGTAAAGGAAGCTACATTCAGCGTAAAAGGTGTATCGACCATAGGAGTCTGGTCGGGAATATTTCCTATAGTCGGCGGCATTTGTGCCAAAGGGGTTCCGTTGACGGTAAACCAATCGATGTAAGCATCTTCGTCGTTTGAAGTGGTTATAGGTGAAAATTGAATTTTAAAGTTTCCGCTACCATCCGCCGACGTGGTAAAGTTTAGCTGTTGGCATCCACCGCCATCGTAATGTGGAAAATCGGCGCTATCGTTTATGCGTACGCGTAAGTAGTCTTGGCTACTCTCCCATGGACTTGTTGCACACCAGTTAACAGCAACGGTAAGAGGCTGATTGGCGTAGTCGGCTCCTAAGGAATAAGTTTTGGCTGCCCAGTCATTGCGATCTATAAACAAACTGTTGTTGTTAGCGCTATCCCAGTAGACTTTTGAATTGTCGCTTCTGCTCCAAGTGCTTAATGAAGCAGATGTAGTAAACTGTTCATTTACAAGCTCCACGGCATGAAGCGAAGAAAAACCAAAGAATAAAGCTAGAACGATTAAGCAACGCATTGCATTGAATTTTTTTGGGTGCGTTTTCATAAAAACCCCTTTTTGATCCGATCTGAACCTAATTGAGTTCATACTCGAAATTTTAATCTTACATTATACAGGCAATAGCACTTAAGAACCTCTTAAAATAATCAAATATTCACTAAAACTAATATTTTGTATAAGTTTGGGATTTCACATGCCATAAACTCTAAGTTCTTGGCATGTGGAGGTTATTGCTGTAAAAAAGAGGATATTTTCGCTGCGATAGGGTAGTTGCTGTTTTCGGGCAGAACGATCTGGATCGCTTTTTTGGTGTCGGTGTTGAAGATCATCGGAGCGATGAAGTTGACCATAGAATCTTCGATAGGGTTTTGGATCAGGACAATGTTGAGTACGAGAAGGTTGGAATTTTGGTCGGCATCTAAAAGTTCTTGGGCGTGTTTCGTGAGTTCAAAGTCGTATTCTCTTAAAACAAAAGGGTTGATAAGGGTAAAAGTGATGCGATTGTCTTCGTTTGCTTTCATATTCATAAAAATATCATCGATCTTTTCCAGCGTGACGTTTTTTACATTTTCAAAACCTAAAATTGGAGAACAGATTTGAAATTCCATAGATGACCTTTGTGATGATTGATTTTGCGATTTTGCATATTGTAACAGTTTAAGCATAAAATGTACCTAGTTTAATGCGTGTTATATAAGTTTTTGCTAAAATGACGAACTTTTTACTACGACGGGAACCGACATTTGATGATGAAAAACATATATTTTACCTTTTGCGCACTCCTTTTTACGGTTGTGATGAGCGGGTGCTCAAAAGATATAGAAGAGTACAACAAACCTGCCATTTATTGGTATACGAAGATCGTAGAATCGGTCTCAAACGGCAATCTTGAGAGGGCTGATAACTACTACAGTTCGCTTCAAGGAGAGCACATCGGCTCCCCTCTTTTGCCAGAAGCTACGATGATTCTGGCAATCGCACATATGCAGGATGAGGAGTATATTCTCACCGAGCATTTTTTAGACGAGTATATCAAGCGTTATGCCAACCCCCACGAAAAAGAGTTTGCAGAGTTCGTAAAGATCAAAGCAAAATATTTGGCATTGCCCAATCCAAGACGCGATCAGGCGCTTATTGCCGAAGCGATAGAACAAAGCGAAACGTTTAAGAAAAGCTATCCCGCTTCGCCCTATTATTACGTCGTGGATGCGATGCTAACCAACCTTTATTTGGCACAAGCGGCACTTAATGAGGGGATAGCCGATTTGTACGAGCGTATCGACAAACCCAAGTCGGCACGCTATTACCGCGATCTGATGCCGCAGGCGTGGATCGACTGGAATGAGGTGGACAGTGCAAGCGTACCGTGGTACCGTGTTTGGTTTGAGGGGGACGGGACTTCGAGCTGGTATGCATTTTTAATCCCCGATACCCAAAGCGTCGTTTCGAGAAACTCGGTGCAAGATGAAGATACGAACGAGACAAAATAATTTTTTTATTAGAGGATAGAGGATGAAACTAAGTAATTACGGCGATTTTCCTGCAGACATCCCCGTTATAGCGGAAGATGAGCTTTTTTTATACCCTTTTATGATCTCGCCTATTTTTTTAAGCGACGAAAGTAACATAGCGGCTGCGGCGCGCGCTATTGAGGAGAACTCACTCGTGATCGTGTGTGCGACGAAGCCTTCATTTGAAGGGCAGCGCGATTATGATTCCCTTTACGATACGGGGGTTGTAGGCTCAATCATGCGCAAGGTGGCATTGCCGGATGGGCGCATCAAGGTTCTTTTCCAAGGGCTTGCACGCGCCAAAAAGCTTTACAAAGTGAGCGACAAGCCTCTTATGGCGCATGTTGACGTACTGAATCCTACAAACGTGCATTCTCTAAAAGTAGATGCTATTTTGGAAGTGGTGCGCGAAAAAGTACGTGTGCTCTCAGGCGTGAGCAACTATTTCCCTCCCGATCTGCTTCGCACCATCGAGGAAAACCACGACCATAACCGCATTATCGATCTGATCTGCTCAAGCGTTAAGATGAAAAAAGAGCAGGCGTATAAAATTTTCGTCGAAGCCGATACAGAGCAGAGGTTTTTGCATCTGATCGACTATCTGCTTGAGGAGATCGAAGCGAACAAACTCCAAAAAGAGATCCGCTCCAAAGTTCACAGCCATATAGAAAAGGTCAATAAAGAGTATTTTCTAAAAGAGCAGCTCAAACAGATACAAAAAGAGCTCGGTACCGACAACTCGCGCGATGAGGAGATCGAGGAATACCGAAAAAAACTCGAAGCAAAAAAAGAGAAGATGGCGGAGGATGCCTACAAAGAGATCAAAAAACAGATCGACAGACTTTCCCGTATGCACCCCGACTCTTCGGATGCATCTATGACGCAGACCTATTTGGATTGGGTTTTGGAGATCCCTTTTGGGGATACGGCAAAAAAATCGCTCCATATAGCAGAGGTGCAAGCGCAGCTTGATGGCGACCATTTTTCGCTTGAAAAGCCTAAAAAGAGAATTGTGGAGTATTTTGCGGTTAAAGAGCTTATGGCTTTGCGCGGCGTGAAAAACACTAAAAATGCGGGGGCGATCCTTTGTTTTTCGGGACCTCCGGGCGTGGGGAAAACCTCTTTGGCAAATTCGATCGCGACGGCGCTTAAACGTCCTCTCGTGCGCATAGCACTCGGGGGGCTTGAAGACGTCAACGAATTGCGCGGGCATAGAAGAACCTACGTGGGAGCGATGCCGGGGCGCATCGTGCAGGGACTCATTGACGCAAAAAAAATGAATCCCGTCGTGGTGCTTGATGAGATCGATAAAGTAAGTCGCAGCCAAAGGGGTGATCCGACGGCGGCACTTTTAGAGATTTTAGACCCTGAGCAAAACAGCGAATTTAGAGACTATTATTTGAATTTCAATATCGATTTAAGCGACGTCATTTTTATCGCCACGGCAAACGACGTGGGGCGTATTCCCGCACCGCTTCGCGATAGAATGGAATTTATTACGGTGAGTTCCTACACGCCGCAGGAGAAATTCGAGATCGCAAAGCGTTATCTTATTCCCCAAGAGCTTAAAAAACACGGGCTGAAAACTTCAGAGGTGAGTATTTCCAAAACGGCGTTAGAGGAGCTTATTCATAGTTATACGAGAGAAGCAGGGGTGAGAAATTTGCGTCGCCGTATCGCCGATATGTCTCGTAAAGCCGCCAAAGAGATCCTAGAACATCCCGAGACGAAAAAGATATCTATTACGCTCAAAAACCTCAAAGAGTATTTTGAGAAAAGTGTTTTTGAGATCGAAAAAACCAAAAAAATCCCCGTTGTCGGCGTAGTTAACGGCTTGGCATGGACGGCAGTGGGAGGGGATGTTCTCAAAATCGAGAGTATCCGCATCAAAGGCAAGGGGAGTTTTCAGCTCACGGGAAGCTTGGGCGACGTCATGAAAGAATCGGCGCGCATTGCAATGAGCGTTGTCAAAACTCTGATCGATACGAAAAAACTTAAAGTTGCACCCGAGAATGTACCTCTTAGCCCCAAAGAGCTTGAAGAGAAAACACCCGTCGATATCAGCGAGGTGTACAAACGTTACGATCTGCATATCCACGTTCCCGACGGCGCGACGCCAAAAGACGGTCCAAGTGCGGGAATAGCGATGGTGAGCGTAATCGCTTCCATTCTCAGCGGCAAGAAAATCCGTTCCGAAATCGCGATGACGGGGGAGGTCTCGCTCAGCGGCGACGTACTGCCCATAGGTGGGCTTAAAGAGAAGCTTATAGCGGCACATAAAGCGGGGATGGAAAAAGCGATCATCCCGATCAAAAACTATGAAAGAGATTTGGACGATATTCCTGCCGAAGTGCGCCAAAGCGTAGAGATTATAGGTGTGAGCCGCGTAGAAGAGGTTTTAAAACTTATACTGGTTTCGTAACTTAATTCCTTTTGTAATGAAAATGAACTCTCTGATAAACTAGATTCTGAATCAAGTTCAGGGTCTAGATTTAAAAACTCTTTCTTAAATTCCATAAAGCTTTTATTAAACTTAACTTTGGTAAAATTCCGCGATTTTTCTTTTGCTATTATGCGATAGAAAATATTAACAGGTTGAGTCAAAAAAATCGGTGCAACCCCTTTTTTAAGGGCAAATTGTTCGACTTTACCGTAGCTAACCGATAAAATTTCTGGCTCAAAGCAGCCTTTGAAGGACCTTATATGGTAACTATGAAAGACCTTTTAGAGTGCGGTGTACACTTCGGACACCAAACACGTCGTTGGAACCCAAAAATGAAAAAATACATTTTCGGTGTTCGTAAAAATATCTACATCATCGATTTACAAAAAACATTACGTTATTTCCGTAATACGTATCAAATCGTTGTTGATGCGGCTGCTGAGGGCAAAACTGTACTTTTCGTCGGTACAAAAAAACAAGCACGCCAATCTATTAAAGAAGCGGCTCTTTCTTGCGGCATGCCATACGTAGAAAACAGATGGTTGGGCGGTATGCTTACAAACTTCCCTACAATCCAAAAATCTATTCGCAAGCTTGACCTTATCACTGAGATGCAAGAAAACGGACAAATCGATCTTTTAACGAAAAAAGAAGCGTTAATGCTTTCTCGTACTAAAGAGAAATTAGAGTCTTATTTCGGCGGTATCCGCGATATGAAAAAACTTCCTGATATGCTTTTCGTACTTGATGCTGCAAAAGAGCACATCGCAGTTATGGAAGCAAGATGTTTAGGTATCCCTGTTGTAGCTCCGCTTGATACAAACTGTGATCCTGACCTTATCACATACCCGATCCCGGGGAACGACGATGCTATCCGCTCTATCCAACTTTTCTGCCGTGAGATGGCTGCTGCCGTAAACGAAGGAAAAGCACTTGCTAGCGGCGGTGTTGTAGAGGGTAAAACAAATGTTGAGGATGATGCAGACGCTGAAATCGCAGTAGATATCGACGAATCTACTTTTGAAACTTCAGAGGAAGAATAATCATGGAAATTACTGCAAAAATGGTAAAGGATCTGCGCGCCGCAACGGATGCGCCGATGATGGATTGTAAAAAAGCTCTTGTTGAAAACAACGGAGATATGGAAAAAGCGACTGCATGGTTAAAAGAGCGCGGTATTGCACAATCTGCTAAAAAAGCGGATCGTGTTGCTGCTGAAGGACTTGTAGGTCTTAAACTTGCAGACGATTTTTCTAAAGCTACGGTAGTAGAGATCAACTCCGAAACCGACTTCGTTGCTAAAAACGAGCATTTCCAAAGCTTGGTACTTAAAACTACCGAGCAGATTTTTGCTACAAACCCTGCAGACGTTGCGGGTGTTATGTCAAGCGAATTCGGTTCTTACTTTACCGAAACCGTTGCAAAAATCGGTGAGAAAATCGAACTTCGCCGTTTTGGAACGCTTGAAGCTGAAGACGATACCGTTGCAATGAACGGGTATGTTCACTCGAACAACCGTATTGCCGTTATCGTAAAAGCAAAATGTGACAGCGCAAAAACTGCACAAGGGATGAGAGACGTTTTAAAACAAGTAGCGATGCACGCATCTGCTATGAAACCTAAAACGCTTTCATTCAAAGATTTCGATCCTGCATTCGTTGAAGCAGAGACTATCGGAAGAATCGAAGCGATCAAAAAAGAGAACGAAGAGCTTGCTCGTTTGAAAAAGCCTCTTAAAAACGTTCCTCAGTTTATCTCTATGTCACAACTCACAGATGCAGTTTTAGCGGAAGCTGAAGCAAACATCAAAGCTGAGTTGAAAGCACAAGGGAAACCTGAGCAAATCTGGGATAAAATCGTGCCGGGTTCATTGGCTCGTTTTATCGATGACAACACGACGCTTGACAAAGAGCTTGCTCTTTTAGATCAAACATACGTTCTTGACGATAAAAAAACGGTAGCACAAGCTGTACAAGATGCTGCAAAAGCACTTGGCGGAACTGCCGAAATCGTAGATTTCGTTCGCCTTGAAGTGGGTGAAGGTATCGAGAAAAAAGCCGATGACTTCGCTGCCGAAGTTGCGGCACAAATGGGCTAAGGGTTTTCCCTTTCCCACCCCCTTTTTTTCCTTTTTTAATTCCTCTTTCTAGTTTCACTCGATATAATCTTTTTTATGAATTTACTTACTGCAAAAAATATATCACATACATATGATTACGAACTTTTTCACGACGTCTCTTTGGAACTTGCCGAGAGGGATTCTGTCGCTATCATCGGCATAAGCGGCAGCGGTAAATCGACGCTGCTGCATATACTTTCTACCCTTTTGCATCCAAATAGCGGAAGCGTTTGGCTTTTTGGGGAAGATGTCGCAAAGATGAGTAAACAAAGGCTGGCACAGATCAAAAGGGATGAACTGGGGCTTGTCTTTCAGTCCCATTATCTTTTTAAAGGTTTTAGCGCATACGAAAATCTTGAAGTTGCGGCGTTGCTGGCAAACGAGGAGATCGATCCGCTTTTGTTGGAGCGACTAAAAATTACGCAGAACATGCCGCAAAAGGTGACCGAACTCTCGGGCGGGCAGCAACAGCGCGTCTCGATAGCAAGGGTGCTAACCAAAAAGCCCCGCATCATCTTTGCGGACGAACCTACGGGAAATCTCGACAAAACGACGGCAAAAGAGGTGATGAATCTTTTTTTTGAGTATTGCGAAAAAGAGAATGCCTCTTTGATTTTGGTTACCCACGATGAGAAGCTTGCGTTTATGTGCAAAAACGTCTATAAACTTGAAAACAAAGAGCTTTTAAGGCTGCAGTAATGGGGTGGACGGAACTATTTAATGAAGCAAACTCCGTAGGATTTATGCTTCTTTATTTCCGTTTTGCCGCACTGTTTATGGCGGTACCCATCTTTTCGCATCAAAATATCCCCATGACCCATAAAGCCGCAATGGCATTTTTTTTCACCGTTGTTTTTTACCCCGCTATGCCTCCCGTGCAGATAGATATAAACACTACGGCGGTTCTTTTGGCAGTTTTGGGAGAGTTTTTTTTCGGTTTGGCGATCGGGGTCGTGCTTCTTGTGGCGTTTAACGTTATCACCTTTGCAGGGGGACAGATATCGTTTATGATGGGATTTTCGATGGCAAGTGCGATCGACCCGCAAAACGGCGTTTCGATGCCGATCATTTCGCAGTTTTTGTCTCTTATTGCCTTAATGGTGCTTTTGGAATTTGATTTTCATCATTGGATGCTTTTATTTATAGACTCCTCTTTAAGCAAAATTCCCCTTGGGGGGTTTATGATGACGCACGATTTTTTCGACTATATCGTACATGCCAGCGCAAACATGTTCACGGTGGGATTTATGATCGCTTTTCCGATCATAGCGCTTACATTGCTCTTTGATATTATCTTTGGCATGTTGATGAAAACGATGCCACAGTTTAACCTTTTGGTTATCGGATTTCCGATTAAGATCGGCGTTGCTTTTGTCGTACTCATAGCGACGCTTAGCGCAACCATGCTGATTGTTAGGACGCATATGCAAGAAGCCTTTGACGCCCTAGAGATGTTTTTTTAGTTTTTTTTGATACAATAGTGGTTTTTAGAGACGAGGCAATGGCGCCCAAAAGGAAGAGTCGTGAAAATATTACTTTTGAATGAAAATCCCGTAGTTAAAAAGCTTGTTACTTTAAGTGCGCAAAAAACTTCGGACGAATTGGAAATCGCGAGAAGCGTGGATGAGATAGAAGGTAAGGAGTACGACTTTGTCGTTGTCGATGACGCGCTATACGGTGAGGATTTCGTCGCACGTTTACGAGAGAAAATTACGTATAACAAATCGTTGCTCATCTGTGCCAAAGAGGAAGAGGAACATGCCAAAGAGTTTTCCAGCATTTTGAAAAAACCTTTTTTTGCCTACCGATTTAGTCGAGATATTTTCGATTATCGGTAAAGAGGTAAGCGAGCTGAAAAACCTTTCCGCCGCGCAATTTGGCGAAGATGAAACGCTTGAAGAGATCTCTCAAAACGAAGATTTGTCTATTGGTGACGATTTTGATTTTGAGGATGAGGATTTCGATGAGGCGCAAGTGGAACTTGGGGAAACGGACGCAGATGAGGGGATGCTTTTAGAGGACGATCTTGATCTTGAGGGGGATGCCGATTTTGATAGTACGATCGATGAACCTCAAGAGAGCGGCAGCGTTTTGGACAAAGACGATGTACAGCAGGTTCAAGAACTTTTGGAAGAGACGGAACATGACGACCTTGAGTTTGACGATATGCTTGATTTTGAGGAAGAGGAACCCGCAAAAGAGAGCAAACAAGATTCTAAAGAGGAGGAGCTTGAAGATGCTTTGGATTTTGATCTTGAAGATATGGCATGGGACGATGCAGAGGATGTTTCTGCTACAAAAGAGTCTTTGGATAAAGAGGATCAGTTTAGTTTCGAAGATGATCTAGAGCTAGAGTCTTCCGCAGAAGATGCAAAAATTTCGGAAGATAGCGACGATGCGACAGAGGATGAAGAGCTTTCGGGTGAATTTGAAGATTTCGATTTCGATGCGGAGGACATGCTAGAAGAAGAATCGGCACAAAAGACGACAGAGGAAGAACTCCCCGATACGTTCGAGGATTTTGACCTAGAAGATGCACTCGAAGAGAATGAAGCCGATGAAGAGATTCTAGAAGAAGAAGTTGGCGATGAGGAAACGAGTGAAGAGGAAACTCCCGAAGAAGGTGTCGGCGAAGAGATAATCGAGGAAGAGGAATCGCCGCAAGAGGAGGATGCCGAGTCGGAAGATTTTGAGGAAGCGGCTTCCCAAGAGGATGCAGGAGAGAGCGAATCGGACGATGAGGAATTTTTAAGCGAATTGGAAGATTTTGATTTTGGAGATGATGGAGAGACTCAAACAGATGGGGAGCCGGATTCTTTGGAAGATTCGGAAACGTTTGAACTTGATGCGACGGAGAGTGCAATAGAAACAGAAGATGATTTCGGCACAGAGGATGATCCCGATTTCCTTGAAGACAGCATCGAGCCTTTAGCGCAAGAGCTATTTGAAGAGCCAGAAGAAGCTGAAGAAGAGGCGGGCGAAGAAGCGCTTGCAATGGAAGAGGAAGAAGATGCCGAGGAGCTTGATTTGGAGAGCGAAATCGAACATGCCATGAGTGAGTTGACACCTGAAGATTTGGAGAGTGAAGTGGACGATGAGACCCTTTTGGCGCTTGCCAGCGAGAGTTTGGATGATCTTGACTCCCTCACCGACAGAGATCTAAAACTCGCAATTGGTGAAGAGGTACAGGAGGAGCTTCCTCAAGAGGAGGAATCTGAAGAGATCTTGGAGGAGAGTGTAGAGGAGCAGGGTGAAGAGCCTGCCTCTAGCGAGCTAGATTTAGAAGCACCGCAAACAAAAAAAGAATCCAACGAAGGGGTGGAAGCACTTAAAAAGCTTCTGCAGGCGCTTTCAAATGAAGATATAGCCGCCTCTTTAAAAGATATGAAGATCAATATAAATATTACGATAGGTGAGAAATAGATGGGGATTAAAAACGGCGTCGTATTGGTTTTATCGGGTCCTAGCGGAGCGGGGAAGAGCTCTTTGATCAATAAAATAAAAGAAGATATCGGGGATTATTATTTTTCCATATCTACCACCACGCGCCCTAAAAGAGAAGGGGAGATCGAGGGGGTGCATTACCACTTCGTAACCGAAGAGGAGTTTAAAAAAGATATCGAAAAAGATAATTTTTTAGAGTATGCGATTGTACACGGTAACTATTACGGAACGTCGATTACACCCGTTAAACAGGCTCTAAGCGAGGGAAAATTGGTTCTTTTCGATATTGACGTTCAGGGAAATACCGCCGTCAATAACCGTTTGGGCGATATTACGACCTCGGTGTTCATTACCCCTCCGACCCTTTCAGAACTCGAAAAAAGACTCAACGGCCGCTCCACCGACACGCCCGAAGTGATTGCCGCAAGAATGAGCATGGCAAAGCGGGAGATTCAGCGTATTTCGGAGTACGACTACGTTGTCGTAAACGATGATTTGGATGAAGCGGCGGAGTATCTCAAACTTATAGCAAAAACCGCGAGATTGAAAAAATCGAACGAAGAGATCAACCGTTTCGTGCAGCAATGGGAAGATATTTAGACCCAAGAAAAATAAATAATAGTGATAAGTGTAGTTACAGCTTTGTGTAGTTATACTTTCGCACTTTAAAATCAACAAAGGACACACATCATGGGAATGCCTAGTGGAACAGAACTATTACTTATCTTTGGAATTATCGTACTTTTATTCGGTGCGAAAAAGATACCCGATTTAGCAAAAGGGATCGGAAAAGGGATCAAAAATTTCAAAAACGAGATGAAGGATGATGCCGCAGAAGTAGCAGAAACCGAAGCTCCTAAAAAAGTCGATTCTCAAACGACGACAACCGCTTCTACGACGACCGAAGCTCCAAAATCTACGACACAAGCGTAATCCCTTGAAACAACGAGTAGCGGCGCTATTGCGCGAAAAAATCGGTCGTGAAGTTGTTTTAGAAAAGCCGCGTGACCGTTCTTTCGGTCACTTTGCCACCCCGATAGCTTTTTCTTTAGCAAAAGAGTTGAAAAAATCCCCTATGGTGCTTGCCGAGGAGCTTGCTTCCTCTTTTGTCGATACCGACGAATTTAGCAGCGTCGAATCGGTAAAAGGGTATTTGAATTTCCGTTTAAGCGAAAACTTTTTGAGCGAATACGGCAACTGGGCGCTTGAAAATCCGAGCGAATACGGACGCCAAGAACAAAACCAAAAGATACTTTTGGAGTTTGTAAGCGCAAACCCGACAGGGCCGCTTCATATAGGACATGCCAGAGGTGCGGTTTTTGGAGACACTCTTTTACGTTTGGGGCGCCATCTAGGCAACGATATTACGGCGGAGTATTATGTAAACGATGCGGGGAATCAGATAGACCTTTTGGGGCTCTCTATCCAGCTTTATGCAAGAGAAAATCTGTTGCACGAAACGGTAGAATACCCTGAAGCCTATTACAGAGGCGAGTATCTTGATGCACTCGCTCATGGAGCACAAGAGCAGTTTGGCAAAGAGATTTTAACGGATGAATCTCGTCAAAAAGAGCTTGCTATGTGGGCAAAAGAGAAGGTGATGGAGATCATCGTCGCTACGCTTGGAGATACGAATATCCACTTTGACACTTTTGTAAACGAATCCTCTCTCTATAATGAGTGGGACAGAGTGATGCAAAAAATGGGCGAAGGGGTTTACGAAAAAGAGGGCAAGATGTGGATCGCTTCTACGGCTAAGGGCGATGACAGCGATAGAGTCGTAGTTCGCGAGGACGGACGTCCAACCTATCTAGCCGGAGATATCATTTACCATAACCAAAAGTTCGAGCGCAATTACGAGCACTATATCAACATTTGGGGTGCGGATCATCACGGTTACATCGCCCGCGTCAAAGCGGCGGTGGAGTACTTGGGGTACGACTCCAATAAGCTAGAGGTGCTCCTCTCGCAAATGGTAAGTCTGCTCAAAGACGGTGAGCCGTATAAAATGAGCAAGCGCGCAGGAAACGTTATTTTGATGAGCGATATCGTTGAAGAGATCGGTTCTGACGCATTGCGCTTTATTTTTGCATCGAAAAAATGCGATACCGCTTTGGAGTTTGACCTCTCGGAGTTTAAAAAACAGGACAGTTCCAATCCGATTTTTTATATTCAGTACGCACATGCCAGAATCCAAACGCTTTTGAGCAAAAGCTCCCTCTCTCATCAAGAGATCATGGCGGCATCGCTCAAAAATCTCGGAGAAAATGCGGATATTCTTCTCTTTGATGCGCTTTTGCTCCCCGAGGTTATCGAGGATGCTTTTGCTTCCCGTGCGGTGCAAAAACTTCCCGATTACCTAAGAGCGCTTGCGGCATCGCTGCATAAGTTCTACTACGACGTGCGGATTATCGGAACAGAGGAGGAAGCAAAACTTCTCAAACTCTTGATGGTGGTCGCGCTCTCTTTAAAAACGGGTCTTTCGCTTCTTGGTATCGAGGCAAAAGATCGTATGTTTAAAGAGGATGAAGAGGTTTAATCCTCTTTATGTGCTTTGAGGGCAGGGTAAAGTTCCTGCACCTCTTTGAGCGATCCTTTTTCTATCTGGATAAGAAGCGGATTCTTTGCCGCATCGAGCCACTTCGCAATCTTTTTTAAACTTTCATACTCCATCGTCGTGCATCCTGCCGAAGCTGTTCTTTTCCCTTTTGCAACATGGATAAAGATACACGAACCTTTGTTTTTTCTCCCTTCTTGGTTATGGGCAACTTCTATCCCTAGCTTGTATTGGTGATCCTCTCTGAGCATATTTTCATACGATTTTGGAGGGTTGGAGGGGATCTGCACGATTGTATTGTACAGGGGGGAATCGGCGTCATCGACGCATATCGTCTCATTGTTCAGATGCAAATAGGGCAAAGAGTACCCCTTGTTTGCCTCGTAGCCAAAGAGTCGGGTCAGACGAAACACCCCGATGGGGGCTTTTTTGTCCCCCTCCCTTTTTTCTACACCCTCGCGTGTGCTTAAAAGTGTTACCTCGCCGATGCCGACCCCCAAACCGTTTTGCCCCAGATTGACCTCTATGGGTGCAAACACAAGACGCTCATCTTCGTAGCAATAAAGCATGGCATGTGTACTCTCGTAGTTTTGTGCCACTACCAAAAGCAACTGCTGCGCTCCATACAAGAAACCGTTTAGTCCGAGAATAATTAAGAAGCTTTTTATCATAAGATATGGTACTATTACCGTTATGTGAAAAAGATTAAACGACATTGGATAGCAGATGGATATAAAAATTAGGAAGGCTGAGGTCAAGGATGCTGCTTTTTTGGCATGTATGATGTTACAAAGCAGTCGCGCAAGCAAGAAGATCGGTATCTTTGACTTTATTTTCAAAACAAGCAACGACGAGACGATTCTTGCTTGTTTGGAGAAATTGACGCTCTCACAAGCTAAAAGTCAATGCCATTACACCAATTTTCTTATAGCCGAAGCGGACGGGAAATGTGTCGGAACGCTTTGCAGCTATGAGCCGCGCATTGCAACCAAAGATGTGTTTATTCAAGCGCTAAACGAAACAGGGTGTAGCGATGTCGTCATGGATGATCTGCAAGTGCTTAACGAATGCGATTTTCATCTCAATAACAGAACGTTGATGTTTGACTATATGGAAGAGATCAAAGGGTTTGAAAACGTCGGCGTTCTTAAAGCACTTATGCAAAAATCTCTTTTAACCGCGCGCCTCAAAGGGTATAGAATAGCCCAGACGATCGTTGAAACAGGTTCGCTTGAGATTATTTTGGACTACAAAAAACTCGGCTTTAAAGTGGTGCAAGAGAAAGAGTGCGAGCTCTATAAAGAGAAATTCGGACGCGTCGGTTTGACGCTTATGAGCATCGAATTTTAAAGGTGTTGCTATAGCGCTCTCTTTTTTATCCGTTTTACCCCCGCTGCTTGCGATCGCGCTTGCACTCCAAACAAAAAACGTTTTGCTCTCCCTTTTTGGGGGGATCGTATTTGGTCTTTTTATCTTAGAGGATTTCTCTTTTTTACAAACGCTTCAGGCTCTCGTTTCTCTTTTTGTAACCCTTCTTACAACCCCTTGGATCCTTAAAACATTGGGATTTGCGCTTTTGGTCGGAAGTATCATGGAGCTTATAGAACGTTCGGGAGGCATAGAGGGGTTTATCGAATATCTGCAAAATAAAAAAGAGTTGGTGACTTCCGAGCGCTCGGCACTTCTGCTCTCGTATGCTATCGGGGTATTGATTTTTGTCGAATCCTCCATCACCTCTTTGATCTCGGGTGCGGTTGGCAAACCCTTGTGCGATCGCTATAAAATTCCCCATGCCAAACTCGCCTACGTGTGCGACAGCACCTCCGCTCCCGTTTGTTCGTTAATCGTGCTCAACGGATGGGGCGCACTTTTGCTGGGGCTGGTTACGACGCAGATTGCGCAACATGCCATGGGGGTTGAAGCGGTTTCGCTTTTAATTGAGGGGGTGCTTTACAATTTTTATGCGATGAGTGCGTTGGTGCTTACCTTTGTTGTGGTTTGGTTTAAGATCGATATAGGTCCGATGCGGCGTGCAACCTATCTGCGCCACGCCTCTTGTGCGGTCGCAGCCAAAAAAGCCGATCCCTCTTTTATGCTTTTGCCGCTTGGGCTGATGCTGCTCTTGGTGTTTGTTTTTTTGACTATCACGGGGGATGGAAACATCTTTGCGGGGAGCGGTTCGAGTTCTATTTTTTACACGATGCTTACGACGCTCCTTTTTACTTTGTTGTATTACGTGGGGCGTAAAAATATGAGCTTTGGCATGTGGAGTAAAACCTCGTTGAGGGGGGCGAAAAAACTTTTTCCCGTGACGGTGATTTTGCTTTTTGCTTTTGCCATCGGAGAGGTGACGAGCCGGCTGCAAACGGGGCTGTATCTTGCTTCGCTCGTGAGCGAGACGATCGATGTACATCTTTTGGCGGCAGTTGTTTTTTTGCTAAGCTCGTTGATCTCTTTTGCGACGGGGACGAGTTGGGGTACCTTTAGCATCATGATCCCCGTAGCGGTGCCTATGGCGCTGGGCGTCGATGCGAACGTCGCTTTGTGTATGGGCGCGGTTATCTCGGGCGGGGTGTTCGGCGATCACTGTTCCCCCATCTCCGATACGACCATAATCTCTTCTATGGCAAGCGACTGCGAGATCGTAGAACACGTAAAAACCCAACTCCCTTATGCGCTCCTAAGCGGTGCGATCGCATTGTTTCTTTTTATTTTTGCAAGTTTTTATTAAATATATTTTGTATATGGCGGCAACGGAAAAACTTTATAGTTGTTTTTAAGAAAACTGATTAAAATTACGCAATTTTAATCAGGAAACGCGATGGAAAAATTTTTAAACGACGGGGATTTTATTATCTCCAAAACAGACAAAAAAGGGATTATTACCTACGGTAACGAAAACTTCATCAGGATGTCTGGATACAAAGAGGAGGAGCTTTTAGGAGCGCCCCATAATATTTTGCGTCACGAGGATATGCCTAAAGTGGTTTTTGACACTTTGTGGAAAGAGATAGCACAAAAGAGAGAGATATTCGCCTTTGTCAAAAACAGATGTAAAAACGGTGATTTTTACTGGGTTTTTGCCAACCTAACCGCTTCGATCGATAAGCAAGGGGATATTATAGGGTACTACTCGGTCAGACGCAAACCCAACCCCGAAGCGATCAAAGCGATAGAACCTCTTTACAAGGCGCTTAGAGACGCCGAAAGAACAGGCGGCGTGGAGGCATCACGAACTATGATCTCCCGCTTACTTCAGGAAAAGGGGGTGGTCTACAATGAATTTATCGTCAATCTTCAAAAATAATGCCCTTACGGCACTTTTTTTTCTTATCGTAGCGGCTTGCGGGTATCTTTTTTATCTGCAAGAATATATCGTCGCCCTCGTCATACTTGTGTGCGGCGTAGGTGCTTTGTTTTTAGATGCTTCGCAGGGACTTTGCCAAAGCGATATGGTTTTGTACGAAAAAATCTCTCAGGTTGCTCGCGATGCCTCCAACGGAATGCTCGAAGGAAGGATTACGGGGATCGATGAGAACTCCCGTTTTGCCGCAATTGCCAAAAATATGAACAATTTTATAGACCAAGTGGAAGTGGTGATCCGCGAGAGTGTCTCCTCCATAGAGGCGGTAAGCGATAACAGAGAATATAGAAGTGCCTATGCAAAAGGGCTGCAGGGTATTTTCGTGACCACAACCCTAACGATCAACCATGCCATAGAACATATCAAGGCGGGGAATAGGATGCGTTATCGCGGCGAGATGAGCGGGGAGATGCATGCCCTAGGGGGCGGGATCGCACGCGGCATGAGTTTGGTACAAGATGAGATCAAAGATTGCGGCGACGAGGCGGAGAAGATAGCTGCCGTTTCTTTGGATGCTTCGCAAGGGGTCGCACAAACGGTAGAGGAGCTGCGCGAGGTTCATGGCGGGTTTGTACAGCTTTCTCAGAATGTTGCCGCCAATTCGGAGCTGATAGATTCGCTCAACCAAAGAACGCAGGAGATTTCGGCGATTTCGAATCTGATTAAAGATATTGCCGACCAGACCAATCTTTTGGCGCTTAATGCGGCAATAGAAGCGGCACGCGCAGGGGAACACGGAAGAGGATTCGCGGTTGTCGCGGACGAAGTGAGAAAATTAGCCGAGCGTACCGCCAAAGCGACGCAAGAGATATCGGTAACGATATCGAGCCTCAATCAAGAGAGCATAGAGTTGCAAAACAGCGGTGAAGCGATAGCTGCGATTACCGAAGATTCTTTGGGCAGGGTGGAATCGTTCGTTGCAACCCTAGAACAAATCAACGCCAATGCGAAAATTTCCGCACAAGAAGCGCGCCATATTTTTAACAAACTTTTCGTGACACTTGTCAAAATAGATCACATCATGTTTAAGTCCAATGCATACTCTTCGGTGGTCACGGAGCAGGAGGAGCAAGAGTTTATGAACCATCAGGGGTGTAGCTTCGGCAAATGGTACATACAAGAGGGGAAAAAGCTTTTCGGTACGACGAAAAGTTATGCTCTCGTAGAAACGCCGCATATGCTCGTACACGAGAATGCTTTGAAAAATATAGAACTCGTACGCAAAGGGGTTTCGATGCAGCCTGAGAATAAAAAAGCGATCATCGCACACTTTATGCAGATGGAAGAAGCAAGCGAAAAACTTTTCGTCGTTCTCGATGCGATGATAGAGGAACAAAGAGGGGTTCTTTAGCTCCCCAAAAAGTAGTTGATGGAGTAGCGCAGATCCTCATCGAGATTCTCCATGCCGCTGAGCATCCATCGCAGATACGCCGCATCGCTTTTGGCGACGTCGGCAAGATTTTGCCCCTTATATTTGCCGAATTTGAACGTTTTTACGAGGATGGGGGTGTTTGTTAGATCGACCATCTTCTCTACCACGTTTTCGTTGGGAAATTTTTTTAACACTTCGTTTTTGAGTTTGGACAAAAAGAGTTTGAGCACCAAAACATCCCCGATTGCATCGTGCGCTTTTACCTCGATCCCCAAAGCTTGCGCTTCTTTTTGTTCCTCTTTGTAAAGCCCCATTTTGTAGCGAAAATATTGCAAGCGGTGCGATTCTTCATCTTCTAAAACGTGCCTTGCCACGCGGAGCGTGTCGATCACTTTCATGCGGGTTACAAACCCCTCTTTCTCCAACATGCCAAGGTCAAACGGGGCGTTGTGGATGATGACGTAGTTTTCGTGGGTGTTGAGCTCTTGGAGCCTCTGATAAGCGCGCGTTGCTTGGCATGGGGGTTTGCCTTCGATCATTTCGGGGGTGATGCCGTGAACCTCCATTGCCCCAAATGTTATGGGAACGGGTGCGCTGCAAAATTCGTTGTGTACCTCTATCTCTTTAGCACCCAGCACCATATAGCCTAGCTGAATAATGCGGTCAAGTTCTGAAGCACCCGTGGTTTCTGTATCGAGGAGGATGTAGTGTTTTGCCAAAATAGTCCTTTAGTGCGACAGGAACGGTTCTGTCATATATTCTTTTTCTGCGTGTAAAAACTCTTCGTTTAGTTCAAGTTCAAGGTGCTCTGCATCGAGTTTGTAGGTACAAAACGTGAGGAGTCTTACGGGGTAAACGTTTGCATAGTATTTGAAATTTTTTACCGCTATGGGTTCGTTGAGCTCCTCTAGGAGCATTTTTATATAAAGAAGAGGGCTTTCATGATCTTCGAGTTTTAAGAGTTTAATGACGATGGGGGTTTTGATCTTCATGTAGGGATCTTTTTCATCTTTGACGTAGGTGCTGTAAATAGCACGCGCAAGCTTGAGCGCATCGTCGCTGTAAGGTTCTGCCAAAAGTTTTTGTTTTTGTATCGTATGTAAAGTCATGGCGTAAAGATACTCTAATTCTCATTAAAGAGGACTAAAGCATTTTACGCAATAGGGAAAAACGAGTTTTATTTTATATCATGAAACTCCGCTTCAAACCTCTCCTTGGAGTTGGGTTGGAGCGTGAGGGTAAAGGTCACGAGATTCCCTTTTGTGTAGGTGAATTTTTTATCGCTTGTCACGGTAGAATCGGTGTCTTTGTTAAAAGGGATCGTAATCGTGATCGTTTTGGATTCGTCGGATTCGTTACGCACCTCGTATTCGATGCGCACGCTTTGGGATTTGTCGTTTTTAGTACTTTTAAGCAGTTTTTCCTTTACTTTCGTGTCGAAATTGGTGCCGAGTTTGAGGTTGATGGGGGTATTCTTTGGCATGTGCTCAAGAGCGCTTTCCCCTAAAAGAACTGAATTTTTTTGAAGTTTGGAATAGGTGCGCACCGTTCCTTTTGGCAGGACGATATCGAGTTTGGAGAGTTCAAGCGACTGTGTGACGCTCTGCTCGTTTTCACCGCGCAAATAAAGAGGGAAAGACATGGCGGCGACGTAACGGCGCGTGATGGGGATATCTTTTTTCTCCAAAAATTTGATCTGGGTCTTTTCGTTGTCTGAGAGATTTACCTTAAAAGGGATGGTGTAAAAATGGTACCCTTCGTGCGCTTGGTGCGAGACCTCGTTTGCCGCCTCGCTCATAACGCGGGAGGCTTTGAGGTAATACCCCTGCGGCTCGTCGTAAACGCGGTTGATGGTTCCTGCGAGTACGTGTAGCTGCGTATTTTCAAAGTGTTTGCCAGAGCGGTTGTCGATGGTTATCCACCCCTCGAGGGTCGCTTTGTTTTTGGCGACGTTAAGGATATAGTTGTTGGAGTAGTCGATATTGCGGATGAGGTAGTCTATCTCCAGCGGCGCTTGGGTGTTGTTTTTCACGCCGACGTTCCACACGAGAGAGGGTTTGGTGATAAGCTCTTTGGGAACCTCGCTAAAGATCACCGTGTCGCTGGGGATCGTGAGAATGTTCCCTTGGGGTGTTTTTACCAAAGCGTTTGTGCTATCAAAAGCAAGCAAAGTTGCCCGCTCTACGCTTAGATGCTGCAGCTTTTTGGGCAAAGAGACGCCAACCTCTTTGCCTACGTGGGCATCCAAAAGCTTGGCATGTGTAAGGCGGTCAAAGCGAAACTGCTGCGAAAAAAGGGTGACCGTTTTGGGGAGCTTGAGATTGATCGAATCTACCTCGATGGTGTTTGCCACGTCGGGATAGATGAGCTGGGTATCGCTGCTCGTTACTTGTAAAGAGCGTTTTTCATGCACAAGAGCGACGGAGCCGTTGTAAACGATGAGGGAGTTCTCCTCGGGGGTTTGGCTGAGCGTGGCGGCGAAGATGCAAGAGCAAAGAAGCGAAGAAAGCAAGAGAGATTTTTTCATAGTCAAAGCCTTTGGTTATGTTACACTATCGAAAAAAATTCGGATCGTGCCGTGATTAGTTCCCAAATAGTATATCTTTTTACCCTTGTATTTTTTATAACCGCTCTTTATTTTTTAGAAAAAAAGTCCCGCGCCAAGATATTTACCTATCTTCCCCTCGTGGTGCTGATCTATCTTTTGAGCATGGGTGCGGCGGCTTTTGGGATGTTTGAGAAAAATGAGGCAATCGCGTCGGCGGCGGCTACTGCAAAGAGCAACCTTTTGCCCGCAATGCTTTTTTTGATCCTTTTGCAGGTTGATTTTAGAGCGTTTGTAAAACTCGGCCGTTCTTTGGTCGTTGCCTACTTTTTGGCGGTATTTTCTTTGGCATGTGCATTTATTGCGATCCCTTTGGCGTTTGGTTTGGAGCGGGAGATGCTCGGAGCGTTCGGTGCACTTTGCGGGAGCTGGATGGGCGGCACGGCAAATATGATCGCCGTAGGAAGCGCGCTAGGTGTAAGCGAGGAGGCGTTTGGGTATGCGCTGCTAGTCGATAGCATCAACTATACGTGGTGGTTTGCCCTTTTGCTTTTTTTGGTTCCTTTTGCTTCCGCTTTTGCGCGCTTTAGCGGTGCACGAGTGCAAAACGATCCGTTTTGCGAGGCGGGGTGTTCGTGCACTTTGGGGGCAAAACGCTACTGGCTTTTTGTAGTGCTTTCGCTGTTCGTTTCGCTGTTCGTGCAGTTTTGCTCATGGCATGTAACCTTTTTAAACCCCACCACGACAAGCGTCGTGCTTGCAACCTTGCTGGGGATTGCAGGATCGTTCACAAAGCTGCGGGAGTGGGGCGGCTCGGGCGAGATCGCTACGAGTATGCTCTATCTTTTGGTCGCAATTATAGGTTCGCAGGCGGTGTTTGAGCGCTTCGATGCGCTGGGGCTGTATGTGCTTGTAGGATTTTGCATCTTGGTGTTTCATGCGCTTATTATGGTTGCGGGTGCGAAAATCTTCAAACTCGATCTCTTTAGTATAGGGGTCGCTTCTTTGGCAAACATAGGGGGCGTGGCATCCGCACCCGTTTTGGCGGCGGCATACCACCCCTCGCTTGCGGGCGTGGGGGTGCTCATGGCGGTGATGGGGTACATAATCGGAACGTTCGGCGGGCTTGGCGTGGGATCGATCTTGGTGGGGATCGGCGGATGAGACTGAAAAAAATTACGTACGAAGTCGTACATTTGCCGCTTAAAACCCCTTTTAAAACCGCACTTCGAACCGCCTACGACGTTGCATTCGTGCGGGTTTGTGTCACAACGGATGGGGGCGCCTTCGGATTGGGCGAAGCCCCTGCGACCAAAGCGGTAACGGGGGAGGGGCTTGAGGATATTATCGCCTCCATCGAGAAGGTGCGGCGCGATCTGCTCGGGTGTACGCCCCAAGAAGCTCTGGCAAAACTCCACGCAAGCGAGATAGGTTCAAGCGCCAAAGCCGCATTCGATATGGCATGTGTCTCTTTGGAGGTTGCACAGCGTAACACGACGCTCGGGGAGTATTTCTCTCTTCTTGATCGCACCCCGATGGAGACGGCGATCACCATCAGCTACAATACGCAGGAGACGATGGTGAAACATGCCAAAGAGGCTTACGCGGAGGGGATGGGTATTCTCAAACTTAAATTCGGAGCAGATATTGCACATGCCATAGAAACCACCCGTGCTATCGCCTCGGCACTGCCACATGCCAAGCTGCTTGTCGATCCCAATCAGGCGTGGGGCGTCGAGGAGAGCCTGCGCTATTTGGAGGGGATTGCAGATGGGGCGATAGAGATGCTCGAACAGCCTCTTGCGGCGGAGAATATTGAGGGGCTAAAGAGCATTAAAGAGGCGAGCGGTGTGCCCGTTGTCGCGGATGAAGCGGTGTTTACGATCGAAGATGCCAAGCGGGTGATGGGTTCAAAAAGCGCGGATATGTTTAACATTAAGCTGATGAAATGCGGCGGGGTTAGCCGTGCCGTAGAACTTTTGGAGTATGCGCGCCAAGAGAAGATCGGCGTTATGCTCGGTTCGATGCTTGAGGGTCCGATCTCGATCAACTACGCGCTCTATCTTGCGTTTGCCTACCGCGACGTGATCCGTTTTCTCGATCTTGACAGCCCCCTCCTTTTGGCGCACATGCCAAAGGAGATAGATTTTTGCTACGAGGGGAGCAGGATTACGCCTTTGCTTTAGGGGGTTGTAGGGACAGCTGTCCCTGCCACTTTATGGGCTTTGCTCATAAAGTGCGTAATATCAAGGCTTAAGAAGGGTAAAAACTGCGCCGATTTCGGAGTTGCCTATTTGGAGGCTCCATCCGCTTTTTTCGAGGATGTCGTAGATGATCTTCACCCCGATCCCCTCATGGGTACGATGTTGCAGTTTTTGGAGTATTTCGGGTTCGATGGCGCCGCAGTTGTCGTAGTAGAGTATCTTCTCTTTGGTAAGTTTTACGCTTATGCGGGGTTCGGCGATCCCCCTTTTTTGTGCTTCTTTGATCGAGTTGTTTAAAAGATTGAGCCAGATCTGCACCCATTCGTTTTTGACCGCTTCGATCGATATTTCGTGAAGCTCGATCACCTCTAAGACGGTGTTGCTTTGTTTGAGTTTTGTGTCGATGATATTGCGTGCGGCATGGAGCGATTCTTTGGCATCAAAATGCGCGAGGCTTGCGGAGGGCTTGTAAAAATCCAAAAAATCCTGCATCGTTTTGGACATAAAAGCGATGCTCTCGTCGATCTCTTGGAAGCTTTTGAGAAGCTCCTCTTCACTTAGGGGCTGCCCCAAACGCATCTTCATCATCTTTTCAAGGTTGATTGATGCGATCTTGTTCAGCCCGTCGCGCCATTGGTGGGAGATCGAAGCTATAAGTTCCCCAAGCTCCTCTTTTTTGTTCTTTTGCAGGAGGTTTTGCTGCTCTTTATCGCTAGGCATAGGTTACAACACCATCTTGTAGCCGATGTCGGCAACGGTGTGCAGAAACTCTTTGCCGAAACGTTTGCGGATGCGCATAACGAAGTTGATAAGAGCGCTGTCGCTCATCTCGTTGTTTTCATACACGAAACGCTCGAACATCTCTTTGGTGAGGATACGGTTTTTGTTTTCTACGAGCATCTCGAAAAAGAGGATCTCTTTTTTGTTGAGCTCATACACCACACCCTCTCTTTGCACCACTTTGCGCTGGGTATCGTAAGTAAATCCCTCTTTGAGCGTCACGATATTCTGCGCCCCTGAGACAAAAAGCTTGGCACAACTTTCAAATGCGCGATTAAGGGAGGCGTAATCGAGCGGCTTGAGAAGGTAGGCGCTAAGACCCAGCGGAATGGCACGGAAAAGGAGCGCTTCGTCTTTATAGCCGCTGAGTACGACGATGGGGATCGAGGTGTTTTCTTTACGCACCTCTTCTATAAAATCCAAAGCGTTTTCGCTGCGCAGATGGATATCGCTGAGGATGATATCGACTTTTTCCTGCGATAAAAGACGCTTTGCCTGAGCGATTGTTTTGGCGATATAGATCTCGGAGAAAAAAATACGGAAAAGATCGACGGCATTTGCAATAAAATCGTCGTTGTCTTCTAAAAAAAGGAGATTTTTATCTTTGAGTACTTGAATCATTATCTCGCTGCTGCTTTGAAATAGAATGCCCATTATACCTTTTCAAAGCATAAAGAAAAAACGGGTGTAATCGTTTTTTAATATTTTTTGGAATAAGATGAGACATATTTAAAAAAAGGAAGATGCCATGGTAAAAATATTGTCGCTCTCGCTTTTGGCGTTTGTGCTTGTAAGCGGATCCGATTACACCCGTGCAAACAGTGCCGCCAAGGAAGCGTTGAAAGATTTGGACTGCGATTTTGACGACTGCCCCAAAGAAGCACCGGAACCAAAGGTGATTATTCAGGAGAAAGTGGTTGAAAAACCGGTTATTATCATCCAAGAAAAGATCGTAGAGAAACCCGTAGAGAAGGTGATTATTCAAGAGAAGATCGTAGAGAAGCCGGTTGAGAAAATTGTATATGTTGAACAAGAAGTTCAAACCGAAGAAGCAAAACCAAATAAAGTTGAACTTTTAAAAGATAACAACGGTGTTTTTACATCATGCAAAAATATTAAAGAGGCGCAACCTCATGCTAAAAGCGGCAATTATGAAATAATGATTGATGGAAACAAACATAATGTGTATTGTGAAATGACAATAGGTGGAGGTGGTTGGACGAGGGCTTGGCAAGCTAAAGGAGCTAACTATAATCAAACACAATTTGAGTATGATATTCCAGCTAGTTTTATCCATAAAGCAGAATTTGCAATGATTTCATACGAAAATAAAAATCGTCAATTTAACCCTCATTATTTTAAAATACCTTCTGAATGGAAAACACAGCATCCTCTCTCCTATGCAAGAGGGAGTAATCGGACGGACATAATTGATGGATATTCTAAGAAGTCCTTAGGTGCGAATACTATCGTTTATGGCTCTGAAACCTTTAGTGGTTCGTATTGTAATAGTCGTTTTGAGAATGGGGACTATGGCAAAATATGTATCGAAAGTACTCATGCACCATGTTATTCAGGTTTTGCTTCAAGTAGCAGTGATAATTGTAGTACATCATATAATACTTATCGTTCTAAGTCTTGTAATGATAATAGGTTTACAATATTTGTGAAATGATTGAATGTTTAGAATACCTATTGTATTGGATCCTGAGTCAAGCTCAGGATGACATGAGGTCTCATAGTTTGTCATTCCGAACTTGATTCGGAATCTATTTTAAAATTTACTCAGGGTCTTAATTATTAATTTGGCATGTACCAATAAATACATGCCAAAACATACACGCTTTTTACGAAGCGTGATTTACCTCTTCAAGCATAGCATCAAGAGTTTTTAACAGCTCGCTCGATGCATTTTCCATCGCTACGTAATGGTGTTTGATCGCTTCTTTGTGTTCAAGAAGTGCTTTGCCGCTTTGCATCAATCCAAAGATTTTAGTGACGTTTTCGTGTACGCTCATGTGCGGTTTCTCTATAAGTTTATACGATCTTGTGTGGGTAAAATCACCAATCTCTTTTGAGGTATACCATTGGCTAAATTGGCATGTGGTGTGATCGTGCGTCCCTTTAGGTTCCTCTTTTTGGATATGATCGAGGGTATCGGCTTTAAAGAGGATATGGTCGATTTTTGCTAGTACTATGAAGTTTTGGTGCTTCATATAGTTGCTTGAGCGGTAGACCGACTCGGAGTTGGTATTGAAAGTATCGAGCGATTCTTTAAGGGTAAAGACGCTTTGGGTCGATTCGGTCGCAATTTTGTCGAGTTCTTGCGAGCTTTGGAGCATCTCGTTTGCCTCTTGCTGGAGCGTAGAGATAGATATGGCGATCTCGGTGGTCGCTTTGGTGGTGCGTTCGGCGAGTTTGCGTACTTCATCCGCTACGACCGCAAAGCCGCGTCCGTGTTCCCCCGCACGCGCCGCTTCGATTGCCGCATTGAGTGCCAAAAGATTGGTCTGGTCGGCAATATCTTTGATAAGGTCAACCACGGAACTGATCTCGGTGGTGCGCGAGTTAAGCGCATTGACGATCTCTTCGTTTTGGGAGATGATGCGAGAGAGGCGTTCGAAATTATCGTTCATACCGTTCATCACATGGGTGTTCTCTTGCGAAAGGGTCGCGGTCTCTTTCGATTCGCGGGCGAGTTGTTCTAAGGTGTCGTTGACTTCGCTGATCTGTTTTTGGATCACCAAGAAACTCTCAAACAAAGAACTTCCCGTTTTGGAGAGTTCCCCCATAAAAATCTCTTTTTGCTGGTCGTTGTATTCAGCTTCCATCGCATTGATACTTCTGTTGATAAGCTGCCCCGTAGCCACGAAGGAGCTGTTAAGCCCCGTTTTGTTGATGCGGCGGAAGTATTTGTTCTTACTTGCGTATTCGATCGAGGTGTTGATCTCTCGGGTAAACGATTCAAGCTGATCGAAGAGATCGTTGATATTCCATGCCAGCTCTGCAAGCTCACCGCCTGCTTTGATGTTGTGCTGGCGGTTTTCAAAGTTGCCGCTTTTTGCCTGTGCGATGATGTCGGAAGATTTGGTGATGGTGTCGCGCGTTATTTGTATCTGTCTGTAGGCATAGATGGCAATGGCGATATTGGCTATATTGAACAAAAAAGTCACCAAATGAAATTCGAAAAAGATCGCCGAGATCAAAAGACCCAGACCTACGACCGTTATATGGGCGTAGTTTGAGTAATGCAGTTTAGAAAGAGAGGATAAATTGGTCATATTCCATTCCTTTTTCGGCCAGAAGGTCGTTGAGTATTTTTTCGCTTGCGGCGATTCCACCGCTTCTTTCCGCGGCTAGAAGCTGTTTGTAAAGAGGGATAATAAGTTCAAGCGATTCTTTATTGGGTTTGCGGCGCGCGGAATGGTAGCCGATCACTTTGTTGTTGTAAAAAGAGGGGGTGACGTTTGCCATAACCCAGTAGTAAGAGCCGTCCGCACAAAGATTCTTGACGTAGGCATGGATCTCTTGGTTGCTTTTGATATAGCTCCAAAGCATCTTAAAGATCACCTTTGGCATGTCGGGATGGCGGATAATATTATGGGGTCTGCCCAAAAGCTGTTCTTCGCTCAGCTCTACGATCTCCATAAAAGCGCGGTTTGCGTAGGTGATAATCCCTTTGGTGTCGGTTTTTGTCACCAAAAGGGTATTGGCATCGAAAGTTTTTTCGTTGTTTCTAGGTGTAACGTTCATAAGCGCCCCTTACTCGTCGATTTTGGTTTTTGAGATCGTTCTTAGCAAGAAGTAACCGACTAAACCTGCACACAAAGAAGCAAAAAGTATCCCAACTTTTGCTTGAAAGATAAGAGCGTCGTTCCCCGCAAAGGCAAGGTCGGCGACGAAGATCGACATGGTAAAACCGATACCGCCTAAAAATGCGACCCCAAATACCTGCATCATCGTAGAGTTTTCGGGAAGTTTTGCAATGCCGAGTTTGATAGCCACCCAAGCGGTTCCTGCGATACCGATCACCTTACCGAGGATAAGCCCCGCGATAATCCCAAGCGAGACGGGTTCTAAAATAGTGCCGCCGATAGAGGAGAAGTCGATAGAGATCCCGGCATTGGCAAGTGCGAAAAGCGGGATCACCACCAAACTCACGGGCAGATGCAGGGAGTGTTCAAGCTTGGACGCGGGGGAGCTTACCGCATCTACCTTATCTTTGATATTTTGCAAAATCGCTTTTTGTTTTTCGTGCAAACCGTCGTTTTTCGCGCAGCAGTAGTTGTCGTACTCTTCAAGAAGGTTTTTCGTGTGGAAAGTGAACCCCTCGGGCATAAGTTTGGGACGCGTAGGGATCGCCATAGCCGCAATCACCCCTGCGATCGTGGCATGTACCCCCGATTGGAGCATAAAGTACCACATGAAAAGTCCGACTACGAAATAAGCAAGAGAGTTGTGGATACCGAAGCGGTTCATAGCAATCATGGTCAAAAACGGTACGAATGCCAAAAAGAGGTAGTGCAGATGGATCTGTTCGGTATAAAAAAGAGCGATCACGATCACCGCACCCAAGTCGTCTACGATTGCCAGTGCTACAAGAAACGTCACCAAAGGGGTGGAGACGCGGTTGCCTAAAAGTACGAGCGCGCTGATGGCAAAAGCGATGTCGGTTGCCATAGGGATGCCCCAACCGTTTGCCCCTGCGCCTCCGTAGTTGATCGAGAGGTAGATAAGTGCAGGAAGCACCATCCCGCCGATCGCCGAGAGGATAGGGAGCATCGCCACTTTGATGTTGGAGAGCTCGCCGATGAGAATTTCCCGTTTGATCTCAAGTCCTACGATAAAGAAAAAGATCGCCATGAGCCCGTCGTTGATCCAGTGGTGGATGCTGTGGGAGAGTTCCCAAGAACCGAAAGAGAGCTTGACGTAGGTGTGAAAAAGGTGCAAATACGATTCCGCCAAAGGGGAGTTTGCAAGGATGAGCGCCAAAACGGTGGTCATCATCAAAACAAGTCCCGTCGTGGTCTGGGCGTGGATAAAGTGTTCAAACGGGGTGGCTATACGGTTAAATGCCTTCTCCCAAGGTGCGTATATTTTCATGATGTCTCCTTAGAACATGTGTTTTGTGGAAGTTGAGATATGGCTTAATTGGTTTGCCGCATCGATGTGTCCGTTGCGGAGCGCTTTTTTCCAGAATTTTTGTGCATTTTCGACGCTTTTGGCAACGCCGTCGCCGTGGAAATACATCAACCCAATAAAATATTGCGCTTCGGCATTGTTCTCGTAAGCCGCCGCATCATAAAGAGCATCAAAAGCTTCTTTGAATTTTCGTTCGTTGTAGAGTGCGTAGCCCTCGTCTAGCGAATGTTGCATTATTATTTCCTTTGTAGATTTGGCTCGATTATAGCAAAGATGAACCTAGATAGGATTGAAATTGCTTTGAAGCGCCCCTTTTTTAAGCCAAAAAAGTAACAACGACAAGGCGGCGTAAACTTAAAAAAACTAAGTATAATTTGCTCCATGAATTTAGAACAATTACGAAATAAAACCGTTGTACTTTTGGGCAAAAGCCGTGCTTTTGCGATGGATGAGTTCGAGGAGCAGTTGCGCTTACATGCCATAACCTTGGCATGTGATACGCAAGATTTTAGAGAACCCCCCGCGCTCATTATCGAGGGGAAAATGATGAGCCCCTACCAGCAGATCCAAAGCGAGGAGCTGTATGAAAAAAAGGTAGCTCCTTTTGTGTCGATCGACGTTTTGGAGGAGCTACTTGCGCGCAATATCCACGAAGAGAGTTTGCTTATGGCGCTCAAACTCAGCCGCGACAAAGAGCGCCTTTTGGCATTTTTAAAAAACCGCGCTCTTAGCGATAGCCTCTTTTTGCGACTGCTAGGGTTGTATGATTTTCGCGGCGAAGATTTTTTTGAAAACGATGCCAACCGCGACGTCAGTGCGGCGTTTATAGAGAGATTTTACAAAAATATCGAGCGTAATCACAATGTGCAGTATGCAACGCTCGGGCTTGTGCATCTTGTCGCGCAAACTTCGGATCCTTTGCTTTTACAAACCCTCGTGCAGCTAGAACCTCTGCGCAAGGCGCTTCAAAGCGAGGAGAAAAGTGCAAACCTCTCCATTTTGCTCTCGATCGCTTCCCATCCCGCGGCATCGGAAGATATCTTGGCTTTGTTCGTCAAAAACGGCTCTTTGCCGCTGCAAAAGATCGTCGCAATGCGAGAGGATTGTTCTGAGCGGTTGCAAAATAAACTCTATGAAACCAACGAGAGGGAGATTTGGGAGTCTTTGAGTAGAAACCCCGCGCTCTCTTTTGCACTCGCGCAAAAGCTTGCCGGAGAGTATGGCATGTATATAGCCGCGCGCAGGGTGCTCGATGAGGCGTTTTTTGAGCTTCTTTTTGGTGCGTTTGCCCCCTCTTTGGCATGTAACCCGACGCTTGGGGCACAGATGCAGCTGCGTTTGTTTGAGCGGAGGGGGATTCCGTAGTGGATTACGCTTTGGCATCTAACGGGGCAATAGAGAGTGCTCTTTGGGAGAAGCTTCTTGCCAAGGGGGACGCGAGGGTCGCAGAGGCACTCTATGCAAACAAATGTACGCCGCAAGAGAAACTTCTAGAAGCACGCACCAAGGAACATCTGCATAAAGCTTTGGCATGTAACCTGGCTAGCCCCGCACAGCTGCTGCAAGAGCTCTCTCATAGCCAAAACCCCGAGGTGCTGCAAGCGCTTGCACAAAATGAGAACACCCCTGTCGAGGTGCTCTACCAGCTCGGGCTTGATAGCCGTTTAGAGCGCTTTGTGAAAGAGAACAAAAGCTTCGGCAAACATATCCAAACACACAACATCGGCTGGATGGTATAAGGAGTTATATAATGAAACCCTCGGAATTAACAACGATCATCGCGCGCCTGAGTGCGCAAAACGTTCCCATTTTTTTGTGGGGTGCACCGGGGATCGGGAAATCTTCGATAGTCAAACAGATAGCAAAAGATCGAAACATAGGGTTTATTGATCTGCGCCTCTCCTTGATGGATCCGACCGATCTCAAAGGGATTCCGTTTTATGATAAAGACTCCCACACAGCACTTTGGGCGCCCCCCGCTTTTTTGCCCAGAGAGGGGGAGGGGATTTTATTTTTGGATGAGCTTAACACAGCTCCGCCGAGCGTGCAGGCTTCGGCGTACCAGCTTATACTCGATCGTGCCGTGGGGGAGTATAGCTTGCCCGATGGATGGGCGATCGTCGCGGCGGGGAACCGAGAGGGGGATCGCGGAGTGACCTACCGTATGGCATCTCCCCTTGCCAACCGATTTGTCCATTTCGAGATGGAGGTCGATCTTGAAGATTGGCGTATGTGGGGGTATAAAAGCGGGCTTGATGAGAGAATTATTGCTTATATCGGGTATAGAAACGAACATCTGTTCATGTTCGATCCCAAAAGCGATGCCAAAAGTTTCGCGACCCCAAGAAGCTGGGAATATGTCGATGCGATCTTAAAAAGCTCCCTCGAACCCGCCTTGCTCCTCGATGCTATTGCGGGAGCCGTGGGCAAAGAGGTGGCGGTAGGTTTTTTGAGTTTTGCAAAAGTTGCGGCAAAACTTCCAGACATAGAAAAAATCTTGGCATACGGCGAGGGTGCATACAGCGATGAGGTGGATGTTCTTCATGCCATAGCCACGGGACTTGTGAGCGCGTATTTAAAAGAACAAAGCGAGGAGAGGTTGGAAAATCTTGTGCATTATCTTTTGGAGCTCAAAGCGGAATTTTCGGTGATG
>CAXXSB010000011.1:0-63507 GCA_963664885.2 Sulfurimonadaceae bacterium
TGTTTAAAATCCCTTCGTCCTCAAGATCGTAGAGTTTGTTCACGAGCACGAAAAGCTTTTTGTGCTGTTGATCTATCGCATCTATCCCTATTTTGTAATTATTGTCCCAAGCTATTTTGGTATGTTCGCTCATTGTATCCTCTTATAAAAAGCTTTTTGTGCCGCGTGCATCGTACATGTCTTTGTAACGAAATGTAATCAAATTTTGCATGATAGCGAATAATATAATAAAATTGATAAAACTACTCCCACCGTAGCTAAACATCGGCAAAGGAACCCCCACGACGGGAGCAAACCCTATGGTCATGAAAATATTGACCCCCATATAGATAAAGATCATAAATGCAATGCCGATCGTTACTACCTTTATGAAGTAATCGGAGTTAAAAACGCTCAAACTCATCAGATGTAAAATCAAAAAGATATAAAGGCAAATAACTCCGAGTGCACCTAAAAACCCTGTGCGCTCTACTAAAAAAGCAAAAATGAAATCGCTTGTGGCGATGGGAAGAAAGCGCATCTGCGTCTGGGTGGCTTCCTCTTTGTCTTTGCCGCTGAGTCCTCCCGAGCCGATGGCAATGATCGATTGCTGCACGTGGTAGGAGGGCTTTTCGCTCAAAAAATCTTTAATGCGCACTTTTTGGTAGTCGTGAAGGAGAAAATTGTAGGCAATCGGGGCAAAAATAGCTACCGCGATGGCGATGGCCGCCCAGATTTTCCAGTACACGCCCACAAAAAACAGGATGCCGTAGCCGATGAGCAAAAGCACCAGTGCCGTTCCGAGATCGGGCTCTTTTGCGATAAGAAAAAACGGCAAAAGAATGTAGGCACTGAGTTTTAAAAACTCCTTTATTTTGTACCCTTCAAATTCGGGAGGATTGCGGTAGATAAGGTAGGCAAGCATTAAAACAAGGGCAGGCTTGACGAATTCGGAGGGTTGGATGGTCGCATTGACAAAAGGGAGTTCGATCCACCGTTTGGCTCCGAGTCTGGCATGTCCGAAAAATTCAACCGCCAAAAGAAGCAAGATATTCCCCCAGTAGATGATGGGGATAACCCAGCTCATGCGGCGAATGGGGAGGAAAAAAACGAAAAGAAAGACAAGAATCCCAAGACCCGCATAGGTTGCCTGCTTTTGGGCCAAAGCGGGAACCACTTCACCGATAAGCCAGTTGGAGATAATCACGAGGGGAATGATCAAAAGAATGGAAATAAAATCAAATTGTGCTAAAATACGCTTATCTATTCTCCACAAAACAAAAAACTCCTAAAAATAATTGCAAGATTGTAGCATACGGCATATAAATAACGGGATAAAAATAGGGATATAAATGAACGAAACAAAAAGCTATCTGTGTTTGGATTCTCAAAGACTCGACGTGTTTTTATCCGAACAGATAGGACAAACGCGCTCCCAAGTAGCACAATTGATCAAACAATCGTGTGTTTACGTAGATGCAAAGCTTGTCACGAGAGCGGGAGTAAAACTCAAACAAAACCAAACCGTACGGGTCGATTTTCCAAAGCAAAAAGTAGAAGAGGCTTTGGCAATCGATTTTGACGTTGCGGTACTTTATGAAGATGAAGATGTTTTGGTTATCAATAAACCGAGCGGTCTTACCGTGCACCCCGCACCGAGTGTAAAAGAGCCAACACTAGTCGACTGGCTTAAACACAAGGGGATCAGACTCTCTACCATCAGCGGCGAAGAGCGTCATGGGATCGTGCATCGCCTTGACAAAGGAACGAGCGGTGCAATGGTGATCGCAAAAAACAACGGCGCGCACGAGTTTTTATCGCAGCAGCTTCAAGACAAGACGATGGGGCGCTACTATGTAGCCGTGATCGCTCCCCCTCTTAAAGAGGAGATTACGCAGATCGAACAACCCATCGGCAGAAGCACCACCAACAGACTCAAGATGGCATGTACCCAAGAGGGTAAAAGCGCCAAAACCCTTTTTAGGGCGCTGATGCTTAGCCGTGATGAAAAAAATCAGCTTATAGCGGCAAAACTCTTTAGCGGAAGAACCCATCAGATAAGGGTGCATTTGGAGAGTATAAGCAGGCATATTATAGGGGATCACGTCTATGCGCTCTCCTCAAAACTCGAAAAATCGGAACATATTTTGCTACATGCCTATCTGATCTATTTTATCCATCCAAGCACGAAAGAGAGGGTTTTTTTTCAGGCCCCGCTTGATGATGTGATGCAAGAGTACTTAGAGAAAAAATTTGAGAAGGAGCGATTAGATGAAGTTTTGGAACCGGACTCTCTTATACACGGCTTTATCGGTGCTTATTAGCGGGTGCACACCGACGCCCAAACCCAAAGAAGAGGTACCCATAGATAACTCTCTGCCGATAGTTAAACTGACAAAAAACGGTGTGATCACCGATATGAACTCGGTTGCGTTCGAGTGGGAAAGTATCAAAGACGACAGAGTAGAGGGGATCTATGTTTACAAGCTCTTTCCCGAAGCTAGCGAGCAAAAACCTGCGTACTATGCGACGATCAATAACCGTTTTAGCACCCATTTCGTCGATAACAACGTCAAACCCGACACGCGCTATATCTACGCATTTCAAACCTATTCCAAACAGTCGCAGTCTCCAAGCAGCGAGCATGTAACGGTCAATACGCTTCCCGTCCTTGAATCTGTGGCATGGATACACTCTATCCCCGACATGCCAAGAAGTGCGAAGATTCTTTGGCGACCGCATCATAACCAAAAGGTGCAATCGTATATAGTTGAGCGCAATACGCTTGAAAACGACGAGTGGAAGATACATGCCACGATCGAGGGGAGACTCAACGCCGAGTTTATCGATCTAGAGCTTAAAGACAAATACACCTACAAATACCGTGTTCGCGTAAAAACATTCGACGGTATCGTTTCTACGCCGAGCGAAATCGTCAAAGTAGTAACAAAAGCACTTCCAAAAGAGGTAACCAACATCACCGCAACAAGGGATCTTCCTAAAAAAATAGAGGTGCGCTGGAACAAATCGGATGCTCCCGATTTTGAGAGATACTACGTATACCGCTCCACAAAAGTAGATAGCGGATATGAGTTGGTCGCAAAACTCTACAACAACGTCTTCGTCGATGAGATCGGCGAAGACGGCAAACATTTCTTTTACCGTGTGAGCGTCGTCGATAAAGACGGATTAGAGAGCAAACACGAAGAGCAGTCGATCCAAGGTATCACCCTTATAAAACCGAATGCTCCCGCACTTTTTGAAGCAAAGATGATCAATAACAAAGTGGAACTTCGCTGGGACAAGGTTGATAGCCGTGCAAAAAGTTTTATCGTTTCCAAAAGAGTTAAAAAAGGTTTTTTTGACGAAAACACGGAGGAGTACACGGGGATTGCCGGGATGAAATATATAGACGCCAATATCGAACCCTCTGCGGTTTATTATTACAGCGTGTATGCGGTAGATGCCAACGGAATCCGCTCCGAGGCGAGTATCGAGGTGGAGCTCAAATCACCGGAGGGGAAACAAAAAGAGGGTGTTGCACAAGAGCAACCGCAGCAAAAACAAAAAGTCGTCGATGCACCGCAAGAGAAAAAGGTGAATCTACCGGCTGAAAATACACAGATTATAGAGTTTTAATGCCACATTTACATATAGAAAAGTTTAACACAATAGCGTTCCCGAGTGAACACGAGGGAGTCAAGTTTGCGTTTATCGCATCGAATATCAGCCATAAAGAGGAAAAACTTATAGCCGCCGAGGTAGAGGGGAGCAAGTTCTTTTTATTGGTGATTGAGGAGGAGCAGCGTTCCCTTTTAAAAACCGATAAACTTACCCGTCCCGCTTCTATTTACGATGCACATAAAGCGCTTTTAGGCTACGCAAAAGCGGCAGATTTACAAGTGCTTGCATCAAACGTGCCCGAGCAGAAAAAAAACATCCATCTCCAAGAGGTGAATGCGCTCAAACCGATAGAGTATTTCGCTTCGAACTTTCCCAAAGAAAAAGAGGTACGCATCGAAGTGGGATTCGGGTCGGGGCGCCATCTTTTGCATCAGGCAAAGATGAATCCCGATGTTTTGTTCGTGGGGATCGAGATCCATCGCCCTTCCATCGAGCAGGTGCTCAAGCAGATTACGATCCAAAAACTCGATAATATTTTGGTGCTTGATTACGATGCACGCCTTTTTATGGAGCTGGTACCCTCGAATATCGTAGGGAAAATCTATGTCCATTTTCCCGTTCCTTGGGATAAAAAGCCCCACCGCCGCGTAATCTCTACGACGTTTATCGAAGAAGCACGCCGCGTTCTTAAAGTGGGAGGGACGCTTGAACTTCGAACCGACAGCGAAAACTATTACGCGTACTCTTACGAGACATTTATCGCTTTTCATAAAACCGCGCTGCATATCAATAAAAACAAAGATATCGCCGTCGTTTCAAAATATGAAGACCGATGGAAAAAGATGGAAAAGAACATCTACGATGTGACGATGATCAATGAAGAGGAATCGCCCGAACTAGAACCGTTGGGAGATTTTACTTTTGACAAAGTTACGCTTAATGCGGAGCAGATAGCAGCTTTGGGCAACGTGACCAAACGTTTTGAGGGTGGTTTTATCCACTTTGAGAGGGTGTATGCTTTAGAGGAGGGGATGATGTTGCGTGTCTCTATGGGAAGTTTTGATCGTCCAGAACACCTTTACGTGATTGTAGAAAACACTACGGCGCGTTACTACCCTTCGTTGCCTTTGCAGTCAAAAAGCAACCATAGAGCCCACCAATTTTTAGTCGAGGTACTGCATGGATAAGGTTATCGTCGCAAAAAATCTCTCTTTGTCCTATTCGGGACACGAGACGATTATCAACCAAGCCTCTTTTGATATTACTTCGGGGAGTTTCGTATTTATTACGGGTGCGAGCGGAAGCGGAAAGTCGACGCTTTTAAAGTCGCTTTACGGTGCACTTAAACCGCAGCAGGGGAGTTTGATAGTCGGTGGGGTGGAACTAAACGGCGTAACGCGTTCCAAACTCAATTTTTTGCGAAGACATCTTGGGATCGTTTTTCAAGATTATAAGCTTGTCAAAGAGTGGACTATCGAAAAAAATATCATGCTTCCGCTCATTATCAACGGTTACGAAAAAAGCGTAACCCAAAATCAGGTCGATTCCCTGCTTAAACATGTGCGTCTCAAGCACCAAGCAGGTAAATTTCCCCTTGAACTCAGCGGGGGGGAACAACAGCGCGTTGCCATGGCACGTGCCTTGGCACACAACCCTATTTTAATTTTGGCGGATGAGCCTACGGGAAACTTGGACGATTACTCCTCGGGGCTTATTTGGAACCTTTTGGAGGGTGCCAATACGCAGCTAAAAACCACCGTTATCGTCGTAACCCACCATATCCCCGAATCGCTCAACGTCGATTATAAACATTTCCATATCGAATATGGGAGCATCTATGCAGTCAATTAAAAACCATCTTTCTCTTGTTCTGGCGCTTTTGAGTATCCTTTTTTCGATGCAGGTTTTTATTATTGCAGAGCGTTCTATCGAAGCATACAAGGAGAACCTTGCAAATAACTATTCGGTAGTCGTCGTAAGCAAAAAGACCCTTAGCAAAGAGGATATTGCAAAGATCAACCCTCTTATCGCCGAGAGCTCCGAACTCACCCCCGACCACGTCATTAAACGTTTGGATAGCGGGATCGATGCCAAAAATATGGAACTTCTCAAAGTAACTTTGCCGCGTTTTTACAAACTAAGCCTCAAACACTACCCCTCTCCGAGCGAGATACAAAAGCTGACAAAAGACCTGCGCAACCACGCGGCAATAAAAAAGGTGGAAGATTTTTCCCACAGCCACGATACTACCTACAAGCTTTTGCTTTTATTCAAAGGGATGGTAAGCGTTTTTTCGGTGTGTATCTTTGTGGTCACGACGTTGCTCGTGTTTAAAGAGTTGCGTATATGGCAATTTAAACACAGCGAGAGGATGAGTATTATGGGGCTTTTTGGAGCGCCCGTATGGCTGCGTTCTGCGGTTTTGTTCCGTTTGGCGATCGTTGATGCGATTATTGCCAGTGCACTCTCGTACGTGATATTTAAATCTATCGAATCAAACCACTGGATCATCTCGCAGTTTGAAAGCATGGGGATAGAGATCGTTATTTTTGATTCGATAGAGGATTTTTTAAAGCTCTCATCGATTGCGATCGTGCTCTCCATCGTTTTGGCATCTTTGATCGTTTTATGGCATAAAGAAGAGGTATAATGCGCAGATTAGCCGTTTTTGTTTCTCTTGGCATGGTGCTCATGCTGCATGCCGATATAGATGAGAAGATACAAAAAACCAGCAAGGAGCTTAACACTTTTAGTAAAAGCTACCAAGAGATCAATAAAAAGATGGCGCAGACCGCCAAAGATATTTTGGAACAAAAAAATACCATTTTGCGTCAGCAAAAATATCTTCAGGAGCTTCAAGAGGAGCTTAGCGATAAAGAAAAAAGCTACGAAGAGAATAAACTGCAACTCGTAGAACTCCAAAAAAATCAGTCGCAATTGAAGTCTTCGCGTGAAAAAATAGAGGAGGAACTTGTTTTTACGATAGCGCAAAGCGTTTCCCTTTCGATTATTTTAGAAGAGGAGTATGTCGTAAGCGAAGAGTCGCTTATGGAGTTTGAAGTGCTTCAAGAGATGCTTCAAAATGCAAAAGAAAAAGCAAGCAGACTCAATAAAAAGTTTTATGCAACCTCTAAAGACATCGACATTCTAAGTTCCCAAAAAAGTGCCCTAGAGAGTGCTATAGCAAGTATTGACGCTAAAAGAAAAGAGCTTATAAAAACGCAGGAAAAAAATAAAAAAGCACTCTCAGAGCTTGAACATGCCAAAAACAGCTATAAAAAAGAGTTGCAGGCACTTTTGAATAAACAAGACGAACTTAAAAAGACTTTGGCACAGCTCAATATTATCAAGATCGACGCGATTAAAAAAGCAAAAGAGGATGAGGCGCGAAAGAATGCTTTTGCAGATGTTGCCGCGCGCGATACCGATCTGCCTGATGTCAAAAAACACGGCAGTTCCTACCAGCAGGTTAAGACGAAAAAGTATACGGGTTCCAAGACGATCGCACCGCTTGAGGGTTATAGCGTGACGAAAAAATACGGTACCTATACCGATCCGATTTACGGCATTAAGATATTTAACGAGTCGGTTTCTCTTAAGCCGCATGCCACGGATTCCAAAGTCAAGACGGTATTTAACGGAAAGGTGATCTATGCCGATAAAACGGCAGTACTCAATAATATCGTCATCGTGGAGCATGATGGGGGGCTTCATACGATCTATGCAAACCTTAGCGATATAGCTCCCAATATCAAAAAAGGGGTGAAGATCAAAAAAGGGTATACGATAGGGCGGGTCGATGAGGAGCTTATTTTTGAAGTAACGCAACAATCGTATCACATCGATCCGATCACGATTTTTCAATAGATTTTGATTGTTTTCTAATTTTGGACTCAATCAATTTCGATATAATTGCGAAAAAAATTGAAACAGAGCAGATTATGAGATTTATTCAAACGCGCGGTGCAGATGCCGCAAAACCTCAGACGGTTACCTTTTCCGAAGCGATTTTAAGCCCTATCGCATCGTTCGGTGGGCTTTATGTTCCCGAGAAACTTCCGCATTTGGGAGAGGAGTTTTTAGCAAAACACCTCGCATCCTCTTACAAAGAGTTGGCAAGCGACATGCTTGAGCGTTTTGAGATCGATATAGACAAAAGCGTGCTCGATGAAGCACTTTCGCTTTATGATACATTCGATACACCCGCAAACCCCGTTCCCGTAGTCAAAGTCAAAGAGAACCTTTACGTCAGCGAACTTTATCACGGACCAACCCGTGCGTTTAAAGATATGGCGCTGCAGCCTTTTGGCGTGGTGCTCTCTTCGATCGCGCAAAAAAGAGGAGAAAACTACCTTATCTTAGCGGCAACAAGCGGCGATACGGGACCTGCGGCACTTGAGACTTTTAAAAACCGCGCAAACGTTCAAGTGGCATGTTTATACCCTCAAGGGGGCACAAGCGACGTACAGCGTTTGCAGATGGTAACCGAAGATGCACAAAACCTTAAAGTGATCGGAATCAACGGCGTGTTCGATGATGCCCAAAGTGCGCTTAAACGCCTTTTGGCTTCCGTGGAGTTTAAAGCGGCTTTGAAAGAGAAAAACATCCTTCTCTCTGCGGCAAACTCGGTGAACTTCGGGCGTATTATTTTTCAGATCATCTACCATATACACAGCTATCTCGAGCTTGTGCGACAAGGTGCTCTTAGTATGGGGGAAAAAGTGTATCTAAACGTGCCAAGCGGAAACTTCGGTAATGCACTTGGAGGCTATTATGCTTGGAAAATGGGTGTACCGGTCGCAAAAATCATCATCTCTTCAAACGAAAACAACGTCTTAACCCGTCTTATTAAAACGGGAAAATACGATCTAAGAGATTTGCAAGTGGTCAACACTACCTCCCCTGCGATGGATATTTTAAAATCATCCAATGTCGAGCGCGTGCTTTTTGATCTTTTCGGCGAAGCAAGAACGCGCGAACTTATGGAGGATTTGGAGAGTAAAAACGTGTATGAGCTCTCCTCCCAAGAGCTTGCAAAACTCCGCGAGTGTTTCGATGCCGATTTTGCTACGGGCGAAGAGGGCAAACGCTATATCAAAGAGACGTTTGAAGGTGAGGGGTATTTGATGGATCCCCATACGGCAACCTGTTTTAAGGCATATACGACTTGTTGCGATCCTAAAATCAAAAGTATTGTTTACTCTACTGCGGAATGGACGAAATTCTCACCCGTGATCGCCAACGCTTTAACGGGAGAGGTCGATGCGGAAGATATTATAGCGCTCGAATCTATTTCCAAAACCGCAAAATTAGAGATCCCCGCGATGATCCAAGCACTTTTTTCCAAACCGATTGCGCAAAGTACGGTTATCGAGAAAGAGGATATTGAAAAAGAGATTTTAAACTTTTTATAATACCTCTTCATGCCAAGCTCCTCTTGGCATGTTACCCCTGCACCGATTTTTTTTATTTTTTCCCTTTTTTCATGATATTTTTTTTACAAATCTTCGATATAATCTTTTTTGTTAAAGATTTTTAAAGGTTATACCCATTGAGCAGATACGCGCATATTACCCACTTCTTAGAACGTTTTTTAGACAACGAAGTTCGTAAAACGGGAATCAATAAAGTTGTAGTGGGACTCAGCGGCGGTCTTGATTCTGCCGTGGTAGCGGTTTTGGCGCACCGCGTCTTCGGAGACGATCTGCTGTGCGTAAAGATGCCTTCGCATTACTCTTCGCAAAGCTCTTTGGATGATGCGGATGCCCTGTGCAACGATTTTGGGATGCGCTCTATTACGCTTTCGATAGAACCGATGTTGCGAGCGTACGAAGCGATGCACCCCGATAGCGACAACTTGCGCCGCGGAAATTTCTCGGCTCGCTTAAGAATGACGACCCTTTTTGATATTTCGGCGCGGGAAAATGCTCTTGTGCTGGGAACAAGCAATAAAAGCGAACTGATGCTGGGGTATGGGACGCTTTATGGCGATTTGGCTTCGGCGCTTAACCCCATAGGGGATTTGTATAAAAGCGAGATTTATGAGCTTGCGGCGTATCTTGGAGTGACGCAAAGCATTATAAAAAAAGCCCCTTCGGCGGATCTGTGGGAAGGGCAAAGCGACGAAGCGGATTTAGGCTATACCTATGCACAAATGGATGCGGCTATGAAACTTTACGTCGAGGAGAGACTCTCAAAAGCGGAGATAGTCGCACGGGGGGTTGATAAGGCGATGCTTGAGATGATTATCGGGCGTATTTTTCGCAACCATTTCAAAAGAAAAATGCCCGTGATCGCTAAACTGACGTCAAGAACGATCAACCATGATTTTAATTATCCGAGGGATATAACTTTATAAAAAGGGGAAGAGGATGGAGATAGAGTTTTACAAATATGAGTGCGGACGGGAAGAACACTCCAACGTCAGCGATGTTTTAGACGGTGAAGATATCGATCAGGTTGCAGAATTGGAGAGTGAATTTTGCGAGTACATAGGGTGCAAGTACGCCCTTGCCACGTCGCACGGCACTGCGGCACTGCATCTGGCAATGCTCGCACTTGACCTTAAACGCGGTGATAAAGTGGTGTGCTCGGTCAATGCACACCCAAACGTCCCCGAAGTGGTGCGCCATTTTGATGCGGAACCCGTATTCGTCGATATCGATCCCGATACCTACAATATCAATCTCGATAAACTCGAAGCATATCTTGAAGACAACCGATCCAAAAAACTCAAAGCGGTGATCGTGACCCATGTTGCAGGTTTGTGCGTCGATTTGGAACGTCTTTATGCGATAGCAAAAATTTACGACGTAAAAATCGTCGAGGATGCGTGCGATGCCCTCGGTGCGACGTACAAAGGAACTAAAATAGGTGCAACGGGCGCCGATATCACCTGTTTTAACTTCTCAAGCCATCTCAAAAAAAATATCTGCACCGGCGGGATGATCGTAAGTGACGATGAGGATATTATGGCGCGTGCAAGACTGCTGCACAATCATGCTATCGTACGTGATGAAGATGCGCTTGAGTACATCTACGACGTTACAGATATCGGGAATGATTATTCGATGAGCCCTTTGAGCGCGGCGTATCTTAGAGCGCAGCTTGAGCGTCAAGACGATTACATTGCGCGCCAAATACAGATCGCTAAAATCTATTCCCAGTCGCTTGATGGCGTAGCACACATTACTATTCCCGATATGAGCAACGAAGAACACCCTTTCTCGCTCTATATCGTCAAGGTGGATAAAAACCGCGATTCGTTTGCGGTGGATTTAAAAGAGGCGGGGATACATACGGGGTTGCACTATATCCCTCTGCACCTTTTGAGCTATTATAAAGCCAAATATTCTTTGCGTGTGAACGATTTTCCCGTTGCGCTTCGTATGTTCCAGCAGGTACTTTCGCTTCCCATCTATCCGAGCATGGAGGATAAAGAGGTGAAATTCGTCTGCGATGCAATTAAAAAAATAGCGAAAACAAAAGTTTAATCTGCTTTGAAAAAAAGATTCGTTTTTTGGGTTGAGGAGTATTTCTACAACCCAAACCTTTTCCAAAAATTTCTCTCTTTGCTGCTTCTGCCCCTTAGCTGGCTTTATTGTTTTGGCATGTATCTTCGTTTTTTGCTTCAAAAGCCCGAAGATTTAGGGATCCCCGTCGTGAGTGTGGGAAACCTTAACGTAGGTGGGAGCGGTAAAACACCGCTCGTGAGCGCTTTGGCAGAGCGTTATGAGCATGCGGCGGTCGTACTTCGGGGATACGGCAGGCAAAGCAAAGGGCTTTTGGTCGTCAAATCGGAGGGCGCAATACAATGTGACGTCGGTGCTTGCGGCGATGAAGCGATGATCTATGCCCATAAGCTCCCACATGCCATAGTGATCGTGAGCGAAGAGAGAAAAGCGGGGATACGCAAAGCCAAAGAGATGGGCGCAAAAATCGTTTTTTTGGACGATGGGTACTCCAAACATACTATTAAAAAACTCTCTTTTCTCATCGACGTAAAGAGTAAAAACAGCCGTTGTCTCCCCGCTGGACCTTTTAGAGAACGTCTTTGGAACAAAAAAGAGGTCGTGCTTGTATATGAGGAGAAAGATTTTAAGAGAGTAGTGGAACTTAAAAATAAAAGTGATAAAATGTCGCTAGTAACCGCCATAGCAAGACCGACTCGCTTAGAGCCGTTTTTGCCCGAGACGGTGAGTAAAAATTATTTTGAAGATCATCATCTTTTTAGCAAAAGCGAATTGGAGGAGATCTTGCAAAAGGATAGCTCGGACTCTCTTCTTGTGACCTATAAAGATTTCGTAAAGATCGAATCTTTCGGGTTGAGAGTTTCTCTTTTGGATCTACACGTCGAGGTGGATTCGCGCATTTTTAAAATAATAGATACTTATAAAGAGGCATAAGTGCAAAAAAAGATCGAAACAGTAAAAACGCTTTTAGATGCGTTACCGTTTATTCAAGAGTTTAGAGATGAGATCGTCGTGATAAAATACGGAGGTTCGGCACAAGAATCCCCGCAGCTCAAAGAGCGTTTCGCGCGCGATATTTTGTTGATGTATCTGGTGGGGATCAAACCCGTTATCGTTCATGGCGGCGGCAGACAGATTAACGAGATGCTCGATGCGCTCACGATCGAGTCGAAATTTATCGAAGGGCAGAGAGTTACCTCCAAAGAGGTGATGCGTATCGTCGAGATGGTACTTAGCGGCGAGATTAACAAAGAGATCGCTTCTCTTTTGAACTCCCACGGCGCCAAAGCGATAGGCATCAGCGGCAAAGACGCCCATTTTATCACCGCAAAAGCGAAAGATTTTGCTCGCTGGGGACTTACGGGAAATATTACGGGCGTGAAATCGGAAGTGATTTTAAACCTTATAGCCGAGCAGTTTATCCCCGTAATAGCACCGATCGCGGCGGGGGAAGAGATGGGGCATCCCGGCTTTAATATCAACGCCGACCTGTGCGCTTCTTATGTCGCCAAAGCGATAGGGGCGAATAAAATCATTTTCCTTACCGACACCGCAGGGGTACTCAACAAAGAGAAAGAGCTTCTAAGCTCTTTGACAAAAGAACAAGTCGACGCGCTCAAGGCCGATGGAACGATCCACGGCGGGATGGTTCCCAAAGTCGATGCCTGTTTGGAGGCGATCGAGGGGGGCGTGCATAAAGCGCACATCATAGACGGAAGATTGGAACATTCGATGCTGCTTGAGCTCTTTACCTCCGAGGGTATCGGCACGCAGATCGTGATGTAGGGTAAAAAATCGGTTGCGTTTTTTGGTGAGATTTTTTCTTTGTACGCTGCTTTGTTGGCATGTATTGCATGCCAACCAGTATGCCGATACTATGCAAATTTCTTTACAAAAGGATGAGCAAAAGAAAATTCTTGTAAAATACGGCGCAACCGAAAAACTTTTTACGATGCGCTGGACGCTCTACCACAACGGCGGGCTTGTCCTTTTGCGTTCGTACGACAAAGTCGTTGCGCAAAACGTGCTTTATTTGCAACATAAAAATCAAAGTTTTCGCGTGCCGCTTAAACCTAGCGGTGCCACTGTTTCGAATGTTCCCTATTTGTTGGTGAAATTCAAGGCATTTGATTTTGAAAAAAAAGAGGCATTGTTTGAACTGTTTTTGTCCGACAAAGAGATGATAACGACGATAAAATTTTTAGAATAGATATGGGATTGGGATGCAAAGAGTTGAAAATGAGATAGCAAGACTGATACAAGAGATAGGGTACGATGCAGTAACACGCCTTTTTGGGACTCTTTCAGGCGGCAAAAGACTTCGAGCAAAATTGATTTTAAAGATCGCACCTGCGGATGAGCGCGCACCTTTGTTGGCGGCTGTCGTGGAGCTTATCCATGCGGCAAGCCTTTTGCATGACGACGTGATCGATGAAGCGGATCTTAGACGCGGGGTTCCCTCCGTAAATGCGACCGAGGGGAGCAAGACCGCGGTGATGCTGGGGGATATTTTGTACTCTAAGGCGTTTACGGAACTGGTCACGTTTGAAAAAGAGATCGCGCAAATTATTGCTTCATCCGTTACCGCACTCTCCAAGGGTGAGATGCAGGATGTTTTTATGGCAAAATCTTTTAATGCAGATGAGACCCTTTATTTGGAGATGCTTTACCTAAAAACTGCAACGCTTATTGAAGCAGCCGCACATGCCAGCGCGCTTTTAGCGGGTAAAGATGCCCAAAAATATGCGCTTTACGGAAAAAATCTCGGGCTTTCTTTTCAGATAATTGATGATATTTTAGATATCACCTCCGATGAAGCTACCCTTGGAAAACCTGCGATGAACGATTTCGTCGAAGGCAAATGTACGCTTCCTTATATCTATCTTTACAAAGCTTTAAACGACGAGGAAAAAGAGCGCCTCGTGCGTGCACATGCCAAGAAACTCTCTGCCGAAGAATCGGCTTGGATCCTCCAAAAAATGGGGGAGCACAAAACCATAGAAAAATCGTTTGCTTTGGCAAAACAGCTTTCCCATGAAGCGATGCAGGCAGTAGCCGACGATGAAGAACTTGTTTCTATTTTAGAAACGATGATCCAAAGAAGTTACTGATGCATTATCTCAATATTAGTTTTACCCATAAAAATTCAACCTTAGAGATCCGTGAAAAGCTCTCCTATCCCAACGATGAGGATATGCACGGCTGTTTAGCGCGCCTTAACAGTGCCGCTTCTATCAATGAATCTATTTTGATCTCGACCTGTAATCGTATGGAGGTTTTTTGCAGTTGCGCTAGTATTGCCGATGCGACGAACCATATCTTTACGATGCTGCATAAACGCTCGGGGATAAGCATAGAGGAGCTTGAGGGGCGTGCCGATATTTACGACGATAGCAGTGCGATCCATCACCTCTTTAGCGTTGCATCTTCCCTTGATTCGATGGTAGTTGGGGAGACGCAAATAGCAGGGCAGCTCAAAGATGCGTTTAGATTTTCTCTCGATCACGGCTATTGCGGCAAAAAAATTGCACGGGCGATCAAAGCGGCATTTAAGTGTGCCGCAAAAGTGAGAAATGCTACCGATATCTCCGCTAAACCCGTCTCAATCGCCAGCGTAGCGGTGGCACAGCTCAAATCAGTGCTTCAAGATATGAGCGGGAAAAAAGCGCTTGTTATAGGGGTAGGGGAGATGTCGCAGATCACTGCAAAGCATCTTGTCTCGGGCGGCGCCGATGTGTATATCATGAACCGCACCAAACACAAAGCGGATGCTTTGGCATGTGAACTCGGAGCCAAGGTGCTCCCGCTTGAATCGTTGCCGCAAGCGATCAACGAATTTGAGATCCTTTTTACCGCGACCTCCTCGTATGAGCCTATCATCACCGATACGATTATAGAACCGTGCGATTTTGACCGCTATTGGTTCGATTTGGCGCTTCCGCGGGATATTAAATATGCCACGGGGGAGCGTATCAACCTCTACGTTATCGACGATCTTAAATCGATAGTCTCCCAAAATATGGGAGAGAGAGAGGAGAGCGCAAAAGCCGCACATGCCATAATAGGGCGAGCCGTGGTGGAGTTTTTCGAGTGGCTCAATACCCTCGATATCGAGCCTATCATTAAAGAGATATACAAAAAAGCGCATATGGATGCGCAAGTAGAAGCCGCGCGCGTTATCGAGAAAGGGTTTATTCCCAAAGAGTACGAAGAGCAGGTGCACAAAATGGCACAGCAGGTTTTAAAAAGATTTTTACACGATATGACCGCTAGAATGCGAAGCGAACTGCGAGGCAGCGATCTTGATCGCGTCAGCGGTGCAATGCAGTTTTTAGTACAACAAAAATAAAATATATTTAAACTAAGGAAACAAAAAAGTGAGAAGAACAAGAGCGTTTATTCCGACAACCAAAGAAGCACCCAGTGATGCTACTTTGGTAAGCCATATTTATCTCTCGCGTGCAGGGTTTATTTCACAAGTGGCAAGCGGGCTTTACAGCTACATGCCATTGGCAAAAAGAGTGATTAAAAATATAGAAAAAGTGATCAATGAAGAGATGGCACGAGCAGGCGCCCAAGAGGTTGAACTCAGTTTCGTGACCCCTGCGGATCTGTGGAGGGAGAGCGGAAGGATCGAGAAATTCGGCAAAGAGCTTCTTCGTTTTCACGACAGAAAAGAGAACCTTTTCGTACTCGGCCCAACCCATGAAGAGATGATGGTAGATTTGGTGCGTAACCGTATCACCAGCTACAAGCAGCTCCCTTTAAACCTTTACCAGATCAAAACGAAATTCCGCGATGAGGCAAGACCCCGCTTCGGGCTTATGCGCGGACGCGAATTTATCATGAAAGACGGCTACAGCTTCCATAGCTCTTATGAAGATATGGATCGAGAGTTCGATGCGATGGAAGCGGCGTATAAACGTATTTTGACCCGTTTGGGGCTTGATTTTAGGATCGTAGAGGCTGATAGCGGCGCAATCGGCGGTACGGGTTCAAAAGAGTTGATGGTGCTTGCAAACAGCGGCGAAGATACGATAGCGGTGTGCGATAGCTGTGAATACGGAGCAAACGTCGAAGCGGCAAAACGCTCGGGACGCTCCCATATTCCCGAAGCTCCCGTAGCAGAGTTTAACAAGTTCAAAACCCCTGACGTCAAGTCGATCGAAGATCTAGAAAATTTCTTTAAAATCGATGGGTACTATACAATCAAATGTGTTGCCAAACGTGCCGTGTATGAAGAGGGCAGCGAGATCGTTCTATTCTTTATCCGCGGATGCGACAATCTTCAGGAGAAAAAAGCGCAAAATGCCGCAGGCGCACTTGATCTGGTAGACGTCGGCGAGGAGGAGCTTCGCGCACTCGGACTGGTTCCGGGATTCATCGGGCCGCTCGATCAAACAAAAGCAAAACATGTCATCGACAACGACCTGCGCGATGCGACTTCAATGATCTGCGGTGCAAACGAGGTTGACTACCATTATGTTGGTGTTGGCATGTCGGTTCTTTCTGAGGCTTATTATGCCGATATCGCCGAGGTGAACGAGGGAGATATCTGCCCTTACTGCAGCGGCAAACTCTCTTTTACCAAAGGGATAGAAGTAGGGCATATATTTAAGCTCGGTACCACCTACTCAGCGGCACTCAAAGCGGAATTTTTGGATGAGAACGGTAAGGCACGACCTTTTGTCATGGGAACCTATGGCATGGGCGTGAGTCGTCTTGTTGCGGCAATTATTGAACAGCACCATGATGAAGCAGGGTGTATTTGGACGAAAGAATCGGCACCTTATGCGGTGAACATCCTTGTCTCAAACATCAAAGAGGAAGCACAAATGGAGTGCGGCGAGGAGCTTTATGCACGCCTGCTCGAACAAAACGTCGCGGTGATCTTTGATGATCGTAAAGAGCGTTTCGGGTTTAAAATGAACGATGCGGAGCTTATAGGATTCCCGTACACGATCATTATCGGTAAAGAGCTTGAAAACGGGATGGTCGAGATTTACCAAAGAGCTACTAAAGAGAAAATGCAGGTCGTAAAAGAAGCGGTGGATGCAAAAATCGCGGAACTTTTAGCGTTATGATCTATTTTTTGCTCTATCTTTTTGCGGAGGTTCTCGTCTCCGTCGCTATCTCCTCGGCTATCGGGGGGCTTGCGACTTTTTTTGAGATACTCTTAAGTGCTTTTGTGGGGATCTCTATCCTTGTGAACTTCAGAAAAACACTTAAAGAAAATCTCGATGCGGTTTCGTATAATTGCATCGATATCCAGCAGTTTCACAGCCTGAACCTGTTTACCCTTTTGGGCGCGATTTTACTTATTGTTCCCGGTTTTCTTACCGATATCGTGGGGATATTGATGCAGTTTAGCGTCGTAACTACTATGATTGTTAATCGTTATAGTGTACAATCAAAAACTCGTTCTACAACAAATTTTCATCAAACACAAAAGGATTCCGATGTCATCGATGTTGAAATTATCAGCGACAGCACTTCTATTAAGTAGTTTTTTACATGCCAATGATGCAAAGGTGAGCGATTTTTTAAAAAAATCGTTTAGTCAAAATCCAAATATCGTTAAACTCGACGTAACGATAGCAGATAAATCAAAAGTCGATGCCCTCAAAGGGTGGGAAGCGTATATCGTTAAAATAGACGCAACGATCAAAGCGCAAAACGAGGAGAAAAACGTTTCGCAAAAAATGATCTGGTTTAGCAACGGCGAGCTTATAACCCAAGACCTTGTCGATATGAAAACGGGCACTTCCCTTAAAGAGAGCATAGTTCCGACGTTCAAAGCAGAGTTTTACGACAAAGCGAATTTGATCTACGGAAGTCCGGATGCAAAACACAAAGTGGCGATCTTTTCCGATCCGTTATGCCCGTTTTGTAGAACTTTCGTTCCAAAAGCGATCGAAGATATGAAAAAAGATCCCAAAAAATTTGCTATCTACTACTACCACTTCCCGCTTGCTTCGCTGCATCCCGCTGCCGTAGCACTTACAAAAGCGGCAATCGCCGCAGAGCTGCAAGGGCGCAAAGATGTAGTGCTTGATCTTTATAAAGTGCAAGTCGATGCAAGAGAGAGCGATATCCAAAAGATTTTGGATGCGTTTAATAAAACGCTCGGAACCCAAATCACCCCTGCAGATATAGCAAATCCCGAAGTCCTCAAACACTTCAATTTCGGCTTGAACGTAGCGGATGAGATGATGGTACAAGGAACTCCGAGCGTATTCTTTGACGGAAAAGCGGACAAATCAAAAACAATGTATAAAAAGGTTCAATAGATATGAAAAAACTAGTTATAGCAACAAGAGGCTCCCAACTGGCACTCTGGCAGTCAAACCATATAAAAGCGGTGTTAGAGGAACAAAACCCGGGTTTAGAAGTTGAGTTGAATGTTATTGTAACAAGCGGGGATAAAATAATCGACAGACCGCTTGCGGCTATAGGCGGCAAAGGGTTGTTTTTAAAGGAACTCGAAGAGGCGATGCTTCGCGGCGAAGCACACATTGCGGTGCATTCGCTCAAAGATGTGCCGACGGTAATGCCCGATGGGCTTGTGCTTGCGGCGATTACGGAGCGTGAAGATGTACGCGATGCGCTTTTGTCCCAAAAATATGCCGATATCGACGCGCTTCCTAAAAAAGCGGTGATAGGTACATCCTCTTTGCGTCGCCGTATGCAAATTGAAAAACTGCGCCCCGATCTGATCATCAAAGATCTGCGCGGGAACGTCGATACCCGTATCAGAAAACTCAAAGAGGGGGAGTTCGATGCGATCATACTTGCCGCTGCGGGGATCAACAGACTCGAACTTTTGGACGAAGTGGAGTATGTCTATCCCATTTCGCTTTTTGAGATGATCCCTTCTATGGGGCAAGGTGCTCTTGGGATCGAAGCGATAAACGATCCGGAGGTGCTTGCAATCGTAGCCAAACTCGAAGATGAGTTTAGCCGTATCGAGACCACGATCGAGAGAGATTTCGTCGATGAGCTTGACGGCGGTTGTCATGTGCCTATCGGCGTGAATGCTACCGTTTTGGAAAACGACGACGTGATCGTGCGTGCAGCACTTGGATTGCCCGATGGTTCCAAAGTGTTAAGCGATTCCAAACTGATCTCCAAGCACAACTATAAAACGGTCGGTCGCGAGTTTGCGCAGGAGTTTATCGCCAAAGGTGCCAAAGAGCTTTTAAAAGATGCCGAAGCAATGATGGTGCAAAAATAAGATGCAAAAAACGATTACGCTTCTCCAAAGGGAGGGGGAACTAAGAATCATCGACGAGGAACTCGATATCTATCTGGAGATTCCCCACTTGGCATACGCTGAAGTAAAGAAAAAAGGGGGCGGTAAAGCGCTTTTATTTACGAAAGTTGTCGATAGAAAAAAAGGGATTGCGTTTGAAGAACCTGTTTTGATGAACGTGTTTGGTTCCTACAGACGCTGCGAGATCCTTTTTGGACGCACAATCGAGTCGGTGGCAGACGAGATTACGAAACTGCTGCATTTAAAGCCGCCTGCAAAATTTTTAGACAAAATCGCTATGGCAAGCGAATTGTTCGCCCTTAAAAATATTTTCCCAAAAAAGAGCAACAAGAAAAAGCCTACATGCCAACAGATCGTCTATACCGACACAGCGGTCGATCTCTATAAAATTCCCGTCCTCACCACATGGGAAGAGGACGGCGGACCTTTTATTACGATGGGGCAAGTGTATACCCAAAGCTTTGACGGCGAGATGGTGAACCTTGGCATGTACCGTTTGCAGGTGCACGATAAAAACCGCTTGGGGATGCACTGGCAGATCCATAAAGACTCCTCCCACTTTTTTGACCAGTACCAAAAAGAGGGGAAAAAGATGCCCGTTTCGATCGCTATCGGAGGCGATCCGCTTTATACGTGGTGTGCAACGGCACCGCTCCCTTATGGCGTTAACGAGTTGCTGCTGTACGGCTTGATAAAAAAAGAGCCTGCAAACTTGGTCAAATCGCTTACTACGCCGCTGTATATCCCCGAGGATGTCGATTACGTAATCGAGGGGTGGGTCGATACCAACGAGATGTGCATCGAAGGACCTTTTGGAGATCATACGGGGTACTACACCCTTGCCGAGCCTTATCCCGTTTTGGAGGTGAGTGCGATTACGATGCGCAAAGAGCGTACCTATTTGGCAACGGTCGTGGGCAAACCCCCTTTGGAAGACAAATATATGGGATGGGCAACGGAACGTATCTTCTTGCCTCTTTTAAAAACGACGGCGCCCGATCTTATCGATTACCATATGCCGGAAAACGGAGGGTTTCATAACCTGATTTTGGCAAAGATGAAGACCCTTTATAAAGGACATGCCAAACAGTTTATGCATGCATTCTGGGGTTCGGGGCAGATGAGTTTTGTCAAACATGCGATATTCGTCGATGAAAATGCGCCCAAACTTGAAAACTACGAAGCGTTGGCAAGCTATATTCTGGATAGATTTACCCCAAAATCGATGTTCGTTACCGAGGGGATACTCGATGCACTCGATCACGCTTCTCCCGAGTCTTTAGTCGGAGGCAAGCTAGGGATCGACGCAACGGCGGCACATAAGGTAGAAGCACCTCAGTTGCTCGGAGACGAGGAACTCTTAAGTGCAGTGCAAGAGTTGATCCCCCAAGCGAGTTCGCTGCATCAGTATATGCGGCGTACGAAAAATCCGATCACCGTGATAGCGGTTAAAAAATCGAAGAACGTGCGCGAATATTTTGAAGCGCTCATCCCTTTGAGCCAGCATTTAAGGATCGTGATCTTTGTCGATGAAGCGAAAAACGACGTTTTCAACCCTTATATGCTGTTGTGGCGCGTCACTAACAATATGGATGCGCAGAGAGATGTTTTTGTATCGGGTCTTTTGGTCGGGGTTGATGGAACAAATAAAAATTCGTTCGACGGATTTACCCGCGAATGGCCGGGCGACGTGGAGTGTACCCCTAGCGTAATCGAGTCTTTAAAACAGCGTGGCATTTGGGATCTTGAAGAAAATCTTCAAGAGAAGTATCAATTGTAAATACCTATAACAAAAAGTTATCGAAAAAAGAGATTCTAAGGTTGGTATAATCTTTGCTAATGTATTATCTAGCACGATAATAACAGAAGGTATTTAAGATGAACAAGAGTTTTCGATTTGCTTTGTTGGGGGTGTGCTTGGTGGGTCTTCATTTAGATGCTGCGGTGTACAAAGGACAAAGGGAATATATCAAACAGTGTGTTGATTGTCATAGCTCCGGTCAGGCGTTCGTAGGAAAAAAAAGAATCTACGAATGGGAAGAGTTGATGGAGAAAAAAGGGAAGCCTTTGGCTAAAATCCATCAAGAGGCAAAAGAGGCACAAGAATCGGTCGAATATTTTGAGAGCAAAAGATTTGAGAAGATGTCCAAACATCTTGAGGATTTCTTTAAAGAATACGCAAAAGACAGCGGCAACGTACCCGCCTGTAATTAAATCCAAAGAGATAGAATACTCTCTATCTCTTTTTTTATCCCCCTTTAATAGGCTTTTTACTACAATATCTTACTTTTTTTAATTGGAGAAATCATGGATAAAATGTGGTCGGGTCGTTTTTCTGCAAGCGCTTCGAGTTTGCTTGACCAATTTAATGCTTCTATAATGTTTGACAGAAAGCTTTACCGCGAAGATATCGAAGGTTCTATAGCACATGCCACAATGCTTACAAAGCAGGGTATCCTCACCGATGAGGAACTTTCGCAGATCAAAAACGGCTTGGCGCAAGTGCTCCAAGAGATAGAATCGGGCGAGTTCGAGTGGAAAATATCCGATGAGGATCTTCATATGGGGATCGAGAAGCGCCTTACCGCACTTATCGGCGATGCGGGGAAAAAACTTCACACAGCACGCAGCAGAAACGATCAGGTAGCGGTTGATTTTCGTCGTTACGTTTTGCGTAAAAACCTCGAGATCGTTGATGCCCTCAAACTTTTGATGCAAGAGATTTTGGTCGTCGCTTCCAAACATACCGAGACGATCCTCCCCGGAATGACCCACTTGCAACATGCACAGCCGATCAATTTCGGATTTCATTTGTGTGCCTATCTTGCGATGTTCAAGCGCGATATCGAAAGGTTCGAGAGTTCCCATAAACGCAACAACGTCTCCCCTTTAGGGTGTGCGGCACTTGCGGGAACGCCTCATAATATCGACAGAGCTTACACGGCAGAACTTTTAGGTTTTGAAGACGTAAGCATCAACTGCCTCGATACGGTAAGCGACCGCGATTTCGCTTTGGAGATTTTGTTCAATATCTCTACGATGATGATGCATATCTCCCGTCTAAGCGAAGAGCTTATTATGTGGTCGAGCTACGAGTTTCGATTCGTGGAACTCAGCGATGAGTACTCGACGGGTTCTTCTATTATGCCGCAAAAGAAAAATCCTGACGTTCCCGAGCTTTTACGCGGGAAAACGGGTCGTGTTTACGGCTCTTTAATGGGACTTTTGACGGTGATGAAAGGGCTGCCGCTTGCGTACAACAAAGATACCCAAGAGGATAAAGAGGGGGTTTTTGATGCGGTGGAAACGGCGGAAATCTCTCTTTTGATCTTAAAAGAAGCTATCAAAACGATGCAGGTAAAACCCGAAAACATGAAAAAAGCTTCAAAAATAGGGCATCTGAGTGCGACCGATCTGGCGGATTACCTTGTCGAGAAATGCGGTATCCCTTTTAGGGAAGCGCATTTTATCACGGGCAAAGCGGTTGCAAAAAGCGAGGAGCTTCAAATCGATCTTAGCGATATCGAGTATAAGTACCTCAAAGAGATCGATGCAAGAATCGGTGAAGATGTTTTGGCATTTTTGTCGATAGAGCATTCGATGGACGCAAGAAAATCGGCGGGCGGTACCGCGCGTGTGCGCACCCAAGAGCAGTTGGCATATTTTAAAAGTTTCTTGGCGAGATAAACGATGAAAATAAACGTCTCCCATCAAAGCGGTATGAAATTCGAGGCTAAGACCGAAAAAAGCAGTTTTGTTATCGACTGCCCCGTAATCTCTCCGTTGGAGTATTTTTTGGCGGGGCTTATCACCTGCAGTGCAAGCGACGTCGTACTTTTGCCCCAAAATCAGGGAAAAAATATCTCCAATCTTAACGTAGAGGGGGAGGTTGTCCGCAACGAAACGCAACCGAGAAAGTTTAACGAGCTCCACCTCACCTACAGTTTCGATTCCGATGCGGACGACATTATGGCCGCGCGCTGGGTGATGGCGTCTTTGGAAACCTACTGCTCCACCGTCAACACCATCCGCGATACCACCGCCATCAGTTATACGATTATCCACAACGCTAAAACGATCCGCGAAAACGAAAAGATGATCTCGGGCGGCGGCGCGACGATCGACCTTGGAAAAATCGAATCTTGTCCCAGTTAACACTCTTGGCATGTAGGAAAATTACATGCCAAGGCTGCCTCTTTCTTCGTAAGGTTTTTTAGTCAGAATCCTTGTATCTCGTAACCCTCTGCCTACCGTAAAATGGTAAAGTACCTGATAGAGGTTTGATTTTAGTCCCAAAAAATCATGCATAACGTCATCCAAAAAACATCCGATCCCCGTACCGCTGAGTCCTAGCGAGGTTGCCTCAAGGTAAAGCTGCTGCCCGATGGCGCCGCATTCCCAATAAAGCTCCCTATAGCGGTGTGCACCGTAAGTGAGCAGCTCTTGGGCAAAAGGGGCAAGCATCCCCAGAGAGAATGCCCCTTGGCTTGCGATATCTTGCGAGCACGATACGTTTTTGGCAAAAGTTCGCATATCCCCTAAGCGTAAAAGGTAGAGATTCGGCAGTTTCTCCTCCCAAAGAAATTCGCTTGAGAGGTTTTTTTGCAACTCTTGGCATGTAAGTGCGTCGCGTGTGAAGATATAAGCCCCTTGCGGCAGTTCTGCGACGTCGTGGATAAAAAGGATGAGATGCACACTTGAGGGCAGCCCTTCAAAACTCCCTCGGGTACTCTCTAAAAGGGTGCGAAACTCTTCAAGCGTGATGCGGGTATTGCTTGCGTCCATCGCTTGGACGCTTCTGCGCCATAGAACGATTTTGCCCGATTCGGTGGTACTGTTGCGGGCTAAAGGGGTGCTTAGCATGCTTGGCATGCGGGAAAAACCTCCCGAGGTCGCTTTTTCTATCTCTTTGATAAGCGGCCAGTTCTGATACGCGGTTGCCACGTCGTTTGCACGGCTCTCTAATTTGGCAGGCAGTGCGCTAAAGAGCGGCGAGAGATCGGGGAGTGTTTCAAGAGGACTGGGGGTGATGAGCAGCAGCATCTCGGCAATCTCACTCTCCATGGGATGGAACCGCTCCTCTTGGTCAAACCCCAGTAGCTGCGATAACTTCCCATCGTCAAGGTTCGATACAATCTGCACATGCCAGCCGAGCATCTTGGCGCTGATCGTTGCGGCTCTCATGGCATGTCCCGCATCAAGTTGCGTATAGCGAAAAGCCCGCTCCCCGTATTTCCACACCTCTCTGTAAACGACGGAGCCAAGAGCGAGAAAAAAGGAGTCTTGAGGGAGATCGTTCCAGATAGAGGTGTTAAAGGCACCGAGAATCTCCAAGGCATGATTTTTCGGCGCATAGTGTGTAAGACTCGTTTGGGTGCTAACGCCTTGAAGCGGTGGGAGCAGGAGATACCCCTCGCTAGGATGCAAATTACCGCTTGAAGCGTTGCAGCGCAGCGCCCAGTGCTCATAACCGTTGGATTTGATCGCCGCGAGTCCGAGCGAAAATCGCAAAAGCTGCGCAATGGTTGCAACGTTTAATGATGCAGGGGTGATAGAGGCATCAAAGAGTGCCTTGTAAGGGGGCGTAGACTCTTCACACGCCAAGGGGAGCAAAAATTTTTCAGTGCTCTCATAGCTGCGAAAAGGGTCGGGCTGATGTGCCCAATCCATATACCCCAAAGAGTTTGCGTACTTGCGGGGTGCATGTTTGGTTGCTTCGTGGTAGGCAAAAACTTTTTGGAGTGTCGGATCCATCAAAAGCGCCTAAAGACCGTAAACCTTATGGTAGCCGCTCATGCGCGAGGTGACTTTTTTGAGGTAGTGCTTCGGTTCGTCGTAACGAAGGTCTTTAAGAAGCTTGTTATATACCTCTTCGGGGGTCATTGCGTTGATGAGGGGTGCGGCTTTGTTCATGTTGTAGGTCTTGGTGAATGCGTAGGCGATATTTCCCGCTCCCGTATTGTAAGCGGCAATGGTACAATAGAGCCTGCTGTCGGGATTTTTGATCGCACGAAGATAGTTATAGTACAAGATGTGCAGATATGCCGTCCCCATCGTGATATTATTTCGCGAGTCGTAAAGGTATTCGCCGCTGACGAGTTTGTCTTGTTTGTAAAGAAATTTATAGGTATCGCGCCCTGCCGTTTTGGGAACGATTTGCATCAGTCCGTATGCCGGGATATGGGAACGTGCTTTGGGATTAAAACTGCTTTCTGAATGCATAATGGCAAACACGAGAGGCAGAGGGAGCTTGCGCACACTGCTTTGTGCTTGAACGTCGTCGTAGTAGTCTTTTGACTTTTTAATCATTGCATCTTCGGGCATTTTTACGCTGACGCTGTATATTTTTTGGTGGGGAACCTTGGTTGATTCTGCCACCTTGATCGTATCTTGGGAGATATGCTGTTGGACATAGCTTTTTACCTCCGCTTTTGTAGGCTTTGCATCAAAGATGACGGTTGAGAGGATGGGCTCGGGTTTAATCGGAGCATCTACGATCTCTTTTGGTTTTTCTACTTGGGAGAGTTTTTGTTCAAGCGGATCGATATCAGCAAAGGTTTTCGTGTCGATCGAAACGGCTTGGGCAAGTTGTGCTTGGAGCTTTTTTTGTGCTTCCTCCTCGGAAGATGCTATGGTTTCGACGATGATCTCTTGATTTTCAAAATCGATGTCGGTTCTGGTTTTTTTATCGGGAGTATAGCTTACAAGCGATGTTTTCGTGGGCATTTTCGGTTCTTCCCAAAATGCACCCACCTCTTTTTTATACTCTTCAAACGCTTTCATTTGTGCTTTTTGGTAAGCTTCGAACGCTTCCTCTTGCGATTTTTTATAAACGCCGAACTCCTCTTTTTTTTGCTCGAACGCCTGCATCTGTTGTTTTTGAAACTCTTGTGCGGTGAGTGCGTAAGCGCTGGCTGCGATCGAGATACTCAGTAAAAACGTTTTTAGCATCTTTTTTCCTTTTTAAAAATGACCCTGCGGGTCTGCATCGCTGAAATGTTCCCATTTAAGTTTTGCACCGCCGAGGAGATGGAAATGAAGGTGCAACACCTCTTGTCCGCCGTTGTAGCCGATGTTGGTGATGAGGCGGTAACCGCTTTTTTCCAGTCCCGTTTCATGAACCACTTTTTTGATAAAGTCGGTCATTTTCGCCATAGTTTGGGGACTTACTTCGTTAAAACTCTCTACGTGCACTTTGGGAATTACCAATATATGAACGGGAGCTTTGGGGTTGATGTCGTGGAATGCTAAAAAATCTTCATCTTCCAACACGGGGTTGGAGGGGATCTTGTTATTAACTATTTTACAAAATATACACATGCTGTTTTTTATCCTCTTTTTGGGACAATTGTAACATAGATAATTGATGAAATCTTTAAAATGAAGCTAGATATAAATTAATTTAGACTATAATCGCCGCTTTAAAGCCTTGTAGGTTTTTAGGTATATTTTGACTAACGGAGACTCTATTTGAAAGAGTGGTATAACGCAATTGAACAAGCACGGAATGTCGAACAACTCGAAGAGATTCGCATCGCCGTATTCGGGAAAAAAGGGATTTTAGCAGAAGAGTTTGCTAAAATGAAAAATGCACCTGATGAGGAGAAAGCACAGATTGCCAAGGATCTCAACACCCATAAAGCAAATCTGACGCATGAGTTCACGCAAAGAAAAATTATTTTACAAACATTGGAACTTGAGGCAAAAATGAAAGCCGAAGCGATCGATGTTACGCTTTACGGCTCATCTTGCGAAGCGGGCGCATTGCATCCTGTTATGGAGACGATGGACAGGATTATCGAGTATTTTGCGTCGATGAACTTTTCGGTATATACGGGGACGATGGTTGAAGACGATTTTAACAATTTTGAGGCGCTAAACCTTCCAAAATACCATCCCGCACGCGATATGCAAGATACGTTTTATTTTAAAGACGAGATGCTTTTGCGTACCCATACCTCTCCCGTTCAAATCAGAACGATGATGCGCACCAAGCCGCCGATCCGTATGATTGCTCCGGGTGCGGTATTTCGACGCGATTACGACATTACCCACACGCCGATGTTCCATCAGGTTGAGGGGCTGCTTGTTGATGAAGAGGGGAAAGTTTCGTTTGCCAATTTGAAATTTATTTTGGAAGACTTTTTAAAATATATGTTCGGCGACGTAGAGGTGCGTTTCCGTCCGAGCTTTTTCCCTTTTACGGAACCTTCTGCAGAGGTTGATATCTCATGCGTGTTCTGTAAAGGGCACGGCTGCCGCGTTTGTTCGAAAACGGGCTGGCTTGAAGTTTTGGGGTGCGGTATCGTCGATCCCAACGTTTTTAAAGCGGTCAAATATAAAAACGTCAGCGGTTACGCTTTCGGTTTGGGCGTAGAGCGCTTTGCAATGCTGATCCATCAGATCGGCGACCTCCGTTCTTTGTTTGAAGGAGATATAAAACTACTGGAGCAGTTTCAATGATAATTACGAGAAGTTGGTTGCACGAATGGATCGATCTTAGCGACATATCTACCGATGATTTGGTAAAAACACTCAATTCTATCGGTTTAGAGGTTGATAGCGTGCGTAGCTACAACGTTCCGAGCAAAATTATTTTCGGTCGCGTCTTAGAGTGCGAGAAACATCCCGATGCGGATAAGCTTAACGTATGTAAAGTCGATATAGGCACGAGCGTTCGTCAGATAGTATGCGGTGCGGCAAACGTGCGCGCAGGGCTGGATGTAGTCGTAGCGACGATCGGTGCGACCCATGCCAAACGGAATGGTGATAAAACCGGTAAAACTTCGCGGTATTGAGAGCGAGGGGATGATCTGTTCGGCAAAAGAGATCGGGTTGGAGGATTGCCAAAGCGGGATTATCGAACTCGACAGCAGTGTCGGCAGTTACACTCTCGGGCAGGAAGTGTGTGAAAACCCTCTCTTTGGCGATGATGTTATAGAGATCGAACTCACGGCAAACAGAGGCGACTGTTTGAGTATCCGCGGTATTGCAAGAGACCTGAGCGCGGCATACGACAGAGGCCTTAAAGAGATCAATCTTGAAGATGCCCATGAGGACAAACGTATCGGTATAGGGAGGATTCTCAGTCTCTCTTGCGAAAAAGATCTCAACGTTAACCTGCGTTACAAAGCGGTCGATCTTAAAAACCTTGCCTTGCCTTTTGCAATCAAGTTGCGTATGGCTCAGATTGAAGAAAAAAGCCAAACGCAAGTCGATACGCTTTTACAGTATGTAATGCACAGCAGCGGTGTCGTACTTCGGGCGTACGATTACGATTTTTTTGCCGCCCAAAACGAATCCGTTGCCAAAATCGAGCTTATAGAGGACGATAACGGCTATGTGTGCGTTCATGCCAAAGAGAAAGCTTCCACGGTAGGTATCTCTCAAGAGGAGAATTCAAGAGCAAGCGACAACGAGGCAACGATCCTTATTGAAGCAAGCTATATCCCGCCCGACATTATCTCAAAACAGATGTCGGTTTGCAAAATTCCCGCAGGTCCCGTGTACTACAGAACCTCTCGAGGGAGCGAGCCTGAACTCAACCAAGGGCTCAGTTTTTGTCTTAAACTGCTTGAGAAATACTCCTCTTCGGCAATTTACGGCGGTACCATCGAAGTAAGCGACAGCTACGAAAACAAAGTCGTAACGGTTACGAAGAAAGAGATTGACGAGATAATCGGAGCATCTATCGATAAGGCAAGAATCACGAAGATACTCAAAAATCTCGGCTTTAACACTTCAAAATCGCAAGGGGACAACTTCGTTATCTCGGTGCCGAGATTCCGTCACGATATTGTTAATAAACAAGATATCGTAGAGGAGATCGTGCGTTTGGTCGGGATTGACAATATCCCCTCAAAACCTTTTGCATTTCAAGAGAAAAATCGTTTGGAGGGGGATTATTTCCTCTTTAAAAAACGTTCTATTTACAGACAAAAAGCAGCCGCAAACGGCTTTTTTGAGAGCGTACACTTTGTTTTTGACGAGAAAAAGACCCTTGAACATTACGGATTCGCAACCACAAGGGAGGATCTTGAACTCATCAATCCTATCGTAAACACGCTAGATACGCTTAGACCGACCCTTTTAACGGGACTCTTAAAAGCTACATCGAACAACAAAAACAACGGTTATTCGAGCGTAAAACTCTTTGAAGTTGGTTCGGTTTTCTCTCCTACAAGGGATGAGTCTTTAAAGATGGCATTTCTTTGGAGCGGCGATAAAGAGCAAGAGGGACTTTTAAACGGGGGGAAACCCGCGCAGATCGACTTCGGGACGTTCGTGCAAAAGGTAGCGAGCGTTATCGGACGTTTTGAGCTGCGCCAACATGCCACGGCTCATAAGCTTTCTCACCCTTATCAGTGTGCGCAGATCCTTATCGACCAAGAGGTTGCAGGGGAATTGTTCCGTATCCATCCCGACGTAGAGGAAGCGTACGGCATCGATGTGACGTATGTATGTGAGCTTGATTTTAGCCGATTACCTTTTGCCCTAAAATCTGCAAAGCAGTATTCAAAATACCAAGCTTCTTACAGAGATTTGAGCCTTTTGGTGCCTAAGAGTATGAGCTACGAAGAGCTTAAAAACGTCATAGAAGCAAATAAAACGCAGGAGCTTATCCGTTATTATCCGGTTGACCGTTACAGCGATGCTTCACTCGGTGAGAACGTGAGCCTCTCTTTGCGTTTTGTGTTACAGTCTTACGAAAAAACGTTGGAAGAGGAGGATATCACCTCTTGCATGGATACAGTACTCGAAGGGTTTAAATCAACATTGGGGATAGGTTTAAGATGAAAAACGTAACTGTTCGCGCTGCCGATGCTTTCTCTCTTTCAATCGCAGATATTGCTGCGGATAAATCGATTTCGCATCGCAGCGCGATGTTTGCGATGCTTGCAAACGGTACAAGCAAAATAACCAACTTTTTGCGTGCCGAAGATACGATGAACACGTTAGCTATCGTAAAAAATCTCGGTGCCAAAGTGGAAGACGACGGAGTGATGATCACAATCAGCTCCGAGGGGATCAAAGAGAGTAGCGAGATACTCGATTGCGGCAACTCGGGAACGGGAATGCGCCTTTTTTGCGGACTTTTAAGCTCTGCGGAGGGTCATTTCGTACTGACGGGAGATGAATATCTGCGCCGCCGCCCCATGAAAAGGGTTACCGAACCTTTGCGCGCCATAGGGGCGAAGCTTGACGGAAGAAATAACGGCGATCTAGCACCTTTGAGCGTACGCGGGGCTTCGTTAAAAGCGTTTGATTATACTAGCAAAATCGCTTCCGCACAGGTGAAGAGCGCCATGATTTTGGCGGCTTTGCGCGCCGATGGCATATGTAAATACACCGAACCCGAACTCTCTCGCGATCATACCGAGAGGATGCTTCAGGGGATGGGTGCTTCGATCAAGGTGGAGGGGCTGACTACTACGATCGAACCTATGAAAGAGCTTTTGGCACCTTTGAGTATTCGTGTCCCCGCCGATCCATCAAGCGCTTTTTTCTTTGCCGTTGCCGCGGCTATTACGCCTAATTCGGACGTTGTGCTTCAAGGGGTGACCCTCAACCCTACACGAATCGAAGCGTTTAAAGCTTTAGAGAGAATGGGTGCGAAGATCGAATACGAGATGAGTGAAGACAGATACGAACCCATTGGGGATATTCACGTAAAATACGCACCCTTACATGCCATAACGGTGGAGGAAAATATCTCATGGCTGATTGATGAGCTTCCTGCTTTGTCGATCGCTTTTGCATGTGCGGAGGGTGTGAGCGTGGTCAAAAACGCCGAGGAGCTGCGCGTAAAAGAGAGCGATAGAATCGCAACCGTCGCGAGCGGTCTTATGGCATGCGGTATCGAAGTCGAGGAGTACGAAGACGGCTATAGCGTCAAAGGGGGAAGTTTGAAATCTGCCAAGATAGACAGCCACGGCGACCATAGAATTGCAATGAGCTTTATGATTGCCGGGCTTCGATGCGGCATGGAAGTGGAGGACGTCGATTGCGTCAATACCTCATTTCCGAATTTTTTTGAACTTCTTAAAAATATCACCAAGATAGAGTTTCGCTAGATGCAGATAGAGCTTGCAGAAAACTACGGTTTTTGTTTTGGTGTCAAACGTGCGATCAAGATAGCCGAGGAGAATAAAAACTCTGCGACCTACGGTCCTTTGATCCACAACTCCAAAGAGATAGCAAGATTGGAGAAAGATTTTCAAGTAGGTCTTAGCGATGATTATAAAAGTTTTGCTCCGGGGGACAAAGCGGTGATCCGCACCCACGGGATACCCAAAAACGAGTTGGAGTATCTTGTAGCGAATAAAGTCAACGTTATAGACGCAACATGCCCTTACGTCACCAAACCCCAGCAGATTTGTCAAGAGATGAGCGAAGCGGGGTACGATATCGTGATATTCGGCGACGTAACCCACCCCGAGATTAAAGGGGTGCAAAGCTATGCGATCAAGGGGGCGTACGTTGTCACGTCGCCGCAGGAGCTTGCATCGATCAAGCTAAGCGAAAAGGTCGCACTTGTCGCACAAACGACGCGCAAAGTCGAAGAGTATCTTGCCATTGCAAATTTTCTTATCCCACGGCACAAAGAGGTGCGTGTTTTTAATACGATCTGCAACGCGACTTTCGAGAATCAGGATGCGGTCAGAAAACTCTCGGCAAAAGCGGATGTTATGCTTATCATAGGGGGGAAAAACTCCTCCAATACCAAGCAGCTTTATAGCATCTCCAAAGCCAATTGTAGTGACAGCTACCATATCGAGGATGAGAGTGAACTCGATTTTACTTGGTTTAAGGATAAAAAGCTTTGCGGTATCAGCGCAGGCGCTTCCACACCCGACTGGATCATCCAAAACGTCATTGACGCTATCAAAAAATCTTTGAACTGATTTGCAAGAGGGAAGAGGATTCCCAATTGCAAAAATTTGTTTAATGTCTAGAAAAACATCCCGAAAACCTCCATTTTTCTTATAATTAAAATTAAAATTAATAAAAACATAATCCTTTTTAAGGTACAATCACGGCAATTTTTATGTAACAGAGGATAGGTTATGGCGTTCGATCACGAATCATTTGAAGAAGAAGAAAGTTTTGCGAAGCTCTTTGCAGAGAGCGAAAAACAGCAAGAAACAAGTCGCATCGTAGAGGGTGAGATTGTAGAGATCCAAGCGGATGAGAATAGAGCATTGGTAGGTGTCGGCGATAAGTTGGAGGGGATCCTTAGCTTAGACGAGATTAGCGATAGTAACGGAAACTTAAAGTTTAAAACAGGCGACAAGATCAAAGTTATGATCGTAGGTTACTACAACGAGCGCCCTAAGATTTCATACAAAAAAGTTTTAGAGCAACAAAAAACGATCGACTTTATCGATCAGCACAAAAACGATTTTGAAGATTTGATTATCGACGGTGTGATTACGAAGAAAAATCGCGGCGGATACGTAGTAGAAGCAGACGACGTAACATTCTTCATGCCACGCTCATTAGCGGCGTTTAAAGATAACGAAGATGTTGTAGGTCGTAAAATAAAAGCGCAAGTAGTGAAAATCGACGAAGCGGAAAACTCAATCGTGGTTTCTCGTCGTAAACTTTTTAACGAAGAGCGCAAAAAGAAAAAAGAGATCATCGACAAGTTGATGGAAGAGGGTACCGTAATCGAAGGTACTATCAAAAAAATCACAAGCTACGGAATGTTCGTGGATGTCGGCGGCGTAGACGGTCTTGTACATTACAACGAAATCAGCTACAAAGGTCCCGTAAATCCTTCAAAACTTTATAAAGAGGGTGACACCGTAACGGTTAAAGCGATCGCTTACGACAAAGACAAACGTCATCTTTCATTGTCTATCAAAGCGGTTCAAGAGGATCCGTGGCAAGAGGTTGAGAGCGAATTGGACGAGGGTGATACGATTACGGTTACCGTTTCAAACATCGAAGCGTACGGCGTGTTCGTTGATCTTGGAAACGATATTGAAGGTTTCTTGCATATTTCTGAAATCACTTGGGATAAAAACGTAAAAAATCCTGGAGATTACCTTAAAGTGGGTCAAGAGATCGATGTAGAAGTTATCGAAATCAACCCTAAAACGCATAAGCTTCGCGTATCTTTGAAAAGATTGCTGCCTAAACCGTTTGACGAATTTATGAAAAACCATAAAGAGGGCGACATCGTAAAAGGTAACGTAACGTCGTTGACCGATTTCGGTGCTTTCGTTCGTATCGACGGTGTGGAAGGTCTTCTTCATAATCAAGATGTTTCTTGGGATAAAAACGTAAAATGCAAAGATATCCTCAAAGCGGGAGACGAAGTAGAAGTTAAAATCGCAAAAATCTCTAAAGAGGATCAAAAAATCTCTTTAAACCGCAAAACTTTGTTAGAGAGCCCGATTGATAAGTTTGCTGCAACACATAAAATCAATTCGGTAATAAAAGGGACTATCCGCGATATTAAAGAGTTCGGCGTATTCGTTTCGCTTGAAGACGGCGTAGACGCACTTATCCGCGACGAAGATTTGGCACCGCTTAACAAAGAAGAGTTAAGCGTAGGTCAAGAGATCGAAGCCGCAATCGCCGTGATCGATACAAAACGCGACCGTATCCGTTTATCTATCAAAAAACTAGATTACCTAAAAAACCAAGCGTTGCTTGATGAGATCAACGATACGCAGTCACACTCTTTGGGTGATTTGATCAAAGATAAATTTAAGTAAACGCGATGCAAAAGATACTAAAATGGTTCGCCCCGATTTTAACGATCGGGGTGGCTGTTTTTATTGTCTTTTTTTAATCTCTATAAATACGCATGAAAAAATTAGCGAGTCGCAGCCGTTTGTTTTAAAAACAGAAGTGGTTCCAGAAAAACCGCAACAGACTTGGCTCGATAATTTTTCCCAAACGGAAAAACTCGGGTATTTTTACCCCGTAAACGAGGTCTTTATCAAATTAGACCTAAGCGAAAAAATAATTAAAGAAACCACCTACAAACTATCTGCTTCACTTTTGGATCCGTATCAAGTGTTTTGTTTAAAAGAAGAGCTCAAACGACACGCTTTGCGATATTATTTGAAGCAGGACGACAAAGGGGTTGAATTGCTTATTTTTTCAACCGATAAAGAGAAATTGAATTTATTGGTAGACGTATTGAAAAATTATCAAATTTCGGCGCGAATCGTGCCGTTTAAAGAGGATGTATAATGCAAAAACAAACTATTGTAGTATGTGACCATATCCATGAGGCCGGTTTAGAGATGCTTCGCAAAGAGGAGTCTATCAACTTTGTTATGGCTGCCGACGTTGACAAAGTATCTCTTTTGGATATCATCAAAGACGCAGACGTAGCGATCACAAGAAGCTCTACCGATGTAGATGAAAAATTTATTGCGGCTGCTAAAAAAATGAAAGCGATCGTTCGCGCAGGCGTGGGTGTCGATAACGTCGATATCGACGGGTGTTCCAAAGAGGGTATCATCGTTATGAACGTTCCTACGGCAAACACCATTGCGGCGGTCGAGCTTACCATGACCCATATGCTCTCTTGTATGAGAATGTTCCCATATTCTCATAACCATCTCAAGCTCGATAGAGTTTGGAAGCGTGAAAAATGGTACGGGTACGAGCTTAAGGGGAAAAAACTCGGTGTTATCGGTTTTGGTAATATCGGTTCCCGCGTTGCTATCCGTGCGAAAGCTTTTGAGATGGACGTCGTAGCGTACGACCCTTACATCCACCCATCAAAAGTGACCGATCTCAACATGACCTATACGACCAATTTCGACGATATCTTGGCATGTGACATCATCACGATCCATACACCTAAAAATCAAGAGACTATAGGTATGATCAACGATGCGGAGATCGCAAAGATGAAAGACGGCGTCGTGCTTATTAACTGTGCGCGCGGCGGACTTTACAACGAAGATGCACTTTACAAAGGTCTAACTTCGGGCAAAATCCGTTTTGCGGGGATCGACGTGTTCAACAAAGAACCTGCAATCGATCACCCTCTTTTAGACCTAGACAACGTTACGGTTTCTCCGCACTTGGGTGCCAACACGTTCGAGTCGCAGTACAACATCGGTGTACAAGCGGCGCAACAAGCGATAGAAGCGGCAAAAGGGATCGCGTATCCACATGCCATGAACTTGCCGATCGATGAGAGCAAAATCCCTTCGTTCGTAAAACCGTTTTTAGAGATGGGGCAAAAAATCGGATTTATGGCATCGCAGATGAATAAATCTCAAATAGTATCGATCAAAGTAAGCGGGCAGGGGGAGATCGCCGAGTACGTTTCCAGCCTTGCAACGTTCGCAGCGGTTGGAGCTATCAGCCAAAACAGCGGCGATACGATCAACTACGTCAATGCCGAGTTTATCGCGGCGGAAAAAGGGATCAAAATCGAATCGGAAGCGCTTGGAGATTCTACGGTGTATAAAAACCTTATCACCGTGAAACTGACAACCGCAACGGGAACGACATCTATCTCTGCAACGATTTTTGACGATAACGTGCTTCGTATCGTAGAGCTTGACGGCTTTGATATCGAAGTACCTCTTAAAGGGGATATGGTTCTGTTTAAAAACACCGACGTTCCGGGAGTTATCGGAAAAGTGGGTACGATCCTTGGCAACAACAACGTCAATATCGCGGACTTCTCTTTGGCGAGAAACAACAAGTCGCAAGCCTTGGCGGTGATTTTGGTGGATAATCTCGTAAATGAAGCAACACTCAAAGAGCTTGCTTCTTTAGAAGCGTGTTTAGCGGTTAAATACGTTCGCCTCTAATCTTCTTGGCATGTATGGTTACATGCCAAGAGTAACTTTTTTCTCTTTTCTACTTCTTTTTCTTACGTAATCGCCTCAAAAAAATTCAGATATTTTCATAAAAAATCGGCATGACCGGTTCATGACCGATTTTTTGCTAGTATTCGCTCAAAATAGCAACAAGTAGAGCTCTAGTAGACGAATAAACATAAAGGGGTCTGATGCATCAGAGTAAGAGTTTGTTATACATTTTTTTATGTATAACTGCGTCGTTGTTTGCAGAAGAGCATGCCATACGCGACATTACCGAGATTTCCTTTGAAGAACTCCTCCAAACCGAATATATTCCCGCCAGTCATATTGCCAATCAAATCAGCAGTTCCGCTTCCGCAGTCTCCGTCGTTACGGCTAACGATATTCAAATATACGGTTACAGAACTTTAGGGGAAATACTTAACAGCATGCGCGGTCTGCATACTTTTGAAGATTATTCGTACACCTTCCTCGGCGGTAGAGGGTACGGCGAACCAGGGGATTATGCCGGCAGAATTATTTTGCTTATCGACGGGTATAAAGCGAATGAAAGTTTTTACGGTCAAGCTTTTTTTGATGAAGACGGATTGTTGGATCTATCCGTGATCGAAAGAGTAGAGTATATACCCGGAGGGAACTCGTCCGGATATGCAACGGGGGCTCTGCTAGGCGCCGTGAATATTATCACGAAAAAAGGTAGCGATATTGACGGTCTACAACTTGCTTATCATCTGGGAAGTCATCAAAGTCAAACAAAACGTGCTACGTTCGGACAAAAATTTGATAACGGCTTGGAGCTTGTATGGTCGGCTTCTATGTACAATACGCAAGGTCGTGATTTTAGTTTTATCGACGCCGATACGGGAGATGAAATTTTAAACAATAATAACGATGCGAAAAATCATCGTCTTTTTCTCAAGGCTTCGTACGAGAATTTCTCTCTTGAAGCCGCTTCCGTTACGTTTATAAAAAATCTTCCTTCCTATCCGTCATCCGCTTTTGTTTCCGACGTTCCGATTGAACAAACCGATAAAAGCCGTTTTGTACGTTTGCGATACGACAGAGATATTATGCAAGATACAAAAATGTCGCTCTCTCTATGGCATGGGCAGTATGATTGGAAAGATTACGATCCCGTAAGTTATAGTGAGTTGGATGAAACCGTAACTAACGGAACAAAAAGTAAATGGAACGGGGGAGATGTCAAAATTATCGGTAATTGGTTGGAGGGGCATACGATCTCTTTAGGGCAAGAGTATCGTTACGACTATGATCAAGAAGCTTTTAACATATATACGAATCCAACGGGAGTTGAAGAGTATACGACAACGTATGAGTCCAGAAAAACATACAGTTCCTATATTTACGACAATTATATGTTTCTTCCCGATTTTAGCGTGAATTTAGGGCTTAGATACGATACAAGCAGTTACGGCAATAAAGCCTTTAGCCCTCAAATTGCGTTGCTTTGGAACGTAACCGATGAAACATCCCTTAAACTCTCGGGTGGACGTACGAACCGTCAAACGACTATGTTTGAAGAGGCGGGAAAGAAGCTTGAAAAAGCGGATAAAAACGAACTTGTCGCGGAGCACACTTTTGATGAACAAATGAGACTTTTGGCATCGTTGTACCGATATGAAATTAAAAACAGACTCTCTTTTTCAGAAGTGTCGGATATTCACGCGCACGGTGCGGAAGTAGAATTTGAAAAATATTTTGAAGAGGGAACACACTTTCGTGTGAGTTATGCGTACCAACGAGCCCATGAGACAGAGGGGAATACCCCTTTGGTAAATACGCCTCATCACTTAGCGAAACTCAATATAGCCGTTCCTTTGGCCGGTGAGCGTTTGAAAATGGGGTGGGAGCTGCACTATGTGGGTGCAAAGCCTGATAATGAACGAAAAAGCACCCCGTCTCAATGGACTGCAGACGTGAATATTTTCTCGCATCATTGGCTTGCAAATACCGATATCTCGTTTAAAATAAAAAATCTTTTTAATAAAAAATACGATGATATTACGTGGGAGCAGTTTAGCGGTGATGAAGTGCGCCCTAGAGAAGAACGTACGTTTTTATTGCAATTGGAGTATTTATTCCAATGAAGCAAGTATTCTTATTCCTCTTAGCTATAGCGATGTGTAAACCCTCTACGATAGATGCAGAAGCTTTGCCCGAATATGCTCTAAAAAGTGCGTATATTTATAATTTTGCTCTTTTAACCGATTGGAGAGGAACAACAAACGATGATTTTTCGGTGTGTTTTTACAAAAAAGATTTCGGAGGTGCGACCGATGTGCTTAGCGGTAAAATGCTTCATGCCAAAAAAGTTGTCGTGCAGGAGATCGCCTCGGTAAACGAAGCGAAAAATTGTCGGATAGTTTATATAAGAGAAATGGAAAAAAAAGATACGGTGTTCATGCAGCAGCTCTCCAGCATGCCCGTGTTGATAATAAGCGAAAATCCCGATATTGCTTCACATATAACAATTGTGAAAGAGAAGAATAAACTTGCATTTGACGTACGTCTTAACGCGTTTGAACAGAGTGATTTGGTCGTTAGTTCGCGTCTTTTAAAATTAGCTCGAAAAGTATCGCAATGAAAATTTTTAGAACATGGATAGCAAAACAGCCGATCCAAAAAAAACTTATTTACTCAAATATGCTGGGGATAGTGTTTGCTTTTGCGCCCGTCGTTTTTTCTATGGTGGTGTATGAATATTTTGCATTGCGCAATGCGGTGATACAAGAGGTAGGTATTCAAGCCGACATTATCGGGGAAAGCTCCTCGGCGGCATTGGCATTTATGGATCATACCGCGGCATCGGAAACTTTGGCAACCCTAAAAAAATCAAACGATTTTTTAGAAGCGCATTTGTTCTCGTCTGAGGGGCAATTGTTTGAAAGTTATTATAAAGTTAAAGGTGTAAAGAAAACGCAAGAGATTTTTACAAACTCTCAGAATCCTTCCGTCACGTTGGATATTGCTACAATTACGATCACCAAACCTATTTTTTTGCGTTCGGAATTCGTAGGTTCTTTGGTGCTTGTCAGCGGTCTTCAAAGTTTTTATATGCGTTTATTGTGGTACATGATTATCACCGTAACGGTAGCGTGTATAGGACTGTTTTTGGCATGGTCGGTTGCCGTGCGCGTGAGCCAAACTATTATCGAACCGCTCAGTAGGCTGACGGAAGTAACGCAAAAAATGGTAGAACATCAAAATTATGACGAAGCTATACCCGTGTCGGTAGATAGCCAAGATGAAGTTGGTATTTTGTTCCATGCATTTAAAGAGATGATGTCGCAAATCCATCAGCGTGATCTTGGCATGCAACAGCTTGCTTATTATGACCGAATTACCGAGATACCTAATCGTCATTATTTTGAAGAGAAAATTGAACAAGCCGTGGCTAATGCACAAAGGTATGGAACGGCATGTTACCTTTTTATGATTGATCTGGATGATTTTAAAATCGTAAACGACACGTTGGGGCATCATATCGGCGATCTGCTTTTACGCTCCATAGCAGAAATTTTGCAAAATACTATGCGGCAAAACGATAGTATATTCCGTATCGGAGGGGATGAATTTACGATTCTTTTAGAGAGCCCATCTATGTCCGAAGCTGTCGGAAAAGTTGCACAAAAAATTATCAAGGCGGTTGCGGCGCCGATTGTTTTAGAGGGACACACGGTACAGGTGGGGGTAAGTATAGGGATTAGTTGTTACCCTAAACACGCTCATGACGTACGTACTCTTATGAATTCGGCAGATATAGCTATGTATGAAGCAAAAAACAATGGTAAAAACAGTTATAAAGTTTACGGTTTTTAGGTAAAACGAAAAAAATACGCGTGACTGTTTCATGACCTTTTCTTCGTTACGATTACATTAAATGAATAAAACTTTAAAGAATTATTTCTTGAAAGTTTTTAAGATATTAACAATCAAGGTACAGTTATGTCCCCATTAGTCTATGATTCTCAACTCTTAAGACATATTTTCGACAATGCAAAAACAGGCATTGCCATATGCAATGCAAAAGACAACCGTATAGAGATGGTGAACCCCGCATTTGCGCAAATGCACGGGTACGAACAGTACGAACTGATAGGAAGTATGCCGGGAGACGTTTTTGCTCCCGAATGTTTGCAAAAGCTGGCAGACTATGAAGAGAAATCGGTGTGTTCTATCGATGATATTTCATTTGAAACAACCCATATCCGTAAAGACGGTTCCCCTATAAGCGTATTGGTGCATATTACCCTTATAAAAGACCCATCAGGCGGCATCGTACAGCGAATAGCCAATATAATCGATATAAGTACACAAAAACGGCAGGAACTTTTGGTAAAAAAACAAGAAGAAGAGCTTCAAGAAAAAACTAATATTCTTACCTCGCTGGTTGCAGCTATTCCGGATTTTATATGGATGAAAGACGAACATGGTATTTACTTATCGTGTAATAAGGCTTACGGAGATTTTTTCGATACGGACATAGAGAAGATTATCGGCAAAAGCGACTACGATTTTTTTACCAAAGAGGAAGCGGAAGTTTGTCTTCTATCCGATAATCAAGCGGTACAAACGGGTGTTTTGGTTTTGTGTCAAGAGAATGTTACGTATAGAAAAACAGGTAAAAGCGGTATTTGGGAGATCCGAAAAATGCCCGTTATGAAACAAGACGGGACATTATTGGGTGTTTTAGGGGTTGCAAGGGACGTGACCGAGACGGTACATATGCAAAACGAATTGCTTGCACAAAGACAAGAGTATCGCCATCTAGCAGATAGCATGCCGGGGTTTGCCTATAAATATTACTTTGACGAAGAGGAAAAACAAAAATTTCTTTATGCAAGTAACGGTGTTGTGGATATTTACGGAGTGACGCCCGAAGAGGTTTTGCAAGACGTATCGGTTGTGAAGCAACGTATCCACGCCGACGATAAAGTACGTATCGAAAAGGCTATCAAAAAATCGAGGGAACGGATGAAACCTCTTTTTTTGGAGTTTCGAGCACTGCATCCGCAAAAAGGGGAGATTTGGCTTGAGAGAAGGGTAGTGCCGCAAAAAAATGAGGAAGACGGTTCCGTTGTTTGGCATGGGATCACTTTAGATATTTCTTACCGTAAACGGCAAGAGGAGTTATTAAGAGAAAAAGAGGAAGAATTCCGCACGCTGGCGCAGAATATCAATATCCCCATTTACAGATACGATCGTGATTTTCGAAGAATGTATGTAAATGCCGCGGTAGAAGTTTTGACCTCTAAAGCGGCATCGGAACTCTTGGAAAAAACACCTCAAGAAGCACCGCTTGTGCATCCCGATTATGCGGAAATACTGATGCAAAGTCTTCACAAAGTGTTTGCAACGAAGCAAACCGATTCGGTGGAATTATTGTTTGTGCTTTCCGACACGACGAAAAAATATTTTTTACACCAGCACATACCCGAGTTTGACGCACAAAACAATGTTGCAAGTATCATAGCTATCGGGCATGATATCACGGCGCAAAAAGAACTCGCCGAACGTGAAGAGATGTTTCGTACTTTAGCGGAAAATTCCCCCGATATTATTATGCGTTACGATCGACATGCCAAGCGCATTTATGCCAATCCTGCTTTCATCAAGCAAACGGGTATCCCTAACGAATGTGCTATTAATATAAAACCTGCCAAACAGTGGGGCGTTTATCTTGATATGATAAATATGGGTGCAGATGAGTATGAAAGAAGAATTAAACAGGTTTTTACAAGCGCTCAAAGCGACACTTTCGTGCTAGAGTGGCTACGACATAACGATTGTATCAATGTTGCCAACGAGATCCATTTGGTAGCAGAAAAAAACAAGGAGGGGGATGTCGTCGGAGTACTTGCTATCGGGCATAATATCACCAATAAACTAGCCAACGAGCGGCAGTTGAAACAATCGATAGAGTTTTCGCAAAGTATTATCGAGGCTATTCCCGATCTTCTTTTTGAGGTGGACGAAAACGGATACTATCTTAACTTTTGGTCCCATGATAAAACGCTTGCTGTAGCAAATACAGAGCGGCTTGTCGGCAAAAAAATAGACGATATTTTGTCTGTAGAAGCGGCTCAAACGGCATACGAAGCTCTTGCAGAGGCAAAACAAAACGGTGTTTCCTTCGGTAAGGTATATAAAATTGAGTATGCAAATCAAAAAGAGCGTTGGTTTGAACTGTCTATTTCAAAAAGGGCACATAAAAGTTATTTGGCATTAGCAAGGGATATTACCGAAAGAAAATTTATAGAACGAAAAATCGAATATTTGGCACACCATGATATACTCACTGCTTTGCCTAACCGTATGTTCGCTCAGGAAAAGGCGGAAAGTATTTTACAAGAAGCCAAATACACCTCGGCAAAAGCCGCTTTTTTATTTATAGATTTAGACGGCTTTAAAACCATTAACGATTCCCTCGGACATGCCGTAGGGGATATGCTGCTAAAAACAGTAACGTCAAGATTGGCTTATAATGCAGGGACGCAAAATATGTTGAGTAGGCAAGGGGGGGATGAATTTCTTCTTGTTATGCCTAATATCGACGCGTTTGACGAGGTTGAAGTATTGAGCAAAAAACTTTTGCAAACATTTGAACAACCTTTCGACGTGTATAACCGTTTCATTTCTATTACCGCGTCTATAGGGATAGCGGTCTATCCCGACCACGGGCATACGTTTGAACAGCTTGTGCAAAATGCCGATACGGCAATGTATAAAGCCAAAGAGCGAGGGAAAAACACCTATTATTTCTTTACGCAGGAGATGAAACATAATCTTATCGGTTTGTACCACATGCAAAATGAACTTAAGCGAGCGATCAGTCAACAAGAGTTTCTTTTGCATTACCAACCTCAAATAGATTTGGGAGAAAATAAAATCGTAGGTGCCGAAGCACTCATACGTTGGAGAAATCCATCCGTGGGGATGGTGCCTCCAAATAGTTTTATCTCCGTTGCAGAATCCTCGGGACTGATTGTACAAATTGGAGAATGGGTAATATATGAGGCATGTAAGCAAGCAGCCGTTTGGAACAAACAAGGCAAAGATATCGTCGTGGCGGTGAATATTTCCGCCATGCAGTTTAAACGTGGCAATCTTTTGGAAATTGTTAAAAATGCATTGTTAGTATCTGAATTGCATCCTAGAAGTTTGGAACTTGAGTTAACCGAATCTATTTTAATCAACGATACCGAAAACGTTTTGCAAACGGTAAAGGCGATCAAAGAACTGGGAGTACAGCTCTCTATCGATGATTTCGGTACGGGGTATTCGAGTCTGGCGTATCTCAAAAGGTTCGCCGTCGATAAGCTTAAAATAGACCAATCGTTCGTTAAAGATATTACGAACGATAAAGAAAATGAAAGTATCGTTAAAACGATTATCAATATGGCGAAAAGCTTTAATCTTAAATCTATAGCCGAGGGTGTCGAAGATGAAGAGGTGTTAGCATTGTTACATCAATTCGGATGCGACGAGGTGCAGGGATATTATTTCGCAAAACCGATGGAAGCGGAACATTTTAGTGCGTACTACGACAGTTTATTTACAGAAGTGTCGTAGTCGGTTTCTTCAAACCTTCTTGAACTTTTTCTTCTAAAATTTTGTTGAGTTCTAGAAGTGTCTTTTGCGCTTTGGTTCTCTCGGTGACATCTCTTACAAGCGCCAAATAGCTACCCTCAGGTTCTTTTTTCGTGGTGTGAAGTTCAAACCAATGCTCACCGTCGGGTAGATTAAGTTTATAGGTATTGCCCAAAGAGGAACCGAACATATCTACCTCTTTCATGGTTTTAAGAGAAATTTCAAGCGCCTCTGGGGGCAATATGTCTTTTAAGTTTTTTCCGAGTAGTGTCTCTTTTTGAACCGCTAAAAGCTTAATATCTCTTGCCCATATATTCAAATAGACTCCCTCTTTTGAAATTTCAAAAAGCATATCCGGAATTGCTTGAATGATGCTGCTATTGAATTCCAACGCTTTTTGAAGCTCTTTAGTCCTTTCTACTACTTTGGCTTCTAATGTTCTGTTAAGCTCCTCGATCTGACGTTTATATTTTATTTTCTGCGTTATATCGTTAGCCACGGATAAAAAAACTGTTTTATTGTGAAAGCGAAAATAACTTCCTGTTATCTCCACGTCAATAATATTTCCATTTTTCATTCTGTGTTCTGTTTCAAAAACAATATTTTTCTTTAATTGTTTTTCTTGTTGAAGAGCCGATAAACTTTCCAATGAACATAATGCATCTATTTCATACACTTTCATCGAGGTAAGTTCCTCTTTTGTAAATCCCAACATCTTGCAAGCACCGTCATTAACATAAATAATAGAAAAAGCATCATCGGTAATATATACTGCTTCAGAGGTGTTGTTAATAGCCGTATTTAAAAGCTCAAGCTGTTTGGTGGCATTGATGTCATAACTGTGTGCTAATATACATCTTTCCCCTTGGATAGTAAGAAGTGTTGCATAAGCTACACCATACCCTGTAGTACCGTCTTTCGCACGGTATTGAAACTCATATCCTCGCACTATACCGTCTTCAAGAACTCTTCTAAAAAATTCTGCTCTTTCATCCGGATTGGCAAAAAGTTGTAAATCGGCACTACTTTTTCCTACCACCTCTTCTCGTGTATATTTGGTAAAATAAAGGAAACTTTCATTTACTTCCAAATATACACCTCTATCAATAGATGTCACGGAAACTGCCGCAGGACTTGACATAAAGAGTTTTGAAAACTTTTGTTTCTCTTCTTCCATCTTCATTTGTGCTACTTTTCGTTCAGTAATATCACGAGAGATAAAGATAATATTTCCATCTGCTTTTTTCGATGAAGAGAGCTCAAACCAGTGGATACCGTCAGGTAAATCAATTTTTAATGTTTTGCCGAACGACAGCCCTTTTTCATCTGCTTCTTTTATAGCTTCCATAGCTACCGTAGATGCTTCTTTTGATAAAATATCACTGATTTTATTGCCAAGAAGTATCTCTTTTTGTGCGGCTAAAAGCTGTTCATTTTTTGCCCAAATATTCAAATAAGTGCCATCAAGGCTCATTTCAAACATTAAATCAGGTATTGCATTGATTATCCCTTTATTAAAATCAAGTGCTTTTTTGAGTTCGAACGTTCTCTCTTCTACGCGTTTTTCAAGAGTTTCATTTAAAGCTCGCACTGCATCTTCAGCATTTTTCCTTTTTGTGATATCACGAATAGTTCCAACTAAGTATTCCTTTCCATCACTTGCCACAAACATAGATTTAACGGTTTCTATACAATGAACAACTCCGTCGGAAGAGGTAAAAAACTCTTCGTTTATGTTGACTTTTTTTGAGTTAAAGACCACCTCATCTTTTTCCCAAAATATATCCGCTTCTTCTTTTGGAAAAATATCATAGTCCGATTTGCCTATTAGGTATTCTTTTGGTAATCCTGTAAGTTCGCAATTGGCTTTATTTAAAATTATCCATCTATGTTCTCTGTCTTTGACGAAAATAGGGTCAGGAATAGAATCAACAAGATGATTTAAAAAACTATGCGACTCTGCCAACTTTTTCTCTATCTCTCGTCGCTTAGTGATATTGATAGAAAAACAAGTTAACCCGGTAATCTCTTTAGTATCATTAAAAATCGGAGAGACGTAATTATTCCAATATTCTATTTTTTCAACCCCGTTTACTACCAATCCTTCTTCCGAGACAATAGAAAAACTTTCCCCGGATAATGCTCGATCCCATGAATTTTGTGCCTCTTTAGCAAAATCTTTATCAGGAATAAGTTCTATAAAACTTTTACCTTTTGCTACATCTATTCCGTATTTATTTTTATAAAAATTATGATGAAGTTCATTAAATGTGAGATACTTATACTCTTTATCCAAGGCAAAAATAGTAACTTCTGCACTGCTTTCCATAACGGAGTGGAGTAAATTACTACTCTTTCGGTAAAGTGCTTCACTATTTCTAAGCTCCTCTTCCATCTGTTTTCGTTCGCTAATATCTTTGCTTAATGTCATTGTTTGCACAGGATTCGTATTTGGGATTGTTACGACAGAAACTTCATGTTCGACTTTTGACCCGTCGGACTTTACTACTCCGATCTCATATGTAGTAGGAACATTCTCTCCCGCCAAGCGTCTTTTATGCATTTCATATACTTTTGCCTTATCTTCGGGATGGATAATATCTATAAAATCCCTACCTTCGCTAAAAATTGTATCATCAAATCCGAGTCTTTTTACTTTTGCAATATTATTGGTATAAATAAACTTACCTTCCGAAATAATGCTCATCAATATGTTGGCATCCGCAATACCTTGGAGGAGAGTATCTTGAAAAGCTTTTGATTCCCGTAAAGTATTTTCCATCTCTTTTCGTTGGGTTATATCTTCAATCAATGCCAATATATAATCAACACTTCCGTCTTCATGTCGCACGCAACTTACGGCTAAATTGATATAAATTATCTCTTGATTTTTACGTATAGCACGCTTTTCTAAGGTGTAGTCATCAATCTCGCCACTGAAGATTTTATTGAACAGTTCAAGATCACGTTCTCTATCTTCGGGGTGGGTCATCTCCACCCAACTGATTGAAGAGAGCTCTTCATGGTTATACCCGAGTATCTCGCAAAGCTTATTGTTTGTCTGTATCCACCCCTCTTTGGGTGACGTGATAGCCATCCCCACGATTTGTCGCTCAAAGAAAAGGCGCATTTTTTCATCCTCTTTTCTTTTTGCAACTTCTAAACGCTCGCTTATATCTCTTACGGTCGCCAAGTTATAGCCGATATTTCGGTATTCAAAATAATTACTATTTATTTCAACCGGAAAAATCGCTCCGTCTTTTCTTGTATGGGAGGTCTCTAGCGACATTGTTTTTTTTCTTTGCATTTCCCCCCAAAGTTTACTCCATCCTTGTGGCGATACATTTGGGTCTATATCAAAAACTTTCATATGGAGAAGTTCTTCTTCACTGTATTGTAAGTTTGTGCAAGCAGATTCGTTGACATAATGAAACTTTGCATTTGCATCGATCAAAAAGACCGCTTCGCTGATTTTATTGAGTGCAAACTCTTTGAGCAGTAAGTTTTCTTGCATCTCTTTTTGTTGGGTTAAATCCCAAATATTAAAGATGATGTACAACACTTTTCCCGTTTCGTCTTTGACGACGATGAGTTCTATGGAAACGGGAAACGTCGTACCGTTTTTACGTCGATGCCGTGCTTCAAGGATTGCGTAGCCTTGTTTGAGTGCTTGTTCTTGTACCGCCAAAAAAAAACGGAAGACATTCGGAAGTGAAAAAATCGGCAGGGGTGAGCTTTTGGATCTCTTGGTTCGTATAGCCGTACAAAGATGCAAAAGCGCTGTTGCTCATCTCAAAACATTGACCTGCTTCAACGTAGATTGCAATACCCCATCTGGCATGTTTAAAGATATCCGCCCACATTTTAAGCGCTTTTTCTACCTCTTCGAGTTCGATAATTTTATGGGATAGTTTATTGATCCTCTCGAGAGTGATTTTTTCATCGAGGGTGATTACGTCCGCAAAACGTTCGCCGTATCTGGCATAGGGCAATTCCATCGTAAAACATGCCCCCTGATTGACGTTCATTGCCGAAATTTTTCCTCCAAAACGGTTTTCGATAATATTTTTTGTCATAAAGAGTCCCAAGCCGGAACCCGATTCTTTGGTGGTAATATGTAGATCAAATACCATCTCTATAGGATCGAGCCTGATACCTCCCGCATTGTCGCTGATAGAGATGATACATCTTTGGTTTCCCTCGCCGACATGGACTTTAATCTGAGGGGATGCGACGGATACACCGTCAAAAGCATCTTTGGCATTGAGTATGATATTGAGCATGGCATGTGTAAATTCGTTGGCATTACCTTGAATGGTAGGATTGACTTCCAGTTCAAATGTTAGGGAAATATTGCTGTTATGAAAAGAGTATTCGGTGATTTTACGTACTTTTTCCAGCTCCTCGGCGACCGTAAAGCTCATTCTTGCATTGTTTTGCTGTGATAAAAAACTATAAAACGTATCGATAGTCTCGGCAAGATGACGCAAAAGTTTAAAGCTTGTATCGACGGAATACAAGAGTTTTTCTTTGGATATCTCTCCTTGATAAATGAGTGCAGCTTTAATAGAGTTTTGTATACTTCCTATGGCATTGAGCGGCTGTTTCCATTGATGCGCAATATTACCTACGGTTTCGCCCATCGAAGCGTATTTTGATTGTAAAAAAAGAACTTTCGCGTCTGCTTTGTTTTCTTGGAGCAAAGAGCGGTATTTTTTTTGTAACGCAAGATACTTATAAATAAAAAAAAAGAGTAACGCTAGAGTGATGCAAAAGAAGATAACGATTAACATTCTCGTGGATTTTCCCTTGTATCAAGTCTATAGCCGATGCCGCGGACCGATACGATGATGTCAAGTCCAAGTTTTTTTCTTAAACGCAAAATGATATTTTTAATAGCCGAATCACAGATCGTATCAAGCGGCCAAAGCTCTTGGCTGATCTCTTCTTTTGTAACGGTTCTATGTCGGTTGTTAAGCAAAAGTACGAGCAATTCCTGCTCCTTGACGCCTAAAACGACGACGTTTCCGTTGTTGTAAAGCTCTTTTTTGGCAGAATTGTAAAAGATGTTTTTTCCTAAAACAACCAACCCCTCGTTTTTATGAACGCGTTGTGCGGCTTTACATAAGGCAAATGTTAGATGTTCGAGTTCTATGGGTTTGACGAGATAACCGTCTATCGAAAGATTGGCGGCATTGAGCAATAGCTCTTGTTCTGCAAAACTCGTCATTAAAATGGCGGGTGTTTTGTAGTCTTTGCTTCTAATACGACGGATGAGGCTTAAACCGTCTTTTTTAGGCATTTTAATATCGGTTAAGACGATATCCGGCTTTTCGTCTTCGTAGAGTGCAAAAGCCTCTTCCCCGTCGGATGCTATGTAAACTTTGGCAAAAAGCATCTCTAAAATATCACCGACTTCCGTTCTGGTAATGAGATCGTCTTCCGCAAATAAAATGGTTTTTTCTTTGAGTAAAAACATATTGTTGAGCATTGATTACTCCTTTGGTTACTCTCTTGCGTATCGGGTATATACGGTTAAATAATAGCATCATTTCGGTCATAAATAGGTCACGGCATAGATGCAAAAGAAGGAAAAAAAACATTTATAATAAAAAAAGAGCCAATTGACCGAATTTTACAATACAGTAACGGCTTGCGTGCTTTATTATCTCTCACATTGATTGAGGATACACAATTATGAACATCATTATTCACGAGAACAGATTTATCGATGCTATTTTTCATATACCTGCCAATCTCTACACCGTGGAGGAAAATTTTTCTTTTAGCGGGTCGCCCTCGCTGCATGAACATATTATACTCAATCAAAATAGTGCCGTTTTGTCTTTTGAGATAGATAAAAAAGTTTTTACCTTTACTACGAATATCGTTTGCGGTAAATTTACCAGACCCCCTAAAATTACCGTTAAATTTTTGGATATAGATAAAAAATTGACTGTTATCCGGTTGGCGGAGTACGGCATGTTTCAGCTTACGAATTTGCCCGTATCTTCTATGGTGAATTCTATAGCAAACTGTTCTGCAATCGGACTGGATTGTGTGCAAGAGGGGAGGATGCATAATCTTTTGGCGTCGATCGAATGTACAATATCACAAAAAGAGAGTACGCCTTCTTTTTCGATCGTCCGTGCTATTATCGGCTATATCGATACCCATTTTGCGGAACTTCCCTCCAATGCCGTACAAAGCGTTGCAAAAGAGTTTTCCCTTTCCGAAAGTACTTTGCAACGCTATTTCAAAAAGTATATAGGGCTTAACCCTTCTACGTACATACTGACGCTTAAACGGAATAAAATGGCGCAAGCCGTATGTGCCGATGCATATGATACCCTTAGCGTGCGTCAAAACGGCTATTACGATCAGTCCCATTTTATAAACGACTTTAAAAAGCTCTTCGGTGTTTCCGTAAAGGAGTATTTTTTAGAGATGCAAAAGCTCAAAAAAGATGCTCCCGAATTTCTCCCGTTGCTCCATCGCTGCACGTAGTCCTTCAACCAAAGTTATATTTTAGAACTGTTCGGTCGCATCGTTCGTGACCGTTATGAGACCCTTTTTAGCGTACCATTCTCATCTGATTTTCAAACCTATTTTCGGAGACAAAATGAGTACGGAGTATACCCTTAAAGAGAATGATTTTTTGGTGTCTCAGACAGATACCAAAGGCAATATTGTCTTTGCAAACGACGATTTTTGCAGGATTTCCGGCTATTCGCTCGAAGAGTTGATCGGTCGACCGCATAATATAGTACGTCATAAAGATATGCCAAAAAAAATTTTCGAGGAGCTTTGGGGATCGTTGCGCAGACAAGGAACATGGAGCGGATACGTTAAAAATAGGACGAAAGACGGGCACTATTACTGGGTCTATGCGATGATCTCTACTATAAAACATGCCAAGACAAACGAAATAACCTACATTTCATGCCGACGAAAGCCGCATAAAGAGGAGATACGCGTCGCGTCCGAATTGTATAAAAAAATGCATTGACCCATTCTAATAAACATCTTATTAGATCCTGAGTCAAGCTCAAGATGACCGAAGTTTCGTCATTCCGTGCTTGACACGGAATCTAGTTTATGATTTATTCAGAGTATTCAATGAGAAGTAATAACTGGGGGGAGATTTATATGAGCAACATGTTGAGAATGTATATTATAGTCGTATTCGGTCTTGGAATTTGTATGTCGTGGTTGTTTGCCGAGGAGCTTTTTCTTACTCCGGTACTTGCCGTATTGTTTAGTGCTTTTAGTATATGGAGCGTTCTGAATCCCTCTCTGCCGAAGGACTCGGTGCTTGATCGATTATTGCAGGATTTCCAAGACCTGCTTGAGAACAAAAAAACGAAAGTGACTTTTGATACGACCGATAAAGAGGAGCTTGAAAAAAAAGTTTACGAGCTTGTGCAAACTTACGAATCGCTTGTGCTTGTCGATACGCAAGTCGCAGGCGAGATAGTCTTGCTTGCCGACAAGGTAAAAAAAGGTTATTTTGATACCCGTGTTTCGAGTGATACGAAAACACCTCACGTACACCTGCTGAAAAAAACGATGAACACTATGCTGGATGCGATTGAAGTTTCGCTCGATGAAAGTATGAACGTTCTGAGTGAACTCTCTCGTGGAAACTACCAAAAGCGTGCAACTGTTCAAACAGAAGGAAAAACTGCACAACTGCTTCAAAACATTAATGCGCTTGGAGATGCTTTGTCGACTATGGAAGAGAAAAATAAAGAAGCTTCCCGAATGCTTGAAAGTAAAACCCAAGAGTTTAAAGCCGTACGCAATACGAAGTTTGTTGCACTTAATACCATGGTTGCATCAACCGTTTTAAGAATGCAACAGATCGCCGAGGAGGAGAGTGGTCTTTCGCAAAATTTAAAAACGCTTGCAGACAATGCACGCGATGCAAAAGAGGTTCTTGTGACCATAGGCGATATCGCCGAGCAAACAAATCTATTGGCGCTTAATGCGGCTATAGAAGCGGCGCGTGCAGGGGAACACGGAAGAGGCTTTGCCGTGGTGGCGGACGAGGTAAGAGGTTTGGCGGAGAGAACGAAGAAAAGTTTGGCAGAGAGCTCCGCTACGATCAATGTTCTTATACAGTCTATCTGTGACAACAGTAACACGCTGGATGCAAATATGCAAGAGATGGTGCAGCTGACCGAATATGTCGGTAACCTTGATACGCAGATGGGCGAGTTGGTTTCTGCCATGGATGCGATGCATACATAAAGTAAAGGGACGGAGGGAAAAAAATGGAAAAAGTCAAACTTCTTATTGCCGATAACGTCAAAGAAAATCGTGCCGTTTTGCGTTCTATAGCAGAGGGGATGGGATGCTTTATCGTTTATGAAACCGATGACGGCATCGATGCACTTGAACTTGTCGCTATGTACCGCCCGAATATTATTATCGTCGATGTACCGTTGCCGCGACTGGATGGATTCCATACCGCCAAACTTATCAAACTGCATTATCCCGAGAGTATCGTTATGGCATTGGCATGCGTTAGTGACCCGAATATGGAAAAAAATATGGCTGCCATAGGGGTTGCGGCATATATCCATAAACCTATCGATAAAGAACTTATCCGATTTAAACTCCAAAGTTTTGAAGCGTTGCTTCGTTCTCGAAAAAAAGAGTATATGCCGGTGTCGGTCGAAGAATCAAGCAACCCGTTTAGTCGCGATATACGCCATTTTAAAACCCTTTTTACCATCATAAATTCGGAAGCGATGATGGATTTCGGTCTTTGGATATTGACGCGGTGCGAAAACGGCACTACTGTAACATGCCCAAAAATCGATACCGCCGTTGAGCTGCTGTATGAACTGATGCGTCAAAAAATACGTACGCAAGAGTCTCTAAATATCATTGTAGAGGAGAGCTTTAACGAGGTGTTTATCACGATGCAGTTTGCAACGGAAGCGGTGTTACATGCCAAAGCGGAAGCCTTGCATCGCGAGCTTGGCGAGCAGTCGCTTATTCAAGGCAATATCGCTTGTATCCGCTTACGTTTTCATGAAAACGAGTCTTTATCAGCGATAGAAGAACAAAGCACGGCAAGCGAGCAAACAGACATAAAATCAGAGGAACAAAATTCATTTCAGGAGGGTTTGATTTCAAGCGCAGTATTACAGCAGGAAAACACACAAAAAGAGACAAAAGTGTTGCAAACAAAAGAGAAAGAGTTTTTGCGTCAAAGTTTTGTCACAAAAACCTCTGCACAAGACTACATCGAGGAGATAGGAGGAGACGTATTGGACGAGATACGCGACCTTGAAAGCCTTGATGAGGAGTGGACGCAAAAACTCCATATGCTTCATAGGGAAGCATCCGTAAAAAATCTTTGTGATTTTGTCGACAACGTATTGGGGGTATATGTTAAAGCGATCAACGGGCTCTTTGAATTTACCGCTTTGGCGTATGCGCTTTTGTCGTTGGGTTCGTTTTTGAAAGAGAACGCCGAAATGATCGTTTTTGAACCTGCAAAACTTAGAACGCTTCTTATGCTTTTAGAGCATCTGGGAGCGGATCTCACCTCGTGGCGAGAGCATATTTTTATGCTGCAAGACACGGCGGATATTCATTACCTCGATAGTTCTTTCTTTAGTTCGTGTATGCAGATAGAAGGAATCATCGCAAACAAGGAAGTTGCCGCGGATGATGATGACGACGGTATGGAATTTTTTTAGCAAAAAAACTGACCTTATGCACTTTCTTTATGAAAGGGTGTATGTTGCCACGGAATTCTCCCGTATCGGAGAGATACGGGTAGCTTTAGGGGGTTGTAGGGACATTTTTCCCTGCCGCTTTATGGGCTTTGCTCATAAAGTGCGTCAATTAAATAATAAAGGAGTAAAACAATGGCAAAAAGGGTAATCATCGTAGATGATTCAAGAGCAGTCGTCGCAACTGCCGAGTTGGCACTAGATGAGCTTATCGGTACGGGAGCGATAACGTTTAAATCGTATCTCAACCCCGCAGAACTTTTAGGAGCACTGCAAAACGGATCGGAGGATTTTGACCTGCTTATCAGCGACGTCAATATGCCCGAAATGAACGGGCTTGATCTCTCACATGCCATCAAGAGCGATGATCGTTTTAAAACAAAACCTATCATTATCTTGACTACGGAGAGTTCGGAAACATTAAAAATGAGAGGCAAGGAGATCGGCGTTACGGGATGGATGGTGAAACCTTTTAGCGAGGAAAAGCTTGTAAAGTCGATCAAAATGGTACTAGGAGTTTAATTATGCAGCAAAATACAGCCCAATCTAGAAGAGAACGTTATCTGACGTTTTTTCTAGGGGAGGAACAATACGGAATCGCTATCGATCGCATTAAAGAGATCATTGCGATTATGAAGGTGACGTATGTCCCTAAAACACCCCATTTCATGCGGGGCGTTATCAACCTTCGCGGTTCGATTATTCCGATCATCGACACGCGGCTGCGCTTTGGTATGCCCGAGCGTGAAGCGGATATGCATACGGCGATCATCATCGTCGAAGTTGAAAAAGTCAATATCGGCTTTATCGTCGATAGGGTCGAAGAGGTGGCGAGTATAGAGAGTTCAAGTCTTGGAGCGGCTCCGAAATTCGGCAGCAGCGTCGATACCGACTTTATCTGCTCTATGGCTCAGATAGAAGAGAACGTGGTGATGATCCTCGATCTGCTCAAACTTTTTGAAGCGGACGAACTCGTTACGCTCGAACAAATCCAACAAACACAAACAAAAGGGGAATAGTATGAATTGGTTAGAAAATATGGTGTTACAAACAAAGCTAATGTTACTCACGGGGATCATGGTCGCGGCTATGATTTTACTAGGTGTTATGGGCTACCAAGCGACGGCGGCATGGAAAGCGGATATTTCAGAAATAGGCGATGTGAATGTTCCGAGTATTCTCGGTCTCGGTCGCGCCCGTGCAGGGGGATTAAACGTAGCGATCCAACAAAACCGTGTTCGAGGGCTTCAAGGAGATCCGAAAATGCGTGAAAAAATGCTTGATGCGATCCGAATTAACGAAGAACAGTTCGCCCGTATAGACGACGGATTGAAAATATACGATCCGCTACCTAGAACGGTTGATGAAGATAAGCTTTATCAGGCATTCAAAGTTGATTATAAATCTTGGCGTACACAAAGTGAAACCTATAAACAAATTTGTGAAAACATAGCAAAGAGCAACAACCAGGAAGAGATACAATCCCTTTTCGCAGGTTTAGGCGGACAAATTGAGGCGATGCGCGGTGCAAGAGCGGGGATGCTCGATAAGCTTCAAGAGATGTTTAATATCAATAGAGATGCCGTAAAACAGCTAAATGCAGAAGCAAAAGTGAAATCTGCAAACTTTAACAATATGTTTATGATGGTTGCTCTCTTTTCTATTATCTTTGCAATTCTTTTGGCATGGGCACTTATCCGCTCAATTACGAGAGCAATTACGGGAAGCGTAACTTCTATTCGCGACGGTGCGATGCAGATCACCTCCGCATCCGATCAGGTGGCGGCATCCTCTTCCTCTTTGGCACAAGGTGCGAGCGAGCAGGCTTCAAGCGTTGAGGAGGTGAGTGCAACATTAGAGGAGTCTACGGCGATCAACACGCAAAACGTCGATAATGCACGCCAAGCGGATATTTTGGCGAAAAACTCCAACGACGCTGCACGTGCAGGGTACCAAAAAGGGGAGCAACTTTCCCAATCTATGCATGCCATAACCGAATCGGCGGCAAAAATTTCAGGGATCATTAAAACGATCGATCAGATTGCGTTTCAAACCAACCTTTTGGCACTTAATGCAGCGGTAGAAGCGGCGCGTGCAGGGGAACACGGTCTTGGATTTGCGGTTGTCGCAGATGAGGTGCGTAACTTGGCACAACGTGCGGCATCGGCGGCGAAAGAGACATCCGACATCATCCAAGAGGTGGTCGGTCAGATCAAAGAAGGAAACGAGATCGCCCTTGCAACCCATACGGCATTCCAAGAGATCGTAGAGCAAAGTAAAAAAGTTTCCGACCTTATCGGCGAGATAGCAACGGCAGGAAAAGAACAAAGCGAAGGGATGGCGCAGATCAACCAAGCGATGGGGCAAGTGGATCAAGTGACCCAACAAGTGGCGGCAAACTCCGAAGAAGCGGCGGCAGCGGCGGAAGAGCTAAACGCTCAAGCGACTTCGATGATGGAGACGGTACGTATTTTAGCGGCAATGGTAGGGATGCAAAGCGATGCACCTGCATCACACGAGATCAAAAAAATGAATCTGCACCGTATGGAACCTAGCCGCGTCAATGCAGATCGCCCAAAAGCGGTTGCACACCAAAAAAATGCACAGGCAAAAAAAGCACAACATATTCTTCCCCTTTCCGAAGATGATTTAAAAGAGTTCTAAGATGCAATTCGACGGTGACAGCCTCACTATAGAGTTGGATATGAAGAGGGAGGAGATAGCGGAATTCGAGCAGTTTATCCGCCCTCGCTTAGAGTATGTGGAGGTTATAGAAGTTGCGGAGGGGACGTCGTTGCACGAGGGCAGCCTCTTAGCGCTTCTAGCAAGCTTAAAACGTTCTAAAAAAGAGTTGCGAATCCCTTTTTTAGAAGCGGCAACGACGACGTCGCAAACGTATGGAACACTGTATTGGATTAACCATGACTAAACAAGAACAAGTCAAAGCAATTTTTATAGAAGAAGCCGGAGAGATTGTCGAAAAGCTCGATATCGATATTATTCGGTTTGAAGAGAATGCGACCGATTTCGATCTGCTCAACGAAATTTTTCGCGGCGTACATACTCTCAAAGGCAATGCCAATGCCTTTGGATTTACCCGCTTAGGAGAATTTGTACACCATTTTGAAGATATTCTCGATCATTACAGAAGCACGAAAGAGTACATTGAAACGCATAATCTCGAACTGATCGTGAGCAGCGTCGATGTTATTCAAGAGGTGATGCGATGCGAACTTGATGCATTGCCCGAACTTCCCGATTCTTATGCGGGGTGTTTGGCAGAGATAAAAAAACTGCTTGCCTCTAAAAAGGGCGGCACGGTTAGGGAAGAAACAGAGCCTGATACGACGGCGATGAAAGATTTGGCGGCTGAGTTTAAAGAGGATACGGCGGACTCTTTGTATGCGAGGGTAGAAGCAAGTATTCAAAAACATAAAGCGATGCAGACAAAAGAGCTGCATCTTTACAGAATCGATCTTCGTTTGGATAGCGACTGCTATAAACGCGGGTTTGAGCATCTTTTGTTTTGCAAGCTTTTACAGGCAAAAGCGGTATCGCTTGAGAGTTTTATCGATTTGGAACATGTTCCTTATTTTGAAGAGTTTCGTATTGATGAAAATAGTATAGCACAGGTTGTTTTAGTTCTTTTGACCCCGCTTGTTCTTGAAGAGATTGCGGAAAATTTCGAGTATCTTTTTGAACATGAGTATACGATTCACGAATTTGCCTCTATGCCTCAAGAACAAAAAAGTGACCCCTCAGTGGATGCCACGAAAAAAGTAAGCGCTCCAAATAGTACCACTGCGGCGCCGACGGTATCGAAGTCGACGATCCGTATCGATACGTTTAAGCTTGATGAACTCTTTGATTCCGTAGGGGAATTGGTGATTGCCCAGAATTTCGTTGCGCAAAACGAGAAGATACATGCCATAGACGATGAATCGATTAAACGTACGATCGAAACACTTTCTAAAATCACCAAGCGGATTCAAGACCGTGTTATGAGTCTTCGCATGGTGGCAATTCGCGATACGTTTGACAAAATGAAACGCGTCGTGAGGGACACATCGAAAAAAACCGGCAAAGAGCTGCACCTTCATGTGCTCGGAGAAGATACGGAGATCGACAAAACGATGATCGACAGCCTTTCCGATCCCTTAATCCACATCATCCGTAATGCAATCGATCACGGTTTGGAAGTGGATGCAAAAGCGAGAATTGCCGCAGGAAAAAGCGCGGAAGGCAACATCACCTTGCGTGCGTATCATAAAAGCGGCAGTATCGTCATTAGCGTAAGCGACGACGGACGCGGTATCGATAAAGAAAAAGTTATTGCCAAAGCAATAGAACGCCAAATTATTACGGGAGAGGAAAACCTTAGCGATAGCCAAGCATTTTGTTTGATTATGCAACCGGGATTTTCAACCGCCGAGACCATCAGCGATCTCTCAGGTCGCGGCGTAGGGCTGGATGTCGTGAAAACATCCATAGAGAAACTTCGCGGCAAAATAGAGATAGAATCCAAACAAGGGGAGGGAACGACCATCTCGATGGTGCTCCCTTTAACACTAGCTATCATCGACGGAATGCTTGTGCAAACCGCAGGCGAGATATATATAATCCCGACGTTAAGCGTCGTAGAATCGTTTCGACCCGAGCGTGACATCGTACACGCGGTCAAAGGAAAAGGGGAATTCGTAAGCATGCGCGGGCAGCATATCCCCGTTATCCGTTTAAGTGACGTATTCCGCTTGCAGACGCAACATATAGAGCCTTGGGACGGGATCCTCGTATGTGTCGAAACGGAAGCGGGGCGCATCGCGATTATGGTTGATGAACTTGTCGGGCGCCAACAGGTGGTGATAAAACCTTTAGGAAAAGCACTTGCAAAGCAGCGTGAGATTTCAGGCGGTGCAATTTTGGGAAGCGGCGATATCGCCCTCATCCTTAACGTCGAGGAGTTACGCCCTCTTATAGAGTCGGTGCATGGCTGAAATTACGCTTGAACCCGAAGAGTTTGAACTTTTTCGACGTTATATTTACAAAAAAGTGGGCATTGCTCTTTCTGCGCAAAAAACGACCCTTATCAAAGGGCGTCTTAATAAACGTCTCAACCAGCTTAATTTGTCGTCGTTTCGTGCGTATTACGAGTATCTGGTTGCGGATCAAAGCGGTGAAGAGCTTTCGCTCTTTGTGAGTGCCATCTCTACAAACGTTACTTCGTTTTTTCGAGAAAGTGCCCAGTGGGAGTGGCTCAAAGGCTACATGCCAAAGCTTATCGCTTCCAAACAAAGAGAAAAAAAACTGCGCATCTGGTCGGCAGGATGTTCAAGCGGCGAAGAGCCTTATACGATTTTAATGTTTTTGCAACAGCATATCCAACAATTTCATGAGTGGGACGTAAAAATCCTTGCAACGGACATCTCTCATAAAGTGTTATCACATGCTATAAACGGCGTGTATGATGCAAAACACGTTGAAGCACTTCCCAAAGAGATTGTGCTTCGCTCCTTTGAAAAGGTACAAGAGGCAGGGGGGACGCGTTACAAGGTTGTATCGCATCTACAGGAAAAAGTCGTGTTTCGTCTGTATAACCTCGTGACCGATCCTTTTTTCTTTACAAACAAGTTCGACATGGTTTTTTGCCGTAACGTCATGATCTATTTTGACGATACGACGCGCCATGATCTCATCGAACGTTTTACAACCGTGTTGCCAACGGGGGCACCGCTTTTTTTGGGAAGCTCCGAATCGCTAACAGGCCATAAAGATACTTTAAAACTTTTAGGCTCTTCTATTTATCAAAAATTATAAGGTCGCTCAATACCATGAAAACAATTTCTACTTTTTCCCTAGGCAACGCCGTTTTGGCATTGTGTTTAATCGCTTCGGATAGTGTTGCAAACGAAGAATTTCCAAAGCATACACTCAAAGCAAATGCACAAATTATTTACAACGAAACCCCAAAGAGAGTCGATAATTTCGGAGCAATGTTAAGTGAATCAATGCTCTACGGAAGAATACGTTCCAACACAATGGCTCTTGATTATAGGACAAACGATAGTACCCATTCAGACCATATCGTAAGTGCTATTGGGGGTTCTCTCGTAGCAAAAACTGCAACATTCGAAGGTTTTGACTTCGGTGCGGGGATCTATTTTTCACAAGCGGCATTTTGGGATAGAAACGACAATGTCGCAAATTTAAAAAAAGCAAAAGACCTCTTAAGCAGGTTCGATTACGTTAATGATGGGCACAAATATATGTTGGTTCCCGCTCAGGCATATATGCGCTATAGCGGCATTTCATCGACAAATATCTTTTTGGGAAGACAATTGGTTGAGACTTTTTATACCAAATCAAACGATACAAAAATGATCCCAAATACATTCGATGCCCTTGTAGTAGAAACAAAAGCGCTTGAAGATACAAAAATAAAAATAGCGTATATGCATGAACAAAAACTTCGCGATCATACCGAGTCACATGCTGTGCTTATGTACGGAGATGCACATGCCACATCCAAAGAAAAACCCCAATGGAGTGAAAATGACGATTCCGCAATGCATAAAGGTTTAACATACACCGCATTGAAATTAGCGGGCAAACCGACCGATGCACCGCTTCTGGTTGCAGATTTAAAAAACAGCAGTATAAAAAAATTGCAGCTTGATGCCTCTATGTACCATGTACCGGAGCTTCTCTCTCAGGTGATGCTTGAAGCAAACTACGAAATCGCGATGGATGGTTTTTCTCTAGCACCGGGAATCCGTTATATCAAACAGTTTGATAACGGTGCAGGGAGCGTAGGCGGTGCATCTTTGAGCGGCAATGCAAGCGGTTATAAAAAAACGGATTCACTCGACTCACAGATGGTAGCCGCGAGAATCGTGGCAAAAGCGGATAACTACAAAATCAATCTGGCGTATTCTTATGTTCTTGATGAAGCCGACCTTGTCACTCCGTGGAGAGGATTTCCGACGGCGGGCTATACGCGCTCCATGGCACGATACAATTGGAAAGCCGACACAAAAAGCTACCGCTTGGAGATTGTGCGAAACGACAACGACCGCGGAGTTTATAAAGATATGTTTGTACAGGCTTCCGTGCTTTTTACGGACGCCGATGAGGAGAAAAACGGTAAGGATGAGATCTACTCCTATGTCGGTTTTGTTCAAAATATACCTGCAATGGTTGCTTTACAGTGGCGTTTGAGACTCGGGTATCTTCGGTACAAAGATGCGGAAGATAGTGCCAATAACGAGCTGGACGCACGTTTTGAGTTGAACTATCTGTTTTAAAAAACATTGTGCAGATAAAAAAGAAGAAGATACTATGGAAAAAACTTCCTCCAAACATCACTGAGAAAGAGGTGTCATTTCATGCAGATGAGCTTTTTTTCTCTATAACAGACTACAACAGCATCATCCTTTCGGGGAACGATGTTTTTATCCGCGTAAGCGGGTATACAAAAAAGGAAGTGCTTGGACGTTATCACAATATCGTCCGCCATCCCCACATGCCAAAGATTATTTTTAAATATTTTTGGGATGTTATTCAAGCAAAAAAACCGATTATCGCATATGTGAAAAATCGTGCCAAAAACGGGGATTACTACTGGGTTTTAGCAGCAGTATTTCCTCTTGATGGGTGCTATATTTCTATACGTATAAAACCGAGTACAAAGCTTTTTAGTGCGGTGCAGGAGTTTTACGGTGAACTCCTTGAAGCGGAGTCCCGAGGGGGCATAGAAAAAAGCGAAGCTTTATTGACCCCTTTTTTGAAGAATCTCGGGTATGCGGATTATGAAGCTTTTATGAGCGATGCTTTTTTAAGCGAACTCAAAGCGCACAAAAAAGTGCAACTAATTGCAAAAAGTACGACCTCTCTTAAACAGACGCAATTTACGCAATGCCTTGAAAAACTTCGATCGTATACGAGTTTGCTTATGGAGAGATACGACGTATGGTTTGAGAAAATCGATCTGTTTAAAGAGATCAAAACCATGTTTGAACAACAAAGTTTCGTGTTGCGCAAGATCGCTTCGGAGATTGTTTTTTTATCATTAAATGCTTCGGTTACATCGTATAAAACACTTGATGGAGGGGAGACGTTCTCCGTTTTGGCGCGGGATGTCCGTACAAATGCCAAAGAGAATAACGAACTTATCGTAAAAATCGATACGGTTGTCCGGTCGCTTTCCGTTTCACTTAACGAATTGATTTTTTCCGTATGCAGCATACGGCTGCAAAGCGAGCTTTTGAACTATTTTATCGATGAACTTTTATGTGAGAGCTGTAGTAGCGAAAGGGCAGAAACGGAACACAATATGGGCACGCTCGTCACTCTCGTTATGGAGTACGCGAAAAAAACAAGTGCTTTGCGAGAAATAATTGAGAAACAGATGCAAGGGGTACTTGGTTTTTTAGTGCAATTGGAGCAGCAGATGATGTACTTGGGGTATATCCAAATGTACGGCGTGATCGAATCGGCAGGAAAAACCGACAAATCGGTTGATTTCGGCGGGATATTCGTACAGCTTAAAACGCACATTCAAAAAACTTCCGATGCGCTTTGTCTGATGCAGAACAATACGGATAGCTTTGCTACACAAAATAATATACTCAAAAACGAATCAAGCATGATAGAACATTTACTGGACTCTTTGAACGAATGTATACATGCCATGAAACAAACCTAAAATAAACAAAGGAGTTACCATGCAAAATAACGACAAAGACGAAATTGCTTTTTTAAGTCATAAAATTTTAGACCTCAATAAAAAACTGATCGAAAGCGAAAAGATGAAATCGCAATTTCTTTCACTCGTTGCAAGTAAACTTAACAATCCGATGACGGTGCTTTTAGGTCTTATTCCCCATTTGGATCCTGAAAAACCGTCTTCGAAAGAGGTTTATACTATGGTGCGCCAAGAGACGTTACACCTCTATTTTCAGATTCAAAATCTTGTAGCGGCGGCAGAGATAGAAGGCGGTGCCGTGCAACTTGATTATGCAATCGTGACGCTTGGAACAATTTTAGAGGATGTTTTAAAGATTTGCAGTATGAACTCGACTCGAAGAATATTGCCGTGGCACTTTGCGATAGTTTGCGAACACCCGTAACGACCGATCCGAAGAAGTTGTATCTTGTAGTGAAAAATCTTATAGCCAACGGTTGTGCTTACGGGCTTGCAGGGGGGCTAATCAGCGTTTGCGTCACTCAAAACGACTCGAACTTTACCATAGACGTAACAAATCAGGGTGCAGGACCGGCAGTTGCGTGTAAATTAGAAGTTTATCAGAGATTTGCCGAAACACCCGAGGGGAAACACGGTTTGGGGATAGGGCTGAGCGTTGCAAGAGAATTATGCATCTATTTGGGCGGTACTTTGGATTATGAAGTTAATACTCAAACAACTACTTTTCATATTACGCTGCCGATAGAGACAATGGTAGCCAAATCCGATGCATACGGTTCCAACGAATTTTTATTTGAATCTTTTGACGATGTGATAGAGATGTAATGCTACAGGGCTCTTCAACGTTTTTTCATAAAGAGCAAACTTTTACTTGGAGCGCTCCCTTCCTTCCTATAAAGAAGGTGAGGGATGCATATTGGATCGGTTTAGTTACCGATCTCCTTTTTGTCTTTTTACGTTTTAAATACGGCGATTTGTGCCGTGAGTTGTTCGGTCATTCGATGTAAATGCTCGGCCGCCGAAGCGATCTCCTCGACGCTGCGGGCATTGGCGGTTGAGAGGGTGTTGATATCACCGATTTTATAGATAATCGATTCGGTTGTTTTTGCATTCTTTTGGGTATCGTTGGAAAGCTTTTCGATCGCGTTGACCGTATCTGTTAGTGCAACTACTGAGGTTTGAGTATGTTCACTTACTTCTGCCGATGAGTGTGAGAGCTGTTTGATCCGCTCGGCATTATGGTTCATTTGATCGGTAATATCACTGATCGATTGGACGATAACATTGA
>CAXXSB010000012.1:0-9414 GCA_963664885.2 Sulfurimonadaceae bacterium
GCAAATTCAAGAGTTTCGGATGCGGCACGGCGATCGCTTCATCGGATATGATGGCGGAGCTTTGCATGGGCAAAACGGTCGATGAAGCGCTGAAAATAACCAACATAGAGGTGGAAAAAGCGCTGCGTGACGACCCTGACATCCCCGCCGTTCCGGGGCAAAAGATGCACTGTTCGGTGATGGCGTACGACGTTATCAAAAAAGCGGCATCGATCTACAAAAACGTCGCTATGGAGTCGCTTGAGAGCGAGTTTATCATCTGCGAATGTGCGCGCGTGTCGCAAGATACGCTTTTAGAGGTGATCCGTCTGAACAAACTCTCCACGCTTGAAGAGATTACCGATTTTACCAAAGCGGGCGGGTTTTGTAAGTCGTGCATCAAACCCGGAGGGCACGAGAAAAAAGACGTTTATCTCGTTGATCTGCTCACAGAGGTTTTAGAACAAAGAGAAGCCCAAGAGAAAAGCCGCAAGATCATCGAAGCCAAAGGGGACGGAACGTTCCTCTCGATGGGGCTTGTGCAAAAAATCAAAGCGGTGGAATCTATCTTGGAGGAGTATATCCGCCCCACGCTCAAGGCTGACGGTGGCAACGTCGAACTGATCGACATCAAAGAGAAAGAGGGTGTTTTTGAGGTGCTTATCAAGTACCAAGGGGAGTGTATGAGCTGTTCCATGAACACTACGACCACCTTGGCGGGGATCGAAGATATGCTCAACTTCAAACTCAAAGCCCCCGTAAAAGTGATCGTAACCTAATGCGTTACGCTACAAAAGAGGGTACGTTTAGGTACCTCAAACGTTTTAAAGATCACGGCAGGGAGTTTTACCGTTACGACGGAGAGCGGTTCGTGTCGAGTCTGGGGCTTGGCACTTTCCGTAAAGAGCCTTACCGCGAGGAGAACTATACCCTCAGCTACAAAGAGGCTGTAAAAAACGGCGCTTTTAGGGGGCATAAACCTTATAGACACCGCGATAAACTACCGCTACCAAATGAGCGAGCGGGAGATAGGGGAGGCGCTAAGTGAGCTTTTTGACTCTGGCATGTTAGAGCGCGACGAGGTGGTTTTAACAAGCAAAGCGGGGTTTTTGCCGCTTGATTTTCCATTTCCCGCCAACCCCTACGTGTGGATAGAGGAGCAGATCGTGGCAAAAAATCTTGCCGCCAAAGAGGATATCGTAGCGGATCAACATGCCATAACCCCCGCGTTTTTGGAGTGGAGTTTAGAGCGTTCGCTGCAAAACCTCGGGGTGGAGACGATCGACATCTTCTTTTTGCATAACCCCGAGTTTGAGCTTGGATACGTCTCCTACGAAACACTCAAAGAGCGCATCAAAGAGGCGTTTAGGTGTTTTGAGCGTTTATGCGATGAGGGGAAAATTCGCTGTTACGGTGTTGCAAGTTGGAACGGCCTTTTGTACGAGCCAAGCCATACCGAGTACATAAGCCTCGCCGATATGGTCGCCATAGCCGAGGAGGCGGGGGGTGCACACCATCGGTTTCGTTATGTGCAAACACCTTATAACCTTGCAAAAACCGATGCGTTTGTGTACCCAAACCAAAAAGCAAAAGACGGAAAAATCTATCCGCTTATGGGTGCGGCAGAGAGTTTCGGACTGAGGGTGATGGGTTCCTCATCACTCTTGCAGATGAACCTTTTTAAGGGGAGGTTCCATGAAAAAGTGGGCGCTCTTTTGGGAACCGATGGGCTCTCGGACGTGCTCAGTGCTTTGCAGTTTGCACGCAGCGCAAACCTTGTAAGCGCACTTTTTGGGGCGGCAGAGAGAGCGCATGTGGAGCATAATCTGCTTCTTGCCAAAGTGCCGAACCCAAAACCTGAAAATCTTAAACAACTTTTCGGAGGCAAAAATGCTCTATGACGTCATTGTAGTAGGAAGCGGTATAGCGGGGCTTATGAGTGCCTTACATGCCAAGAGGGCGGGACTGAGGGTGGCGGTGCTTACCAAAACCACGCCGTTTCGCTCAAGCTCGGCGGTTGCTTCGGGCGGGATCAATGCGGTGTTTGGCGCGGATGATTCTATCCAAAGCCATATGGACGATACTATCGCAGGGGGTGATGGGCTTGCGCATCGCGTGAGCGTATCGCAAATGTGCTCTGAAGCGCCGAGTATTATCGAGGAGCTTTTGGAGATCGGGGTGGAGTTTGCCGCCAACGAAGACGGTACACCCAAACAACGCCCCTTCGGGGGTGCAAGCAAGGTGCGAACCTGCTACAGCGCCGATAAAACGGGCGCGGCAATCACCCAAAAACTCTTTGGAGCATGCCGCGAAGAGGGGGTGGAGATATTTGCCAACCATATGCTGCTAAGCATTGCAAAATACAAAGAGCAGCTCTCGGGCGTGGTGGTGCTCAAACGCTCCAACTCCCACGTTATTGCCATGGCATGTAAGTCGCTTATTTTAGCGGGGGGCGGCTATGCGGGGATCTACAGAGGACACACCACCAACGCGCCCGAGAGTTCGGGGGACATGCTCGCAATTGCTCACCGCGCGGGGCTTGTGCTGAGCAATCTGGAGTTTATGCAGTTTCACCCTACGACGCTCTCACACGGCGGAACACTTATCAGCGAAGCGGCGCGCGGGGAGGGCGGCTATATCGTCGATGAGAGGGGGAGAGAGGTTTGTTGATGAACTTCAGACGCGCGACAAGCTCTCACGCGCGATACTTTTGCATATGAAAGCGGGGCACAAGGTGTATCTTGATCTGCGACATTTGGGCTCAGAGACGATAGATGAAAAACTCCCCTCTACCAAAAAAAACGGCACTGAGCGCCGCGGGCGTGGACATCGCCACCGAACTTTTAGAGATAACCCCCGCGGCGCACTATAGCATAGGGGGGATTTGGACGCGCGAAGATACGAGTACCTCTATGGCTCACGTATTTGCCTGCGGCGAATGTGCGGCAAACGGGGTACACGGAGCCAACCGCTTAGGGGGCAACTCCCTTTTGGAAGCGGCGTATTTTGGTAAAGTCGCAGGGCAAGAAGCCGCAAGAAGCGCTAAAAAACGGGAGTTTGCCCCGATAGATTATGCGTATGTGGAAAAAGAGATGCGCAAGGTGGAACTCATTATCGGTGGGGAGAGTCTTTTTAACATTAACGCGATGCGCAAAAACCTAGGCGAGGAGCTTTTCCGCGATGCGGGGGTGTTTCGTACAGAGGAGAGTCTTAGCAATGCGCTGGAGTATATCCACTACCTGATGCAAAAGCAGTACGGTCTGCACTGCGTGAGCAAAGAGTACGGCAACAACGTCGAACTCGCCGCGATTTTAGAGTTTAAAAATGCTTTACTTGTTGCAGAGATGGCAGTGATGTGCGCGTTCAAACGCAAAGAGAGCCGAGGGGTGCACTACAGGGAGGATTACCCCCAAAAAGATGAGCAACATTTCGGGCGTTCTTCGTATGTAAGTCCCTACGGAAGCGACTATTTCGACGTGACATTCGGGAGATACACAAAGGCGGGTTTATTTATAAACTCAAAAAGTTTTTCCACTTAGGGTAAAAATGGCAAGTTAAACGGACGAGTTCGTTCAAGATTTTCAATATTGCTTCAAGGAAGCAATCTTTAGTCGCCATAGCGGCGCAAGCGTAGCTAAACGGACGAGTTCGTTTAGCGTTTTAATTAAAATAAAAAGGATAGAACAATGGCAAAAGTGATGTTGCGAGAAAACGACGAGGGAAAAATCCTCTTTTACGTGGCGAAAAAAGATATGGAGGAGATCATAGAATCTCTGGAGTTTGACACCGACGCAAAATGGGGCGGCGAGGTGAATCTTACCAACGGCGACGTATGGTTTATAGACCCCCAGCCCAAACAGCTTCCAAACGAAGTGAACGCAAAAATAATCTCCCGCGGCGACGCGTAATCTTCTTGGCATGTAGCAAATCGTACATGCCAAAGCATTCCCTAAGAATACTAAAGAACAATATTGATGCGGCAAAAGTCGCAAAAAGAAAAAATTATTTTACATTTAGGCGGTATTCGCCTATAATAATAAAAATATTATAGGAAACTGACGATGACGCAACAGCAAATGAGTAAGCTTTTAGATCTGCCGCAGCGAACCTTAAGAGATTGGAAACATAGCAGAAACAGGCTCTATTCTCTCCTTTTGAATCTTGAATACGATGACGTGAAAACAAAAATAGGCATCGTTGATATCTCAGATACTATAGAGTTTGATCCTTCCCAGTTTTCCGTAAACCTTTTTTGGCAAACCAATACGACAAGCCGACAAAAAGTTTACGCAATAATCTCGAATTACCTTGGAACACTCAATCGTGAGGACATTAAAATACTTTGTCAAAAATTCGGAAAAAATATGGTCAAAGCGGTTCTTGAAGATAAATATAAAACGATGTATAAAAAAGGAGTTCTCTCCACAAGCGGGATAGATATTCCGCTTTGTGGTCCTTATAATCAAAGTCCGATCTACAAAGAGATTCTAGGGATCATTAATGACCTCTAACGTTATGAATGTTTTAGATAAAATCAAAGATTTGCCCCTATTTAAAGAAGAGCTTTATTTTACGGGCGGAACGGCGCTATCTTACTATATCAATCATAGAATTTCCGAAGATATCGACATAATCAGTGCAAAAGAGCTTGAGTACAAAAAAATCATTCCATCTATGCTAAGCATAGATGCCAAAAAAATTGAAGACGAAAACGTTTTTGCCTTAAGACTTGCAGGGCTGTTTCCCGATGAGTATGTTTTAAAGTTTATTCTTGATGGGGTGAAAATAGAGTTTTTTTACGCAAATAGAGCTACGCAAAAAGAGATTTTAAAAACGTCTTCATTCAAATACTATAAGGGTGCAAATCTTAAAATTCTAGATGTTAAAACTATTTCTAAACTCAAGATAGTCGCACTTTTACAAAGGGAAAAAAGTAGAGATTTATTTGATTTTGGGGCAATGCTTGAACATCAGGTCGTTAGCGTTGAAGAGATTCTTGCTATAGCTGAGGGATCAAAAAATATCAAATCCAAAGAGGAACTATTGAAATTTATTGAAGCAAAAGAGGAAGCAAAAGAGGATGAAGCCGTTTACTTGGACGAAGCAAACAGGCTTGATTTGTCGTTTGAAGAGATTAAAAAACGGGTCGTTTTACAACTTAAAGTTTAAAACTCGATCCCGTATTTTTTGATCTTATACCCTATCTGTCTTGCGCTCATGCCAAGCTGTGCGGCGGCTTTGGTTTGGATGCCGCGATGCTCAATGAGTGCTTGGAGGATCGCCTCTTTTTCAAGCTCGTCAAGGCTTTTTTTGGTCAAAGCCTGCGGTTGTTGCACCGATGCGGCGGAGGGGTGTTGCATCGGGGGTTGCTCCTGCGGCATACGGGGTGTTTCTTGCACGCTCGCTTTGGGCGCTGTCTCCTCTTGCATATAGATTTTTTGGAAATTAAAAGGGAGTACGTGGCTGAGCATCTGCGGCTCTATCACACCCTCGCGGCAGATAAGAACGATCCGCTCCATGGTGTTTTGCAGCTCGCGGATATTCCCTGGCCATGGGTAATCTAAGAGCAATTCCATCGCCTCTTTGGAGAGTTGCATCTGTTTTTTATGCTCTTTGCAAAATTTGTGCAGGTAGTGTTCTACAAGCAGTTTGACATCCTCGTAGCGTTCCCGAAGCGGCGGAAGATTGAGCGGTATGACGTTGAGGCGGTAGTACAGATCCTCCCGAAACTCCCCTTTTTTTACCATCTCTTCAAGGTTGCGGTTGGTCGCGGCAACGAGGCGTACGTTGGTTTTGATGGTTTTTGTACCCCCTACGCGCTCAAACTCCTGCTCTTGTAAAATACGCAGCAGTTTTACTTGAAGCGAAGGGGTGATATCGCCTATCTCATCCAAAAACAGCGTCCCGCCGTCTGCAAGCTCAAAGCGCCCTTTGCGGGTTTCTCGCGCATCGGTAAATGCCCCTTTTTCATGCCCGAAAAGTTCACTTTCCAAAAGCGTTTCGCTGATTGCCGCACAGTTGAGTTTGATAAAAGGACCGTTTTTGCGGTGGCTTAGGTTGTGCACCGCGGTGGCGATCAGCTCTTTTCCCGTTCCCGTCTCGCCCCGCACCAAGATGGTGGCGTCCGAGGGTGCTACGGTCTCTAACATGCTAAAGATCACGCGCATTTTGGAGCTTCTACCGATGATGTTTTCAAATTTGTATTCGCTGAGCACCTGGTCTTTATAGTAGGTTTTGAGTTCGCTCAGGCTCTCTTTTTCCTCGCTAAAACGTTTTTGCATCGAGAGGGTTCCCCCAAAGAGCGAACCTACGATGGTGAGCATCCGCACTATGTCGTCAAAATCCATCACGCTAGAGCTGTTTATATTTGCCGAGATCACCCCGATAACCCCGTCGTCTTGGATGATGGGCACGGCGACGTAGGAGATAGATTTGGTGTTGAGCGTTCCGATTTTGTTGAGATAATTGATATTGTTATGGATGTTTTCTATCACCACGGGTTCGGCACTTTTTGCCGCAAGCCCCGTTGCACCCTCGCCGAGTTTGTAGCGCGCCATTTTTTGTTGTTGGGGGGTGAGGTCGATGGAGGCGAAAAGCTCAAGTTCATCCCCCTCATCGTTTAGTACGAACAGGGTTGCACGGTCGATGTAGGAGTTGCGCTTGAGCAGGCGCATACAGCGTTCAAACGTCTCTTTTGCGTCGGTGGAGCTTGCAAGCGTCACGGCAATATCGTAAAGAAGGCTGATTTCGTTATAAGCAAAATGAAGTGAACAGGATTGGCACTCTAAAATATTTTTGGGTTGTGTTTTTTTCATGGGTTGCCCCTCTTTTTTTTCCTAATTATAGTAGAAACAAATTCTCTAAATAGGCAATAAGTTGTATAAAAAATAATCATTATAATTTTTGATTATAGAACGGAATATGCAGATTGAAAGGAAATTCTTTCATAATAAGGATAGAGATGCAAATTACCGTACATAACATGCCGACACAATTAGAAGGAAAAGAGATACGGCTTGCCCAAGAAGCACCCGCCGCAAGGGTGCTTGAGCTCGGCGGAGCCCAAAACGTCATAGGGATGATAGCGCCAAACGTGCAGCTTCTCATAGCGATCCCGTCGCTTAAAACGGAGGTGTGCTCTTTGGGAGCCAAAAAGTTCAACGAGATGATGCAAAACTACAAAAATGTAACGACGGTGATGGTAACCACCGACGATGAAGTTTTTTTAGAGGAGTATCTCCAATCGCAGCCGCTCGAACATGCCAAGCTTTTTAGAGACGAGGAGCGGCAATTCGGTAAAAAATACGGCGTGCTTATAGGGGAGGGGAAGCTTAAAAACCGCCTTGCCCGCGCGGTGTTTATCGTCGATAAGGAGGGGATCGTGCGCTATAAGGAGGTAGTGCAGGAGATCACCGACGAGGTGGATTATGCGGCGTGTATGCAAGCGCTTGAAGAGGTGCTTGGCGCAAAGAAAAAAGCCCACGTGCACGAAAACTGGATGAGGGCATGAGCGATGGATACGACAAAAATGTACGAGGATGTTAAAAATCTGCTCGCATCACATGCCGTAAACGGACATGCCAAGCATGTTTTGGCACCTTACGTGGCGCGCGTGTCGTTAGAGATGCACCATCTCTACGAAGATTTGGGGTTTGCAAGCCGCACCCAGATGGGAAAGTTTATGATGCACAATTTTCCCACCTTGGCATGTCAAAAACCGAAAGAGAAATTATGGAAAAAATTTCTCTACGATACCATAGGCGCCGTCGCACCCGCATGCCATAGCTGCGAGACGATGGATAACTGCTTTAAATGCAACGTAGAAGAGAAACAAAGCGCATAAAAGGGGTAATAATGCAAAGCGGAATTTTAAAAAGCGTAATGAAAGCGATCTATAATCTGTGTGACGAGGAGAACTACAATGTGTACGATTCCTACGACATCTCGGAGTATTTGGGACTGCGCCTTGAGGTGGTGGAGAGGGCGATCCAAACCCTGCTCGATGCAAACTGCCTGTGCGAGTGTATGAACCTCCACGACGACGGCATCCAAACCTACTGCCTCAGCGACAAAGCGATCGATCTGGTGGAGCGGGGATAGTTACTTATAAACATCTCCGTCGGGTAATTTTTGAATAGCGTTAAAGATTTTTTCTTGAAGTTTTCTATCGTATGTAGCAAATTTTTTTTCAAAAGTTTTGGAATAAAAGATTTTCATAAGTTGAATTTACTTTTAAAATCGTCGTTTGAAGAGAACTCCTCATTTTTTAGGATTGCCAAAATCTCTTGTTCATCTTCGGCTTCAAGAAGTAGCTCTGCTTTCTCTTTTGTTTTTGTATTTTTTGCAATATATTCGCTAAGACTTTCACGAATCATTTGAGAAATCGATTTTTTTTCTAAAAAACTAACAGCGCGCACCTGTTCGTAAAGTGCTTCATCGATTGTAAGGTTTAATCTATGCATTAGGACACCTTTATGTAGTGATGTATTGACGTATTATAACATAAGTATCCCCCTGTTATATAGTGGTTTTTGTGTCGGCAAATGTGCTACAATAAGAAAAAAGGTGGAGGTTTTATCGTGAATAAAAATGAGATCATTTTAAAATTACAAGAACTAAAACCGAATGTTCATCGTCGTCTTTAAGAAGTCGTTTTGCTTTTTCTTTTCGTATTTTTTGCAATATATCTGACGATGCTTTCACGTTTACATCCCATATTTTTATTAAACAACACAATGTACATTTAACGCTTTTTTTTACTATTTAAACGACAAAATGTCCAAATAACGCCAAAAATATTTTTAAATACACATTGAAATTTTAAAAAATTTAATGGATTTATCTGAAAAATAACCAACATATTGCATTTTTGTCATTTAAACTAACATTTCCTGTGTCGTTTATTTAGTGAATTTCAAGCTGTTTAGCATATAATGTTTGTTGAATAAATAGTTATATCAAAATAGGAGATTAAAATGGAAGATTTAAAAATTGGTATTCATGTACCAAGTTGTCAAGATAATAAGTTTAGTGATAAAGACTTTATTGATATTTTAAAAAATAAACTTAAAAAGTTTAATCCTAAATTTTTTACTGAATTAAATCCAAGTGATGCATATTATTCATCTGGATACACAACATTATCAGCTATCAATTTAGAAGAGTCAGAAAGAAATGAAATTATAGTAATCATAGAAGACACTTTTAGTAATTTAATAAAAAATCATAGCTAGAGTCAAGAAAAATTTAATAAATAGTAACGGGTTATATTACAAGGAAACTTAATAGTGGCAAAACAAAAACAAAATAAAGAAAAAAATTCAGAAGATAAATTTACATCAGTTATTACAATAGTTATTTCAATAATTGCATTGACTATTTCAGGAATCTCTTTGTATATTGGTATTCAACCTGATGATACAAAACTTACTATAA
>CAXXSB010000013.1:0-16261 GCA_963664885.2 Sulfurimonadaceae bacterium
GCGATTTTTTTATCTCCTCCATCAGCGCGAATTTCGCTTTTTCGGTAGTGGGCACCTTAATCTCTTCGGTGGCATACACGCGAGGCAAGCGTGCAAGTTCTGCGTCGAGATCGACCCCTTCGTGCACAAGTTCAAGCATCCGAAACGTCGCATAGATCGCATCGTCGTACCCGAAATAGCGGTCTTTAAAAAAGATATGTCCGCTCACCTCACATGCCAAGTCGGCGTTTGCCTCTTGCATCTTTACCTTGATGTTGGAGTGCCCCGTTTTATACATCACGGTTTTAGCCCCACGGCGCTCCAGCTCATCGTACATCACCTGCGAACACTTCACTTCCCCCACAATCGTAGGGTTTTGCATCTTCATTGCGTACAACAGCGCCATCATATCCCCTTTGATATTGTTGGCATGTGTAAGCACCGCGATCCTGTCGGCGTCGCCGTCGTAGGCAAAAGCTATGTCACCCTCTTTTTCCAAAAGTTTTTTAATATCTTCTAGGTTATGTTCTTCGGAGGGGTCGGGATGGTGGTTGGGAAATGTTCCGTCGGGGTTTACGTAGATACCCTTGGCATGTAAATCCAAACGCTTAAAAATCTCCTCGATCGCAACCCCGGCAACCCCATTGCCGCAATCGTAGACGATGCGCGTTTGCATCCCTCGCAAGTGTTCAAACTCCGCGCTTATAAAATCGATATACGCTCCCAGAGCATCGATCTTGGTGACGTTTTTTTCCTTGGCATGCGGCGTACTTTCCATCGCTTCGCATTCGCGCCCGAGTGCGTAGATATCCTCGCCAAAAAACGGTTTTTTATCTACCGTGATCTTAAAGCCGTTGTATTCGCTCGGATTATGCGAACCCGTAATCATCACCGATGCACTAGGCGTTATACCGCCCCACTCTTTGTAGTTTGCAAAGTAGTTGACGGGGGTAGGAACAAGCCCCATATCGAGCACTTTTTTCCCCGCCGCACATAGCCCCTCTACGAGGTAGCCAAACAAAACGGGGGAGTGGCTTCTGGCATCGTACCCGATCGCTACGTACTCACCCCCAATTTTTGAGCCTAGTACGTAACCTATGCGCGTGACGCTTTCTTCGTTTAATTCACTCCCAAAAATTCCCCGTATGTCGTACTCGCGGTAGATGCTCAAAAATGCTCCTCTTTTGCTTCTTAAAGACGTTATTTTACTCCAACTCTCTTAGAGTAGCATTAGAGTCCGTTAGTGTTCTTGATGTATAATCACGAAATTATTCCCCCACAAAGGCTTGGCATGAAACTTTTTCTTTTCTTCACCCTTTTTTCCCTCTCCCTTTTTGGAGCGCACATCGACGAATTCGCCCAAAATATGGGGTATGAAAGAGATTACGCCAAAGCCCTTGCAGAGGCAAAAAAAGAGAATAAGCCTTTGATGCTCGTGGTCGTAGGCGACACTTGCCCTTGGTGCAGAAAGTTCGAGAGAAAAACCCTCTCCCAACAGCGTATCGCTTTTGAGGTTGCCCAAAATTTCGTACCCCTCATCATCGACCGCAAACACGATGAGGGAACTTACCCTCCCCTTTACAATGCACCCCGTATCCCCACCGTTTATTTCATCGATCCCAAAGAGGAGAAATATTTTTACGAATCTATGGGGTATGTCAAGCTTGAAGATTACGCGACCCTCCTAGAGGAACTCAAAACCACCTTTGCAAAAGAGCACAAATGAAACTTTTTCTCCCCCTTTTCTTGGCATGGAGCACCCTTTTTGGGTCACTCCCTTTTACGTTAGACAACCTTCAAAATCTCCGTATCGTTCTTATCAATAAAACCGATTTCATCCCCCAAGAGGATGAAGCAAAGATCAAAGAGAGCGTGCTAAAAAAACTTCAAAGCAGCGGGATCGCCTTTGACAAACAAGACGCAAACACGCTCATGATAAAAATCGATGCTTTTAAGGTAGATACAACCACCATCGTCCATACCCAGTTCGTCATCGGCGAAGAGGTGCAAACCCGACGCAAAGGGGATATACAAACACTCGCTTTTACCTACCACTCCAGCGATCTTATCGACACCCAAGAGCCTTATGCCGATACTTTGGAATCGGTCGAATTTTTGGCAAACGAGTTTTTGGAGCTTTACGACGAGGACAACGCCAAATAGCACTCCCCGCGCCAAAACTGCTATAATTCGCGAAAAATTCTAAAGAGTCCTCCATGATCCAGCTTCTCAACCTCTCCAAAAGTTTCGCATCACGCGAGCTATTTTCAGAACTCAACTTCAAACTCAACAGCGGTAACCGCGTCGGTTTGGTAGGGCGCAACGGAAGCGGCAAATCGACCCTTTTTAAGATTATCCTCGGTGAGGAGCATTTCGATAGCGGCGAGGTGATTATCCCCAAAGGGTACAAAATAGGCGCACTCAGACAGCACCTTCTCTTTAGCGAAGAGAACATCGTTCAAGAGGTGGCGCTAAGCCTTAGCGAAGAGGAGCGTTACGACATCTACAAGGTGGAGAAGATACTTTTCGGTCTTGGGTTTAGCCACGAGGACTTGCAAAAAAGCCCGCACGACTTCTCGGGCGGTTACCAGATTCGCCTTAACTTAGCCAAACTCCTTATCGCAAAACCCAACCTTCTGCTTTTGGATGAGCCTACCAACTACCTCGATATCCCCTCGCTGAGATGGCTGCGTACGTTTTTGAAAAACTTTGAGGGGGAGGTGATCCTCATCACCCACGACCGCGATTTTATGGACAGCGTGACCACCCACACGATGGGGATCGTGCGTAAAAAACTTTTTATGATCCAAGGGGATAGCCGCAAATTTTACGCACAGCTTCATGCCAACGACGAACTCTACGAAAAAGAGCGCCTCTCCCAAGAGAGAAAGCGCAAAGAGCTTGAGGAGTTTATAGCAAAAAACAAGGTGCGCGCTTCCACCGCGGCTTTGGCGCAGTCAAAGATGAAACTTTTGGAGAAGATGGAAGATATGGACACTCTCACCCATGATGCCTCCCTCTCGTTTGATTTTAACTACAAAGAGACCCCCGCGAAGATTCTTTTGGAGGTGAGCGATCTTAGTTTCGGCTACACTAGCGACAATATCCTCTTCCAAAACATCTCGTTTGCTCTTGGCAAGGGGGAGTGTTTAGGGATTATCGGGAAAAACGGCAAAGGAAAATCGACCCTGATCAACACCATAGCGGGGGAGCTAACCCCCCTTAGCGGCACCATTCGCACCCATCCAGCCACGACGTTTGCCCATTTTGGACAAACCAATATCAACCGCCTTGAACTCGGCAACAGCGTCACCGACGAGATCTATCGTGCCAACCCGAAACTCCCCTATGCAAGCGTGCGCGCCATCTGCGGGGCGATGATGTTTAGCGGCGACGACGCCGATAAAAAAGTCTCTCTCCTCTCGGGGGGTGAAAAAAGCCGCGTGATGCTGGGACAGATATTGGCACGCGAAGTAAATATGCTCTTTTTGGATGAGCCTACCAACCACCTAGACATGGAGTCGATCGAATCGCTCATCGAAGCGATCGAGCGTTTTGAGGGCTCGGTGATCATCGTCACCCACTCCGAAGAGCTTTTACGCCGCACTGCCGATAGACTCATCGTCTTTACCAAAAACGGTGCGGAGCTCTTTGATGGCGGCTACGATGAGTTTTTAGAAAAAATAGGCTGGGAGGACGAAGAGGATACCCCTGAGCCAAAAAGTGCGCCAAAGAACAACAAACAAGAGAACAAAAAGCTCCGCGCCGCCCTTATCGGGGAGCGCAGCAAACGCACATCGCCGCTTAAAAAAGAGCTTGAAAAACTCGAAAACGAGATTATGCAGCTCGAAGAGTCTCTCAAATCCGACCACGAAGCGCTCATCAAAGCCTCCAACGCACTCGAGAGTTCCAAAGTAATGGAGCTCTCCAAAACCGTTGCCGAGAAAGAGAAAAAGGTGGAAGAGAAGTTTGAGCGCCTCGAGATTCTCCATGAAGAGTTAGAGACGCTAGAGGGCGAGTATGAAGAGAAACTGCAAGAGTTGGAGTAATCTTCTTAGCATGTAACGCAAAAAAAGCTACATGCCATACTTCCCAATGGCAATGCATCCCTTCATAAATTTGCATTCCCGCGAAAATCGTAGAAACAAGTCTCTTATTTTAACCTCCCTAAAACCTCCAAAGCTTCCATCTCAAATTTTGAAAAAGCAAACCATTTTTTGCCCAAATCTTTTAAACTCGCTCCAATGTGGTAGATCTGCGCGCTATCAAGTATCAAAAATCTATCGTGAGCTTTTTTGAACTCTTTAAGCTCGATGTTTTTATATTGCGCATTGTATTTTTGAAAATCTAATGCAAGCTGTTTTGATATGGCATGTGTATAAATTTTAATTTTTAAATTCGGATATTTGCTAAAAAGTGTAAAAACCGTATCGTCAATATAGTTGTCTATCAGCAAAACCTCACTTTTTGCACTCTTTAGCAGATCGTTGAGAAAAGCATACGCATCATACATCTGCCCATCATAAAAAATTCCGTGCTTTGGCTGTATGGAACTATTTTCAAGACCTTTTGAAATATTTACCACCTGTGATTTTAAAAGCAACACATCATTTTCTAGCTCTTTAAATCTTTGGTGGGTTGTTTTCTCGGAATTGATCACGTAACCGCTTTGAATGTAGCTTTTCAAAACTGAAGTTGCCCACTGTCGAAACTTGGTAGCAGTAAGAGAGTTTACTCTATATCCAACAGAGATGATCATATCTAAGTTATAGTGTGCAACATCTCGTTGTATTTCTCTACTTCCCTCTTTTTGAACTATTCGAATTTTTCGAATAGTTGGATTTCTATCTAGCTCTTTTTGCTTAAAAACATTTTTAATGTGATAGTTGATTGTATGAACTTCAACACCGAAAAGCTCGGCTATTTGCTTTTGGCTCAGCCAAATCGTTTCATTTGCAACGGAAACATTCAGTTCCAATTCCCCGTCATTGTAGATAACCATATTTGAGTCAGTCGGTGCATTTGTCATTTTATAGTCCTCGCATTTATTGCATCCATACTACCAAAACAATGCATTGCTACTAAAAAATATGGCATTTTGAAATATAAAAGGGAAGTTAGAGGAGCTGCTTGGCATGTGGCATGTAACAAAGCTACATGCCATAAGAATTAGGATTTAAATTTATTTTTGAGGATGATTTTGCCCGCTTCTACGCCGGGTTGATCGTAGGCGTTGATGTACATAAACTTGGCACACACCGAGGTGAGGAGTTCGTATTCGTACATGAGGCTCGCGATCGAATGTTCGTCGATCGAGTCGATGATAAGCACGTCGCACGGTACGTCTTTGAGGGCGTTGATTGCCTCAATGGTCGCATCGGCTTGCATGTTGATAAGTTTTGAGAACTCCAAGCCGTCAAGATAATCAAGCTCCTCTAAACCCGCAAGGGTTACCTGAGGAATTTTAAGGTGGTTGTCGAAATCTTCCACTTTGACTACCGTGATCGTTTTATCGCGTTTGCCCTCCATAATGAGCTGCAAAAAGGAGTGCTGATCGATAGGTCCCGTGATCCCAACCGGGGTGAGTCCTTGGTTGGTCTTGTTGATGTCGATTTTTCCTAGAGATTCCCCCCAAAGCTGTACGTACCATTTGTTGAATCCCTCCATGCGCGAGGAGTAGGTAAAAACGACGTTGATGTTGTATTTGTGTTTGTATTCGACTAAAAAACGCCCTTTTTTCATGATCTTTTTGTAATGCTGCGTTTTTGCAAAGAACGAGTCGTGGACACATTTTGCTCCCGCCAAAAGTTCGTCTATGTCGATCCCTACGATGGCAAGCGGCACAAGCCCCACCGCGCAAAATACCGAAAAACGCCCCCCGACATTTTTGGGCACTTCAAAACTTTTCATGCCGTTTGCCTGCGCATAGGCATTAAGCTTGGAATCGGTTTCGGTGATAACGACAGTGTTGTTTTTGTCACATGGAACCAGAGAGTTGATATATTTAAAGATAGAGATCGTCTCCACCGTCGTTCCCGATTTAGAGATCACGATAAACATCGTATCATGAAGATCGATCTGCTCGATTTTTGCCTTGATGTCGATGGGGTCGGTGGTCTCCATAAAAAAGAGGTGTTTTTCAAGTTTTTTGGAGTGTTTTAAAAATTTATAAATTGCATAGGTTCCAAGAGTGCTCCCCCCGATCCCGATAACGACGATATTTTTTTGTTTAACCGTTTTGGCAAACTCTTTAAATTCGCTCGTATCTTGATGCACGAGGTCATAATACCCGATCTTCCCGCTCTCTTTTTCCTCTAAAATATCGTTAAATACGCTGTTGTTTGATACCGTCGGATTGAAGTTATCCTTGTATTTCATGCTGATTCTCTCTTATGTGGAATATCCTTAATTGTAGTACGTTGTAGCTTCTTTTAATCTTAGAATCACCCCTTTAGAGCAACACATTTTCTTTATTTTTGATTTTTTATCGTTAGAGGCGAAATACGTTTTAAAGAGGCTTTGGAACGGAGAAATAAAACCCTTGCGAATAGTCGATGCCCAAAGAGCGTACCATTTCGTAAATCTCTTTGCTGCTCACATATTCGGCGATCACTTGAATGTTTGCTTCTTTGGCAAAAGAGACGATGCTTTTGACGAGAAGATAAGAAATTTTATCCTCCAAGATATTTTTGATGATACTGCCGTCTATCTTGATATAGTCGGTTTGAATCTGGGTGAGATAGATAAAATTGGAGTAGCCGCTTCCAAAATCGTCTATAAAGATTTTGTACCCCAGATTTTTAAGCATCAAAAGGTTTTTCTTGGCATCTTCGGAGCGGAAAATATCTTCGCTCTCAACCAGCTCAAGCCCCAGTCTCGAACTGATCCCCTCCTCTGCGGCATAGTTTTGTAAAAGTGCAAGCACGGCGTCGTTGACGATATCTTTAGGGTTGAGATTGACGTTGATTTTGATCTCTTTGTCCTCTTGAAGTTTTGCATAGCAGATGGCAAGCACGCTTTTTGTGATGTTGCGAAGTAAAAACGTCCCTTGGATCATCGGCAATATTTTATCGGGGGTGATGATGGTGCCGTCCTTCTCTTGGATGCGCAAAAGCGCTTCGTAGTGGGAGAGTTCCTGCGTGGCGTTGTCGACGATCTTTTGGTAGTAGCACACCACCCTATTCTCTTCGATCGCCTCTTTTATATCGTTTATCGACATATGAAGCGAGTCGCCGCTCTCCTCTTGTTCGTTGTAAATTTCTATACGGTTGCGCCCTTTGTTTTTGGCATGATACAGCGAGATGTCGGCGAGTTTAAAAGCCTCTTGAAAGGTTCTGGATTTATACGGAGAGAGATTGATCCCGATCGAGACGGTAACGTAGAGCGCCTCCTCTTTGGAGAGCCAAAAAGGGGTTTCTTGAATATTTTTAAATACCCGCTCGATCACGTTAAGCGCTCCGAGCGTATCGTCCCGTTTTACTTTAGCCAAGACGATAAACTCCTCCCCGCCGTAGCGGATTACGATATCTTCATTGGCGCGGGTACTCATGCTCACCGTATTGGCAACATGGCGCAGCACTCTATCGCCCGTGTCATGCCCGTAGGTATCGTTGATCGTTTTAAAATTGTCGATATCCAACGTTGCCAAAACATAATCGTGCAGATTGATAAAATCTTGCGATTCTTGAAGATAATTGCGGTTATACACCCCCGTAAGCTTGTCGAGATACGCTTTCTTTTTCACCGCCAAATAACGGATAGTCTGCACCAAAAGCAAAACCAAAAATATGGTCACGATCACGATAATAGCGATCAAACCGTTTTGCATCAAAACGAGAATATTGTTGATATTTTCCACTTTTTTGATCGAAAAATCGACCGCCATCACCATCGACACCTCTTTGTCTTGCACGATCGGCACAAGGTAGGTAAGCGAGAGGCTCTTTAAAAGTTTGTTCTCTATCAAAAGCGGCTGTTTCGTCTCGTACACCTCAAGCCAGCGGGGATTGTCGATATCGAATTTTTGATGGAGCATCCCCCTCTCTTCTCCGCGCGCACCGTCGGCAATAAAGCGGAAAATTCCGTTTTTGTCTCTATAGAGAAGATAGGCATGTTTGATATTTGCGGTTATAAACGTCCCCAGAGTACGCTCAAGCCTCCCTAAAACATCGTTTTGCAGCGCGATCTGCTCTACGTAGGGGGTTTGAGGCTCAAGTACCGCTTCGATCGCGCGGGCATTGTTGTCGATGATATGCAAGATATCGGAGGTGGATATCTCCATCATCTGTTTGGCGATTCTGTGTTCTAGTTTGAGCGTGGCATAAAAAAGGGCACCGAGCAAACAAACGGTCATCACGGTAGAGAGGATGAGATAGAGGGGATTTTTAATAAAAAATCTGTTTTTCAATTAAAAATCCTCTACGAATTTTTCGTACTCTTTAGGGAGCGAAACCGAATAGGTTTCCAGACGCTCTTTGATAAACACGATGTTGGGGCGGCTTTTGTTCCAAAAAAAGGCGCCGAAGAAGGTGGTATCGCTGAGAAGTTTTCTGTAGTTGTTGGTAAAGAACAACCGCTCTTTGTTTTTACATGCCTCATCGATTTTGGCGCCGCGTTTGATAAAAATAAAATTCGCTTCCCGACAATCTTGTACCACGCGAAAGTGCTCTTTGTAAACGCTCTCTTCGTTTTGGGTCATCTCGGGGATAAAGATACGCACCTCGTCTCCAACACTCTGCGCGGCGATTTTTGCAATGATTTTGGCTTCGAGTTCAAGCTCTTTGGTGTAGGGTTTGACCATAAACGTGTATTGGTTTGCAAACGAAAAAATCGTACATGCCATAAGCAAAAGAAGCACTCGCATCAAAACACCCACTTTGCGCTCAAGCTTACGCGTCGCTCATCGTCGTTTAAAGTAAAATTCTCCCCGCCTATCCCCGCTTGAAACACCGACATTCTTCCGTCATCCAAGAGGTTTTCCCCCTTGAGTTGTAGCTGCAAATCTTTTGTGGGGCTGTATCCCAGTCCCAAAGAGAGATCGAAACTATCGTCTGCCTTTGCCTCATAATAGCTAAATCCGTTGCGATAGACCAGCGAGGTAAAATAGGAGAAATCACCGTAACTGCCCATATATTTTGCCATCCCTCCGCGATCGGAGTTATTGATCGTTTCGCTGAGCTTGGTCACATAATAGTTCATCTTAAAAGTGTCGCTTGGGGTGAACTTATGTTCATACTGCAATGTCAAGCTTTGTACGCGGATTTGCCAGTCGATATTGATAAACCCTACGGGAGTGAAGTATACAAAATCATCGATGGTGCCGCGGTTGTACAAAAGGCTTAATTTTGAATTCTCCACCGCCGCGACCCCCTCGAAGGTGAAAAATTTGTACTTTTGCGACTCCATCTGTTTGTGGTTTGCATCTGCCATGTCTATATTAAAAAAAGAGGGGGGAATATAGGTTTGGGTATAAAAAGTTTTAAAACCCAAGAGTTCATTAGGGGTGTAGATACCCCCCGCGCGAAGAAGATACTCGGTGGAATCCTCTAAAAACCCGTCCCTCTCGTAGCGGTCGATTTTTGCATTGGCGACCAAAGTCAAATCATCCCTCAATGCATACGCATCTTGAAGCAAAAAGGAGTACACGCGCTCTTTGTCGAAGTCGTGGTATCTCGTATCGTAAGTAGTTTGATTGAGAAGGTTAGTGTTTTGACGCGTATTTAGGTCGTATGTTTTTTGAGAAAAATTGAGTGCGGCGAGTATGGCATGTGAGGAGAGAGAAAACTCTTTTGCAACATACGCATCGAGTTTGCTAAAGGTTACATCTTCGCCAAACGCCTTGGGTATCGTCGTTGGCGGGGAACTCCAGTCGATCACGGGGAGCAGCCCTATCCCCTCGGGGTTTTGTTCCTCGTATTTAAGATCGTTACGGCTGTAAGAGAAGCGCGTCTTGAGAGAACCGTCTTCTAAAAGTGCATGGGAGATATTGATAAAAGCATCGCGTGAGCGAAACTCCCCCTCATCGGGTGCCACATCGAGTGCAAACCCCATATAGGGCTCTTTTTTGAGGTCGCTGTAGCCCAAACGGATCGAAGTGTTCTCTTTGGAGAGGTCAAGATAGGCATAGCGCCGCGTAGAGTCGTTGTGAAGGGTTTTGTCTTTGTTATCTTGATCCCAGCATATTTTATCGCGATTGAAAAACGCCATATAGGACCAGCCGTTCTCAAGGGTAAAGGAGTGCAAAAGCGACTGGGAGTTCGAACCCGTCGTAAGAACCCTCCCTACGAGTTCCCCGCCGTTTTCTTTATGCGCTTTTTTGGTGTAGATGCGGATAAAATAGATACCCGTGTCGTTGCCTAGCGCAAAGGAGCTGTCACCGTAGTACACCTCAACCGATTCCACAAAATCCAAAGGGAGATCGCCCCAGTTTAAAAACGGCGACTGGGTATAGGCGGAGCTGATCTCTTGGTCGTTAAGAAAAAACCTAAAAAACCCGCTTACTATGGTTTTGCTCCCCGCCAGAGAGAGGCTCGGAGTACCGAAGCGGTTGGTGTTGTAGTTGATAAGGGGAAGTTCTTTGAGAATATCGCCGAGTCTTTGGTACTGCATAAGGCGGATATCTTCTTGGGAGTAGATAAAAACATGCCCAAGTTTTTCATCCACGCTTTTGAGTGATTTTTCGCTCTCTTTTTCGTACGCATCAAGCAGGGCATCAAGCTCCGAAGCGTTGGCGATGCCGATAAAAAAAAGGAAACAAAAAAGAAAAAACCTCATACAACCTCTACGTGTAAAATTTCGTAATTGTAGTACATTTTTTCCTAAAAACAAAATACGTTTTTGTTATCACCAAGTTTTAATTTCGTTATAAACGCTGTCGCGTTCTACGGGGATAAAACCCGAATTTTTTATAAGCCCCACAAACTCCTCAAGATCGATTCCGTTGGCACTTTTTGCTCCTGCGGCGGAGTTGATCGACTCTTTTTCAATCGTGCCGTCAAGATCGTTTGCGCCGAACTCTTGGGCTACAAGAGCGAGGTTCACCGTCGAGGTAACCCAGTAGGCTTTAATGTTTGGCATGTTGTCAAGCACGATGCGGCTGATCGCCATGGTGCGCAAAATTTCGTTGGCGGTGATGGGTGCTTCGATTTTAAGGTAGTTGTTTTCAGTCTGGTACACCAACGGGATAAAGCAGTTAAAGCCGTGTGTTTCATCTTGCAGATCGCGGATTCGCATCATATGATCGATGCGGTGCGCGCGCGTCTCGACATGCCCAAAGAGCATTGTCACATTGCTTTTTCTGCCGCGTTCATGCCATTTGCGGTGGATATCGAGCCACTGCTGCGAGGTTACTTTGCCCTTACAGATATATTCGCGTACCCCCTCATCAAATATCTCCGCGCCCCCTCCGGGCATCGAATCGACCCCGTACGCAACCATAAGATCGAGAATCTCATCATAGGTTTTGCCGTAATGGCGCGCCAAAAAATCCACCTCAGCGGCGGTAAGTGCTTTGACATGCAGGTGGGGAAATTCGGTTTTAATCTTTTTAAAAATATCCAAATACCATTCCAGCCCCGTATCCGGGTTGTGTGCCGAGACGATATGCACCTCTTTAATGCCTCGCGCGGAGGTCTCTTTGACGATCTCCATGATCTGCTCATGGCTCATGGTATAGGGGTTTGGATTTTTTCTGTTTGCCGAATAGGCACAAAATTTGCACACGTCGGCGCAGATATTGGTGGGGTTGATATGGCGGTTGATGTTAAAGTAGCTTTTTTTGCCGTGAAGCGCTTGGCGTTTGGCATCGGCAAGCGCGCCGAGTTCAAAAAAGTCCATATCGTAAAGCGAGAGTGCCTCATCGAACGTGAGGCGATCCCCCGCCAAAATTTTTTCTTTTAGTTGCATGCCATACCTTACATAATTGTCTAAAATTTAATCGGGGGATTATAGCGAAATTCTACGTTTCACACTATAATGACAAGAAAAAAGAGTACGCCGTGGATTTGGTTTTACAGATAGAAAACATCATAGAAAAAAAAGGGAGCGACTTCGAGCTCTCCAAACTTTTTCGCGAATATATCAAAGAGTACAAAGCTTCTCTCCCCGAACTTTTTCAAAGCACGCAAGGAAAAGATTTCCTCGTAAAACACACCAAAAAACTCGATTCTATCATCGATCTGATGTACAAAACCGTTTTGCGCCGCCTTTTTGGCACCTACATGCCAATGAAAAGCTCCATCCCCATCGCCATCGTAGCACTTGGAAGTTACGGGCGGGAACAGCTATGCGTACACAGCGATATAGACCTGCTTATCGCCTATGAAAACGTCGAGGGGTTCAACACCCGCCTCATTATAGAAAAACTCTTCTACCTAGCTCTCGATGCGGGGCTTAAACTCGGGCACCGCGTCCATGAAACCCACGACCTTTTTCATGCAAGCAACGAAGATATCACCATTAAAACCTCCCTTATGGAGGCGCGTTTTATCACGGGAAGCGCGTTTACATGGCAGATAACCCAGCAAGAACTGGGCAAAATCCGCCTCTACCGCCAAAAAGAGTTTATCCTTGCCAAACTCCAAGAAGCCGATATCCGCCGCACAAAACATCCCGCTTCGATGCAGCCAAATATCAAAGAGGGTACGGGGGGACTCCGCGATGCCCAGCTTATCTACTGGATCGCCAAATCGATCTACGGCGTAGGCACCCTCAAAGACCTCTCCCAAGTGGTTTTTTCCGACGATGAGTACAAAGATTACCGCATCGCCCTTGAACTCCTTTTTCGGGTGCGCAGCGCTTTACATATCATCACCAAAAAACAAGAGGATCGCCTCCTTTTGGAGTATATCCCCCAAGTTGCCGCGGCACTGGGGTTTAAAGACCATAAAAAATGTACCGCCAAGGTACTCGAAGCGATGTGGCGCATCAACAATTTCACCCGTATTTTTATCAAAAAAATGATCCGCCCTTTTTTATACGAACCCTCAAACATTGCAAAACTCAGACATAAAAGAATCCAAAAAGGGGTCTATTCGGTGGAGGATACACTCTTTACCTCCTACCTCCACCCTGCCCAAAATATCCACACCCTTTTGGAACTTTTAGGCACCCTTGAGGATAAACCCTACACCTTCGATGCAAGTTTTCTCTACCGCTTCACCTATGCCGCCATGCCAAGCCGCTTGAGCATGAAGAGTGCTATGCAGCTCAAAGCCCTTTTTGCCAAAAAGCACGTAGCACCCCTTATAGGGCTCTTTTTCGATGCGGGTATTTTCCATCAGCTCTTTAGCAGCTTTAAAAACGTACGCCATCTGCCCCAGTTTGACGGCTACCACCACTACCCCGTAGATATCCACTCCATCGAAGCGCTCAAAGCGTTAGAAAACATTAAAGAACCCCTGATTGAGGAGCTCTACGAAGCCCTCTCTCAGGAGGAGAAAACGGTACTAAAGATCACCGTACTTTTTCACGACGTGGGCAAAGGGCGCAAACAAGACCACAGTGAACTGGGTGCTAAAATACTGGGCAATTTCTTAAAACACCTCAAGATCAAAGAGGAGCTGCTAGAGCGCGCCGTGCTTTTGGTCAAACACCATATTCTTATGAGCGAAGTTGCCCTTAAAGAGAATATCCACAACGAAAAAACTCTTTATAAATTTATGTCCCATCTGCAAGACACCAAAAACCTCAAGATGCTCTACATCCTCACCTACGCGGATATGAACGGCGTGGGGGAAGGAACCTATAACACCTTTAATGCAAGACTTCTGCACGATTTATATGAGAGCGCTTTGTATGTCAGCGAAAACAGCGATCGTATCACAGACGCAAAAAAACGCTCCATCATCGAAAAAAAGGTGGTCAACCTCGCCGAATTTAAAAGCCTGCCGAAACTTTTACAGGCAAAACTTTTGCGGGTAGAATCGAACCTCTTTTTCTTTAAGAACAAACCGAGTCGCATTATCGAGATAGCCCAAAGGGCAAATGCGACACAAGAGTACGACTACCAAATCGCTGCCCTTGACCCGCTGACTATCGAAATATATAGAAAAATCCCGCTCAACATCGGCTATCTTTTGGCAACGCTAAGCCATCTTGACGTAGGTTCGATGGAGATCGAAACACTTTTTGACGGGGTGAAGTACTTTAAAATCGAATTTGTCAAAAAGATAGAAACGCACGACGTCCCGTTTATAGAGGAGGTACTCCAAAACGCTTTTGACATGTCGCGCAAGGTGTCGCTGAGAAACATCGCTATCAAGCCCGAAGAGATCGCCATCGACTGCGACCATTCCCTAGCCTACGCCGAACTCACCGTGCAGACTACTAACCAAAGGGGGCTTTTGGCGTTTATCATGAGCTGTTTTGAGGAACTCTCTATCAACATCGCCTCCGCAAAGATCCACAGCACAAAAACAAGGGTAAAAGACACCTTTTTAATGCAAAAACAAAACGATATATGCAATAATGCCGAACAAATTTATAAACTTTTAACACACGCATAAACGATTCGCTCATTCATTTAGCTACATATTTGCTTCAAGGAAGCAAAACTTTAGTCGCCAACAGAAAAAAATTTAGTTTTTTTCTGCATCGTGCTTTAGCACAGAAGCGGCGCAAGCGTAGCTAAACGGACGCGTTCGTTTAGCGTGTAATTATTATAGTATTAAGGACTTGGCATGTGCGGCATCGTAGGCTACATCGGCAATAAAAACACCAAAGAGATTTTATTAGAGGGGCTTAAAGAGCTCGAATACCGCGGGTACGATTCGGCGGGGATTGCGGTTTTACAAAACGGCGCTTTTAGCAACTACAAAGCGGTGGGCAAACTCGTAAACCTTGAAGAGAAAACCAAAGATTTTATCACCAAAGATTTTGCAGTTGGGATCGGGCATACACGCTGGGCGACCCACGGCAAGCCTACCGAGCTTAATGCCCACCCGCATCTTGGGGAGAGCTCTTATGTCGTGCACAACGGCATCATCGAAAACTACGCCGAACTTAAAAAGGAGCTGATTGAGAGAGGGGTAAACTTTTTAAGCCAAACAGACACCGAAGTGATCGTGCATCAGTTTGAAAAAAATCTCAAAACAGCGCCGAGCCCTTTTGAAGCGTTTGCCAAAACGATCGGCGAACTCCAAGGGGCGTATGCGATTTTACTCGTAACAAAATCGCAGCCAGACACGATCTATTTTGCCAAACAAGGTTCTCCGATGATCGTGGGGATCAACGCCGAGGGGGAGAAATATTTTGCTTCTTCCGATACCCCGCTTATCGGGCATTGCACCGATGTGCACTATTTCCAAGACGGCGATTACGGCTACGTAACACCCAAGGAGATTAAGGTTTTTTCTAAAAACGGCATCAACGAAACTCCCCGTTTTCAAAAACTCTCCACCAATAAGCTCTCGGCACAAAAAGAGGGGTACCGCTTTTTTATGGAGAAAGAGATTTACGAACAAAGCGTCGTAATCGCCGATACCCTCATGGGGCGCATCAGCGATAAAGAGGTGCGTTTTGACGAGCTCCCGCGCGATCTTTTTGAAGGGGTGCAAGAGATCAAACTCTGCGCCTGCGGCACCTCGTACCACGCCGCGCTCACCGCGTCGTACCTTTTTGAGCGACATGCCAAGATAAAGACATCGGTGGAGATAGCAAGCGAGTTTCGTTACCGCGAACCCATCATGACCCCCGACACGCTTTTTGTCGTTATATCCCAAAGCGGCGAAACTGCCGACACGCTAGAGACCTTAAAGATGGCAAAAGAGGCGGGACTTAAAACCCTCGTGATCTGCAACGTGGACAACTCCTCAATGGTGCGCCTCGCCGACGCTTCTATACTCACCCGTGCAGGGATCGAAAAAGGGGTCGCCTCAACCAAGGCGTTTGCAACGCAGGTAGCGGTATTTTGGATGCTCAGCCTCTATGTGGCGGGGCAGAGACAATCTCTTAGCCAAGAGGAGATTACACGCCAAATCACCCTTTTGCGCGAGGTTCCAGCAGCAGTCAGGGTGGAGGATGCAACCCATGAGAGGCTCAAACGCCTCTCCAAGCGTTATCTCCACGGGCACGGGTTTTTCTTTATCGGGCGCGACGTATTTTATCCGCTTGCACTCGAAGGAGCGCTCAAACTCAAAGAGATCAGTTATCTCCATGCCGAGGGGTACCCCTCGGGTGAAATGAAGCACGGACCTATCGCCTTGGCAGACCCCGAACTCTTCACGATCGCCCTTTTGCCGCGCCACATGCTTTATGAAAAAGCAAAAAGCAACGTCGAGGAGCT
>CAXXSB010000014.1:0-132517 GCA_963664885.2 Sulfurimonadaceae bacterium
TGCACTTTCCCTAAGACAAGAGAAACAAAAAATAGATGAAGAGATCTTTGAGATAGTGAGCGTGCAATAAAAATGACCAATATACTCTTATGCGGCGGCAGCGGTACGAGACTCTGGCCCATCAGCCGCACCCTCATGCCAAAGCAGTTTGTAAAACTTTTTGACGCAAAATCTCTCTTTCAACTTAGCGTCGCAAGAAATGCCAAAGTATGCGAGCGTCAGATTATCGTCTCCAACGCCGAACAGTATTTTTTGGCTATGGATCAGCTTGAAGAGTTGGAACAAACGCAAAGCACCTACATACTCGAACCTCTAGGGCGCAAACACGGCACCCGCCATTGCTTTGGCATGTATGGCATGTAATGCAGACGAGATCGTCCTTGTGACTCCTTCGGATCACCTCATTCAAAATGAAGCATCCTACCAAAAAGTATTGGCACATGCCAAAGAACTCGCTCTTGTAAACAATCTCGTAACGTTTGGGATCACCCCTACATTTGCACAAACGGGATTTGGCTACATTGAAAGCTACGGGGAAGATGTCAAAGCTTTTCACGAAAAACCAAACTTCAAAACCGCTACGCACTACCTCCAGGCAGGCAACTACTACTGGAACAGCGGGATGTTTATGTTTAGAGCGGGGGTGTTTTTAGAGGAGCTGCAAACCTATGCTCCCGAAATTTTCAGGACATGCCAAGAAGCTTTTAAAGCAGTATCTCTCTCAAACGCAAATCAAGCCGCATCCAAACTTCTACGCATTAAGCATGAAGATATGGTGGCGATCCCCGAAGATAGCATTGACTACGCCGTGATGGAAAAATCGAAAAAAGTAAAAGTGGTCGCTTCCGACATCGGATGGAGCGACGTGGGGAGCTTTGATGCGCTCTATGATGAACTTCCCAAAGATCCAAACGGCAATACGCTCAATCCCCGCCATATAGCCGTCGATAGCAAAAACAATCTCATCTACGCAAATGAGCGTACTATCGCAACGGTGGATATAGAAGATTGCATCATCGTCGATACGGGCGATGCCCTGCTTGTAAGCAAAAAAGGCTCCGGGCAAAAAGTAAAAAACGTCGTTGCAAAACTCCAAGAGCAAAATAGCCAACTTCCCACCGTCCATCTCACAGGTAATAGACCGTGGGGCACTTACACCGTACTTGAGGATTCACAAGGGTATAAGATCAAACGCATCGAAGTAAAGCCAGGCAAACGCCTCTCTTTGCAAAAACATTTTCACAGAAACGAGCATTGGATCGTTTTAAGCGGTACGGCTAGCGTTGAAGTCGAGGATAGAAAATTTTTAGTGCGCCCTAATGAGAGCACCTACATCAAAGCGGGGCAAATCCATCGTCTTAGTAATGAGGGGAAACTGCCCCTTGTCCTTATAGAGGTGCAGGTGGGAGAATACACGGGCGAAGACGATATAGTAAGGATTGAAGATGATTACGAAAGAGGAGAAAACTGATACGATGAGAGAAAAAAAAGTAGCGCTTATCACGGGAATTACGGGGCAAGACGGAAGCTACCTGGCGGAGTTTTTACTCAAAAAAGGCTATATCGTCCACGGTATCAAAAGAAGAACTTCCCTCTTTAACACCGACAGGATCGACCATCTCTACCAAGATCCCCATGTAGAAAACAGAAATCTTATCCTCCATTACGGTGATATGACCGACTCGATGAACCTTACCCGTATCATCCAAGAGACACAGCCCGATGAGATCTACAATCTTGCGGCGATGAGCCATGTACATGTCTCGTTTGAAACACCCGAATACGTTGCAAATGCCGATGGGACGGGAACGTTAAGAATCCTTGAAGCGGTGAAGCTTTTGGGTCTGACGAAAAAAACGAAAATCTACCAGGCTTCAACTTCCGAACTCTACGGCAAAGTGCAAGAAACGCCCCAAAGCGAGAGCACGCCGTTTTATCCGCGAAGCCCTTATGCCGTTGCAAAGATGTACGCCTACTGGATCACCGTCAACTACCGCGAAGCTTACGGAATGTTCGCGTGTAACGGCATACTCTTTAACCACGAATCGCCCGTTCGTGGAGAAACCTTCGTAACAAGAAAGATCACCCGTGCGGCGTCCAAAATCGCTTTAGGGTTGCAAGAGAAGCTCTTTTTAGGGAACCTTGATGCCAAACGCGACTGGGGACATGCCAAAGATTACGTCAAGATGATGTGGATGATTTTACAGGCGGATGAGCCCGAGGATTGGGTTATCGCTACGGGGCAAACCACGACGGTGAGGGATTTTGTAAAGATGAGCTTTGCCTACTGCGGGATCACTCTTGAGTTTAAAGGCGAGGGAGTAGATGAAAAAGGATATGTAGTATCATGTTCAAACCCAAAATATCAAGTAGCAGTTGGAACTGAAGTAGTAGCAGTTGATCCAAGATACTTCCGTCCTACAGAAGTAGACCTACTCTTAGGAGACCCTAGAAAAGCGGAACAAAAACTGGGTTGGAAACGGGAGTTTAACCTTCAAGACCTCGTTAACGACATGATGGAAAGCGATCTAAAACTGATGACAAAAGATGTTTACCTCAAAGAGGGCGGCTACAAGATTATGAGTTATTTTGAGTAAGAACCCCATGGAAAAAAATGCAAAAATCTACATAGCGGGGCATCGCGGGCTTGTCGGCAGTGCCATACTTAAAAACTTACATGCCAAAGGTTATACGAACCTTGTTTACAAAACGCACGGGGAGTTAGATCTGACATGCCAAGCGGCGGTTGCAGAGTTTTTTAAAACCGAAAAACCCGAGTATGTCATACTTGCCGCCGCAAAAGTGGGCGGCATCGTAGCCAACAACACCTACAGAGCCGAGTTCATCTATGAAAACCTCGCCATTCAAAACAACGTCATCCACCAAAGCTACCTGCATGGGGTCAAAAAACTCCTCTTTTTAGGAAGCACCTGCATCTACCCAAAAAATGCGCCCCAACCTATGCGCGAAGAGTGTTTGCTGACAAGCGAGCTTGAATACACCAACGAACCCTACGCCCTAGCTAAAATCGCGGGGATAAAGATGTGCGAGAGCTACAACATCCAATACGGCACAAACTTTATAAGCGTCATGCCAACAAACCTCTACGGACCAAACGACAACTTTGACTTAGAAAAGTCGCATGTACTTCCTGCACTTATTCGAAAGATACATTTAGCAAAACTTCTCAATGAACAAACATATGAAGAAGTTGTAAAAGATTTAAATGTTTCGAACATTACTGAAGCAAAAGAATATCTATCAAAATTTGGTGTAGATGCAACTCAAGTCGAAATATGGGGAACAGGCAAGCCAAGAAGAGAATTTTTATACAGTGAAGACATGGCAGATGCTTGTGTCTTCTTACTTGCAAACAGAGATTTTAAAGATACGATAGCTTCTCTTCGTCATTCTGAACTTGATTCAGAATCTATCCAAATCAAAAACACCCACATCAACATAGGCACGGGTGAAGATATAAGCATCAAAGAACTTGCCCATCTTATAAAAAACATTGTAGGCTACAACGGCACACTTTTTTTTAATACAGATAAACCCGACGGAACGATGATAAAACGCACCGATCCTTCAAAGCTCCATGCATTAGGATGGAAACACAAAACTACGCTCAAAGAGGGGATTGAACAGGCGTATGCGTGGTATGTTACGAATCTACTAAGCCCAAAGAAGAACTAAAATCATGAAAATATTAGTAACCGGTACGGCAGGTTTTATAGGATACCATTTAACCAAAAAACTTCTTGAAAGAGGTGATGAAGTAGTAGGTCTTGACAACATTAATGACTATTATGATGTCAATCTTAAATATGCTAGATTAGCAGAATTAGGAATACAAAAAAAATTTATTCAGTTCAATACACTAGTAACTAGTAGCAAATATCCTATGCATACATTTATACAAGCAAACCTAGAAGATAGTGAAACGATAAATAAGCTTTTTAAAACAGAAAAATTCGATGCAGTGTGCAACTTAGCGGCTCAAGCGGGAGTAAGATACTCACTTGAAAATCCACATGCTTATATTCAAAGCAATATTGTAGGATTTATGAACATTTTAGAAGCTTCCAGAACTTATGATGTGAAAAACGTATCTTATGCTAGTAGTTCATCCGTATACGGACTAAATAAATCGCAACCGTTTAAAACAAGTGACCATACAGACCACCCCATCAGCCTTTATGCGGCTACCAAAAAATCAAATGAGTTGATGGCACATACTTACGCTCATTTATATAATATTAGCTGTAGTGGGCTTAGATTTTTTACTGTATATGGAGAATGGGGACGACCGGATATGGCACCGATGCTTTTTACAGATGCTCTATTCAACAATAAACCTATAAAAGTATTTAACCATGGAAATATGAGTAGAGATTTTACCTATATAGGCGATATAGTAGATGGCATTATCAAAGTTATAGATAATCCTGCCACTCCGGTCACTATGAACGAAGCATTGCAATCTACTAATTTGCCTCCGCAAGTTTCTACAGCACCTTATAGAATCTACAATCTTGGAAACAACTCTCCAGTACAACTTCTTAAGTTTATCAAAACTCTTGAAATGGCTACCGGCAAAGTAGCAGTTAAGAACTTAATGGATATGCAAAAAGGAGATGTAGTATCTACTTATGCAGATGTAAGCGATTTGACAGATGATTTTGGATACAAACCAGATACTTCACTTGAAGTGGGTATTAAAAGATTTGTAGAATGGTATAAAGAGTTTTATAAGGTCAAAAATTGACAAGTCAATTAGTACATTCCCTCAAATGGTCGGCATTATCTGAGATAGCATCAAAAATACTACCTCCACTTTTTTATATTATTACCGCAAGACTTCTTACTCCCGAAGATTTTGGAATTGTGGCTACTTCAGCGATGGTTGTAGCTTTTGCTTCTATTATTTGGGAAGCCGGGTTATCCAAAACACTTATCCAAAACCAAGATAATGCGACACTTCAAAATCGCTCAAATATTGTTTTTTATACCAATATATTTCTGGCATCAACACTCTATGTTTTGCTGATTGTGTTTTCAGATTTTATTGCTAATTTTTTTCATGATTATAGAGTTTCTGACGTGCTTAAAGTGGCTGGGCTTTCACTTATTATCGGCTCATTTATGTCTGTTCAGACTGCACTATTACAAAGAGATTTTGGATTTAAAAAGCTTTTTTATAGTAGGCTAATCGGTGCAATTATTCCCGGTATCGTATCAGTATTGATGGCATATATGGGATATGGCTATTGGTCTTTAGTATTAGGAGCTATTGCATCAATGGCTATGCAAGCGATGATTTTATGGAAGATTAGCCATTGGCGAGCAACTTTGACTTATGATATCGCTTTGGCAAAAGAGCTGTTCTCCTTTTCAAAGTGGGTTTTACTATCAGCACTCCTTAGTTGGTTTTTTATCTGGGGGGATTTGTTTGTCCTTGGGTTTTATTTTACCCCTCATGAGCTTGGGCTTTATCGGACAGGAAACTACTTTGTAGGAGCGGTATTGGGGCTGATAACAGCACCAATAGTACCCGTGATGTATAGCTATTTTTCAAAAATTCAGCACGACATAGAGAGTGTCAAAACAGCCCTCCTCTTTAGCTCAAAAGTGGTGAGTTTTTTTGTGCTTCCCATAGGAGTGGGAATTTTTATCGCTCATGACATGATAAGTGACTTGATATTTGGTGAAAAATGGCAAGGGCTTGGTTTGGTGATAGGTTATCTTGCATTGATGCATAGTATTTCTTGGATTATAGGATTAAACAATGAAGCATATAAAGCAGTCGGCAGACCAGATATTGAGAGCAAAATTCTTATTGCAACTTTGATATTTTATCTTATTGGCTATATTATGTCTGCTCAAATCAGCTTTGAAGTATTTTTAATAACTAGAATGCTTTTAGCTGTTGGAGCTATCGGTTTTCACATTTATGCAAGTAGAAAAGTATTAAACCTTGGTGTGAGCGATATCTTTTTCAATATAAAACTTATACTATTTGCATTGTTTATTTTATTATCAATTAATATAGCTATTCACTTATCGGCAATGTTAATTATATTGTATTTGGTTATTTGTATTTGTGTATATTTAGCAATAATTTATATTTACGATAAAACATTTATAAATATGATAGTGAATATTTTAAGGAGAAGAAAAGTTGATAATTAGAAAAATTTTAGAAAAAATAAAGAAAAGAATCTATGAAAGTGCTATAAAACTCGATGACTTTGTCTATTCAATTCCTACAAAATCAAAAAATGAATATGAATTTTTGATTGAAAATATAATAAATAACGGGATTCCAAAAGCTATTAATTTTGACTTTCAGAGCATTAAAAAAGAAACTTTAAAGTATTTGAAAAGTTTGCAAGTAGATAATGAGTTTTTCAAATACAAATTTTCAGCTTCTCAGCAAATAGAAAATATTTATTCTTCTGCGTATGCTTGTTTGGTGCTTGATATGTATGGTGAAATACAAAACCTAAGTGACGAAGAAAAAACAAAATGGATAAAGTATTTTGATTCTTTTCAAAGAGAGAATGATGGTCTATGGTATGATAAAAATTTGGCAAATGAGCATTATGATGATAGTGATTGGTGGGGTGCTAGACATTTGGCTATTCATATGATCGCCGCATATACAGCTCTTGGAGCTTTGCCAAAATATAAAATTAATTTTGTTAAGAAATACTATGACACTAATATAATTAAGACTTGGCTTGATGGTTTTGATTGGAACGGTTTTTTTGACCACAGTAACGATATAGATAATAAGCTTATGAATGTTATGGTTATTTTGCAGTTTAATCGAGATTTTTATGATGATACAGATGCAAGAAAAAGTTTGGATTTTATCTACTCCTATTTGGATGGCAAATTCAATCCATCTACAGGAATGTGGGGGAAAACGCCTACTACGAAATATGAACTATCTAGGACGGTTCAATTTGCATATCATCTCTTGATGCCTTATTTTTATGACAAAAAAGAGATTTCATTCAGTGATAAAATACTAGAACTTACACTTAAAACTCAAAATCGTCTTGGTGGGTATGGAGAAAAACTCAATTCAAGTGCATGTGAAGATATTGACTCTGTAGATATTTTGCTCTATTTGGGTAAAGATGATGAAAAGATAGAAGAATCTATCAAAAAAGCTTTTGTTTGGATTCTTTCGAATCAAAATGAAGATGGTGGATTTGTATTTCGCAGAAATGAGTCAATGTGGTATGGGCACAATATTATGACAGCAAAAAAAAATGAAAGTCATTTATTTGCCACTTGGTTTAGGACATTAAGTATTGCAAAAGTCGCTAATCACTTAAAAGTACAAACCATATATAAAATAAACCATGCGCCATCTTTTTAAGAGTAAAAAAATGCAAAAAATTCATTTAGAACACGTTTCTTGTGACTTGTGTGAACACAATGAGTACAGAATAAGATATCGTTTACCTGATATGTGGTTATGGGTTAATCAGTTTGAGTTTCCTGTCGTTGAATGTACTAATTGTGGATTGGTTTTTGTTAATCCTAGACCAACCCAAGAATCAATGTCATTGTATTACCCGCAAGATTATCATGAGGATAGAAATTCAGAAGAACATCAGGTTCGCTATAAAAACCAGGCAAAATTTTTACCAAATTTAAATAATAAAAAAGTTTTAGATATAGGATGTGCAAGGGGCGATTTTTTAGGATATTTAATCAAAGTCTACCCTACCATGACTCCATATGGAGTTGATTATTTTTCAGATAAAGTGAATTATAAAGAGATTAACTTTTTTAATAAACTTTTTTTTGAATGCAGCTTCGATGATAATTTTTTTGATGTAATAGTTTCATTTGCAGTCTTTGAACATCTTCACGAACCCTCTTTATATTTCGAAGAATCTAGTAGGGTTTTAAAAGACAATGGAGAACTTGTTATTTTGGTAACCAATAGTGAAAGTTTATATGGTAAAAAAGCCAAGATTGAAGATGTTCCGAGACATACTTACCACTTTTCTGAAAAAACTTTGGCTCGATATGGTGAAAAATATGGTTTAGCTCTTGAAGAGGTACATTATGATGATGCAATTTTTGATGGAAGAGGCAAAGGGACTTTTAGATGGATGGTATCAGATTATTTAAAAATCACGTATGAAGATTATTATTTTAAGAAAATAAATCGATTAAAACGAATTTTTTTAAGGGGGGCATCATTGATTGATAAAGTAATTTTCGCAACACATTGGGAAAAAAGAAAAAGACAATCTGGCATCATAATAGCAAAGTTTGTAAAAAGGTCTAACAATGATTAAAAAAATTATTATAAAAATAAAGAATAAAATCCACAATCTAAAAGAAAAGTCTACTCATAACAATTTTCTAAAAAAATATCAGTTGTTAGGGGCTAATACTATTTTTACACATTTAACAACTCAAGAAAAAAGGAAACTTTTTGAGTTAGCTGGGAAGTTTGATGATGGATTTGCTTTAGAGATTGGCTCATTTGTCGGTGCTTCTGCATGTTTTATTTCAGCAGGAATGGATAAACACAGTAAGCTTATATGTATCGATACCTGGGAAAATGATGCTATGAGTGAAGGCAAAAGAGATACTAAAAAAGAGTTTGATGATAATACAAAAAGTTTTGAAACTAAAATTATAAAAGTACAAGGTTATTCAACAAATGTCAAAGATCAAGTTTTAGAGATAACAGATAAATTAGATTTGCTATTTATTGATGGTGATCATTCCTATGAAGGTTGTAAGGCTGACTGGGATTTGTATATAGATATGGTTAAAAGTAGCGGTTGTGTTGTATTTCATGACTGTGGATGGGCTGAAGGTGTTGTAAAGGTTATAGAAGAAGATGCAAAACCAATAATGAGTAATTTTGGCTCACTGCCGAATATGTTTTGGGGATATATCAAGTGATAAAACTATCCGTCATCGTTCCCACTCGAAACAGAGCCAGAGATTTAAAAGCGGCTTTGGAATCTATCGTGTTTCAAACACTCCCACATGAGCTTTTTGAAGTGATAGTAGTAGATAATGGTTCAATGGACAATACAAAAGAGATAGTACAAGGCTTTGAAAATCAAATCAAAAACATAGTTTATATATATGATAAAAATCCAGGACTCCACATCGGCAGACATAGAGGACTGTTACATGCAAAAGCTGAAATTTTGGTATATGCCGATGATGATATAAAAGCATTGCCAACATGGCTCGAGGGTGTGATTGAAAGTTTTACAGATGAGAATATAGTTTTGGTGGGTGGAAAAAACTTGCCAAACTTTGAAACTAAACCACCACAGTGGATAGTTGATATGTGGGAAGCTGGAAGAGATAAAAAAGTGCTAGGACATTTAAGCATTTTGGATTTTGGAGATGAAATACAAGAGATAGAACCTCACTATGTTTTTGGATGTAATTTTTCTATAAGAAAACATATACTTTTGGAAGCAGGTGGTTTTCATCCTGATGGTATGCCTCAAGAGTTGATACGATATAGAGGAGATGGTGAAAGCTATGTATCACAATATATTTTTAAGAATAATCTCAAAACTATTTACAATCCAAAAGCATCTGTATATCATTTGGTCAGCAAAGGGCGGATGACGAAAGAGTATTTTGTTCAAAGAGCCTTTAATCAAGGGATATCAGATTCTTATACAGATATAAGAAACAATATAAAAAGAAGTTTTTTCAAATCAAAAATCAGGAACTTTATAAAAGGATATCTTTTAAATAAAGATGTTTTAATTGATAATGGATATATAAAAGGATATAGTTATCATCAAAATAAATGTAAAAAAGATAACGATCTTGTGCAATGGGTAAAACGTGCTAGTTACATAAATAATGGAGAAATAAAATGATTCAACAAATAACCCATAGAGAGAAACTTCTCTCTATCATTATCCGACGAAATTTCGAAAAAAACGGCATAGAGTTTTTTACTCCCGATGATTTTTCTCAGCAGCTTGCGTATATGAAACGACCCAAAAACTATGTAATAGCGCCTCATGTACACAATCTTGTAGCCAGAGAGGTGCAGATGACTCAAGAGGTACTTTTGATTAAAAGCGGACGGGTGCGTGTTGATTTTTACGATAATGAGAAAAACTATCTTGAAAGCAGTGTTTTACAGGCAGGTGACGTGATTTTGTTGGCAGACGGCGGGCATGGCTTTGAGATGCTTGAAGAGAGCGAAATGATTGAAGTAAAACAAGGACCTTATGCCGGCGAAGCGGATAAGGTGCGTTTTGAGCCGATCTCCAAAGAACATACAAAGATAACCCGATGATTCCCGTCAACGAACCGTTACTAAACGGCAACGAAAAAAAATATCTAAATGAATGTATAGATACGGGTTGGATAAGCAGTGAGGGTCCTTTTATAAAAAAATTTGAAGAGGGTATGGCTAGCTATGTAGGACGAAAATACGCCTTAGCCGTTACGAACGGTACGGCTGCTCTTGAGATGGCGGTAGAAGCTTTAGGGATCGCTCAAGGCGATGAAGTGATCATGCCGAGTTTTACTATCATCTCCTGTGCTCAAGCGATTGTAAAAGCCGGAGCCACACCGGTTTTGGTAGATAGCGAATATGATAGTTTCAATATGAAAGCGGAAGATATAGAAGCAAAAATCACGCCGAAAACAAAAGCTATCATGGCAGTGCATATCTATGGACTCCCCGTAGATATGGCTCCACTCTTAGAGCTAGCAAAAAAATACAATCTCAAAATCATAGAAGATGCCGCAGAGATGCACGGGCAAACCTATAACGGCAAGATGTGCGGAAGTTTCGGAGATATAAGTATATTTAGCTTCTATCCAAATAAACATATCACGACCGGCGAGGGGGGGATGGTGCTCGTCGATGATAAAGCACTATATGAGAGATGTAAAAGTCTTAGAAATCTTTGCTTTTCTCCCGATAGCGACAAACGATTTATCCACGAAGAACTCGGGTGGAATCTACGAATGACAAACCTCCAAGCGGCACTCGGAGTGGCGCAATTAGAGCGGATAGATCAATTTATAGTCAAAAAAAGATGGATAGGAGAGATGTATCGAAAACTGCTATCGGATATCAAGGCAATCAATCTTCCCGTAAAACAAAAAGAGTTTGCGAAAAATATTTACTGGATATATGCTATCACTTTAAAAGATGAGTATCAAAAAAATGCAAAAGAAATCATGGCAGAACTTGGTAAACATAAAATAGGTACACGACCATTTTTTTATCCAATGCATAAGCAACCAGTATTTAATAAAATGGGACTGTTTTTGGATGATGATTTACCAAATAGTGAAAAACTTTATGAAAGAGGATTTTATATTCCAAGTGGTTTGGCTCTTACAGAGGAACAGATAAATGAGGTCTCAAGAGTTATGCATGAGGTGTTAGTGTGAACCAATTTGGAAATTTCTATTCACAATATTATGATTTGCTTTATAGTGATAAGGATTATAAAAGGGAAGTCGAATATATTGATGGATTAATAAAATCAAATAGTTCAAATTCGAAAACTATTTTAGATATGGGATGTGGAACTGGAAAACATGCAGAACTGCTTTGTGATAAAGGCTATAGTGTCCATGGGATAGACTTGAGTGAAAATATGCTCAAAATCGCAGAAACTAGAAGACATGGTAAAGAAAATAAGCTAAACTTTAGTCACTCAAATATTCAAGAATTAAATCTTAATAAAAAATTTGATGTAGTGATTTCTTTATTTCATGTAATGAGCTATCAAAATAGTAATGATAAACTCATCAAAGCATTTGAAGTAGCTAAAAAGCATTTAGCAGATGATGGAATTTTTATCTTTGATTTTTGGTATGGGCCAGCTGTTTTAACAGATTTGCCTATTACAAGAGTAAAAAGACTAGAAAATGAAAATATCAAGGTGACAAGGCTAGCAGAGCCGGTGCTTCATGCTAGAGAAAATATAGTAGATGTAAACTACGATGTATTTATAGAAAATAAAATATCCAAAGAAGTAATAGAAAAAAAAGAATTGCATAAAATGAGATACTTTTTTGATACAGAGTTGGAAATAGTTTGTCAGCTAGTTGGTTTTGAAGTTTTAAATAAATTTGAATGGATAAGTAATAAAAATCCTGAATTTAGTAGTTGGAATGTGGTATGGATAGTAAAAAAAGAATTTTAATTATAGGATTCGAAAAAAAAAACAACATTAGATATCCACACTTAAAAGATGTTGTAGATTTTTTTAAATTTAAATGCAATGCAGATTATTTACATTTTCGAGAAAGAGGTTATTTTTTAGGCTCTTCATCAAAAACAAAGGCTAATATTGGCTATTTTGCATCCATAATCATTAGTATATTGGATTTGTTAAAGTTTTTATATAAAAATTTACATAACAATTATGAAAAGATAATTATCATAGATAATTTTACTTATATTGTAGTTTCGCTTTTTAGTAAAAAAACAGTCTTATGGAGTCATGATTTTGTCACAAATGATCAGCCACACAAAACTTCTTTTTTTCAAAAAATAATATCTAAAGGAACTAATCATTTTCTAAAAAAAAGAAAGAAAATTATAATTCAAGATAAATCAAGATTCAATATATTTTGTGATTCATATAATATAAATTCAAATACTTTAAATGTGTTTTATTTACCAGTTTCTGGACATCCTATTATGAACAATAATTCTACTAAAGTAACCAAAATACCAAAACTATTACAAATTGGTGGAATTAATCAACATCGTTCATATAGCTATGATTTAGTTACACAATATCAAAATAACTCACAAAACTATGAGCTATATTTACATGGTTATTTTGATGAATATGTAAAACAAAAAATACCTTATGAAAAAAATATGCCTTTTTGCTCAACATTTGAACTAGATGGAGACAAGGTGTATAAAATTGTTGAAAAATGCGATGTAGGGTTTATAGCATATAAAAGTGATAATTTGAACTTTTATTATATCTCTTTTGCTTCTGGTCAACTGGTTGAGTTTTTAAAACTTGGAAAACCTGTTATAGTTTTTGGAAATACTGATTTAGTAAATTTGGTTGCTAAATACAATATAGGAATTGCTATCGAAAAAATAGCTGATTTGGACTCGGCTATTGAATACATCACATTACACTATATGGAATTAACCTATAATTGTAAAAAATTGTTTAATGATAAATATAATATAAATAACTATTTGGAAAAGTTATATTCATGGTTATAAAAATGCTAAATAAAATACTAAATAAATTATTTTATAATCCGTATAAATTTATAAAAAAACATTCAAATATTATAGTTTCAGATAGTGCGATACTTTTAAAATCGTGTACTTTTAGATTTGATAGTAAAAATAAGCAAAACAGTATCTATATTGGAAATAATTCAATGGTCGGTTGTAATTTTGTATTTGAATCAGATGAGGGAGACATAACTATTGGAAATAATAGCTATATTGGTGGGGGAACGACTCTTATTGCAAGAAATAATATTTCTATTGGTAACCATGTTACTATTGCTTGGGGTTGTACTATCTATGATCACAATTCTCATTCACTCGATTATACAGAAAGGCGAAAAGATATTTTAAGACAGAACGATGACTATAGAAATGGAAGAAATTTTATAGAGTCTAAAGATTGGAGTGTAGTAAAATCAAAACCAATAATCATAGAAGACAATGTATGGATTGGATTTGATAGTGTAATTTTAGCAGGTGTAACTGTTGGAGAAGGAGCAGTTATCGGAGCAAGAAGTGTAATACGACAAAATATTGAGCCTTGGACAGTTGTTGCTGGTAATCCAGCAGTGGTAATTAAAAGGTTGAGAGATGAGTAAAAAAATCCTGATCACTGGAGCAAAAGGTTTCATTGGCTCAAATGTAGCAAAGCATTTTAAATCTTTAGGATATGTGACTTATGGTTTAGATCACGGTAGTTTATCTATTGAAGAATCAAAAGAGATAGGACTGGATTTTTGGAAAAAAGATGATATATCTATAAAAGCCATTTTAGAGCTTGAACAGACTTTTGATGTGATAGTTCATTGTGGGGGTAGTGGTTCTGTTGGTTTTTCTTTAGAACATCCTTATAATGATTTTAAAAAAACTGTAGAGGGAACTTTGGAGGTTTTGGAATATATGCGGCTTTACAATCCAAAAGCACATCTGATCTACCCTTCAAGTCCTGCCGTACAAGGAGAGTGTGAAGATACCCCCATTAAAGAAGAATACATAGGAAAGCCTGCATCTCCTTACGGATACCACAAAAAAATCACGGAAGAACTGTGTCAAAGCTATTGCGAAAAATTCGGTTTGAAAATTACGATCGTCAGATTATTTTCCGTTTACGGCATCGGCTTAAAAAAGCAGCTCCTTTGGGATGGCGTCAATAAAATTAAAAACGCAAAAACCAACGTACTGTTTTGGGGAACCGGTGAAGAAACACGAGATTTTATCCATATAAACGACGTTTTAGAATTATTTAAAAAAATCATAGAAACGAACGATTTTTTTTTGATCCTCAACGGTGCCTCCGGAAAAAGACGGACTATCAGAGAGGTGGTTTTTCTCATACGAAAACTTTTACATTCTCCTGTTTCTCTCTCTTTCAATAATCAAAAAAACGTAGGAAACCCTGCTTACTACTGGGCCGATTTAGAAAAAGCCAAGCGGCTGGGATGGTCCGCCTCAACCGATTTTGAAACAGGATTAAAAGAATATATTGCATGGACGAAAACATTATGAAAACCAGAATAGCCTTTATAGGAGTCGTTTCAAAAGAGTGGATGGGAGGATTCAATTATTTCAAAAACCTTTTATTTGCCCTTCACACTTTCAAAGCTCAAGAGATTGAGCTTTACGTGTTTGTAGGCACTAAAACGGAAAATGCCGTAAAAGAGATGTTTGCCCAATATGCGACCGTAATAGAACACGCCATGTTTGATACAAAATCTTTCGCATCATATCTGCAAAAAATAGAGAAAAAAATTTTCAAAAGCAATTATTTTTTAGAACGACTACTGAAAAAACATCGTATATCGATACTCTCCCATGCTTCTATCGTTTATTTAAACTCCTGCAAAACAATCAACTGGATTCCAGATTTTCAATATTTGCACCTACCACAAATGTTCTCAGATCAAGAGGTTCAAGCCAGAAACGAGAGCTATTTGCATCTCATCAAACATAGCGACAAAATCATCCTCAGCAGCTACGACGCATACAACGACTACAAGAGTGTTGCTCCGGAGTACTTACACAAAGCAGCCGTATTGCAGTTTGTCTCTCAACCCGATAAAACCTATTTTGATATTCAAGAAAATGAAAAAAACGACATACTTCGCAAATATCAGCTTCCCGAAGATTTTTATTATCTCCCGAATCAATTTTGGAAACATAAAAATCACATGCTTGTTTTTGAGTCCATAAAAATGCTTCGAGACGAAAAAACGGAAATATGCTTGGCATGCAGCGGTCATTTACACGACCATAGACATGAAAAATATATTGACGAACTAAAAGAATTTATCTATACCCATCGTTTAGAAAACAATATCCGATTGCTCGGACTTATTGATTACGAAGATGTTTTCAAATTAATCAAATTTTCAAAGGCGGTTATCAACCCGTCGCTATTTGAAGGGTGGAGTTCAACCGTAGAGGAATGTAAAAGTGTTCAAAAGAACATGATCCTCTCTGATTTAAAAGTACACCAAGAACAATATCCTGAAGCTACGTTTTTTAATAGGAACGATGCCCTAGCCCTAAAAAATACGTTGTGTTCATACACATTAGAAGGTACCCACATACCGGAAAATTCCCTCGAAACCAGAACAAAATCTTTTGCAGAAACCTATGCCGCAATCGTCCAAGAGGTTCTCAATGACCGATAGATCTTCCGTTGCCACTGAAAAACGCCTTCAAACAAAACCTCTCGTTTCCATAATAACGGTTGTTTATAATGCTGAAGAATATCTCGAAGAAACGATTCAAAGTGTAATAGGCCAAACCTTTAAGAATATAGAATACATCATTATCGACGGCGGCTCGACCGACGGCACATTTGATATTATCAAAAAATACGAACATGCCATAGATTATTATATAAGCGAAAAAGACGAAGGGATCTACGATGCGATGAACAAAGGGATCGAAGCAGCAAACGGAGAATGGATCAATTTTATGAACGGCGGTGATACATTTCATAATTCCAATGTTTTGCAATCTTTATCGTTTCCGAACAAACCTGATTGTGATTTACTTTCTGGCAAAGTTGCCTTGTATTACAAAAAATCTTTTTTATTCCTTTATGGCAATGAAGAGATTCGACCGCATCAAGCCTTGTTTTTTAAATCTAAATATTTAAAAAAAACACCACTTTAACACAAAATACAAAATCATTGCAGATGGAATGCTTACACAACAACTTTTATCGTTGTACCCCTTAAAAAGTTGTTTCGTCGATATCATTGTAAGTGATTTCGAACTTGGCGGCATAGGCAATCATCCAAAATATTTGTTTAAAAAATTAAAAGAGATTATCAACCTTAAACAAGAATCAGATCAAAAATTGGATATCAAGTTTTTGATTTTTTGTTTGCTTTCCGTAGTTGAATATGGGTTATACAAAATTTTTGGCGAACATTTTTATTATAAATGCAAACAATTTAAATACAATCTTTTTCACGGGAAGCAATAAAAAATGAAACAAATACTATCAAGATTTTTAAGAAACAAATTTTTCTACCCATTATGGAAAAAATTATATTTTATATCCCTATACGGAATGAACTTCGGAGTCGCTAGCGGCTATGCAGATTATAGTGGTGAACTTTATATCATTAAAAAAATACAACAATACCTCCCTTCTCATCCAATAATTTTTGATATAGGAGCAAACGTAGGCGATTGGTCGTCCTATGTTATTAAAGAATATAAAAATATTCCCTATCAATTATACCTCTTTGAGCCATCGATTAAAACATTCGATCAACTGGCTCAGAATATTGCGGTTTCCGATACTAGATTCCTCTTTCCTCTTGGTTTTGGAGACAAAGAAGAAAAGCTAAGTATTTATTATGATTCTGAAAAAGAAGGAAGTGCCAGTATCTTAAAAAAAGACGGGCTTTATTCTGAGAAGATCGACATTACAACCATAGATATTTTTTGTCGTCAGCACAAGATACAAACTATAGATTTTTTAAAAATGGACGTCCAAGGCTATGAATACAACATTCTTTTAGGAGCTAAAGAGATGCTCACTAAGAATAAGATAAAATACATCCAATTTGAATTTGACGAACCGAATATAGCCAATAGAATATTTTTTAAAGACTTTTGGGATTTACTCCATGATAAATACGATATTTATCACTCTCTTTACAACGGTTTAATCAAAATAGAAAAATACCATTATAATCTTGAAAACTTCCATTGCATGAATTATTTGGCGGTTCATAAAGAATCTCATCTATAAAAAAGGCAGCCCTTATGTTAAAAAATTTCCTAAAGAATTTTTTCCTGGTTCAAAACAGCTCTAACCGAGATATTTGGGTCAAAAAGAATTTAGAAGATATCCCTAAAGGCTCAATTTTACTCGATGCAGGCTGCGGACCACAACGCTATAAACCTTACTGCACTCACTTGATATACAAAAGTCAAGACTTCGGTGCGTATGACGGAAAAGGAACAGGTGAAGGGTTACAAATTGCAGGTTGGGAATACGGAAGCTTGGATTATATAGGAAATATTTGGGATATTGCCGAAAAAGACGGTTTTTTCGATGCCATACTCTGCACCGAAGTTTTAGAACATATTCCTTATCCGGAAAAAACAATTCAAGAATTTTCCCGACTTCTAAAGCCAGGAGGAACTCTGTTATTGACTGCTCCTTTTTGCAGTATCCCGCATATGGAACCATATTACCACTACAATGGCTTTTCAAAAGATTTTTATATCTATTTTGCCAGCAAATACGACCTTAAAATTATCTCCATGCAAACGAATGGCAACGCCTTTGATTTTATTGCACAAGAACTTTTAAGAACATCGAATTTTATTACAAATACAATCATGAAACTTCTATATAGAATCGTTTTAGCAGCTGTTATTCCTATCCTAAAATTTTTTTCAAAAAGAGATACTCTCACCGACAAATATTTATGTTTCGGCTACCATGTAAGGTTTGAAAAAAAATGATACTTATCAAACTCACGGGCGGTCTTGGAAATCAGATGTTTCAGTATGCGTTTGCTAAAAGTCTTCAAAACTTCGGGTATGAAGTAAAACTTGATATCAGTAGTTTTGAAACCTATACTCTTCATGGTGGATTTCAACTAAACTCTTACCATATTACCTTGCCTATTGCTTCAAAAACGGAAATCACTCCTTATAATGCAGGTTTATTGGCAAAAATAGGGGAAAAGTTCAAACTTGTAAATAGAAAATTTTTACGAGAACCGACACTTCTTTTCCGACAACAACTTTTATCTCCACCCCGATAATAAGACTCTTTACGGATATTTTCAAAATGAAAAATATTTTATCGCCATTAAAAAAACCATCCTACAAGATTTTGTTCTCAAAGCACCGCTGTCCGACTATGCCAATGCTCTAGAAAAAAACATTATTTCCAAGCCGAATACCGTTTCAATACATATACGTAGAGGTGACTACGTTAACAATTTGAAGACAAATAAATTTCACGGAATATGCGACTTAAATTATTATTACAGAGCCATCTCTCTTCTAGAATCTAAATACGAAGAACTTCATTACTTTGTATTTTCGGATGATATTGATTGGGTCAAAAAAAATTTTATTTGTAAAAATTGCACATACATTGACGACAAACAATCACCCATACCACATGAAGCTATCTATCTCATGAGTTTGTGTCGACACAATATTATTGCAAATAGCAGTTTTAGCTGGTGGGGAGCATGGTTAAATCGCCATCCGGACAAAATTGTCATTGCTCCCGAAAAATGGTTTGCAGATGCTAGAATGCTACGGCAATCTTCCGATATCGTTCCCAAAACATGGATTCGACTTTGACACCTATGACAAAAGTACCTTTAGTTTCTATTATTCTCAGTGTTTATAAACCTTCTCCGCAAGCATTAGAGACAACTATTACATCAGTACTTAACCAAACAATGGAAAACTTTGAATTTTTTATAATCAAAGACGATGATTTGGAGGAAACACTCAAATCAATCACCTTTTGGAAACATCGAGACCCCCGTATAAAACTCATTGATAACAACATCAATCTCGGTCTCATCACTTCTCTGAATAAAGGTCTTGATAGCGCTTGTGCTCCTCTTATAGCACGTATCGACGTCGGCGACCTATGGGAGTCAGATAAACTCAAACGACAATCAGAGCTTTTTGAAAAAAATCCAAATCTTTATCTTTGCGGAACTTCGTTGGTACTTGTAGACCATGATTATAATCCACTTGGATATCATACAGTGACTCCATCACACAATACTCTCAAAACCATGCTGTTACAGGCCAAAAACCCTTTTGCACACTCTAGCATTATGTTTCGAAAAACAAATCTACGCTACAATCCGCAAGCACTTTATTGTGAAGATTTCGAACTTTGGTGTCGTTACAGCCAACTTGGGGAAATGACCAATATCGAAGATCCATTAACCCATTATGTTATCGACACTTCGGGAATTACAATTCAAAAACGCTCTCTTATGATTGAAAATACAACCCGAGTATATTGTGCTTTTTTACAAGCTCTGCAACGAAGAGAAAGTGCTTTTATCCAAAAGGGTCTCTCTATTAAGACGTTCAATACCCTTTCTAAATTTCAGTTACAGAGTAATCAGTGGTATGCAAAAGCCGTTTTAGCCTCAATTCGCCGTCATACATTACAAAAAATCGGCTATCTTTTACTTGCTCTTCTAAGTAATCCTTCACTTATAACCAACAAATTAAAACGAATCTATTGCCAATATACGAAAGAGCACAACACATGATTTTCGGCTTCCTCTCCCACCTCGACCTTAACCTCTACCTTTTCCGTACCCCCATCATGCAAGAGCTTCTTCGCAGGGGGCATAAGGTGTATGCTATCTGCCCTAGAGGGGAGAAAAACCAAGCCCTGCTTGATTTGGGGGTGGAGGTGATCAACTACGCTATCGAGCGCCAAAGTCTCAACCCCCTCAAAGAGAAAAAGGCGATCCAAAACATCTATAAGGCTATCAAAGATTTACGACTCGATATTTTGCACACTTTTACCGCAAAACCCAACATCTACGGAACATTGGCGGCAAAAAAAGCGGGCGTGCCTATCGTGCTCAATCTCGTGGAGGGTTTGGGCTCTTTTTACGTCAAAGATACGCCGAAAAATATTCTGGTACGCCACCTTATGGAGCATCTTTATAAAAAAGCTTTGCACTCAGCGACGGGTGCGTCTTTGTAAACGACGACGATCCCGCCTATATGGTGCAAAAAAAACTCTTGCCCCAAGGCAAAGTAAAGATCATCAAAAGCGTGGGGGTTGATACGAAAAAATTTTCCATGGAGCACTACACCCCGCAAAAACTCCATGCCATAAAGGAAAAACTTGGTTTAGAGAATAAAAAAATCGTTTTGATGGTTGCCCGCGCTATTTGGGATAAAGGGATAAAAGAATATTATGACGCCGCAAAGATTGTACATGCCACATGCCAAAATGCGGTTTTCGTGTTTGTCGGCGGCACTGACGCGGGGAATCACTCGTGTGCCGGCGAAACCTTTTTACGAAGCGCTCCGGTGCTTTGGCTGGGGCACCGCGACGATATCGCCGACCTCATCGCCGTAAGCGACGTGTTTGTTTTACCCAGCTACAGAGAGGGTTTTCCCGTAACGCTCATGGAAGCCGCTTCGATGGGCAAACCTATCGTGACGACCGATACGTTCGGTTGCAAAGAAGCGGTAGATAATGGCAAAAACGGCTTTTTAGTCCCGCTTAGAGATGCAAAAACCTTGGCATGCAAGATAGAGCTTTTGCTTAGCGATGAAGCGCTCAGGCTTAGACTGAGGCAAAGCGGGAGAGAAAAAGCGCTCAAAGAGTTCGCAAGCGAAAAAATAGTCGCGCAGTATATGGAGTATTATGAAACGTTTTTTTGATATTTTTTTCTCACTTTTGCTTATCGTGCTTTTTGCACCGCTGTATCTTTTCACAAGTGTGCTGATTCTATGGAAGATGGGTCGCCCTCTTCTCTTCTCCCAAGAGCGCCCCGGATACAAAGAAAAGATTTTCACCATCTACAAGTTCCGCACCATGACAGACGAAAAAGATGCCAAGGGGCGATCTCCTTCCCGACGCGCAAAGGCTTGGCGGCGTGGGTAGATTTATAAGAAGTACGAGTCTCGATGAACTTCCCCAGCTCTTGAACGTGCTCAAAGGGGAGATGAGCTTTGTAGGTCCGCGCCCTCTTTTGGTAGAATATCTCGAACTTTACGACGACGAGCAAAAAAAACGTCACGATGTCAAACCCGGGATTACTGGGTGGGCGCAGGTAAACGGGCGCAATGCGATCAGCTGGGAGCAAAAATTTGCTTACGACGTATGGTATGTAGAGCACCGTTCATTTTGGCTTGATATGAAGATACTTTGGCTCACGTTTGTAAAGGTGTTTCAAAGAAGTGGTATAAACTCCAATACACATGTAACAATGGAAAAATTCAAAGGAAATAATTGATGAAAAACGAATTTAAATATAAAGGCAAAGAAGTTAAAATATTCGACTTTGCAAAAATCATCAAACCCGAAGCTTTTGAGATAGATGATTTTAGTCAGGTAGATGATTTTGTTTTTTTAAATAGCGGTCTTCAAACTAAAATTGGTAAATTTGTTCATATATCTTCATTCTGCTCGATTATTGGCGGGGGAAAATTTACCATAGGTGATTTTTCTGGTTTAAGTGCAGGATGCAGAATAATTACCGGTAGTGACGATTTTAAAGGCTCTTATTTATCAAATCCGTGCGTTCCCTCTAAATATAAAAATGTTCAATTAGGCGAAGTCCACATAGGACGCCATTGCATTTTAGGTTCTAACTGCGTTGTATTACCCGGTGTATCAATTCCGGATGGAGTAACTATTGGAGCAGGAAGCATTATTTCAAAAAATTTAGATCCTTGGGGGATATATGTAGGATACAATCCGAAAAAAGTAGGAGAGCGTACACCCGAAGGTCTTTTGGATTTAGAAACTAAATTAAAAAAAGAATTTGGTATTGTTTCATGACTAAGAGGATCTTTCTAAGCGCGCCCCACATGGGCGGCAATGAACTAGGCTACATTGAGCAGGTATTTAATAGCAACTACATCGCGCCGCTGGGCGCATTTGTCGATCGATTTGAAGAGAGCATCAAAACCTATACGGGCGCATCACATGCCTTGGCAACCACGAGCGGCACGGCGGCGATCCACTTGGCACTTCGGGTGCTCGGTATCGGCGCGGGGGATGACGTACTCGCTTCCACTTTTACCTTCATCGGTTCGGTCAATGCCATTTTGTACCAAGGCGCAAACCCCGTTTTTATCGACAGCGACAAAGAGTCGTGGAACCTCTCGCCGCAACTTTTGGAACATTATCTTTTGACATGCCAAAAGAAACCCAAAGCGCTTATCCTCACCCATCTCTATGGGATGTGCGCCGATATCGAGACGATAGCGCAGGTGTGCAGGCTTCACGGCATCTACCTTATCGAGGATGCGGCGGAGTCTTTGGGTGCTACTTTTGGGGGCAAACATACGGGAACCTTCGGCGACTTAGGAGTGTATAGTTTTAACGGCAACAAGATCATTACCACAAGCGGCGGCGGGATGCTCATCAGTGCCAACGAAGAGTGGATCGCCAAAGCAAAATTTTACGCTACCCAAGCAAAAGAGCCTTTTTTGCACTATGAACACGAAGAGTACGGTTACAACTACCGCATGAGCAACGTTTTAGCCGCCATAGGCGTGGGGCAGATGGAGGTGTTGGAGGAGCGCGTGGCAAAAAAACGGCAGATTTTTGCGTGGTATAGCGAGTTTTTAGCACAGGAGAAAAGTGTAGAATTTATGCCGGAACTCCCAAATTCTCGGGGCAACCGATGGCTCAGCGCACTCACATGCCAAACAAAATCCCCCGCTTTGATTATCCAAGCACTCGAGCGCATCAACGTCGAGAGCCGCCCTTTATGGAAACCAATGCATATGCAACCCCTTTTTGCACATGCCAAAGCGATCGTGGACGGAACCTCGCAAAATCTGTTTAAAAACGGGGTGTGTTTGGCAAGCAGTACAACCATGAGCAAAGAGGATGTGCAAATGATTTGTGAGGCGATAGTCAATGTTTAAACCCTCCGCGACCAAAAGGATGCTCTTTTTTCTTTTCTTTGATGCTTTATTTTCCTTTTTTACTCTATTTTTGGCGTATAACCTCAGGTTTAATTTCGATATTCCTCCCGAATTTATGGACTCTTTTTACAAAGTTTTTTTCATCATTCTTTTGCTTAAAACAGCCTCGCTGGGGTATTTTAAAATCTACCGCGTCACATGGAGATTTTTTGCTCTGAGTGAAGCAAAAAAGCTTTTTTATGCCCATCTTGTCGCATATGGAGCTTTTACGATTCTCTATCTTCTTTTTTTGGATGAGACCCTTTTTGCACGGAGCATCATCGTTATCGACTTTTTTCTCTCCTTTGTTTTTATAGGCTTTTTTAGGATCGCCAAACGGCTTATTTTAGAGAGTGAAAACAACCGCCATATGAAAAAAACCCTCATCTTGGGTGCCACTCCCTACGCCCAAACGCTTATCAAACAAAAAAAAGAGTTCTACATCAGCGCTATTATCGCTCTTGATGATTCCGATAGTATTCTTGAGAGCTATATCTCCGATATCCGCGTCCAAGCTCTCGATGCGCTTGAGTCGATTGTTGCAAACGAAAAGATCGAGTGTGTCGTCATAGCCCAAAGGATAGAGCAAACAAAACTCAATGCCATCTACGCGCGACTCGAAAAGTTGGGTATTTTTGACATCAAAATAGCTTTTATCGACAGCGAAGAAGCGCGCATAAAGAACCTCTCTATCGAAGACCTCTTAGCACGCCATCCGAAAGATTTGGACAAAAGTGCCATTCAAAACTTTATAGCCGACAAAACGATCCTAATCACGGGTGCCGGGGGGAGCATCGGAAGCGAGATCAGCCGCCGATGCGCCCATTTCGGTGCCAGACAACTGATTCTTCTGGATCATAGCGAATACAACCTTTACACCGTTGCAGAGGAGCTCGCACCCTATAACCCCGCTTTAGTGATGCAGTCGGTGATCGACAAAGAGCTTTTAGAAAAAACGTTTGCGAAGTACATGCCACAAATCGTGATCCATGCCGCGGCATACAAACACGTACCGCTTGTTGAGGAAAACATAAGTGAAGCGATACGCAACAATGTTTTGGGAACAAAGAACACCATCGACTGCGCCATCGCACACAGTGCGGAGAAATTCGTTCTTATCTCCACCGACAAAGCGGTACGCCCCACCAACGTTATGGGAGCTACAAAACGGATCTGCGAACTCTATGCACAAAACGTAGTTTCTTCCAAAAACGTGATTGCTTCGCAACATGCCAAGAAAAAAACCGAGATCGTCGCCGTACGATTCGGCAATGTTTTAGGCAGCAGCGGCAGCGTCATTCCGAAGTTTAAAACCCAAATCGAAAACGGCGGTCCCATCACCGTAACCCATCCCGATATAACCCGCTACTTTATGCTTATCCCCGAAGCGTGCGAACTTGTTTTGCAAGCGGCAAGCATCGGCAAAGGGGGCGAGATTTTCATCCTCGACATGGGGGAACCGATCAAAATCGTCGATCTCGCAAAAAAGATGGTGGAACTCAGCGGCAAAGAGGATATACGCATAGAGTTTAGCGGTCTCAGAAGCGGAGAGAAACTCTACGAAGAGCTTCTCATCGATGAGAGCGAAGCACAAACGCAGTACGAATCGATCATGGTCGCGGGGCAAACCCCCTATGAGATCGAAAAACTCAACAGCGATATTGCCGACCTTCTTGCGTGCGAGGACAAACTCGCAAAACTCAAAGAGATCGTGCCCGAGTTTACTCATAACCCAAACTAAAAGCCTTGGCATGTACAAAAGCGACATGCCAAGAAAAAATCTATTTCAAAAGGTTCTCTATCCTTTTTTGAAGCGGCGGGTGGGAGCTAAAGAGACTCATAAAATTGCCGCCGCTGATCCCAAACGCCGCCATCTCTTTGGGAAGCGAAGGGTTCTCCTTGAGAGATTGAAGTTTTTTAAGGGCATTGACCATTTTATGGGTTCCTACAAGTCTTGCACTCGCCTCATCCGCACGGTACTCCCGAAAACGGCTAAACCACATCACGATGATCGATGCCAAGATCCCAAGCACCATCTCGGCGATAAAAACCGTCGCGTAATACCCTATTCCATAGCCGTCCCTGCTTTTAAAAACCGCTTTGTCTATAATGTTGCCGATGATGCGCGCCAAGAAAATCACCAACGCGTTCACCACACCCTGAATAAGCGAGAGCGTCACCATATCGCCGTTTGCAACATGCCCTATCTCGTGTGCCAAAACCCCCTCGATCTCCTCTTTGTTCATCACCTGCATCAACCCGCTAGAGACCGCTACGAGTGCATCGTCTCTGTTCCATCCCGTGGCAAACGCGTTGGGTGCTCCCTCGTAGATCCCCACTTCGGGAGTTTTTATCCCCGCCTGGTGGCTAATCTCTGAGACCCTTTGGTAGAGCCACATCATCTCTTTGTCGCGGATAGTGTCAGGATCGAGAATCTCCACCCCCATTGAGCGTTTTGCCATCCATTTTGAGAGCAAAAGGGAGATAAAACTCCCTCCCATCCCGATCACGAGCGCAAATCCCAAGAGCGAAGTGTAACCGCTGCCAAGCGTCCTATCAAGCCCCAAAAGCTTTGTCGTCAAAAGCAGCACCGCCATAACCGCCAAGTTCGTGAGTAAAAACAATACAATTCTCATCAAAAAACTCCTTTTTTTTGCACTATTGTACTTTGAATTTATAAATTTTTATGACAAAAATATTGCAACATGCCATACTTTTTTCTTTTGACATGCCAAGAGTGTATAATTTCCCAAATACAAAACGGATACGATTATGGCAAAGAAAAAAATCCTTTATGAGTGCCAACACTGCGGTTTTACGACCCCTAAATGGATGGGCAAATGCACCAACTGCGGTGGATGGGACTCCTTTATAGAGCTGAGCGAACACCAACAAGAGGTGATAAAACAGACAAAATCCTCCTCTTCCAGCGGCGCAAAAGCGTTACCTATCACCGAAATTATCGAAAACGAGGTGTATCGTTTCACCTCTTTAGACAAAGAACTCGACATGGTGCTAGGCGGCGGCATAGTCCCCGGTTCCCTCACCCTTATCGGGGGGAGTCCGGGGGTGGGAAAATCGACTTTGCTTTTAAAGGTTGGCTCCAACATAGCCTCAAGCGGCAAAAACGTCCTCTACGTCACGGGGGAAGAATCGGCGGGGCAGATCAAACTGCGCGCCAACCGCCTCAAATCAAACCAACCGAACCTTTATCTCTTGAGCGAGATACGCTTAGAACAGGTTTTAGTGGAACTCGAACACCGCAAGTACGATTTTTTGATTATCGACTCCATCCAAACCCTCTACTCCGAAGCGATCACCTCGGCTCCAGGGTCGGTAACGCAGGTGCGCCAGATCACCTTCGATCTGATGCGCATCGCCAAAGAGAAAGATTTGGCTATCTTTATCATCGGGCATATCACCAAAGAGGGTTCTATCGCGGGACCGAGGGTCTTGGAACACATGGTCGATACGGTGCTCTATTTTGAGGGGGATTCCTCCCAAGAGCTCCGTATTTTGCGAGGCTTTAAAAACCGTTTTGGACCCACGAGCGAGATAGGCGTTTTTGAGATGCGCAGCGAGGGGCTTGTCTCTGCCACCGACGTCGCATCCCGCTTTTTTAACCGCAACTCCCAACAATCAGGCTCTGCGCTCACGGTGGTCATGGAGGGCTCCCGCCCAATCATCTTAGAGGTTCAGGCTCTTGTTTCCGAAAGCCATACGGCAAATTCCAAACGTCAAGCGACGGGGTTTGACACCAACCGTCTCAATATGCTTTTGGCACTTTTGGAGCGAAAACTCGAGATCCCCCTTTCGGGATACGACGTCTTTATCAACATCACGGGAGGAATCAAAATCACCGAAACTTCGGCGGATTTGGCTGTTTTGGCGGCAATTATCAGCAGTTTTAGAGATCGTGCCATCTCCAAAGAAACGATATTTATCGGCGAGGTATCGCTCGTGGGGGACGTTCGGGAAGTGTATGCGCTCGATACCCGTCTCAAAGAAGCGAAGATGCAAAATATCGCCAAAGCTCTCGTGCCAAAAAAACCGCTTGAAAAAACGGTTATCAAAACCTATATCGTCGATGAAGTTACAAAACTCCTCGAATGGTTTTGATTTTAAAATTGTTTTATAGATAATGTAAGTATAATCAACGCCATACTTAGAAAATATAAAAGGGTTCTTATGATAGATGCACAGTTTAGAAGCGAAGAAAGATATTCAAAAATCTCTATAGCCTACGAAGGGAAAGAGGAAGGCGCACTCGTTTGCAAAACGATCGATGCGATCATTGCAAAACACGATCTCAAACCCCAAAGCTATACATGCAATATCTCCGATACGAAAGATGTAGCGGTGCTTGAATACCACGACGATATAGACAGAGAAGCGGGTGCTATTTTTGAGGAAATCGTAAAAACTTTAAACATTAAAGTTATCGGTTAATTACCAAAGGAGACCTGATGGCAGAAGAAGAAAACAATAACGGACAACAAGAGAAAAAATCGAGCAAACTCCTCCTTATGGTTATCATTATCGTACTTATACTCATCATCGTGGTGGGTGCGGTGATTACGATTTTGCTTATGGGGGATGAGCCGCAACAGCAGCAACAGGTTCAAAACACGCCCCAAGCAAGAGAAAAGCCTGCGGTAAGAACCCTTTCTTCTATGGAAGAGGAAGAGGACAACCGACGCCTGAGCGAAATCGGCATCTTGTACCCGCTCGATACCTTTACGGTCAATCTCAAAAGCGATGCCGGGCGCAGATACCTTAAAGTCACGATGTCTTTAGAGCTTGACGGCAAACATATCGCCGTAGAACTCGACAATAAAATCCCCGTTATCCGCGACAGGGTGATCCGTATCTTAACCTCTAAAACGTTAGAGGAGATCTCTTCGAGAAAAGGGAAACAAAAAGTTTCTCTGCAGATTATGGATACCCTCAATGCTATTGTCACCGACGGTCAGATCAAAGGTATCTACTTTACCGAGTTCGTCATTCAGTAGATGATAGGGATCGACATTATCAAAACCTCCCGCATGGAGAAGCTCATGGAGCGCTTCGGCGAAAAAGCGCTCTTGCGCTTTTTACGACCCCAAGAGGTTTCTCTTGTAAAAAACCACAAAACCGCTTCTGGTTTTTGGGCGGCCAAAGAGGCATGTTCAAAAGCTTTGGGAGTGGGTATCGGTGCAGAATGCTCGTTTTATGATATCACGATCGCAAAAAGCCCCAAAGGTGCACCTCTTTTGTATCTCTCAGATGCGCTCATGCAAAAGTTTCGTATCAAAAACACGAGTGTCTCGATCACGCATGACGGCGAGTACGCCATAGCGGTCGTAGCTCTCGAGGTTTCACCCTCCCCCGACGAAGTCGAGTAACTCCAGCTTATCGCCCTCTTGCAAGCGAAACGTTTGCCACTCGTTTTGCTTGACGATTTGCATATTGACCGCCGCAGCCATCACCTTATCGCTCAGTCCAAGTTCTGCCAAAAGCTCCAAAAGCGTCTGCTCTTGTTGTATCTCTTTTTGTGTTCCGTTAATAATTACTTTCATTGTCTCTCTTTTTCGTAAAGTTGCAATACGTCGATCACCGACAAATTGTTCTGCATAAGGGCGAAATCAAACGCTCTATATCCTTGATTCGATTTTGCCTTGTTGTCGGCTCCCGCATCGAGCAAAAACTCGACGATCAAAGGGATCCCCGTATACGCCGCTTGATGCAGGGGGGATATCCCTTCGTTGTTTTGCTGATTGACATCTGCACCGCGAAGCACTAAAAAGCGCACCATCTCCAGATTTTTTTTCTTGATTGCCAATAGTAACGCGGTGTTGCCGTTGTTATCCGCGGCATTGATATCCGCGCCGCTTTCCAAGAGCAAAACCGCCATCTCCGTGTCGCGCTTTTTTATGGCGACATGCAGCGGCGTCAAACCCGCCTTGGTTTTTAGCTCCGTATCCTCCCCCTCACCGAGCAGTTTTTTCACCTCTTCATAGCGTTCATAATAGACCGCATCGTGCAACATGCCACGCCCGTCCACCTCGTCCGCAGAGGCTGAACCTGCCAATAATAAAAATAAAACGGATTGTATAAGTAATCTCTTCATGTGCGCAATTTTACACTTTTTTATTGAATAAATTCTCAATTTACGCTCTATTGCAAACCTATCAAATTCGTTTAAGCACAATTGCAGTTTAAAACTTTTTGGCTATAATTGCGCATTATTTTCAAAGGGTAACGCAGATGCAAATCGTAACAGGTTCTTCAACAGCTCTCATTACACCGTTTAAAAACGGCAAACTTGATGAGCAAACCTACGCAAAACTAATCCAGAGACAAATCGACAACGGCATAGACGCCGTATGCCCCGTAGGCACCACGGGAGAGAGTGCGACACTCACGTACGACGAAGATAAACGTTGTATGGAGATTGCCGTCGCAGTTTGCAAGGGAACGCGTACGAAAGTTCTCGCAGGTGCAGGAAGCAACTCCACCGCAGAAGCGATCCAAATCGCAAAAAATGCACAAGAAGTGGGTGTCGATGCGATCTTCTCGGTCAGCCCCTACTACAATAAGCCTACCCAAGAGGGGCTCTATCAGCACTACAAAGCGATCGCCGAGGCGGTTCCAGAGCTTCCTTTTATGCTTTACAACGTTCCTGGGCGCACGGGTGTCGATATCGGTGCCGACACGGTGATCCGTCTTTTTAACGACGTACCCAATATCTACGGTATCAAAGAAGCGACCGGGAGCCTAGAGCGCACCATAGAGCTTCTTTCTCGCTGTCCCGAACTTAAAGTATTTTCGGGTGATGATGCGATCGACTACCCTATTCTTGCAAACGGCGGCGCGGGGATCACCTCGGTTACCTCCAACCTGATGCCCGACCTTAAAAGCGAGCTTGTACGCTTAGCCTTAGCGGGTGATTTTGCGGGTGCAAAAAAGATCAACGATACGCTCTACCCTTTGAATAAAATTATGTTCTGCGAATCAAACCCTATCCCCATCAAGGCGGCTATGTATATAGCAGGACTCATTGAGACGCTTGAATACCGTCTGCCGCTCACCCCTCCGAGTGCAGAAAACATGAAGCGGATAGAAACTATTATGAAAAACTATACGATTAAAGGATACTAATGACGGGAAAAACTCTTTTTGTAAGCGGCGGCACACGCGGAATCGGCAAAGCGATCGTTTATGCTTTTGCGGCTAAAGGATGCAACGTGGCATTTACCTATGCGACCAAAGCGGATGCGGCTAATGAGATCATCACCGACGTAGAAGCAAAATACAACGTCAAGGCGCGTGCTTATAAACTCGATATTTTAGAACCTGAAACCTATAAAGAGGTTTATGCGGAGTTTGACAAAGATTTCGATCGTCTTGATTATTTTATCTCAAACGCTATCATCTCGGGGCGTGCGGTCGTAGGCGGGTTTGGTCCTTTTATGCGTCTTAAACCCAAAGGGCTCAACAATATCTGGACGGCAACGGTCGATGCGTTTGTCGTAGGTGCGCAAGAAGCGGCAAAACGTATGGAAAAAACAGGCGGCGGCAGTATCATCTCTATGAGCTCGACGGGGAACCTTGTCTATACCCCTAACTACGCAGGTCACGGAAGCAACAAAGCAGCAGTCGAGGCTATGGTGCGTTACGCAGCAGCAGAACTCGGTGAGAAAAACATCCGCGTCAATGCCGTTAGCGGCGGACCTATCGACACCGATGCGCTTAAAGCTTTTCCAAACTACGAAGAGGTGAAAAGCGAGGTTGTTAAACGCTCACCGCTTGGTCGTATGGGTGAAGCGGAGGATCTCACGGGAGCATGTTTGTTCCTATGCGGTAGCGAATCCTCTTGGCTTACGGGGCAAACGATCATCATCGACGGCGGCACGACCTTCCAATAAGTTTTCAAGCCCTCTTTTTCGGGGGCGCTACCTTTTTTTCTCCTCCCTTTGACGTAAAAAATCGAAAAAACTACATTTTTGTTGTTTTTGATAAAAAAATTTACTTATTCACGGTACAATCCCCACTATGAGCAATTTTACAAAGATCATAAACAAACTCAATCTTTTATATTACGAATATAACGTCAACTACCATGCGTTTGTGCCCGACGGAACCTACACCCCTGCACAGCGCTACGACGAACTGATGAAGCTCACCTACGAGCTTAGTAAAAACAAGTTTGACTACCATGTTCAAAACGACAAAAGCGTCGTTTTGTTAGATACGAGAAAGGAAAAAAAAGGTTTTATAGCAAAGAATATAGAATCGTTCAAAATGAAAATGAAAATAAACACTATGAATATCTACACCCTCGGGGATAAAAAAACGGCACATGCCAAGAATATCCAAATATATAAAATCCATTACCTAGAGAGCGAAATAGATTTTAGCAAATACGACGCCGTCGTTTTTACCTCCAAAAACGGTGTTTTGGCAATCGATTCTTTTAACAAAAACTGGAGAGACGTTCCCTCTTACGCTATCGCCGCACAGACGGCAAAGACTATTAAAAAACTCGGCGGCAACCTCAAATTTGTCGGCATCACCAAACACGGCGACCAATTCGCAAACGAACTCGTCGAGGAGCTGCGCGGCAAAAGAGTACTGTATCTTCGCGGCAAAAAAGTGGTTTCCAATCTCATCGAAATCCTCCAGACCTCGGATGTGGCATGTGAAGACGTAGTGGTTTACGAAAACCTCTGCAACGATGCTTTGAAAATCAAAGAGCTGCCCGAAAACTCTTATATAATTTTCTCTTCCCCCTCTACGATCGAGTGTTTTTTCAAAAATTTCGAGTGGAAAGAGAGCTATAAAGCGATCTCCATAGGGCATACCACGGCAAGATTTTTCCCCGAAAACATCACCCCCGTTATCGCCGACACCACCTCGATAGAATCGTGCGTCAACAAGGCAATCGAACTCGAATTAAGCGCGAGTAAGCATTAAAAAGGTATAATTGCAGGCAAAAAAGAGAGACTCTTTGTTAAATCTACCCAACACTCTTGCCTCACTGAGAATTTTGCTTGCGCCTTTGATGTTTTGGATCATTTTAAACCCCGACTTTTTCACCCAAAACGGCTTTCACGTTACGTGGAACTACTATTTTGCCTCCCTTCTTTTCGTGCTTGCTTCCATCACCGACTTTTTCGACGGCTACATTGCGCGCGAGCTCAATCAAGCGACCCTTCTTGGAGCCATTTTAGATCCCCTTGCCGACAAGATGCTTACACTAGCGGCATTTTTAGGGCTGATGATGATCGGCGAAGCCTCCGCATGGGCGATCTATATTATCCTTGTACGTGAACTCTTTATCACGGGACTTCGCACGGTCGCCATCAGCGAGGGGATCAGCGTCAAAGCCAGCTGGGCGGGCAAGGTCAAAACCGTCTCTCAGATGGTGGCTATCGGTTTTTTACTTATGCATTGGCCATTTGGGGATATGCTTCTTTGGATCGCGGTGGCTCTTACGGTATATTCGGGATTGGAATACCTTTGGGGGTTCAAAAACGCACTTGCAAAGGATGATGCACAATGAGTATTTTCGTTGCACTTTTAGTACTTTCGGCACTTATCTTTTTTCACGAACTAGGTCACTACCTTGCCGCACGCGCCGTGGGTGTTTACGTAGAAGTTTTTAGTATCGGTTTCGGAAACAAAATCGCCTCGTTTCGCAGATGGGGCACCGAATGGCGCATCGCAATGATCCCGCTTGGCGGCTACGTTAAAATGAAGGGGCAAGACGATACCGATCCCTCCAAAAAAAATTACGACGACGACAGCTACAACACAAAAACCCCGCTCCAGCGTATGTTTATCCTTTTTGCGGGACCTTTGGCGAATTTTGCTTTGGCATACGTACTCTATTTTTTTATAGCCCTCGGCGGCCCCACTGCCCTCTCCCCCGTCATAGGCGAGGTTGTCAAAGATTCCCCCGCGTTTATTGCGGGGCTTGAAGCCAACGATACCGTACATGCCATCAACGGCGTTGCGATCACCACATGGAACGAAATGGCGGATCTCATCGGGGATGCCAAAGGGAGCTTGGAGTTTCAGATCCAAAGAGGCGATCTTTTAGAGTTTAAAATCATCACGCCGCAAATGCGTGAGACCACCGACATCTACGGCGACAAGGTACAAAGAAAAATGATAGGGATCACCAGTGCGGGGGTGACCCACCGCCTTGATCTTGATTTTTTCGAGACCCTCTCTTATGCCGCAGACCAAACCGTTTTTGCCTCTACGCTCATCTTTACGGGGGTCAAAAAACTCATCATGGCAGAGGTGCCTGCAAGTGAGCTCGGCGGCGTTATCACGATCGTGAAGCTCACCTCCGATGCTACCGATGCGGGTTGGATGGCAGTGCTTTTCTTTGCCGCACTCATCTCGGTCAACCTCGGAGTTCTGAATCTTTTACCTATCCCCGCACTTGATGGGGGGCATATTATGTTCAATCTTTACGAGTTCATCACAAGGCATGTACCCAGCGAAGCGGTGATTATCAAACTCACCATAGCGGGTTGGGTGGTGCTTTTCGGGCTTATGGGGCTTGGGCTTTACAACGATATCAACAGATTATTAGGATAACACATGACACAAACAGAGTATAAAATCTACATAGACTCCATTATAAGAAGAGTAGAAGCAGCGCGTCTGCGAGTGAGTCCGCACCATATCGTAAAGATCGTAGCTGTAAGCAAATACTCAACATGCCAAGAGATCGAAGCGCTCTACAACATCGGGCAACGCGCTTTTGGGGAGAACAAGGTGCAGGATTTGCGGGAAAAATCAAAGGAGCTAGAGGAGCTTCCTTTAGAGTGGCACTTTATCGGCAATCTGCAAAAAAACAAGATCAACAACCTTTTAGATATCAATCCGTCGTTGTTTCAAGGACTAGACTCGTTCGAGCTTGCACAGGAGCTGCAAAAAAAAACTCGCACTACGCAACCAAAACTTAAGCGCCCTGCTCCAGATCAACTCCGCAAAAGAGGAATCCAAACACGGCGTTATGCCCGAAGATGCCGTTGCTATCTACAAACAGATCCAAGCCGAATGCCCCAATATTACCCTCAAAGGGGTGATGAGCATCGGTGCGCATACCGAAGATAGAGAGGTTATCAAACAAAGTTTCCTCGCGACACATGCCATCTATAAACAACTCGAAGGCGCGACCGTCTGTTCTATGGGTATGAGCGGAGATTTCGAACTTGCCATCGAATGCGGTTCCAATATGATTCGCTTGGGATCGGTATTATTCAATAAATAGTTTTATTTGACATATGTTCATTTAATAAGTATAATTTGAACACATAATTATTATAAAGGACATTTATGAAAAAAACCGTTTTCTTGGAAAAATACCCTGTTTACACCCTCGAACTTGACAAAAGCGAAGTGGAGCAAAAAAACGCAAGTGAGGTTATCGCTTATTTTGAAAATAAGATAGAGGAGCATCCGATTGCGAAATTCATAGCCGTTTTTGACCACTATGCCCATACGACGAACCTCAAAGGGGAGATTAACGCAGAGATCAAAGATGCAAAAAACATCGTGTTTTGTTTCGGCGCGGCAATCCCCAATACGAAAATTTTGGCGGTACGCCCAAGAAGCATCGCAGTAGCAGAACTTGAAAACTCTTTCGTTATCGAGTTTATGGAAGCGCCCATCGAACAACTCCATAACGTTATGGAATCATGGGCAATGGGCTTAAAAAAAGCCTAAACGTTTCCCCAATCGGGAAACGCTCTAATAACTAATAGAACCTGCATTAAGCAACCCGATGGCGATTGACAAAAATGCCATCAAAACCCCGACGGGAACGACGCCGCTCTCAATCTGTTTGACCACCGAAAATTTTGTATTCACCCTTGTAGCAACCAAAGCAAAAAGAAGCTGAATCGCTATCGCAATCGCACCCCAAATCACGAAATCACCGTATGAAACCGAATGCACGAGTGCGCTGTACATCGGCGTAGCCACACCCACGATCGCCCCGCCGAACCCAAGTGCGGCAGCCGTATTGTTTTTATGAAAAATCAGCTCATAGTCATCGTAGGGGGTCACGAGCGCATAAAGATACAAAAAGAGCCCCATAAGCGCTAACGCCGTCACAAAATAAAGCCCGAAACCTAAAAACAAATCCGCCATAAAAGCTCCTTCAAGAGGGAAAAATCAAAGGGCATCATAGCAAAAGAAAGTAATAACGCCTCATTTTTTTCAAGCTAAAAATCATGGCATGCAGCAAAAGAGATCAAAAAAAAGTTTGACCCTAATCCAAAACCGTTAAAGAGCTTTTGAGTCGTTCATACATGCCAAGACTTCATCGACACCGAGCACCTTCCCGCTGCTCACCACTTTGCCATCTATCACCAGTGCGGGCGTGCTCATCACGCCGTAGTTCATTATCTCCACGATATCCTCCACTTTTTTCACCTCATGGAATCCGCCCGCTTTGGCAACTGCCGCTTTTGCTACCTCTTCTAGGGTTTTGCATTTTGCGCACCCCGTACCTAAAATCTCTAGTTTCATCTTGTTCCTCCTATAAAATGAAATTAAACACATACCCGATTGCCAAAATCGCCGAGCCTACGATACCGAAAAAAATGCCGATGAGTTTGAGTGAGAGCACCCTTTTTAAAATCATCGCCTCGGGCAAACTCAGCGCCACGACCGCCATCATAAAACTCAGCGCCGTTCCAAGGAGCATCCCTTTTTGGGTGAGCACCTCCACAAGGGGTAAAATCCCCGCTGCATTGGAGTACATAGGTATCCCCATCACCACCGCGATTATAGGCGCATACCAAGCATCACCGCCCGCATAAGAGGTGATAAAATCAGTAGGCACGTACCCGTGGATAAACGCCCCGATCCCCACGCCCGCCACAACGAAAAGGTAGATCTTTTTAAAAATATCCGCCGTGTACTCCCACGACTCTCTCATACGATGGGCAAAGAGGGTCTCTTGAGGCTCATACGGGAGCACATCAAGCGGTTTTACCTCGATAAGCACCTCTTTTTCAAGGTTCATCGCACCTATAAAAAGCCCCGCCGCCACCGCAATACTCAAACTCGCGACTACATAAAAAAGGGTGATTTTCCACCCAAAGAGCGAAACCAAGAGTGCCAATACAACCGCGTCGCTCAGCGGTGCAGAGATAAGATAGCTAAAGGTCACCCCAAGGGGGATACGCGCTTGTAAAAACCCTAAAAACAGCGGAATCGCACTGCATGAACAAAACGGTGTGAGCATTCCAAAAAGTGAGGCGGCGAGATGCCCTACGAGTTTATGTTTGCCGCTGATAAACGCCCGTGCTTTCTCCAGAGGAAAATAGCTTCGCAAAAGGGTTACAAGGTAGATAATACCCACCAAAAGGATAAAAATCTTGATCGTATCGTAGATAAAAAAGTGCAAAGCATCCCCAAACGAGCTCCCCTTTGCAACATCTAAAACCTCAAAAACAAACCCGTGTGCGAGGTGAGAGAGCCAATCAAACACCTAAAGCCTCTTTGATTTTTGGCAACAACACCGCTTCTAACTGCTCGTAGGTTTTGAGATACTCCGCTTCCTCCTTGCCCGATGGATCAAGAAACCCCACATGGAGTTTCGCTACGGGGCGGGGAAACATCGGGCAGGTTTCGTTGGCATGGTCGCACACAGTCACCACCAGATCAAAATCCTCATTCATCAGAGTATCGAGGATTTTTGAGTGGTACTCCTCTCTCCAAATCCCTTTTTCTTCAAGAAGTTTCTTGGCATGTGGGTTCACGGCACCGCTTGCGCGCACACCGCTGCTTTTTGCCTCTATGCCCTCTAGTTTCGCGTTAATAAGCGCCTCAGCCATGATACTTCTACAACTATTTCCCGTACATAAAACCAAAACTTTTTTCATTTTCCATCCTCATAATGTAGATTATAACCAATTCCTTACGGGCTGAAGCCCGTGTTACGGTGATTTTGTAACACGGACTCTAATCCGTATCAAACACCGTAGAAGCCCCTCCGTAACACGGACTTTAGTCCGTATCAAACGACTCAAACCAAATAAAGCGTCACAAGCACGACAAACAAAATAGGCGGCGTCACCAAAAGCCCGAATTTGCTGTACTCCAAAAAGCTTATCTTCACCCCTTTTTGCGCCAAAACATGCAACCATAAAAGCGTTGCCAAACTCCCAAAAGGCGTCATTTTCGGTCCTAGGTTGCACCCGATGATATTTGCATACGCCAGTGCCGAGTTCCCCACGTCGCTAAGCGCTATATCCATGATCATGACCGTTGGCATGTTGTTCATAATCGCGCTTAATATGGCGGCAATAAACCCCGTGCCGAGAATCGCGATAAAATCCCCTTTGGCATGTAAGGTATGCAAAACAGATGCAAGGTAATCGGTAAGCCCCGCATTTTTAAGCCCGTACACGACGATATAAAGCCCTATGCTAAACCACACCACCTGCCACGGAGCAGTTTTGATCGTCAGCCACGCTTTGGCACTTTTGGTGTAACTCGCTATCGCCAAAAACACAAGTGCGCCTCCAAGAGCAAATACGCTTATAGGCAGTCCGTACGCATCTCCCGTGAAATACCCTGCAAGCAAAAGCGCTAAAAAGAACCAGCTAAACTTAAAGAGGGTTTTGTTTTTAAGCACTTCATCGGGGTTTTTAAGGAGTGCCGTATCGACATACTGCGGGATATCTTTGCGCAATACAACCCATAAAAAGGCGATGGTAACAAGGGTACTCACCGCATAAGGGAGGATCATATTTTGTAGATACTCCACAAACCCTATATCGAAATAGTTTGCCGTAACGATATTGGTGAGGTTGGAAAACACAAACGGTAGAGAAGCCGCATCGCTCATAAACCCGCCCGCAAGTAAAAATGCGACGATAGTTTTTGTATTGAGCTGCAATAAACGCATCTTTGCAAGCAAAATCGGGGTCAAAATAAGCGCGGCACCGTCGTTTGCAAAAAGAGCAGATACAAACGAACCGAGCAAGAGCGCATAGACAAACATCAGATGCCCGCTTCCGCGTGAGAGTTTCGCCGTCTTGATGGCACACCACTCAAAAAACCCTATCTCATCAAGCACCATCGAGAGGATAATGATCCCGATAAATGCCAAAGTCGCATCCCAAACGATCTTGGTTACCTCCCCCACGTCGGCAAAGCTCACAACCCCGAGCAAAAGAGCCGCCACAGCCCCCGCCATCGCACTCGTACCTATCTTCAAGCCCCTCGGCTGAAAAATGACAAGTGCCAAAGTGATCAAAAAAAGCGATACCGCTACAACCATGCGCACGTCCTTTTCTAAAAAGATGAAGCATTGTAGCGAAATTTTTATAACATATCAAGATATATTGATATATACAACCATCTTACATAAACTCGCTCATGTAGGTGCGATACACAAGCGGCACGAGTTGCTTTTGGAGTCTTTCATTTTTTCTCGTCTCTATCGCTACGCTCTTAAAAAATGTTTGCCAGAGTTTTTTAAATTTCTCCTCTTCATCGCTCAAACTCGGCAGTTCAAAATCGGCTACGCTTCGCACCTGTGCCTCCTCACCGTATTTCACAAACGCCAAAGCGCGTTTTACGTCGTGGATGATGAAGTTTTGGTTGTTGAAGCGTTTTACAAAATGGGTTCCAAGCAAATAGGTCAGTGAGAATTTAGAGTCTATTTTGGCATAAAGCGTTCCGTCTTCAAGCTCTTCAAAACGTAAAAACCCACTATATTTGTGGTAGTGGCGAAACAATTCTCTTTGAAGATTTACGATAGCAAAAACATGAGGATTATTGATATTTTGAAGCTCTTTTTGGTTTTTGAAACCGAGTTTTATATATTCCAGCAGATCAAGCTCAAAGGGATTCGTGTCGCATAAAAAAATATGCATGATGGTTTTTTGAGCCTCTTTGGGAAACTCTTTTTGTAGCGCACGAAACACCTTTGCGGCTTTATCCTCATCGTACTCTATCGTTACCACCGTATCGAGAAGATTGGCATGTGGCTCTTTTTTTGTTATGGCATGCGGCACGTATTTTTTATAATACACCTCGTGCACAAGACTCAAAAACCCCTCGAAGGTGCCATCGTACACCAGTATCACAGCTCCCCCGTTATGCCGCTTACGTCAAAAAGGTTTGGCATGTACCCTTTTTTAGGAGCCGTGAGTGCGCGGCGGAGCGTCTCTTCATAAAGCGGCACCTCTTTTTGAAATTCCCTATGGCATGTAATAAAATAGCGCGCCCGTTTTAAAGAGATTTTGAGTTTGGAGAGATCCTCAAAGCCAAGCCTTTGAAACCGCCTTGCTCGCAAAATTTTATGCGCACCCCGAATCCCGATGCCGGGGATGCGGATAAGCTCCTCTTTGGAAGCGGTGTTTATCTCTACGGGAAAAAGATGCAGGTTTTGCATAGCCCAGATCGTTTTTGGATCAAGTGCCTCATCGAGATTGGGGCGCTCTTGGCTTAGAATCTCATCGTAGCCAAAGCCGTAAAACCGCACAAGCCAATCGGCTTGGTAGAGCCTGTGTTCTCGTAAAAGCGGCGGTTTATTCACTAATGCGGGAAGATTTTTATGCTCGTTTACGGGGATATACGCCGAATAATACACCCGTTTAAGAAGCGCTTTTTCATAGAGTACGGAGCTGAGTTTTAGTATCTCAAAATCGCTCTCGGGTGTAGCCCCCACGATAAGTTGCGTGCTCATCCCTATAGGTTTTTCGGTGCGCTCCAAACTTAAATCGCGCGCAAGTTTAAGGGGTTGAAGCACCTTTTCTTTGGTTTTGTTCGGTGCAAGAAGTTTAAGCGAAGCGTCGCTGGGAAGCTCGATGTTAGAACTCACGCGAGAGGCGAGTCGCACCACCCTTTCTATAAGCGCTGCGTCGCTTCCCGGGATGAGTTTTACGTGGATATAACCGTTAAATCTATGCTCGTAGCGCAAAATCTCAAGCACTCTAAGAATAAGTTCCATCGTGTGGTTTTCGCTCTCGATGATCCCAGAACTCAAAAACAGCCCCTCGATGTAGTTGCGCTTATAAAAATTGATTGTGATATCGGCAAGCTCGCGGGGGCTAAACGCCGCACGGGGGATCTCGTTGCTTGAGCGGTTGATACAATAAGCACAGTCGTAGATGCAGTAGTTGGTAAGCAGCACCTTCAAAAGGGAGATACACCGCCCGTCCGCACTAAAAGTGTGGCAGATGCCGCTGTTGTGCGTGGCTCCGAGTTCCCCCGTTTTGTAGTTGTTCTCACTCCCGCTTGAGCTGCAACTCACGTCGTATTTGGCACTGTCGCTGAGGATCTGCATCTTGGCATAGATATCTTTTTTCATGGGTGTATCGTAACGAAAATCTCTCTTGGCATGTAAAAATTTTGCAATTTGTCATATAGGAAGACGGCGAATCGGCTCCGCTTGGGGTTTGGCATAGTAATACCCCTGCACGTAATCGACACCGATACCCTTGATCGTCTCGATCTCATAAGGGGTCTCCACCCCCTCGGCGAGTATCTTGATCCCGTTTTTTTGGGCAATATCGTAAAGCGCCTTATAGACCGAGAGTTTCATATCGTCTTTGTCTATACCGCTGATGATATTGCGGTCGATTTTAATGATATCGGGTTTGAGGTCTATAAGCATATTGAGGTTGGAAAACCCCTCCCCTACGTCATCAAGAGCTATTTGAAACCCCTGTTCGCGGTAATAGGTAAGGATTTTTTTGAGGTGTGCCTGATCTTGCACATGCTCCGTCTCCACCACCTCAAACACGATATTTTTAGGATCAAACTCAAGCTGAGAAGCCCATTTTACGGTGGAGTTAAGACAAAATTCGGGATCGTAGATGGAGGTGGGGATAAAGTTGATAAACACCTTTTGAGATATTTTTTTCACCGCGGCGGTTTTAAGCGCGCTCTCACGGCATAAACGGTCAAGTTTAAAATTCATATTGTTACGTTTTGACTTTTCAAAAAGTTTGTCTGGGTACATCAGAGTACCGTCCTCTTTCACCCCGCGAATCAGCGCTTCGTAGCCGAAAATCTCCTTGGCATGTACATCGATGATGGGCTGAAAATGGGAGGTGAAACTCTCGTTGTTGACGATGTCAAAGAACTCTTTGTCGTCTATGAGGTTGATGTATCGCTGCAACGATTTTGCCCCCAAAAGCGCTTGGTAGTTAAACCCGTCGTAGACTCCCAAGATATAGAGTTTGATGTCGGCAAGTTCAAGGGTGTTAAAATGCCCTTTGATCGCATCGATGTTGGACTCGAAAAACACCTTTGGATTCTCCACGACGATGTAGTTGAGATCGTGAAGTTTATGTACGTCGTACCCTAACGACATAATAAAAATGCGCGACTTTCGCACCAACTCTTCATGTTCGCTGACAAAAAATATCTTCGATTCCGCTTCGCTTAAAACGAACTTTTCCGAACATTTGTTGCATCCCATCTTTTCCCCTTTTTTTGTACACAGTTTATCCCAAAACGGCACTTTTTCATAGCGATTTTTTGCCGCTTCGTCGGCTTGGATATTTCCCAATCTATGCTACACTACCCCCTTTATTGCACAAAGGTTTTTCATGCTCGCTAACGATAGATTTTCCGCACTTCCCATCTCTTCGCTCTTTGTCGCCATCGGCTTTTTGGCGATCGGGTACAGCATGATCATCACCTTTGTGGGGGTGCATCTCAAAGAATCGGGTTCAAGCGAGATTGCTATCGGGCTTATCAACGCCGCGTTTTTTCTCGGCGGCATACTCGCTTCGAGTTTGAGCCAAAAGATCATCTCCACCGTGGGACATATCCGCTCGTTTAGCACCTTTGCTTCAATGATGATCATCACTTTTTTAGCCCAAGCGCTCTATTTTAATGAATTTTTCTGGGGAGCGATGCGTTTTATCTCGGGGTTTAGCTACTACGCGCTGCTTATCATTTTAGAGAGCTGGCTCAATGAAAAAAGCCCCCAACACCACCGCGGCAAAATCCTCGCAATCTATTCGATCATCTTCTATCTTGCGATGGCGCTTGGGCAACTAGCACTCAATATCCAAACCCAAAACACCGCGACCCTCTTTATAGCGGGTTCTATTTTAGTGTTGTGCTCCATCCTTTTTATCTCGATGACCAAGGTAAAAGAGCCCGTCTTAAAACCGTTTGATCGCTACAGTCTCCCCCATATCTTCTCTATCGCGCCGCTGGCACTCGTGGGGAGTTTTTTAGGGGGATTTTTCGTAGGCGGCTTTATGACGATGGTGCCCGTGTATATCTTAGCCAAGTTCGCTTCGCTTGAGACCGTCTCTCTTTTTATGAGCGCGACCATCATGGGTGCGATGCTCTCGCAATGGCCTATCGGAATCCTCTCGGATCGTTTCGGACGGCGGCTTTTATTGGCTTTGGGAGGTTTTTTTGTGGCATGTGTAGCGGCAGCCTTTTTGTTCCTCGAACCCTCGGGGGTGTTTTTATACTTTTTCGGCGCGCTTTTGGGGATGGGAATTTTTTGTCTCTATCCCCTCTCGCTTGCACGCGCAAACGACGTGGTCGATGAGAACAAAGATATCATCGAGATCAGCCGCACCCTCCTTTTTACCTACGGGCTAGGCTCCTTTAGCGCACCTCTTGTTTTGAGTTTGGGAAGCGCTTTGCATAGCGAATTTATCTTTAGCAGTTTTTTTGTTTTGGGGATCTTTTTAGCCCTCTTTGCCCTCACACGCAGCCCGATCGATCCGAGTGATGCAAGCGTGTTTGTCAACATGCCAAGCGTCTCAAGCGCCGAGGTGCAAAACCTCGACCCGCGCCGTTAGTTTCGCTACAATTGCACCCATGAAAGAAAACTACGACCTTATCATTATCGGCGCAGGTGCCGCGGGGATCATGGCGGCAATAAGTGCCGCTAGAGAGCACAAAGAGGTACTTTTGCTCGAAAAACTCCCCCGCATCGCCGCAAAACTCAAAGCAACGGGAGGGGGCAGATGCAACCTCACCAACACCCTCTCCAACGAGGCGTTCATGGAGCGTTTTGGGCGTAACGGGCGTTTTATGCAAGATGCACTAAAGATGTTTGACCACAAAGCGCTCGTCGCATTTTTTAGCTCGATAGGGGTAGCAACCCACGCACCTGATGGGTACCGCATCTTCCCAACCTCCCACAGCTCCCAGACCATCATCGACGCGCTCTCGCGTGAGATGGAACATCTTGGCATAACCCTTCTTAGCGATCAAAAAGTAACCGAGATTCTGGCTTATGAGGGACAAATCAAAGGGGTTAGAACGCCAGAGCGCACCTTTTACGCCCCAAACGTTATTCTCGCAAGCGGCGGGCTTGGCTACCCGATGCTCGGTGCGGAGGGGGACGGTTTTACTATGGCATCCGCACTCGGACATGCCATCACCCCGCTCTACCCCGCGATGATGCCGCTGCGCACCAAAGAGACATGGGTGCAAAACTGCCGTGCCGATACCATCGCCAAAGCAGAGTTGCGCGTCGCCATGCCAAAGCACAAAAAGCTCCATGCCATCGGCGATCTGATCTTTACCGCCAACGGCATACGTGGACCCGTGGTGCTTGACTTTGCCCGAGAGATCACCCCACTTTTGGAGCAATACGGCGAGGTACCCATCCTCATCAACTGCACCAAAGGGATGGATGAAAACAAAATCCTCACCCACCTCAAAACGCACGCCGCAAAGATGCCACATGCCAAGGTCGGTGAACTTCTCGCCACCCTCCTCCCGCAGCCCCTCTCAAAGGAAATCTGCACTTTAAGCGGCACGAACCCCGAAGAGAGTTGGAGCAAACTAAGCGGACTCCAAAAAGACACCCTTATCAAAAATTTGGCATGGACACCGCTTAGCGTCACGGGGCACGAGGGGTTTAAATCGGCGATGATAACCCGAGGGGGCGTAAGCCTCAAAGAGATCGACCCAAAAACGATGCAAAGCAAATTGGTACGAGGGCTCTATTTTTGCGGCGAAGTGATGGACATAGACGGTCCCTGCGGCGGCTACAATCTCCAATGGAGCTTCTCAAGCGGCGCACTCGCGGGAAAACTCTTGTGATAAAACGATATAAAACATTAAGCGTTAATCGAATATAATAAAAGCAAATTTTACCATGGTAAAGGTCGTACAATGGATCGTTTTTTAAAAGCTGCAATAGAAGAAGCCAAAAAAGGGCTGAGTGAAGGCGGGATACCTATCGGTGCCGTACTGGTCATCGACGGAGAAATCGTGGGACGCGGGCACAACAGACGCGTTCAAAACGGCAGCGTCGTCCTTCACGCAGAGATGGACTGCCTCGAAAATGCGGGCAGAATGAGTGTCAACCGCTATAAAAAAGCTACGTTGTATTCGACCCTTTCTCCATGTAGCATGTGCAGCGGAGCCGCACTCTTGTATAAGATCCCCAGAATCGTCATAGGGGAAAACCGCACATTCAAAGGACCCGAGGAGTATGTTCGATCGCAGGGGGTAAAAGTTGACGTTCTTGATGATCCCGAGTGCTATGAACTGATGCAGAACTTCATCAAAGATTTTCCTCAATTATGGAATGAAGATATAGGGGAGTAAATACGATATGCTCCTATACAGATACGCTTGCGTATAGGATGTTGTTTTCACATTCTTTTTATTTAGTTTACATTACAATGGTGGCATGAATGTACTTTATAAATCTCTTCTCTTATCTTTAATAACGCTCTTTATCATGGGCGGTAGTTTATATGGTGCCGCAATAGAAAAAAAAATATCCTCTTGCTTCACTCTTACCACTCGGGAATGACCTGGGTGGAAAATATCAATAAAGCCGTTTATGAAACTTTGGATCCAAATAGGAATGAATATGTTTTTCATACCGAATACATGGATACCAAAAGGCATAACTCCGCTCAATATTACGCAAGCCTTAAAGAGTCTTATCGCAACAAATACGCCCATACGCGTTTTGATCTTATCCTCTCGACCGACAACAATGCTTTTGATTTTTTATTGCAAAATCGTAATGAGCTCTTTGGAAATGTCCCCGTTATCTTCTCGGGTGTCAACGGCTTTGAAAACGAGATGCTCGATAATGTCGATAACTTCACGGGCGTTGCGGAATACTTTTCGGCAAAAGAGACGCTTGAACTGATTTTAAAGCTCCATCCGAACATAAAAAATATCTATGTTATCAACGACTATCTCAAAACGGGTCTTGCATGGAAAAAAGATATGCAAAAAATGCTCAAAGAGTATGAGAATAAGGTCAATATCATCTACTCTGAAAATCTTACCCTCGTAGCGCTTGAAGAAAAGATCAATTCATTCCAAGACGATACCGCGATTTTGATGGGTGTCTATTTTGCCGATAAGGACAACAACTACATCACCTACGAAAAGATGGGAAATTATCTTTTGGGAAAAAGTAAGGCACCCGTCTACTGCCTTCTTAACTTCAATATTGCCAACAACGTCATAGGGGGCAAAGTTATAAGCGGTTATACGCAAGGGCAAGCGATGTCTCAGATCGCTCTAAGGGTACTAAACGGCGAAGACCCTAATACGATCGAGGTCGTCAAGGCAGAAGCAAATCAATTTATCTTCAACTATAACGGTATAAAAAAATACAATATCAATGAAGCTTTGCTCCCGACTAACAGCACCCTCATCAACAAGCCCTACTCTATTTATGAAAACTACAAATTTAGTTTTTTGGCTCTTTTAGCTATTTTGGTTCTCAGCGGTTTGCTTTTTCTTCTTTTATTGTTTTATGTGCAACATCAGGGAAAAGATTCTGAAATAAAACGTGAACGGCTTCTGCTCTCGTTTATCAGATACAGTCCCATCATTTTTATCCCCGTAGCGACCGTAGCCGTTATCTTATTATTTCTCTATTCGACCAATCAAAACTACGATGAGATCACAAATATTCAAAAGCAAGAATATATCAAAACGATGAAACAACAATCGCAAATGGAAGTAGATCGTCTTGTAGAACTTTATCCAAATTGCACTCCAAAATCAAACCCCGCATACTGATATAGAAGCGTTAAAATCTTATTTCATATCTCTGGCGTCATCGATCCGATATGAAAAAAGCGGATATATCATTGTAGGAACCATGGATGGTTTTATGCTCGCACACCCCAATAAAAAGTTAAAAGGTGCTAATATCTTTGACGGTAATCACGAAGATGCAAAAAATGTATTTTTAAAATTTCAAGAGATTATAAAGAGCCAAGGAAAAGGGTTCACTGCCTACTATTGGCGTAACCCGAGCACACTTCTTCAAGAGGAAAAAATCACGTATGTACGAGCTATTCCCGAGCTTGGTTGGTATATAGCCTCAGGTGTGTATCTCGATGAGATCGACAAATATCTTCAAAACAAAATAGATCAAACAGCTCTTGAAAACAAAAAAAATCTTTATATTATCATAAGTGTTTCCATCATTGTTTTAGCCCTTTCTCTGGTTCTTTCACTCATCATCTCAAGGGTTTTAAGAAATGTATTTGAACAATATAAACAAAGTATCCTCCAACAGGTACAAAAAGCAGAAGAGATAGAAGCATCCAAAAGAACCTACGAGATCTTAGCTACTACCGATAGCCTTACGAAGGTTCACAATAGGTTTTCTATTATGAATATCTTCCGTTACGAGCTTACCAAAGCCCAAACGTTGCAAACACCGCTGTCGCTGATCATGTTTGACCTTGACCATTTTAAAAACGTCAACGACCGTTATGGGCATGATAGAGGGGATGAAGTGCTCGTAAGTGTTTGTAAAATCGTTCAAAGCGTCTTACGAGACAAGGATTAGATCGGCAGATACGGAGGAGAGGAGTTTATTGTCGTTTTACCGGATACCGACCTTGCCAGAGCAAAAGAAGTTGCCCAAAGAGTGAGAAGACAGGTAGAACATTTTGATTTTGAGCAAGTTCATACGCTTACCATCAGCGTCGGAGTGGCAGAGGCATTACCGAATGAAGAGGAAGCTGATCTCTTCAAAAGACTTGATACACTGCTCTATAGATCAAAAAACGAAGGTAGAAACAGGGTTTCCGCCTAAGTCTCTTTTTATTTATCTATAAAAATAGCGTATCGAGGCAAACCCGTACGCGCCGCTTTGCTCGATCGCCTCTACATGCCAAGGCTCGACGATCCCCCCTAGCGCAAACACTTTAATCGGGGTGTTTGCGACAACCCCGCAAAGCGCTTCTACCCCTTTTGGCTCCCCTTTGTCGGGGCTTGGGAAGATGGGGCTAAAGGTGATGGCATCCGCTCCTGCATCTATGGCATGTCCAATCTCCTCCTTTGTGTGGGTACTCACGATCACAAAGAGTCCCGACTGCTTGGCATGAGCTACCTTCTCAAACTGCGTCGAAGTCAAATGCACCCCGTCCGCGCCCAATCTACATGCCAAGGCCACGTCGGAATGAAGCAAACAACATATACCCCTAAACTCTCTGCACACCCGTACAAAAACCTTTGCAAGCTCTTTGTACTCGGGGTTTTGTTTATCGCGATACACCGCATACTCAGGAGTGTGCTCACTCAGGGTTTTACGCAAAATCGCTTCAAAACTTTTCGCCTCTTGGGTATAGTGCTCGGGGGAGGTGATAAGGTACTTTTTCATTAGGTTCGTAAATGCGGGTTTGTGAAATCAACGGGCTGCGCGTCGATATTTTTAGCGTAGCGCTCCGCCATCGCATCGACGTGGTATTTAAGCCGATCAAGCAGATAAAGTTCGCTTTTTGTGTATTTTGCGCGCGCTTGTTCGATATAGTTTTGCAAAAAAGAGAGCTTTGCCTCTTCGCTTGGCAGCTCCATCGAAGCCAAAAGAGCACACGCTTCTTCATACTCCCTCTCGCCGCACGAAGAGAGAAAATCATACGAAAGATCCATCGTTTTAAGGGTTGGAAGCGCTTTGCTAAAGGCAAAAAAGTTATACAGCATACACCCGACGAAATACTCGATATCGGAATCCTCAAATTCGCTATAACGATTCTCTTCGTTTTTGTAGTGCCCATGCCAAAGGGTTAGGATTTTTTCTATTGTCGTATCCATTGCGTCTCCTAAAATGAAAAAGGAAATTATACCGACTCACCCTTTTCTTTTGGAGGCAACGGGGCAAAATAGCCTATTAAAAGGAGTAAAACCCCCACGACGATAAATGAAACGATCCTCTCGATACTGCCGCTCTTTGCAAGCTCTACCAAAAAAAGTTTCACGACCACGACCCCTATCAATGAAGCTCCCGCTGCCCAAACAAGGCGGTTTTGCATTTTTTTTGCCAAAGCGATAACACCCAAAGCGACAAAACTCCAAAGGATCGAGATCCCCATTTGAAACACGCCGCTCTCAAGCAAAGAAAACAGATCGTAAGAAACCCCCGCATACGCATGAACCCCCCGTGCCAAAACGACGCTTGCGAACAAAAGAAGGGTTCCCGCCAATACCGCTACAAAAGGTTTTTTCTCCCCTATATCTTGCTTTTGAAGCCACTTATACAGCACGTAAAAAGCCGCTATGCTAATGCCGTCGGTGGGGTTAATGAGCGGCACGTACGTCAACTCATACGCCCCATCAAGATTGCAACCGTATAAAAGCGACACAAATAAAACTACCGCCAAGCCGCTAAGACCCGCACTTTTGTAAAGCGCCTCATACTTTGCAAAATAGGAAGGCAGCAAATTTTTTTTACTAAAAAGCAGCGCCGCAAAGAACACGACCGTTCCCATCCAAGCGACGAACTCCCATGAGGGGTACGAAAGAACCAAAGATATCCCATACGCCGCTTCACACGCCAAAAGAAGCACCATCGCCCAAAACCCGAAAAGATGCCAGTAAGGCTGCACCTTCCATTTGAGTTCAAAAAGATACAGCAGTCTATAATGCACCGCAAAAAACGCGACAAGCGCAACCGAACCTATCCCCTCAAAAGGATGGGTGTTCGTGTAATGCTCCAACAATCCCACCAACAAAAAAATACCGAGCAAAAAGTACCCCTGCAAAAGCAGTTTAAGATTGCGCCAGCGCAAATAAAGTGCCGCCGCTCCAAAAAATGCGCCCCAAAAAGCGAGATACAAAAGCATCGTATTGCCGAGTCTCTCGCCGATATGCTGCGCTTCCCCAAGACCGCTGAGGAGCCAAAGCATCATCCCTATAAAGATAAAAAGAATATAGTTGTTCTTATCGAAACTCTCAACTTTGATCTTGTTTTTATCGAGCATATAGGCGCTAAAAAGGTTTGCGCCGATCAAAAAGAGATACCCCAGATAGCCCGTGTTAAAAAAAGCGAACGCTTCTTGTTCGTAACTGCGCGATGGAAGCACGTACGCAACCGTGGCTAATAGCACCAAAAGCTGCCCCGCATAGCGTACGAGTAACTGTTCCTGACGCAAAGCGATGTAGATCAAACTCGCCCCCTCTATCGCCCAAAGCGTTGCGCTCAAACGGGTATCAAAAAGATAAGGTATCATCACCGTATAAAAAAGAACGCTCAAAAAGAGAAAACTTCGCGCAAGAAGCAACAGCCTCTCCTCTCTACGCAACACGAAAAAAAGCACCGCATAAAGCGATCCCAAAACAAAAGCGCTCAAAGCCGAAGCATACGCGATATGATCGACCAATGAAACCTGCAATCCAAAGGCGATTATCGGCAATCCAAACACCAAAGTAGCATCAATCATCCCGCGCGGCGAAAAATGCTCTTTGAGACTAAAAAGAATAGAGATACAAAGATACAACAGGTAAAAAAGGATCAGAAAAAATTCGCAGCTGAAAAGATGTTCCCTTTCGTACTCAAGAACCCCCCATACCACGGCGATTACGAACGTAAAGAAAAATCCAGTAATGTTGAGCACGCGCCACGAACGCTGCCATGCCATAATCACCACACCCAGATTCAAAAGCGCGTAATAGCTAAAAAGCGCAATATGCGAGCCGCTTCCGTCAGAGGTAAGAATAGGGGTAATAAAACCGCCCCCCAAAGAAAAAAGTGCCAACGCAAGCGCATCTTGGCGCAGTGCAAGGAGCGATCCCGCCACGACGGTGCCAAGCATCAGCACAAATGCAAATCCCAAAGAAAAAAGCAGATACCCTTTTGCCGCCGCGAAGATCACAAGGTAAAATACACCGATCCCAAGCCCTTGCAAAATGATCCCGTAGTACCCTTCCCTCTTTCTAAGACGCCATCCTATGCCCGTGAGCGCCGCCGCTGCCAAAGCTATTGCCCCAAGACGCATCTCGATGCCGATGGCAGAGTGTTCTGCGGCATATTTTGCCAAAAACGCCAAACCGAAAAAGAGCACCACGCCCCCTATACGCACGATGACGTTGCCGCTTGTAAAATAGTTTTTGATTTTCCAAGCAAGCTTTTGCGCTACGCTTGGGGGATGCTCTTTGCTAGGTTGCTCCACAGCGGGAGATTCAAGAGTTTCATCTTCGTTTTGGCGCGCTTCAAAGGGTGAGGCTTCATTTGCAACAGCGGTTTTTACTTCCCCCTCAGAGGATTGAAGATGTGGGGTTTGCAGCGATGTTTCGGCGGGATTCGTTTGGGAAACTTCAAAAGAGCGTTTGAGAAAAAAAAGTTCCCGCTTCAAGAGGTCGACATCTTTTTGGAGCCTAAAAACCAAAAAGAAAAGGATCACAAAACCAATAAATTCCAACATACAATCCCGCCTTTTATGAAATAAGGCTTGATTATATTACGTAATCTATTTACATTAACTTAAATTAATTTTATCCCATCGGGTAAAGATGCTTCTCATGCACCGCATCACATGCCTTTAAAATCTCATCGTTCAAGAAGAGATCCATTGCATCAAGCGAGGCATCGAGCTGTTCGGGGGTGGTTGCCCCTATGATAGTCGAAGCGACGAAATCAAACTGTTTCGACCATGCGATCGCCATCGTCACGGGATGCAGCCCGAAATCGTGCGCGATTTTAAGGTATTCCTGCGTCGAGGCAAGCGTTTTATCGTTCATAAACCTTTGCGCCATCAAACGCTGGCGCTTGTTGGGAGATTGCACATAGTCGCTAAAACGCCCTTTGGCATGGGAATCTTGGTTGTATTTGCCGCTTAAAACCCCTCCGGCAAGCGGGGAGTAAGGCAAAAGAGATATCTGCTCTTTGTGTGCAACGTTTGAGAGTTCATCCAAAAAACGGCGGTTGAGAAGGGAAAAATTGTTTTGAATCGACTCAAAGCGGGCATACCCCTTAAACGCGGAATGCATCAGCGCTTTGGTCGTACCGTAGGCGGTGTCGTTGGAAGTGCCTATGTAGCGCACTTTGCCGCTTTGCACAAGGCGATCGAACGCTTTGAGACTCTCTTCGATGGGCACCACCGTATCGGGCTAGTGCATCTGATAGAGATCGATATAATCGGTTTTAAGCCGCTTTAAGCTCCCCTCGATCGCACGTTCTATATGGAAAGAATCGATCGCCGTAAGTCCGTGGCGGATCGGCGGCACGAACCACCCCGACGCCGCGCCCGCAACCTTGGTTGCCAAAATAACGCTCTCGCGCGGTTTGGTTTGAAGCCATCTCCCCACGATCTCTTCGGTAAGCCCGCAAAGCTCCGCAGTGGGAGGTACGGGATAAAGCTCGGCAGTATCGTAAAAATTCACCCCGCGCTCGTAAGCTTTATCCATAATCGCAAACGCGGTTTTTTCATCGGGCGTTTGCGTTCCGAACGTCATCGTACCCATGCATATAGGGCTGACGCGAAGCCCCGTTTTTCCTATGTATCTGTAGGTCATCTATTTCAGCTCCCCCCAGTTTTTCCCGATATTAAAACTCGTCTTTAACGGGATATTAAGCTCCAAAACCGACTCCATAATCTCTTTGAAACGGCGCCCGACCATCTCTGCTTCGGCGGCATCCACTTCAAAAATAAGCTCATCGTGGATCTGCAAAAGCATTTTTGCAGGCAACTTCTCCCGTTTGATCGTTTTGGCGATTTTATTCATACTTAGCTTGATAAGATCGCTCGCGCTCCCCTGAAACACCGTATTGACCGCTTCACGCTCGTAGGCGGCACGAAACATCGGCGTGGCATGTTCGTAATCGAAATAGCGGCGGCGTTTAAGCAGGGTTTCGACATAGCCCTGTTTTTTGGAATGCGCCACGATGTGGGAGAAATAATCCTTCACCGTCGGGAAAGACTCGAAATAACGCTCAATTATCTCTTTTGCTTCTTTGGTGGTGATCCCAAGCGTTTCGGAGAGTTTTTTCTGCCCCATGCCGTATAAAAGCCCGAAATTCACCGTTTTTGCAACACCTCTTTTGGCATCGGCATCCTCTTCCCCAAAGAGTGCCACGGCGGTTTGGCGGTGGATATCTTTATCGTGCTTAAACGCATCTACAAGCACCTTGTCTTGGGAAAAATGCGCCAAGAGACGCAACTCTATCTGCGAATAGTCGATCCCCACGAGAAGCTTCCCTTGGGGTGCTACGAACGCTTGGCGTATTTTCGCCCCAAGCGGCGTTCTTGTGGGGATGTTTTGAAGGTTGGGGTTTTTGGAACTCAGACGCCCCGTTGCCGTTCCCGTTTGGATAAACGAGGTGTGGATACGCCCCTCTTTATCTTCTCGTGCAAGTTTTAAAAGTGGTTCGATATAGGTAGAGGCAAGCTTATGCACCTCGCGGTATTCGAGCAAAAGGGGGATGATCTCGTGTTCGTTTTTGAGCGATTCGAGCACTTTTTCATCGGTCGAGTAGCCCGTTTTGGTCTTTTTCCCCGCGGGGAGTCCCAAGGTTTCAAAAAGGATCACACCCAGCTGTTGGGTCGAATTGATGTTAAATTCACTCCCTGCCAAACTATGAATTTTCCTTGTGAGCGTCGCAAGATCGCCCTTTGCTTCTTCCAAAAATTGTTCCAAAAAGGTACAATCGACGTAGATCCCCTCTTTCTCCATCTCCATAAGCGTCGTGATAAAAGGAACCTCGACATGCCAAGCCTCGTCTATGAGTTCCCCCGCTTCAAGCAGTTCAAGCTTTTCGATAAACAAACGGTAAAGTTTGCGGGTCACGTAGGCATCCTCCGCGGCGTAGCTGCACGCATCTTCAAGTGCTACCGAGGCAAAAGTCTCCCCTTTTTTTACCGTCTCTTTGTAGGAGAGCATCGTGTGGGAGAGATACTTCTGCGAGAGGTTGTCGAGTGCATGAGATTCTTGAGGGTTGATAAGCCATGCCAAGATCATGCTGTCGTTATAAACGGGAAGATTTTCCCCCTCTAAAAAGCGGCTCACGAAATGGAGGTCAAACTTAATATTGTGCCCCACAACGGGGAAAGAGAATATCTTTTTGATTGCCTCTTTTGCTTTTGCTTCGCTTATCTGCTCGGGCATCCCAAGGTAAAAATGCCCAAAAGGAACATAAAAAGCCTCTTCATCGTCAAAACAAAAACTAAACCCTACAAGCTTGTCGTTTTGGTAGTCAAGCCCCGTAGTTTCGGTATCAAACGCAATAATACTCGTCGGCTCGAGTTTGGCTAAAACGGCGTCGAGTTTTTTTGCATCGGTGAGAAGCGTAGCTTTAAAGTTCACGCCGCTTCGCTCCTCTTCGATACGCTCCTCCACCTCTTGTTTGACGCTCTCTTGTTGCTCTTTGCTCACCATATTCTTGGCATGGAGCACGCGCAATATCGCATTTTGGTCGTATTTTACAAGCTCGTCGTAGATGTTTAAAAACGGATTTTTCACATCCATCTTACACTCTTCAAAATCAAAATGCTCAAACGCATCGTCCCGCAGCGTTACGAGTTTTTTGGACATGTAAGCGCTCTCTTTGGATTCAAGAAGCTTTTTTTGGGTCGCACCTTTGATAACGCCGATATTTGCATAGATGTTATCAAGCGTTCCAAACTCCTCTAGCAGCTTTTGTGCACCCACTTTGCCTATCCCCTTAACGCCCGGAACGTTATCGGCACTATCTCCGAGAATCGCTTGGTAATCGATAAACTGCGCGGGAGTTACGCCGTATTTTTCAAAACATGCGTTCTCGTCCACCGTATTTTTTTTGATCGCATCGTAAAGAACGATCTTGCCGTCGTCAATGAGTTGATACAAGTCCTTATCGTGCGAAACCACGCGGACTCTATACCCTTTTTCTTTGGCAAATTTCACCACCGTAGCGATCATATCGTCCGCTTCATAGCCGCTTTTGCCCAAAGATTTGTACCCCATCTTCTCGATCCATTCGATCGCTATGGGAAGCTGCAGGGTGAGTTCGGGCGGCGGTGCTTGACGGTTTGCTTTGTAGTTCGGGTCTATTTCGTTACGGAAAGAGGGACCTTTGGAGTCTATGGCGAAGATGATGTAGTCGCTGCCGTGCTCTTTTTGCAAGGAAGCGATAAAGTTGGTAAAGCCGGTCAAAAGCCCCGTAGGAAACCCCTCGGAGTTTTTAAGATGCTGCGGAAGCGCGTAAAACGCGCGGAAAAAAAAACCGAACGTATCTATGATCGTAACGGTTTTGTTCACGCTTTCCCCTCTATAATATCGAGCATATCATCGATCGCATCTTCGAGTATTTCGTGGTTATACCCCGCATCGTGCGCTTTTTTCAAACCGAAATTGATCGAGTTTTCTTCAAGCGGACGGTTGATAGGGATAATGGTTTTAATGATATTAAGTGCCGTCGCAAATTCACGCACCTCTGCAGGAGCGCTGGCAGGAGTGTCGGAGTATTGGATCATCGCAACGAACTCTTTATCGAATCCCCAGTGTTCAAACACTTTTGCCGCAACCTCGGCACTCGTTACCTCCAAGTAGGATTTTTCCACCTGAGGGATGTTGTTCGAATTTTGGATCTCCGAAGAAAAACTCGTTACTTCATCGTTCTTAAGCACCTCGTTTGCCAAAAGGATCTTCCCCGTTTCTTGCAAAAAAGCCGCCAAATAGAGTTTGTCCGCTTTTGCCGCGTCGATCTTTTTATACCATTTAAGCGCCAAAATCGCCTGCAAAGAGGATATCTCCGCAAATCTTTCGCTTGTTATCCCATAAGGTTGCATATCGATATTGAGCAATTTTCTCACCGAGTTTTCCAAAGCGATCGCGCGGGTAAGGTTCATCCCGAAAAGGTTGATCGCCTGAGAGACGTTTTTGATCTCTTTACCGAATCCGTACAGCGGAGAATTAGCGGCTTTTAAAAGGTTTGCGACAACCATCGGGTCGGGTTCGATCACTTTGATGAGTTCATGCAAACCGCTCTCGGAGTTGGCAAACACCGCATTGATGTCGGCAACGGTCTTAGATAAAGGGGGAAGTGATTTAATACTTTCTATGATAGAACTTTTCATATGATAAACCTTCTCTTTTTTGGATGAATTATAACACTTTCAAACTGAGATAAAAACACTTTTTAATGGCAATCTCTTAATGTTTTTTGAGGATCGCTGATATATTCGTATCCGTTGTACACGGTATAGACTCCGTACAAAATAACCGCAATAGAGGAGAGACTCATCATCATGTTTCTAAAACCGGTCGCCGAAGTAAGGGAGGTCAAAAACCCAAGCCCGAACATCGCGGGGATAGTACTAAGTCCGAAAATCGCCATCACCAGTGCGCCCCATAGAGGATCGGCGGTACTCGCGGCGGTGATCGCAAAGAAATAGACAAACCCGCAGGGCAAAAGTCCGTTAAGCATCCCCAATACGAAAAAACTCATATTCGACTTGGAATGAAGCACCGATTTAAAAGCATTTTTATACAGCGTCGAGGAGGAGAAAGAGTGCTCAATGAGGGTAAGGAACTTTATCTTCCCAAGAAGCGAAAGCCCCGCCAAAACCATCACAACCCCTGCAAAGATCAAAAGGGTTCCGTTTGCCGTGTTGCTAAAGGTCGCTACCCCGCCCAACGCACCGAAGACGGCTCCAAGCAGCGCATAGGTCAAGACGCGCCCCAACGAATAGAGCAGATGCGCCGCTCCTTGGGAGAGTTTGGAGCTTTGGGGTTCTATCTTGATCGTAGAGTATGCAAGCACGATCCCCCCGCACATCCCTATGCAATGCCCGAACGAGCCTAAAAAAGCGATGCTTATGACCGTAAGCAGATTAACCGTTTCCATTGTTGCCCCCAAGTATCTGTTTTCTTATCAAAGGGTTGTTGAGGGTTTCGCCGCGAAGCACGCGCAGACGCATCTCTTTAAAATCGATCATCCCCTCCTCGAAATCCTCGTACGCACCGAACCCGTACCCCATCGGGGTGGTTTCGTTTACGCTGTAATAGGCTTTTTTGGCATCGATCCACTCGTGGGTATCGCGGCTCATCACCCAGATGAGGACCTCGTCTTGGAACTTTTTGTCTTTGAGCCAATTTACAAAACCGCCGTGGTCGTGGAAAAACCACGTCTTGCCCTCTTTGGAAACAACCTGAGAAGCGTACTCCAAATCTTCGATCACCATCCCGCAGTCGCTGTCTTGGTGTTTGCCAAGCTCCATAGGCAGCGCCGTTCGCTGGGTATTGCCCTCGACGATAACGATCATTTTTTGCGCGGAAGCCAAAGAGAGAAAAAGGGAAACGATCAAACCGATAAGAGCAACCACAAGAAGATAGGGAGCGGCTTTTTTGAACATATTTTAAACCTTATGAAAATCTACATGCCGTAGCATCGTACAACGTCCAAACAACGTAAAAAGGGAGGTATTGTAGCATAAAATCTTTTCATGCCATAGGGTGGCATGCATCGACCGTGTTTTTGAGATCCTGTTTTTGGATATGGGTGTATATCTGCGTCGTAAGCAGCGATGCATGCCCCAAAAGCTCCTGCACCACCCGCAGATCGGCACCCCCCGAAATAAGCGAGGTCGCATAGGAGTGGCGCAGTACGTGGGGGGAAACCCCCAAATACTTTTGCGTGATCTTAAAAGCGGAGATACGGCTGAGTTTGGCACCTTTGTAGTTCATCCAGACCAATTCCCTCTCAAAAGGGGCTTGCGCAAGGTAGAGTGCCAACGCTTCTTGCGCAACTTTTGCAATAGGCACGATCCGCTCCTTCTCCCCTTTGGCTTCTCTTATAGTGAGCCATCCCCCCTCGATGTCGCTTCTTTTGATAGAGAGCGCTTCGCTGATGCGCGCACCCGTGGCATACAAAAAAAGCAGCAACGCATAATCGCGCATTCCGATCCAAGTAGTGCGCTCAATCCCCTCAAGTGCTTTTTGGATCGTTTCGTAAGAGAGAAATTTGGGAAGCAGTTTGGGTATCTTGGAAGATTTCATCTTCTTATTCTCTGCAACGTAGCGGTTTTTATAGCAAAAATCGAAAAACGCGTTGATCGAAGAGAGTTTTCTGTTGCGGGTTCTTTTATTGTCGTAGCGTCCCAGATAGGAGAGGATTTTTTCAAGATCGAGGGTGATAAGAGGGGTTTGAAGTGCCTCCTCTATGTGAACCAGATCGCTTCTGTACGCCTCAATGGTTTTTGGACCCAAAGAGCGGGTCACGGAGATAAACTCCAAAAAAGCTTCAAGCTCTCTAGAGATCATTTAAGAAGAATGGAGGTATCGTCGCTGTAAAAGCTCTCTTCGCCCACAAACACCAAAGCTTCCTCGACGTCGGCTTCATAAATGGCATACTCTTGCAAATCTTTCGCCGCTTCGATGAGATACCCCTCTTTTTCCAAAAGATAGAGTTTTTCCCCCTGTACGATCATCCCAAGAAAATGGGCAAAAGGGAACTTGATCTTGGCATGTACGTCCAATGTGGGGCTTAACACCATAACCTCACCCTGTTTGGTTGCGATATAGATGTTTTTTGCATCGTTCGTGATGGTTCGCACCTCGTGATTGACGCGTATCTCTTTTTCGCCGAGCGAAAAAAGTTTGTGCGCGGTCGCGGCTATGAGCTTATTATCGACGATGGCAAAATAGATGATATTGTTAAAATGCTCCTGCGTGCTCACGATCACGGTGCGAAGTTTCTTTTTAAGTTGCGTATTGACGATGATCACTTTGCCGTCAAGCGTGAGAAAAAGCGCCAAATCGTTCATAAACTGCGGGTTTACGATCCGTGCGTCTATGATGATCGGAGGGTTGCCCTGTTCTTTAAAAAGCACCTCTTTGGTCGCAACAGAATAGAGCGCGATCTCGTTGTCGGCAAATAAAACCGCCAAAACGTCCCCTTCTACCGACGCCCCCGCCACCGTTTTTTTAAGCGAAAAACACTCCTGCTTGCCGCTTGCATCGTTCGCATCCATCGTAAGGTTTCCGTCAATATCCGCGCTCAATATCCAGCCGCCGCTCACGCCAAGAACGCGGTAGTTCTCCTCTATAACAACGTCGTAGGAGTTGTTTTTTGCAAGCACCTTTTTGTTTTCTAAAAGTGCGGCATTGTACGAAATATCCTCGATCGCTTCATCGAGTTCTGCGTAACGCTCCCAGTCGCCCGCCGTCTCTTTGGGTTCAAACACTTTTTTGGAGCTACACCCGCCGAGGAAAAGAACTGCCCATACCCCTAAGAGAAAAAGTAAAGTTTTCAAAATCTACTTCACTCCATAATGCAACAATGCCGAGGCAACCTGTGCCATAGGGGAATCGGGAGAGATCATCAGCAGTTTTTGGTGCGCTTTGTCGGTTTTGTTCTCGCCCATTAAAAGCACCGCACTTTGTACGAGTGCCAGATCTTTGTAAAGAGCGCCCTGTTTAGAAGCGTACTTGTCAAAATCCGCAGATGTTTTTGCACTCTCATACGCCGCCAAATCGGCGATCATAGGAGCGTTTGAAGAGCGAAGCGCTTCGAGTGCGGCAGCGTCTTTTGCTTTAATCGCCTCTGCAAACTGCCACACGTCGTAGAGGGTTTTGCTTTTTGCTTTAAGCTCTGCCAAGGCCTGTTCGTTCGCACCCTCTTTTTGCAAGGTTGCAAGCGCTTCGTTGGCAGCTGTTTTATTTTGAGCGCTGTTGGCATCGTAAGCGATGTTCGCTCCCACCGCTACGACGATCACGACGAACGAACCTATAAGAGCATTTTTATATTTTTTTACGAATCTCTCGGTCATCACCGCTTTTTCAAAAAACTTCTCTTCGGAATTTAGTTCCTCTTTAACTCTATCGATATTCTCTTTTAAACTCAAAATGTATCCCTTGTTTTGCATAAAATCGCAAAATAATATCGCATAGTTTGTTAAAGTTTTATCAAATTCTCCCCTCCTCTAAGGTTTTTTTGTTACAATCCTACACTTCAATATCTATAAATTAGCACAGGATGGATCATGCAAATCGACGATACTCTTTTAACGCGTCTTGAAAAACTCTCAAACCTTAAAATCGCACCCGAAAAGAGAGAAGAGGTGATCGCACAGCTCTCCGAAATCGTAACGTTTGTCGATAATCTCGGCGAACTCGACACAGAGGGGGTTGACGATAAATTCTCAATGAGCGAGGCCTCTACCCACCTTCGCGAAGACAACCCCTCGTGCGATAGCGCTATCAACGATTCTATATTAGAACACGCTCCGCGCGCGCAAGAACACTTTTTCATCGTACCTAAAATCATCGAGTAAGAAATGCTCAAAGTCTACGGCATTAAAAACTGCGACAGCGTTAAAAAAGCGCTCGCATTTTTTAAAAAACACTCCATTGCTTACGAATTCATCGACTACAAAAACGAGCCGCTCCCTTGCGAAACGATTGGCATGTGGGTTGCAAAAACGGGGATAGAACCCCTTTTTAACGCAAAAAGCACCACCTACAGAGAGCTGGGGCTAAAAGAGCTTTCTTTGGATGCAAAAGCAAAAGAGGAGTGGCTTTGCAAAAAAAATCTTCTCATTAAGCGTCCTATCGTAGAATTTAATGATAAACTGTTAGTCGGATTTAACGAAGAAACTTATCAAGGAGTGTTTCATGGCTGAAGAAACTCAAGAACGAAAAACGATAGATATTAAAAAACTTCTCAAAAGCGTTTTGGCATACGGTTCATCCGACTTGCACCTCGTCGTAGGGAGCGAGCCGCAGATTCGTATCGACAAAGAGCTGCGCGCGCTCAATCTTCCTGTTTTAAGTGCAAAAGACACCGAAGAGATGGCGTACTCGCTTATCGAAGACAAACAGAAAAAAGTGTTTGAAGAGGACAACGAGCTTGACTTCTCGTTCGAACTAGAAGGGATCGGGCGTTTTAGGGCGAACTACTACCGTACCATCCACGGTATAGCATGTGCGTTTCGTATGATTCCTATCGAAATTCCGACCCTCGATCAGTATAACAACAACCCCGTTTTTAAAGAGCTGGTGAAAAAAGAGAAAGGGCTTATCCTCGTGACAGGACCTACGGGTAGCGGTAAATCGACTACGCTTGCTTCGATGCTTCACGAGATCAACATCACGGAGAAAAAACATATCATCACCATCGAAGACCCCGTCGAGTTCGTACACAAAAACGTCAAATCTCTTTTCTCCCAAAGGGACGTAGGGAGTTGTACCAACTCATTTGCCGCGGCACTCAAATACTCGCTCCGTCAAGACCCCGATATTATCCTCATCGGGGAGATGCGTGACGCCGAAACGATCGGTGCGGCTCTTACCGCGGCGGAAACGGGTCACTTGGTTTTTGGAACCCTCCATACCAACTCCGCACCCGGAACCATCAACCGTATCATCGACGTTTTCGACGGGCAAGAACAGGCTCAGGTGCGTGCACAGCTTGCATCTTCTTTGGTTGCGGTTATTGCGCAGTCGCTTATCCCGCGCGTAGGGGGCGGTAAAGTGGCGACCCAAGAGGTGCTTATCACCAATCCCGCGATCGCCAACCTTATCCGCGAGGACAAGGTGCATCAGATCTATTCGCAAATGCAGCTCAACCAAAAAGAGACCCGCATGACGACCCAAACGCAGCAGCTTTTGGAGTTTTTACAGAAAAAAGTTATCACCAAAGAGAATGCGCTTAAAAACTCCAACCGTCCCGACGAACTCAGCAAAATGATCGCAAACCTTTAACAAACTCTTTGGCATGTTCCATGCCAAAGGTTTATCACCTCTCGACCCTGTACACCACCTTGTTTCTTCCCTCTTTTTTTGCTTCATAAAGCGCATCGTCCGCCTCTTTTAGAAGATGATCGAGTGATTGTATCCACGCTTGTTTATGGGCGATCCCCGTACTTATGGTACATGCCAAAGGTTTTTTTTCCGCTACGGCAAACTCCAAACTCTCGACCGCGTTGCGCAGCGCTTCACACAGCGCCACCACCTCCTCTTTGGTTCGTGCCTCAAGCAAAAGTGCAAACTCCTCCCCGCCTAAGCGCCCGAAAATCATATCTTCTTCTAAAAACGAGCCGATCGCACGGGTTATGCTTTTTATCACCCGATCCCCGAAGGGATGCCCGTAAAGGTCGTTGATCGATTTAAACTTGTCGATGTCGATCATCACGGCATAGAGATCGTTTTTCTCCTCAAACAGTTTCAAAGAGAGTTCAAAGAACTTTCGGCGGTTGTAGATACCCGTCATAGAATCGCGCGATGCCAAGAAATGCAGATGCTGCACCAGATCTTGCATTTTAAGCTGCGTTTTAATGCGCGCCATAAGCTCTTTTGGTTTAAAGGGTTTGGTAATGTAATCGTTGCCGCCCGAATCGTACGCTTTTTCTATGGAGTTTTCGTCCGTTTTTGCGGTAATGAACACGATGGGGATATGCTGCATTTTAGGGTTGCTTCGTATTTTTTCGCACACCTCAAATCCGTCCATCCCCACCATCATAATATCAAGCAGCACCAAATCGATTTTTTCCGATGCAAGAATATCGAGCGCACCCTCGCCGCTCATTGAGACGATCACGTCGTAACCGACCAAAAGCTCCAACAAAATATCGATATTGCTTTCGGTATCGTCGACGATCAAAATACTCTGGTTTTTTTTGTGCATCTTTACAACTTTTATTTGATTTACATGCCAAGCACGTATCTTTTCTTAATTGTAACGCCACACTATCGCAAAAAGGTCGCAAATAGATTTTTTTGCGACAAGTTTGAGATATGATGATGTTAGTATGTTTTGTATCGACACGGGGGATAATGAGGATGAAAAAAATATTCTTTTTGCTTTTTGCGCCGCTCTTGGCATGGGGAGCGTTACAAAAAGTAAGCGTACAGTTAGAATGGAAACACCAATTCGAATTTGCGGGTTTTTACGCCGCGCTTGAAAAAGGGTACTACAAAAATGCGGGGCTGGAGGTGGAGCTTCGCGAATTTCACAACGGGATCAATGCGACCCAAACCGTACTCGATGGCAATGCCACCTTTGCGATCGCCTCCTCGGCGCTTATTTTAGAGAGGCTCCAAAACAAGCCTATCGTTTTGCTTGCCTCCTATTTTAAACAAAACGCCCTTGCTTTTGTAGTCTCCCCCGACATCAAAAGCCCCGCCGATTTGAAAAATAAAAAAGTTATGGCTCTGCCTTGGGAGATAGAACACACGAGTCTGGGGGTAATGCTTAAAGAACACGGCATAGAACGGGGGGATTACGAGCTGATCGAACACGATTATGCGGTCGATAAGTTTGCACGGGGCGAGGTGGATGCCATGAGCGTTTTTATCACTAGCCAACCCTTTGATCTTGACGGGCTCGGTATCTCTTACAACATTCTCAATCCCGCAAATTACGGTATTTTCTCCTACGACGTGGAGCTTTTTACAAGCGAAAAAGTGATCAAAAAAGACCCCATGATGGTGCGTAATTTCGTCGAAGCGACCAATAAAGGGTGGGAGTATGCTTTTGCCAACAAAGAGGAGATCGTTACTCTCATTTACGAGAAATACACCCAAAGAAAAAGCAAAGAATCGCTCCGTTTTGAAGCGGAACAAACCGAAAAGATTTTTAAGACGAACATCTTTAAAATAGGTGCCGTAGCCCCCGAACTTCTCAAGCTCAATACCCAAATGTATTCGCGTCTTGGGCTAGTGGAGGAGGATTTTGATCTTGCCAAACTGCTTGATACCTATATTCTCGATTACAACAGCTGCCATTTTTACAAACCCCTCTTCACCAAAGAGGAGGAGGATTTTATTAAAAACCGACCCCTTATAAAAATTGCCGCTTTCGAGGGGAACGAACCTTTTGCGATCGCAGGCGAAACCCGCATGCCAAAAGGGCACGATATTGAACTTTTAGAGGTGCTCCACACCCTTACGGGGCTTCATTTTGAAGTGGAGATCATCCCGCGAAAGGAACTCTCCAAAGAGTATATGGCGGTTTTGGGAGAGAGCGATCTTGACGGCGGCTGGCTTCAAAGCGATCCCTATGTAACGCTGACCCCTTTTCTTATCGTAAAAAAGGGAGACACTCTTAGAATCGACGCACAAAAGGGGTTGCAAAACAAACGGATAGCGCTTTTAGAAGATGCAAAAAAAAGCGTCGCGCACCTCTTGACCTCCCAAAACGATCTTGTCGTTGCCAAGACAAAACAGGAGCTTCTCACCCTGCTTGTTGCAAACAAGGTCGATGCGATCGTAGGGGATACTACCCTCTTGTACCATGCCAAAGAGATGGGATTTTTAAGCGCAGTCGAAATCGCATTTGCGCTCAAAGAGCCTCGCAACGTCTCTTTTTTCGTCCAAGAGGAGTTCCCCCAGCTTCGCTCCATACTCAACAAAGCGCTTCACAATATGCGAGACGAGGTCAAACAAAGGATCAAAGAGAATTGGCTTGGCTACAAAACAGAGCGCATCAACCTTAACCACGTCGAACTCGAATACCTCAAAAAGCACCCCTCTATCAACGTGTGTATCGATCCCCACTGGCTTCCTTATGAGGGGTTCAAAGATGGAAAGCATACGGGGATGAGTGCCGATTATCTTGCTTTTTTCCAAGAGCATCTCGACACGCAGTTCACCGTCGTTCCCACAAAGAACTGGGCACAATCTTTGGAGTTTATCCGCCAAGGCAAATGCCAAATGGTTCCCTTGGCGACGAAAACGCCCCAAAGGGAAGAGTTTTTACGGTTTACGACCCCTTATATGAGCACACCCGTCATCGTCGCGACCCGAGAAGACGTAGCCTATCTCAGCAGCATCGATGTGCTCAAAGATAAAAAACTTGCCGTCCCCGCCAAATATGCTTCGGCGGAGATTCTCAAAGCAAAATACCCCGATTTTACCATCGAAGAGGTTCCCACGATCGATGAGGGGCTCTCTAGGGTCATTAGCGGCGAGTTTTTTGCACTCATCGAGACCCCCGCGACGGTAGGACATCTTTTTCAGACAAAATATACGGGAAAACTCAAAATAGCCGCACAACTGGGGGAAGATTCCCATCTGAGCATGGCAACGGCAAAAGAGGAGGAGGTGCTTCGCGGCATCCTCCAAAAAGCGCTCGATGCCATCAGCGACGAGGAGCGCCGCATCATCTACAACAAATGGGTCGCGATCAAGTACGAAAAAGGGGTCGATTACACCCTTGTTTGGGAGGTTCTCATTGTTTCCTTGCTTCTGGTTTTTGCCATTCTTTATTGGAACAGACGCCTCAAGCACCTCAACAAAGCACTCGCACATGCCAAAGAAAATGCCGAGATCGCCACAAGGGAAAAAGCGAATTTTCTAGCGATGATGTCGCATGAGATACGCACCCCCATGAACTCGATCATAGGGATGACCTACATTCTCAAACAAACACAGCCAAACGAAAAACAGCTCGCTTCCATCCAAAAGATCGAAGCCGCTTCAAGCAGCCTTTTGCGCCTTATCGACAATATTCTCGATTTTTCCAAAATCGAAGCGAAAAAACTTGAACTCGAAGAGATCGACTTTAACCTTTTAGAGGTGCTCAATACGGTCGAGAACATGCTCAAAGTCAAAGCCGACGAAAAGGGGCTGGAGTTTGCGTTCATCTACGATAAAGAGCAAAATATGCACTTCTTCGGCGACGCGATGCGTTTGAGCCAGATCCTTCTTAATCTTCTCTCCAACGCCGTCAAATTCACCGACAAAGGGAAGGTGGAGCTGATCCTTACGCGAAAATCCCAAAACGATTTTTGTTTTGAGGTGCGAGACAGCGGCATAGGGCTTTCCAAAGAGGAGCAGGAAAAACTTTTTGCACCTTTTACCCAAGCCGACAATTCAACCACGAGAAAATACGGAGGAACGGGGCTTGGGCTGGCTATCTGCAAACAGCTCACCCACCTTATGGGGGGCAAACTCTCCCTTGAGAGCGAACCCCACAAAGGCGCAAGCTTTTTCCTCGAACTTTCCTTTAAAGAGGCTTCAAACCCCCAAGAAGCGCATATAAAACACGATGCGGCGCCCAAGGGTGCAACGCACCAAAAACCGCGCATCGACAAAGAGAGTTACGATGCACTCTTGATGCGCCTCGAAGCCGCGGTGGCAAAACACCGACCGAAACTCTGCGAACCGATCCTTCAAGAGATCGAAAATTACGAACTCCAAGCAGAGGATGCAACATTTTTTGAACAACTTAAAAAGCTGATTCGACGCTACAAGTTCGATGAAGCGCTCAAGGTACTCCATGCAAGATAACGCAACAATTTTACTCGTCGATGACACCAAAGAGAACCTAGACGTGCTCCTAGAGCTTTTACAAGATTACGATCTCATCCCCGCACGCAGCGGCGCAGCGGCGCTTTCCATCGCACAGGGGGAGAAGATCGACCTTATTTTGCTCGATATCATGATGCCGCGCATGGACGGTTTTGAGATATGCGCCCGTCTCAAGGCCGATCCCGCGACCGCGTCGGTTCCCGTTATTTTTTTAAGCGCCAAAGGGGATACCCAAGCGATAGAGAAAGGGTTTGCCCTAGGGGGGATCGACTACATAACCAAACCGATTGAGCCGCGGGAGCTTTTGGTGCGGATCAAAAACCATCTCGAACTGCAAAGCTACAAAAAACATCTTGAGACACGGGTGCAGGAAGAGGTGCAAAACACCCTTATTTCGAGAGAAATCTTATTGCAGCAGTCCAAACAGGCGGCACTCGGGGAGCTTTTGATGCACATCTCCCACCAATGGAAACAGCCCCTTTGCGAACTCTCCTCCATCACGACCCTCATGCATTCCAATTTTGAGCGGGGGATCAAGCCCAAAAAAGAGGAGGAGTACGAAACCCTCAAACGGCTCGATGAGATTATAGAGTTTATGTCTGACACCATCACGACCTTTGCCTCTTTTTACAAACCCAACAACCTCCAAACCAAATTTAGCGCACAAGAGAGTATAGAAAAAACCCTCTCGCTTCTTCTGCCTACTTTCTACTACGATTTTATCGACGTAACGCTTGAGCCTTTGCAGCCTTGTTTTTTACATGCCAACGAAAACCATTTCTCGCAGATCCTCTTTTGCATCCTCTCCAATGCACGCGAGATTTTCAAGCAAAGAAAAACCCCCTCCCCCAAAATCTGCATCACCCTAAAGCATAATTGCATCAGCGTCGAAGACAACGGCGGGGGGATCGGCGAAGAGGAGATGCCAAAAATCTTCGAGCCGTTTTTCAGTACCCATGCCTCAAGCGGATTCGGTCTTTATCTCGCCGATACCATCGCGCGAAAGAACGGCTGGAAACTCTCGTGCGCCAATGGCTCAAAAGGGGCTTGTTTTAGTTTGGAGGTCGTACCGTGCGATCCCTAAAAAAACTCAATCTTCTTTTTGTAGAGGACAACCTCCCTTTTGCGCGCAACACGACGGAGTTTTTAAAGAACTATTTCCGCAAAATCATCCACGCCCCTTCGATCAAAGAGGCGCTTTTGGAGTTTGAGGACAACCGCATCGATCTGATCTTTTGCGATATCAAACTCCAAGACGGCAACGGACTCGATTTTATCGAAACGGTGCGCGCAAAAAACGCTGCGATCCCCATCGTGGTTCTAAGTGCACATAAAGATGAAGAGTTCTTGTTTCAGGCGATTCCGCTGGGTATCCTCTCGTACGAGCTCAAACCTCTCAAATACGAAAATTTCATAAAGCTCCTCCAAAAAATCGCTTCCAAATTTTCCCAAAAAGCGCCCCTCCCTCTCACTTCCGCGCTTTTGTACGACCCACATGCCAAAGAGATCATCAAAGGTCTCTTGCGTATCAAACTCACCAAAAAAGAGATTTTGTTTTTTGGAACTTCTGCTGCAAAACGACACGAAAGTCACCACCCTTGCGATGATCCAGCGCGACGTATGGGACGAAAAATTCATGAGCGACTCGGCGATCAAAAACCTCGTATTTCGGCTAAGAAAAAAGGTCGATGAAGAATTTATACTCACGCTTCAAGGAATAGGCTACAAACTCAAACGTTTAAAGAGTATTTTTTTGCTAAAATAATCAAAAATATGCAAAAGGCACTCTTTGAAGATACTCCACTTTAGCGACACCCATCTGGGCTTTAACGACCTAGAGGTGCTCAATGACGCAAACATCAACCAAAGAGAGGCTGATTTTTACGACGCTTTTGCGCAGGTGGTCGCCAAGATACAAGAGATTCGCCCCGACTTCGTCTTGCACACGGGCGACCTTTTTCACCGTGCCAGCCCCTCCAACCGTGCTATCGCTTTTGCGCTTGGAACAGTTTAAGATCATCAACGATTTAGGTATCCCGTTTATCCTCATAGCGGGCAACCACTCCACCCCGCGCACCAACCTCAGCGCGCCGATACTCAAGATATTTGAAACTTTTGAAAATATCTACGTCTCCTACCGACAAGAGTATAAAAAAGTGGAGTTTGAGGAGATCATCTTTCACACCCCTCCCCCACATGAACGACGAGAGAGCTGCCCTCTCGCAGATAGAACTTTGCGGAAGAGAATATCAATGCAGAGAAAAAAAACATCATGATGATGCACTGTTCGGTGGGGGGCGCATTACCTTATGGCGGAGTTTGGAGAGTGGGTTTTTCCGCAAGAGAAGGAGTATATTTTTAAAAAAATGGACTACGTGGCGCTTGGGCACTGGCATGGATTTGGCAAAGTGGGTAAACATGAAAACGTCTACTACAGCGGTTCTACCGAACGTACAAGCCTGAACGACAAACGCAATACCAAAGGGTTTGTGGAGCTAACACTCGGCGGCGAGACCCTTTTTGATGCTTGGCATGTAGAGTTTCACGAAATCAAAATCCGCCCCATCATCCAAAAAGAGATCGATGCAAAAGAGTATGAAACCTCGCTATCGCTTTTAGATACGAGCGATACCAAAGATGCCATCGTCGAAGTGCGCCTCACAAACCTCACCGCTCTGCAATCGATCGACATCCAAAACGCAGAGATAAAAAAACTCTTCCCACATGCCATGAATGTCACGATCAAAAGAGAGTTTATCAAAGATATAAACGCCACGAGCGTAGATGACGTGGAAGCGCTCTCGCTTGAGAACTACTTTTTGGAGCACCTCAAAGAGGAGTCCCAGACACAAGAGTTTGAGAGGCTAAAAAACAAAGTGCAAGAGCTCTTTAGCGCTTACGAGGAGGCAAGCGATGATACTCTCTAGCCTCCACCTTGAAAACTTCAAAAGATACACCTCTTATGACATCGAGTTCGGCGAAGGGCTTGTAGGGATCATCGGCAAAAACGGAAGCGGCAAATCGAGTATCTTTGAAGCGATACTCTTTGCGCTTTACGGCGAGGCAAAAACAAGAGGTAACAAAGAGCTTCTACGCAATGCAAACGCAGGCGAAAAAGAGGCTGTCATCGTAGAACTTACCTTTGAGTTTGAGGGCTTAGAGTACAAGATCGTACGTGAATTTCGCGGTAAAGCGATGAGCGCAAACGCCAAACTCTACAAAAACCAAGAGCTCACAACCACGGGTGCCAAAGAGGTCACAAACGCCATCATCAGGCTCACCAAGATGAGTAAAGAGGCTTTTATGCACACCCTCTTTGCTTCCCAAAAAGAGCTCACAAGTCTAAGCACGCTTAAAAACGAAGATAGAAAAAAGATGATTCGCAAGCTTTTAGGACTCGAAAAAATCGACTTTATAGAAACCTCTTTGGTTGAAAAAAGCCGTGAACTCAAACGCGAAATCAACGCTTTTGCAGAGGTGCTTTTAGGGGAAGAGGAGCTAAAAAACCACCAAGCAAACATCAAAGAAAAGAGCGAAAAAAACGGCTCGCTCAAACAAGAGCTTGAGAGCAAAAACATCCGACTCAACACCACAAGAGTCAAAGAGCTCTCTCTTAAAACCGAACTGGAAACTTTCGTAAAAACCAAAGAGGCAAAACAAGCACGCAGCAGCGAAATCCAACTGCTCAAAAACTCCATCACCGCGCAAAATACCAACCAAACAAAACTCACAAAAGAACTGCAAGAGCTCTCTAAAAAAGCGGAGGAGCTTCAAACTCTCGGCACCATAAAAGAGCAGTTTGCAAACCTGCAAAACGAACTCAAAAACCAAGAAAAGCTCAAAGAGTTTCACCTCAAAAAAGAGGGAATCCTCAAAGAGCAGGTAAACCTTAGAGAGCAGTACACAAAAAGCAGAGCCGACATCGCCCTGCTTGAGAAAGAGTGTGAGCCGCTTGAAACGCTTGTGTTTGCGCTCAAAAACTTAGAGGTAGAGATGGGCGGAGTGGATGAGAACATCAAAAACAGACACACCATCGAGCGTGAACTCCAAGCCAAAATAGCGGGCGAACAAAAGCAGATAGAACTCACAAACGCAAAGATACAAAAGCTCAAAGAACTCGGAAGCGAGTCCGCCTGCCCTACCTGCACCAGACCGCTTTTAGAAGAGTACGACAATGTCATAAACTCTCTTGTAAACATCGTCAACAACACCCACCAAGTAAAAATCGAGGGCTACAAAAAACAGCTTGCAAACGTAGTGGCGCAAAAAACAGCGTATGAAGAGCAAAAAAAACAAAAAGAGAAAGAGATAAAAGAGTTCACGACAAAGATCAGCATCATCCAAAGCAAGCAAAAAGATTTAGCCAAAGCACAAGAGTACTTCAAAACCGTAGAGCAAAAAGGGGTGCAAAACAAGCAAGAGCTCCAAGCGCTAGAGCAGTACGACTACGACGCAAAAACCCACCAAGAGCTCCAAGCAAACTTCACCCTCCTAGAGCCAAAACACAAACTCGCCCTCACCCTAGAGACCGAACTCAAACGCACGCCACAGCTTCAAACCGAGCTTGAAGCCACGCAAAAACAAATCGCGCAACTCAGTGCTACATGCCAAGCCAAAGAGGCCGAGTTTACAAAGATAGACTACGATGCGACAAAACACAAAGCAAAAGAGGCAGAAGCAAACGAGACGGCAAAACTCAAAGAGGCGCAAACGACCGAGATAAACGACATAAAGGTTCAAATCGCCAAAATCGAGGGGGAGATAAAAACCATCCAAAACGCCCTAGACAACAACGAAGCCCAACTAAAAAAAGTGCAAACAAAAAAAGATGACCTCAAAGACTACGAGAAGATAAAAACAAGCCTAGCCGAGTTCAAAACCAAGCTCAACGCAAAAGTCGCCCCGCGCATCTCCGCCATAGCCTCAGAGATGTACGCGCGCATCACCAAAGGCAAATACCAGCACATAGAAGTGAGCAACGATTTTGACTTCTTCATCTACGACGAGGGCAAAAAATACCCGATTGAAAGATACTCAGGCGGAGAGATAGACCTAGCAAACTTGGTTCTACGCATCGCCATAAGCAAAACGCTCACGGAACTCAGCGGTGCAACGAGTGTAGGATTTTTAGCGTTTGATGAAGTGTTCGGAAGTCAGGACGAGGCAAGAAGAATGGAGATACTAGAAGCCTTCCACACCATCAAAGAGCAATACCGACAGATATTTTTAATCAGCCACGAGATGGAGATTAAGGATATGTTTGAGCGGGTTGTGGAGTTGTGAATTGAAAATTATTTCAAAATGTCATATTTTAAGCCAAACTCTTTTTTTAATGCCATGATAAATAAAAGTATCTAGGATTGACGATGAATGAGATTTCACTTATTAACGAAGAAAACATCAAAAACAAAATCTTTACCATTCGTGGCATGCAAGTGATGCTCGACAGAGATTTGGCAGAGCTTTATGAAGTGGAAACAAAAGTTTTTAATCAAGCAGTAAAAAGAAATGAGAACAGATTTCCTGATGATTTTAGATTTCAGCTTACAAATACAGAAAAAATTGAACTGGTCACAAATTGTGACCGGTTCAATTCACTCAAACATTCAAGCGTAAATCCCTATGTTTTTACAGAACAAGGCGTCTCCATGCTGAGCGCGGTTTTAAAAAGCGATATTGCAGTTGACATAAGTGTCAAAATTATCCGAAGCTTCGTAAACATGCGAAAACTCATCTCAAACAACGCGCTTATATTTCAAAGACTCGAAACTCTAGAACAAAAACAATTTACCAATGATGAAAAATTCAACAAACTATTTGAAGCCATAGAAGAAAAATCAATCAAGCCGACGCAAGGCATCTTCTATGACGGAGAGGTTTACGATGCCTATCTCTTCGTCTTAAACCTTATAAAAAGTGCCAAAGAGAGCATAGTGCTCGTAGATAACTACATAGACGAGAGTGTTTTAACCATACTCTCAAAAAGGCAAGCAGATGTAACCGCCGCCATCTACACCAAAAACATCACCGCGCAGTTGGAACTCGACATCAAAAAACACAACGCCCAATACCCAAAAATCACCCTCAAAAAGTTTGATGCTTCACATGACAGATTTCTCATTCTTGATAGCAAAGAACTCTACCACATAGGAGCAAGCCTCAAAGATTTAGGCAAAAAATGGTTCGCTTTTTCTAAGTTTGATATGGAGAGTTTTGATATTTTGAAGAGGTTGGAGGGGTGATGGGAGTTTTGTTTGGAAGTTTAGATGAGGCAAGAAGGATGGAGATACTAGAAGCCTTCCACACCATCAAAGAGCAATACCGACAGATATTTCTAATCAGCCACGAGATGGAGATTAAAGAGATGTTTGAGCGGGTTGCGGAGTTGTAGATGAAATACAATATTGAAAAATTAAATACTATCGATATAGCCGAAGTAGCAAAGATGCTTGGTATTGATATTGTTGGGAAAAAAGGGATTAAATGTTTTAAAGGACATGATAGTAAAAGTCCCAGCTTACATTTTTATTTTACTACAAATACATTTTACTGTTTTGGTTGCGGTATTGGCTCAAATAATATATCTTTAGTAATGGAATATTGTGATGTATCTTTTCAAGAAGCATGTGAAATATTAGAAAATAAATTCTTTGGTAATTCATCTTACAAAGTACCCATTAAAACAAGTCAATACAAAAAAAATCAAATAGATTTTGCCCCTGATGGGGAAGTATATCAATGGGTAGTAGACAATTCATCTTTAAGCGTAAGAGGCACAGAATATTTAAAATCAAGAGGATTTACTATTGAAACAATTAAAAAATACAAAATTTTTGATATAGAAAATTCTAATTTTTTTTTTAAAAGATTAAGAGATATTTGGGGTGATGAAAGATTATATAAGTGCGGTCTTTTAAAGATATATGATGGTAAATATTCATTCAGTTGGTGGAAATATACAATTGTATTTCCATATTTTGATTTAGAAAATAAAGTATCATATTTACAAGGTAGATATATTGATCATCAAAATTTAAGATGGGTAAATCTACCCAATGTTAAATCATCACTTTATAATTTAAATATACTCAATGATTGCAAAAATGGTGAAACACTTTATATATGTGAAGGTATTACAGATACCTTATCACTAAGCCAAATAGGTAAAAAAGCTGTTGGTATAATGGGATCCAATAATTTTAAAAAAGAATATGTATTTTTATTGAAAAATTATGATATTTGGGTCGTTCCAGATAATGATAATGGAGGAGAAAAATTCTATCAAGATGTAAAAGAAAAATTTTCAGATTTTATGTCTGTCAAAAGATTTTATTTTGATGAGCAATACAATGATATTACAGATTTTATTCAAGGTGTAAAAAATGATTAGAAACTCTATTATAGACAAAATCATCGAACTAGATAACTTGCATTGGGCATGGGAAAAAGTAAAAAATTTTTACAATGAAGACAACTTTTGGTGTGATGAACTTGAAATTTCTACTTTTCAAGCTACTTATGAAGAAAACCTAAAAAACATTAGAGATAAAATTAAAAAGGGAACTTATAAGCTCAGTCCTATTAAACCTATTTTCTTTCCAAAAAAAGAATCAGAAAATAGACAAATGTTTTGGATTTCATTAGAAGATCAATTAGTTTGGTTAGCAGTAATGAATGTAATAGGCAAGTACTATGATAAAGAAATGCCTTATTGGAGTTATGGAAACAGACTTTATATAAATATATTTCCTGATAAAGAAACTTCGACGGAAGAAAAAATTGTTTGGAATTATGGAGCATATTTAAACACTACAAAACAAACCTACAGAAGTTTTGGCCAAAGTTGGCCAAGGTTTAGAAAAGATATTTATATAACTTCTAAAGTAATGACTAACACTCAAGAAGAGTTAGATAAACAATTAAGCGATGAGGAAAATGAAGATATAGATACAAATAATCGTTTGTCAGAAATTCATAAAGTAAAATACAAAACAAAAGAATTTTGGGAAATAAAACATAGTAATCCAGATATTTATTGGTGTAGCTTAGATTTAAAGAAATTTTATCCTAATGCAAAGACTAGTGTAATTCTTGATAATTTCAACAAGTATGGCAATGATATAAATGAAAAATTTAATGATTTTGATAATTTATTAACCTTATTAAAAAATCTTTTAAATTTTACAATTGATTATGATATAGGGTTCAATGAAGAAACAGTAGATTGGGCACAAATTCAGCTTGATAATCGACCGAAATTCTTCAAAGGTATTCCTACTGGTTTATTTGCTGCGGGATTTTTATCTAATATTGTTATGCTTGATATTGATAAACAACTAAATACAATTGTTGAAGAAAAATCTAAAACAGATGAAAAAATTGCTCTCTTTCGATTTGTAGATGATTATACAATTTTAAGCACGTCCATGAGTTCTTCATTGAGTTTGATTGAAGAAGTAGAAAAATTATTACACAACCAGTTCAACAATATTCTTAAATTAAATAAAGATAAGACCAAACCTGATAGATTGGCTAAATTTTTAAACAGTAAAAGTTTCAATACTGAACTTTTAAACATTGCTATGGAAGACATGAAGCTTGATTCAAATTTTCCTACTCCATTAATGAATCATACTCTTAAAAAAATCTCTATGTCTAATAGATTGTCATTTGAGTTACTAGATTCTGATGAAGAAAAAAAATATATTCAAGATATTGAGCACTTACTAGTGACTGATATTTCTGAAGAAGAAATACGGAAAGATACAAGATTGTCTTTTGCTTCATCAAAACTATCGAGTTTAGTTCCAAAGAAAAAATATGACTATACTAAAATTTATAATATTAAAAGTGATATAAAAAATATCCAGCAAAAGATATTTGAACTTCAAGAAAAGTGGAATGAAAAACGACAACCAATTCCGAATGATGAACAGTTGTCAATAGATGAAAAATACAAACAAATTAAAGTTTTAGAACAAAAGCTAAATGAAGCAAAAAATAAACTCAATGATGAGATTCAAAAAAATAGGAGAAAAACATCATTCCTTCTAGAATATGCAATTGTAAATTATCCTGATAAATTAAAACTCTGGAAAAATATAATTAATTTTTATAAGAATATAGGTTTGAATGAAAAGGGCAATCCCCTAGAATTGCTAAATGTTTTCAATATTCTAAAAAAAGCAAAAAAATCTAATCAAATTAATGAATATACACACGAATACTTAATCACATATATTATTAATGTATTGACAAATACAATTATTTTTATTACAAAACAATTGCAATTGAATAATCTGTCTGAACGAGAAAAAAGCATTAAACAGAGTTTTCTTAATGGCTTATTGAATGAAAAAGTATTAAATACCTTAAATTCATTCACAAATCAATACTCTTCCTTTTATTTCAAACAATCCTGGGAATTACTAAGTGTATCACTGAGTGTATGTAGATTTTATCATCAAAAAAACGAAGATGAATTACAATCTTTTTATAATGTTCCAGAAAAATCCGACAGCGATTTAATAGTTTCTTATTCCTACACGATACAATTATTGGATGGAATAAGGGAGGAAACAGATGAGCAAACAACGACGCCAATTTTCAGCAGAGTTCAAGACGAAAGTTGTTTTGGAACTATTGGAGGGAGAGAAAACCCTCAATCAAATTGCCAGCAAATACGACATATTGCCAAAGAGCCTACAAGAGTGGAAAAAACAATTTTTGGAGAATGCTGCATTGGCATTTGAGCCTGCCAAAGCAGTGAAAGAGTACAAAGAGCAGATCAAAGCACAAGAGCAAGAGATCGAAGAGTTGCAAAAAGCATTGGGAAAAACCACCATCGAAAGGGATTGGGCGGTAAAAAAGCTAAAGAGCTTGGGCTCATCAAATAGACGAAGCCTTGTCGAACCCAAGCTCAATACCGTTTCTATGGCAAGGCAGTGCGAACTGATCGGTATTCACCGCTCAACGCTGTATTACAAACCCAAAGGCTTTTCACAAGAGTCGATCAGGATTATGCACCGTATCGACGAGATCTATACGGAGATGCCGTTTTACGGTCATCGGCGGATCTATCGTCAGCTATTGGATGAAGATGTTGTCATTGGCAGGCATCGTGTGGCCAAATATATGAAAGTACTGGGCATAAAGGCACTTTACCCGACGAAGAAGCGCAATACGTCCATTCGCAACAACGAACATGCCATCTATCCGTATCTGCTTAAGCAAACGGAGATTACGCAGCCCAATCAGGTCTGGTGCGGCGACATCACTTATATTAGGCTGCAGGGAGGCTTTGCTTATCTTGCCGTCGTCATGGACTGGCACTCGAAAAAAGTGCTCTCATGGAAGCTTGGAACGACGATGGATGCATCACTTTCATCATCTGTATTGAAACAGGCAATCCAACAGTATGGCAAGCCTGATATCTTTAATTCCGATCAGGGCAGCCAGTATACGGCTTACGAACATATCTCGCTGCTTAAGCAACACGACATCAGCATCTCGATGAACGGCAAAGGCAGATCGATCGACAACATCGCAGTTGAACGCTTCTTCAGATCATTGAAATATGAAGATGTTTATCTCAAACGATACGAAACACTCAGGGAGGCAAGAACAGGAATTGAAAACTACATCAGGCTTTACAACACGAAGCGGCTGCATTCGACACTGGATTACAAAACACCTTTGAGTGTCTATATGAAAAAGATGGATCAAGCCGCTTGATGGTGGGAATAAGAAGTTGTCTAAAAACTGTCTTGACAAAGCGGGACATTATATATTGAAAGGTTTTCATAAAATGAATAACCATCATACTAAACCTGATATCATTGTCATACCTGAATTAACAATCCCAAATCCATATATAAGAGGTTTAGAAAAACTTGCAACAGAAACAAATTGTGTTGTCTTTGCCGGACTGGATTGGCAAAAAAATTATATAAATCAGCAAATTAGAAATAATGCAATTATGATTGTCCCAAATCACTGGAATACAAATTTAAAATCATTTTCATGTACTGCAACTCTCCTTGGCAAAAAATATCCTGCAAACTTGGAAAAAAGTTCAATTGAAGAGTATAACAACACCAACAAAACGCACTTTGAATTTATTTCTGATGACAATATGTATTTAATTGATGCCAAAGAATTTGGAAAAATTGGATTCGCAATTTGTGCAGACTTCTACGATATCGAAAGATTTATGATATATAAAGGAAGAGTTCAACATATTATAATATTGGCATTAAACCAAGATACAAATTCTTTTTTCGCTATTTCTGAAGCTGTTTCAAGATTAGTAATGTGTAATGTAGTTATCTGCAATACTGGATTTTTTGGAGATTCCTTAGCGTTTTCACCTTATAAAACTGATTTTAAACGAATGATTTATCGTAATCAAGGGGCAAACTTATTTTAAACACAAGTTGTTGAGCTTCCCGTTAAAAGCTTAATTGATGATCAGCAGCAGGGTTCTGATATTAAAAATATCAAAAAAATCAAAAATTTTAAAATGCCTCCAGAATATAAAATTGTTCCATAAAATAATTTTTCTCCTCTAAAAAAAATAATCTAAATTTTAATTTAGATTGCTGAAAGCTACTTGTTGCTTTCAGCGCAATTTCCACATGCCAAGCAATTTCCACATGCCAAGCAATTTCCACATGCCAAGCAATTTCCACATGCCAAGCAATTTCCACATGCCAAGCAATTTCCACATGCCAAGCAATTTCCACATGCCAAGCAATTTCCACATGCCAAGCAATTTCCACAATGCGCAAGCAACTTTACTCGTTCCAAAGCTCCAGCTTGGGAATGCATATTCCAATAAAAGCAAACAACTCAAGTATACACTCCCACGCAGGAGCATGGGAGCGAGTGAAAAATCCCATTTTAAACTAACTCGAAAACTCGAGGTTCCAAAATGGAACCTCATGTTGGAAGTCACAAAATGTGACTTCCAATAAGCACAAATCAAACCAGTCGCAAATTACGACCAGTTAAAAAATCATTTCAAAATGCCACATGTCAAGATATAAACAGTATAAGCTTTCCCAAAAATAGGACATTAGAATCAACTATCTTTTTTTTCAGCCGCTGCTTCTCTTAGTTTGTCCTTTTTACTTTTCTTTTTCCCTTTTATCGGTGCGGCGCCTTTCTCTTTTTTTGGGGCTTCGCCTGTGAGTTCAAACCCCTCTATCTGCTCTCTTGGCAACTTTATCTGAGCGCGTTTTTCGATGAGGGCGAAATGGTCTTTATCTTGATGATCTATAAATGAGATAGCCAGCCCTTTTTTGCCCGCTCTTGCAGTACGCCCTATGCGATGTATATAATCAGCAGGGGACCTTGGAAGGTCAAAGTTGACAACACAGGTGATATCGTTGATATCCAAGCCTCTTGAGATTAAGTCGGTAGCAAACAGAATCTGGATTTTTTTTGTTTTAAACTCTTCTAGCGTGTAGTTTCTATCTTCTTGAAACAGACCTCCGTGAAACGACTCCGCGGCGAATCCATGTTTTCTAAACTTAGCCGCTATGTTGTCTGCCGCCCTTTTGTTCGCCATAAACACAAGTACGAGTTCATATTTTTCGCTTTTAAGCAGATGGCGAAGAAGTGGAGCGCGATTTTCACGGTTTACTAAAATGGCGCGCTGGGTAATATTTTGTACCGTAGGCTCTTCATACTCGATACTCACTTCTACAGGATTTTGCATAATCTTTGAAGCGATTGAGACCATTTTCGGAGGATAGGTTGCGGAGAAAAGAAGCCTTTGAAGCTTTGCAGGAAGGGCTTCAAAAACAAGCGAAAGTTCCTCTTCAAAACCAAGGTCGAGCATCTTGTCCGCCTCATCAAGAACAAGAAATTCTACAAAAGAGAGATTTATCTGTTTTTTGCTCAACACATCGAGAAATCTCCCCGATGTAGCGACCAAGATATCACACCCTTTTTGAAGAGCAAAAAGCTGATCGCCTATGCTTTCTCCACCTATGACACCGACAACTTTCGGTTTTTTACTCAAAAAGCTGCTAAAAGTCTCAAATGCCGCGACTATTTGTTGCGTCAGCTCTCTTGTCGGCGTGAGAACAAGCACCCCTTATTTTTGATTTTCCTTCGTAATTTTTACGAGACAAAAGCTCCAAAATAGGCAGAACGAAACTGGCACTCTTCCCGCTTCCAGTTTGCGCTTTTGCCATAACGTCATGCCCCTCTAAAACCAGAGGAATAACCTTTTCTTGAATCGCAGTCGGCTCTACAAAGCCACTTTTTTTTGATCGCTTGTTGTATATTTGTTGCAAGCCCAAGTTTTGAAAACGGCATCGGACGCCCTTATCTAAGATAAGCGTATTTTAGGCAATTTCGCCTTTATATTCACTATTTTTAAAAAAAGTGTAAAGAACATCAAAGAGGCTAACAAGTATAATTGCGAAGATTATTAAGGATTTTTGCACATGAGTATATTTGCCCTACAGTCGGCGGCAGGCGGTTTTTTGGATGAAGGTTTAAAACGTTTCAACAAAGAGTTTGACGACTGGTGCGTTCAGTTTGAGACCTACGAAGAAGCGAACCTTGCCAGACAAAACCTTGGCAAAAAAATTGTCGCGGAGGTGGTAGAGATCACCCCTCTGAGTTATCCGAAATATTTTTTTCATACGCTCCAAGGCACGATCCATGCCACAAGGCAGATCGAAGATAAAATCATCTGCATCGTTGAGCCGTATATGGGTTCAAGTTTTCGCATCGCGGTGTGCGACCTCACCACCAAAAGCGTGAAGATCTCAAAAACCAGCTATAAAAATGTTTTGAGCGTAGAGGGCGCTTTCGCGCATTTTGAACTAAAATAAGCGCAAAATAAAAAATCCGACCTTGCAACTTAGCTTGCTATTTGCAACTTATTCGGTTATACTCTGCCTAATGAAAGATGATTCGAACTACATCTTTAGACTGCTTTGCATTGACGACGTTGTGTCTCCAGTAAAATTCACCTAAAAATAAGCTTCATATTAGATTTTCAACCACCTAAAACGGGTGTATTCAAACATAAAGGATTTACAATGGCAGCATTAGTAAACGGAACAGTAAAATGGTTTAACGGAGAAAAAGGTTTCGGATTTATCGAACAAGAAAACGGTGGAAAAGATGTATTCGTACACTTTCGTCAAATCAACAGCACGGGTTATGGTCGTGTATCGTTAGAAGAGGGTCAAAAAGTGACTTTCGAAATCGGTCAGGGCGAAAAAGGTCCACAAGCTGAGAACGTTACAGGTCTGTAACAACCTTTGAGCGGAACTCTCCGCTCATTTTCCTTCCCCCCACAACACCTCAAAATGATCACAACGAAAGCCGTTATGCACGGGCAAAGTTATCGGATACAAACTCCCAATTGATAAGCTTCCACCAATTTTCAAGATATTCAGCCCTCACGTTTCGATAATCGATATAGTAGGCATGTTCCCAAACATCACAAGTAAGCAATGCGGTTTTATTCGAGCGCATCGGGTTGTCCGCATTGGAAAAAGCCTCGATACTAAGGGCATCTGCTTCGTTGTAAACAAGCCAAACCCACCCCGAACCAAAAAGAGCGGCAGCTTTGTCTAAAAACATTTTTTTAAACTCCTCCATAGAGCCAAAATCGTGTTTTATCTTTTCCAAAAGTTCCGAGGACGGTGTGGTCGATGCGGGCGAAAGCCCATGCCAATAAAAATCATGGTTAAAAACCTGCGCCGCATTGTTAAAAATAGCACCTTCTGCATTTTTGATTATATATTCAAGAGGCTTACCCTCTAGCGCATCTCCTTGGAGCAACGTATTGAGTTTGCTTACATACGCGGCATGGTGTTTTCCGTAGTGATAACGCACGGTTTCTGCGGAGATATACGGTTTCTAGTGCCCCTTCATCGTAAGGGAGCGGCATTAATGTAAATGGCATTTGAACTCCTTTTTGTATTAGTTTTTTATTTTTTTAGACCATGTCAACTGCCCGCCGTAGTAGCCTAAAACCACCATGGCGGGAACGGTGAGAAAAACACTCAAATGGTACACGACAAAAGCGGCGCTCATTTCATATACAAGCGTCGCATCCGCGAGGTAGATCCAGATTCCGGCGACACCCGCAACAAGAGAAAAAGTCGCGGCGTAAAGCTTGATGAGGAGAGGTTTTATGCGGCTGCAATTGTAATTGACCCACCAACTAAAAATGCCGCTCGCCATCGCAAACACACCGAAAATAGTCGCCAAAAAAAAGGCGTAAAAAGTGCTTTTTTCAAAAAACTCATCGGGAGAGTACAAAAATATCCCATCCATCCCCGCAGCGTAAAAATGAAGCACTATCGGAAAATGGGAGATCATCGGGTGGGGATGGTACTTTTGGTACCACGCCTGAAGTTTTTGTTTGTCTGTGGGCGTCTCGTGCGCCACTCTTTGGGGGCTTGCACTCTCTTCGAGTGTACCGACCACGGCAAACCTCTCAAACACCTCATCGCCGTGGGGAGCATAACGCATCATCCGGGTCAAATCAACCCCCGCTTTATGCTCGCCTTGGTGCTCGCCTCCCTCCCACATCGGGCTTTGGCTCACATCGTAGACCACCCCTTTATACGCCACATATGCCGCTCTCCCCTCTTTGCCGTCGTAGCGGCTCAGTTCTTCATGCGTCATTGTTTTGCTTTTTTGCGTTTGCCCTCTATGGGATGCCCCGCCGCATGCCAAGCGCTAAAACCGTGCGAATACCAATAGACGTGCTTGTAGCCCTGTTGTTTCACCGCTAGTGCCGCTTCGTAAGAGTTGGCGCAATCCTCGCCGTAGCAGTAAAAAACAAGCTTCTCCTCTTTGGATTTTGGCAGATCGATCACCGTGTAGTGAGCCTTGGAGCTATCGAACAAAACCTCTTTGGAACCTTTGATCCGCCCCTCTTGAAAATGGGAGGAGCGTCTGGCATCGTAAAAGTGCGCCCCTTCGTCAAAATAACGCCTTGCCTCTTTTGTGGTGATAGGAACAATCCCCGCTTTTTTCGCCTCTTCGGGCAGCGGCGCTACAAGACAAACCTTATAGGGTATCTCAAACAAAAACGACTTTTCGCCACCGTAATCGACCGCACCAAGCGGCGCACTCATCGTCAAAGCAGCCGCAACCGCCACATGCCAAAGATTATGAGTTTTACAATGTTTCATGGTGTCCCCCTCTTTCCATCATCTGATGAAAATATAGATATTTTAACCGTTAAACACGATAGTCCCTTTCCACTTAAAATATAATAAAAAATTATTTATCTATGTTGACGTTCAAGAGGATTACAGATTTGTGTTGGCATGTATAGAGGGAGAAAGGTATCTTATTCTTGATGGGTATCAACACTTAGCGATACAAAATGCAGTACTATCCGAGCATCCATTTTTAAAGGGTAACAGATGATCTACACGCTTATTCATACCATCCATCTCTTGAGTGCTTTTGTATACGGAGGATTTTTATTCGCAGATTACCTTTTTTTGTCGAAAATGCCGCAATCGCTCACTGCACAGGAGCACGCAAAAGCAAGAGAGTCTTTTATGATTCATGTGCGAAAGGTTGTTCCCTATGCTCTTTTTATAGCGGTCGGAAGCGGGCTTTATCTCTTAGCGCACAATTTCGGACCCATCACCAACAGGGAACTCACCGGCGCGCAAACCGTTATGCTCATGAAAGCGTATCTCGGACTTTGGCTAGGGCTTCGCGGCTTCAACCAAAAAATATTCAAAATCGATCCTTGGATCTTCAAATCTCACAAATTACCTTTTTTCCTAGTACTAAGCGTCATTGTTCTATCACAGTTTATATGGTTTGAGTGGGAAGTTTAAAAAAATAGTAAGTTTTTTGAAGGGTTGCAAGTGGTGGGTTCTGAGTGACTCGAACACTCGACCACCCCGTTATGAGCGGGGGGCTCTAACCAACTGAGCTAAGAACCCACTTTGTAGGGCGAAATTATAGTCAAGCCTAGCTTATACTATTCTGAGATTCCCCATTCTTGGCATGTGGCGGTTTGATCTTGTACACAACGGCGTACAAAAGAGGTACATAAAGCAGATTGAGCACCGTCGCCCATGCTATACCGAATCCGAGCGAAACCGCCATAGGCTGCAAAATCTTTGCCTGCCCCGAAGCAAAAAATATCAACGTCGAAAGTCCCAAAACGGTGGTAAGCGAGGTTAAAAAGATAGGGCGCAAGCGGGTTTTTGCCTTGTGCATCAGCTCTTCGGTATCGAGCGCATTTTGGATAAAACGCACCATTATGAGCCCGTCGTTGACCACGACGCCCGCAAGCCCCACGATCCCTATCATCCCCGGCATCGTAAGGTTGATCCCCATCACGATATGCCCCAAATACACCCCGAACAAAGAGAGCGGTATGGTACTGATAACGATCAGAGGCTCTTTGATCGAATCAAACAGCCAAACAAGGGTGATAAAGATCAAAAAGATAGCGATGATCGCCGCCTGCGTCATCTCCCTTTTGTTTTTATCGTTCTCTTTCTCCTCCCCTTTAATCGCAAGCACGAACCCCTGCTCTTCCAACTTTTTGAGTGTCGGTAAGAGTTTCTCCATCGCTTCGGAGGAGGTGATTTTTTTCTTGTCCAAAGTAGCAAAAACGTTGCGTACGCGTTTGCCGTCCTCTTTATAAAGTGCGACATACCCCTGCACGAAAACAAACTCGCACACCTCTTTTAAAGCGACATATTGCCCTGTTGCGGGTACTTGTACCTGTATTCTCTCTATCGATGCGATATCCTCGCTCACGTCCCCTTCGATCTTGATCCGCACCAACCCTTTCTCGTTGAACATCTTGGCATATTCCCCTTTGAGGTAATATGCACGCAAGGTGCTTGAGAGGCTCTCTTCGCTCAAACCTAGCTCTTGACCGTAGGGGTTCAGACGCAATTTCAGCTCTCTCTCCCCTATTTCGGCGTCGTTGGCGATATTACTCACCCCTTCGATGGCTCCGAGCGCTTCGCCGAGCACGGCGATCCCTTCTACGAGTTGTTCCTCGTTTTTACCGCTGAGTCCTATCTCGATATCGTGTGCGACAACCCCTGCACCGGGAACTTTGACCACGAGTTCTTCAAATATCTTTTTGCCCTCTTCCTTGGCATGTGTGATCTCTTGAAGGTAGTTTTGAATATCCTCTTTTATGGCATGTGCATCGCGTCGGCGCACCATCACTTCTTTGTCGTACTCAATCGAGAGATAAGGGGTTATGTACGCATCAAAAAGGTTGCTCGGTGCACGCTCTTTAAGATCGATAAAAATATGAAACAGGTTCTCCCCGATCTCCGCCTTATTTTTGGCATCTATACGCATCCCCACCACCGAAGTGACCGAAGAGACATCTTGTTTTGGAAGCTTGCCCAAAAGAAGCTTCTCTATTTGGGTAACGTATTTTTCGGTATCTTCAAGTTCGTTGTTGATATCGACTTTCCCCTGCACATACACCTGCGTCGTATCAAAGTCGGGAAACAGCTGAAACTTGGCATGTTGTATCATCACAAACGTCAGAGCGACAATTCCCAAAACAAGCGATGCCAGCGAGATGTTGCGGTGACGAAACAAAAAATGGAGCAGACGGCTGTACCCTTTGTAGAGTTTTTGCCAAAGTCTCTTGGCATGTGTCTCTTTCTTTGAAACGCGTAAAAAATCGTGCGCATGCAGAGGGAGAAAATAAAACGCTTCAAAAAGAGAGGAGAGCAGCAGCACCGTAATCATAATAGGGATAATCTTGATAAACGTCCCCATTTCGCCGCTTAAAAGCAGCATCGGCAAAAATGCAAATACGGTAGTGAGCGTTGCGGTCAAAACCGCGGGAAACATCTCCACAGCCCCCACGATAGCCGCCTCCCTGCGATCCATACCGTGTTCCATGTGTCTGTAGATATTCTCCGCAACCACGATCGCCTCATCAACGAGCATCCCCAAAGCGATCAAAGCGCCCAAAAGCGAGAGCATATTGAGCGAATGTCCCAAAAACTCGCTTACGATCAAACCGATCATAAAGCTCACGGGGATACCGATCGCTACGACAAAAGCGATACCGCGGTTTATAAACACCATCATCGCGACAAACACAAGCATCAAGCCGAACATTATATTGGCAAAAACGGTGTTAAGACGATTTTTGATCCACACCGAAGTATCGGTGTAAATCTCGTATTGTAGGTGGGGGTAGCGCTCTTCGTTTTGTTTTAAAAGTGCGCGTATCTCTTTAACGAGGGCGATCGAGTTTCCATCTTCCGATTTAGAGACGTTTACCGAAATATTGCGTTGCCCGTTGTAGTGGGAAAGTTCGGTTTTGTCGCTAAGTTCAAACGAAACGTCGGCTATATCGCCGATGCGGACACGCACTCCGCCGACGCCGATAATAGTATCTTCGAGCGCTTCTTTGGTTTTTTCGCCGTTAAAGGTCGAGATGTAAAGGTGGCTCCCCTGCTCTTTGATCGTCCCCACGGGGAAAACCGAGCTTATGTTTCTAAGCGCCCCCACTACCGCACTTTGATCAAGTCCATACGCCAAAATTTTCTGCTCGTCTATGCGCAGCACAAGCTCCTCGTCAGCATCCCCGCGGATCGATATTTCACTCAGCTCCTTAAAACGGCTCAGCTGGGTTTTGAGCTCTTCTGCCTTTTCAAGCAGTTCCTGTGTGGTTACGTCTCCCGCTATGGCTACCAACACCAAAGGAAAAGCGTGGGTGTTGATCTTTGCAACGGGTTCGGACATATCGGCGGGAAGGTCTTTCTTCACCGCGCCCACGATATCCTTGACATCGTTAAGAACACTGATATTGTCCGAATCGGGCTTGATATCCGCCTCAATCATAAACGAACCGTTTTTAATCGTCGATTCGATCATCTCAAGCTCGCTTACGTTTTGCAAATCATCCTCGATCGTCTGCACCACCATTTTGTCCAAAACATCCGCGGAAGTCCCTGCATACCCACCTGTAATGATTATCTTATCCATAGCCATTGGGGGAAATATCTCTTTGGGGATATTGACGTATGCCATCACCGAAGCCGCAAAAATAAAAGCAAGAAAAAGGTGGTTAAGAAGCGGTTTGTCGATTGCAAACTCTAAAAGGCGGCGTATCATATCTGCTCCGATGAAATTTAAAAAAGTGTATCCAAAATCTGGTTTTTAAAACGTATCTCTTCGATAGAGGAGCTAATAAGCTGGTTCTCCTCTTTAAGCATGTCGTACTCGCTTTTGAGACGCGAAATATCCCTGCTTTTAAAATAGATTTGCTGTTGGATATATATCTTTGGGAAAAAAAGCAGACAGATGAGAACCATGGAGAAGAGCACATACAAAAAATAGGTAAAGTCGAGTCTCTTTTTTGCGTCGCTGAGTTCTTGAAGTTCGTCAAGAAGCTGGCTTTTGTCGTTCATGAAAGTTCCGTCTCGAATACCCGCATTTTCGCACTGCGGCTGCGGGGGTTTTGCTTGAGTTCATCGTTTTGCGCCACGATCGGTTTTTTGGAGATAATTTTGCCAAGTGCATGGTTGTTGCCGCAAGTGCAGCGAAACGCTTCGCTAGGGCAGATACACGATTTCGCCCAAGCAGCAAACGTTTGTTTGACCATCCTATCTTCAAGAGAATGAAACGAGATGATCGCAACCTTGGCATGTGGCACTTTGGCATTTTCTATGGTGTGTAAAAGCGACTGCAACTCCCCTAGTTCATTGTTGACTTCGATACGAATCGCCTGCATCAAAAGTGTCGCAGGGTGGATCTTTTTCCCCTGCGGCATAAGGTGTTTTGTTCTCTCCGAGAGCTCTTTTGCACTGTGAAACGGGCGGTGTGCCACGATAAACGAGGCGATCTTCTTGGCGTTTCTTAGCTCTCCGTATTCGCGCAGTATCTCTTCAAGCTGTGCTTGGGAGTAACCGTTTACCACCTCTGCAGCACTCAGGGGTGCATCTTTGTCCATACGCATATCGAGTGTTTCGCTCTCGTAGGAAAATCCCCGATCTTTTTGATCGAGTTGCAGCGAAGAAACCCCGATATCGGCGAGAATCCCCTTGATCTCTAGAGGATCGTACTCTTTGAGTATCTCTTGTATCACGTTTGAAAAACGCCCTTTTTTTATTACGACGCGCTCACCGAATTTTGCAAGCCTCTGCGTCGAAAAATCGATCGCGGTCTGGTCTTGGTCGATCCCTATTACGCGGATATTCGGGTTGGCTTCAAGCAGCATCGAGGTGTGCCCCCCGTACCCCATAGTACAGTCGATTACGATCCCCTCGCGAATATCTTTGAAAGTTTCGATCACTTCTCGATACAAAACGGGAATATGGGGGATTTGCTGCACCTTGAACAACCTCTTTTTTTTATAGGAATTATACATAAATTTTTGTATACTTTAATTTTTCTTAGTGTATGATTTTGCCACACCTAACAAAAAAAGAGATTTTTTATGAGATTCTTGTTACTTCTTCCGCTCCTTTATATTTTCGTACATGCCATGCCGACACGCCTCGTAATCGGTACCTATTCGAGTGAGCGCAATGCACACAATGCAGAAAAAGAGTTGCAAGACTTTATACGCGAAGATCCGAATTTTGAGCTTTTTGTAACAAGCAACAAACTTGCGACCAACACTCTTGAATACGGAAAATACTACATCGTTGCATTAGAACCGTTTGACGATGCGGTTTTGGAGCGCTTTGCTCTGAGCAAACTCATCGTCCGCTACGACGGGACCTATGTGCTCCCCCTCACCCAAATTGCCCCAAAAAAAACGGCGCCCGCACATGACAGTAGCGTCGTTGCACCCGCCGCAGCCGCCCCCAACCGATAAACCCAAGATCGTCGATACGAACGAAGAGGTATACCTCAACCAAGACCCCATACTTGCCGCAGAACCCTCGCTCGAAGAACTTCCTCTAAAAACCGAAGAACCCAAAGCGCAATCGGCACAAATTATAGCTTCACAAAAGAAAAAAGAGGATATAGTTACACAGACATCACAAACAACGAAACAAAACACGAAAGAGACAAGTTCTAAAAAGGAGAGCAGTGTGGTAGGGGAATTTATGTTTGAAATCATCGCATTGGTCGCGATCTTAATCGCAATCGTTGCCTATTTTTTGATTAAAAAATCAAAATACAAAAAAGAGGAGAACATCCCTCTCGAAGAGATCGTAGTCGATGAATACGACGCGCAAGAAGAGATACTCGCTAACGCAGATACGCAAGCGGCACCTGAGCAAGAAGATGCACAAGAAGCAGAGCAAGAGATCTCTCAGATCGTTGTACAAGAGGGTGAGGCAGCCGCACAAGAGACAATCGCGATGGATCAAGAGGTTCTCCAAGAGAGCCATACCGACACCTTCGGAGGCAAAGAGGAGGGAAGCTTCGGTGTGATCGAAACCGTATCGCCCGAGCCGACACAGCCCGAACAACCCAAAAAGAACAGAAGAAAAAAACGCGACGTACCGCCCCATGCCAAGATAGCAAAACAAAACTTTAAAGAGTTTGCGGGGATGCGTATTCTTGTTGCGGAGGACAACCTTATCAACCAAAAGGTTATCAGCGGGCTTTTAGCCGATACGGGGATTGAGCTTGTGATTGCAAACGACGGTAAAGAAGCTCTCGATACGCTTAAAAAAGACAGCGATTTCACCCTTGTGCTCATGGATGCCCACATGCCACGCATCGACGGATTCGAGGCGACGCGTAAAATCCGCGCAAACCCCGACTACGACCATATTCTCGTCGTAGCACTCAGCGGGGACACTGCGGCGGACGATATCAAAAAAATGCAAGCGGCAGGGATGGAAGAGCATCTTGAAAAACCTCTCAAGATGGATTCTCTTTACGATATCCTCTATGCGTATTGGGACGGCGGAGAAACGGAAAGCTCCGATGAGTATATCGAGGTGATTATGACCAACGAACTCCACGGAGACGAAGGGCTTAATATATGCGGAGGGGATGAAGGGTTTTACAAAGAGATACTCAACGAATTTGTCACGACCTACTCCGATTCTTCCGAGAAGATCCACGCCTATCTTACCCAGGGCGATATGCAAAAAGCAGATAAGCTTCTTTTAGATATCGTAGGTATCACCTCCAATATCGGGGCAAAAAACCTCAACGCTATCGCACACGATCTCAAAGACGCGCTTGCCGATACGCAAGAGAAAAGTTATTTAACGCTCGCCGACGAGTACGAAAAACACCTCCACTACCTCCTGCGCGACATCAAAGCCTATAACAAATAGAGGCTTTGCGTCACTCCGAACTTGCTTTGACGTCATTCCGGACTTGATCCGGAATCTACTTTCTCGTTTGACCGCTTCCGTAAATTTTATACTTATAGGTTGTCAGCCCCTCGATCCCCATAGGTCCTCTGGCATGGAGCTTGTTGGTACTGATCCCGACCTCGGCGCCGAATCCGAACTCGCCTCCGTCGGTGAACTGCGTCGAGGCGTTTAGATACACACATGCCGAATCGACGTTGTTTAAAAACTCCTCTGCGGTGGTATAGTTTTCGGTAATGATCGCATCCGAATGTGCAGAACCGTAGGTTTGAATATGCACCAGCGCCTCATCCACACCCTCGACAACCTTGATAGAGAGGATGTTATCGAGATATTCGGTCTCAAAATCCTCTTCGCTCGCCTCTGCAATATCGATAATCGCACGCGTTTTTGCACATCCACGAAGCGTCGTACCGAATCGCGCATACTCCTCTTGAAGCATAGGCAAGATGGTCTTGGCGATGGCATGATCGACCAAAAGCGTCTCCATTGCACCGCAAATCCCTACCCTTCTGCATTTTGCATTGAGCACCACCGCCAACGCTTTTTGGATGTCGGCATCTTTGTCTATAAAGGTGTGGCAAAGCCCTTTATCGTGTTTGACGACGCTTACCGTCGCATTTTGACTTACATGTTTTATTAGCCCTTCGCCGCCGCGCGGGATAATCAAGTCGACGTATTTATCCATCTTGATGAGTTTATTCACCCCCTCGCGCGAAGAATCGGGAATAAGCGAAATAAGCGAAGAGGGAAGATCATGTCTGATAAGAACGTTTTTAAGCACTTCGGCGATCGCCTTATTGGAGTGTTCCGCCTCTTTGCCCCCTTTTAAAACACATACGTTGGAACTTTTAAAACAAAGTGCCGCCGTATCGCTTGTGACGTTGGGGCGCGATTCGTAGATGATACCGATCACTCCTATGGGGATACTCACTTTCTCGATTTTTAGTCCCGTTTCGGTTACCCATCCATCGAGCACCCGTCCAACGGGCTCTTTAAGCGCGGCGATCTCCTCGATCGCCCGTGCCATCCCCTCGATCCGTTTTTCATCGAGCAAAAGTCTATCTTGCAATGCAGCGCTTAAATTATTTTTTGCCGCATCCGCCATATCCAAAGCATTGGCTTCGAGGAGGTTCATCACGTTTGCACGCAGGGCATTTGCCATCTCTTTAAGTACTCCGTTTTTCTGTGCCCCGCTTAACGCGGCAAGCGTACGGCTTGCATCTTTGGCTTCTTGTAAAAATTTCTCCATTATACTTTCTCCTTGTTTGTCATTCTCGCTTCAAAAAGAGTTCCAAGCGTGTGCTTGCCCTCTAACAAAAACTCCTCGGTATAGGAAAGATTAAACCCGCTTGAGAGAAACATCTTTCTTCCGTGGCGCAAAATAAAATCTGCGGCTTTGAGTTTTGTTACGATACCACCCGTTGCAAACTCGTTGTTGGGAGTAGCGCTTTGTTCCAATACCCCCTCGGGAAGTTCGTGCAATATTCTGTATATTTTGGCATCGGGAAACTCCTGAGGATTTTTATCGTAGTACCCGTCGATATCGCTGAGGATCACCAGCATCTGCGCATTTAAGGCATGTGCTACGTGTGCCGAGAGCTGATCGTTGTCTCCAAAAAGTTGTTCGGGAGTCGATGAGATATCGTTTTCGTTGACGATGGGAAGAATATCGTTGCTTAGGTGTGCATCGATAATATCTTGGAACATCTTTGTACGCTTTCTCGAATCGAAATCATCCTCCGTAAGCAAAATCTGCGCCGTATCGATATTAAAAATATCGAACTTTTTTTTGTAGCTTGTCATTAAAATAGGTTGTCCCGCTGCAGCGATTGCTTTTTTTCCGATCTGCTTTGTTTTATCGAGTTTAAGAGCACTATAGCCCGCTGCAACCGCTCCCGAACTTACCAGTACCACGTCGTACTTTTTTTTGAGCTTCGCTATTAAACTCACCAAATTTAACATTCTCTCCTTCGCGATCATGTTATTTTCGGTCAACACCGCACTTCCGACCTTGATTACAATTCTTTGCATAAGTTCCTTTCGTTTTTAAAGCTTTTTGGCTTCTTTAAAATGTTATACTAACATAAAAAGGTTAGGCTAAGATGAAGAATAAAATTACGTTTATCGGCAACGGCAATATGGCTCTAAGCATCGCCCAAGGTTTAAAAGCGACTCACGCAATCGAAGTGGTGGGGCGTGACCTTGAAAAACTCAAAAAATTTGAGGAGGCGCTTGCAACACCGATAGATAAACACCTTCTGCACGGTTTTAATATGGAAGGGAAAACAGTTCTTCTCTGCGTCAAACCCGCCAATCTCGAAGAGATAGCCCCGCAACTCAAAGGCAAAGCCGAGGTGATCTATTCCGTCTTGGCAGGCACTCCGATTGAGAAAATAAAAACATTTTTACCCTCAGATGCCGTTGTGCGCACCATGCCAAACCTAGCCGCAAGCGTGGGAAAATCGATGACGACGCTCACGGGCGATAGCGCGTACAAAGAGCAGGCACAAGAGCTTTTGGGCGCCATCGGTTCTACGCTTTGGCTTAACACCCAAAAAGAGCTTGACATAGCTACCGCGCTTGCGGGAAGCGGTCCTGCGTATCTCTGCCTTATCGCCGAGGCACTTGCTGATGGCGCCGTCAAACAAGGGATGAAACGCACAGACGCTATGGAGGTGATGCGCGGATTATTTGATGGGTTTGGAACCCTTATCCAAGAGATCCACCCCGCTTTGCTCAAAGACGGTGTTATGAGTCCGGGAGGCACCACCGCAGCGGGATATGCTGCGCTTGAAGAGTGCAACGTGCGCCACGGATGTATCCGTGCTATCGAAGATGCCTACAAAAAAGCAGTTGCGCTATCAAAATAAACAAAATCAATGCAAATATATTATGATACAATATCTCAATTTTTACAAAGTGAAGGTGCATGGGTATAGATACGATAACGGCAGATAGAGATTCCCTTTTTGGCTCCTTGCTCGATAAGTCGGAGGATCTTTTTTTTATTTTGGAGCTCCACGACGAACAGGTGAGAGTGGAGTACGTCAACGCCACCACGCTAGAGAAGCTCGGCTATACCCTTGAAGAGATCAACGAGATCGGTATAGAAAACATCCGCAAGCCGATCAAAACATCCCAAGCTTTCAGTGCACATTTACAAGAGCTCAAAGAGTTGACCTCCGCGATCGACTATGCCGTTCTTAAAGCAAAAAACGGCACCGAATTTCCCGTCGAAGTCAATGCCAAAATCGTCGTAAAAGAGGGGAAAACCTATAATGTCGCCGTTGCCAGAGATATTACCCAAAGGGTAGCGTACGAAGAGAAGCTCAAAGCCGATATAGAAGAGACCACCCACAAACTTCAAGAGAACAATGCCACCCTCCAAAGCTACCAAAAAGCGATCGATGAAAACTCGATCCTCACGATCTCCGATACGCACGGCATTATCACCTATGCCAACAAAAACTTTTTGGAACTTTGCGGCTACGCCAAAGAGGAGGTTCTAGGCAAACCCCACAGCATCGTGCGCCATCCCGACACTCCAAAAGAGCTCTTTAAGGAGCTATGGCAGACCATCAAAAACAAGCAGGTGTGGAAGGGAAAGATCAAGAACAAAAAGAAAAACGGAGATTTTTATATCGTCGATACGGTGATCGTTCCTCTTTTGGATGCGGAGTCTCAGATCAAAGAGTTTCTCTCGATCCGCCACGACGTTACCGAAATCACGCGCAAACAGCAGCAGATAGAGCGCCTTGCTCTCTCTGACGGTCTAACGGGGCTTGACAATCGACTCTCGCTCAACCAAACCCTCGCAAATGCCAATAAAGGGATGATCGCACTCATCGACATCAACCGTTTCCATGAGATCAACGACTTTTACGGCGAAGCGATCGGGGACAAAGTTATCAAAGCCCTCGCACAGCAGATCAAAATGCAGCTAAGCGAAGAGTATAAACTTTTCCATCTTCAAGGGGATGAGTTTATCGTATTTAGCGACCTCTTGACCAAAGAGCAGTTTATCGACGAAATGGTGCGTCTCAACACCTTTTTAAGCAATAAAGTATTGATCATCGATCATAAAATATTTTATATCAGCACCACGGTCGCACTCTCTTTTGAATCCTCCGCGCAGCTTCTCTCAAGCGTGAACTTAGCCAACCGTTACGCAAAACTCAAGGGGCTCTCTTTTAATATTTTCAGCCACGACACCTCTTTGGAGGAGGAGTACAAATCAAACCTCGAATGGATCTATAAAATACGCAAAGCGCTTGTAGAGGATCGTTTTACCGTATTCTTCCAGCCTATCGTAGATACGAAAACCCAAGAGACTCGTAAATACGAGGCACTTGTAAGGATGATCGATGAAGACGGCAAAGTAATCTCTCCGTTTTTCTTTTTGGACAAAGCGAAAAAATCGAACCAATACACCGAGATCACCAAAAAAGTGATCGAAAAAACGATTTTCATGGTGAACTCCAAAGGGATTCGGTGCGGCATCAACCTCACCATCCAAGATATCGAATCAAGTTCGGTGAAAAATTTTATTTTTGAGATGCTTCAAGGGTGCAACGAGCCGCAAAATATCACTTTCGAGCTTGTCGAATCGGAAGGGATCGAAAATTTTACGGAGGTAAACGAGTTTATCCAAAAGATAAAATCGTTCGGTTGTTCCCTCGCTATTGACGATTTCGGGACGGGTTACAGCAACTTTGAGTATCTGCTCAAACTCAATGCCGACACCATCAAAATCGACGGCTCGCTCATCAAAGATATCGACGTCAATCACGATAAATACGACATCGTCAAAACCATCGTAGGCTTTGCTAAGACGAAAAACCTCAAGGTGGTCGCCGAGTTTGTAAGCAGCGGCGCGATCTACGAAGAGATCAAAAAGCTAGAGATAGATTTTTGCCAAGGGTACTTTTTCGGAGAGCCGAAACCTTTTGACTAACCTTTTATCGCGCCCCTTTTTTATGTTTCTTATACCCCAAGCGTGAGATTCTCTGCAAGGGGAGTTTGTAGCGTAAAAACACGAACTCTTTAAGCAGATACCCCAAAAAACCGCTCATGAAAATTTTTCCGAAAAGATCGCATGCGGCGTATCTGCCCCCCAAAGCCACAAGTACGCCGTCAACCCTTGCCCTGCACTCTCTAAGCCCCCTCTTCTCTATGAGCGCCAAAATATTCTCTGCCGCACATTCGGAGCTGTGTTTGGCTACCAAAACGCAGGGGGGAAGCACTTCGTTGCTCGCCCTGTCTCGAACCTCCGCCGCATCCCCAGCAACAAACACTTCGTTATACCCCTCCACCTGCAAATAGCGGTTAGGAATAAGCTGTGATTTGGAGTTTTTTGCGAGGTTGATTTTGGAACTGATATTGGATGCTTCGATCCCCCCTGCAAAAATAACGAAAGAGTAAGGGAGTTTTTGCCCATCTTGCAGATACACAAACCCTTCATCACACTTTTGCATATGCGCCCCTTCGATCACATTGACATCCAAGGCTCCCAGACGCTCTTTTGCCTTTGCTACGAGTTTTGGGTGCAGCCCTTTTAAAATACCGCCGCTCCCGCTTATAAGGGAGATTTTCATATTGTCGCAGGCAAAGGTACCGTGTTGAAAAAACTTTTTGGAAAAATGCGCCATCTCCGCGGCGATCTCCACGCCGCTAAGCCCCGCACCCACGATCACGATATAGCTGTCTTGGCATGTGCTGCACTCATCCTCCACTTTTTGGAGCATCGAACACTCAAAACTTTGTTTAAACATCAAAGCGCGATGAAGTTTTTTAAGATCGTCGGTGTTTTTGAGCCCCTCTATGGCATGCGGGAAAAAGGTGCGCGCGCCGTATGCAAGCAGCAGATAGTCATACGATATATCCCCGCCGTCGCTAAAGAGGAGTTTTTTCCCCTCCAAATCGCAATCGACGACCCGTTTGTTCATAAAGACAAGACTTGGATGTGCGATCCCCTCGCACAGCGTGTAAAGATCCACCGTCACGTCGGCAAGATCGGACTTGCTTGCTATATAGTTGTACACCTCGGGTTGGAGATTGTGGTAGGTATGTTTATCTATAAGCACGATCTCGATCGCTTTGTTTGCCGCCAATGTTCTTACCGCATTTACCCCCGCGTATCCGCCCCCTAAAACGACCACTCTCTCCATAACGCCTCTTTCTATTAGTTGCGTAAGTCTACATGCCAAAGAGTAAAAAAGGGATAAAAAGAAACAAAAAAGAGGTAATCGTGCGGTAATAAATGTGTCACATGCCAAGGAGATTCTTGGCATGTTGTGGATTACAAAAGAGTTTTATTTGCCAAATACTTCGTATCTGTACTGCGTCATAGAGGTATCGTCGCGGTTGCCCCACTCTTTCATCGATGCATCGTAAAGGCGCACGTGCTTATACCCCAAAACGCCGCTCAAAACGTAATAGTTGTAGGAAGTTTCAAGCCCGCCCGTGCAATACACTAGCACCTCCTTGTTTTTATCGAGGTTGTACCCTTTGGCAAAAAGGGTATCGAGTTTGTTTTTCTCTTTAAGCATAAAATCTTTGTTCACAGAGTAGTTCCACGAATAGCTCATAGCACCGCTAATATGCCCATCACGTCGCACCGTATTGGTCGGGGTGATCCCAAGATAGTTATCGCTCGGACGCGCATCTATCATAGGGAGTTTATAGAGATTTTGTTCCACATATTCGCGTGAAGCGATAAGATCGGGGTTTAATTTCACGACATATTTGCTCGGTTTCACGTTTGAAGCGCTCTGGGTCATTTTTGCTTTTGCAGCGATCCACGCCTGTTTGCCGCCGTCTAAAATGGCAACATTCTCAATGCCCGCATAGTTAAGCGCCCAAAAGATATAACTCGCTTTTAAAACTCGATCGGCGCGGTGATGTCGGCATAAAGCACCACTTCGCTCGCAGCGTCGATGCCGTGTTTTTGGATCTCGGCTTGCAGCTCTTTTGCATCTCTTACGCTCAAATACACGCCGTTGTTAGAGCGCCATTTATCGATCGAGGTATGGGTCGCACCGGGAATATGTGCGAGTTCATAACTCTCTTTTGAAGAGACCTCCACAATGCGTAGATTCTCTTTACCTAAATTTTTCTCTAGCCATGCCACGCTCACGGTAGCTTCGATAGCGTGCGCATAAAGCGAGAGCAACAACGAAAATATCAATATTCTCATGATAAACCTTTTGTATAAGATGGCGTGGATTATAGAAGATTCAGCCTTTATGAAAAATAGTATTAAAAGATAATTTTTTTCTTTTATATTTGCTTAACTCTTTAAGCTTCGGGTGAAGATAGCATCACTATAATGTGAAACAAAAATCAGAATACAGAGAGTTTACATGCCAAACAAATCTCTTTTGCTCCCCTTTGTACGATTCTTCTTTTTTTAAGCGGATGTGCGCCAAAAATATCTATAAAAGTTTTAGAACCCGCCGCCGTCGATGCAATCGCTTCGAAAAAAAGGGTAGCGATCTACCCTTTTGCAAACGATTCTCTTGCCCTAAGCGGCACGATCGAAGCGCTTCTGGCTGCCTATACGATTGAGGGCAAACCCTATTTTCAAACCCTCAACCGCCAATCCCTCATGCAGCTTGAGCAAGAGCACACGCTGCAATCTTCCCAAATGCTCGATCAAACAACGGCGGCAAAAGTGGGAGAGCTTGTCGGTGCCCAAGCGCTCATAGTCGGCGAGGTGATCTCTGCAAATGCCCAAAACGGGGTCTATCGGGAGGATCGGGAAAAAATGTCTTCAAAAAGACAAAGAGGGGAAATGTTTAGAGTTTAAAACACTACAAGGTTACATGCCATACCCTCAAAGCCGATCTTGCGGCAAATATCTCTATCGTCGATGTAGCAAGTGCGCAAAGTATCTACGGCGACGTTCTCCGTCACAACTACTTCGCCGACAGCTGCAAACACGCCACCCCCTACTCCAAAACCCAAGCACTCAACGCCCTTTCAAAAGAGCTTGCCAAGGAGTTCGTTGCAAAGCTCACCCCGTCTTATCGCTACCAAAGCGTAGTGCTGTTAGACTCTCTGGAGTACGATGATGCAAGCGATGCCGAGGAGGAACAATTTGCTTATGCGATCGAATATATAGAGGCACGACGCTTTGATAAAGCAGAATCGCTTCTGCGCCCGCTCATGGAGAGTTTCGACGGCAAAGCATGGAGCGTGAGCTACAACCTAGGGGTGATCCGTGAAGCACAGGGAGATTACGAAGATGCCAAACGTTTTTACTCTTTGGCCGACAAAGCCGCACTCGCCCCCGTCGATGCGATCAACGAAGCGATTGTCCGTATCGACACCCTCATCCGCAAACAAGCACATGCCAAGGCACAAATAGATGCACGCTAAGGCTCTTTTGCTTATTATTTGCCTCCTCGCTTTGGGCGGGTGTGCCTCTACAGCACAAACACACCGAACTCCACATGCCAAAGAGCTCCCCCAGCGGGTACAAACACCTCCGCAGGAGGATGCGCAGTTTCTTTACGCCGTATCGATAGAGCGCGACTACGAAAGTGCCTTAGGCGCTGCACTCAATAATATCGCCTCACAGCTTGGGGTCACCCTCGCCTCTTCGTTTACCACCCAAACAAAAAACTCCGAGTATTTCGCGAACTCTCTCTCGCAAAGTACGATAAGCGCGGAGGTTGCAAAAATCTACATCGCCGACTACGAAGTGCTTCAAACCCAAAAAATAAGCTACGACGCCTACGCCCTTTTGGTGCGAAGCGACAAAAACAAACTTTACGAAGCGCTAAGCTCCCAACTGGTTTTGGAAAAAAACTCCATTGAAAAAGAGTTCGCTTCCCTTGCGAACGAAGATTCTAAACTTCTAAGATACAATGCAAAAGCCCTCCTTGCAGGTAGGGCACATGCCATGATTCCAAAAATCAATGCCGCCGCCGCGCTTGAGAGTTCGTTTGACAAAACGCTCTATACGGATTTTGTCTCAATGCTCCATGAGAGTTTTATAAAAGAGCAAAGCACCCTCCGTTTTCGTCTGCAAAGCGATGAAGCATCGGGTGTTTTTCTACAAAAACTCGCCGAATATCTCACACAAAAGAGCTTGCGTCTCGGCGATACGACAGACAAAAATACGATCACGATCAAACTCGCAACGCAGCAGCATGCCACGGAGGGGCTTGGAGTCCCTATCGTAAACGTCACGAACGATGTCGCGCTTTATAACTACGATACGACCTATCTCGGCGGTAAAAGAAATATTTTCAAAGTGCGCCAAAGTCAAAACGATGCGCAAACGCTCCAAAACGCCGCGCTTAGCTTTTGAAGCGATGCTTAGAGAAAAAGGTGTTGCAAGAGGTTTTGGGGATTGATTTAAAGATCCCATAAAGCCACATGCCAAAGGTTTATACCGCAAGATAGCTCTACAAACCCCTCAACGTCAAAACGGGTACGGTATTCGCACTTTTGGCACAACTCCTCTACCGCGCGAAAATTTTTAAACCCCTCTTTGATCGCAATTGAGCGCTTCGGAGGAAAGAACCTCGGCAACGCTTTGTTGGCATAGATCACCCAGATCGATAACGCCGTCCTTGTCCAAACAACACGGCACGACCTTCCCCGAGCTTAAAATGCCGAAGTGGGAGGAGAGCCCGTAGCAAAATCCCCTCTCAGCCGATACTAGGCGCCTGCAGACTCGGCCACGCAAAAATAATCCTCGAAATGGAGAAAAGTTTTACGTGCGACTTTTATGCTTTTAGGCTTTTGCTCGTAAATGGCTTCGGCGTCGATCGAAGTGCCAAAATGAGCGTTGATGCGAGTAAAAACCTCGTGATTAAAGGCTTTTGCACTTTGTTCTTCGTCAAAATTCCATACGCGTAAATTGATAAAAAACTCTTTTTTTCTCCTCTAAAGCGTAGGAGCAAAACCCTAAAATTAGGCCCTAGGTACTCTTGGAGGCGACTTATTATGGGAGTTGGCGTTGTAGGAGTTGATGGAAAAATTGATCTGTTTGATCGCATCGTGCGCCAACATGCCATACATTTGCTGTTTTAAGATTGTTGGCAGTTGTGGTGATATTGACTTTAAAACCGTACTTGGCGCTTATATCGAGGTAGGAAGCAAGAGTGCTTACCACCAAAGGATCACCCATAATATGGTAGGCAAGCTCTTTTGTATAGGGTTGGAGCTGACGGTTGATATTTTCAAAAAGTTCTTAGGGCATAGTATGTTTTGGAAGGATTTGCGGCGGGCAAAAACTACAGCTGAGATGTGCATATATTAGTGAGTTCTATATGAACCTTGCGAAACTTTTTTGATGCAAAACCTCTGGAAAATATCAATATAAAAAGATGGATTTGATTTGTATCGTGGATGGCGCGGTGGACGGGACTCGAACCCGCGACCCCCTGCGTGACAGGCAGGTATTCTAACCAACTGAACTACCACACCGCGCATAAAAAAAGAAGATTTTTGATTTTAGATGTGCTACGGTTTTTGCGAAGCGTACTAAAGTACGTGAGCTAAAAGCTTCGTGCATATAAAACAAAAATTGGTGGGCATTACAAGACTCGAACTTGTGACATCTACCTTGTAAGGGTAAGCGCTCTACCAACTGAGCTAAACGCCCTTTAAAAAACACCGAAAATGGCGACCCCTAAAGGATTTGAACCTCTGTCTCTACCATGAAGTGATAGCGTCCTTGGCCACTAGACGAAAGGGTCACTTTCATTCACTGACATGAAGGTTGTCAAAAAATGGTGGGCCACTACTGGACTCGAACCAGTGACATCTACCTTGTAAGGGTAGCGCTCTACCAACTGAGCTAAGCGCCCAAAAATAAAAAAATTTTCAGCATTTTATTATTTTACAGCTTATCCTACTTTTCTAATCGAACTAGTTCGATGAGCCCTTTACGCTGAGTAAAACCCAGTGTTAACGTAGTGAAACGGACTTTGTTCGTTTCGCGTATAAAATAAAAGTATGGCGCGGTGGACGGGACTCGAACCCGCGACCCCCTGCGTGGACAGGCAGGTATTCTAACCAACTGAACTACCACCGCATTTTCTCTAAACATGGTGTCCCGCGATGGACTCGAACCATTCTGCCACATCATTAAAAGTGACGTGCTCTACCAACTGAGCTAGCGAGACATTTATCTCATCCGTGTTATGAGGTCGAAATTATAGGCAAATAGATTTTAGATGTCAAGAGTTTTTGACAAAAAAATCTTTTTTTTTTAAAAAAACATCTCTTTGTCGAGTAAAAGGAGATTTTTAATCCCGTACAACACGCTTTGATGTTGGATATAGTTGCGATCTCCGTGCAAAAATAGATGCAGCTCTTTGTGTGCTTCTTTAGAACGTACGCCTACAAAAACGGTACCCACCGGTTTATACTCCGTTCCCCCCCGTATCACCCGCGATGCCGCTGATAGCTATGGCGTAATCGGCATTGCTCACGTTCATAGCCCCTTCACTCATATGTTCTACCACTTCGCGGCTTACCGCACCATAGTTCTCAAGAAGTTTATGTTCCACCGCGATCCAATTCTCTTTGAGTTCGTTCGAATAGGTAACAAGCGATCCCTCCAAAATTTTAGACGCACCGTTTTCTTTCGTAAAGTAGTAGGTTAATAATCCGCCAGTGCAGCTCTCCGCAAAGGTGATCTTTTTATTGTTTTTGTGGAGTGTTTCTATAATATATAAAACAATACTCGATGCGGCGATCAGTTTGGAGGAGAGAAGTTTTTTTGCCGTGACGATGAAGTTCGATATGTTGCCGTATTTGTTACTCGAAATATCGACGCGCAGCCACCCCTCTATAAGCGTCACGATCTCTATGGTGACATCGTTTGTCTGCGCCAAAGGGGTCAAGAGTGCGATGCAGCTCTCCCTCTCCTCTTCAAATACGTGAACGACGGCTTTGGAGAGATGGGTCTCTAAAAGGATCTGCGGCATTTTTTGCATCTCATCGACGTGCAGCACGTTTGTTACGGAATCTTTATACTCCAAAAGATAGCTTCCTGCTTCAAACACGGAAGCTTTTTGAGGGATCAGCATATTCTCTTTAAGCACTTGGTTATCGCTTGTGACGGTGCATATAAGTTTGCCCGTCGTCGTAAAACTCTGTTTCGTCGTAACGATAATGAGATGGCTGGGTGCGTTAAGCTCGTTTTCAAGATACAAAAAGAGAGAGTTGTCGTTCTCTTTAAAAAAAAACAACCGAAGCTATAAAATCGACCCGTTGCGAGATTTTACGCAAAACATACTCTCGAAGCGGTTCGTTGTAAACAAATTTACTCCCCAAAAACAACACTTTCACTCTCATCTGCATTTCACCTTTTTCCACCGATTTTAGTCGGCTTATTATAGCACCTTTGGATAGTTTAAAGAAGCCTTTAAACACATAAAAGGTACAATGCAAAACTTTTTTACCTAATTTAGAGGCACAGATGGACTACAAAGACACACTCCTTTTACCTACTACAAATTTCCCGATGCGGGGAAATCTTACCCAAAACGAACCTATCCGCTACGCCAAATGGTTCGAAACAAATGCGTACGAAAAGATGAAACGTCTGCGCAAAGATGCTCCTAGTTTCACCCTTCACGATGGCCCTCCGTATGCAAACGGGCACACCCATATAGGGCATGCGCTTAACAAAGTTCTTAAAGATATTATCGTTAAACACAACTACTTTAACGGCAAATCGGTTCGTTTTACTCCCGGCTGGGACTGCCACGGTCTGCCGATAGAGCAGCAGGTTGAGAAAAAACTCGGCGGCAAGCAAAAAAAAGAGGAGCTCGAAACCGCAAAAGTAAGAGAACTTTGTCGTGCACATGCCAACGAATTTGTCAACATCCAAAGGGATGAATTTAAAAAGCTCGGAATCCTTGCAGACTGGGAAAACCCCTATGTAACGATGGACTTCAAATTTGAAGCCAACATCTACCGCACCCTTTGTGCCGTCGCAAAGAAAGGGCTTTTGGTTGAGAGAAGCAAACCCGTATTTTGGTCGTGGGCGGAGAGAACCGCACTTGCAGAGGCGGAAGTGGAATATGAAGACAAAGAATCCCACTCTATTTTCGTAGCGTTTGAACTTAGCGACGAAGCAAAAAGCAAACTCGGTATCTCGGGCAAAGCAGCACCCGTTATCTGGACGACGACTCCGTGGACAATCCCTGCAAATACGGGTATCTCGATGAACCCTAACGAGGAGTACGTGCTTACAACGACGGGCTATATCGTGGCAAAAGAGCTTTTAAACTCCCTTAAAGAGCAAGAGGTTCTTGGCGGAGACGTTGCAAAAACCTTCCATGCCAAAGATTTTGAAAACCTTCTTGCTATCAACCCGCTCAACGGCAGAACATCTCGCATCGTTTTAGGGGAGCATGTTTTAGTCGACAACGGTACGGGGTGTGTCCATACCGCTCCGGGGCACGGAGAGGACGACTACCGCGTGGGGCTCGTGTACGACCTTGAAGTGGTGATGCCCGTCGATGAAACGGGGTGTTTTGATGAGAGCGTCGTGGGGCTGGGACTGATTCCAAACGCACAGGAGTTTGTCGGAAAACATATCTTCAAATCCAACGATGCAATTATCGAACTTATCGGTGAGAGCGTATTAAAAGTAAGCAAATTCACCCACTCCTACCCGCACTGCTGGAGAAGCCATACTCCGCTTATCTTCCGTGCGACGAAACAGTGGTTTATCAGCGTTGACGGTACGCCTGATGGGGAGAGCAAAACCCTCCGCGAGATCGCTCTCTCCGAGGTAGAAAAAACAAAATTCACACCGGAAACGGGGCGCAGAAGACTCAACTCTATGGTAGAAAACCGCCCCGACTGGTGTATCTCGCGCCAAAGAGACTGGGGTGTGCCTATCGCGTTTTTCAGAGTTAAAGCTACGGGAGAGGTGCTTTTGGACGAAAAAGTACTCAATTTCGTCGCAATGATTTTCGATATGAAAGGGAGCGACGTTTGGTACTCGATGAGCATCGAAGAGCTTCTCTACCCGGGAAGCGGCTACAAAGCGGAGGAGCTTGAGAAAGTTACCGATATTTTGGATGTTTGGTTCGACAGCGGTGCAACGTGGAATGCAGTACTCAAATCACGCAACTACGACGCGGGTGTCTACCCTGCCGACTTGTACGTCGAGGGAAGCGACCAACACCGCGGATGGTTCCAATCTTCTCTCTTTTTAAGTGCCGCGGTTGAGCACCAAGCGCCTTATAAAGGGGTTCTAACCCACGGTTTCACCGTCGATGAGAAGGGTGAAAAGATGTCAAAATCCAAAGGAAACGTCATCGCGCCCGAAAAAGTGCTCAAGGAATACGGAAGCGAGATTTTACGTCTTTGGGTTGCTTCAAGCGACTACCAAGGGGATCTTAAAATCTCCGATAACATCTTGAAACAAAGTGCGGAAAACTACCGAAAACTTCGCAATACCTTTAGATTTTTAATGGCAAACATCAACGATTTAGAGAGCCTCACGCCGCAAGAGCAGATGAGCGAACTCGATATCTGGATACTCAACGTAGCCAAAAAAGTGTTTGCAGACGTGCATGCCTCGTTTTCAAACTACAACTTCGTCCACGGAATGAGTTTGCTTAACAACTTTATCGTCAACGAACTCAGCGGTATCTATCTCGACATCACAAAAGACAGACTCTACTGCGACGGTGCCGATGCGACCCACCGCAGAGCTTCCCAAAGCGCTATGGCGATGATAACCAAAACGATGCTTCTTCTCGTAGCACCGATTTTAACCTACACCGCAGACGAGATTTTAGAGAGCGCTCCAAAAATCATTAAAGGGAACGCGGAGGATATTTTTGACCTGACCTATGCGCCGATCGAAGTGATCGCTTCAACGTTTAACGACGATTATATGAACCGTGCGCGCGAAGCGTTCTACGAAGTTGTCGATCGTCTCAAAAAAGAGAAAGTGATCAAAAGCACCCTTGAACTCGTGATCTCTACCAACTCTAAAACGGTCTTGGACGTGGCTGCAATCGAGGCGGAGGATTGGTTCGTAGTATCCAAAGTGACGCTCGATGAAGTAAGCGGCGAACTAGGCAGTTTTAAAGTGGATGAAGATGTGTTCACCATAGCCAAAGCAACCGCGGCAAAATGCCCGCGCTGCTGGAAATACCATGCAGTAAACGAAGAGAGCACATGCCAAAGATGTAGCGAGGTTGTCGGTGCCTGATTTTTCGCAGCCCGTATCTTTGGGGTTTATTGCACTCACCATCGGCGTCATATTTGCCCTCATTGCTTTGGGGATAGTTGCGGTACAAAGAGCAAAAAAAAGATAGGCGGTTTGTATGAAACACTATAGAAGCGACGGCAAAAAACTTGTAGAGGTGGAGTACGACGATATTCCGCAGCTCGGGGATAACGTAGATGGGATGTTGGTCGTCTCCAAGGACGAAAGGGAGGATGAATACGCCCTCTTTTTGCTCGAACCCAGCGGTCGCATCTGCTGCTATGTTTTAGACGAAATCTACCTCATCGGCAAACAAAGCGGGTTTGAAAACCTACTTGAAGCGCTTAGTGCATGGAAAAACCACGAGATTTGAATCTCCATGCCAAAGCATTTGGTGTAAAAAAAACTATTATCTACAAAGGAATATGAAGTGATTACTTTAAAAGAAGCTCTTAAACTCGGCAAAGACGAATTGATCAGATTTAAAGAAGAACTCAAAACAAAAATCGAAGCAAACAGCGAGCTTAACGCCTACATCGACGTTAATAACGTCGGAGACGGGGTTCCTATCGCTATCAAAGACAATATTCAGGTGACAAACTGGTCGGTAACTTCGGCTTCTAAGATCCTGCAAGGCTACATCGCTCCCTACAACGCAACGGTGATCGAGAAGATGCTTGAAGCGGGGCTAAGCCCCTTTGGCCGCACGAACATGGACGAGTTTGCCATGGGAAGCACCACCGAATCAAGCTGCTACGGCAAAACCCTCAACCCACTTGATACCTCCCGCGTTCCGGGCGGGAGCAGCGGCGGAAGTGCGGCGGCGGTTGCGGCGGGTTTGGCAATCGCGGCTCTTGGAAGCGATACGGGAGGAAGTATCCGCCAGCCTGCCGCGTTTTGCGGTATCGTGGGGATGAAGCCTACCTACGGGCGCGTGAGCCGTTACGGTTTGGGCGCTTATGCTTCGAGCCTCGATCAGATAGGACCGATGACCCAAAACGTCGAAGACGCGGCGATCCTTTACGATATTATCAGCGGGCACGATCTCAAAGATTCCACCTCCGCCGAGATGAACGACAAAGTATGCGACAAGCTCGATCCCGAACGTAAACTGCGCATCGCGGTGTTGCCTAAGTATGTAGAAAATGCGCATCAAGATATCAAAGACGCGTATGCAAAAGCGATCGAAACTCTCAAAGCCGCGGGGCACACGATAGTGGAACGTGAGATGATGGATGCAAAAATACGACATATCCGCGTACTATATCACCGCAAACCGCCGAAGCTACGACCAACCTCGCACGGTATGACGGGATCCGCTACGGAAACCGCGTAGAGGGGAAAAACCTCGAAGACACTTTTATCCAAACAAGAAGCGAAGGGTTCGGCGACGAGGTGAAACGCCGTATCTTGCTGGGCAATTTCGTACTCTCAAGCGGCTACTACGAGGCGTACTACGTCAAAGCGCAAAAAACACGCCATATTATCCAAGAGGAGTATGCAAAGATTTTCAAAGAGGTCGACCTTATCCTCTCCCCCGTCGCACCGAGCGTTGCAAACAAATTCGGCGAACTCTCAAGCCCTATCGAGATGTATCTCAGCGACATCTACACCATCAGCGTCAATCTTGCGGGACTGCCTGCACTCTCGCTTCCTATTTGCAAAAACGCGCAAGGGATGCCCGTAGGTCTGCAACTTATCGCAAATGCGTACGACGAGCAAACCCTCTTCGACGGAGCGCTTAGCTTGGAAAGAGCTATCGGTTACACGAAATAAACCGATACGGACGCTTGAAGGGGCTAAACCCCTTCAAACCCTCCCGCCACATTTTCTTAAATTCTTTTCTCTCTCTTTCAAACAAATCTAAAACAAAACAACTTCGAGTATAATAACCCTCTTTGCCACTTGTAAAAAAGGAGGAAACGACAATGAAAGAGGTTATAAATATTTACAGAAAACAGCGCGTAAACGTTGATTCTTTCGTAAAATCGGTCATTGACAGTTTGCCCAAGGAGTTTATTGAAAACGGTGCTTCCATCCTTAAGCAGTACCGTTTTATTCAGCTTATCTACGGCGTCGACGAAACATTTCAAACAAAGCACCCCCATCGTGTGCAAAACAAGATCCGACGCCACCCAGATCGGCAGCAACAAAAGCCACTATTTTATGAAACTCAACCTTGATAAAGGACGGCATCTATATCTCCAACCCCTATATCCATTACAAAACGGGGCAAGCGAGCATTACCGCCGTGTATTACACCGACAATATCTACTATATTTTCGACATCAATCTTATCCATCTTTTAGAGGAACTCAAGCTCATCGAGTACAACAGCATCTACGATAAATTTAAACGACTTGTTTATTTTTTCGGGTCTTTTATGCTCAGCTTGGTTTCCATAGCGCTCATCGCCTATGGAGGATATGTCTTTTTTGCACTTATGACATCGCTAAGTACCTCCGACTTCCTACACGATGTTTTCACCTCCATAATCTCGATGACCCTGGGTCTTGCCATATTCGATTTGGCAAGACAAATTTTCGAGCACGACGTGATGTTTCAAACGTTTCACCAATCCGAAGATAAAGCGTACAAGGTACTTGGGAAATTTCTCGTTTCCATCATTATCGCACTTTCGATCGAAACGCTCATGGTGGTATTTAAAATAGCTTTGGAAGACCATGCCAATATGCTTGCGGCGTTTTATCTTCTCATAGGTACGACCATTATGTTTGTAGGGCTTGGCTATTTTTACAAAACAATCAAAACTACATGCGAAGAAACGCCGTAATTTTGTATAATAATTAGACTTCTTTCATAACCTAGTTTTGAAAGAAGTCGTCTTGCTTCGAAGAAGCAAGCTTTTACAGAAAATCATTTAGTGATTTTCTTGCATCGCACTTTAGCGCAGAAGTCGCCATAGCGGCGTAAGCGTAGCTTGACGGACTTGTTCGTCAAGCGTTTCAAATTGAGTTATGAAATAACTCTAGTCAAAAAGGAGAAAAAATGAAAAAATACAAATGCCCTTTTTGCGGCTATGTTTACGACCCCGAAAAAGGGGACGAAAAGCACTCTATCCCCGCAGGAACCGATTTTGAAGATCTTCCCGATAACTGGCGCTGCCCCGCTTGCGGTGCGGAAAAATCCTACTTTTACCCTCTTGAGGAGGAGGAACAAAAGTAGCACAAGGGGATGTCCCCCTTCGTGTTCTAAATTTCTCCTTTATCCCTGCTAAAGCCTCTTAGCTTTACCTTTTTTTAACATCAAAAAAGATATAATCCAAAAATTTTACAAAGCTTCACAAGCAACTCTCACTCTACAAAGGAAAACCATGAACATTCGTAAACGCGCCCTCACATTTGAAGATGTTTTATTAGTTCCGAAATACTCGGAAGTATTGCCAAAAGAGGTCTCTTTAGAAACAAAACTCACGCGCAATATCACCCTCAACATCCCTATGGTTTCCGCTGCTATGGATACGGTTACGGAGTACCGCGCCGCTATCGCTATGGCACGCCTTGGCGGTATCGGAATTATCCACAAAAACATGGATATCGAAACGCAATGCAAACAAGTTAGAAAGGTCAAAAAATCTGAAAGCGGGATCATCATCGACCCTATCTACGTCCATCCCGATGCAACCTTGGCAGATGCCGACGCGCTTATGAACGAGTTTAAAATCTCGGGCGTTCCCGTAGTTGACGGTCACAACAAACTGCTTGGTATCCTTACAAACCGCGATATGCGTTTTGAAAAAGATATGCGCAAAGCTGCAAGCGAAGTGATGACGAAAATGCCTCTTATCACCGCGGAAGTGGGGATCTCGCTTGATCAAGCCGCGGACATCATGCACAAAAACAAAATCGAAAAACTCCCTATCATCGACAAAGACGGCTTCTTAAAAGGTCTTGTCACCATCAAAGATATCAAAAAACGTATCGAATACCCTAATTCCAACAAAGATGCCTTCGGCAGACTCGTCGTAGGCGGGGCTATCGGCGTGGGGCAAATGGACAGAGCGAAAGCGCTTGTCGATGCGGGCGTAGATGTTTTAGTACTTGACTCGGCACACGGGCACTCAAAAGGTATCTTAGACACGGTTCGCGAAATCAAAAAGAGTCTTGCTGTTGATGTCATAGCAGGAAACATCGCAACCGCAGAAGCGGCACTTGCGCTTATCGAAGCGGGAGCAGACGGTGTTAAAGTAGGAATCGGTCCGGGTTCTATCTGTACGACCCGTATCGTTGCAGGTGTGGGCGTACCGCAAATCTCTGCAATCGCAGAGTGTGCCGAAGCGGCGCGCAAACACGGCGTACCCGTTATCGCAGACGGCGGTATCAAATACTCGGGCGACATCGCAAAAGCGCTTGCGGTGGGTGCGAGTTGTATCATGGCGGGTTCGCTTTTAGCGGGAACAGAAGAATCTCCGGGTGAGACCATCATGTTCCAAGGGCGCCAGTATAAATCTTACCGCGGTATGGGAAGTATCGGTGCAATGCAAAAAGGTTCCAACGACCGCTATTTCCAAGAGGGAACGGCAGCGGACAAACTCGTACCGGAGGGGATCGAGGGGCGTGTGCCTTTTAGAGGAAGCATCGCGGGGATCGTGCACCAAATGATGGGCGGACTACGCTCCTCTATGGGATACTGCGGTTCCAAAGATATCCCGACGTTCTGGGAAAAAGCGGAATTTGTCGAGATCACGAGTGCGGGGCTTAAAGAGTCTCACGTTCACGACGTTATCATCACGCAAGAAGCTCCAAACTACCACATCTAATTTTTTCTTGGCATGTTACTAACATGCCAAGCCTCTTTACACATCCATTCGTTTTCAAGGAGAGTGCATGCACCAAAACACCCCCTACGCAGGATTTTGGATCCGCTTCGTCGCTTCGTTTTTAGACACGCTTTTTTTGGCTCTTCCCGTGGGGATCGTGATCTATTTTTTAAGCGACGGGGCTTGGTTTGATCTTTCGCAGTTGCAACACAACCTCCAACATGCCATGAGCGGCAATGCCCACAAAGCGCTCGCCGCCCAGCCCCAAACCTCGCTTACGTGGGAACTTACTTTTGAAATAGCGGTTTTGGTCGTGACGGTTTTGTTTTGGAAAAGATGGCGGGGTGCGACACCGGGGAAAAAATTCGTGGGGATCAAAATAGTCGATGCCAAAACCTTTGAAGATATTACCAACCGCCAAGCGATCACCCGCTCGCTGGGCTACATCGTCTCTACCCTTCTTTTTCTCGTAGGTTTTTTGATGGTCGCTTTTCGCAAAGATAAGCGGGGATTGCATGATCTGCTTGCGGATACGGCGGTTATCTACGCGCAAGAATCTCAAGCAGACTAGGAAGCTCCCGCAAACTTTGCAAAAAGTGGCTCGCTTTTGAAAAATCATGGGTTTTCGTAAACTCGTTGTGCACCACGGCACACTCTATACCCGCGTTGAATGCGGCGGTGAGTCCCCGCTGTGAGTCCTCTATCACCAAACATTCATGCGGCTTTGCGCCGAACTTTGCCATCCCTGCAAGGTAGGGATCGGGGTGGGGTTTGGCGCGGGGATACTCCTCGACGCACAAGGTAAAATCCATATACCCTACAAGAGCTCTTCTAGCATGGATAAGCTCAAAATCAACCCTTCTTGAGGTGGTCACGATCCCCATTTTATACTCTTTGGAGAGGGTTTTGAGCACGTCCGCCACCCCTGCTATCTCGATCTCTTGCGAAGCTAAAAATTCCCGATAGATTTCGTCTCTTTTGGCTCTTTGGCAAGCAATAGTTTTTTCATCCACGCCCCCTTTTTGCGCCACTTCCCACGCCGTGCCGCCGCGCGCCATGATCTCCATATAGGTTGCAAACGGCAGCTCAAACCCGAGTTCGCCGAGAGCGATTTTATTGGCTTCGTAGTACCACATCTCGGTTTCGACCAAAACCCCGTCGTTATCGAAAAGGAGATATTTTTTCATGGCATGTCCTTTTTTTTGATGTTATACACACAAACGAACGCGTCCGTCTGTGTGGCAGGGACTAAAGTCCCTACAACCCCCTAAAGCTACGAAAAACAAGTTTTTCGAGATTTACAAGCTCTTTCATTATTACTTTTATTTATATTAAGTGTTATGTGATAAAATTATGCCAAATTTTACCTATGGATTAACAACGATGGATTTACAAACTTTAGCACTCCACGCAGGCTACGACAAAGATACCCAAGGAACGATGGCGGTGCCTATTTACCAGACCACGGCATACGAATTTCGCGACGTCGAACACGCGGCGAATCTTTTTGCCCTCAAAGAGCTCGGCAATATCTACACGCGCCTCAACAACCCCACGACGGACGTATTTGAAAAACGTTTTGCGGCCCTTGAAGAGGGGGAAGCCGCCCTTGCCACTTCAAGCGGGATGAGCGCTATTTTTTACGCAATCGCCAATGCCACGGAAGCGGGAGACAATATCGTCTGTGCAAAACAGCTTTACGGGGGAAGCCTCACTCAAGTTGCCCACACTCTCAAACGTTTCGGGATCGAAGCAAGATTTTTCAACGTCCATAAACCCGAAGAGATCGAAGCGCTTGTGGATGCAAATACAAAAGTTATCTTCTTTGAATCGCTAACCAACCCAAGCATCGATGTCGCCGATATCGACGCAATCGTGGCTATTGCCGATAAATACAGCATTTTAACGATTGTAGATAACACGGTTGCAACCCCCGTACTCTGCCGCCCTCTTACCCACGGCGTAGACGTTACGGTACACAGTGCGAGTAAATACACAACGGGGCAAGGGCTTGCTATCGGCGGGATTTTAGTCGAGCGCAAAGGGCTTGTGGCAAAACTCAAAAACAATCCGCGCTATGCCCACTTTAACGAGCCTGACGCTTCCTACCACGGGCTTGTTTACACCGAGGTACCGCTTCCCCCTTTTACCCTTCGCGCACGCCTCTCGCTTCTTCGCGATCTAGGGGCGGTGGTTTCACCGTTTAACTCATGGCTCTTTATCCAAGGGATGGAAACGTTATCGCTTCGCATGAGGGAACACTCTAAAAATGCCTTGGCGCTTGCAGAGTTTTTAGAGTCCCACCCGAAAGTAAAAAAAGTGAACTATCCTGGACTCAAAAGCAACGCCAACTACGCAAATGCGCAAAAATACTTCCAAGAGGGCGCTTGCAGCGGGCTTTTAAGCTTTGAAGTGGAGTCTCTTGAAGCAGCGACGAAGATCGTCAATGCAACAAAACTCTACTCTTTGGTAGTCAACATCGGTGACTCAAAATCGATCATCACCCACCCTGCTTCGACGACCCACCAGCAATTAAGCGCCGAAGAACTCGAAGCGTGCGGAGTTCCCGCGGGGCTTATCCGTATCTCGTGCGGATTAGAGTCTGCCTCAGACCTTATCGCCGATATGAAACAGGCACTAGAAGCCTAAAAATTTTTTCTTGGCATGTAAGATTTTTTACATGCCAAGAACTTTCCCCCAATCAAATTTCAATTAAGTGATTTTTGCTACAATAACACCACTTATTTTGGAGAGTCGCACCGTTGTCTTTAAACCTACAAACACACACCCAGCATTTTACCAATCCGCTCTACCTTGAAAGCGGTCGTATCCTCGAGCCTTACGACATCACCTACGAGACCTACGGCACACTAAACGACGACAAAAGCAACGTCGTGGTGATCTGCCATGCACTCACCGGAAGTCACCACTGTGCGGGGGTTTACGAGGGGGAAAACAAAGCGGGCTGGTGGGACGGCTTAATCGGCAAAGGCAAGGCGATCGATACCGACAAATATTTCGTTATCTGCTCCAACGTCATCGGAAGCTGTTTTGGTTCCACGGGTCCCATGAGCCCGCGCCTGCCGAGTCTTGAGCCTTACCGTTACAAATTTCCCGTTATCACCATCAAAGATATGGTGAAAGCCCAACGCATCCTTTTTGACCGCCTCGACATCCACCACGTACATGCCATAGTGGGCGGTTCCATGGGCGGGATGCAGGCTTTGGCGTTTGCGGTGCACTACCCCAACTTTGCCGATAAAATCATCGCTATGGCAACCACCCATGCCACGGCTCCCTGGGCAATCGCCTTTAACAAGGTAGCCCAAGAAGCGATCCTTAAAGACCCCGACTTCAAACAAGGCTACTACGATCCCGCAGTCGTAAGAGAAAACGGACTAAGCGGGATGGCAATCGGGCGTATGGCGGGGCATATCAGCTTTTTATCGCACGAGTCTATGAACGCGAAATTCGGACGCGAATACAAAAGAAACGACGGGCTTTACGAGCTTTTCGGAAAGTTTCAAATAGAGTCGTACTTAGAGTACAACGGCTACAACTTTACCAAATGGTTTGACCCCCTCTCCTATCTCTACATCACCAAAGCGATCAATATTTTCGATATTTCTCGCGGGTTTGATTCGCTTGAGGAAGCGATGGCGAAAGTGGAGGCAGAGTTACACCTCATCAGTTTTGAAAACGACCTCCTCTTTCGCAATTTCGAGATGCAAGAGATCGGAGACGTGCTCAAAAAAATCGGCAACACCAACCATAACTATTGGGACGTGCCAAGCGACTACGGGCACGATGCGTTTTTGGTAGAGATAGAGAAGATAGAAAATTACGTAAAAGAGGTGCTCGATGGCAAATAATAAAGAGGAAGATTTCGAAACCAAACTTGAAAACGCGAAAAAGATTTTAGAAACGCTGATGAATCCCGAGATCACTCTCGATGCAAGCGTCAAAGCGTACGAAAAAGGGATGAGCGAACTCGCCGCCGCCCAAAAGATGCTCGAAGAGGCACAGCTAAAAATCCAAGAGATCAAAAGCAACTAGATGAGAGCGGCGGTTTTACAACTCAATGCCCAAGGGATGAGCAGCACCAAGCTCTACAACTACATCCGCATCGCGAGCAAGAACAACGTCAAACTTCTGCTTTTGGGGGAATACACCCTTAACCCCTTTTTCAAAGAACTCGAACATATGTCGCTCTCCATGATCCAAGAGCAAGCACTGCACCAGATCAAAGTGCTCGGCGAACTCGCCGCCGACTATGCCATGACAATCGTCGCCCCCCTCGTTACCGTAAAAAAAGGGAAAATCTACAAAAGCATTATGAAGTTTGCGCCCGCTTCCCATGCCACATATGAGCAGCAGATACTTATCAACTACCCCCATTGGAACGAAGAGAGATTTTTTGCCAATAAGATCGCGCCGCTCAAAGCACCCCTCACTTTTAAAGTAGACGGGTTCAAATTTGCCGTGATGGCGGGGTTTGAAACCCATTTTGATGCGCTTTGGAGCGATCTAAGTGCCAAAAATATCGACTGCGTTTTGGTACCGAGCGTCTCAACGTTCGATTCTTACGAACGTTGGAAAGCGCTCCTGCTCATGCGCGCCTTTACCCACAACTGCTACGTCCTGCGCGCCAACCGCATAGGCGAATACAAAGAGGAAAGCACAAGCTGGAAATTCTACGGCGACTCCTTTTTAGCCTCGCCAAACGGCGAACTCCTAGAACACCTAGGCAACAAAGAGGAGCTGATGATAGCCGACCTCTCCCACGCCGAGGTGCAACATGCCAGAAAACTCTGGAAATTTAAAGAACATGCCAAGAAAAGGGTGTAAAAATTTGGCATAAATATGGCAAATTGTCATTTTTTTAAAGACTGCTAAGTAAACGAAAAAAGCAAAAGTGTTGATAAAGTAAAGTGAAACTTTAATTTAGCTAGAATCTAACACCAAAAGAGGCAATGACGCCTATGAATTATCAATATGAAATCAAATCAATACAAACAAATAGAAAAAACAAAACTTTTACTCTTCGCCGATGGTCGATAGAGTTCTGACAGAGTTTTATATAGTTGCCTGATAGTTCAATTTGGGTAAAATTTCATACTAAAAAAGGCTGAATCACTATGGACAAACTCATACGAAACTCAACAGCGGAATTTTTGATATTTACTTCCCAAAGTGGTAAAAACAGTATCGAAGTAAAAGTTTTTGATGAGTCTGTTTGGCTGACGCAAGCTATGATAGCAGAGCTTTTTGATGTACAAAGACCAGCCGTGACAAAACACTTGAAAAATATATTTGAAAGTAATGAATTAGATGAAAAATCAGTTAGTTCCATTTTGGAACATACTGCAAATGATGGTAAAACATACAATACAAAATACTACAACCTCGATGCTATCATCTCCGTAGGATACAGAGTAAACTCAAAAAAAGCGACACAGTTTCGACAATGGGCGACAAGCGTACTCAAAGAGTTTGCTATCAAAGGATTTGTACTAGATAAAAAACGCCTTGAAAATGGCTCGTTTTTAGGGCAAAACTACTTTGATAAACTCTTGGAAGAGATAAGAGAGATTCGTCTAAGCGAGAGGATGTTTTATCAAAAGATTACCGATATTTATGCCACAAGTGTGGACTACAACAAAGATGATGCAACAACAAAAAAGTTTTTTGCAAAGGTTCAGAATAAACTCCATTTCGCTATCCACGGACACACAGCCGCAGAGCTAATTTACAATAGAGCAGATAGTGACAAAGAGTATATGGGGCTAACTACTTGGGATAATGCACCTGAGGGAAAAATACTACGGACTGATGTCACCATAGCAAAAAACTATCTAAGTAAAGATGAGCTTGATTCACTTGGAAGGATCGTCAATGCTTTTTTAGACCTTGCAGAAAACAGAGCCAAAAGAAATATCCCTATGACTATGGAAGATTGGGGAAAACGACTTGATGCTTTTTTGGAGTTTGATGATAGAGAGATTTTACAAGATGCAGGGAAAATCACTAAAAAAATAGCAGATGAAAAAGCTTTTAGCGAATTTGAAAAATATCGTATCGTACAAGATAGGCTCTTTATGAATGACTTTGACAAGTTGCTTTTGGATATGAAAAGTGATGAAGACTGAAATGATAGATGAAATTATATACTATTTTAGTTTAAGTAAAATAAAACATTTACTTTTTATAAAAAATATGACAAATTGCCATTTTTTTCAAGACAGAGAAAAAGCGTATGCCATAAAAATAAAATCGTTAAACAAATATGACACACCTAGATGCCCTCACGAGATGTACGGTAACTTCACTGCTCCGCAGTCGTTTAAGTATGTGGTTTGAGTGGGAGTGCTGTGTTAGATGGTTTTTTTGTATGATGAAAAATAAAAAGGGCAGAACATGTATTTAAAAAGCTTACAGATAAGTAATTTTAGAAAGTTTGGTACAAATGAAAATACAATTGAATTTGTTGATTCAAAAGAAAAATTACAAACAGATATAAACATTGCATCCGCAACTACATTAATTGTTGGTAAAAACAATTCTGGTAAAACAACTATAACGAAAGCATTAGAAAAATTATTACGCAATGATTTCAAAGCTAATGACTTTAATTTTGCTTATCTTGCTAAGCTTTTGGCAGAATATAAAGAGAATAATTTTGAGAACATGCCAACCCTTATATTTAAATTGATAATTGGATTTAACAAAAAGATAAAAACTGATTTGGTAACAAACATATTCCCATTTATGACCATTGAGAATACTGCAAATACTGGTGAAGAAAGTTTTGAAATAAATATCAAATATGAACTTCAAGAAGAAGAAACTTTTAAAAAGAATATACAAGCTATCGTTGAAAAATATAAAAACAAAGAACTATTATTTTTTCAAAAATTTATAGATGTTATGAACGAAACAGCATTTGAAATAAAATATTTTAACTCTAATAATGAGCCAATAGAAAAAAGTAAATTCAAATTATCAAATCTTATAAATGCTGAACATATCCGTGCAAATAAAAATATAAGCGAAACAAGCCTCTCTGAGACATTCAATAAAATCATTCGATACAAATATGACATGAAAGATGTGAATTTGGATGACAAAATTGAAGGAATAAACGAAACAATTACAAATGAGATAAAAGGTTTTAACGACGCTTCAATTAATAGTGTACTTCATAAAATAGAAGACAGCAAAAGATTTGAAGTAAGATTAAGCTCTGATTTAACAGTTGATAAACTGATGAAATCACTGATTAAATATGAATATACTGAGCAAGGTTTACATATACCAGAAGGACAGTTTGGTCTAGGTTATGCAAATCTGATGAGTATTATTGGACATTTGATTGATTACATCGAAAAATATCCAAATGAAGAGAGCAACAGTAAACTCAATTTGATTTTCATTGAAGAACCAGAAGCTTTTATGCATCCACAAATGCAAGAACTATTTATCAAAAATATCAATGAAGCTATTAAAGAATTGTTGAATGGCTATAGTAAAAAAATAAACACGCAAATTGTGATTACAACGCACTCAGCACACATTCTAAATAGTAAAATTCATACAAGTAACTCTTTTAACAACATAAGCTATATTGCTACGCCAAACAATGAAGCAAATGTAGTAAATCTAAACGATAACATCATTATCAATAGTGAAACAGACCTAACGAAAAAAGAAAATGACTTAAAATTTATAAAAAAACATATCAAGTTTAAAGTTTCCGATATGTTTTTTGCTGATGCCATTATTTTTGTAGAGGGAGTTACGGAAGAGACATTATTGTCTTTTTATATTGATAATGATGAGTCTTTAAGTAAATACTACATTACAATTTTTAATATCAATGGTGCTCATGGGCTTGTGTATCATGATTTAATTAAATTACTAAAAATCCCAACTATTGTGATTACAGATTTGGATATAGAAAGAACTGAAGAGCTGTCTGAATTTGAACAAATTTCAACTTTAGGTACTAGAACTACAACAAATGCAACTATTCGAAAGTATAAAGGAAACAACAATATTTCAAATATTTCAAAACATTTAGGAGATGAAAATCTATACATAACATTTCAAAGTGAGCAGACAGAAGGATTTTACGCTACAAGTTTTGAAGAAGCTTTTATCCTACAAAATTACAATGACAATATTTTAAATAATGTACTTCAAAAGATTAAACCGAATATATATAAAGAGATTGTCGGTGACCCTGAAGATAGAAAAAAGCTAGCCGATAATTCATACAAATTACAAAAAAAGCTATCTAATAGTAAGAGCGATTTTGCCAATGAGCTTCTATATCATCTTAGTATTGAAGATGATTTAAACAAGCATCCCGCACTTCCTAGCTATATAAATGATGCTCTCGCTTGGTTGAAAACAAAATTAAATCCATCAAATAGTGGAGAGTAATTATGTGCCTAAAAAACCCCTCTCAAGATTTTCTTGAAACTGAAAAGCAAGTGCAGGTTGATATAAATAGTTCTATTGATAATTACGAACACATTATTTTTAATGCAGGAGCAGGAGCAGGGAAAACTCACGCATTAATTGAGAGTTTAAAATATATTATTCATAAAAATGGAGATAGATTAAAAACGCACAATCAAAATATTATCTGTATTACCTATACTAATGTCGCAACCAATGAAATCAAAGAGAGACTTGGTAATTCTGAATTAGTTAAAGTTTCAACCATTCATGAAAGATTGTGGGAGTTAATTCAATCGTATCAAAAACAGTTGGTAGAGATACATAAAGAAAACATGGAAGCTCTATTACCTAAATTGACAGATGAATTAAATGAAAATAGTTTATTTACAAGTTTGAGTGAAGATGATAAAAGTTTATTTAAAACTTTAATGATAAGCAACAGAGATTCTTTTCGTAAAAATCGAGACAAACCAGCACAACCATTTAAAAATGCGATGAATGAATTTTTAAGCGGTTTATCAAGCCTTACAACCAATGTGACAAACTTTAAAAAGTTAGTTTCGACAATCTATAAAATTGAAGATTATAGTTTTTGTTTATCCAAAATAGATGAAGGAATAGACAAAAAATTCAAATCCGTAAATTATCTCTCTAGATATAACAATGATATTTTACATAAAATGATTATTAGCCATGATACGCTTTTAGATTATGCTTTCAAAATCATAGAGAAATACACTACATTACAGCAAATTATCGTAAATAAATACCCTTATATCTTGGTTGATGAGTATCAAGATACACATCCAAGTGTAATAAAGATACTTAAAATACTAGCCGATTATGCACATGTCAATGAAAATAATTTTTTTGTTTCTTATTTTGGAGATACGGCACAGAATATTTATGAGGATGGTGTAGGCAATAATATTAATGCATTGCATCCTAATTTGAAAAAGATTGATAAGATTCACAATAGACGCTCGGCTAATCAGATAATTGAAGTAATTAATAAAATCAGAAATGATGATATTGAGCAACAAAGTATCTATGAAGATAGCAATTGTGGAAGTGTTAAATTTTGTACTGGTAGTCCTGAAAGTGTGGATGAATTTATTAATAGCTACAAACTAGAATGGAATATCAGCCAAGATAATAGATTGCATTGTTTGGTTTTGACGAACAAACTCGTTGCAAAGTATAATGGCTTTGTAAATATCTACGATAGGTTTTCTTCAACGATTGCCTATTCGGGAGCAAATTGGAATAGTCTTAATACGGAACTGTTGAGCAATGATGTTTCAAAATTAGGGAGTGTTGCCAATCTATTTTATAGAGTCTTGAAATTCAAATATGATTTAGAAAATTCCAAAACACCACTAACTTCAATTATTAAATATGAGATGTATAAAAATTTCAATTTGGATGATATAAACGAATTGTTACAACTTTTAAAATTAATTAGAGGTACAAATCTACAAAGATACTTTATTTCAATGTTTGAAATTTATAACACAACAGAGAATGATAACTATAAAAAAATCATCAAAGATTTATTGAATATTTCAGAGTATGAGCTTAGTTGTGATGGATTGACAGGCTATCTTCTAAATGAGCTTTATCGAGATATTGAAGAAGATAAAATAGACGCTGCGAAAGAAAACTTAATTCAATTAGTAACTACTGATTTATTAGAGTATGAAAGATGGTATGGTTTTATTAACAAAGAAGAAAATGAAGAAGTTCTATATCATACTTATCACGGAACTAAAGGTGAAGAGTATGAAAATGTGATAATTATTATGGAAAATGGCTTTGGAAAAGACAAAACAAAATTTTCTGATTTTTTCGCTAATTCTGTAGAGTTATCACAAAAAGAACGATATATCAACACAAAAAATTTACTCTATGTTGTTTGTTCAAGAGCTATTAAAAATTTAAGAATTTTGTATCTTGATGATGTCTCAAGTTTTCAAAGTAATGTGAAAACAATATTTGGCAATATCTAAAATCTAAGATAAAACAACAAAGGAATAAAAAAAATGGCAAAAAAGAAGCAAGAACAGATTTGTGAGTTTATGATATTTTAAAAGAAGCGGGTATTAGCCTTGAGCCACAAGGCAGTACAATTAAAGTGTTTTGGAATTTACAGAAATTATTTTATACTACCCACCTTTGCAACGTGCCCTACAATCGATAAAAATAGTTTTATACAAAAATATTTGAAATCTATACAGATGATTTTTAAAAGCCCCGCAACTCTAAAAAGTTGCGGCTTTGGCATGTGCCCTACTGTTCGATATAAAGCTTCTTCAAAATAGTCACCATCCCTTCTACCGAACGGATCGAGGCGGTTTCGTTGACGGTGTGGTAGCCGATGGTTGGGATCTGCAGGGTTGCCCCTTGTATCTGCCCTTTTGTCGCGTCGATGATGCGCCCTAACTCCGTCGTTCCCAAAGATTTTTTCGTTCCCGTTTGCACCATCTTATTTTTGATGTAGGCATCTTTGAAGTGGTAGCGTATCTTCTCTTCGATGGCGATTTTTTTCATTTTTTGTTTGAGCGGAGAACGAAATACCGCGTTGGTATCGCGGTTGCGCAGCACTATGTCGAGTTTTGCAATATCTTCTATGGAGCTGTAGGGGCTGGTATCGAGTACCAAAAGTTCATTGGTGGTGATATTAAAACGCCGAAACCACTCCAACAAAAAGCGCCAACTCTTCCCAGCCTCCTCCGAAGCGGTAAAAAAGGAGGTGCCTTGGTAGCCTAGATGGTACATGTAGATGATCATCGCCACCGAGAGAACGTTGTCAAGCTGTGCAGAGATAAACCCCTCTTTGTGTTCAAGTTTATCCATAAACGCAATTGGGGTGCCCGGAAGCAAAAAGTCAAACCCCTCCACTTTAAAGATGATATTATTGCGCCTCTCGCACAAAAACGCCTGTTTGATCTCCCCTAGCCCCAAATAGCTTCCCGACCACGGCTCGTACGCTTGAACCTTCTCATCGACAAAACGGGACGTGAAGTTTTTAAGCAGCTGTTCGGAGTTGGAATCCCCTCGTAAATCTGCCTTGTTTTTGGCAATGAACGCGGCATACTGAAACTCGTTGTGCCCCGTACAGATAAGACCGTGGCGGTCAACGTGTGCCGAGATATAGCCGCTTGTAGGCTCTTTGCCCATACCGACCAAAACACCGTCGTAATACTGTACGTTTACCCCGATCTCTTCAAGCTCACGCTTGACGCTCATTAAAAATGGATGTTCCGCACCCACGACGCAAGGTACCCGTATCAACTGTTTTAAAATATCGTAAAAAAATTCCATGGCATGTCGCCCTTACCGGCTAAAATAGCGCGCGTATTACGCGCCGATCGTATCTTTTTTGCGCTTGCGTTTTTTCATCTGTGTCACGGGGTCTTTCACACTTGTATGGATATAATCCATGATTTTGCCTGCTATGTCGATCCCCGTTGATTTTTCGATCCCCTCTAATCCCGGAGAGGAGTTTACCTCCATCACCAGCGGTCCCCGTTTAGAGGGGATCATATCGACACCGCACACCCCAAGCCCCATCGCTTTGGCGGCTAGGAGCGCGGTGGCCTTTTCTTTGCGGGTGAGTTTATGCGCTTGTGCACTTCCCCCTTGATGGAGGTTGGAGCGAAAATCCCCCTCGGCACCTTGACGTTTCATAGCCCCCACCACTTCGCCGTCCACCACAAACGCGCGAATATCGGAACCTCCCGCTTCTTCGATAAACTCCTGAACCAAAAGGTTTACTTCCAACCCGTAAAACGCATCCAAAACCGATTTTGCGGCTTTTTCGCTGTCGACCAAAACCACGCCGATCCCCTGTGTTCCCTCTAAAATTTTGAGTATCAAAGGTGCGCCGCCGCTAAGGGCGATAACGTCTTTTGCGTTTGATTTATTTGACGCGAATACGGTTCTTGGCATATCGACGTCGTTGCTTGAGAGTATCTGCAAAGAGCGGAGCTTGTCCCTGCTTCGCGAGATCGCCAAACTTCCCGACGTGGAAAATGCCCCCATCATCTCAAAGTGACGCACGATTGCGGTACCGTAAAAAGTTCTGCTTGCCCCTATTCGCGGAATGATCGCATCGGGAACGGGAAGTTCACTCCCTTGGTAGTTCACTTTAAGTTCCCCTTTCATGATCTCGATACTGCATTTTAAGTAATCGATCACGCGAACCTCCCATCCGCGCTCTTTTGCCGCTTCTACAAGCCTTTTTGTCGAATACAACTCTTTATTTCTCGATAATATATAAACTCTCATAATTCCTGCTTTTGTGATAAATATTCTTCTGAAACATCCACTAAAAACCGCTTGTTTAAAAATCGTCTGCCGATGAGCATCGGATATTTCATATCTTTGCGGTTTGTCAGAGAGATCACCGTAATATATTTTTTGCCGTAAAATGCGGCTTTTACCTTAATAGAGGGGCGCAGCTGCACCTCTCCGTTTGAACTTTTTACTTTTTTCACCTTATAAAGAGGCAGGCGCATCCGTTTTCCGTGATACGCTTCATGCACCTCATCTAAAAGAGTAAAACTGACATACCCTTCTTCCTCTAAGTTTATATCATCGCAATGCAAAGCGTTTGAATCGGCACCCGTGTCGATTTTTGCATCAAGATCATATAAATCAAGGTCGATTATGGATATCTTTTCCCGTCTTCCCACTACCTTTTTTTCCAATACTTTTTCCCCTCTATATGCCCGAATAGGTTGCAACAGCGTCGTATTTTCGAAGTTTGTTGTATTTGATCATCTTCTCAAGCTCTTTGGTGTACGCTTCCCCTATCTCGGAGTAGTTATCGAGTTTTTTTACAAGTTGCAACGGGTTGTCGGTTTGAAGCCGCATCTGCCTAAAATCTTTATACGCACTGCTTCGCGCTAGAAGTTCGTAGTAGGCGCGCACCGACTCCTCCAAAGAATCAAACCTCTTAAGCCAGATCGTCTGCGTTCCCCCTCTTTGCTCGTTTGCGGCTATACGGGGTTCCTCCTCATCAAAACTCCACATCCCATAGACATTATTGGCTTTGACGAAAAAGCGCGACGTCGCCCAACCGCTCTCTAGTGCCGCTTGGGCTATGGCGATGCTTGGAGGATGGGGCTTGAGCGCGGCTAGAAGCTCCTCATCGCTGTCCACTTCGTAAAATGCTTTAAGCGTGGCGATTTTTTCTTTGTTCTCCCCCGCTGCGATATCGCGTGCTACATCTTCGTACTGCTTTTGAAGCTCTTCGTACGTTTTTTGTACCACGGGAACCAAAAGGGAATAAAACCGCTCTTTTTTCGTACGCACGTCCATCGTGGCATACGCTTGCATCATCGCTTCCTCTTGTACGCTTTCGCGTATAAAATCGGCGAGAAAGTCTGCTTTTTCGTTATCGGCCGCGAGTGTTGCGTACACAAGCGCCCAACTAAATAAAATTTTCTTCATTTTCTACCTAGTCGTGATCTGTTACTATTTATATGCGTTTTGCGGGCAAAGCCCCTAAAACGACAGGGACAAACCGCCCCCTTAACCCCCTAAAGCCGATCGTATCCAAAAGACACGACAAAACAGCCGAACTCTTCTCGGCACTCAATTTGCATCCATATATTCTACACTATTTTTCCAAAGAAATTCAAAGGGCAGTTTTGTTACCATTTCACGGTATAAAGCCAAACCATTTTCACACATGCCAAAGGAAGCGGATGCTAGAAAACATTTCCCTCACCGAAGACGAGATCGTAGATAAACTCCTTGCCGAAATCGACGAGTTTCAAAAGGAACACAGTTCCATCCACCCTTACGATATTGCCGAGCTTCTGATCGCCCTGAGGGATATCAATACCGAAAGATACGTCGCTCTTATCAAAAAAATTCCCCACGAACTCTTTGCAGAAGTTCTCTCGGAGATGCCCGACTACATCCAAGAGGAGCTATCTGAGCAGCTAAGCGTTTTTAAACTCGCCGACATCACCTCCAAAATGGACACCGACGACGCGGCACACTTTATCCAAAACATCAGCGAAGAGAACGAAGATATCGCCCAAAACATTTTGGAAAGTTTTGAAGATGAAGACAAAGAGATTATCCAGCAGCTCATCTCTTATGAAGAGGATGAGGCGGGTGCCTACATGCAAACGGAGCTTTTTAGCGCCCATATCACCGAAAATATCGGCGAAGCGCTCAAGCGCCTCAAGCATCTTAAAGAGACCCGCGAAGTGGACAATATCTGGCACTGCCATCTTACCAACCAACGCAACGTTTATCTCGGTTCGGTAGGGTTAGAAGAGCTTATTATTTTTGAACACGACCTTAGTTTCAGCGACATCCCCGCAGAAAAACTCCGCCACTACTGTATCAACCACAAAAAAGATATCAAAGATGCGGTCGAGATGGTAACCAACTACAACCTCTCAAGCCTTCCCGTCGTCGACGACAAAGAGCGTCTTATCGGGCGTATCACCTCGGATGATATCTACGACATCATCGAAGAGAGCGCGACGGAACAAATCTATAACATGGCAGGGGTTAGTGATGAAGCGGAGCAGGAAGAGGATCTCTTCGAGATAGGAAAAGCGCGCGCCGTTTGGCTTGGGATCAACCTTGTCACCGCGATCGCCGCATCGATCGTTATCGGTTTTTTCGACACCACTATCCAGTCGCTCGTAGCCCTTGCCGTGCTTATGCCGATTGTGGCTTCGATGGGGGGCAATGCGGGTACGCAGTCGCTCACCGTTACCGTACGCCAAATCGCTATCGGTGATATCGAAGGGAGCGACGCCCGCAAAACGATCTACAAAGAGGTGATCCTCTCGTTGGTCAATGGACTCGTTTTTGCACTTATTATAGGGGTGCTCGCCTTTTGGTGGTATGCCATGCCCATGCTCGGTGTCGTCATAGCCCTTTCGATGGTTATCAATCTGCTGAGTGCAGGCTTTTTCGGAGCCGCTATTCCGCTGTTTCTTAAAAAAATAGACATCGATCCCGCTATCGGAAGCACCGTACTTTTGACGACCGTTACCGACGTGGTGGGCTTTTTCAGCTTTTTGGGTCTTGCGACCGTTATTTTACTTTAAAAGGACACAACATTATGGATGACCCCATACAGAGCACCCAAGAAAAAGTGCTCAAACCAAATACAAAACTAAAATTTTTTATCGAGGACTACTGGGATATATTTCTGGGTGTCTTCTCTATCATTTTCTCTTTTTATTGCCACAAAATCGGTCAAGGCGGCATGGCGACCCTCTTTGCCGCGATCGGCATAGGTGCGCTCTCCATCACCGTCTCGGAGGTTGCCGAAATTCTCTCTTCGCGTCTTGCAGAACCCTACGGCAGCTTTGTTCTGACCTTAAGCGCCGTTATCGTCGAAATTATTTTACTCTATATTATCCTGCTTCAAGCGTTTGAAAACCCCGAAGTTATCGAAACCGTCAAAGGGGGGATCATCTCCGCCGTGATCGTCGACATGAACGTTCTTTTGGGGCTTGCGGTATTTTTGGGAGGGCTTCGCTACATCGCCCAAGAGCACAACAAAGAGACCTCAAGTTCCTACACGACCATCTTGTTCGTCACGGGGATCGCTCTTTTGGTACCGAGCCTGCTCAGCCAAGCAGAACATACCAAAGAGGTGATTTTTGAAGCCTCTGTTTTGATCTCTTTACTTCTTTTGAGTTTTTATATCATCATCGTCGTGTTTCAGACAAAAACCCACACCCATTTCTTTAAACAAACCGCGAGAAGCCGCATCTTCAGGCTTAAACGCAAAATGCAAGAGCAGGAGGATGTTGCACTTAACGAAGACGACTATGTTTTTGAAAAATTCAACAATCTGGGACTGATCTTTTCTATTTTCCTTCTTATCGCCGTGATCGCCCTAGGTGCGGAAGTATTCGCTAACGACGGCGTGCGGCTTGCCAAAGAGTACGGGATCTCTGCGGGTATTTCGGGGCTTATCATCGCCATCGTCGCCGTCTCTCCCGAGATCATGACCGCCATCAAAGCCGCCAAAAACGACGAAATCCAGCGCGTCGTGAATATCGCCATGGGGGCTTCGACGGTTTCGATCCTCATCACCGTCCCCGCATTGATGGCACTTGCCTATTTGAGCGGTATCCGTTTTACCCTTGATTTTAACCCCCTTGAGATCGGCGCGCTTATCCTCACCATCATCTTGGCATGGAAGACGACCGATGAGGGGCAGACCAACTATTTTGAAGGGATATCCCACCTGATGTTTTTCGTCGCGTTTGCGATCATTGCGGCGTATTACTGATTGTATACACTAAAACGAACACGACCGTTTTAGTGGCAGGGACAAATCTCCCTACAACCCTTCTTGCCTGAACCGCTTTGTATCACTTTTTTTATGCTATAATCACTTTTTTTTGATACGAAGGGGCAAAAATGCAGAACTATTTTCACAGACAAATACAGCTTTGGGGGGAAGAAACACAGCGCTCGCTCCAAACCAAAACCGTAGCGATCATAGGCTCGGGAGGGCTTGGAAGTTCTCTTGCATTTGCGCTGGGTGCAAGCGGTATCGGGGAGATCCATATGATCGATTTCGACGATGTCAGTCTGCACAATATCCACCGTCAAATCGCTTTTAAAACACAAGACGTCGGCAAAAACAAAGCGTTCTTAAACGCGCGGCTCATAGAGGAGCGCTGCCCCTTCGTCAAAGCGATCGCGCACGATTGCAACTTTGAGGAGTGGTGCGCCAAAGAGATAACGGTCGATCTCATTATCGACGCAACCGACAATCTCCCCACACGCGGCGCCATCAACCGACATGCCAAAGCAAAACATACCCCTTGGGTTTACGGCAGCGTCGAGGCATTCCACGGGCAGGTCTGTTTTTTTGAGGAGAGCTCTTTTGAAGATGCTTTTAAAATAACAAACAAAACCCCCGCAGGGATCGCCGCGCCCATCGTAATGCACATCGCCTCGCTTCAGGCGAATCTGGCACTGCGCTACCTTGCGGGACTCAGCGTGAAAAAGGATTTTCTCTACTACTTGTTTTTTAACGACGAGGGGGAGCTGGTGACGCAGAAATTCAATCTGCCGAAATAGATTTTCTTGGCATGTCACCTTCCATGCCAAGAAAAAAACTTAAAACTTCGCTATATGCTCCGAGAGCGTTTTAATATCCGCCTCGCTGAGATTTTTCACCTGCCCTAGCATCAACGCTTTTGAAGCGCCTCCGTAGGTTCCGTTTTTATACCCCGTAAGTGCATCGGCGATCTTTTGCGCCGACCATCCTTTGATCACTTGCGATTTGTTGAGTGCCGATTTGGAAGCATCGGCTCCGTGGCATGAAGCACACGCTTTATAGAGCGTAGCTCCGTCTTTTTGCACCACAACTTCCGCAGGTTGTGCCTCTTTTGCCGCAACGACGGGTTCGGGTTGTTTTGGCTCTTGCGCCACTTTTTGGGCTACAGCTTCTTTTGGTGTTTGAGTTTGAGCAACCTCTTTTGGTTCCTCTGGTTTGACAACCTCTTTTGGTGTTTCTCTCTGAACGACCTCTTGTTTCGTCTCTTGGGTTTGTGTTTGCTTTTGTGCCGCTTCTTCGCCGCAGCCTATAAGTAAAAATGCCGCTATCAACGGTAATGCTCTTTGCATCGCTTGCTCCTTGAAATCTGATTTGGCAAAGATTATACTCTATTTTTCTCACTATTAAAAATTGTATAGAGCGTCTCCTCTTCGATCTTTACCCGAAAAATAAGCCGTAAACTCACGACCAAAAGCCACAGATACAGCAACGGCAGCACCACGCTCAAAAGGATAAAGATCGTAATCAAAGTGATAATCTTAGCCGAGGCATCTTCAAGGGATGCCTGAAGCGATGCAAGCTGTTTTGAGAGGTTGAGGCTCTCTACGAGGTTGTCGTATTTGGCGCTCATTCGGTCAAAAAAACCCTCTTCTTTTTTCTCCACAACCATTGCACTGCTCTTCTTTTGCAGCTCCTCCAAAGAGCTCGTGGTCTCTTCGATCACTTTTGTCGAGGCTTGGTACTCGTTTTGAAGCAGATGCAGATAAAGCGCCTCAGAACTATATACAAACACCAAAGCACCGAAGCGCAAAAGCAACAATAGGAACAAAATTTTTATAGAAAATACGAAATAGGGGCTGCTTTGCGTCTTTTTCATCCACACAAAAAGAACCGAAAGAAGGATACTAGCCGCCAAAGCAATCTGCAAAAACAGCTTGCCGCTTAAAAGAAGCAGAAATTTTTGAAGCCCCAAAGAGATCGAAGCAAAAAGCATCACCCATGAAAACTGCTCTACCAAATCGTTGAGCGGGTCAAGGATCTCCCCGATACTAAAGTTAAGCCCCACCCCCACGGGGGTAAAAGAAAGCTGTGTTCCTTGCAAAAGAGAGATCACCCCATTGAGCGCTTTTGCTAATCCAAAAGTGATCATCGCCCGCTCGAACGAGGCATCGTGCAGCTCCATCGCCGCCGCATCGACACCCAAAGAAAAATTCAGCGCCAAAAGAGTTAAAAGTAAAAGCGAAAACACTATTTTCATCCACATGCCACACCTCTTTCATTAACTTAAACCTAGCAAGTTTGGCTATAATATCACGATTTTTATAAGGCGGTTATAAACGATGCATTTTGAACCCTATCCATTTGAAAAACTAACGACTCTTTTAGAAGATATTACCCCAAACGCGGCGTACGAAGCCGCAACTTTGACAATCGGCGAACCCCAATTTGAAACACCCGCTTTTATTCAGCGCTCTTTGTGCAACCACTCCGATCTGCTTCGCAAATACCCCAAAACGGCGGGCGAAGCGAACCTGCGCGAAGCACAGCGCACATTTGTCGCGACACGTTTTAACGTTTCTTTGAGCGACGCGCAGATCATCCCAACTTTCGGGACGCGCGAGGTGCTTTTTAACTTCCCGCAGTTCTATCTTTTCGACAAAAAAGAGCCCGTGATCGCTTTTACGAACCCCTTTTACCAGATTTACGAAGGTGCCGCGATCGCAAGCCGCGCAAAGATGCTTTTTATGAACCTTGATGCAAGCAACGGTTTCAAGCCCCGTATCGACGAAGAGGAACTCTCCGAATGCGATCTTGTGATACTCAATTTTCCCAACAACCCGACCTCTTCGGTCTTAACGCTCCAAGAGCTTGGCATGTGGGTCGAACTTGCTCTCAAACACGATTTCGTGCTTATCAACGATGAATGCTACAGCGAAATCTACACCGATCGCCCTATCCCCTCCCTGCTAGAAGCTTCCGTGGCATGCGGCAATAAAGATTTCAAAAATATTCTCGTTATCAACTCTATCTCCAAACGCTCAAGCGCGCCCGGGCTTCGCTCTGGCTTTATCGCAGGAGATGCAACGATTTTAAAAGAGTACATGAAATACCGCACCTACATCGGGTGCGCCGTACCGCTTCCGCTTCAAAGCGCTGCCGCCGCCGCATGGAGCGATGAGGAGCACGTGGAGAGTGCACGCAAAGTGTACAAAAACAACTTCCTCCTCGCCCAAGAGATTTTGGGCACGCCCGTTCCCGAAGCGACTTTTTATTTATGGCTCAAAGTAGAAAACCCGTTGGAGTTTACGAAAAAGCTCTACCGTGATTACAACGTCAAAGTACTTCCGGGCGCCTACCTTGCCCGCGAAGATAAAAACGGCGTCAATCCCGGAAAAGATTTTATCCGTATCGCCCTTGTGGAAGAGGAAGAAAAAACAAGAGATGCACTGCTTCGCATCAAGGAGTGCTTACATGGCTAAAACGCAAGAACAACTTAAACAAGAGGTGCTTCATGCACAACAAAACGGCGACATCGCTTCTTTATACATTTTAGAAGGTCAAGCACACGAAATTTTCGACGAAGAGACGCTGCATGCGTTTTATGCAAACATCCTAGACCTTGCACTCGAGAAACTCACCGACACCCTCGAAGCCGCCCGCGTTATGGATATGCAGGAGGTGCAGGATTTTGCTACGCTTCGCGCACTTTACGAATACGCCATAGAGCACTACAGCGCGGGGGTCTTTCACGATGCTGCGGCTCTTTTTGAGGTGCTCGGCGGGCTTAGCAACGACAAAGAGTTCTCAAAAGCCCTCACGATCCACCGTCTAGCAAGCGAGCAACAACTTCCTTTGGAAGATTTTTTAGAAAGTATCGCCGATATCGAAGCAACGCAAGAAGCGGGTACCTTCTATATCAGCCGCTTTCAAAAAACGGCACAAAAATTGCTAGAGAACTCCCAAAACAACGGGGGCAACTAAGATGAAGATACATTTTATAGGGATCGGCGGCATCGGTATTTCGGGATTGGCACAGTATATGCACTACAAAGGGCATGAGATCAGCGGCTCCGACATCGCCGCAAGCGCGATTACCAAAAAGCTCGAAAAACTCGGTATCAAAGTCAACGTACCCCATAGCGGCGATGCTATCACCGACCAAGATCTGGTGATCCACTCCGCCATCATCCGCCCCGGCAATCCCGAAGTACAAGCGGCACATGCCAAAGGGATCGAAGTGCTTGCCCGCCGCGAAGCGCTTAGCAAAATCTTAGGCGATAAGAAAGTCTATTCGGTTGCGGGTGCCCACGGCAAAAGCACAACCACGGCGATACTCGCCGCTATTATGAACGGTTCTGCGATCATCGGCGCCGAGTCTAAGGCATTCGGTTCTAATGTGCGTTACGACGAAACTTCGGATGTGATGATCTTTGAAGCGGATGAGAGTGACGGCAGTTTTATCAACTCCAACCCCCATTGTGCCATCGTTATCAATGCAGAACCCGAGCATATGGAGTATTACGACTACAACTACGAGCTCTTTTACGAAACCTATAAAACATTCATAAGATCCTCACCCTGCCGCGTACTCAACGGAGAAGACCCCTTTTTGGCAAAACTCAAAGGGGAGATCGAGGCGCATTGGCTCTATCCGAGCGAAGATATCAAAAATATCGAATTCGTCCTTATCAACGACGAACCCCATACCCGTTTCGAGCTCAAAGATTTAGGCTCTTTTGATGTTTGGGGCTTTGGACGCCATATTGCCATCGACGCTTCTTTGGCGATCCTAGCGGCACACGAATCGATGGATATCGAAGAGATCCGCACCAATATCCTCAACTTCAAAGGGATCAAAAAACGCTTCGATATCGTCGGTATGCAGCAAGAGAGCGTCATCATCGACGACTATGGGCACCATCCAACAGAGATCCGTGCAACGTTTCAGGCGGTCAAAGAGTATGCAAATCTCAAAGGTTTCGATAAGATAACTGCTATCTGGCAGCCCCATAAATACTCAAGAACCATCGACAACCTCGAAGAGTTTACGAAATGCTTCGAAGGTGCGCAGGAGCTTATAATTCTCCCCGTGTGGGCGGCAGGGGAAGCCACCCGCGAGATCGATTTTGCAGAACGTTTTAAGCACTACAACCTCACGCTTGCCGATACGCTCAAACGCTCGGAGAACAAAATCACCCTCGTAAAAAACCATGAAGACCTCAAAACCATCGACAAAGGGCTTATTATAGGCTTCGGCGCGGGCGATATCACCTACCAGATTCGAGGAGCAAGCTGATGGGATATATCTTCGGACTCATCGTCGCCGCGATTTTTTTTGCGGTGCTGCATTACTACACCGAACTGACGAAATCACAAAAAATAGGGGTTACGGCTATCGTTGCCGCGGTGATTATGTTCGCCGTTGCTTTTAACTCCTACAGCGATGCACAAAACCAAAAAGTGCTTGCAGTCACGACAAAATTCCGCCAAGATAAAACGATCAAGTGTGAAGGGATCGACGTCAACAGCACCAACTTCACCTTAAGCGTAGGCACTTTTACCTTTATCGGCAAAAAAGAGAGCCCCTACTACGGACGTATGATCAACGCTTCGGCGTGCGAAGAGTAGCATGAGCGCCTCCGTTTCCAAACTCGATCCGCTTTTGGATCAACTCGATCTAGTCGAGCATATAAACTCTTTTAAAAGCTTTTTCTCCCGCGAGGGGGAACTCTATATGCAGGGGGATCAAGAGCTCCATTTTCGCTACATCAAAGAGCTTGATAAGCTCACCTTTAACCCGCCGCCCAAAACCTCCGACCTCGCAACCCCTTTGGCACACCTCAAAAAGAAAGGGGTACTGGGGTTTGAACAGATATTTGAAATTATCAAGATCGTACGCTATATCCGCTACTTTAAAAACCTCGAACTCTCGGGGCTTATCGGCGAGTGGATGGAGAAGTTCGTCATCGACGAGCGGTTTAACGAGATCGATCGTTACTTCAACACCGATGGAAGTTTCAACGAAAACCTCGACGAATCGCTTTTTGCTCTAGGGCAAAGGGTCAAAGAGACAAAAAACGAGATAGCCGCGGCACTCAAACGCCTTGTAGCCAATCCCAAGCTCTCGGGCTACCTCGTCGATTCGCAGATACACTACGTAAACGACGAGGAGTGTCTGCTCGTGCGCGGCGGCTTCAACCACGTTCTCAAAGGTGCTCTCATGGGGCGCAGCAGCGGCGGTTTTTTCTACGTTGCACCCGATTCGATCTTAAAAGCCAAAGAGAAGATACGTTTTATCAACCAAGAGCGCGAAGCGATCTTTTACTCCTATGCCAAAACATTTTCGGCAAAACTCGGCGAACTCGTACCTTTTATAACTTTTGTCGACAAAGAGTTTACCAAGCTAGACAACTACCAAGCGCGTGTTCTCTTTGCGCGCGCGAAGAACCTGCGCCTGCTTAAAGCCAAAAACGATGCGAAGATCGTTTTGGAGGGGTTTATCCACCCTGCCCTGCACCATGCCAAGCCTATCAGCGTCGATTTTTCCAAAAACGTGCTGATGATTACGGGGGTCAATGCAGGGGGGAAAACGATGCTTTTAAAATCGATCCTCTCCGCGGCATTT
>CAXXSB010000015.1:0-291731 GCA_963664885.2 Sulfurimonadaceae bacterium
CAAAACAAGGGAACCTCTCACGAAGTGATGTTTCTTTAGCGCGCACAATGACAAAAATTCCTATTTTTCGTCATTGAGAACTTGATTCGGAGTCTAGTGTATGATTGCATCAAAGAGTTCAATAATTTTAAAAGGTTTTGTCATGAAAAAACATCTCTTCCTCTTTTTATTTCCCCTCTCCCTTTTCGCCCACCTCAACATCGCGGTGAGCTACCCCTACATCGGGACTTTGACAAAGGCTATCGGGGGTGAGCATATCGAAACGGTCGTGCTTGCAAAAGGGAATTGGGATCCCCACTTTATCGTGCCGCGCCCCTCTCTTATTGCCAAAGTGCGCAACGCCGACGCGCTCATTATGAACGGCGCGCAGCTTGAGATCGGATGGCTTCCCCCTTTGCTAAACCGCGCAGGCAATCCAAAGACCATGCCAAACGCCGCAACTTTTTTAAACCTCTCCCATCACGTCACACTTATAGACAAACCCGGCAGCGTCGATAGAAAAGAGGGAGATATCCACCCTGATGGAAATCCCCACTTTCATCTTGACCCCCACAACATTCTTCTCCTTGCAGATGTAATTAAAAATTTTCTTATCTCGATCGATACCGAGCATCGCGAAGTGTATGAAAAAAACTACGCCGAATTTCTTGGCATGTGGCAGAAAAAACTTGGCATGTGGCAGGAAAAAATGGCGGATAAAAAGGGGCTTAAAGTGATCCAGTTTCACGACAACCTTGCCTACTTCAACAAAGCTTACGGATTAAAAAACATCGGTACCATCGAACCTCTTCCGGGAATACCCCCCTCATCCAAACACACCTTGGCGATTATCGAACTTATCAAAAAAGAGAACCCATGCTGTATTTTGCACGATGTCTACCATGCCACGAAAACCGCTGAATTTATAAGCGAAAAAACGGGAATAAAAATCGTACTTATGCCCCACGATATAGGAGCACTAGAGGAGATAGAGGATCTCTCCGGCCTCTTTGAGTATCTCACGGGAGCGATCAAATGATAGATATTCTGCTCACCCCCATAGCCCTTGTTTTTATCCTTGTGATGCTCCATGCCTATTTCGGAGCAGAGATACTCAAACGGGGCATCATCTTTACCGACCTTGCCATCGCGCAGTTTGCCGCACTTGGTTCTTCCATTAGTCTGGGGTATTTCCATCAAGAATATTTTTATCTGCTCACCCTTGTCTTTGCACTCTTTTGCGCCTTGCTCATCGCTTTTGCCTCGACGAGAAAACTCCATCTCGAAGCGTTCATTGGGATACTTTACGTACTGGGTGCAAGCGGTATCATGATGGTGCTCTCCCATTCGGCAGAGGGGATGGAGCATTTCAAATCGCTTTTGGCAAGCGATATTTTGTTTACATCTCCCACGGAAGTGGTAAAAAGCGGGGTTATCTATGCCCTTATCGCCCTGCTGCTCGTTTTTCTCTATCCCAAACTTCAGGGTTTTCTCAAAGAGCTTCTCTTTTTCTCTTTACTTGCCCTAACGGTTACATCTTCGGTCTCTTTGGCAGGCGTTTTGGTGGTATTTGTTCTGCTTATTGCACCTGCTCTTAGCGCGACCTCTTTGGCATGGAAGCGTCCGCTTTTGACAAGCTTTTTCTACGGATGGTTTTTTAGCATAGGCGCGATCCTCGTTTCCTATTTCTATGACCTACCTACAGGCTACACCGTCGTCTTTTTCGGAGCAACCCTCACGGCACTTACCGTTTTAATCACGTCTAAAAAAGAACATACAAATCTACATTAGGAACCAAACCATGCACTACATCATACTTTTTTTATTCACATGCCAAGCGCTTTTGGCAACCCAAACGATCCATTCGAGCGTTTCGGTTTTTGCCGAATCGACCGAGTTTAGCAACTCCAAACAAAAAACGCAGGGGAAGCTCTACGGTGCCCAGGGCGATATCCACTTGGACGCACACGAGATACGCGCGGGGTTTGAAGAAGCGCATACCCACACGAAACAGCCGCCACTCAGGGAAGATCTGCACACCCAAAAACTTTTTTTGCGCTACGGCTATGCGCTGAGCGAGGCGTGGAGCTTTAACCTCAACACCCTCTACGTTGCAAAAGACAACATCGCCCCCACCGAACATGCCAAAGCCTACGGCGCGGGGGTAACGTTCGTGCCGCACAAAAAACTCTCGCTCAACCTCACGCAGTTTCATGTCGATTACGGCACGTTTCACACACGCCAAAGCGACGTGCAGCTTGATTTTAAAACCCGTATCGACGAGGTGCGTCTTAAACTCACCTCCCTCACCCACTACATCGCCATGGAGGATTACACGCACGATCCCTTTAGTAAAAACGCAGACAAAAACTACCTAAGCAGTGCGCTCAAACTTCATCTTCATTACAAAACCTACCATCTAGGTGCGGCGGCGTACATGGGCAAACGCCTCTTTGCGGTGATGGATGAGGGGATGAAGATACAGCACCATGCCATGGAGTTTGACAGAACCTATGCGGCGGGATTAGGGAAAGATTTCGGGAATTTCACGGTGCGCCTGCAGCATGTTTACCAAAGAGCCGAAGAGATCCCTATGCAAAACAAAAACGTGACCGTGCGCAACACCAAAGCGATCGTGAACTACAGGTTTTAACCTGCGCTTCACTCCTCTTCGCCGAGGATTTTTTCGAGTTTTTTCGTTTTTAAAATATCCTCGACCTGTGCAAGCGGCATCGGTTTGTAGTAGAGATACCCCTGCGCCTCGAAACATTTATGCAGCTGTAAAAAATCTGCCTGCTCCTGCGTTTCGACCCCCTCTGCGATCACGTTTAGGTTCAAACTGTTTGCGATCGCAATGATGGCGCGGGTAAGCTCCATATCGTCTTTGTCGTTGGGGATATCGCGCACGAAAGACTGGTCGATCTTGATCTTGTTGACGGGAAGCTGTTTGAGGTATGCAAGCGAAGATTGCCCCGTTCCGAAATCATCGATCGCGATCATAAATCCGAGATTTTTTATCTCGTTCAAAATGCGAACCGTTTTTTCGGGATTGCCCATAATCTGCGTCTCGGTCACCTCAAGCATCACGCTTTGGGGTTCAAGCTCGTTTTCGCGCATCATCTCCACCGCGGCTTCGATAAAATCGTCGCTCTCCAACTGCACCATCGAAAGGTTAAGCGAAAGGATCCCCGGTTCCAACCCGTCTTTGCGCCACCTTGCAAACGAACGCAAAGCATGGCGCATCACCAAACGATCCAAAGGGATGATCAAACGGGTCTCCTCCGCCAACGGAATAAACTCGGCGGGGGAGGTCATCGTACCGTCCTCTTTGATCCAGCGTACCAGCGCTTCCATCCCCACGATGTTCTTGGTGAGCATGTCCACCTGCGGCTGCAAATAGACCAAAAGCTCCTCTTTCTCTATGGCATGGCGCAGCTGCGTCTCGAGGGTGATGCGTTTGTAAGCTTTTTCGGTCATATCTTCGGTATAAAACCTGTAATTGTTACGCCCCTGCTCTTTTGCCCGATACATCGCGGCATCGGCGTTTTTAAGTATCTCTTCGGAGGTGGTTCCGTTTTGAGGATAGAGCGCTATACCTATACTGCAGGTTACGTAAAACTCGTGTTCCCCTATGCGCTGTATCCCTTTAAAACTCTCTATCACCCCGTTGACGATATCTATGAGTGCATTTTCATGGTGCAGATCGGGGAGCAAAACGGTAAATTCGTCCCCGCCCAAACGGGCTATGGTGTCGGATTTTCGGGTTGCTTTTGCAAGAATCTGCGCCGTATTCTTTAAAAGCTCGTCCCCAACGGTGTGCCCGAAAGAGTCGTTGATCTCTTTAAAATGATCCAAATCCAAAAACAGCACCGCCACCAATGCCCCGCCGCCGCGGGAAGCGGCGATCGCCTGTTCGAGCCTGTCGATAAACAAAAGGCGGTTAGGCAGACTCGTAAGGGTATCGTGGCGGGCTTGGTATTGGAGCATCAGCGAGTGCTCGTCAAACACCTTTGCAAGCGCGTCGATCTCATCGTCGGTTCCCATAGGGCTGCACAGCGTCGCCTCGGTTCCGTCGGATTGTTTCACCCGTCTATACAGCTCCAAGATCGGGCGGGTAATCTTCTCCGCCAAGACCACCGCGGCGATAACCCCCGCTAGCAAAAACAGCAATCCCAAAGCCGCAAGATGGCTGATAGCGCTCTTTAGAGGGAGCCAAAACTCCCGATCCAAAACCCCAAGCTCGATATCCAGCCCCAACTGCGTAACCCAAGGGGTGTTGCCCAGAGGTTTAAGCAAAAAGCGGGTGTACTCCTGCGCGGCATCGCGGCGGTATTCATAAAGAAGACGGTCGTTTTTAAAAAGGGCTGCCGCCATCTGGTTGTCGTTTGGGAGCATCTTCTCCCCTATGGCATGTGTATCAAAAACCGCTATCACCGCCCCCTGCGTAGTCGCATAATAGCGAATGGGCACCATCAGCATAATAGCGCCGCTCGCCTCATCGAGGTACATCACCTCTTTGCCCATCGCCAAAGAAGCGCGAAGCGCTTGGGATGTTTTGTACTCGGGCATCCTCTCAAGCGATTTATAAATAGCCGCTCCGTCGAAATCGACGACGCTCAGCGAAATGACGTCCCTGCCCTCCATAAAGTTTTTCACGAGCGGTTCAAGATAGCTTTCCCGTTTCGTGACATCAAGCAAAGCATTCACTACAAACTCGTTTTTGGCAAAAAGGAGCGTGCTCTCAACCAGATAGCGCAGTCTCTCCTCAAAACGCTGCTGCATGGCATGTGCGTTGTTGGAAAGAAGAGCGTGCATCTGAGCCTGCATCTGTTTGCTTACGATGATCGCCGCCATGAGCCCCATCAAAAAAACCACAAGCGCAACCGCAAACGAAACCTGCCCTATCACCCGTTTGCGGATGCTCTTTTTAATAGGGTGGGAGATACCCGATGTGAGGTTGTCTTCAAGCCGCATCTGCTACCTCTCTCCCACCGCTTCGATTTTTCCGTCGGATCTAAAGCGCGCCATCATATAATCCTCTTTTGCAAGTGCTTCATGAGGCTTCTCTTTTGTAAAGGGGTTCACATAACGTTTCATCGCACCTTCGTGGATTTCTATAGTTTCAAGCGCTTTGATAACCTTGGCATGTTCAAAACTGCCCGCTTTCTCTACCGCGGCAAACAAAAGCTGCGTCGCATCGTAACTCTGCAAAAGAGCAAATGACAGATTTTGCCCCTCTTCGCCGCTATCTTCATAGGCTCTTGCGTACCTTTGCATCACCCCTTTTGCTTTTTTAGAAGCATCGTCAGAGACGACGAAGGTCTGTAAAAAGCATAGATCGATTCGCGGCAGAATATTTTTGGTCTGCGCAAAAAACTCCCCTCCGACGACCCCCCAATGGGAAACGATAGGGAGAGGTTTTTTACGACCGGCTATCTCATGCACGATAGAGACGCTCTCTTTGGGGTTTGCGACCATCACCAAAACTTCGCTGCCCTTGGCATAGAGCGTATCGACCTTTTTCGCAAAATCACTCTCCCCCCTGTTGAAGGGGATCTCCGCCGTACAGCTTTTTCCCAAACTCTGCAAATAGCTTTGCATCTGTGTAAAATTATCGCGCCCCCAGATAGAGTTCTCATACACGATACCGATCCGATCGGAGCGGTGCAACGCCTCGTCTATAAGAAAGTGTGCGGCGGTTTTGTCGTTCACCGAAACCCGAAATACGTTCCCCCGTTTGGGGTGCGATTCCGTTAATTGCGCATTTGCCGACCATGCCAAAAGCACGGGGGGATTTTGCTCTTGCATCTGATTGAGCTGTTCATACACTATGGCGCTGTGTATCCCCCCGACAAACGCTATAAGATTGGGAAAGTTTAAAAGATCACGAACGTTTTCCACGCCTCGCGAGGCAATAGCGCGGTTGTCCTTTGCCACGAGCACCACTTTTTTTCCAAGCAGTCCCCCTTTGTCATTCACCTCATCGATCGCCAGTTCTATCCCCCGCTTGAGTGCGAGGTTCCCCTTGTTGACCTCCGCGGAGAGATCGCCGTCAAACCCTATCACCACCTCCGCGTTTTCGTTTTTGTACTTTTTGTAGAGGAGTTCTTGCGATTTGGAGATGATGTCGCTGCCGATAAGCGATTCAAACTTGCGGGGGATATTCTCCATCAGCACTCTAAAACGCTCTTTTTGATGCGGATCGAGGGTGTCTATCTTGATCCCCGATGCAACAATCTTCTCTAAGAACTCCCCCTCTTTTTCTTTAGTGTTTTCACGCTCCCACGAAGTGACCTCCAAAGCGGTTTCGATTAAAACGCGTCTGCAATCGACCGGAAGTCTCTCGTAGGTTTTGGCACTGATACTCACCACATACCCCAAGAACGCATGTTCACTCAGCGTCAAATTGGTTTGTGCGGTGTGTATATCCATCGTATAGATCGCCACAAGGGGGTTTTCCTGCCCGTCCACGACATTGTCGCGAAGCGCATTACGGGTTTCGTGAAAATCGATCGCCACGGGGAAGCGCCCAAGAGTTTAAACTGCTCCATCAAGATGCGGCTCTTCATCACCCGTATCTTTTTGCCTATAAAATCCTCGGGGCTCAAAAGCGGAGCGTTCCCCGTAAAATGCTTAAACCCGTTATCCCAGACGGTTACCCCCACAAGACCGATCGGTGTAAGTTTCTCCAAAAGCATCTGCCCCACTTCCCCATCGAGCATGTCGTAAACGTCTTGGCGTTCGTTAAAATAAAACGGCAGATCGGCGTACTGCATCGCAGGTACCGCGACGCTCATCTTTGCCGTGGGGATCATCACCATATCAAGCTCCCCCAAGCGTGCCATCTCAAGCATCATATGATCGTTACCCAAAATCTGGTTGGGATAAAGCTCGACGATAAGCCGACCGTTTGTTTTTGCTTTGACTTTCTCGGCAAAACGTACCGCGGCTTGATGCAGCACGCTCTCCTGCGGGATGTTATACCCAAAACGCACTTTGGTGACCCTCTCTTCACTCTTTTGAATCTGCGGCTCCTCTTTGGTAAGCACACCGTAAAAAAGAGTTGCTACCGCACCCAAAATAAGCACTCCAAGCGCCGCGATTTTTTTCATACCGTTCCCCGTTTTTTTTAGCTTGATTATAACCTAAGTTTGTTTTGTTTTGTAGCCTCTTCTTTGCTTTAGCGTTTTTATCGACTATAATTGCACCATTACGACAAAGGATTTCTCTATGATTTTTCCGGACGAATGGACCCAAAAAGAGTACCTCGAAAACAAACAGATTCTTGAAAAACAGGGGATCAAAGTGCTCCTCATAGACACCATCCTCTCCCCCATAGAAAAAGCCGACACCCTTGTGTACAACCCGCCCCTCTTGCGCGAAGAACCCGAGGGGAGCGTGTTTGTTTTTTACTGCGACAGCGGCAAATCGACCCTAAACCGCCTCAAAGAGTTCAGAGCCAAATTTCCCAAGCACCACTGCATCTCCCTCAAAGGGGGCAGAGGGTACTGGCGCGTCAATTTAAACATACACCCCTCGGAAAATCTTTAGCGTATCATTTAAGCTAAATCAAGTTACAATCGTTGCAACACTTTGGCATGTAGGTTTTGTTTGCAGAAAAAATTTTTTATTCTCCTTTTTCTTCTTTTTACGACCTCTCTCTTTTATCTAGGAGATGCGTACAAAGAGTTCAAAATCCAAGAGGAACTCCAAAACAGATACGCTACGCTCGCCCAATCGCTCGATGCCGAGCTGGCGACGATGATCCAAGAAAAAAGAAACGCCACCCTCTCCATAGCGGTCTCTCTCGCACGCGGGCACAATCTCCAAAAAGTGCTCAAAGAGCAGCGAAGCGACAACACTTTTTTGCAAGAGCTCTCGGCAGACCTGAAAAAAAGTACCGATTTTAAAAACGTTTGGATACAGCTTATCGACAAAAACGGTATCAACAGAATGCGCAGCTGGACAGAGCGCACGGGGGACAACCTCGCTCTTATTCGCAGCGACGTCTTTTCAATGATCCGCGATCCCAAAATCCGCTCCTCCATCAGCGTAGGGTGGTTTGACCTTAGTTTTAAAGCGATGGCTCCCGTTTACGACACCGACAACTCCTTTCTAGGTTTTTTGGAGGTCGTCACCCATTTTAATTCCATCGCCCGCAAAATCGAAGAAAAAGGGTTGAAGCCCCTCATCGCGCTTGATCCGAAATTCAAATCCCAGATCATTGCCCCTTATACGAAAATTTTTGCGCTCGACCATTATATAGCCAACGAAAATGCCGACGAAAAGCTGGTATCGCTCTTGGCGGAAAAAGGGATTAGTGCGTTTGTTTCCCCTCTAAAAAATCATCTCGTCAACGAACGTTATCTCATCCTCAACCATCCGATCCTCGACCACGAAAACAGCTTTCTTGCGAACTTTTTGGTTTTTGTACCGCTTGAGAAGATCGACGATAGTTCGATCCAAGCACTCAAAACCAACGTCAACCTTTTTCTTATCTTCTTTTTTATTTTGGGGAGTTTTCTTTTCTACTCCTTCTATAAAAACATCGATAAAAACTCTGTTGAGAACCCTACCCTCTATGCGTCGATCTTTTTGTTTTTGTTTTTAAGTCTTAGCGGGGTTTATTTTTTAGTTTTAAGCTGGTATTTCGAGAGCCAAAAAAACGAATTTATCAAAACCTACGACCAAAACGTCGTGCGCGATTTTAAGATCATTACGGGCAACTACAGCCATTTTGCCCGCAGCACCTACACGCTCATTATCAACAAACCCCAAGTGCTCGATCTGCTTAAAGAGGCATATAAAGGGGAAAAACAAAAAACAGAGGCAAGAGAAAAACTCTACCTGCTCTTGTTCAAAGAGTACGACTACCTCACAAAATCGGGGCTCAAACAGCTTCACTTTCAGCTCAAAGACAACGAGTCGTTTCTACGTTTTCACCGCCCCCAAAAATTCGGCGACAACCTAAGCGGCGTACGTGCCACCATCGAGTACGTCAATAAAAATCTCGTCGGGATCGAAGGGTTTGAAGAGGGGAGAATTTTTAACGGTTTCCGCCACGTTTACCCCCTTATGGGGATAGACGATCAGGGCAGAAGCATCCATCTGGGAAGCGTCGAAATCTCTTTTAGCGCCTTTGTTTTAACCCAAGAATTTACGAGATCGCACGAAGCCAAAGCAGGGTTTGTTATCAGCCAAAAAGAGGTAGAGAAAAAAGTATTTGCCAACGAAAAAAGCAACTACGAACCAAGCCCGTTCGAGGGATTTTTATACGAATCAAGCATCGTACACGAGCTTGAAAAAACGTTTTCGCATATACAAACGGCACAACTTGCAAAAAGCGACATCAAACAAGCCGCCGCGAGGATACACGAGGGGGAGGTGTTCTCACTCATCGCCGAAGACGGCAAATCGATCTTCACTTTCGTCCCTTTTAAAAACCCCGTAACCAAAAAAGTCGCTTCGGCGATCATCTTGCAAGAAAATACCGACTATATCGACAACCTTGCGGCACAGTATTCTATGCTTTTGGTTTTCGGCATCACGGCGATCCTCTTTTTATTCTTGTATCTCTACAAAGAGCTTAGTTCCTCAAGGTCTTACCGTACCCTTTTGAAAAAAACCCAAAACATTTTAGATGCACAAGACGCGATCGTCGTAGTCACCGACGGCAAATCGATCATCGATGCAAACAAAAAGTTTTTCGACTTTTTCGGGTTTGAAAGCTTGGAGAGCTTCAAGCAGCATCATGCATGTATTTGCGACTGCTTTGAAAAAGACCCCAAATTTTTCCACATCGACACCCCGCAAAACAATGCCTCTTGGGTGGGTACAATGTTGCGCCTTCCCGCCAAAGAGCATATCGTCTCGATGCGCTCCAAAGACAAAGTGCGCCACTCCTTTGCTCTAAGCATAAGCTCTTTTGAGGAGAACTACATCATCTCTTTCTCCGATATCAGCGAAACGATCGACGAACAGTTCATGCTTGAAGCAAAAGCGATGCACGATGCCCTTACAAACGCTTATAACCGTGAGTATTTCCGTAAAATCTTCCCCCGCTTTTTAGTCGAGAGCCGCGAGAGAGAGCTGCAACTGGGGATCATCATCTTCGACATCGACCATTTTAAATCGGTCAACGATACCTACGGGCACAATGCGGGGAATGCGATCCTCAAACATCTGGTCAAAACGGTTCATAAATCGATCCGCTCCGAGGATATTCTCGTGCGCTGGGGCGGGGAGGAGTTTATAGTGTTAGCCAAAATACGATCGCTCCAAGACGTCTCCCGCTTGGCAGAAACCATTCGCACCAGAGTTGCAAAAGAGCATTTTGAAGAGGTGGAACATATCACCTGTAGTTTCGGAGTATGCGTCTATAGCGAGGCAGAAACGATCGAAGAGGCTATTGCACGCGCCGATGAGGGACTCTATAAAGCAAAACGGGAAGGAAGAAACCGCGTCGTTGTAGCGAGCTAAGAGTATTCTAAAAAAAAGAAGCTGCTTGGAAGAAAAAAGTTTCTCTTACCTTACTCCCTTATAATGGCGCCAAAAAACGGCAGGTTTATGGATACCATTTCCCAAAAACTCGATAGTTTCTTGGCATGTATGCACCAAGAGAACTACTACCAAGCGCACGAAGTGTTAGAGGAGATTTGGTTCCCCAAAAGGTTTGAGCCAAATGATGAGATACGGCTTCTCAAAGGGTTTATAAACGCCGCGGTCAGTTGCGAACTGCTCAAACGGGGCAGAGCAGAAGCCGCCCCCAAAGCGTGGCGCAACTACCTGAAATACCGCCCGCTCCTCTTTCGCATCGACCCTGTACGCCAAAACCTCTATTTTGCGCTCTCAAGAGAGATAGAAACAATCTATCTCCGTAAAAAGACACAAAATTCCCACCGACCTAGGTTATAATAACCCAAATAAACAGGAGAAACACATGGATATTTCTAAATACTGGGAACTTATCGTAGCGTATGCAAGCGAGTACAGCCTCAAAATCGTTGCGGCGATTTTCATCTTTGTCGTGGGGAAATGGCTTATCAACAAGCTGACTATTTTCTCGAAAAACCTCATGATGAAAGCCAAAGTCGATACGACGCTGGTGGAGTTTTTGGGCAACGTCATCTATTTCATCCTTTTAATGATGGTGATTATCGCCGCCCTCAGCGCCGTGGGGATCAATACGACGTCGTTTATCGCCGTATTCGGTGCCGCCTCTTTGGCGATCGGTTTGGCGCTCAAAGATTCCCTCTCCAACATAGGTGCGGCGGTGATTATCATCGTATTTCGCCCCTTTAAGGTGGGGGATGTCGTAGAGGTTGCGGGTGCTATGGGGGAGGTCAAAGAGATCAACCTTTTCTCTACCATTTTAGAGCCGATCGACAAAAGTATCGTGATTATCCCTAACTCATCGATTCTAAGCGGCAATATTATCAACTACTCCAACCGCACCCAAAGAAGGGTTGATCATATCTTTAGTATCGGTTACGACGATGATCTCAAAATTGCCAAAGAGATTCTTCACAAGGTGATTGACGCCGATGCGCGCGTACAAAAAGACCCAGCGCCGCTTGTTGCTGTACATGCCTTGGGCGCCCACAGCGTCGATCTTGCGTTTCGCGTTTGGGTCGGCGTGGACGATTACTGGAACGTCTATTTCGATATGCTCGAAAAAGTGAAACTCGAATTTGACCAAGCGGGGATCACTATCCCTTATCCGCAGATGGAGATCCACAACCACGCAAAATAAGCGAAGCACTCGTGCTTCGTGCCCTTGGCATGTTGTTACATGCCAACCCTCCCAAATCAACACAAAGGAAAAATACCGTATGAAAAAAATCGTTTTAAGCTCGCTGCTGCTGGGCACCTTGGCATGTGCCCAAGAGAACATCCAAGAGATAGAGGAGAAGATCGCCGCGATCGAGTCGCAAAAAGCGACCCTTGATGCAGAGCTTGCAACCCTTCAGGCACAGCTTCCCAAAAAAGAAGAAACACCCAAAAGTTTTGTAACGCGCACCGAACTCGGCTACATCCAAACCAAAGGAAACTCCGATACCGAAACCTTCACCCTCGATGCAAAAGCAAAGAAACAGTGGGAAGCAAACTCTTTGGCGCTCTCTTTGGATGCGCAATATGCAAAAGACGGCGACGTTACCACGAAGAACCGCTACACTGCAGAACTTAACTACGGCTACGATTTTAGCGACCGCTTTACGCTGGGGTATTTAGTCGGCTACAAAGACGACAAATTCTCGGGCTACGACTACCAAGCCTACACGGGTCCGGAGGTAAAATACAAAGCTTACGCCTCCGACATTCAAACCCTTAGCACCGAAGCGGCGGCACTCTATGCGCAAGACAAAATAGAAAACGCCGACACCGAGCGCTACGCCTCGTATAGGCTCAAAGCGGTGTACGACCTTCTCATTATGGAAAACCTCAAGTTTTACCAAGACGCAACCTACAGAGGTTCGTTTGAGGAGAGCGACAACTACTTCATCACGGCAAAGTCCGCGCTAACGAGCAAGATCAACAGCACCCTCTCGGCAGGTCTCAGCTATAAAATCGACTATGCCAACATAGCGCCTGCGGGAAGCGTACGCACCGACAAAACATTAACCCTTAATCTCATTATAGATTACTAAAAAGGGGTCGTATGAGATTTTTTGTTTTTCTGGCTCTGCTTTTTGGCATGCAGCACTCCCTCTTTGCTCTTGTTTCGATCGCACCCGTCGAGATCGGCGCCGATGCGGGGTGGAGCGCAAAACTGGGAGTCTCGCTTGAGACCAAGCGGGGCAATACCCATAAAGACAACCATAAAGGTTTTTTGCGCGTGGCATACGATGAGAACGAAAGCTTCGTGACGTGGGGGGAGATTTCGGGGGAGTACGGCGAATCCAACGAGGTGCGCGACACCAACAAACTCTTCTCCCATATCCGCCATATCCATGCCACGCCGCTTGAGCGGATCAATGCAGAAGCGTTTGTACAGATGCAAGACGATGAGTTTAAAAACCTCAAAAACCGCTCTTTGGCGGGTGCGGGGCTTCGCTATAAACTCCACACGTTTTTAGAAAACGGCACGGGATTTTTAGGGCTTGGGGCTTTTCACGAGCAGATACGCTACTCCTCAAACGTCGATCCAAGCGAAAAGAACCAGCGTCTTAATGCCTATTTCGCCTACTCTTATGCGTTTGATCCAAAATCGAAACTCTCGTATAACTTTTACTACCAGCCTAAGCTCGATGATACGAACGATTATATCAACTACCATGCCGCAGAGCTTAAACTTGCCATATTCGGCACCCTCTTTTTGCAGTTAAGCATCAATTACGAAGAGGATAAAAAACCCGCCATCGGGGTAAAAAAATACGACTTTACTCAGACCACCGCGTTCGTTCTTGAGTTTTAGCCCAAAGGGTTAAAAAGCCGAACGCGCCGAGTGCCAAAAGGCTTGAGAGGGCAAAAAGATACTCGGGGTAACTCTCATACACAAAGCCCGAAACGAGCGCTCCGACAAACGCCCCCAAGCCGTAGGTGATCCCCGAAAAAAACTGCTGTGCAAGCGATTTATGCTTATAAAGACGGTACAAATAACTGATCGCCGCAGAGTGAAACAGCGCAAAGCTCAACGCATGGAGCGACTGCGAAAAAAACAAAATACCCAGAGTTTGGGGAAACATAAAGAGCAAAAACCACCGAAACGCGCTTGCAAAGGTAGTGATCTGCAAAAGAAACAGCAGATTCCCGCCCAAAAGCCTCCCCTGAAAAAACAGCATCCCTATCTCGGCGATCACCCCGAAACTCCACAAATAGATGGTCATCTCCAAAGCGATACCGTGGTTGGTCTCGTAAATCGTAAAGAAGTTGTAAAACGCCCCGAAACTCACCTGCATCAGCGTCAGCCCCAGCCAAAGCCGCCAGTGTGCCAAAAGGGTGATATCGTTATGGCACTCCTGCGTTTTTTGGAGGATCGTTTTTGCCTCTCTTGCCACCGCAAAAGCGATCAGCGCGGTGATAGCGCTGAGTATCACCATAAATCCCAAAGCGACCCAAGCGCCGCTTAGATATTTCACAAGCACCAAAGCGACCAAAATAAACCCAACTGAGCCGAACAGCCGCACCTTGCCGTAGCGCTCTTTGCCGATGTTGCCCAGCGCTATAAGCTCCACGTAGGGAAGCACCAAACTTAGTCCTATCCCCAAAGCGATATTACAAAAGAGCAGTTGATAAAAATTCTCTATCGAAAAATAGAATGCGACCGAACTCGCTACCATCACGATCAGGGCAAAATGAAAACTGCGAATACCGAGTTTAAGCCCCCGCGTAAAAGCAAAAGGAACGACAAAACGCACCAAGGGCGCCGCGGAGAAGATGATCCCTATCTCGGCGGGGGTATACCCCTGCATCTCGAGCACCTTTGGCATGAAGATGACATACACTCCGATGATTGCAAAGTAAAAAAAGTAAAAAAGGGAAAGGAGTGCAGCCATGGCGAGGTACTAATTTTTCGTATAAATCACTGCCGTGGCGCTTAAAAGATCGTGCAGGGTGCGCTTATCCTCTCGTAAAAGCCCGACAAAAAAGCCGACGAGGGTGATAAAAGAGAGAAAATAGCCGATAAAACGGATACAAAGCTGCCAATACGACGCCCGCTCCAAGGTACGCGCATCCACCACCTTGATTTGTGCAAATTTTTTCCCAGGAGTCTGCCCGTTTCTGCGCCAAAGCACCACATGCACCCCCATAATAAGCGCGATCTGCACGAGCGATGCGGTGGGATCGGGGCGATGCTCAAGCGCCTTTTGATCCCCGACGATCACATCGAGCGCTCCCGCGCTTTTGGTCTCTTCGTACCCAAAGAGCACCATAATAACGAGTGCCACGGGAAGCCCTATCATAAAAATGTCGGTCACAAAAGCTTTGGCACGCGCGATAAACCCCGCATAGGGGATAATCGGCTTGGCATGTTTGGTGTGGTTTTTTGTCTGTTTTTTTATATCTCGAAATCTCATGGCGCCATTTTATCTTAGATTTGCTTGAAAATAGAAGTCATTCTTTATTCAAAACGCGTACGCTACGCTTCGCTTGCGCCGCTAAGGCGACTGAAGATGGCTTCTGCAAAGCAAAAATTTCTTTCACAAGAGCATTATGAAAGAAATCTATTTACTAAATATTTACTTATAATAAATATAATTTTACATCTCAATTATGTTTTTCCCCTTTCATAAGCGAGACTATATACTCCTAAACATTTTTAGATCACGGATCAAGCCTTTGTACCCCACCCCCCCTTTGTGGCTTGATCCGTTTTTTATGCTAAAATCCCCTTTATGAAAATCCTCCTAACTACCTTAAACGCCAGATACACCCACAGCGCATTCGGTTTGCGTTATCTCTATGCCAATCTCGGCGAGTTTCAAGAAAACGCCCGCATACTCGAATTTAGCAGCAACGATGCGATGCAAAGCGTTGCCGAAGAGCTTTTGGCTCTAAAGCCCGACCTCATCGGGATCGGCGTGTATATATGGAACGCTCGCGAGGTACAGGAACTTTTGCATATCCTCAAAAAAGTCTCGCCGCACACCACGGTGGTTTTGGGTGGACCCGAGGTGAGCTACGCTCCTCTTCGCGTCGATTTTAGCGCTGCTGATTACATTATTCAAGGGGAGGGGGAGCAAAGCTTTTATACCCTTTGCAAAGCTCTCGCCGCAGGCAAGCCGCCCAAAGAGCGCATTATCCCCATCGCCCTGCCCGATCTTAAATCGCTCAAACTCCCTTATGAGCACTACAGCGACGAAGATATCAAAAACCGCTACATCTACGTCGAAATCTCGCGCGGATGCCCTTTTGAGTGTGAATTTTGTCTGAGTTCGATGGATGAAAAGGTGCGTGCGTTTGATCTCGATGCGGTTTTAGAAGCTTTCGAGACCCTTTGGGAGCGTGGGGCGAGAAACTTTAAATTCGTCGATCGCACCTTTAACCTCAACATCAAAGCCGCCAACCGCATCCTTGACTTTTTCCTCTCCAAAGAGGGGTCTTATTTTGCCCATTTCGAGGTGGTTCCCGACCATTTCCCCGCTTCGCTGCGCGAAAAGATCAAACGTTTCCCCCACGGAGCACTTCAGCTTGAGATAGGTATCCAAACCCTCAACCCCCAAGTCGCACACAATATATCGCGTGTTTTGAACTTACAAAAAATGGAGGAGAATATCTCCTTTTTAGAAAACGAAACCCAAGCGCATATCCATCTCGACCTTATCGTAGGGCTTCCGGGAGAGACACTGGAGAGTTTCGGCAAAAACCTCGACAAACTCGTAAGTATGAGCCGATGCGAGATCCAGATAGGGATCCTCAAAAAACTCTCGGGCACCCACATAGACAGACACGATGCACCCTGCGGGATGGTCTATAGCGACATCCCTCCCTATGATATCCTCAAAAACGATCTGCTCGATTTCGCGACGATCCAGACCATGAAACGTTTTGCCCGTTTTTGGGATCTCTTTTACAACAGCGGCAATTTTAAAGGCTCCGTTACTCTTTTGTGGCAGGATCAAAGCGTATTTGAAAACTTCTACGCCTTTGGCATGTGGATTTACGAACAAACCCAAGCGACCTATAAAATTTCGCTCGAACGCCAAGGTGAACTCCTGTTCACATACCTGCAAACAAACAAAAAACTCCCGCCCCAAGAGATCGCTAACGCGATGCTTCACGATATGACAAAACTTCAGGGAAGAGCGATGCCGCACTATCTCAAGCCCTACGCACAAGGGTTTGTCGCACATGCCAAGGCGGGAACTTCGGGCTTTAACAAAAGACAAAATTAGAGTTTTTTGAGTATAATGACCCATGGTTTTGCAAAAATTTACCGCGCATACAAAAAGGGGTCTTAGCTTCTTTTTGCTCTGCGTTCTCATTGCCAGTGTTGCACATGCCAAAGAGCCTTACGTCGATAGTGCGTTGCTTGAAGCGGTCGAGAAAAAATATAACCTTTTTGCCAAAAAAAGGTTTCTCTACCTTCAAAAAACCCTCGATGGGCTCAAAGACAAAGACGACAAAGCAAAACTCGAAGGGGTCAACAGCTTCTACAACGACGTCCGCTACGGTTCCGATACCAAGCTCTACGGGCAAAGCGATTACTGGGCGACCCCGTGGGAGTTTTTATCACGCGATGCGGGGGACTGCGAAGATTACGTGATCGCCAAATACCATGCCCTGCTCTATCTGGGCGTCGATCCCAAAAAGCTCTTTTTTACCTATGTACGCTCCACCAAATTCAAAGAACCCCATATGGTACTCACCTACTTTGAAACGCCGCGCTCGGAGCCGTTGATCTTAGACAACAACAACCTTCGGATCTTCCCCGCTTCGAAGCGAAGCGATCTTATCCCGATCTACAACTTCAACGGCGTATCGCTTCTCAAAGCAAACAAAACGGGAACGGGGGAGAAGGTAGAAAATCAAAAATCCCACAAAAAATGGGACGAACTCCAACTCAACATCAAAAGGAAAAAAATATGACTCTCTTTAGGCAAATAGCGATTTTGTTATCGATATTTTTGGTCATCCTGCTTGCAACGGTTTTAACGCTTAACTTCCAAAGTTCAAGCAAAACGGCGCAAGAGAGGCTTTATGAAGATGCGAAAAACACCTCCTCCTCCCTTGCTCTCTCTTTGGGGAGCGCCAACGGAGACCTTGCAATGATGGCGACCATGATCAACGCCAACTTCGACAGCGGCAACTATAGCCGCATCGTCCTTTTCGACGTTGAGGGGGGGATTATCCACGAGCGCAAAAACGAATCGCAACTAGCAGGCATTCCCCAGTGGTTTAGAGAGTTCGTTGCTATCGAGGCGCCCCTTGCCACCTCAAACGTTTCGGCGGGGTGGAGTCAGGTTGGGCTTTTGCAGGTTCAAAGCGACGCCGCGTATGCCTATACCCATCTCTACGCCATTTTCAAAAACCTTTTGATCTCGTTCGGTGTTTTAAGTGTTGTCGGACTCTTTATCCTCAACCTCATTTTGGCGCTGATCTTGCGTCCGCTTAAAAAAATAGAGTATCAAGCCGCGGCGGTACTGCGCAACGAGTTTATTATCCAAGAGCATGTTCCCTTCACCAAAGAGTTCCGAGACGTGGTGCTGGGGATGAACACCATGATCTCCAAACTCCGAACGATGTTTGAAAAAGCGAGCGAAGAGCTTAAAAAGCATAAAGAGCTCGAATATACCGACTCTACGACAAAACTGCGCAACCGCAAATATTTTATAGACAAGCTCCCCGAGTTTTTAAAAATCGACGCAAGCTCCAAGGGGGGAATCACCATGCTTATCGCTTTGGTGGGGGCAAAAGAGGCAAACGAAACGATAGGGCACCGCGAGGTGGACAACCTTTACGTGGATATTGCCCATATTTTTAAATCGTATGCGAGCAACTACGTCGATTCGATCGTTTCGCGCATCAACGGCACCGAGTTCTCCCTCTTTTTACCCAACTGCACCCCTCAAGACGGGCTTGAACTGGCACGCGGGATCCACCAGTCGGTAAGCGAATCGATCCTAAGCTACAACCTTGACGATACCAAGACCTACGTCGCCATAGGGCTTTACGAATACACCCATACCCAAAGCGTCGCGGAGCTTCTCTCTTATGCCGACAATGCCCTCTCCAAAGCGAAATTTACCGACACCCTTATCCATCTCGATCGTGCGGAAGATTCGGTCGAAGTGATGGGGAAAGATGCGTGGAGAGAGGTGATCAACGAAGCGATCGATTATGCCCGCTTTAGTTTCGTCTCTTGGCATGTGTACAATGCAAAAACAAGCAAGGTCGATCACAATGTCCTAAGCATCTCGATGAAGGATGAAAAGGGCAACACCTACTCCTACGGGCAGTATATGGCATCGGCGATCCAGCTGGGCCTTAGTTCGAAAATCTATAAAACAGCGATCGACACCCTTTTTAGAACCCCCGACATGCGTTTAAAAAGTTCGCTCTGCTCATTACGCCTCTCCTACGAATATCTTTCGCTCCATGCCACCTACACCGAGATGAAAGAGCTTTTTGAGGAGTTTGCGATCCATCTGCCTTTCAAGCTCATCGTAGAGATCCCCGATAAACTCGTACGGGAGAAAAAAGAGCTTATGAAACTTTATAAAAACCTTTTTGAAGCGTACAATATCGAGATGGGGCTTTTTGAATTTATCGGAGAGGGGGAGGATTATAGCTATCTTCAAGAGCTGCGCCCTATCTATATCAAAGCCGAAGCGAGCTATTTTGTCAGCCAAAGCGACCACTCTCTCCATGCCCTGCGTCTTATCACCGATGCCATAGGCACCTCGCTGATCGCGACAAGCGTTATGGATAAAAACACCTATTTGGCACTCGAGAAAAAAGGGATCCATATCGTCCAAGGCAAAATCACCGAAATTTTAAAACTGATGTAACCTTTCTACCCCTGCGGGCAAACTTGTTGCTATTTGCTCGCAAATCCTCCTGCGCGTTTGCCTTCTTTAGACTACAATTTCAAAACTGATTTTTAAGGGGAAAATATGTTTTTTGGAAACAGTCAAAAGTTAGAAACCAAGATCCAAGAGCAAGCGCGCGAGATCAGATCGCTTGGGGGCGATCTTGAGAATGCACATGCCACGATAGCCGATCTGCAAAGAAAGATCCAAAACCTCGAAGCCAAAAAACAAAACGCCGAGCTTCATACAAGTCTCGTTCATGAACTCACGGGCGGCTGTATACGCGACTTAGGGTTGCTCCAAGGGGATTTGGCGGGGAATTTGCAAGCGCTTGAGGATGTCGATGCACGCAATGAGCAAAACAATGCGCACAGCCGTCTTTGCTCCGAAGATATGGGGACAATGAGCCAAACGATGCACGAGCTTCTCTCCCACATCACCAGCACCTACACGCAGGTTGAAACTCTCAATGCCAACGTCGAGAGCATTTCGCAGGTGATCACCCTTATCAAAGATATCTCCGATCAGACGAACCTTTTGGCGCTCAACGCCGCCATCGAAGCAGCACGCGCCGGGGAACACGGGCGAGGCTTTGCGGTGGTTGCCGACGAGGTAAGAAAACTTGCCGAGCGCACCCAAAAAGCGACAAGCGAAGTGGAGATTACGGTACAAAGCCTCAAGCAGAACACCCAAGAGATCCACGAACATTCACGCTCTATGGAAAACCTCTCCCAAAGCTCCCAAAGCCAGATGGACGTATTCCAAGAGAGGGTCGATGAGCTCTCTACCAACGCCTCTATGATTGCACGCGAAAACAAAGATATCACCTACGCTATCTTTATGATTCTCGCAAAACTCGACCATCTTCTCTTTAAAGCAAACGGTTACAGCGCGGTCTTTCACAACGCCGTTCAGGAACATTTTGCAAAAGACACCGAATGCCGTTTGGGTAAATGGTATTTTGAGGGGATAGGCAAAGAAAAATTCGGCAAATGTGCAAGTTTTGCGAAATTGGCGCAGCCGCATAAAACGGTACACGATGCGATCCACAAAGCCAACGATATTCTTAGAAACAATGCACTCGAAAAAGAGGCAAAAACGATCCTTGCCTCCTTTAAAGAGGCGGAAAAAGCTTCAAGCGCGATAACGGAGATCCTCTCTGCGATCCTCGAAGAGGAGAAAAAGTACCGACATGCCAAGAGCTAAGGGCTTAAGCGCCTCTGGCGTTTAAACCTTTGGTGATCGCTTCGTTGATCTCTTTTTTGTAATCGGGATTGAGGCGGTTGAGTTCCCTGTCAAACTCGATGATAATATCTTTGTTGGTATTGGGGTGTCTGCAAAGCGCGATCATCAACGTACGAAAAAGATAAAAATCGGGATGGACGCGAAGCCCCATCTTTGGGTGGATAACACCGTGGTATTTCACGACCAGACGTACCGCTTCTTCTAGCTCTCTTTGGGGCGTAGCGGGATTTTTAATAAGTGCCGCAAGCGATTCCAGATCGGTTTTCAACCCGTTTTCTACGGGAGGTGCAGGTTTGTTTTGCGCCCGTTTTGGCTGTTTTTTTGCGGGGGCAAATAAAAAATAGAGCAGTATCCCCAAAACGACGACCAATCCTGCGATTGATTTGATAAGTAACGTTATTTCCACATGCCAACTTTTTTTTTAAAAAATTATAGCGTTATCTTATAAAATAAACACATGCCAAGGCAAAAAAAGTCTCGTTTTATTTGAATATTTGTATAATCCTGCATGAAATTTTTTATCTTTGTATCCCTTTTTTTTCTTACCCTTCTTGACGCAAACGAAAAGGTGGTGCTGCAGCTCAAATGGCTCCACCAGTTCCAATTTGCAGGTTATTATGCCGCACTCGAAAAGGGGTTTTACGAAGATGAGGGGCTTGATGTCGAGATACGCGAACGCAATGTCGCGATCAACAATATCGATCAAGTCCTTAGTAACGAAGCGCAGTACGGCGTTGCCGACTCGGTTCTGTTTTTGTACGCCGCAAAAGGATCACCGCTCAAGATCGTTGCACCGATCTTTCAGCACTCCCCCAATGTTCTTATCACCCTCAAAAACAGCGGTCTTGATTCCCCCTACAAACTCCAAGGCAAAAGACTCGTTTTTTACAAAAAAGACACCGACGGTTTCGGTATCCTTGGCATGTTGCGCTCTTTGAACATCAAGCCGCAAATCGATAGGGTAAGAACGGGGGAGGATCATAAACTTCTTCTTAGCGGGGATGCGGACGCCTATGCAAGCTACCTCACGAACGAGCCGTTTGAATTCAAACAAAAAGGGGTGGAACTCAATATCATCAACCCCGCAAACTACGGGTTTGACCTTTACGGCGATTTCCTCTTTACCAACGCAACCGAAGCCGCCGAACATCCACAAAGGGTTGAAGCGTTCAAAAGAGCCACCCTCAAAGGGTGGCAATACGCACTTAAAAACAAAGAGGAGATAATTGCTCTTATCAAGAAAAAATACAACCCCGACAAATCGTTGGAGCACCTGCGTTTTGAAGCGGAGGGGATCGCTCAAGTGATCCAAAACGATCTCATCCCGCTTGGAACTCTTGATCGGGGGCGCATAGAGTATATGATGCAACTCTATACACGTTACGAGCTTTTGGATTCTCAAGTTGATATCAACGAGTACATTTTTGAGGCATATGCCGATTCCAATATAGACCTCACTTTGGACGAAAAATATTTTCTTGCCAACAAAGGGGAGATCACGATGTGTATCGACCCCGACTGGATGCCTTTTGAAAAGCTTGAAAGGGGAAAACATATCGGGATGAGTGCCGATTATTTTAAAATCTTGCAACAAAAACTCGAAACCCCCATCCGAGTGATCCCTACAAAAACCTGGGCCGAATCGCTCGAAGCGGGAAAACAAAGAAAATGCGACATCTTCTCTTTGGTGATGCCCACACAAGAGAGACTCGAATATTTAAATTTTACAAAAAGCTACATACGCGTTCCCCTTGTAGTGGTCACGGGGCTTGACGAGCTATTTATCGACGATATCTCTAAGCTCAAAGGGAAAAAAGTCGGGGTTATCAAGGGGTATGCCTACACCGAAATTTTACGGGGAAAATACCCCTACCTCGATCTGGTCGAGTTTGAAAACCTCACAAAGATGCTTGAGGGGGTAAAAAACAACAAAGTCGATGCCGCCATAGAAACCCTTGCAACGACAGGCTACCATATCCAAAAAGAGTATATCGGAGAGCTTAAAATCGCAGGAAAACTCGAGGATATGTGGGAGCTCGGCATAGGTACGCGCAACGACGAACCGATGCTTCTCTCCATCTTCAACAAAGCGCTATCGCAAGTCTCTTCAGAGCAGCATCAAGAGATTTTAAACAAATGGGTTGCTGTCAACTACACCAAAGAGCTTGACCTCGCTACCCTCATCTCTTGGATTGTAGCCATCACCCTTATTTTTGCAACCGTTTTGAGCTTTATCTACAGAACCAACCGCCACCTCTCCAAAGAGATCCAAACAAGAATCCAAACCCAGCGGGAGCTGCAAAACCTTATCAATCTCTATGAAACCCTCTCGATAACCGACGAGCTCACGCAGCTTTACAACCGCAGACACTTTAACGAACTCTTTTTGCAAGAGATCAACCGCGCCAAACGCGACTGCAGACAGATCGCATTTTTAATGCTCGATGTTGATTTTTTCAAAAATTACAACGACACCTACGGGCATCTCAAAGGGGATGAAACCCTCAAAACCATAGCCGATGTGCTCAAACGCTACACCAAACGCGCAGGTGATTTTGCATTCCGTTTAGGGGGCGAAGAGTTCGGGGTCGTCACCTCCACAAGCACCTACGAAGAGGCACTCAAACTCGCAGAAGCGATCCGCCAAAGTGTCGCCGATCTCGCTCTTGAGCACAAAGGCAATACGATAAGCGACGTCGTAACGGTTTCCATAGGGGTGTCATTTTACAAATGCCCTCTCGAACTTGACGTCGATACCTTCTACAAAGAAGCGGACGACAACCTCTATAAAGCAAAAGAGCAAGGGCGCAACCGCGTCGTTGCCAGCTACAACGAACCTGCCCAAGCCTCTTAAGAATCGCGTCTTCTGTAGCCGAGTGCCTCAAGGACGTGGTGTTTTTCGATCGTTTGCGATTCCTCCAGATCGGCAACGGTTCGTGCAACCTTTTGCACCTTCTTGATGCTTCGAAACGAGAGCCCGTAACGTTCGATCGCTTTTTCGAGTATGGCATGTGCTTCTTGGCTTAAGGTGCAATAGCGCTCTATTTCGCCATCGCTTAGCTTGCCGTTAAAACTCTTTTGCCCGCGGCTTTGTGCGAAGATATGCGCTTGAAGCACTTTTTTATGCAGCTCTTTTGAGGAGACACTCGGCACATCATCAGGCTGTACGCTCTGCATCACCACGACTAGATCGATACGATCCAAAAACGGATCGGAGAGCCTGTTTTTATACCTTTGGATCTCCGCCTCGTTACATCTGCATACCTTGTGTGCATGAAGCAGATTGCCGCAAGGGCAAGGGTTCATCGCCGCTATGAACAAAAAATCGCTAGGATACTCCACCTTGGAGTTAACCCGAGATATGCGTATTTTTGCATCCTGCATCGGCTCGCGAAGCGCTTCCAAAACACTTTTGCTAAAATGGGGCAATTCATCAAAAAAGAGCACACCGCCGTTGGATAAGCCCACTTCGCCGATCATTGCGCGGTGGGAGCCCCCGCCGAACACGCTCGCAGGCGTCGAGGAGTGGTGCGGGGCACGAAAAGCCCTGCGGGGTTTAAAGTCGGGCTCTTTGCCGTCTAGCACGTCTAGTTTTGCTTTTTCCAAAATCTCTTCCATTCGCATCGGCGGCAAGATGGAGAGAATCCGCTTTGCGATCATGCTTTTACCGCATCCGGGGCTCCCCTCGAACAAAATATTATGCAGCCCCGCCGCCGCAATGAGCGCGGCACGTTTTGCGACCTCCTGCCCTTTAACGTCGCTAAAATCCTCTTCATACTCTTTCATATAGTAAAACTTCTCCCCCTCTAGCTCGTAAAAGGGGTAGGCGATATCGCTTTGAATTGCACATGCCATGGCATGTTGCTCATTTTTTAAAACCTCTACCGCTTCATTGAGAGTTTTTACGCCGTAAAAGGCGATGTCGGGGATGTTGGCGAGTTTTGGAAGTATGGCATGTGGAACGATCACTTTACTAAGCAGTTTTTGGTTTGCCAAAGAGAGGATTAAGGGGTAGAGCAAAAGGTTCTCTTTTATGCTTCCATCAAGCCCAAGCTCCCCGAATACGAACCATTCGCTAAGATCCTCCTCAACTCCGTCTAGCAGAATAAGCAAAGCGATACTCAGATCAAAATGGCTCCCCTCCTTGCGCAGGTCGCTGGGGGAGAGACTAATGGTGATACGTTTTGGGGGGAAAGAGAAATCGTTGCTCAGCAAAGCACTTTTGACGCGCTCTTTTGCCTCCGTGATGGAGGCGGAGGCGATCCCTACGATCGAAAAGGAGGGAAGCCCCTTGGTCAAAGTCGATTCTACATCGACTGTTTTTGCGTCCATCCCCTCATAGGTTGCACATCGGATACGTTTCATAATTCCACCTTTTCTTATGTGGAACCATTATAGTACAAACGGATGAATTTTGTGTTATTTTATTGCAAATTGCAATAAAATCGCTCCGTTTTTACACCCGTTTTTTCTCTTTTTGGAGTCTTTTATACTCTTTTTCAAACTTTTTTCTTCGCGCATACGAGAGTTTGTCGATAAACAAAATACCTAAAAGATGATCCATCTCATGCTGGATTGCGATGCTTAAAAGCCCTTCTGCCTCTATCGTGTGCACGTTTGCGTGGCGATCGCAATAGGTAACTTTGATATTCTCAAACCTCTCCACCTCTTCATAAAACCCCGGAACGCTCAAGCACCCCTCTTGGTAGCTTGTCGTCCCCTCTTTGGCATGTATAACGGGATTGATCATTTCGATGAGAGTATCTTTTGTCTGCTCATCTTCTTCATCGGGAATATTTAAGATCAAGATATTTTTGGGCACCGCGACCTGAATCGCCGCCAAGCCGATCCCGTTGGAAGCGATCATCGTTTCGTACATATCATCTAAAAAGGTATGCAACTCTGCATCGAACGCCTCTACGTTGTGCGATTTTTGTTTTAATCTTTTGTCGGGGTATGCAACTATGGGTAAAATCATCTATGCCTCTGGTGTAGGTTCTTCTTTTTTTCGCAGCGATACGGCAAAATCGACGTTGGATTTCGTATATGCTTTTTCTATGCCGTCTAGGGCGCTCACCACGATCTCTTCAACCGAATAGTTCGTGCTGACATCGGTGATCCCGATCGAGATTTTAAGCTGTATCTCCCTGTCTGCCAAGAAAAAGTTGCTGTTAGATACCAATTCGCAAAGCCTCTCACTCGCTTTTTTGGCACTTTCTATGTCGGTATGTTTTAAAAGCATCGCAAAAACCCCGTTGCCGTAATGCGCCACGGTATCGCTTCTTCTTGAGGTTTTTAAAAGAAGGCGCGAAAGGGTGCGAGTCATCAACAAAATAGCTTTATCGTTTTTGACACTGTTTTTGAGATCGCGATCGAGTTCGATCATAATGAGCGAGCTCTTATGTTTAAACTCTTTAATAAGCCCTATCTCTTGCTCTATTTTCGTAAGCAGATAGCGTTTATTGTAAACACCCAGCTTGTTATCGAAGATCGTTTCGTTTTCTACGGTTTTGACGATCCCCGCCGTTTCGTCGTAAAGCTCTTTCATCTGCGTGCTTTGCTTTTTCAAAATAGCATTGAGCTTGCCGACATCCTCCCCCAAAGATTTCGTGATCCCCATCGTAACGTCAATGCTGAGATTCTCTTCAAGCTCTTGTTTTCTTTTATCCAAAATACGCGACATAAGGATAATGTTCTTATAAAGATTTGCCGTGACCGTCAAGATATTCTTGATAGAAGAAAACCCTTGTTTGAGCGTTTGTTCCAAGACGATCGTATTTTCGTCTCCGTTGCCCTCTTCAAGCTCTAAAATAGAGAGGATGTGTTTACGCAGGTGTTCGCTTTTCTCTTCTAAAAGTCTGTCGAAATAGAGAGAAAAGTTGTTGGGGGTCGGAGGAAGGTTGTCCTTGATAAGGGCATTTAAGACCTCTTTGGAGTAAAGCTCAATGTCGCTTGAAGGCTCTTCGAGTCCAAAAGAAGACCCGATAATACTCGTCGTCTCCTCCGCAGTTTCATCACCGATTACACGACGCTTGCGACTTCTTAAAGACCCGGACATCCCATCCCCCTATTCTTTTTCGTTTTTAACCAAAACCTCATCGATAAGCCCGTACTCGATACACTCGTAGGCGCTCATGAAGTTGTCTCTGTCTGTATCTTTTTCGATTTTTTCAACAGGCTGGTTACAATTTTTCGCCAAAATCTCGTTGAGTTCCGCTTTCATGCGAAGAATCTCTTTGGCTTGGATGGCGATATCGGTTGCTTGCCCCTGTGCGCCGCCTAGAGGCTGATGGATCATCACTCTGGCATGCGGGAGAGCATAGCGTTTGCCTTTTTCGCCGCTAGAGAGCAAGAACGCACCCATAGAGGCAGCTTGTCCGATACAGATCGTCACCACTTTGGGGCGGATATAGTTCATCGTATCGTAGATCGCCATACCGGCGGTCACGACGCCGCCGGGAGAGTTTATGTAGAAGTAGATATCTTTTTCCGGATCCTCAGCCTCTAAAAAAAGAAACTGCGCCACGATAGAAGAAGCCACCGCATCGTTCACCTCTCCGCTTAGCATCACTATCCTGTCTTTTAATAAACGGGAATAGATATCGTACGAGCGCTCGCCGCGCCCCGTTTTTTCAACTACATAAGGGATATAGCTCATATTATGCTTCTTTCATCTTTGCGTTTAATAGCTGGCTTAGAACTTTGTCCTCTACCATAGCCATTTGGATTGCAGGGATATATCCCGCTTTTTTGTAGTGCTCGTATGCCGCCATTGGGTCTTGACCCATTTGCATCGCTTCGAAGTAGATTGTTTGCATCACTTCTTGCTCGTTCACTTTTACATTTTCCGCCGTTGCAAGGGCATCGATAATGAATGTAGCTTTTACGCTTCTTGTAGCGTCTTCACGGAATGTTTCGCGAAGCTCTTTGAGTTTATCCGCATTTTCGCGAAGCTCTTTGATCTCCTCTTCGCTCATCTCGCCCGCTTTGCGGTTAAGCGCCATATCAATCTCTTGCTCTACGACGAATTCAGGAAGATCGAAATTAAACGCTTCTACGAAAGTCTCTAGCAACGCAGGTTTTAACTCGTCGTTGTAAAGTTTAGAAAGCTGCTCGTTTTCGATTTGCGTTTTTACTCTCTCTTTTAACGTCTCAAGAGTTGCATCCTCTTGCCCCGGAAGCATTTTTTTCGCTAATTCGTCATCGATTGCAACCGCACCTTTTGTTTGGATAGCGTTTACTTTTACTTTGAACTCTGCATCTTTACCTGCAAGTTTCGCACCGCCGTAGTTCTCAGGGAATGTTACTTTAACTACTTTCTCTTCCCCTTTTTTCATACCGATGATTTGATCTTCAAATCCAGGGATAAATTGTCCAGAACCGATACGAAGAGAGAAATCTTTTGCAGCGCCGCCCTCGAAAAGTTCACCGTCGATAGAACCTTCGAAATCGATCACCGTCGTATCGCCGCTTACTACCGCTCTGTCCTCTTCTACGTCTACAAACGGAGCTTGTGCTTCTGCCAACTCTTTGATTCTTGTTTCTACATCCGCATCGCTTACTGCAGGTTTATCGAACTCTTTTACCAAAGAAACGTAGTCGCCCATCTCGATAGACGGTCTCATAGCTACTTTTACCGTTACTTCGATTTTGTCGTCCGCTTTGTTAAACTCACTGATGCTCGGCTCGCCGATAAGAGCGTCTGCTGCGATACTTAACTCCTCAAGCCCTCTTCTTAAAACCTCACGTAATGCTTCTGCTTCTGCATCTTGAACCAAACGTTCACCGTATTGTTTTTTTACCGCGCTTACGGGAACTTTCCCTTTTCTAAAACCTGCGATTTTTGCAGTTTTTGCCAACTCTTTAGCAATTTTTTCTAGGTTGTTGTCGATGATCTCTTTATAGATTACCGCTTCGATTTGCGCATTTGCACCGTTGAGTTTATTTGACTTGATTTCCATCAATTTCCTTTAATTTATTTTCATATTTATAGTATTTGCACTATTTGTTTGGGCAATATTACCCAAAATGTGCTTTTATCTATCTTTAGCTTTTACAATAACGCGGTTTGAAGTGTAACACCAAAAACCAAACGACCGCCAAATCGATCATAACGTCCGCAAAATTAAACACCGCAAAATCAAATCCGCAATGCCAGTAAACCATATCTACCACGCCGCCGTGGATAAACCTGTCGTACACGTTTGAAATAGCGCCGCCTAGCAACAGCCCCGCGGGAAATGCGTAGCAAACTTTTTTAAGGTAGATTACATACCCGAGTATCCCCGCGACCATGAGCGCTTGAATATATTTGAGCCATTCGTCCAAAAAGGCAAACATAGAAAACGCCACCCCTTTGTTGTAGACCAAAATAAGGTCGATACACTCGGTGTAGTAGCGAAACCCGTTGACAAAAACCGATTTAATATTTTGATCGATAATAAAAATCCCCGCTATCGTGAGGAAAAGAATCGTCAAAAGTCGTATCTGCCCCCTATTCATTGAGCGCTTTTTCAAAAAATTTCTTGAGTTTTTCCATCGTCTCGTTCATCTTTTTGGCATCTTTGCATTCTAAAAGGATACGCAGTTTATTCTCCGTTCCCGAGTAGCGCACCAGATGGCGGATCCCCTCTGCTTCTACCTCTTTAAGGGTATCTGCCAAACCTGCAATGCTATCCAAAGGTTTTTTCACCCCTACGCTCAAATTGAGCAGTTTTTGAGGGTAGAGCGCAAACGGGCGCAGCGCTTGGGAGGCTTTTTGTTTTTGCGAGATCAAAAGTGCGAGTACCTGCAACGCGCTGATAAGACCGTCGCCCGTTTTAGCAAAATCGCTGATGATCACGTGGCCGCTTTGTTCCCCGCCGAAGTTGATCCCCTCTTTTTTCATCAGTTCCAAAACATGTTTATCCCCCACGTCGGAGCGAAACAGTTTCAAACCTTTTGCTTTGAGATACTCCTCAAGCCCTTGGTTGCTCATAACCGTCGAAACGATACCGCCGCCTCGGAGTTTTTTGTTGGCATGTAAGTAAGCCCCCAAAGCTCCAAGAAGCTGATCCCCCTCGACAACTTCCCCTTTTTCATCGACGATCACGACACGATCGGCATCCCCATCGAGTGCTATTCCCAAATCGGCACGGTAGGTGATCACCGCATCACACAAGTCTTTCGTATGCAGAGCGCCGCAGTTTTCATTAATATTAAAGCCGTCAGGTTCATCATGGAGCACGATCACCTCGGCGCCGAGTTCGTCAAACACCGTCGGACCCACTTTATACCCCGCACCGTTTGCGGCATCGAGCACGATACGCATCCCTTTTAAAGAGAGTTCGCGCGGAAAAGAGTTTTTCAGCTGTACGATATAGCGCCCGATCACGTCGTCGATCCGTTTTGCTTTGCCGATCTCTTTGGCTTTTGCCTGCGCATCCTGAATCAACGCATCGTTTTGAAATATCTCCTCTATTTTTTTCTCTACTTCAGCAGGAAGCTTATCCCCGTGCGCATCGAAAAATTTGATCCCGTTGTCTTCGTAGGAGTTGTGCGACGCGCTGATCATGATCCCCGCATCACACCGCATATTTTCTGTAAGGTACGCAATGGCGGGAGTCGGCATGGGTCCTATCTGGATCACGTCGTAGCCGATTGCGGTAAGTCCGCTTACTATCGCATTTTCTATCATATAGCCGCTGCGCCTTGTATCTTTACCTAGTAAAATCTTATTGGTTGTGGCATGTGCCTTAAAGTAAATTCCCGCCGCCATGGCAACTTTCATCGCAAGCTGTGCCGTTAAAAACGATCCCGCTTCACCGCGTACTCCGTCTGTTCCAAAAAGTTTCATCGTTGATTTCCATTGTTTAAGGTGTTGCATTTTAGCATATTTTGAAGCACAAACATGAAATATTTATATTTTAGCTTGTCTTTAACTTAATTTTAATTCTATTTAAGCTAATATTGCGCACTAAATTTATATGAGAAGGACTCATTACATGGCAAATCATAAGTCATCTATTAAGAGAATTCGCCAAACTATCGTTCGTACTGAGCGTAACCGTTTCTACAGAACTCGTCTTAAAAACATCGTAAAGGACGTTACGACTGCAGTTGCAGCAGGTAACAAAGAGGAAGCTACGGCAGCATTTAAAGTAGCTAACAGACAAATCCATAAATTTGTAAGCAAAGGTATCTTGAAAAAAGAAACTGCAGCTAGAAAAGTAAGCCGTCTACACAAATCTGTAAACGCACTCTAAGGTTAACGCACCTATGTTAGCCGATAAACTTACCCCGTTTATCAACCGCTACAACGAGCTTAGCAATTTGCTAAGTTCCCCTGATATCACCTCCGACATCAAAAGGATGACGGAACTCTCGAAAGAACAATCTTCTCTCAACAAAATCGTAACCAAAGCACTCGAATACAAATCGGTAATCCAACAAATTACAGAATCAAAAGAGATGCTCGCAGACCCCGAGATGATAGATATGGCAAAAGAGGAGCTAAAATCCCTTGAGCCGAGAATCGAAGAGCTTGAAGATGAGATCAAACTCCTTCTGCTTCCACGCGATCCCAACGACGATCGCAATATCATCGTTGAGCTTCGCGCAGGTGCAGGGGGCGATGAAGCCGCAATTTTCGTAGGGGATCTTTTTGAAGCGTACGTCCGTTATGCCGATCTAAGAGACTGGAAAGTTGAGATCATGAGCTCCTCCCCTTCCGATGCAGGCGGATACAAAGAGATGATCGCTCTTATTAAGGGAGATCAGGTATACAGCAGGTTGAAGTATGAAGGCGGAACACACCGCGTGCAGCGTGTTCCGGCAACCGAATCACAGGGGCGTGTCCACACCTCTGCAATCACCGTAGCAGTTATGCCCGAGGTTGAAGACGTCGAGATTCAGATCAATGAAAACGATCTTAAAATCGATGTTATGCGTTCAAGCGGGTGCGGTGGGCAAAGCGTTAACACCACCGACTCCGCCGTGCGTATCACCCACTTGCCTACGGGTATCGTGGTGACCAACCAAGACCAAAAGTCGCAGCACAAAAACAAAGAAAAAGCGATGAAAGTCTTAAAAGCAAGACTTTACGATCTTGAGATGCAAGAAGCGATGGAGAAAGACTCCGCAACCCGTTCGGCACAAGTGGGAACAGGTGATAGAAGCGGACGTATCCGCACCTACAACTACCCACAAAACCGCATAAGCGACCATAGAATCAACCTTACGCTTTACCGTTTGGACGAAATAATGGGCGGGGGCTTACTCGATGAGATCATCGAACCTCTTATCGCCGACCATCAAGCAAAAATCGTTGAAGCCGCTGGGCTTTAGGAGTACGACTTCATTCAAAATACGTGAGAAAATCGCGTACTTCCCTCATTCCGTGCGCGACACGGAATCTAGTTTATAGCTACATGCCAAAGCTTTGGCATGTACCCCTTTTTTTAGATCAGCCCCTTCACCATCTCCTGAGCTTCCTCTTGAATCTGTTGCAGATGCGCCGCGTCGATAAAACTCTCCGCATAGATTTTGTAAATCGGTTCCGTACCCGATGGGCGCAGTGCAAACCAGCCGTTTTTTGCCACCACTTTTAGACCGCCGATAGCCGCATTGTTCCCCGTGGCATGCGTGAGTATCTGCTCTATCTTCTCCCCCGCCATCGTCGTTGCTTTAACATCCTCAACGCGAAGGTTTTTAAGTTTTTGCATAATCTCCGCACTCGCAGGAGCGTCGATGCGCGCATAAAGCGGTGCGCCGAATTTGGTGACGAGCTCTTGGTAATGCTCCCCCGCGTCTTTACCCGTTTTTGCCAAAATCTCCGCCGAGAGCAGTGTCATAATCATCCCGTCTTTGTCGGTGCTCCAAACATGCCCGTCTTTGCGCAAGAAACTCGCACCCGCACTCTCTTCGCCGCCGAAAAAGAGGCTGCCGTTGTAAAGCCCATCCACAAACCACTTGAACCCGACGGGCACCTCAACCACTTTTTTCCCCAAAGATGCCGCTACGCGGTCGATCATCGAACTGCTCACCAAAGTTTTTCCGATCCCCAAATCTTCTCTCCATTCGGGTCTGTTTTGCGCAAGGTAGCTAATCGCCACCGCTAAGTAATGGTTGGGATTCATAAGCCCTACGCTTTTGGTCACGATCCCGTGGCGGTCGAAATCGGTATCGTTTCCAAAGGCGATATCAAAATCCTCTTTGAGTGCCACAAGCCCCGCCATCGCATAAGGGGAGGAGCAATCCATACGGATCTTTCCGTCTTTGTCGCAATGCATAAACGAAAAGGTAAAATCGGGATGATCGTTAAAAACCTCCATATTGAGGTTGTAACGCTCTTTGATGGCGCGGTAGTATGCCATCCCCGAACCGCCCATCGCATCGGCGCCGATTTTAATCTTCGACGCAGCGATCGCTTCCATATCTATGACGTTTTGCAAATCCTCCACATAGGGCGTTACGTAATCGTACTCTTGGATATAGCCGCTTTTGTACGCCTCCTCGATGGAGAGTTTTTTCACGTCGGTAAGATTATTTTGCAAAATCTCGTTGGCTCGTTTTTCTATAACGCTTGTCACGTCGGTATCCGCAGGTCCTCCGTGCGGCGGGTTGTATTTAAACCCTCCGTCACTCGGCGGGTTGTGCGAGGGGGTTATAACGATACCGTCGCATTTGTTAGCGGCGTTAGCGTTGTGTGTGAGTATGGCATGTGAGATCACCGGCGTTGGGGTAAAACCACCGTCCTTGGCGATAGCAACGCTCACGCCGTTAGCCGCTAACACCTGCAGTGCCGTTATCTGCGCGGGGTAGGAAAGCGCGTGGGTGTCTATTCCGAGAAAGAGCGTTCCGTTTATACCGTTTTGTTTTCGGTATTCACACACCGCCTGCGTCACCGCCAAAATATGGTTTTCATTAAAACTCGTTAGCAGTGAAGAGCCTCTGTGCCCCGAGGTTCCGAAACTCACCTTTTGCGCGCTGTTTGATGCGTCGGGTTTTTTCGTGTAGTAGTTCGAGATAAGCTCGGGGATGTTTGTCAAAATCTCTTTGGGTGCAAGTTTGCCGGCATTTCGATGTGTACTCATAGGTGTCCTTTGGAGGAGTAAAATAAATTGTATCTATAAAAGATTATGATACATACTTGGAGTTGAATAAAGGCTAAAAAGGTGAGATTTTAGTGGGATTTTCACATGCCAAGAAGTATGGCATGTAGAAGTAAAAAGATTAGATTTCGGTCACGAACACTTTTTTCACGCCGCCTTTAAAGGTGATGGTGCGCTCGTTTTTGCCCAGATAGAGTGTTTCGCCGCTTTTTGGGTACACCTCGATGGCATCGCCTACAAGCCCTTCTTGGTTGGCGCGGTAAAAACATGCCGCCATTCCCGTGCCGCATGCCAAGGTTTCATCCTCCACGCCGCGCTCGTAGGTACGCACGATCAGCGAATCGCCCTCGACATAGGCGATATTCACGTTTGCGTTGTATTTTTGGCGCAGCGCTCTTGCTTCTTGGATGTCAAAATCTTCAATGATCTGATCAAACATCCGCATCGCTTCAGCAACTTTTTTTCATACTTTCACTCAAGCACAAATCGTTAAGAATTAAAAAAAATATTTTATGTTATCATTCTTCCTATTACTATACAATGGAGTCAAGATGAAAAAGTTTTTTATAGCCCTTGTTATTTTAGTTTTTACATTTTTCATACAAGGATGTCAAGGCGATCTCGAGATACAAGGAAGTTCTTCTATTTACGTCAACGAATCACAAGTCTACAAAGCAGTAGCAGTATCACTCAATATAGAAGATGCAGACAGCTATCTATGGAGTGTAAAGTCAAAAAAGAAAGACTATTCACTTACAAATGATGAAACTTCAGAAGTGCTCTTTCATGCAAAAAGTGTTGGGACATACACACTTGAAGTAAAAGTTAAAAAAGGAAATAAAACCTTTAAAACAGAACTTGAGATAGAAGTTACAGAGCCAGAAGTTATCAATGGATACACCCTTCCATCAGAGCCAGATCCAACTATAAATGACAGCACACTTCTTGGGATAGATGTAAACAACAATGGTGTTCGGGATGATGTGGAGAGATTAATTATTATAGAAGAAACAAAAAATACAAACTTTCCTAAAACACATATTGCTTTGTCACTTCAATATGCTTGGGCTTGGCAAAAAATATTAACGAATCCTACACTAGAGAATAGATATATTTTGGAAAACTATTCTAGTTGCAAGAGATATTTTAAGAAAAAACATACAAATGATATGCCCTTTGTAGATATTATGAAGTGGAAAAAAGAAAATAAAACTATTCTTGGAATTAAACTTGACGACAAAATATTTAATACTAAGTTGAGAATAGAACAGAACTTTCAATTTAATCAAGCATGTAGTGGACATATTTTTAATTTGCCACCTGCAGATTTGTCTGCCTGTCAAACTAATATTAATGAACTTGGAGAATAATATGAAATATATTTTAAAATTTATACTTATATCTTCTTTATTTTTTACATTACTTGGTGCAGATAATATTAACGAATGCAAAACAGATATTTATTTTGGTAATGGTGTTTGGAATAAACAATTTGTTAGTGATTGTGAGGAAGATAGCGCCGCAAACTGTAGCCAAGATACTCTGAACGATTTAATAGAAAGTGAAATCATAAAAGACGACCCAATACTAAAAGCCAAATATGGAGAAGTAAAACTCCAATACAACTGGGGTCAAGGAGCAATGCTTGATGTCTTAGAGACATATTATCAGCTTAAAGAAGCAGGACAAATACAGGACTATCAGTTCTATGCCGTTATTGCTCTTTTAACAAGAGGAAATCCTTCTTTAACATTAGGAGCCATAGCTTCACAGGAACTTATGGAACCATTTACAAGAGACTGGGAACAAGGAAATGTTGATGAAATGTGGCAAAAGTATTATGATGAAAGTTTTAAACTCTCTCATAAAGTGCTACTTATCTCACATTCGCAAGGAAACTTGTTTGCCAATAGGATATACGACACAATCAGCCCGACAGAGTATAAAGCTTATTTTGCAAATTTACAAGTAGCATCTCCCGCTAGTGAAGTAAAAGCTGAAAAAGGTGATTATGTGACATTATCTACAGATTTAACTTCCGCTGACCCAATCATCAACCCTCTTCCAGGAAGCATGAGTCCAAACGCTTCAGGGGAAAGTGGACATGCTTTTGTTAGTGCATATCTTTCACAAGAAGATCCATTAAATAAGATAACGACAAAACTAAAACAGCTCTTATCAAATTTAGACACAGAACCTTCCCAATGGCAAACAGACCAAGAGTTCAATAAAGGTACCAAGGATTATAAAATAACTGTAAAACATCGATTTGATTTTACTATTAATGCCATGAATAACATAGAGGTTTATCCGTTTAATGCATCACAAAAGCTTTACCAAGTCAAAGATGAAATAGGTGGAAATGGATGGGTAAAGGCTAGTTGTGGTGGTAATACGATTACATTTCCAGATAATGAATATTACAGTATAGACAATCCGCAGAAAGAGATTATTGAAGAAAACATCAAATTCAGCTGCTCTTCTATTCCAAATCCTACAAATTATGGATATCGGATCATAGAGGCATCATGTAATTACGGAATTTCTAGCGGTAAACCAACATATGTATGGAATCCATCAAACGGATTTTATACAATTGCAGGCGACAATGCAAGTTTCGTATACTGGGAGGATATGGGATCAACGTATAATTCATGTACTTATCCAAAGGAAACCGTACAAATCTTTGGTGGTGACTGCCAATGCTTTGAATGCAGAATATTCTGGACAAAATAAATACAGGAGGAGGGAAAGAGCGAATCTATAATCCTAATCTATCATGCCAAGAAGTATGGCATGCGCTATCAAGGAAAGAGAATGTAGCTAGTTAAGCGTTTGTTTTTAGTTCTTGTATAATCGAATCTATTTGAATTTTTATATCTGGGAGTTTGTCTTTTGCGACATTCCACACAATCTCTTCATCTACCTCAAAATACCAATGAATAAGTTTATCTCTCATCTTAGCCATCAATGACCAAGGCAAATCATTGAACCGATCTGTTATCTCTTTTGGAATTTGTTTAGTAGCTTCACCTATAACTTCTATCTCTCTGATACATGCACTAACGGTTTTATCATCTTGTACAAAATCTTGGTAACTCATGCCGTCTATGAAGGAATCTATTTTTTCTATTCTTTTGGAGATGTCTTCCAAAAAAAGTATGTAATTTCGTTTCATATAGCTATAGCTTCTTTTAATACCTGATCTCTAATACTCGTATGTAGCTTTCTTTTTGGCACTAAATCTACATGTTTTTTTAAAGAGTTGCTTAGGTACTCTTCAAGCTCTATAAAAGTTAAGAGATCAGGAGCTTTCTTAAAATCTACAAGTAAGTCTATATCGCTATTTTCTGTTTGCTCATCTCTCGCATATGAGCCAAAAAGATAAAGTGCGTCAATACTGTATTTTTCTTTAAAGTCGGAATAGTGTTCTTGAAGATAATTGAGTATATTAGACTTTGTCACAAAAGAGCCTTTTTTATTTTCTTTGCGAGACAATTATAACATATTGAATTTTTAATCTCGTTCCACCTCTGTCGAGGTGGAACAAAGAAAGTATGGCATGTAGAAGTAAAAAGATTAGATTTCGGTCACGAACACTTTTTTCACGCCGCCTTTAAAAGTGATGGTGCGCTCGTTTTTGCCCAGATAGAGCGTTTCGCCGCTTTTTGGGTACACCTCGATGGCATCGCCTACAAGCCCTTCTTGGTTAGCGCGGTAAAAACATGCCGCCATCCCCGTGCCGCATGCCAAGGTTTCATCCTCCACGCCGCGCTCGTAGGTGCGTACGATGAGCGAGTCACCCTCAACATAGGCGATGTTCACGTTTGCGTTGTATTTTTGGCGCAACGCTCTTGCTTCTTGGATATCGAACTCTTTGATGTTATCGGTAAAATGCACCAAATGGGGTACGCCCGTATCGAGTTTCCACCACGATTTGCCCGCTTCTACGATCTTGGTTTCCAAGATTTTGGGCGGGGTGAGTTCGCTTAAAACCATATCCCCCTCCACTTCAGCATGAATCACGCCCGCCAAAGTCAAAAAACACATCTTTGCGGGTGCGAGGTTGTTGGCATGTGCGTAATGTGCCGCCGCGCGGCTGCCGTTGCCGCACATCTCCGCTTCACTTCCGTCGGAGTTGTAAAACTGCCATTCAAAATCGTATTCGCTATGGGGTACGATAACGATAAGCCCATCCGCCCCTACGCCGTTTTGTCTGTGGCAAAGCTCTTTTGCCCTCTCGCTGCAATCCTCTTTTTTAAATGTGTGATAAATCACAAAATCGTTCCCGCTTGCGCAATATTTGGCTACCTGCATCGTTTGCTCCTAAAGGTATTTTGCTTTGATTGTTTCTACGAAATTTTCACATTCGCGCTGCAAATGTTTTAAATCTTTTGAATTGTCGATCACCCACGTGGCACGCTTTTTTTTCTCTTCGATATCCATCTGCGACTCGATGCGGCGCAGAGACTCCTCGCGCGAGTAGCCGTTACGCTTCATAAAACGTTCTAGCTGAATCTCTTTAGGTGTATAGACCACGACGCTCTCTTTGATCGGGTAAGAGCCTTTTTCAAAAAAAAGAGGGATGTCGATAAGATAGGGAAACTTGAACTTATCCTGTGCTTCGGAGCGTTTTTCTATCTCCGCTTTGATTTTTGGATGTAAAAAATCCTCCAAAATCTTCTTGGCATGCGGGTCGGAAAAGATCAACATGCCAAGCTTTTTACGATCGACTTTTTGCACGCTGAGATATTCCTCCCCAAACGTCTCGCGCACCCACTCGCTCGAAGCATCGAGAATCTCGTGCGAGATGGTATCGGCGTCGATAATGCGCATACCGTTAAGCCCCATTAAAGATGCGACGGTGCTTTTCCCCGTCGCTATGCCGCCGGTGAGTGCTATTGCATACTCGTATGCCATCAGTTTTTGATAATACCGAGATATTCTTTTCTGATGTAGTTGCCCATCGCAAAAGCCGCCGGATGGATGTCGCAGTTGTAATAGCTTAAATTATCCAGCATATCGGCGCGGTGCAAGATAAGATCCGCCGTCGGGTGGTACGCTTTAGAGGCTAAAAGTGCCGTATGGGAGTTGCCTAGGTTGTATGGCATGATGATTTTGAAATAGTTCCCCATAACCTGCATCAGGTTTTTGTTCTCATCGACCTTTTCAAGAGACGGGTGGGACGTTGCAACCAGCCCCTCCTCTTTTAAAACACGGTTTATATGTGCTACAACCGCCGCATCACACCCCATCTCGTTGATCACGACATCCACGCTTTTATCTGCCACGTTGCGCAGTGCATCGAGCGAGCAACCTATCACACTCACGGCGATATCTTGATGTTTTCGCACCTCTGCCACCATCGCATCTGCATTATCGCTGATGAGTAAGATATTTTTCGGGTCTTTGTGCGTACAAAGCGGTACATGCACCATCATCTCAGGGTAAATAAACGGTTTCATCGTAAAAAAATCCTCATTTTTAATTGGGAGGGATTTTAGCATATTTGGTTTAAATTGTTTTAAAAACCTTAAACGTTACATATATTTAAGGGTTACTTGATAATTAGATTCTAACTTAACTTATTATTGATATAATTTCACGAAATATTTCCAACAAAAGGGTACATGCCATGAACTACAATAAAATCAGATCGTTCTGCCGCGTTTTTCGTATCGTCTTAGGTTTAGCACTTATTTTCACGGGTGTTATTCAACTCGGAGCCACACCTTATGCACCTTGGTTTTTCTTAGGGTTTATCCCTTTAATCGCCGGGATTTTGAACTTTTGCCCCCTTTGCATCATCAGCAAAAAATGCGACATGCCAAACAAAAAATAATCCCCCGAACCCTCTTGCTTAAGCAGAGGGTTTAACACTTCTCTCAACTATCATACGCTACAATCTTACACTTTTTTTACGGAGCCAAAAATGAGCCAAATCAGCTACAAAGACGCAGGTGTCGATATAGACGCAGGGAACAGTTTTGTTGAAAATATCAAACCTTTAGTAAAATCTACCGCCATCCCCGGAGTGATCGGCGGCATCGGTTCGTTCGCAGGTGCATTTGAGCTTCCTCAAGGCTTTAAAGAGCCTGTGATGCTAGCTGCAACCGACGGCGTAGGGACAAAACTCAAACTCGCTATCGACTCGGGAATCCACCACACCGTAGGGATCGACCTCGTTGCGATGTGTGTGAACGACCTTCTTTGTAATTTCGGAACACCCTCGTTTTTTCTTGACTACTACGCGACGGGCAAACTTGACGTCAAAGCCGCGACAAACGTCGTAGCGGGGATCGCCGAGGGGTGCCGCCAAGCAGAGTGTGCCCTCATAGGGGGCGAGACCGCCGAGATGCCCGGCATGTACCATGCAAACGACTACGATTTGGCAGGATTTGCCGTGGGCGTAGCGGAAAAATCGGAGATGGATCGCGTCTCTATGGTGCAAGCGGGCTACAAACTTATAGCGCTTCCGAGTTCGGGGCTTCACTCCAACGGATTCTCTTTGGCTAGAAAAGTGTTGTTTGAGAAGATGGGGAAGAAATTTGAAGACGAGTTCAACGGCAAGCCGCTTATCGAAACCCTTTTAGAACCTACGCGCATCTATGTTAAAACGTTTAAAGCGCTTAAAGATAAGATCGTGGCACTTGCACACATCACGGGAGGAGGGATCGTAGAAAACCTTCCTCGCGTACTTCCCGAGCACCTCAGAGCAGAGATTCAAAAAGATGCTATCCGCGTTCTTCCTATTTTTGAGCTTATGAGCGGGCATGTCGCAGAAGCGGAGATGTTTCGAGCATTCAATATGGGCGTAGGGATGATTTTGGTCGTTAAACCCAAAGATGTCGATGCCGTTTTGGCACACGTAAGCGATGCTTACCTAATCGGTGAGATCGTAGAGGGTAAAAGAGAAGCGGTTCTAATCTAAACCCCCTTGGCATGGTGCACCGTGCTCCATGCCAAAGCTATACAAGCCCTAAGATCACGCTGCTTGCTTTACAAAAAGCAACCACTTCGCTCCCCTCTTTAAGTGCAAGCTCCTCCAACGATTCGTTTGTGAGAGTAGCACAAAGCGTATTGGAACCTTTAAGTTCCACTATCACCTCGGCATTCACACTCCCTTTGCTGATACGGGATATTTTCCCCACCAAACGGTTACGACTGCTCAGACGCATATCCAGATCGGTACTGAGTATGACCGCTCCCGATTTAAAGAGCGCATACGCGTCGGTATCTATGCGCAGATCGAGGGTTTTAATCGACTCGTTAGTAATCACGGCAGTGATCATGTCGCCGCCGCTTAGCTTCAAAACAACCTCGCTATGCACACTCCCTTTGTGGATCATAACGACACGCCCTAGAAGCTGATTTCTTGCACTCACGCGCATACTCATACTTTCGATAAATCGTAGATGCCCGCCGTTGTCATTGATGCGTAAAGAGAGATTATGCAAAAACCGCTCATGCTCCTCGTGGATCACGCGGTAGGTCTCTATCAGTTTCTTGCCGTAAGGGGTCAAACTCGTACCTCCGCCCCCTTTGCCCCCTACACTTCGATCGACAAGCGGTTCCTCGGCTAAATTATTCATAGCATCTAGCGCATCCCACGCCGCTTTATAGCCCATTTTCATCTCTTTGGCAGCTTTGGATATGGAACCCGTCGCATCGATGCGTTCTAAAAGCTCTATGCGCCCCTTGCCTAAAAAACTATGTTCCGATTTGCTGAGCCACAATCTGCCCTCAATACTGTTTTGCATCGCTTCTTCTTTTATTATTTCATTTGGTTCGATTGTACAAAAAACTCTTTTGATAACCGCTTAGCGTCCACATGCCATGGGCTAAAATAGGAAATTTAGTTGAAGGCTAAGACTCGATTGGGAATGTTTCGTTTCAATTATGCGCGTTGTAGTATCGGGATTCATCACGCGAGCGTTTTGTTTAGCTTTTATGGCATGTACGTATGCCAAATCAAACGAAACCGTCTCATTAAACCTGTAACTTCCCCCTGCGCCTATATGGGATTCTACGATCGCGGGAAACCCTAAAAGGTTCATCGTATTCTCTACCGTATATCCAAGCCCCCGAATGGGTATCGGACTTTTTGCATAGTTATACCCTAGGCGAAGTGCATAGTTTTTCTCTTTATAGCTATACCCGACTATAAAAACATTTTGATGCTCCCAGCCAAAATCTTTAAACCCTTTTGCATCGCCGTAGCGGATCTGCTTCCAATCTAAAGCAAATATATTGTTGGCATATATATAACTCGCCCCTATACCGATCTCGGCAGGGGTTGATAGCGTATCGTTAGGGTACGTTATGCCAAAACCTGCCATAGCCGTGCTTAATTGCCCCGAATACTGCATATCTATTTGCGATTTATATACACCCCCAAGAACAAACCCTTCATTGGCGTAAGCAACTCCTAGGTTGTATCCGAAACGGTAATCTTGTGCTACACCCTCTCCCTGAGTTGTTCCGCTTGCGTTATAACTAATATCGAGCGAGCCGTATTGGATCAATGGGGTTAGCGCAAAACTGAAATATTCTAGCTTATATGCAAGAGGAACCCCAAACTGCATAAGTTGAAGATTTGTGACCATAGAAAAATTATCGCTTGAACGACGGTAATCGACCCCCATCCCCGCAGTACCCCACATGCCAACCCCTACGAAGAACTCTTCGCTCACTTTTGATGCAAGCGATACTTCGGGAATAATGCTCATATCTGCTTGACTCTTCTTCGCACCTGCGCCCGTGCCGTTGTCAAAAGAGACATTGGGCATAAAAACCGTGCCGCCGAAAGAGATTTCGTTTTTAGCGACAGAGGTAATAAGAGCACCGTTTGCCAGTCCTGATTCGGCACCGTGCCCCAAACCTATCCCTATACCGCCCATACCGCGTGATTTGGAGCCGTAGCCTATGAGGTTTGAGCCGTTCGTAGCAAAAAGATACAGGGGCAAAAATATGAGGATAAAAAGCGATCGTACGACCATCGGTACATTCCTAAAGCGATAAAGATGGCTCGATTATAGGAAAGAAGTAGTAAAAGAAATCTTAAGGTATTAGAAATTTTAATAGCAAAGTAAATTGTGTATGGTTAAATTGTAAAAGTCAGTGATTAAAAAGTGGAGTTTAAATGGATAGTAAGTAAATTGATCAACTAGGCGGCGACCTACGTTCCCACATCTGAAAGACGCAGTATTATCAGCGATGAGAGGCTTAGCTTCCGGGTTCGGAATGGGGCCGGGCGTTTCCCTCTCTCTATAGCTACCTAGACGATCAAAGGTAAATGCATTGTGAAGAATGGATTTAACTTTAATCGTATGGATCAACGAGTAAGTATTATTGGTAAAGTCAACAAGTAAACTAAATAACTTTGTATACACTAAGTAAGGTAGTGAACAAGAAAAAAAAGACGAACGTACTATTAGTACCGGTCAGCTAAACAGATTGCTCTGCGTACACATCCGGCCTATCAAGCTTGTAGTCTTCAAGCGTACTTCAGGGATTGTTCATCTTGGAGTTGGCTTCCCGCTTAGATGCTTTCAGCGGTTATCACATCCGTGCGTAGCTACCCGGCGATGCTCTTGGCAGAACAACCGGTGCACCAGTGGCACGTCCAACCCGGTCCTCTCGTACTAGGGTCAGCTCTCCTCAACAATCCTACGCCCACGGAAGATAGGGACCGAACTGTCTCACGACGTTCTGAACCCAGCTCGCGTACCGCTTTAAATGGCGAACAGCCATACCCTTGGGACCTGCTCCAGCCCCAGGATGCGATGAGCCGACATCGAGGTGCCAAACCTCCCCGTCGATGTGAGCTCTTGGGGGAGATCAGCCTGTTATCCCCGGCGTACCTTTTATCCTTTGAGCGATGGCCCTTCCACACAGAACCACCGGATCACTATGACCGACTTTCGTCTCTGCTCGAGTTGTTTCTCTCACAGTCAGGCTCGTTTATGCCATTATACTCTACGAGGGATTTCCAACCCCTCTGAACGAACCTTTGTAAGCCTCCGTTACTTTTTAGGAGGCGACCGCCCCAGTCAAACTACCCACCAGACATTGTCCTCGCACGAGATAATCGTACGGAGTTAGCTATCAGAATATTCAAGGGTGGTATCTCAAGGATGCCTCCGTAGTTACTTGCGTCCCTACATCAATGGCTCCCACCTATCCTGCACATGAATATCCCAATAGCAATGTCAAGCTATAGTAAAGGTGCACGGGGTCTTTCCGTCTTTCCGCGGGTAGGAGGAATTTTCACCTCCACTACAATTTCACTGGATCCCTGGTTGAGACAGCTCCCATCTCGTTACGCCATTCATGCAGGTCGGTATTTAACCGACAAGGAATTTCGCTACCTTAGGACCGTTATAGTTACGGCCGCCGTTTACTCGGGCTTCAATTCAATGCTTCGCTTGCGCTGACAAATCCTTTTAACCTTCGAGCACCGGGCAGGCGTCACACCCTATACATCCTCTTACGAGTTAGCAGAGTGCTGTGTTTTTGGTAAACAGTCGGGAGGGACTCTTTGCTGCGACCCTTCGACGCTTTGTGGAGCAAGTCCACTAACGTCTAGGGCACACCTTATACCGAAGATACGGTGCTAGTTTGCAGAGTTCCTTAACCAGGGTTCTTCCACGCGCCTTAGAATACTCATCTCACCCACCTGTGTCGGTTTACGGTACGGGCAACGGCTGTTCTCGCTTAGAGGCTTTTCTCGGCACGACAGTATCATCGATTCAACTCGCTCTCCGAAGAGATTGAATTGCCTGTCAGGTCTCGGTCGAATGTAACGCGGATTTGCCTACGTTACAACCTACACCCTTCGACCCACTATTCCATCAGTGAGCTCGATTAACTCTATGCGTCCCCCCATCACTCAAACGAACAACCGTCGGTATCGGAATATTAACCGATTTGCCATCGTCTACCCCTTTCGGACTCGACTTAGGTCCCGACTAACCCTACGATGACGAGCATCGCGTAGGAAACCTTGGGTTTACGGCGAAGGGAATTCTCATCCCTTTTATCGCTACTCATGCCTGCATGCTCACTTCTAGCCGCTCCACCACTCCTTACCGGTATGGCTTCTACGCTGACTAGAACGCTCTCCTACCACTCATCTAAAGATGAATCTAAAGCTTCGGTGTTTATCTTAGCCCCGTTATATTTTCGGCGCAGAATCGCTAGACCAGTGAGCTGTTACGCTTTCTTTAAAGGATGGCTGCTTCTAAGCCAACCTCCTGGTTGTCACAGCAACTCCACATCCTTTTCCACTCAGATAAAACTTTGGGACCTTAGCTGTTAGTCTGGGTTGTTCCCCTCTTGACGATTGATTTTATCACCCACCGCCTGACTCCCGAGGTTACACATGAAGTATTCGGAGTTTGATAGGGTTTGGTACCGCGGGAAGCAGCCCTAGCCCTGTCAGTGCTCTACCCCTTCATGCTAATGCTCGAGGCTATACCTAAATATATTTCGGAGAGAACCAGCTATCACTGAGTTTGATTGGCCTTTCACCCCTATCCACAAGTCATCCCAAGCCGTTTCAATGGCCACGGGTTCGGTCCTCCACTGGCTCTTACACCAGCTTCAACCTGCTCATGGATAGATCACTCAGTTTCGGGTCTGCAGCATCTGACTATGTCGCCCTATTAAGACTCGCTTTCGCTACGGCTTCGCGTTCGCTTAACCTTGCCAGATACCACAACTCGCAGGCTCATTATGCAAAAGGCAGTCCGTCACACTTATATATAATAGTGCTCCGAATGATTGTAAGCCATAGGTTTCAGGTTCTATTTCACTCTGCTCACCGCAGTTCTTTTCACCTTTCCCTCACGGTACTTGTTCGCTATCGGTCTAGTAGTAGTATTTAGGGTTGGAGGGTGGTCCCCCCATATTCAGTCAAGATAACACGTGTCCCGACCTACTCTTTCCTTAGTCTAGTACCACATACCGATTTTCGCTTACGGGAGTATCACCCTCTATGCTGAGTCTTTCCAAACTCTTCTGCTAACCGATATGCTATCACTAAGCGCCCTAATCCCATTTCGCTCGCCACTACTCTGGGAATCTCGTTTGATTTCTTTTCCTCTAGGTACTGAGATGTTTCACTTCCCTAGGTTCGCTCTCCCGTAGGAGTGACACGACTCGCGCCGTGCCGGGTTGCCCCATTCGGATATCCCCGGATCAAAGCTCTTTGGCAGCTCCCCGAGGCTTTTCGCAGCCTAATACGTCCTTCTTCGCCTCTACTAGCCAAGGCATCCACCTATGGCCCTTAATATCTTTTTTTCTAATTTGCGTTCACTACCTTACTTAATGTATCGCTACACCAAACAAAGTAGATCCTGTGTTTGTAGTTATTTAGTAATAATATTAATACTTTCAACTATCTCTAGTCTTAGTATCTTTACTATCTGTTGACTTTAACAATATTAATTTAATGAACTTTTGGTTATAAAACCAAATATAAACTCTTCTCTTAAGAGCTTATATTTGATCTTTTTGCCAAACTGCAAGTAAAAATGGTGGGTTTGAATGGACTCGAACCATCGGCCTCACCCTTATCAGGGGTGTGCTCTAACCAGCTGAGCTACAAACCCATTTTTACAATACGTAATCAATGAACACTGATCACTGAAAACTAAGCAAGCAAGAGACTAATAACTAAAACGACGAATCGTGAGATTCTTTTGTATTGAGATAGTCAACCGAATGACTTCTCTTACTCTGAAAGGAGGTGATCCAACCGCAGGTTCTCCTACGGTTACCTTGTTACGACTTCACCCCAGTCGCTAATTCCACCGTAAGCGGTAGCCCCCCGAAGGTTAGCTTCCCGATTTCGGGTGAAATCAACTCCCATGGTGTGACGGGCGGTGAGTACAAGACCCGGGAACGTATTCACCGTAGCAATGCTGATCTACGATTACTAGTGATTCCAGCTTCATGCTCTCGAGTTGCAGAGAACAATCCGAACTGAGAGACGCTTTATGAGATTGGCTCCACCTCGCGGTATCGCAACTCTCTGTACGTCCCATTGTAGCACGTGTGTAGCCCTGGCCATAAGGGCCATGATGACTTGACGTCGTCCTCACCTTCCTCCTCCTTGCGAAGGCAGTCTCCTTAGAGTGCCCAGCCAAACTGCTGGCAACTAAGGACGAGGGTTGCGCTCGTTGCGGGACTTAACCCAACATCTCACGACACGAGCTGACGACAGCCGTGCAGCACCTGTTTTCAAGCTCCCCGAAGGGCACTCTCTCATCTCTGAAAGATTCTATCAATGTCAAGGCCAGGTAAGGTTTTTCGCGTATCTTCGAATTAAACCACATGCTCCACCACTTGTGCGGGTCCCCGTCTATTCCTTTGAGTTTTAATCTTGCGACCGTACTCCCCAGGCGGTTCACTTAATCTGTTAAGTGCATCACCGAGATGACAAGCATCCCGACGACTAGTGAACATCGTTTAGGGCGTGGACTACCAGGGTATCTAATCCTGTTTGCTCCCCACGCTTTCACGCCTTAGCGTCAGTAATGTTCCAGGAGATCGCCTTCGCTTTAGATATTCCTAGTGATATCTACGGATTTTACCCCTACACCACTAATTCCATCTCCCCCTCCCATACTCTAGTCTAGCAGTTTCAAGTGCAGTTCTATGGTTGAGCCATAGGATTTCACACCTGACTTGCTAAACAGCCTACGCGTCCTTTACGCCCAGTGATTCCGAGTAACGCTTGCACCCTCCGTATTACCGCGGCTGCTGGCACGGAGTTAGCCGGTGCTTATTCATGAGCTACCGTCATTTTCTTGACTCATAAAAGGAGTTTACACACCGAAATGCGTCATCCTCCACGCGGCGTTGCTGCATCAGGGTTTCCCCCATTGTGCAATATTCCTCACTGCTGCCTCCCGTAGGAGTCTGGTCCGTGTCTCAGTACCAGTGTGGCGGATCATCCTCTCAGACCCGCTACCCGTCATCGCCTTGGTGAGCCGTTACCTCACCAACTAACTGATAGGATATAGACCGATCCCTTAGCGAAAAAACTTTCCCAACTTACCTTGTGATAAGAAGGAGTATCTAGTATTAATCACCGTTTCCAGTGGCTATCCCAGACTAAGGGGCACATTATCTATAGTATACTCACCCGTGCGCCACTAATCCATCCCGAAGGACTTCATCGTTCGACTTGCATGTGTTAAGCACGCCGCCAGCGTTCACTCTGAGCCAGGATCAAACTCTCCGTAATTGAATTGTTTGACCATTAGCCCAAGATCTAAAATCATTGGCTTATGTTAAAGTTATCTACTAACTTTTAAAAAGTTAATAGACGGTTATGTTTATTTAGTTATTATTAAGTAGTAATAACTTAATCGCTTTTCGCTCTTAAGTCTCTCTACTTGCTTAGATTTCAATGATCTCAAACTTCATAAAAGGCTTCAACTCGAAGTCTCTCTAAGACTTTTTAAGGTCTCTTTGTTTGTGGACGGGAATTATAGACAAATACTAAACCAATGTCAAGGGTTTTCGCAAAAAGATTGCATGTTTTTTTCAAAATGTTTAGTTTCTAAATATTTTCAACCGTAAATATACCGCAATCTAACAAGCCATAAATAAGTGCATACATTATAATATAAATAACAAATCGAGTTTTGGGCATCTTAGTGTGTATTTTCTACTCCATGCCAAAGAGTTCTTCCCCAAACAAGACAATTTGTTGCTTTGTATTAACCCTTTCTTTATATTATTCTTTTTGTTATTTAACATTGTGGCTCTTTTAGGGGCTATAAAAGGAAAAAAAATGGGATTATACGATCGCGATTATGCTAGAGGAAACTCTTTTGCGTACGAAAGTGCGGCAAAAAGTGAAGCACAGATTGTTTCTTTCGTAAAAGAAACATATAAACTTTTTGCCGCTTCTATGATGGCGGGTGCAGTGGGTGCTTACGTCGGTGTTCCAATGGCGGGCGCAATCCATGCATATTTTTGGCCTCTTTTTGCGTTGGAGATCGGTTTGCTTATCGGTTTGCATTTTGTGAAACATAAACCGGGTATCAACCTTGCGGTGATGTTTGGATTTGTATTTATGACGGGGCTTATGCTCGCTCCTTTACTTGCACGCACTTTAGGCATGAGCGGCGGTGCTACGATTATAGGAAACGCGTTTGCCATGACGGCAGTCGTATTCGGTGCTATGAGCTTTTATGCAATTAGAACGACGAAAGATTTTACAGGGTACGGAAAACCACTTATGATTGCTCTTTTTGTAATCATCGGTTTTTCGATCCTTAATATCTTCCTCGGTAACCCAATGTTGCACGTGATCATCTCGGGCGGCGTGGTTGTTCTTTTTAGTATTTTGGTTATCTACGATACGCAAAATATCATGCAAGGAAACTACGAAACGCCGATTGACGGTGCTATTGCACTTTATCTCGATTTCTTAAATATCTTCACGGCGTTGTTGCAACTTTTCGGTATCTTCGGTAACAGCGATGAATAACGAACTCTCACCCGAACTTTTTCGGGTGATTGATGCCAATCTCAACCGTCTCAAAGAGGGGATTCGTGTCGTAGAAGATATTATACGTTACCGCGACAACAATAAAGAACTCGCTTCTAAACTTAAAAACCTCAGACATCTAGCCAAAGTTGAGGAAACCTTCGAACTGCTCAAATACAGAGACAGTATTAACGACGTTTTACGTCCAACGATCAAAAGCGAACTCAATCGCAGTGATATCAAAAGCATCCTCTTGGCAAACTTCAAACGTGCGCAGGAATCTTCACGCGTTCTTGAAGAACTTTACAAACTCTCACGCGCAGATTACAGCGAGAACTTCAAAAAAATCCGCTACGAACTTTATACTTTAGAAAAAGAGATTCTTCTTAACGAGAAGTAAGGAATAGAACCTCAAACTCCAAATAATCGAGAGGATACTCCTCCATAAGCCGTTTGGTTTCTTTAAATCCGAGCACTTTGCGTGAACCGCTTACGCCGCTTTTTTTGATATAACGAAACATCTGGCGCACCGATTCAAACGAAAGTCTGTAATCTACGATCTCTGCATCAACCTTAAAATATTTTTCACAAAGTGCCGCGACTTGATCGCTTGTGCGCAGTAAAGGCTCTATCCCCGCCGTGGCATGTAGGGTCTTAAAAGTGTTTGCGGTAAAAAGGCTTATGGCAAAAGGGGTTTGCATGGCATGTAACTTCAAAAATAGTGCGTCAAGATCATCCGACCATTGCATCGCCGAGGAGGAGAGGATCATATCAAAATTATACATGCCAAGCTTTTCAAAAAGCGTATCGTCGTTAAAATCTCCGTAAAGAAGCTCGATATTCTCTGCTTTTGGATGCAAAGAGAGCATATTCGCAGCGAAATCGACACCGACAAACGACTCGTATTCCCAACTGATTTTTTTGCACAGTGCTCCCTCGCCGCATCCTAAATCTAAAATGCGGCGGGGCTTTGAGGTGACGTTTTGCAAAAGTTTTGCGGCAACCTGATTCTGGATGATATTATAAGTTCCGTAATGCGCGGCATATTTTGAAAATTCGGTACTGATTTTCATTTGGAAATATTCGCTTCGTTGTGGGGCGATGAAAGGTTTTGTTCGGTAGCAGCGCTTAAAGCAGCCTGCTTTGCATCTTGTTTCATAACATACATCTGCAACAAAAATACGATCACGATTAAGATAAAAATAGGATGTCGTAAATCTCTCATAAGCGTCCCGATTTTTTCGGAATTATACCCTATTTTGTAATATCGAAATTTTTCGATATAATTCGCCACTTTTATTTTAGGAAAACATACTATGACAGCTAGTTTTTTACTTATCGTTCAAATCGTTTTGGTGTTCGTTTTGACGATAGCGGTTCTCTTGCAAAAAAGCTCAAGCATCGGTCTTGGTGCTTACAGCGGCTCTAACGACTCCGTATTCGGGGCAAAAGGTCCAAACAGCTTTTTGGCAAAAACCACTTTCCTTTTGGGTTTTTTATTCGTAGTCAATACGATTACGCTTGGATATATCTACTCTCAAGAGAAGAACGAATCGGTGGTCGATGCGATGGTTGAAAACACCAACGTAGAAGCGCCTTCCCTCCCTTCCGCAGTCGCACAAGAACAAAACACTTCAAAATAGTTGCTCTTTAGCAGCTATTTTCCCTCCCGTTTCTAAACGAACCGTTTTATATCTATTAAAATATTTCTCGCTACAATTACGCAATTATTTTTCATAACACAAGGAAGCAAAATGCTAAATGATATCTATCAAGAATGTGAAAAAAAGATGCAAGGCAGCATCGATCATATGCTCAGAGATTTTAAAACACTCAGAACAGGAAAAGTAACTATCTCGGTACTCGACAACATCAAAATCGATTATTACGGAAGCCCTACGCCGATCGATCAGGTGGGTTCCGTTATCGCTGCAGACGCCACGACCATCGTGATCAATCCTTGGGAAAAAAACCTTTTGGGAACAATTGAGAACGCAATCAAAAAAGCCAATATCGGCGTGAATCCCAACAACGACGGGCAACAAATCAAACTTTTCTTCCCGCCGATGACGGTCGAGCAAAGACACGATACGGTAAAACAGATGAAGGGGATGGGTGAAACGGCAAAAGTTGCCGTAAGAAACGACCGCAGATGGGCAAACGACAAGATCAAAAAGCATGAAAAAGACAAAGAGATCACTGCCGACGAATCAAAAGGTGCACAAGAAAACATCCAAAAACTAACCGATAAATATATCGCGAATATCGACAATATTCTCAAAGAGAAAGAAGCGGAAATTCTCAAAGTTTAAAACGTTTAGACTTACATGCCACACCCCGCATGCCATACTTCTTGGCATGTAGACACCACACACAAGGATAATCTAATGGATATCAAAAAAATTTACATGGATGCGAATGCGCTTTTAGAGGGGCATTTCAAACTCAGCAGCGGCAACCACTCGCAATACTACCTTCAATCTGCAAAGGTGTTGGAAGATCCAAAAACCGCAAAACTTTTAGCAGATGCTCTTGCCAAACAGATCAAAGAAAGCGGGTTAGAGGTCGATACGGTATGTGCTCCTGCCCTAGGTGGTCTCATTGCAGGATTTGCCCTTGCAACGGCGCTTGACGTACGTTCTATCTTTGCAGAAAGGGTCAACGGAGAGATGTCCCTTCGCAGAGGTTTCGAGGTCAAAGAGGGTGAACGCGTGTTAATGTGCGAAGATATCATCACAACGGGCGGTTCTGCTATGGAAGCGGCGAAAGTGATCGAGAGTCTAGGCGGGAAGATCGTCGGGGTTGCCGCTTTGGCAAACCGCGGTTTTTGCAAACGCGAAGGAAGCAACATAACGACAAAACCAAACTGCAAACTGCCGCAGGATATCCCGTTTTTTGCACTGGCTGATTTTGATTTTGAGATGTATGCACCCGAGAACTGCCCCCTTTGTAAAGAGGGAAGCGAAGCGATCAAACCGGGTTCACGAGGAAACTAAAAAATGGCAGAGATAGCAACTGATTTTAAAGTCGATATCAAGCACTTGCAAAAGGTGCAAAGAACGATCCGCAAGGCGGGTAACATTTTCCCCAACGAAACGGAACTCGTCAAAACTTTAGAAGCGGAGATTATCAAAGCCCAAGACGACAACTCTCTCAATCTTTACTACGCCATGGCGCAGTATCTCAAACAACGCCTCAAAGAGCTGCGCCAACATTTAGAGCAGCCTCAAAGTGCCATCGAAGAGGCGTACAACGACCTTACGTGGAGCATCGAATATCTCCAATGGCTTGTGCGGGAACAAAAAGAGGCGAAATAATTACACTCTCTGATGCGATCACTAACTAGATTCCGAATCAAGTTCGGAATGACGGAAATACGCTCATCCTGAACTCTGAAGAAACATCACTTCGTGAACGGGTTCCCTTGTTTTGATTCAGAACCCAACACACCGTTGCAGGTTAAGGTCTTTAAAACCGTAGCCTGCATGAGACGATTCTATCCACCAACACTCTGGCAACCTCAAGTTTTCCATCGACAATATACGTGATCGGCAAATCGGCAAGTTTTTGTTTCTCTTCCAAAGTGGTTACTTTTACGACGAGACTCACATCTTTGTTATACTTTAAAACAGCCTCGCAGATAAGTCTTTTCTTCTCCATATTGTCAAGCGTCACGATAACAGAAGCCGCATTTTCAATATTTAAGGCATGGAGAATCGCCGTTTTGGAAGCATCCCCCAAATAGGCTTCGATCTCCTTTGCGAGCGCTTCTTGAACATGTTTGGGAGAGTTGTCGATCACAATAAACGAGGCGCCCAGATCCTCGAGATGTTTCGAGACGAATTTTCCGACGATACTGTACCCGCATACGATAACGTGATTTTTTCTCGTTTTAAGCGAACTCATATCGGATGTCTCCGAATTTTCGACATTTTTGGCAAAAAAACCGACGATCGTATTGATCTTTGAGATAAAAAACGGCGTGATGACCATAGAAAAGATCACCACAAGCACGAGCAGGGACGAGAGCGCATTATCAAGCACCCCGCCCATTGTTGCAACCGCAAAGATTACAAACGAAAACTCCCCTATCTGCGAAAGCGCCAAAGCGGTCTGCATCGAAACCGCATGGGAGGAGGAGAAACGCATAACACCGTAGACGATAAGGGTTTTTACCACAAGCACCAAAAGGAAAAGTGCTACGATCAAACCCATATTGTCAAAGAAAAGGGCTACGTCGATCTTCATCCCCACGACGACGAAGAACGTTCCCAAAAGGAGGTCTTTAAACGGTGCTATATCCGACTCCACCTTATGATGGTAACGCGTCTCGGCAATAATCATCCCCGCAATAAACGCACCGAGCGAGTAGGTAAAGCCCATATAATCGGCTAAAAGCGAGGCGGAAACGACGATAAATAAAACCGATCCCATAAAAAGCTCTTCCACCTCCGAAGAAGCAGAAAAGTGCAAAAGCCACGTCATCACCCGCTTGCCTATTATAAATAAGAACGCCAAAATGATCGTCGCACTCACGAGAGTGCTGCCTAAAACCTCATAGACGCTTTTATCGCTGTCGCTGGTTAAAAACCCGATCAAGATCAAAATCGGGATCACGGCGATATCTTGAAATATCAAAATCCCCGTGGAGCGCTGTCCGTATTCGGAGTATATCTCTTTAGAACTTTTAAGATAGCTCAGTACGACCGCCGTTGAAGAGAGGGCAAACGCCAAAGCGATAATAAGCGACGATTTTTGCTCCACCCCAAAGCCGTAATGGCTCGCGGCATAGACAACGAGGGCGCTAAAAGCAACCTGCAAAAAGCCGTTTAGAAATATCTCCCTGCGCATCGAGTGCATTTTAGAGAGGGATATCTCAAGCCCAATCGTAAACATCAAAAACACGATCCCGAACTCCCCTATGTGTTCAAGCGTGTGCGAATCGGTCATATGGCGCAGATCAAAAGCATATACGAGGAGAGTACCTGTTAGAATATACCCTATAATTTGGGATATTCCCAGTCTTTTAAGGAAAATGTTGACCACGATTGAAATACCCATCGCGGCGGTGATATAAAAAAGGGTATGATCCATATTTTTTCTTTCGTTTTGTTCTCTTTTGATTTTGCGGGATTATAACATTTTTTTTCTTTGGCGCTTTGGCATAACCTGCCGACCATAAGAGATTTTAAGTGATCCGTGACTATAATTTCAGATTAAAAAATTTACTAAAAAATACGGAGTTTTGGCATGACGAAATATATCTTTGTGACCGGTGGGGTTTTAAGTTCTCTTGGAAAAGGGATAACGGCAGCGAGTATCGGAACCTTACTCAAACACTCAGGTAAAAAAGTCGGCATGCTCAAAATAGATCCTTATATCAACGTCGACCCGGGAACCATGAGTCCGCTTGAGCACGGTGAGGTTTTTGTCACCAAAGACGGAGGGGAAACCGACCTCGACATCGGGAACTACGAACGTTTTTTGGACACCTCTTACTTAAAATCAAGCAACTTTACCACGGGGCAGGTCTACTCGAGCGTTATCGAGCGTGAGCGTGCAGGCGGCTATCTCGGGCAAACGATCCAAGTGATCCCCCATATCGTCGGCGAGATCGTCAACCGTATCAAACTCGCAGGCGAAGGGCATGACATTTTAGTGGTCGAACTCGGAGGAACGGTAGGCGATATCGAAGGTTTACCGTTTATGGAAGCGATCCGCCAAATGAAGCACGATGAGGACGTTGAGGGGACATTTTTCGTACACGTCACCCTTATCCCTTACATCAAAGCAGCGGGGGAATTAAAATCAAAACCGACACAACATTCGGTACAAGAGCTGCGCCGTATTGGTATCACGCCGCAGATGATTATCGCTAGAAGCGAAAACGCACTCCCGAAAACTTTTAAGAAAAAGCTTGCCATGAGCTGCGACGTCGCAAGCGACAGCGTCATCGAAGCACTCGATGCGGCGAGCATCTACGATATTCCTATGTCGTTTTTGCGCCAAAACATCCTCAAGCCGATCGCAAAAGAGCTTGAACTCGGCGAGCTCAATCCGAACATGGAGGAGTGGGACGCACTCGTGAAAAAGATCGTTCAGCCCAAAAACAAAGTGGTGGTCGGATTCGTGGGGAAATACCTCCAGCTCAAAGAGTCGTACAAATCGCTCACCGAATCGCTTATCCACGCAGGAGCGCATCTTGATACCCGCGTAGAGATTTGCTGGGTCGACTCCGAAGCGATCGAAGAGCAAGGACCTGAAGAACTTCTCAAAGACTGCGACAGCGTTTTGGTTGCAGGAGGTTTCGGAAACCGCGGCGTCGAAGGAAAGATTGCAGCGATCCGCTACGCACGCGAGAACAAAATCCCTTATCTTGGTATCTGTCTTGGGATGCAGCTTACTTTGGTAGAGTATGCACGCAACGTTTTAGGCTACGAGGGAGCAAACTCGGTCGAATTTGACGAGAACACGTCCTACCCAATGATCTATCTTATCGATACGTTTCTTGACCAAAGCGGTTCGACACAATTTAGAACCCATCAATCGCCGATGGGCGGCACACTTCGCTTAGGAGAATACCCGTGCGATACCAAAGAGGGTTCTATTTTACGTAAAGCCTACAACGGTGAAAAAACGATCTATGAGAGACACCGCCACCGATACGAAGCAAACCCGACCTACCGCGAGGCGCTTGAAAAAGCTGGCATGATCGTGACGGGCGAGTCCAACGGGCTTATCGAAGCGGTCGAGATCAAAGACCATCCGTGGTTCTTGGGCGTGCAGTTCCACCCTGAGTTTACCTCAAGACTTCAAACGCCAAACCCTTCTATTTTAGCCTTCGTCAAAGCTTCTTTAGAAGCAGAATAGAATTCTTTGGCATGTCGCGTTTGGAAGAACACCCTTTTTTAGATAAAAATTCCCTCTTTACCCTTCTCAAAGAACGGTTTCTCGGGGAAGAGAAAAAACTCTCCCACATACCAAATCCTGCCTTGCTTATTGACGCCGAAAAGGCAGCAAAAAAAATCGCACATGCCATACAAAACAACAAACGCATCACCCTCGTAGGGGATTACGACGTCGACGGTGTAAGCTCCACCGCGATTATGGTCGATTTTTTCAGACAAATCCCCTACCCGCTCGAAGCGATCATCCCCAACCGTTTTAGCGACGGCTACGGGGTGAGCCCTACTATTTTAGAGCGCGTAGATACCGATCTCATTATCACCGTCGACAACGGGATCACCGCTCGAGAAGCGGCGCGCATCTGCCAAGAGCGCGGCATTGAGCTTATTATCACCGATCACCATACCCCTTCGGACGAACTTCCCTTTGCACATGCCATAGTCGACCCGAAACTCCCTGAGTGCCGCTACCCTTTTAAAGAGATTTGCGGCGCGCAGGTTGCATGGCTTTTGCTTGCACTCGTAAAAAAAGAGCTTTCCCTTTCTATTGATATGCGGCAGTTTTTAGACATCCTATGCATTGCCATCATCGCGGATATTATGCCTCTTATCGACATCAACCGCACGCTGGTCAAAGAGGGTCTCAATCTTATTATGCGCTCAGGGCGCCCCGCTTCGATCATCATACGCGATTTTCTCAACAAATCCTCCATCACCTCCGAAGATATCGCTTTTAACATAGCACCGCGCATCAACTCCGCAGGGCGCTTGGAAGATGCAAGCATCGCTTTGAAGTTTTTTACCGCAACCTCCACACACGAAGCCTACACGCAGTTTGAAAAACTCTCCGCACTCAACGAACAGCGCAAAGAGACCGAGGCGCTTACCACCCAAGAGGCAATCGCGCAGGTGGAGATGCTAGGCATGCTTCCCGACGTGCTAGTAGTAGCCGGCGAGGGTTGGCATGAAGGGGTCGTGGGGATCGTCGCTTCGCGCCTTGTGGACAAATACTCTCGCCCCGCCATCGTTTTGAGCATCGATGGGAGCCATGCCAAAGGGAGTGCGCGGAGTCTGGGCGAGGTGAACATCTACGACCTTTTACATGCCAACGAACATTTTTTAGAAAAATTCGGCGGGCACAAAATGGCGGCAGGGCTCTCTATTCTCACCGAAGCGATCGCACCTTTTAGCCAAGCGATCAACCTAAGTGCCGCGGCACTCGATCGCAGCGATTTTCTTCCCAAAGAGAAAGTGCTCGGCATCATACAAAGCGATGCGATCGATTTTGAACTTCTTTCTATACTCGAATATTTTGAACCCTACGGCGAAGCAAATCCCCGCCCCTCTTTTCTTATGAAAGACGCAGAGATACTAAGCATCACCCCCATGGGCAAGGAGCGCAGCCATTGCCGCATCAGCGTGCGCCAATTCCCCCACGAGCGCAAAACCCTCGAACTCATACTCTTCCGTCAGGTGCTAGAGATGCCCGAAGACAGAAGGCTCACCTGCAGCTATACCCTAAGCAAAAACGAATTTAACTCCAAAGTCTCCTTGCAGCTGCTTATCAATAAAATCTATTAATAAACTTTTTCACAGATGCCGCTCTCGCCGTGCTCTCATGGCATGTAAGCCTCTCATCACACGGACTTTAGTCCTTACAAACACCATATTTACAGGCTAAAGCCTATGCTACAAAGGAAAAACGGCTTCCTCATATATAACTAAAACAAATCTATTTAATAATTATTACTAATTTATGCTATTATTGCCCGAAATTTTATAAGGAAATAGTATGAAAAAGATAAGTTTAGCTGTATCAATCGCTCTTTTAGGTTCATCTCTTGCTGCGAACACCGATTTGCAAACGCAGGTAGAAAAACTCACAAAAGAGGTCGAAAAACTTAAAAAACAGCAAAAATCTACTACCAAGACTCTTACCGAAGTGAAAAAAAACACCGCTATGGACAACGTAAAATTCGGTATCGAGTTTAGAAACGCAGTAGATGTTTTAGAATACGAAGATAAAATAAACAATCTCAAAGCCGATAACGATGCTCTTTGGTCAAGCCGTTTGTACCTAAACATGAGTGCTGCGCCTATGGACGGCTTAATGTTTAAAGGGAAACTCGCAATTTATTCCGTTTGGGGAGCACACCTTTACGTTGACGATGCACCGCTTAAAGATTGGTCGGCGAGTTCCAAACCGTCCGATACTGTGATGCGCCTTAAAGAGGGGTACTTCGTGTACTCGAACAAACTCGGCGAACAGCCTATTAGTGTCAGCATCGGGCGCAGACCTTCTAGCAACGGCTTTTTGGCAAATATAAGGGAAAACGAAGAGACGGCAGGCTCACCGCTAGCACACATCACGAACATGGAAGTAAACGGGGCGATGGTAAAACTCGACTTTAGCCGTTTTATCCCCGGAGCTTATACGAAACTCGTTTACGGACGCGCCCATACGGGAGATATGACGAACGTTTACGGAACCAACAACCCTGCAACCCTTCCGTGGGGACCTTACGCCGATAAAGGAACAGAAGATCAGAATGTAGATTTCTTCGTAATGCCAGGAGATGCCTACAACGACGGGCAATACCAGCTTATGTACCAATGGGCGCATATTTTTAATACTAAGGGGAAAAATATAGCCGTTAATGATGCTTATATTGCTTCTGGTAAAAATCCTTCACTGCCGACAGGAACCGCAGTCGATGCGGGAACTGCCGACCTTTTTGCCCTCTCTTTGGCAGTTAACGGTATCGGCGAGGAAATCAGCGACTTTTTGGACAACACGCTTGTGTTTGCTTCGGTGGCACACTCCTACTACGATGCGAAAAAAGGGTACTCCCTCATCAACACAAAAGAGGGAGGAGTCGCAAAAGGGTACTCTTACTGGCTAGGGCTCAATATCCCCGATATGATCACCCAAAGCGGCAAACTCGGGTTTGAATACAACCACGGCAGCAAATACTGGACGCCGATGACATGGGCGGAAGATACGGCGATAGGATCTAAAATAGCCGTTCGCGGGGATGCTTACGAAGCATACTGGAATTTTGATCTTTTCGGTGTCAAATACCTTCCTTCGCAAGTTCGCTACACCTATGCGCAACACGACTACACGCCAAACGTCAACTGTGCAGGATGGGTAGCATCCGATAAAGCGGATATCGTCGCGCAGGATTTACGTTTTTTTGTAACGTATAAGTATTAAAATACTAGATTGCGGATCAAGTCCGCAATGACGGAGTAAGTGACTCTAAGTTTTGAGCGCGACACTTCGTCATTTTACATTCTGCACTCCATCATTTCACGCTTCATCACCTAGTATTTCACGCTTCGCCACCCAACATTGCGCGCATCACCGCCCAGCATTTCACGCTTCGTCACCCTGAACTCGATTCAGAGTCTAACATATAAAACAGCACATGCTACAACTTTTGATTATAAATATTTATAATAATCTTAACTACACATAATATAACAAATTTTTATCACAAATTCTTCCATTTTGATTTTTTTTTTGCTATGATTGTTCCGAATTATTTAACCAAAGGGGAAAAAATGAAAAAAATAATCGCACTTTCGGCCGTTGCTTTTTTAAGCACGTCTATCTATGCCAACGCTGACGTTCAATCACAAATCGATGAACTCAACGCAAAACTTCAAAAACTTGAAAAACTCAACGAGAGACAAAACAAAAGCATCTCGGAAGTAAAAATGCAATCCGCAAAAGACAATATCAAATTTGATGTTGATTTTAGAACGTCTTACGATAATTTACAATACGAATCAGTAGGAGGAGTTAAATATAAAAACGATGCTCTTTATTCTAACCGTTTGTGGCTTAACATGGGATACGCTCCTACAGACACAATGATCTTTAAAGGGCAATTAGCTTACCACAAAGCATTCGGAGCAAGTCCAATTAATCCAAGCAGTGCCGCAGGTTACCCACAAAGAGGAATGGGCTATGATTCTTTTGACTGGATCTCTAGTGAAACACTTAATGACGATAAAGTACGAGTAAGAGAAGCGTATTGGTTATGGACGCCGAAACTCGGTGATTTTGATTTTACCGCAAGCGTCGGTCGCCGCCCCTCTACAAACGGCTACCTTGCTAACATCCGCGAAGACGACGATCATGCAAAATCACCTTCAGGACACGTGATCAACATGGAGTTTGACGGGGCAAGCTTCGGTGTAAAAACCGACCTTTTACTTCCTGGAATGCTCTTTAAAGTTTGTTTAGGACGCGGTCTTACAAATGCTAAAGCATGGGCAAACGAAGCTGATTCAACACTTGCAAACCAAAGCATGGCTTCTACATCTCCGAATTATATCGACGATAAAGATGCTTTAGATACGGTAGATATGGCTGGATTCATCTTCGTTCCGTATAACGATGGGCAATATTCCGTACAAACAACATGGTATAGAGGGTTTAATGTTCCAGGTATGTATATGACTGACTATGATTTTTCAGGAACACCTATGGATATGTCAGACGACGTACAAACATGGGCTATGAAAAATTCAGGGGACATGGACGGTATGGCTATCTCTATGCAAGCAAAAGGGATCGGTGACGGCATCTCTGACTTCCTAGACGATACAACTCTTTTTGCATCGTTCGCATGGTCAAAATCTCATCCTTCAACTAAAAATGGAAGAACGCCAAGTGCTGACATGGCATTAAGTATGTTGGGACGCTCTGGAAACATGATGGGAAGCGACAAATCAGAAACGGGTAACTCTATTTGGCTCGGTGCTAGCATGCCAAACCTTACGGGGGGTAAATTCGGTCTCGAATGGAACAAAGGTAGTAAATATTGGAGACCATTCACATACGGTGAAGATACTCTCATCGGTTCTAAACTCGCAGCTCGCGGTAATGCATATGAAGCGTATTGGACACAACCGTTGATCGACGATGTGTTCTCTATGCAAGTACGCTATACATATATCAAATATGACTACACAGGTTCAAACGGTTTCTTCGGTGACGGTGGAACACCATATAGCATGGCTGAGGCAAAAGCAAATCCATATATGGATCCTATCGAAACAGCTTCCGACCTTCGTGTATATTTCCGCTACAGATACTAAAAAACATAATGAAAGAGTCTTTTGGCTCTTTCATCTTCTCTCATAACTAAAACTTATCAAAAAAATAATTCTACCTTCTTCAAACACCCTTAAGCCCATGCTTCGTGTGCATTTTAGATACACGGCTTTAAAAATTTATAAGCTCTAAAACTATTATTAAGCCACAAGCGTGTACAATCGAAACAGTTTATTCAAAACAAAGGAAAGAAGAATGAGTAAAAACCAAATTTTGGAAGAGATTCTAAACGAAGTTGATAAGCACCCTGAGATCATGTCTCGTCGTGATGCTTTAAAATATTTTGCCGTATCTCCGCTTGCAGCATCTGTATTGGCAGGAACAACGGCGGGTGCTACTGCGGCTAGCGCGTCTGATGCAAAAGGGAAAATCGTGATCGTCGGTGGGGGACTTGCAGGTATGAGTACCGCAGCACGCCTTTGCCTTAACCTTTCTAACCCGGATATTACGGTTATCGAGCCGGATCCGACCTCCGTTTCTTACCAACCGGGGCAAACTCTTGTTGCTGCAGGCGTGTGGGAAAAAGAAGATATTACATATAACAGAGACGATTTCGTTCCAAGCGGCGTAAAACTTATCAAAGGTAAAGTAACTTCGTTTGATCCTGAAAACAACAAAGTTGTTGTTGACGGCAAAGAGGAAGTAAGCTACGACCACTTGGTAGTTGCTACGGGACTTATGCTTAACTACGCAGGCATCAAAGGTTTAGAGGGTGAGATCACTTCAAGCGGTGCGGACAATGCCATCGTAAAACAAAAAGTCGGTAAAAACGGCGTTTACTCAATCTATTTCCGTGACGGTGCGGCAGATACGTATAAAGGTATCCAAGAGCTTATCGAAAAAGCAAAAGCACACAAAGGTCCCGAAAAACTTCAAGCACTTTTCACAGACCCTGCTACGGCAATCAAATGCGGCGGTGCTCCGAAAAAAATCATGTACATTACACACGATCTTTTAACAAAAGCGGGTGTTCGCGATAAAGTTGAGTTGATCTTCAATCCAAACGGCGGTAAAATGTTCGGTGTACCTGAGTACCACGAAGCTATCTTACAACAATTCAAAGATAGAGATTTCAAATGGAACTATGCACACAACCTTGTAGCTATCGACACTGAAAACAAAATTGCTACGTTCGAGAAACATTGGCAAGAAAAAGGTGCGTACGATGAGGATCTCGAAGAGTACACAATGGTGAAAAAGACGCAAAACGTCGAGTTTAAATACGATTTCATCCATATAACGCCTCCGATGAAAGCTCCTGATGAAGTAGGAAATTCTCCGGTAGGTTCTGCTCAAGGATGGGTTCCTGTTAACAAAGAAACTCTCCAACACGTAAAATTCAAAAACGTATGGTGTTTAGGTGACGTTGCTGCGGTTCCTATGGGTAAAACGGGAGGTTCTGCACGTAAACAATACGCTGTTCTCGTGGACAACATGATCGCTGCAATGGAAGGAAAAACAGAATTGCCTGCTAAATACGGCGGATATACTGTTTGTCCACTTATCACAAGTATCGGTACGGTAATGCTTGCAGAGTTCGACTGGAGCGCAAAACCGACTCCGTCATTCCCGCTTGACCCGACACAAGAAAGATGGATCTGGTGGTTACTCAAAGTATACGCTCTTAAACCGATGACAATCCACGGAATGCTTTCAGGTAGAGCGTAATTACGGTTCTAATCCAAACTATTTGGATTAGAAAACCTTATGATTATCACTTTTTTATCAAAGAAGTGGGTTACGTTTGAGAATAAATATTAGTTTTATTTTATCTTCGCTAGAATACATTGATTTTGAAGGAGAACATATGAACAAAATTGTAAAAATTGCACTTGCTGCAACTTTAGTATTAGGATTAGGTGCTACAACAGCTTCTGCAGACGTTAAAAAAGGTCAACAACTTTTCACTAAAAAGTTGAAAGATGCTTGTGGTATGACGGGTGCTGCTATGGCAGGAAAACATACTCAAGATGAGTGGACTGAGATTAAAGAAGAGGGGAAACTTGTTGATGAGATCAAAAAACTTTGCCCGAACGTAAAAGATTCAGATTTAAAAGAAAACTTTTTAGAGCATTACTATGATTTCTTCCACGAATTCGGAAGCGACAGCGGGAACGTTCCTTCTTGCTAAACCCTTTTGAGTCACCTTGGGTGACTCAAACCTCCTCTTTTTTTTTTATTTCAGCTTTTTAACCATCTTTTTCTTTTATCATTTGGACATGAAAAATTTTGCCCTTTTCTTTTTTATTCCGTTTCTTTTTTTGGGATGCTTCAAGCAAGACACCACTCCTTTGTATCGCATCGGTATCACCGAGAACGGCGTAAACGGCATCAACGACACCACGCTCTACAACACGTCTCTCATAGCTCCGAAACTTTTAGGGTACGATATAGAACATTTTAGCACCAACGCAGGAGGCGAAATGCAAAGTATCCTGCGTGTAACGTACGAAACAAGAGAGGTGATGCTCATTCTCCCCAACAAACCCAAAAAAGGTCAGGAGAAGCTTGTGCATACGATTATAGTGACAAGCAAAAATACGAAAAATCCTCTCGGCATAGAGATAGGAGAGAGCTTTGATGGCTCCAAATTTACCACATGCCATGACAAAGAAAATCGCCGCATATGCTCCCACGAACGCCATAGCAATATCTATGCGCTTTATAAAAAAAATTCCGAGGAGAGCTTCAAACTTTACGAAATAGTTTGGACCACAGACAGTGCCACCTTGTGATACCCCCTTGCAGGAGCACCTCCGATATCTCGAACTTGCGGGTAAAACCTGCGCCGCATGCCATAGCGATTTAGAGTTTCTTTGCATTGGCACCTCCCAAGGGGATGTTCTTTTGTACCATAAAGATTTTCCACTTCCCTATGCCTCTTATACCCCCGCATCATCCCCCATCACCGCATTGGCTTGTGAGGGCAGCCTCTTGGCATGCGGCGATAGGGAGGGGAATGTTTTTCTTTATAATCACACTGCCCACAGGGAGATTGCACGACTGCGTCTGAGCGCACAACCCGTACACAATGTTTTATTTGTAGGCCCCTACACGCTTGTCATTTTCTTTGTCGGGGGTGCAACCTATCGCTACACGCTCTCTTTTGAGCCGCATGCCATAAAAACACGCCTCCCCTTTGCTGCGGTGCGCTTCGTTCTCCCCTATATGCAAAACACGTACGCTCTTTTACAGGTGGATGAGGCAAACTTCGCCCTCTTTGATCTTGCAGAACACAAACTATGCCGTTCAAGGTTTTTAACCACCCCCTTTGCAATCAAAACATGCCGCGTCGAAGAGAATAACCTCCATATCGAGTACCAAAACAACAGAACCGACACGTTCGATCTATGCCCCACGGGCGAACTTGATTCACTCCTTCTGCACAATGCGCTTGAACAAGCCGACGTGCTTGTACGGAATAACCCCGTTTTATGCCGCACCCCCTCTTTTGAAAAGCTTTCCCGTCTTTACGATGCAATGCTCCAAGATGCCCTCCAAGCGCTTATAAAACAAAACAAGGAACGCTTTGAGAGGATACTCGAGATGTTTGGCGGAGTGGCTGCGAAAAAAGAGGAGATCGCTTTACTGAAAAAAACCTATGAACACTATCCGAGGTTCATCGCTCTCGTAGAGGCCAAAAAATACCCCCTCGCCTATGCAATGGGTGCAAAACTGCCCCATCTTCAGGCAACTCCACCCTACAAAAAGCTCCAAGAGAGCTTTAGTGCATCTACGCGACAAGCTCAAAAAGCGCTTCTTAGCGGTGCACATGCCAAAGCGCGGGAAATATTGAGCCCTTTTATGGGGATAGCGTCAAAAAGAGATACGACAAAGCTTTTTTTAGAAAAAAACACCCTTTTTCTTTCGTTTCTCAAAGCACTCGAAGAGAAAGATTACGCCACATGCCAGACACTTGTTGCCCAAGAGAAGTCGCTTGCCAAACTTCCCAACTACATCGCTTTGCAAAATACCCAAGAAAGTTGTATGCAAGAGATTTACAAAGCCGTTCTCTCCTTTGATCTGCCCCGCGCCAAAGAACGGCTTGCAAAGCTTCCCGCCTCGCAACCCTCCGACTCGCTCCAAGAGCTAATGTGCGGCGTCGAACGCCTCGGTGAGCTTTATGAGAACAACGATTTTAACGGATGCTATGAACTTTTAGACACATACCCGCTTCTTGCTCAAAGCGAATTGGGGATACTTTTGGAGAAACACTGGAGCAAAACTCTTGCAAAAGCCCGAGAACATGCCATAGCCTCAGATATAAACGCAATACAAAACGTTTTAGGGGAACTTGTTTTGGTTGCATCGAAAGAAAAGAGCATTGCAAGCCTCTTCAAGCTCGGCTTTTATGCCAAAGTAGAAGCGCTGCTCAAGAAAAAAGAATACAAAAGCGCAGAGGGATTCATCTACTCCTATCTCGATCTCTTCGGAGAGGATCTCTCTATCGCCGTATTGATGAAACTTTTTTCCTTAACTGCCCCGTTTCCCCTTGCTCTAAGTCAAAACGAACACCCTCCAAAAGGATGGAAAGGCACGATTTTTTAGCCGTTCATAAGTGCTACAAGCTGCTGTACGCTTGCATCATACGCTGTTTGCTCCGTTGCCACTTGAGAAAGATACTCTTCCATCTTCGGTTTTTTTGCGATCGCCTCATCAAGCTCGGGGTCGCTCCCTTTGTTGTACGCCCCGATGCGGATAAGCACCTCATTCTCTTTAAGCAGGGTGTAGAGGCGACGGAATTTGATCGCGGCTTTGAGGTGTTCTTTGGTGATGATGTCATTCATAACGCGCGAAGCGGAGTTAAGGATATTCACGGGCGGATAGATACCAAAATCGGTCATCTCGCGCGAGAGAACGATGTGCCCGTCCAAAATAGAGCGCGACTGATCGGCAATGGGATCGCTCATGTCGTCCCCTTCGATAAGTACGGTAAAAAAAGCGGTGATGCTCCCTTTGCCCTCCTCTTTGCCTGCACGCTCCATAAGCTGCGGCAAAAGGGTGAGCGAAGAGGGAGGGTAGCCCTTAGAGGTGGGCGGCTCTCCGAGTGCGAGCCCGATCTCGCGCTGTGCCATCGCAAAACGGGTCACCGAGTCCATAATAAACAGCACGTCAAGCCCTTGGTCTTTAAAAAACTCCGCCACGCTCATCGCAGCAAAAGCGCCGTATTTACGCATGAGAGGCGAATCGTCGCTCGTGGCAACCACGATCACGGTATTTTCAAGATTACCGCCGAGATTTTTTTCGATAAACTCAGGCACCTCGCGCCCGCGCTCCCCGATAAGGGCAACCACTTTTATAGGCGCATCCGCACCCCGCACGATCATCCCCATCAGCGTCGATTTTCCAACCCCGCTCCCCGCAAAGATACCGAGCTTTTGCCCCTTGCCGCAGGTTAAAAGCCCGTCCACGCTTTTTACCCCCACGCTAAATACCTCATCGATCATCCCCCGTTTCATGGCTGCGATGGGCGCTTTGATAATGGGCGACATAGCGGCACATGCCAAGCTTCCAAGCCCGTCAATAGGACGCATAAACGGATCGACCACGCGACCAAGCAGCCCTTTGCCTACGGGAATCTGCATCCCTGCCTGCTCCAAAAACACGTGATCGCCCGAGCAAAACCCCTCGATAAAACTAAACGGGGTTATGTAAAACGTATCGCCGTCTATCTCGGTCACCATCCCCACCGTCTCTTGGGCGTTTTGGTTTGAAACGATGCGCACCATATCGCTGATGCTCACCTTTAAGCCGCGCGCAGTGATAACGGTGGCATTGATCTTTACTACCTCCCCAAAAGGGGTGGAGTGGTTTTTGGCGGCGATTTTTTCTTTGAGGGATTGTAAGGGCATGCCGACCTTAGTATCTCGTACCCGTCGGGGAGTTGATGAGGGAGAAAAATTCCGCTCTTGTTTTTTCGTCTTTTTTAAAGAGCCCGCGCAGTGCCGAAGAGGTTGTCGTGGAGTTGATCTTCTCTACCCCGCGCATCTCCATGCACATATGGCGTGCTTGGATCACCACTGCGACCCCTTTTGGGGTGATGGTGCTCATAATCGCATCGGCGATCTGTTCTGTGAGCTGCTCTTGGATCTGCATACGGCGCGCAAAAACATTCACGACGCGGGGAATTTTTGAAAGCCCCACCACTTTACCGTCGGGGATGTATGCAACATGCACCCGCCCGATGATCGGCAAAAGATGGTGTTCGCACGTCGAATAAAACTCGATATCTTTGATAAGCACCATCTCGTCGTTGGAGCTTGTAAAAAGTGCTTTTTCGAGAATCTCTCTAGGGTTTTCTTTGTAGCCGCCGAAGATAAACTCGTACGCTTTTCTCACACGCTTAGGGGTCTCTAAAAGCCCTTCGCGCTCAGGGTTCTCCCCCACGTGAAGCATCATCGTTTTTACCGCTTCTTCAAAAGCTTGATCGTGTTGTTTTTTCAAAACTGTCCCTTCGATTTTTTTAATACGATAGGGTAGCACCAAAGAGCTTAGAAAACCATCTGTTTTCTTGGCATGTGCGTGTTTTATAAAGTTCCCTAATAAATCTTTTAGACGTTTGGATGTAGTATTTGTATAACTTATTAAAAGGTCTCTTATGAAGCGTCTTGGAACTGTTTTTTTCATCTTATTGTTCGCATTCTTTTTAAGCGGATGCGTGGGGAAATTTTACGATATCGCACAGGGGGGATCGGTTGAGGATCTCAAAAGAGAAATCGCAACGAAAGAGGACAAACAAGAAGCACTTGGTTGGGCGGCAGCTTTCGGAAATCTTGCCCAAGTCGAATATCTTCTGCAAGAAGGAGTTGACGTAAATTATTACATTCCCGACGATTTTGGGCTCTATCCTGCAATTAAACAAGCTGCCGGTACCGGTAATCTTAAGATCGTACAGCTCTTGGTCGAACACGGAGCCGACATCAATCGTCGCGGCATGTACGGCTGGTCGGCAGTTACAGTCGCGGCATGGCATGGTCATGCAGAGATATTGCGTTATTTGGCAGAAAAAGGTGCGGATTTCTATGCTACCGACGAATGGGGGCGCAACGCACTCACTCTTTTAAAAGATCGAGGAGACAACGCACTAGCCCAAGAGCTTCTGCAAATCCAGCAAAAAGAGAAGCTCCAAAAGCAAGCCCGACAAGAGCAGGAACAAAAGCTAGCCGAGATTGAAAAACAAAAACAACAGATTCTCCTCTATATACAAGAACAAAACTTTGAAGCTCTCAAGGTCTACGTCGAAGAACATCCCAATGCAGCGAACTTTATCCCCCAGCCTGAGCTGCGCCTAGCCCTCACGGGTCCAAAAGACCTTAAAGTGGGTGATATTAGAAAACTCGTGCAAAAAGGGATGGATGAAAAGATCATCCTCTCTCTCATCAAAAGGGTGAAAGTGCCTTACAAAGAATTTACCCTTGAAGAGATCGACATGATTATCGATATGGGGATCAGCTCTACCGTAATTGCAACCATGATCGACGTAACCACCGAGCTTTTAAAAGATCAAGAGCGTAAAAAAGAGCAGGAGCTTTTTCTCAAAGAGCAGGCAAAAATAGCCAAAGATGGACAGAAAACCCATATCATCCATCAGCAAACACAAACCCAAGGGCAAGAGAAGGATGTGGTGGACGTGATCACCGAAGAAGCAGCAAAACAAGGTGTTAAAATGCTTCTTGACCATCTTTTTTGATACGAGTATAATAAACACTATTTAGGAGAAGGAGTTCTTATGTCCCATGCCACAAAACTTTTTTATCTTTGTTGCAGCGTTGTATTCGCCGTGGTTTTTGCGGGGTGTGCCGCCTCGCCTATACATCAAAAACAAAATGCTGCACTCAGCCAAAGCATCGACCTGCACAACGCAATCATACGCAACGACCTCCAAAGGGTTAGCGCCCTGCTTGATAGCGGGGTCAACGTCGAAACATGGAACAACCAATACGGAAGCCCTCTTATAAGCGCTACGACCCTTATGCACAAACAGATTATTCGCCTCCTCATATCGCGCGGAGCCAATGTGAACGCACGTTCACAATACGGTTGGACGCCGCTTGGAGAAGCCGCACTCAAGCACGACGAAGAGATAGCACTCTATTTTGTAGCGCAAGGTGCCGACATAGACAATGCTATTTCGGGGCTGGAGCAAAGAGCCAAAGGTGCCTCTTTGCGCGCCAAAAGAGTGGCAGCGACCAGTACGCAGCAGCCTAATGAATTCACACATGCCATAGCATTCTTGCAAACCATAAAACAAGACCAAGCCAACAAACGCCTCGAACAAGACGTGAATCAATTTCTTGCCGCCGGCGACCTTCAGGGGCTTAAAAACTTTGCGGACAAAAACCCCAATGCGGTCTATTTTATCAAAGACCCAACGCTCCGCCTTGCGCTCACGGGTCCTGAGGGGCTTAAAGTGGGGGATGTGGTGCGCCTCGCAGAGAAAGGCAAAAGCGACGTGCTCATCATCTCCCTTATCAACCGCGTCAAAACCCCCTACAAAGAGTTTACTCTCGATGAGATCGACGTTCTCACGACTATGGGGCTTAACGACACGATCATAGCGGCAATGATCGATATCACGACCGAACTACTAAAAGATGAAGCACGCAAAAAAGAGCAGGAGTATTTCCTCAAAGAGCAGGCAAAAATCGCCAAAGAGAGCCAAAAAACGCAGGTGATCTACCAAAGCGCGCCGCAGCCTAAACAAAAAGACGTCGTCGACGTCATCACCGAAGAGGCGGCGCGCCAAGGGATGAAGATGCTCTTAGACAAGATGTTCTAAGCACTAGCTTTGCAAACGGAAAAAAGCCTGCACCTCGCGGGCAAACTCCTCTTTGTGTTTAAAGAGCGAACCGCGTATCATAATGCGGCTGAGTCCCGCACGTTTGTGGTGTTCGAGATCGCCCGATTTGTCTTTGACGAGGTTGGGTTTGTAGTTTTTCTTGTCGGTAAGCAGTAGCACTTTTCCTTCATCGTCGAGCTGGTTGACGAGTGCTGCGTATTTATAAACGAGTTCGGAGAGCTTGACGTTTTTGGTGAACTTGCACTCGATGATGTGCAGATGGTTTTGGTGCATCGCCAAAATATCGAACTCGTTGCCCACAAAGCCGTTTTCCCCAAAAGGCTGTTTAAGCCGCACCCCCACTTCGATATCGTCAAAACCCAAATCGTTTAGCAAAAAATAGACGTAAAATTCAAACAATCCCCCCGTTATCTCTTTGTAATGCTGAATAATATCAAGCCGTAAACGCTTGATCACTTTATACGCATTGGGATATTTTTGGGGGCGCATTTTATGGTTGAAAAGGTCTATTTTCATCTTGTTGAACTCCTCAAGATGCTCCTCAAAAAGCGCTACGATACTTTTTTTGTGACGCAGGGCAAACGCTTTGTCCTCCACATGTTCCACCTCAAACCCTTTTAAAAGCAGATGATCGACTACGCCCAGCGAAGAGTGCATCTGCACATGGCGCATCGAATTTTTGGTGATAAGGTTGTAGCTGTTCTCGTGCATATCGTAGGCGATAAAGTGCACGCCGCGACGCAGTGTTTTATCAGCAAGCAAAATCCCTATATTGGAGAGCCCGTCGGTAGCGTTGATAAAAATCTCCTCTTTTTTTTCGCACATGCCAAGGATTTTTGTCGCAAGCTTGTCTATGGAGACCAAAGAGTCTTCATCGATCGTGTACTCATATGTTTTGATTGCCAAGTCGTATTTGCGGCCGAACTTCTCAAGCGATTCTACTATCATCCGATCGTTTCTGCGCCGACGAAATCCGCCGTCATGCACGATCACATGGGTCGTAATGCGTCTGTGAAATTCATAAAATACGGGGAAAACGGAGGAGTGAAACTCCCCCAAAATAGAGACTAAAATCATTCAGCTATTTTAGAGATTTTTGCACGCCCTTTGTGGGTGCTTGCCACGAATACCTCTTCCCCCTCGGCAAAAACCTCCCCTTTGGCATGTTCGGGCGTCCAATAGGTTGCTTTGTAATGTACCATGCCGTTCTCGATCACGCCGTAGCCGCTCTCGTTAAGGTAATCCTCGCGTATCTCTACGGGTTCTGCAGGTTCCAAAAACTTCTCCATCGCACGGGTTCTAAGAGTAAAAAGCATCCCAAGCGCCAAAAGCGACGCCCATGCCAACTGCCAAACACCCTCCTCAAACACCACGAACATACTTACAAGCGCCATGATAATGCACCCCAAACCAAACCAAAGCGCCACAAACGAGAGTAAAAAGCTCTCAAACGCCACGAGCGCGATCCCTATCCCCAAAAGCACCCACGGGGCGAAGGGCTCAAGTATTTGTGTTTCCATTGCTCACGCCTTTAAAAAATGCATCCCCCATAACGCTCATCGAACCTACCATCTGCGCCACGTCGTAAGGGAGGATCATCTTGTCGTTAGAACCGCTCTCTGCCATCGCCTTAAATGCCGCAATGCGATCTTTGGCAAGCAAAAATTCCGCCGCTTTTTCGTTACGCTGCATCGCTTCATTTATGGCATGCATCGCATTTTGCTGCCCCTCGGCAACTTTTTCCTGCTCGTATTTTTTTGCATCCGCCATACGCTCGATCGCTTCGGCTTTTAAGACTTCCGATTGTTTAAACGCTTCGGCTTCGCGAATCTGCGCCTCTTTTTGCGCCTCGGCACGGGTTTGGATAGCACGTTTTTCACGCTCTGCTTCCATCTGCATATTCATCGCTTTTTCGATCTCTTTTGGCACCGAAATATCGCTGATCTCCACCCGCGTTATCTTGATCCCCCAGTTGATCGCCGCTTCCCCCAAAGCCCCTTGCAAGCGGGCGTTGAGCGTTTCTCGGTTAGAGAGCGAAGCATCAAGCTCCATACTCCCTATCTCCGAACGCAGCGTCGTCATCGCAAGGTTGGAGATAGACGAACGAAAATCCTCGACGTTATAGGTCGCATCCTGCGCGCTGTCGACCTTGCAAAACACGATCCCGTCTATGGAAATATTCACGTTGTCTTTGGTGATCACCGTTTGTTTGGGAATATCCACCATCTGTTCGCGCGAGGTGAGTTTGCTGCGCACGCTGTCCACCACGGGGATAATAAAATGCAATCCCCCCGCCAAAGTACGGTTATATTTCCCCAGCCTCTCAATCACGTACATATCCGACTGAGAAACCACCTTGATCCCCTTTGACATAATAATCAGCGCAAAAAGAATTATCGCACCGCTCAGTATTAACGTTTCCATCTTCATTCCTTTGTTTTATATAAAGAGAAAAAATTATAGCGTTTTCTTGATGATTTAAAATGATTTAACACGGAAATAGGTAGAAAAAAGAGGATTTGCGACATGCCAAAGCTTGGCATGTCAAAAGTGTGTGCGTTATTGCACCAAAACGTGCGGTACGATAAGCGGGTACTTTTTAAGTTTGCGGTAGATATGTTTGCGAACCACTTGGCGCAGATCGTTCTCAAGCGCTTTTGGGTTTTCGATAAGACCCTCTTTCATATGGATGAGGAAATGCTCCAATACATCTTCCATCTCGTTTGCAAAATATTTGTCTTGTTTGTCCGCTACGAGTCCAAACGAAGTAACACGCGGTTTTGCAGTCATTTTCGATGTTTGGTTGTCCACTTGCGCCACGATCATCACGATACCGTCCGTTGCGAGTTTTTGACGATCGATGACGATATCGTCTTCGATTTGGTGGTTATTTTGGTTGTCGATATAGGTTTTACCTGTTTTAACGGTTTTGACCTTGCGCATATATTTCGGTGCCACTTCGATCTGCTCGCCGTCGGTCATCAAAAGAATGTTACGCTCAGGCACGCCACAGAGCATCGCCGTCTCTTTGTGCTTCATAACATGGTTGTACTCCCCGTGCACAGGCAAGAAGAACTTCGGATTTACAAGACGCAGCATCAGTTTTTGCTCCTCGATCGAAGCGTGCCCCGAAACGTGAATATCTTTGTCCGAACTCACCCTTGCACCCGCGCGCTGAAGGAAGTTAAGCATATTGGAGATGCTTCCCTCGTTCCCGGGAATCGCACGGGAGGAGAGGATGATCAAGTCGGTAGGCTTGATCTTGACGTGGCGGTGCTCGCCGATCGCCATTCTAAAGAGTGCCGAACTCGGTTCCCCTTGCGATCCCGTGGTTACGATGAGAATCTCTTTGTCGTTAAGATGCGGCAGCTCCTCGACGTCGATAAAAACGTTTTTAGGAAAACGAACGTAATCGTACTGCATCGCCACCTCAAGGTTACGCTCCATAGAACGCCCGATCACGCACACCTTGCGCCCGTATTTGATCCCGTACTGGATCGCCTGCTGCACACGGTGGATATTAGAACTAAACGTCGAAAGAAGCACGCGCCCTTCCGCTTTGGAAAATACGCGATCAAGCGCAGGTGCTACGTTAAGCTCCGAAGGGGTAGGCGCGGTGTTGTAGGAGTTTGTCGAGTCGCTTAGCAAACATAAAACTCCCTTCTCGCCGTAGTATGCCAAACGGTGCAAGTCCGCCGTATAGCCATCAACCGGCGTATGGTCGATCTTAAAGTCTCCCGTATGGATAATAGTTCCCGCCGCCGTCGTGATCGCCAAAGAAGAGGAATCGATGATAGAGTGGGTCATATGCATCCACTCGATCTCGAAATCGTTCCCGATTTTATAGATTTGGCGCTTCTCTACGGGCACGAAATATTTACGGTGCTCTTTAATGTGGTGTTCGTCAAACTTGCTGCCGATCATTGCTAAAGGAAGCGGCGTTCCGTAGATAGGAAACTGCATCTCTTTAAAGAGGTAAGGCATCGCCCCGATATGGTCTTCGTGAGCGTGGGTGATGATAACCCCTACGATCTTGTGGCGAATCTCTCTGATATACGAGAAATCGGGGATAAGGATATCCACCCCGTGCATCTCGCCATCGGGAAAGCTCATCCCCACGTCGATTAAAATCGCCTCTTTTTCGGTTTCAAATACGGCGATATTCCCGCCGATCTCTCCGAGTCCGCCCAGCGGCGTAATGCGCACTTTTGCGTTGGAATTGAGGTCAAGTTTAAAATGGGGATTAAGTCTTTGTTTGTGCGCTTCTTGATTTTTTACGACAAATGCACGGAGATCCTCATCGGTTGCCGTAGCGGGACGACGGCGGTTTGAACTGCTGCCTCTGTTGGGTCTGTTCTGCGAAGAGGCCGGTTTTTGTTCCCCTTTTGCTTCGCCTGCTTGTCTGTTTTGCGGGTTTCTGTTTCTGTTGTTGTTTCTTCTGTTATTTGGTCTTCGTTCCGGTGCGGGGGCCGATTCAATCGTTCCCTTGTTCTCTTCCGTCATCCAAACTCCTTTGTATTTTTTTATAGAGTTGGTGATAGTCAGCGGTAGCCACCTGATGAGGTCGAATCGTTAATGTAAGTCCTAGTTCCTCTAGGGCGGATTCAAGCACTTTTTTAGAATACACACTCGAAAGATTCTTCAAAAGCGTTTTGCGGGGCTGTGCAAATGCAACTCGCAGCAGCCTCTCAAAACCTTCATCGCTTCTGTCTTTGTGTTTTCGTATCAAAAAAAACGGCGGAGTCCACTTTGGGAGCAGGCTCAAATGCGCTGGGGGGAACGCGAACCACAATGTGGGCGTCTCCAACGCTTTGGGTGATGATGCCTAGGGCACCAAACACGCTTTCGCCTGCATCGGCGCAAAATTTTTCCGCTACTTCAAGCTGAACCATTACAAGAATATTCTTACACATAGGATCTGCGAGCGCTTTTAGGATGATATTTGTCGCGATGTAATAGGGCAAATTTGCCACTAAATCGTACGACTCATCAACTAAGCTGCTCTGCCAAGCGTTCAGTACGTCCCCACATCGAATGGTGAGGCGCTCGGTAGCAATCTCTTCTTTGAATTTTTCTTGTAATATCTTACATAAATCGGTATCTACCTCAAAAGCTTCTACACTTTTGACATCAACTAAAAATTTAGTTAAATCACCTAAGCCAGGCCCAATCTCAACGATCTTATGCGGAGTTTTGGGCATCGCTTCGATGATTTTTCGCAAAACGGACTCGTCTTTAAGAAAATTTTGTCCAAATTGTTTTTTTGCGATTACATTCGTATGTTTCATAGGCGTGAGTTTATACTATTGTTTCTTATAGTTTGGTAAGAATAAAAAAAATAAATATTACGCACGAAAACGAACTCGTCCGTTTTCGTGGCAGGGACGAATGTCCCTACAACCCCCTAAAGCTACCCCTCTCTTTCGGAGAGGGGAGAAAAATGAGATACCATACTCTATAAAAATTGCCATATCATTAATACATAAAAAGAAAATAGTAGATCATCACACCCATGAAAGAGGTGATGCTCATGCCGCCGTACACCCACATGCCAAGCTTTTTATGCGATTTGACAAAGGGCTGTGCTTTGAGTTTGTACTCTTTGACGCCGCTATAGATCAAGATAGACCATGCCACGACGCTTGCCAGCGCGATAAGGATATGCACAAGCAAAAAGCCGAACATAAAAGTCTCGTTGATACGCGCATTTTCCATAAACGCGCTAAAACCGCCCGAAAACCGTACGCCGATCTCAAAAACCACCACCATGACGAGGGTAAAAAGAAAGGTTGCAAGCTGTATGCGATAATGCAGCTCGAATCTTTTTTTGATCGCCGCGGCAATCCCCGCAACCATCAAAAAAGGTAAAATCGCGAAATAGAGCGTTACCACGTCCATATAAAGCGGTGCACTCGTATTTAAAAATCCTTGTTCAAACAAATTTAATCCTCATTTTTATTTTCGTAAGTATAATCACGTCTCACTTAAAACAATGGAGCAAAAATGATTTACTGTACCGCAGAATTTAAAGCAAAAGAGGGGAAAGAGGAGGAGCTTTTTAAAGTTTTGCAGGCACTTGAAGAACCGACCCATAAAGAGCAGGGGTGCATCCAGTACAAAGTGATGCGCAAACTAGAAAACCCCTTTGCACCGGGGGAGCACTACGGAATTTTGTTTAACGAAATATGGGAGAGCGTGGAGATTTTCGAGAAACACTGCCAAATGCCCTACATCGTCGAATTCTTCCAAAACGAGTGCCTGAATCCCGATGGTTTGGTTGCAAAATACAACGTCAATATTTTTGAATAAAACTGCCGATAAGCTTAAAAAGTTATAATTGCAACTAATTTTTTCTTTGAGGTTTGCCCTATGAACTACTTTGCCAAACGCATCATCCCCTGTCTTGACGTCAAAGACGGAAGGGTCGTAAAAGGGGTTAATTTCGTAGGTCTCAAAGATGCGGGCGATCCCGTGGAAGTGGCACGCCGCTACAACGAAGAGGGGGCAGATGAGATCACCTTTTTAGATATCACCGCTTCAAGCGACAACCGCGATACCATCGTCGATATCGTGGCACAAGTGGCACGCGAAATCTTTATCCCTCTCACCGTCGGGGGTGGTATCCGCACTTTAGAGGATATCTACAAGCTCCTCAACGTCGGATGCGACAAAGTAAGCGTCAACTCCGCGGCGATCAAACGCCCCGAACTTATCAACGAGGGTGCCAAGCGCTTTGGAAGCCAGTGTATCGTCACCGCGATAGACGTGAAAAAAACGGGCGATAGATACCACGTCTTTTTAAACGGCGGACGGGTCGATACGGGACTTGATGCCGTAGAATGGGCAAAAGAGGCGGTCGATCGCGGAAGCGGGGAGATTTTGCTAACCTCAATGGACACCGACGGCACCAAAGCAGGGTTTGAACTCACCATCACCGAGCAGATCAGCCGCGCGGTGAACGTTCCCGTTATCGCCAGCGGCGGAGCGGGAACGATGGAGCACATCAAAGAGGCGTTTTTGCACGGTGCCGATGCGGCGCTTGCGGCAAGCATCTTTCACTATAAAGAGATAGATATTATGGAGCTTAAACATTACCTCCACGACAACGGGATTCCCGTCCGTCTTTAAAAACCTCTTCTAGGATGTAATCTCAAAGGAGGCGAAAGCCTCACCTCCGAAGATAAAGCCTCAAGCTTTAACCTCATTAAAACCCCCACATGCCATGGCATGTACGACAATTTACACAACAAAGGAAACCAATGACGCAACGTTTAAAAAAAGAGTGGTTCGGAAATATCCGCGGCGATCTTCTCTCGGGGCTGGTCGTAGCACTCGCTCTCATCCCCGAAGCGATCGCATTTTCCATCATAGCGGGGGTTGACCCCAAAGTAGGGCTCTATGCTTCGTTTTGTATCGCGGTCGTGATTTCTTTTGTTGGAGGGCGCAGCGGGATGATAAGTGCCGCTACGGGTGCGATGGCGCTTGTGATGGTGACTTTGGTCAAAGAGCACGGCTTGGAGTATCTTTTGGCGGCTACTATCCTTACGGGGCTTATCCAGATCGTTTTAGCGTACATCGGGGTCGCAAAACTGATGAGCTTTGTGGCGCGCGCGGTTGTCGTGGGGTTTGTGAACGCTTTGGCGATCCTTATCTTTATGGCGCAGCTTCCCGAACTCACAAACGTAACATGGCATGTATACGCACTCACCGCCGCGGGGCTTGTGATCATCTACCTTTTCCCTTATATACCAAAAATCGGAAAAATCATCCCATCGCCTTTGGTGACCATCGTCGTGCTGACTCTTTTTGTCGCTTTTATGGGGTGGGATAGCGTGCGCAACGTCGGCGACATGGGTGCGCTCCCCGATACGCTGCCGATCTTTTTGCTTCCAAACGTGCCGCTTACTTTAGAAACGCTGCAGATCATCTTTCCCTATGCATTCGCACTCGCTATCGTGGGGCTTTTAGAGTCCTTTATGACCGCGACCATCGTCGATGATCTCACCGATACCAAAAGCGACAAAACGGTTGAGGCACGAGGGCAGGGTATCGCCAACATCGCAAGCGGCTGTATCGGCGGTATGGCGGGATGTGCGATGATAGGGCAATCTGTCATCAACGTCAAATCGGGCGGACGCGGGCGCCTCTCTACCTTCGTGGCAGGCTTCTTTTTGCTGATTATGGTGGTGTTTTTAAGCGATATCATATCCATCATCCCTATGGCGGCACTCGTTGCGGTGATGATCATGGTCTCGATCGGAACCTTTGACTGGGGTTCCATCAAGCGTCTTAAAACCCTTCCCCTCTCCACCAATCTCGTTATGCTTACCACCGTCGCGGTCACGGTCGGCACCCACAACTTGGCATACGGCGTAGTGAGCGGGGTGCTTTTGGCTTCGCTCTTTTTTGCCAACAAGATCAGCCACTTTATGTACTGCGAAACCGCAACGAACGAAGAGGGCAACGTCAAAACCTACACGTTTGTCGGGCAGGTGTTTTTTAACAGCGCCGATAAGTTTTACGACTCATTTGATTTTAAAGAAGTATTAGATAAAGTTATCATTGACGTAACAAGAGCACACTTTTGGGATATCTCTGCGGTGCATGCACTTGACAAGTCGGTGATCAAATTCAGACGCGAGGGGGTTGAGGTGGAAGTATTGGGGCAAAACGAAGCTAGCAAGACGATCATCGACCGTTTCGGGATCCACGACAAGCCCGAAGAGATCGAAAAAGTGATGGGAGGGCATTAAAATGGTGCAACATATCGTAGTTTGCGTCGCAGATGAAAGACTCGCGCACCCCTTATGCGACTACGGGGTGTACCTCTCCAATACGACGGGCTTGCCGCTGATGTTCCTCCACGTGGTCGAGCCGATCACAAGTGTAGAGATCAATATGGTCGGCAACCTTATCTTGGGGGAGAAAGAGGAGCTTTTAAAAGAGTTCACCGCCGAGGAGGAGAAAGAGAGCAAAGAGAAGATCAAAGAAGCCAGAGAGCTGCTTCATGCACTCAAAGCGCGCGCTTTGCTTAAAGCCACCCAAAAGATCGAGCTCAAACTTTTTCACGGAGAGTTCCTTGAAACCCTTCTCTCGCTTGAGGAACAAGCACGCGTCTTTGTTCTGGGACTTCAAAGTTCCAAAACCGACACTATCGGCGAAAACATCGTTGAGTGCGTTAAAAGCGTGCACACCCCCGTTTTGCTCATCAGCGACGAATTTGTCAAACCCGAAAAGCTCCTCATAGACTGCAACGGCTCCAAAGAAGCTAAAACGCTCCTTCAAGATATTGCAAACCGACCGCTTTTTGGCACCATAGAGCGCGAGATCGTCACCTTCGGCAGCGACATGCCAAGCGCGCACAAGATTCTCGATGAAGCAAAAAGTTTCTTTGCAAACAACGATATCGAAGTAAACACGCATGCCATAGAGGGAAATCCCCAAGAGAGGCTTTTTGAGTATTTTGAACAAAACAATTTCGACATTCTCGCCCGGGGCGCATTTAGCCAATCGCTTCTAAAAGAGTTCTTTTTCGGCAGCGTCACCAAAGAGATTTTGGGCAAAACCAAAAAACCGCTCCTTTTGATCCGCTAAGAGTCTTCCATGCCATGGCTTGAAACTATGGCATGGTGATCCCACAACAAACTTCCCCCCGCCAAATCAAACTAAAAGCAAAAAAACACTATACTGCGCGCTATGATACTATGTGCCGGAAATAACGAAACTTTTGACTTTGCTTTGCCGATCGGCGTGGGACTTATAGAGAGTTCCATCAACCTCACCCGCCTTTGTTTGTTCGACAAACCCGAATTTTTACTTTTTGTGGGGAGTGCGGGAAGCTACGGTGCGCATAAAATTTTCGATATCGTCGAGTCCAAAACTGCCGCGAACATAGAGCTTGCTTTTTTAGACAAGTGCGCGTATACGCCGCTTGAAAACGTGGTATCGACTAACACCGCTAACACCCGCGACGTTATCGTCAATTCGAGCAACTATATCTCTACATGCCAAGAGAAAACGAAAAAGTTTTTAGAATTTGGCGTAGAGCTTGAAAATATGGAGTTTTTTGCGGTGCTTAAAGTGGCACAGGAATTTAATATCCCTGCGGGCGGCGTATTTTGCGTGACAAACTACACCGACCAAAACGCGCACGAAGATTTTCTAAAAAACCACGCACATGCCAAAGAGCTTCTAAGTGCTCATGTAAAACAACGGATCAAGGAACTAACAAACAGATGAGCAAACCCTCTCTTTACGACTTCACACTCAAAGAGCTGCAAGAACAGATCAAACCTTCGTTTCGTGCCAAACAGATATACGGATGGATCTACCACCAATTCGTAGAGAGTTTTAGCGAGATGAAGAATATCCCTAAAACCCTCCAAGAGGAGCTCGCGCAAAAATTTGTGATCAATCCGCTCAAAATTCTTAAAAAAGAGATATCGAGTGACGGGACGATCAAATATCTTTTGGAGCTCCAAGACGGCAAAACCATCGAAGCGGTATGGCTGAAGATGAAAGAGGAGCAGCTTGATGAAGAGGGCGCGCTCACCCAAGAGGCCAAATACACCATCTGCGTCTCGACCCAAGTAGGGTGCAAAGTAGGGTGCGCGTTTTGTCTTACGGCAAAAGGGGGCTTTACGAGAGATTTGACTGCAGGCGAGATCGTAGGGCAGGTCGTGACGCTTAAAAAAGACAACGACCACAAACATAACCGCAAAATCAATATCGTTTATATGGGGATGGGGGAGCCGCTTGATAATCTTGAGAACCTTGCACATGCCATACAGGTTTTTCAAGAAAACGACGGACTTGCCATATCGGGCAAACGCCAAACGGTTTCTACAAGCGGGCTAAGTTCCAAAATAGACAAACTCGGCGCGATGGATCTGGGCGTGCATATCGCTATATCGCTCCATGCGGTAGACGACGAACTACGCACCGAACTGATCCCCATGAACAAAGCCAATAACATCCAGTCGATCATCGACGCCGTCAAACGCTTCCCGATCGACACGCGTAAAAGGGTGATGTTCGAGTATCTGGTGATAAAAAACAAAAACGACGACATCGCTTCGGCGAAAAAGCTCATCAAACTTCTCAGCGGCATCAAGGCAAAAGTGAATCTTATCTACTTCAACCCTTACCCGGGTTCCACCTACGATCGCCCTAAAAAAGAGGATATGGTGGCATTCCAAGAGTATTTGGTCAAACACGGGCTTCTATGTACCATCCGCGATTCCAAGGGGATCGACATCAGTGCGGCATGCGGGCAATTAAAAGAGAAAGAAAATAAAAAGGATTTTTAACATGGGTGCAATCGAAATTTTTCAGATCATTTTTTTGATCGTGATATTTTTAGTAGGCGTTATAGGGTTTATGAAAGCGGCAACAAAAGAGGACGACGAAACGAAGAGCTAAACGACCAACACACCAGGGAGGTCGTTTAGCGGCTGTAATGATACCCGACTTTTCTTATAAAAATCTAATCTCAAACATCTCATTTTTTCTTTTAGAGTTCTTGTAGAACTCTTTTTTCTACGCTTTTGAATTTCCCCATTTACAACCTTATTCACATAGTGTTTTAGCGTGTGAATAACATCTACACACTTTTAAAAAAATGGGCTGAATTTTCCCTTTTTAAGAGTAATTTTATATAAATATTTCCTGAAACGCTTTTTTATTCACACATGCCAAGAAACGGCTATTTTCTGGGTTTTGAAAGGTTTGTGCGGGGATGTTAAAGCATCCGATATTCACAATGTGAATGAACGTTGTTTCTATTCACATCACACCGAAAAAAATGGGGGTTTCTTTATGGCATGTTTCACGTGAAACATGCCAAGGGGAGTTTATTGGAGTTCTCGTTTTTTAGACTGCCACGGTTTGTTCCAAACCTCGCAGTGACACTATTTTGTCATTGCGAACAAAGTGAAGCAATCTATTTCTTCAGAGACTTCACTTCATATTCAAAAAACAAACCTCTTCAAAATCGGTATCGCTTTTGATCGTATATTTTTTTCCGTAAAGCTCAAACTCCAATTCGTTGGCATGGAGCAATAATCTTCTTGCCCCCGAAAGGGTGATCCTCTCTTCGCGCGAAAGTTCTCTGTCGAGATAGCGCGTTAGGTTGTCGTCACTTTGTCCGTAAACCGGATCGCCGACGATAGGATGTTTCACGTGAAACAAATGGGCACGTATTTGATGCTGTCTTCCCGTTAGCGGTGCACACTCGACGAGGGTCGTATCGGTCTCGGGAAAATAACGAAGCGCTCTAAAACGCGTCAAAGAATCTTTCCCGCTCGGATCGACTTTTACCACCATGCGCACCTGTGCATTGGAAACGTTTTCGCGAAGCAAGGGAGCATCTACGACCGTCTCCTCCTCCATTTTGCCATGCACCATAGCCAAATACTTTTTTTGTATATTGCGGGTCTCAAAAAGCATCTTAAGATCGCGTTCGCTTTGCTTGTTCCTTCCGCATAAAACCAAGCCGCTCGTTTCTTGATCGATACGGTGTGCTATGTTCGCATCGCTGCCGAATTGCGCTTTAAGCTCGTCGATAAGCGAATACTCCGTATAACGGTTTTGGGGGTGCACAAGCATACCGCTCGGTTTTTCAAACACCACAAACTCCTCCTCTACGCTATGGGGTTTTAACCCCTTTGTAAGAGGCTCAAAAAGAATAAGCTCTATAGCACCTTCAATCTCCTGCGCGCTTCTGGTGATCGGTATTTCGTTTTGAAGCATCCTTCCGCGACAGATCAAACTTTGTGCTTCGTTTTGTGAATATCCAAGTTCACGTATCAGATACAAAAAAGCTTTTTGTCGGGCGGGAACCATCATTGTTTTTAATACAAACGGCAAAATTTCAATCCTTTATAAGTCTCATTTTTGTAGAATAAAAGACTTTTAATTGTGCGAATTTTAACACAAAAACAAGAGATATTTTTAGTTAAGGATAGTGAATATGGTAGAGAGATATGCTCGCGAAGAGATGAGTTCAAAATGGACGATGCAGGCAAAATATCAAGCATGGCTTGACGTAGAAAAAGCGGTTGTCAAAGCATGGAACAAACTCGGACTTATTCCCGACGAAGACGCAAAAAAGATCGTAGAGAATGCAGGCTTCTCCATAGAGAGAATCGACGAGATCGAAGCCGTAACGCGCCATGACCTTATAGCATTTACCACAAGCGTCGCAGAAACCCTCGGAGAAGAATCACGATGGTTCCACTACGGTATGACAAGCTCCGATACGGTCGATACAGCCGTAGCACTTCAAATGAAATCCTCTTTAGAACTTATCATCAAAGACGTTAAAATGATAATGGAGTCGATCAAAAAAAGAGCGATGGAACACAAGATGACGCTCATGGTCGGACGCAGCCACGGCATCCACGGCGAACCTATAACGTTCGGTCTCGTGTTAGCCGTTTGGTACGACGAGATGGCAAGACATTTAGAAAACCTCGAACAAACACTCGACGTTATAGCGGTCGGGCAAGTAAGCGGCGCGATGGGGAACTTCGCACATGCACCCCTAGAGCTTGAAGAGTTTACATGCCAAGAGCTAGGACTCAAACCTGCACCCGCATCGAACCAAGTGATCCAACGCGACCGTTATGCACGTTTGGCTTCGGCACTTGCACTTATGGCAAGCTCCATAGAGAAATTCGCCGTACAAGTACGCCACTGGCAAAGAACGGAGGTGTACGAGTGTGAAGAGTATTTTGCAAAAGGGCAAAAAGGCTCTTCGGCAATGCCGCATAAACGCAACCCTATCCTTACCGAAAATATCACGGGTCTTGCACGCATGATCCGCGCCTATTCTATCCCTGCAATGGAAAACGTGGCTCTTTGGCATGAGCGCGATATCAGCCACTCATCTACCGAGCGTTTTTGGCTCCCGGATGCGTTCATTACGACCGACTTTATGCTCCACCGTATGAATAACGTTATCGCTAACCTCACGGTGTACCCTGAGAACATGATGAAAAACCTGAACCTAACGGGCGGGTTAGTGTTTTCTCAGCGCGTACTTTTAGAACTTCCTCTTAAAGGGGTAAGCCGTGAAGATGCGTACCGTATCGTTCAACGCAACGCTATGAAAGTTTGGGAGGAGATCCAACAAGGCAAACCTACCACAAATGAAAAAGGGGAATCGCTCTATCTCAACCATCTTTTGGCAGACGAAGAGTTGCGCGCCTCTTTAAGCGAAGAAGCGATCCGAGAGTGTTTTAACTACGATTACTACACCAAAAACGTCGATAAAATCTTTGCAAGAGTATTTAAATAAGCACTAATCACTTAATAGAAATCTAGATATGATACAAAATATAAATACGAACGAAGGCTTAACAATGAAAATCAAGGTTTTAATCAAGTTTGAAACAGAATCTTCTAATACAGAATCTTCTAAAACAAAACTTCTTAAAGAAGTAATGTCTGTTATGAAAATTCTATTATGGAGCTTATTCTTATGATAACAGTTATAAAAAGAAACGGGCGCACCGAACCGCTCGATATCACCAAAATCCAAAAATACACCTCTGCTGCGGTCAAAGGTTTGGCTAACGTTTCGCAAAGTGAGTTAGAGGTTGATGCCCAGATCCACTTCCGCGACGGAATCACCTCTAAAGAGATACAGCAAACGCTTATTAAAACGGCGGTCGACAAGATAGATATCGACGCACCCAACTGGACGTTTGTAGCTTCACGCCTTTTCCTCTTTAACCTCTACCATCAGGTAAACGGTTATTCGGGCTACGACACGCTTGAGAAATATTTTATCCGCGGGGAAAAAGAGGGGCGTATCCTTTTAGGTCTGCGCGATATGTACGATCTCGAAAAGCTCGACAAACATATCAAACCAGAACGTGATATGCTTTTTAACTATCTAGGCGTTAAAACCCTCTACGATCGCTATCTTATCAAAGACAGAAACTCCGATCCCATAGAGCTGCCCCAACATATGTTTATGGCTATCGCGATGTTTTTGGCACAACGCGAAGAGAACCGTGAAGAGTGGGCGATCAAGTTCTACGATATGATCTCGCAATTTGAAGTGATGCTTGCTACGCCGACCCTCTCCAATGCAAGAACGACGCGCCATCAACTTAGCTCATGCTACATAGGCTCAACCCCCGACAATATCGAAGGGATTTTCGATGCTTACAAAGAGATGGCGATGCTTTCCAAGTTCGGCGGAGGTATCGGTTGGGATTGGACGCTTGTTCGCTCCATGGGCTCTTATATCGACGGGCATAAAAACGCAGCGGGGGGAACGGTACCGTTTTTAAAAATAACGAACGATATCGCTATTGCGGTCGATCAACTCGGTACGAGAAAAGGGGCGATCGCCGTTTACCTTGAACCGTGGCACATAGACGTCAACGACTTTTTGGATCTAAAGAAAAACTCGGGTGAAGAACGCCGCCGTGCGCACGATCTTTTCCCTGCGCTTTGGCTCAACGATCTCTTTATGCAACGGGTCCAAGAGGATGCTATTTGGACCCTTTTTGACCCTTACGACTGCTCGGAGCTTACGAAACTTCACGGCGAAGCATTCAAACAGCGTTATTTAGAACTCGAACAAAACGAAAAACTTATCAAAGAGAAAGTCAAGGCAAAAGATTTATGGAAAAAGATCCTTACCTCCTATTTTGAGACAGGTTCACCGTTTTTATGTTTTAAAGACAACGCTAACAAAGCAAACCCTAACGACCATTACGGTGTTATACGAAGTTCCAATCTTTGTACCGAAATTTTTCAAAATACCGAGCCCAACCACTACAAGATCAAATTCATTTTTGAAAACGGCGAAAGCGTTAGTTATGAAGAGGAGGAGATTATCACGGTTGACAGCGGCGTAACCAAGCCCGCCAAAAAAGTAACCGCTCTCGATTCTTTGGGCGGACGCCAAATCTACGTCGTCGAAAAAGAGAAGATCGACGGAGCTACGGCGGTGTGTAACCTTGCTTCGGTCAATCTCTCCCGTATCCACACCAAAGAGGATATCGACCGTATCGTTCCTATCGCCATTCGCGCGCTTGATAACGTGATCGATCTCAACTTTTACCCGATCGAAAAAGTAAAACGCACTAACATGAGAAGCCGCTCAATCGGTTTGGGTGTTATGGGTGAAGCGCAGATGCTTGCGGAGCTGGGTATAGCATGGGGAAGTCAGGAGCATTTCGACAAGGTTGATGAAGTGATGGAAGCGATCAGTTACAATGCGATCTCCGCGTCTTCGGATATAGCGCTTGAAAAAGGAAGCTACCCCGAGTATGCAGGTTCAAAATGGAGCAAAGGGATTCTCCCTATGGATCATGCATCCGCAGAAGTGCTTAAACTCGTCGATCGCGGCGGCTTATTTGCATCTTCTTACGAATGGGACGAACTCCGCACAAAAGTAAAAAAACAGGGGATGAGAAACGGTTACTTGATGGCGATAGCGCCGACAAGTTCTATCTCTATCCTCACGGGAACGACGCAGGCAATCGAACCCGTATTTAAACGCAAATGGTTCGAGGAGAACCTTTCGGGTCTCATCCCCGTGGTCGTACCCAACCTTTCTCCCGATACGTGGGCATACTACACCCCTGCGTACGATCTTGACCAACGCATCCTTATCAAAGCGGCGGCAATCAGACAAAAATGGATCGACCAAGGGCAAAGTCTCAATATTTTCATCACCCTCGACAAAGCAAGCGGAAAATATCTCAACGAGATATATATGTTGGCATGGAAACTCGGGCTCAAATCGACCTACTACCTCCGATCGCAATCACCCGAAATGGCAAGCGACGTCGAGGACAGATCGATGGAATGTGTAGGATGCCAATAATATGAGACCTTTGCAACCGGGCGAATTTGAAGCTTTTTTGCAAAGATTCGACTCGTTTAAAAACGGCGAACTTCGCTGCATTAACGTCGTCTCTCCAAAACAGATCGTCATCTCTCTCGCAGCACAAGATGCCGCAAGAGATTACGACTGGGTAAACGTCGATTTAGAATTCAACGATATTTACTATGCAAAACTTTTTGAAAACGACAAACTCCATCTTGCAGATATGAGCGAGGGCGTATCTCTTTTTAGCGAAGAGAACAAAATTGCTTTTGGAATAAATAAGTGCTATAATATTTCAAGTTTGAAAAACGCCACATGCTACGTGATTTCGAGTGACTTGAAATACAAAGAGGGTGTTTTTTAAAAACCATGCCGAAGGAGTTAATATGGTCTATGAAGTAAAGAAAGATATTTTAGGTTTTGAGAATACAAAGAGGGTGAAGATCGTCGAGATTGACGAATTGTTTGCAACTATGCAAGATGCGGACAACGATAAAATATCGTTTACGATCGTGAACCCTTACGTATTGAGAGAGTATTCGTTTGACGTACCAAGCGACGTCAAAGCACTTTTAGAGATCAACGACAAATCGAAGTGTAGCGTGTATAACATCGTCGTTATTCAAAAGCCTTTGGAAGAATCGGCGGTAAATTTCTTGGCTCCCATTATCGTCAATAACGATAATAACACGTTAGCACAAGCTGTTTTAAATCCTCAAGACCATCCCGACTTCGGCATGGCAGAAAGAATCAAATCTTTTACAAGTAAGTAGAAAGCTCTACTTACTTGCACCCCTTTTTACAGGTATGAGCAGCAGTAGTCGGTGACCGTTTTTACTTTTACGTCGAAAGCGCTGTTTGCATCTACTTCGAACGAGCAAGGTCCGCTCATAGCTACGAATTGTGTTTCGTTAGGCAGCTTTAGTTCAAACTCTCCAGAAAATATATCCATAATCTCTTTTTCTGCCGTACCAAACGTGTACTCGCCCGGCAACATAATACCGAGAGTTTTTCTTGTGCCGTCGTTAAACTCTACCGTGCGGCTTGTAACCTTGCCGTCAAAGTAGATATTCGCCTCTTTTTTTACGTTTACATTGTTAAAATGGGACATGCTATTCCTTTTTTTGCGCAATTATAACAAGTTCGTTTTAGAAATGCCACATGCCAAGGAATTAAGAGAGATCTCTAAAGAGCACTGTTTTTTGAAATCATTTTAAGTTCGGTGATAATCTCTTTTTGTCTGTTATAGACATATTCCATCAAAATCGATTCCAAACTTTCGTCTTTTACAAACTCACAAACAATTTTGCATATCTTCTCTTGGCAGCTTTGATACACCACGCGTGCATCGGTTTTGATTCTTATAAAACCCTCCGTCGCAGAATGGGAAGGCAAAATAAACGTCAGCTGCACGGTTTGATCCTCTATAAGATCGAAAAGCTTTGCATAGATTACGTCCATTGCTATAGAGGTGACGGAGATATCAAACACCTCCCCGTTAAGGGTAGCACCCTTATAAGAAAGCACCACTAACGTTTTTGACGATGTAGTAACGCGTGAGTATTTTCTAGCATTGGCACTCGTCTCTAGCATTTTAAAGTTGGTCAGCATAGCTATTTTTTTATCTAGGCTCAAATGTTTTATCGTCGCTTGAATATCCTTTGAGAAACGTGAGGATTGCAGTACGGTTTGCCCCTCAACCTTCATCACAAGCCCTTGAAGATGCTCAAACTGCACATAAACGTCTTCGTTTTTAATTTTTATAATTTTTGCGGAGGTATTGATACACAACCCTTTATAAAAATTTAAAAGTTTAATATCCGAACCGTTGGTAAAAACCGATTCCAAAAGGTTAAAGATTATCCCCTTCTCATCCATATTCTCTTGGATGTTTGTTATAAACTCTATATTTGTGCCCTTAACGTCCTCTTGTTTGAGTTCTCTGCGAACTAACTTCTCAAGCATCGTGAGTGCAAAATTCAACGGTTGGTTATTTAAATCAAATGCAAATATTCCCAACAAAGGGACATATTTTTGCTTGTTCAAGTAGCTCGAAATCTCTACATTGAACTGATTTGCCTTTTTCTTTAGCGCATCAAACTCGATGTTTTCAAACATAACAACGTAAAAATTTTGGTTGTACTGGCTAAACGCGACTTTCCCGTCTAAAAGCATCTCAACCTGAAGCAAGAAATCTTTTATAATCTCTTCAAGCTCAAGTTCCGTAAGGTTTTCGCGCAATTTGGCGGCATTTTCTATATGAAGGGTTATCAGCGACAAACGGGACGCAGAAACACTCGATTGCGCCAATCTGTCTTTTAAAAACTCTATAAAACTAAGTCTATTGGAGATAAAACTCATCTTGTCGACGAGATGGGTCTCTTTTTTAAAAGGATCTAAAAAAATGATCGTTTCGTTGTTTTCGGTCGTTGCGACGCTTCTGGCATGGTAGGCGAGCATGGGCGTTTTTTCGTTTACGATGGTTTTCTCGGAAACGACGTTTTTATCCAAAAGTTCATCGAGTGCCGTTTGGGGTAAGAGTTTCCCCTTTACATCGAGAATATTCTCATACCCGAACTCTTGTAAAAGCTTTTCGCTTACGTAAAAAAGCTCTTTGTCTTTAAAAAATAGAAAAAGAAGGGACTCAAAAGAGGCTTTGCCGAGCTTGTATTTGAGATCGCTCATCTGAAACTTCTGGTAATCCTCTTGGATTTGCGAGAGGACGGCTTTTGGATCTTGCGAGGAGGTAATAAGCGATTTCGCTTTTAATTCGAGTGCCAATTTAAGAATGGAGATATCACACGTATTGCCGACCAAAAAATAAAGCAATTTCGGAGGCTCGCTCTGCAAAAAACTGAGCACCCGAGTTTTCGTATTTTCGTCAAGCTTCTCTATCTCCACGACGTAAGCATCGTACTCTTTAAGCGATTCCAAGGTATCGAGTGCAAACGACTCACTCCCCTTCAAACGGGGCAAAATCTCTTGAATCAGCGTCGAAGTCGATGTATTGCGGTATAGATGACAAATATTCACGCTTTCTCCAAACTACCCCTAAAATCTCTCTCAATATAACCAAAAACAGATAAAATCTATTTTAACTTGACTCTTTGAGAGTGCGTTATCGCAACTGCCATAGCGTCGGTTATGTCCAAAGGTTTAATCTCACCTTTGATGTTTAAAAGACGCTTGACCATAAACGCCACCTGTTCTTTCGCCGCTTTTGCTTTGCCTGTGAGCGATTTTTTCACTTGGAGCGCAGTATATTCGTGAAACTGCCCGAATTCCTGTAAAAGTTTCAGCATTATCGCACCCCGAAATTGTGCAAGTTTAATCGTCGTAGCGGGATTATGCGCATAAAAAATATCCTCAAGCGCCACCTCGTCGATCTTGTGGTTTTTAAAAATATTCTCCAACGCTTCCACCATCTGAGGAATTTGAAACTGCAAATTTTCCGCTTTCATTTTGATAAGCCCCGCTTCGATCAAAGAAATTTTGCCGTTTTCGAGTGAAATAAGAGCATACCCCATGTTGCGGGTTCCCGGATCTATACCCAAAATTACCATTGTCGTCCTAGAACCTAAAATATAACTCAGATTATATACTCTCTTTTCTTGGCATGCCATAAAAGAGTAGCTATTCACTTGAGCGCTGCCCTAACTATTCACATACTTTTAACCCTATTTTATGGAATCTCTTGTTACTATTCACATCTTATTAACAAATAAAGGCAAGATGTGAATATAGGGCAAGAGGTGCTTGCGGCACTGAAAAACGAAATTACGGAAGTTGAATATAACCGGTATATAAAGCAGCTTTCCTACGACGTAAAAAAATCAACGAGCGATTTGGCTCTGTTTTATGCACCCAACGCGCTGATCGCAAACTGGATCAAAAGCAAATACACCGAAAAAATCGCCCATCTCTTCGAAATAAAAACAGGATCGAAAGTAAGTGTTACGGTTTCTTTGAAAAATGAGGTGACAAGCGTCAAAACCAAACAAAAAACAGAACAAAAAGTACAACATTCCCTTTTAAACCCCTCCCATACTTTCGATAACTTTATGGTCGGTGGCTCGAACCAATTTGCCTACGCCGCGGTAAAAAGCGTAAGCGAAAATGCGGGAAAGGTATACAATCCGCTCTTTATCTACGGAGGTGTAGGACTGGGCAAAACTCACTTGATGCAAGCGGCGGGGAACGTTTTTCAAAATCAGGGCAAAATCGTTATCTACACCACGGTTGAGCAGTTCTTAAACGATTTTATCCGCAACGTGCGCAATAAAACAATGGAGCGGTTTCAAGAAAAATACCGCAAATGCGACGTGCTGCTTATAGACGATATCCAATTTTTAAGCGGCAAAGAGGGGATCCAAGAGGAGTTTTTTCACACCTTCGAAGCGCTCAAAGGAGCAGGCAAACAGATCATCCTCACCGCCGATAAACACCCAAAAAAGATCGGCGGACTCGAAAAACGCCTCCAAAGCCGCTTTGAATGGGGTCTTGTTGCCGACATTCAACCACCCGAACTTGAGACTAAAATCGCCATTATCGAAAAAAAATGTGAAATCAACAAGGTCAAACTCTCCAAAGATATCGTTAACTATATCGCAACCGTTATCGAGAGCAACGTGCGCGAAATCGAGGGTATTCTCTCCAAGCTCCACGCCTATTCACAATTGATGCATGTCGATATCGATTTGATGTTTACCAAAAACGTTCTCAAAGACCAGCTCCAAGAAAACCGTGCCAATCTCACGCTCGATACGATTACCCAAAGCGTTGCAAAAGACCTGAACGTCAAACCGAGCGAAATCCGCTCTAAAAGCAGAAGCCAAAACCTTGTATATGCACGTAGAATTGCTATCTACCTTTGCCGTGAACTCACCCAAAACACCATGCCACAGCTTGCACAGTATTTTGGCATGAAAGATCACACCGCAATCAGCCATACGATCAAAAAGATCAACGAACTGATCGAAAACGACGAAGATTTCAAAACAAAAATCTCTGAATTGACCAATAAGATAACCTCTTCTTAAAAAAATTCATAGAAAAATAGAGTTAAAAAAGATATAATCATAAAAGTGAACAAGTGTGAATAGCTCTCTTTGGCTTTGTCACACTTGAAAGTTTCGTAAAATAGGCTCGTTTGGTTGTTATTCACATTATCACGTCGTATTACTACTAACTACTAAAAATTATAATAATATAAAGAGGGATTTATATGAAAATTGTAATATCAAAATCTATCATAGAGAACATTTTGATTCACGCCGGTCCTTTTTTGGAAAAAAAAGATACCTCCCAGATCACTTCCCATGTTTTCTTCGACGCAAGAAACTCGGAACTGACACTCAAAGCTACCGATTACGAAATAGGTTTTACCGTTAAAACTTCAAACGTAACAATTATCCAAGAGGGTACCGCAACTGCAAACGGTAAAAAACTTTTAGATATCGTAAAAATACTCAAAGAGGGAGAGATCCACTTAGAAGTAAAAAACGATATGCTCTTTATCTCTCAGGCACATTCAAAATTTAAACTACCCACTTTTGCCAATACGGAATTCCCTAAATTTCCGACACATGAAAATAAATCCCGTATATCTATCAATTCCCAATCTCTTATCGAATCACTAAAAAAGATCACCCCCGCTATCGATACGAACAATCCCAAATTTGAACTCAACGGTGCTTTAATCGATATAAAAAAAGAACTTATTAATTTCGCTTCTACCGATACCAGAAGATTGGCAGTCGTCACCATTACAAATCAAAGCGAAAGCGAACTCTCCATAATCCTCCCTAAAAAAGCGATTATCGAGATTCAAAAACTCTTTTTTAACGACATCGAGCTTTACTACGACGAAACAAATCTCATCATTGTTTCGGATCAATACACATTCTTTACAAAACTTATTAACGGAAAATTCCCTGAATATTCCAGAATCATTCCCAAAGAGATATCAAAGCAACTTGTATTGCCTAAAGCATTGATGATCGAATCTATCAAACAGATTACGACCATTTCAAGCGACTTAAAAATTATCTTTACCCCTCATCACATCTCGTTTGAATCTTTAAGCGATGACAATATCGAAGCAAAAACGGAGATAGAATACAACACCAATTTCGCCGAACCTTTTACAATCGCTATCAATAGCCGTTATCTATTAGATTTTTTAAATTCGATCCAATCTTCGGAATTTGTTATCGGGCTAAACGAAGGAAATCTCCCCTTTGTTTTAATAGACAACAATTTTAAAACGGTTGTAATGCCGATAGTCATATAACACTTTTCTACGCTCTCTTACAAAAGAGAGCACCTATATCCTCTCTTTCTACGCAATAAATAGCCATACAACGTAACTTTTATAAAAATTTAGATAAAATGGTCTTAATTATGCAAACTATGCAAAAATAGTTATGGAGTTTTAAATGGAAAATTACGGTGCCAGTAATATTAAAGTCTTAAAAGGTTTAGAAGCTGTTCGCAAACGTCCCGGGATGTACATTGGAGACACCGGACACAGAGGGTTACACCATTTAGTTTACGAAGTTATCGACAACTCGATCGATGAGGCAATGGCAGGACATTGTGATACTATTACCGTAACCTTGACAAAAGAGGGAACCGCCAGAGTTCAAGATAACGGGCGGGGTATCCCCACCGATATGCACCCGACCGAAGGTATTAGCGCCGCAACGGTCGTACTAACCGTATTGCATGCGGGAGGGAAATTCGATAAAGATACCTATAAAGTTTCCGGAGGACTTCACGGGGTTGGTGTATCGGTTGTAAATGCACTCTCCAACGATCTAAAAATGACCATTTTTAGAAACGGCGAAATCTATGAACAAGAGTTTAAAAAAGGGATACCCCAAGAGGCTCTTAAAGTAACAGGTACGACAAGAAAAACGGGAACTATCATCGAATTTGCTCCGGATCCGAGCATTTTTACCGAAACGACCACTTTTGAATACGATTATTTGGCAAGAAGATTTAAAGAACTGGCATATCTTAACCCTTTTATAACAATTAAATTTATCGATGAACGCAGCGGTATGAAAGAGGAATACCACTTTGAAGGCGGTATAGCACAATATGTAAACGACTTAAATAAAAAAACAGTCGTTGCACAAACATACTCTTTTTCCGGGAAAATAGAAGATATCGAATTTGATATAGCATTGATGTATAACGATACGTACGATGAAAAAGTTGCTTCTTTCGTCAACAATATCCGTACCCCCAACGGAGGAACCCACGAAGCGGGATTCCGTGCCGCATTAACACGTGTTATTTCCAACTATAACGCACAAAACGGCGGTGCCAAAGAAAAAGACGTAAAAATAAGCGGCGAAGATACGGGAGAGGGCTTAATTGCGATCGTCTCTGCACGTGTACCCGAACCGCAATTTGAAGGACAAACCAAAGGAAAACTCGGAAATACGTATGTACGTCCTTTAATTCAAAAATCTACTTACGAACTTCTAAGCAAATATTTTGAAGAAAATCCTTTAGAAGCAAAAGCGATTGTTTCCAAGTCCCTTATGGCTGCACGCGGACGCGAAGCTGCCAAAAAAGCAAGAGAACTAACCCGCCGTAAAGATTCTATGAGTGTAGGAACGCTTCCGGGAAAACTTGCCGATTGCCAAAGCAAAGATGCTTCTATCTGCGAACTCTATCTCGTCGAGGGAGACTCTGCGGGCGGTTCTGCAAAAATGGGACGCGATAGGGTTTTTCAAGCCATTTTACCTCTGAAAGGAAAAATTCTTAACGTCGAAAAAGCAAGACTTGACAAGATTTTAAAATCTGAAGAGATCACCAATATGATTACAGCGATGGGATGCGGTATAGGCGAGGATTATAACGAAGAGAAGCTCCGCTATCACAAAATCATTATCATGACCGATGCCGACGTTGACGGCAGCCATATCCAAACGCTTCTTTTGACTTTCTTTTTCCGCCATTTTAGATCGGTTATAGAAAACGGGTACCTTTATTTGGCACAGCCGCCTCTTTACCGCTATAAAAAAGGGAAAAAAGAGCTTTATTTTAAAGACGACAGAGCGATGAACGACTATTTGATCGAAAACGGTATCGAATCGTTAAACGTAGCCGGCGTAGGGGAAAACGATCTTGTAGCCTATTTTAAAATGGTGGATCATTACAGAGCGTCGCTAGAAGCTTTGGAGAGACGCTATGCGTTGGTCGATCTTATCCGTTATTTCATCGAAAATCCCGATATAATCGGTCTTGATACACATGCCATGTATGAAAAAGTTGAAAAATTCCTTTTAGATATCGGCAACAATATCTTGACGAAATCGATCTCTCAAAACGATATTCACCTTTTCGTACAAACAAAAAGCGGTATGGAGGAGTTGCTTATAAACGACGAACTTTTTGCGGCGCCTCATTTTAGCGAAGCGGATTACGTGTATAGAAAAATCCAAGAGTGGGGATTAAAATTCGATAACGACATAATAGTCGAACTCGAAAATATTAAAGAGTATGCAAAAAAAGGCGCGTATATCCAACGTTACAAAGGTCTGGGGGAGATGAACCCGGAACAGCTTTGGGAAACGACGATGACTCCGGAAAACCGCGTGTTGCTCCAAGTGACTATCGAAGATGCGGAAGTGGCATCGGAAGCATTTACCCTCTTTATGGGCGACGAGGTAGAGCCGCGTCGTAACTATATCGAAACACATGCCAAAGACGTCAAACATCTCGACGTCTAATACCCTTTATGCTGCTTCCCGAATTAAAAGAGAGGGAGTACCGTTTTAAGCTTGCGCTTAGAATGGGACTTCCCATATTTGCACTTATTCTTGCTTTAATATCCCATACGCTTATATCTTCTTATGAAAGTTTAGATGTCGCGTTTTATGTAGAATCGGTATTGCTTCTTGTTTTTAGTATCTATTTTCTTTTTTATTTGATCTATAAAGGGTTTAACGTTAAAATTACCGACTCGATCTCAAAAACGTTTTCACGGGAATACCTTTACGAATATCTTAAAAAAGAGATCCAAAAAGATAAAAAATATACCTTGGTTCTTATCAGTATCGATAATCTAAGCGATATTAACGAACGTTACGGTATTAAAAACGGAGATAAGATCATTTATGAAACGGCACAATGGATCGCCGATTTTTTCATCGGAAAAAATATTACGAATTTTCCCATAGGGCATATGCGCAGTGCCAATTTTATTATCGGATTGCCCGATACAAAAACAAAATATACCGCTATTTTAGAGCTTTTATGTCTTAAAGCAAGCGAACTGAAACTAAACGACATAGAGATCAAACTCTCCACCTCTATGGCCGATACCTCCTATTCAAACGAACTCGATCACTTAATAGAAAAACTTTTTGAACTCCAAAATATTAAACGCACAACCAAACGCAACTTAGGGGAGGAAAGCGAGCTTAATCCGAGCGAACTGGAATTTTTGGTAACCAAAGCGGTCAATGAACAAAATATTCTTTTCATGATGCAAGATATTTACGAAAACGACAAACCCGTTGCAAAAGAGTGTTTCGTCAAATTGAAAACGGCAGATGAGAAGATAATCCATCAAAAAAATTATATGAAAATTCTAAATAAATTGGGTTTGATGCTCCATTTTGATCTTATGATCTTGGAAAAACTGACAAACGAATATATGCCCCTAGACGATGCAATCTACGCACTCTCTATCTCCCCAACCTCGATAAGAAACCGAATATTTCAAACAAAAATTAAAGAGATGATGCTCCATCACGGCTACCTTAAAGAGCGCCTCATTTTACTATTGAGCGAAAGTGAATATTATGCGTACGTCGATAAGTACAAAGATACCTTAAACTCTTTACGCCAAAGCGGTATTTTTATAGCGATCGACCGATTGGGGTCGTTACATGCCAGCTATTTGTATCTTAGAGATTTAGAGGTGGATTACGTACGGTTTGATTCGTTGTATACAAAAGAGATAAAAAAACGAAAGTTTAAAACTATAATGGAGGGTTTTAATCTTATTGTGCATAACAATACTATAAAATCATGGATCAAAATGATCGAAGACGAAGAGAGCTATAACCTCGCAAAAGAGATGCAAATCGATTATATGCAGGGGAAATATCTTGCCTCTTTAGAAACTTATGAACCAAAGGATTAAAATGAAATACGGCGAAGAGATTCTTAGCAAGTTTGACGTAGAAAAAGATTTGGAAATTTGGCCAAACGAATACAAAAGGGATTATCTTATTAAAATGACCCTTCCGGAGTTTGCTTCATTGTGCCCGCGCAGCGGTTATCCCGACTTTGCTACGATCTATATCGAATATACGCCGAAGGATTACGTCGTAGAACTTAAAGCGATCAAGCTTTATATCAATTCGTTCCGTGACAGACACATCTCTCACGAAAATGCGGCAAACGAAATTTACGAAGTTCTTGAGAGAAAATTACAACCGAAATACTTAAAACTCGTAGCAGATTACAACCCTCGGGGCAACGTTCATACCGTCGTTGAGATAGACAGTTCGAAACTATAACCTCGGGGTGTGCTCTAGGGAGTTACCAAAAGAGAGGGCAGGGATGTTTCATAAATTTTTAGGAAAAAAAGAGAGCGATCAAGCCAAATCGGACGGGATCAAAGAGAAGATCTCGCAGATGGACTTGACGCAGATGCGCGCTTTTGTCAACAATAAAGAGGAGATCACCGAAGAGGGGATCATAGAGGTTTTAAAAAAGCTCATCGCCAAAAATGAAACAACTTCCAAACGCTACATAGAGATCGACGATATGGACGTAAAGATCAAAAAAGGTTTTGATTTGGTACTCTCTATAGCTTCGCATAAAAAACTTACTCTCGTAGCGATCGAATTGATTCATGAGTTTGTAACGCTTTACAGCGACATTATCGAAAAGTTCGATAGAGAAAATAAACAGATATACGCTGCAAAATTTGTTCAAGCTTTAGAAAACGGCGTTGCCATGATGGAAGAGGTCGCAAAATTAAAAAGAAAAATGGATCTGTTACATCAGTAACGGATTATATTTGATTTTTTGTTTTAAAAACCAAATAATATATTTTTTAACTTTGAATATATGATGTTTTTTAGAAAAAGTATGGCATGTAACGATACAAAAACTATTTTTCTCCTCTTTGGTTTTTAAAAGAATAATCGATTTTGCATTTTAAAATTTACAAATATGAAGTTGTATTCTAAGGGCAATATCTTCATAAGTAGAATTATTTTACGCGGCTCTAATATTTTTTTCGATATAATCGCGCAAATTTTTAACCTTCGTTTCAGAAAGAAAGGGCTAGGTGCCCGTTTGACAAAAGAGACGAAAACAAGGAAACACTATGCAAAAGATTAGAAACATTGCAGTTATTGCTCACGTTGACCACGGTAAAACTACGCTGGTAGACGGATTGCTAACGCAATCGGGTACGTTCGGTGCGCATGAACAACATGATGAAAGAGCGATGGACAGCAATGCTTTGGAAAAAGAGCGCGGTATTACGATTCTTTCAAAAAATACGGCGATCCGTTATAAAGATTATAAAATCAATATTATCGATACTCCGGGCCACGCCGATTTCGGTGGAGAAGTTGAGCGTGTTCTTAAAATGGTCGACGGTGTTTTGGTACTTGTCGATGCGTACGAAGGGGTTATGCCGCAAACAAAATTCGTTGTTAAAAAGATGTTGGCACTCGGTAAAAAACCTATCGTCGTTATCAATAAAATCGACAAACCCTCAGCTGAGCCCGATCGTGTCGTAGATGAGATGTTCGACCTTTTTGCCGCAATGGATGCAACGGAGGATCAACTTGATTTCCCTGTTATTTACGCTGCTGCACGCGACGGTATCGCAAAACTCGACATGGCGGATCCTGATGGAAATTTCGAGTGTATCTTTGAAACTATCCTAGAGAAAATTCCAGAACCTGAGGGTGACAGAGAAAACCCTACGCAAGCGCAAGTATTTACGCTTGACTACGACAACTACGTAGGAAAAATCGGTATTTCCCGTATTTTCAACGGTATCATCCGCAAGGGGGACAACATCCTTCTTGCAAAAGCAGACGGTGAGATGGTGAAAGGACGTATTACGAAACTGATCGGTTTCCACGGTCTTAACCGTATGGAGATCCAAGAAGCAGAAGCGGGCGATATCGTGGCATTTGCCGGACTTGAAACGGTTGACGTGGGGGATACGGTTTGTGATCCTGCAAAACCGATGCCGCTTGATCCGATGCATATCGAAGAGCCGACATTAACGGTTGTATTCTCGGTTAACGACTCTCCGCTTGCGGGTCAAGAAGGGAAACACGTAACCTCTAATAAACTCAAAGACAGACTAGAAGCAGAGATGACTACAAACGTCGCAATGAGACTTGAGGTTGTCGGTGAAGGTAAATTCAAAGTTTCAGGACGCGGTGAGCTTCAGATCACTATCTTGGCAGAGAATATGAGACGCGAAGGGTACGAATTCGGCGTAAGCCGTCCGGAAGTTATCGTAAAAGAGATCGAAGGGGTAAAATGTGAGCCGTTCGAGCACCTTGTAATCGACGTTCCCGAAGAGTTAAGCGGTACCGTTATCGAGCGTCTTGGAAAAAGAAAAGCGGAGATGAAAGCTATGGTTCCGATGGGTCAAGGATTCCAAAGAATCGAGTTTGAGATCCCTGCGCGCGCACTTATCGGATTCCGCGGACAGTTCTTGACGGACACAAAAGGTGAGGGTATTATGAACCACTCTTTCTTAGAGTTCCGTCCATACAGCGGCAGTGTTGAGTCAAGAAGCTACGGTGCCCTTATATCTATGGAAAACGGTGAAACGTTAGCGTATTCACTCTTTAATATCCAAGATCGTGGTGTCTTGTTCGTCAGCCCTCAAACAAAAGTGTATGAAGGGATGATTATCGGTGAGCATTCACGTTCAAACGACCTTGTGGTTAACCCTATTAAAGGAAAAGCACAATCAAACGTTCGTTCATCAGGTGCAGATGAAGCCATCAAACTTATCCCGCCGCGTGATATGTCTCTAGAGCGTGCGTTGGAGTGGATCGAAGACGATGAACTTTTAGAGATCACGCCGCAAAATATCCGTATCCGTAAAAAATATTTAACGGAAACAGAAAGAAGAAGACACTCCCGTAACTAAAATCCTGCCATAGGCAGGGTTTTTATGGCATGTAGCCTTTTTTACCCTTTTTCGTGAAGAATCTTATCGAGAGTAGCAAACACTTCGCTACTCCCCCTCTCCATCTCTTCAAAAGCTTGTAACAACTCTTTAGTATCGATATTCTCTTGTGCAATAAGATCAAAAACCCTGTGGGTGCCGTTATGCACCTTGGCATGTGGCGATTCTAGGGAAGTGTAGCTTTTCGTTGCGGCAAAATTGGCTTTGCCGTCCCCTTCGTAGTACCATTTGCCTAGGCGGCAGTTGTGATGGTCGACAAAAGCGAACTGCTCTTTTTTCGTGACCGCCGAAAAATAGGTATTGACTTTCCAAAGAATATGGTCGAGTTTTGCCAAAGACATAAAAACACGGTCGGTCGTGTAGCCGATGGCGCTAAAAGAGTTGCGAATATCTTGGGAATCGTTCTCAAGACATTCGTTAAGTGTCGTAATCAGCTCGTTGGAACTGCCGATCCCCTCTTGAATTTCGCTAAATTGCTCCGATATCCCGTTGACGTCTTGTTTCATCGATTGTAGTGATATGTTGATCTCGCTCACCGCTTTCGTGGTTCTGTCGGCTAGTTTTCTCACCTCGTCGGCAACAACGGCAAACCCGCGTCCGTGTTCCCCCGCACGTGCAGCTTCTATGGCGGCATTGAGTGCCAAAAGGTTCGTTTGGTCGGAGATATCTTTGATTAAAAGCAAAATCCCCGAAATATCTTCCGTTCTTTGGGAGAGCCCGCTTACATTATCCATAGAGTGGGTCGAGAGGTTGCGGAGGTTGTCGAGTATGGCAACGATTTTGGTTGTTTGTTTGCTCACGTCGGAGATTTTATCGATAAGTTCGTTGGTTTTGGAGAGGTTCTCTTTCGAGACGCTGACCGATTCCGCCATGTTGCCTTGAACATCGACGATATTGGCTTTAAGGTTTTGGTTTTGAAGCAGCACCAGCTGATCGGCGATACTTTGTTTTTGGGGAGGGCAGGATTTTTTTGCTTGTTCGAGGATCTCAAGCTGCCTGCGAAGCTCTTCGTTCTCTTCTAAAAGCGACGCGTTATGATTTTTTAGTTTGTCGTACTCCGATTTCGGTACGCTGTTGTTTGAAAAAAAACCCATGCCAACCCCCTTGTTGTTTACAATGTGATAATATTATCGATTTTTGTTTTTTTGATCGAATCGATTATTCTAGCAGATAAGAAATAAATTTGCTCTAAACGCTTAAAAAATCTTTTTTTGCCCTTTAGTAAAATAAAATAATCGGATGGCTATAATCATGGATAAAAACTTGGAGAATCTCAATGCATATGCACAGAAAAAAAATATACAATCCGGATTCCGCAGAAAAAGTAAACGACAGAAAAATCTTCGGGGGGAACCCTACGGGAATTTTCGAACTTAACGATATCAAATACCAGTGGGCGTACAACTTATGGGAGATGATGCTCAACAATACCTGGTTCCCCAAAGAGGTCGATATGACCCGCGACGTGATCGATTATAAAAATCTTACCCCCGCGGAAAAAACGGCGTACGATAAGGCGCTTTCACAGTTGATTTTTATGGATTCTTTACAAACAAACAATCTGATCGACAATATCAACCCTTATATCACCGCACCCGAGATCAATTTGATTCTTGTAAGGCAATCGTTTGAAGAGGCGCTCCACTCCCAAAGCTATGCGGTTATGGTTGATTCCATCAGTCAAAACTCCAAAGAGATTTACGATCTGTGGCGTCGTGATATGATGCTTAAAACAAAAAACGACTCGATCGCCATGCGTTATGAAGAGTTGGGAAAAAATCCGTCCGAGAGCGATTTTGTCAAGGCATGTTTTGCCAACCAGATTCTCGAAGGGATCTACTTTTACAGCGGATTCACCTATATCTACACGTTGGCACGTTCGGGCAAAATGCTCGGAAGCGCACAGATGATCCGTTTTATCCAAAGAGACGAGGTTACCCACCTTGTGCTTTTCCAAAATATCATCAATACGCTTCGTCGCGAACGTCCCGATCTTTTTACCGAAGCGCTTAAAGCCGAAGTGATCGATATGTTTAAAAAAGCGGTCGAACTTGAAGTGGCATGGGGAAAATATATCACCCAAGGACAAATTTTGGGATTAACGGACGATATCGTCGAGCAGTATATCCAGCACCTTGCAGACGAGAGACTCACGGCAGTCGGATTTGATAAACTCTACAACGTTGCCAATCCGATTAAATGGGTGAACGATTTTGCAAAATTCAACGATCAAAAAACAAACTTCTTCGAGGGAACCGTTACCAACTATTCAAAAGGTAGTTTGAGTTTCGATGACGACTTCTAAAACAAACGGACACTTTCTGTGTCCGCTCTCATTTACCACGCTTAGCAATTACGAAACCAATCTACAAACCTTGTTCTCTCTTGTAAACGAAGCCCCCGAGGGGAGTTTTGTGCTTGCCCCCGAGGTATGTTTGAGCGGTTTTGATTATGAGCATTGGGACGCGGTTCTTTTCTTTGCGCCGCATGCCATAGAAAAACTGCTTGAGGCTTCCAAAGAAAAAACGGTGATGCTTACCCTTATAGAGAAGCGGGGAGAGGATGTTTGGAACATCTTTAAGGTGTTTCACAAAGGTTCTCTCGTGTATGAACGCCCAAAAGCAAAGCTTTTTCGTTTCGGCGGCGAAGAGAGATATTTCAGCGAAGCTTCAAGCGAGGATGTCGCGATCTTTGAGATAGAGGGGATCAGGTGCGGCGTGCTTATCTGTTTTGAACTTCGGTTTAAAGAGCTGTGGCAGCGTTTGGAGGGGTGCGACGTCATTTTCGTGCCTGCGTGGTGGGGCGCGCTGCGTACGGAGCATTTTAGGACTCTCACGCGAGCTTTGGCGATTATGAACCAGTGTTATGTCGTACTAAGCGACGCGCAAAACGAGGAGTGTACCCGCATAAGCGGCGTAATCAAACCAAACGGCGAGGCGTTTTATAACGGGAAAAACCCCTCTTTAGTGGTACAATACGAAAAAAAAGAGATCGCCCTGATGCGGCGTTATATGGATGTAGGGATTGGATAGAATAACAGCAACGAAAACGGCACGTTTGGCAGAGGAGTGTGCGCAAAAATTCAAACTTAGCGAGAGGGTCAAAAAAGCGATCGCACTTACAAACCGCGAAGCGTTTGTGCCGACGGGTTTTAAGCACAATGCATACAAACTCGATGCGCTTCCCATGGGGAGCGCGCAATGGATCAGCTCCCCTTTAACGGTGGCAAAAATGACCGAATATCTTGAACCCGAAGGTGCCGATAGGGTTTTGGAGATAGGGTGCGGCAGCGGTTATCAGGCGGCGGTGCTCTCCCACCTTTTTCGGGGCGTTTTTACCATAGAGAGGATCGAGTCGCTGATGCTTGAAGCAAAAGCGCGCTTTCGTGCTTTGGGGATAGGCAATATCCACACCCGTACCGACGACGGGCAAAACGGCTGGAGCCAGTATGCGCCCTACGATCGTATTTTATTTTCCGCTTCAGCAAAAGCGATCCCGCAAAAACTTTTCGACCAGCTGCGCGATGGGGGGATTTTAGTCGCCCCGATGCAGGTGGGTGCGAAACAGATCATTACCAAATTCAAAAAAAACGGCTCGAAGATAGAGAAGATAGAGCTTGAGGCATGCGACTTCGTCCCCGTTCTCGATGGGGTGCAAAAATAATCACTCCCTAGAGCGATGCGTAGAGTTCGAGTTTTGCTTTGATTTTGTAACTCAGAGGCTTGAGCTTTGCGATCTTTTTGTAGTCTATCGTTTTATATGCCGATGCTATGGAGCTAAAATAGGCTTTATACTCTTTGAGATACGCAAGCATGGGCTCCTCTATCTCCTCATCAAGATATAACTCCGTTATTATAACGGTGATGGCGTTATAGGTATCTTCAAACTCTTTTTCAAGTTTTGCATTGGGTTTTTTGACGAAACCGTTTTTGATGCGGCTGAGTTCTATCCATTTGCTAGAAAGTTCAAAAAGTCCTATACTCGCTATTTTTGCATTGAATTTACGCAGCCCCTCTAAGGTAAAACGGTAGTGTGCGTTGAGGTCGGGGGCTTGTCGGCGTAAGGTTTGCGCCATCTCCTCCACGAGGGTAAAATATTCGTTGATCTCTTCTTGCAAACCGATCCTCTCCTCCTGCGATATATCGAGCCGATCGAGTTGTGCGACTATTTGGGAATGATCCGACAAACAAAGGGCGAGTTTTTCGTATTCCCCCCTTTTTATAATGGCGTTGGCATGTTTGACGTTTTGCAAAAAAGTGGTTTGAAGCTCTTTTGTATCTATTGTTTGATCGTCTTGATACAAAGCGAAACTCAACGTAGCGGCACTAAGCTGCGTCAAAAAAAGAATAAGCACGAGGAAAAGTTTCATGTTTTTCTCCCTATCGAAATAACGCCATTATAAAAAGAGGAGATTACACAAGGATTACCGAGTGACTGGGTATCGCTTCAGTAAAGAACTGCTAAAATAAGAGCACTAAAATCTAGGAAGTGGTCATGGATGAGATCGTATACGGCATAACCTACGCAAAGCCGGAGGTGGTGCTTTTGCAACAGACCGGGATCGGTGTCGCCGAAGTAGCGGCGCGAACCTGTTACGACAGTTTTGAAAACAGCGAAAACGATGCGGTGCGCACTACTCAAGATGTGCTTCCCGATCTTGCTACATGCCAAGCGATCAATGAAATAGAGGAATCGAACCTCTTGGATGATCTGGCATGGACCTATTTCCATCATAGTATTTTAGAACATGCCAACCTTAGCTATCTCGTTCGCGGGACAAGCAGGGGTGTTTTACAAGAGCATGCACGCCATAGAATCCAAGCGATTTCGGTGCGAAGTACACGCTATACGATGAGTTCTATCATCAACGCTTTCGTTGCGTCGCAGCACTCAAAAGAGTACGGCAAAGCGTTTTTTATCGACAAGATTTTGGGTTTTGATATGTTCGTGACCCAAGATGAGGAGTATAATAAACTCGAAGCGGGAGCGATGTATGATAAGCTCCATTATCAGGCATCTCGCTTGGAAGATTTTGAGTCTATCGCGGTTGCCAAAAGTTCTTTGGAGCTTCTAAAGCTGTACGAGGGGAACTCAGAAGCTCTCTTTGAAGCTTTGCAGGCGGGCAAAAAAAAGAAAAACGTCGGGGATGCTTTTAAGCATATCATCACCGATAACGTCAAAGTAGATATGGTGGTGACGTTTAATCTACGCTCTTTAAAAAACTATTTGACGTTGCGTGACAGCGGTGCGGCGTATTTTCAGATACGCTGGCTTGCACAAGAGATGATGCGCGTGACACCGAGCAAGTATCTCGATCTTATCGTAAAGAAAAAATAAGGGGTTTGGCATGTGGAAAATAAGTTTAATCGTGAGTGCGTTAGTGTTAGGCGGGTGTTCCTATTTTACTTTCAATGCCGCTATGTGTGACCAGATCGCGTCCGATCCTCATGCAACGGTTCCCAAAGAGTGTAGAAACTACAACGAAGAGGAAGCGGCAAAAGCGTTTGATAACACCAAACACAAACAAAACAAAGATGAAATTGAGCAGATTATAGAGTTCAATAAAGAGAATAAATAAGGATTATTATGAGCATATTAGAAGAATTACAAAAAAGAAGCGGCGGCGTATGCGAGCTTTGCGGCAGCAGCGAGGGGCTGGATGTTTTGGAAGTGGGTGCTGCGGCAGATGCAGACCATTCACTCTTGGCATGTGCTACATGCCAAGAGCAGATCAAAAGCGGCACACTCGATGAGACCCACTTTATGTGTCTGAATGAGGCGATGTGGAGCGAGGTTCCTGCGGTCAAAGTGATGAGCTACATCCTTTTAACAAAACTCGGACGCCAAGATCTTTTAGAGATGATGTACTTAGAAGAAAACGAGCAAAAATGGGTCGATACGATGTTGAACGCCGAAGCAAACAAACTTGTGCACAAAGATGCCAACGGGGTGATTTTACAAGCAGGTGACAGCGTCGTGATCCTTAAAGACCTTGAGGTGAAAGGTGCGGGCTTTACCGCAAAACGTGGTACGACGGTGACAAAAATCGCTCTGCCGCAAGATATGGACGACCACATAGAGGGGCGTGTCAACGGTACGAAAATCTACCTCAAAACGGAATTTATCAAAAAAGTCTAAGGGGTCTTTCATGCAGCCTTATGAGCGGTTTTATAAGATAGATACGGATTTTAGGTCTCCTTATGCCCGCGATAGGGACAGAATTATCCACTCGGGAAGTTTTCGCAAACTCGAGTATAAAACACAGGTCTTCCTCAACCACGAGGGGGACTTTTTTCGCACTCGCCTTACCCACTCCCTCGAAGTTTCCCAAATCGCCCGATCCATAACCTCGCAGCTAGGACTCAACGAAGCACTTGCCGAAGCGATCGCTCTTTCGCACGATCTTGGGCATACCCCTTTTGGGCACGTCGGGGGCGATGCGCTTGATGAATGTCTCAAAAAAGAGGGACATGCCAACGGATTTGAGCACAACTTTCAAAGTTTTCGCGTAGTAACAAAGTTGGAAAAACGCTACAAACAGTTTGAGGGGCTTAATCTCACGTTTGCAACGCTGGAGGGGATTTTAAAGCACTCTTACCCTTATAAAAAGTCGTTTTTGCCCAAAGAGGTTTGCGAATATTTTGCGCTCGATACCCACCCTTCGGTTGAAGCGATGGTGGTGGATCGTGCCGACGAGATAGCCTATATCAGCCACGATATAGACGACGGCATCCATTCGGGGCTTATTACGTTTGCACAGCTTCAAGAGAGCGAACTTGTGTGTGAAATATTGGATAAAGTGCACAAAGAGGGGATACTCGAGAGCGACGAGGAGATGTTTCGCTACCGATTCAGCTCCCATCTTATCAACCATTTGGTGTATTCCCTTTTGGATTACTCCATGCCAAACGTCGACAGCACGAGGATTTTAAGCGCAACCCTCGATAGCAAAACCCCGATCCCCATCGGTTTTGACGCCGCACTCGAGACCAAGATCAAAAAACTTAAAAAGATACTCTTTGCAAAACTCTACCAGCACAAAAATATAGTGCGCAAGATGTACGCGGGCAAGCAGGCGATTAAAGCTTTGTATCAGGGGCTTAGCGAAGAGGAGAAGATGCTGCCCGAATTTTATAAGAAACAGCTCCATCAAAGATCCAAACACAGGGTTATAGCCGATTATATAGCAAGCATGAGTGACCGTTATGCACTTTCGTTTTACAATGAGATGTTCGGTAAAATATAAGATTTTTTAAAAAAGAGAAGTTTTAAAAAAGATGAATATAAGCCCGAAGGCTTATATTACAGGCGTGATTCGTAACGTCTCATCATATAAAGACGTTTAAGCATTTTCTTGCGAGAAGCAATTTTGAACTTTTTACGCTTTTCAGTTTCTGTTTCGTGGAAACGTCTAGCACGCGCTTCAGTAACAACTAAGTTACGGTCAGTTTGTTTTTTGAAGCGTCTATAAGCTGCATCAAAATTGTCATCTTGGCGAAGTACAATACCTGGCATATCACATCACCCACTTTCTGTAAAAATTTGAAAGCGAATTGTACCATAATAATTTTTTTATTCCAAATTTATTGCATTGGAGCATTTGCCGGGGTGTTTGCATCGGCGAGAGCGATAAGCCCCCCTTTGAGCACTTGAATGTTCGTAAATCCAGACTGTTTAAGTGCCATAGCCGCCATAAGTCCGCGCGTTCCCGAGTGGCATGTAACGATGACGGGGATGTTTGTCGGGAGTTTGTCGAGATTCTCTTTTTTAAACAAATGCTCGATCGGGATATGGAGAGATTTTTTAAGATTGACTCCCATCACACCGTATTCGCCCGCACTTCTGACATCTAAAATAAGATACTCTTTATCCTCTTTGATAAGCTGCATAGTTTCGAGCGCACCTATAAAAAGTTTTGAATCGGCACATGCCTTTTGGGTCATTCCTGCATAAAACTTTTCAAAATCTTTTGCCTTTTGAAGATCGTATCCAAAAGCGCCGCTAGTGAGGGTTCCTAAAAAAAGTAATGCCGTTATTGTTTTATACATCGAGTTTCCTTATAAAAAATATAACGGAACTTTATCCGTGAGTGCGTAAAAAAGAACTTAAAAATCGTAATTATTATAAGCTTTATAAAATATTATTATAAATAAGAGTAATAGTTTTTCCTTGTCCAAAAGCTAAGGATGAAGCGATATAATTGCATTTATGATTACTCAAGAATCGATCGAAGCGCTTAAAGCCAGACTTGATATTGTCGATGTCGTAGGCTCCTACGTAGAACTGAAAAAGGCGGGTGCAAACTTCAAAGCGCCGTGCCCGTTTCACGATGAAAAAACAGCCTCGTTCGTCGTAAGCCCTTCTAAGCAGATTTACCATTGTTTCGGATGCGGTGCAGGGGGCGACAGCGTTCGGTTCGTGATGGAGTACGAGAAGCTCAATTACCCCGAAGCACTCGAAAAACTCGCATCTACCTACAATTTTTCGCTCGGCTACACCGATAAAAAACAGGCTCGTCCGCGCTCGAATTTGATGGAAAAAGTCAACGAGTGGTACCAAAAACTGCTTCTGGGCAATAAAACTGCCCTTGATTATCTTAAAGAGCGCGGCATCTACGAGAGCAGTATCGAAAAATTCGGCATAGGGTATGCTCCCGATTCGCAAAGCACGATCCGTTTTATTCAAGAGCAGCAGTTTCCCATGCCAGAAGCGATCAATACGGGGGTTTTGGGAGCGGACGGAGGGCGTCCTTATGCCCGTTTTATTGAGCGTATAACCTTTCCTATCCACTCTTCAAACGGCACCGTCGTCGGGTTTGGAGGCAGAACCATCACGGGGCATCAGGCAAAATACGTCAACTCCCCCGAAACCCCTTTTTTTAACAAATCGCGCCTTTTGTACGCGTACCACCATGCCAAGCAGGATATCTTCAAAAAAAAAGAGATGATCGTTACCGAGGGGTATCTCGATGTGGTGATGCTCCATCAAGCGGGATTTACCAATGCCGTGGCGACTCTGGGCACGGCGCTTACAAACGAGCATCTTCCGCTTCTGCGCAAAGGGGAGCCTAAGATCGTGATGGCGTACGACGGCGACAAGGCGGGGCGTGCCGCGGCACTCAAAGCTTCGAAGCTCTTGAGCGCTACGGGATTTAGCGGAGGCGTTATCCTTTTTGGGGAGGGGCTTGACCCTGCCGATATGGTAAAAAACGGTGCGGTTGCGGAGCTTTCTAATCTCTTTCGTACACCCAAGCCGTTTATAGAGTTTGTTTTGGACGAAATTTTGGGAAGCTACGATTTGCGCGATCCCAAAGCCAAAGAGAGCTGTATGCAGGAGGGAATAGGGTATCTAAAAACCCTTTCGCCCCTTTTGCAAGAGGAGTATAAAACCTATTTGGCATCCCGTTTGGGGGGTCTTGGGGTAAGCCCTTCACTGGTGAAAATAACGTCGCAAACAAACCAAACACCTAACAAACCAAACGTTAAAAACGATAAACACAAAGATATGTGGGAGCTCAGTTTGATTAAAACGGTTTTGGAGTATCCCCAATTTATCGACATGATCCTCGACGTGCTCGACCCTTCGCTGCTGCAGTTTCACTCGTACGAGTTTACCCTTGCGCTCCAAGGTGCCTTTGATGCGCCGCAGCTGATGGCGATACAAGTCGATGAGGGGATCGCGCCGCTTACAAGCGAGGGGGAGCTCAAAGCGGAGCTGATTCCGTTTTTGCGGCGTTACTATGAGCGGGAACTCAAAAAAATAAATCTGCAAAACTCTGTTTCGTTTGAGCAAAAAGCTTTTTTGATACGAAAGTTTCGCGGTAAGATCGACACACTAAAACAAGGTGAACTGGTGCCTTTTGGAGCCTAATCCAAAACGCACTCCTGTGCCTTAACACAAAGGAAAAATATGAAAGCAATAGCACTCTTTAGCGGCGGACTCGACTCCACTTTGGCGGTTAAACTTATCAAAAACCAAGGGATCGACGTCGTAGCGATCAACATCAATACGGGATTTGGAAGCACAAAAGACAGACTCACCCACATGAAAAGCATGTGCGAACAGGTGGGTGCGGAGCTTAAAATCATCGACATCCAAGACGAGTATCTCCAAGACGTTTTGTTTGATCCCAAACACGGTTACGGGAAAAATTTTAACCCCTGTATCGACTGCCATGCCAAGATGTTTGCGGTGGCAAAACGGGTGATGGAGGCGGAGGGTGCGAGCTTTTTAATCAGCGGCGAGGTGCTCGGACAGCGACCGATGAGCCAGAACAAGGATGCATTGCAAAAAGTGCTTGATGAGAGTAACTGCGAGGGTCTGCTGCTGCGTCCTCTCTCTGCCAAACGGCTTGCTCCGACCATTGCCGAAGAGAAAGGGTGGGTCGATCGCGAAAAACTCGAGGGGATCTTCGGGCGCAACCGCGAGCGACAAATGGAGCTTGCACACGAATTCGGACTCAAAGATTTTGAATCACCGGGGGGCGGGTGTCTGCTTACCGATGAGAACTTCTCGAAAAAGATGGTCGATTTTATCAAGTACGATACCTTCGAGGTGCGCGATATCCCCGTGATGAAATTCGGACGCCATTTGCGTTTGGCAGAGGGTGCCAAGCTCGTCGTAGGGCGCAACCAAGAGGAGAATAGCTACCTTAGCGCGATCGAGAACGATAAATATTACCATCTCGATACGGTAGGGATCAGCGGACCTCACGGACTTTTGAGCAAAAGCGCGACCCAAGCGGACAAAGAGCTTGCGGCAAAAATTATGCTCACCTATACAAAAGCAACGCAAGATGGTGCATATGCGATCTCCTTTGACGGAGTAGAACACAAAAGTACCCCGCTTGCAAACCGCGACGCGCTGAAGCCTTACACTCTTTTGTAACAGAGGCTTTAAGCTCTAAACAACCACATGCCATGCAAAGAGCAAAATTTTTGTTATACTAACCCTATCTAAAAATAGGGGTGCTGTATGGCAGGGGTACATTTTTCATTTAATAACATCGAACAGCTGATCCGTTTGCATATAGGGATATCGGATCGGATGGATGAGAACCGTTCCGAGAGTTTTACGGTTTTGTATTGCGATTTTTCCTCTTTTTCCGACGATGTGATTAAAAGCAGTTTGGAGCAGGTGCTGCGTAATTCCGATACGATTGCCAACTGCGGCAGCGATTATTTTTTCGTGCTTCCTTATACCGATAAATACGGGGCGGGGATCGTCAAGAAAATTTTTGAAGATTTTTTTGCCCAAGAGATTAAAACCCATATGGTCGCTTACCCGGGAGACGGCGAAAGTGCCAAAGAACTTTTAACCGAGCTGCAAAACGGCGTGAGCCGTTTACATGCCAACGATCTGCGTTGTTTGGATGAGGTGGTTTTCCCGCTTAGCGCGAAGAAGTAAAAGTGTGGTAGGGGGAGTTTTTGTAGTATTCAATCGCTTCTGCCAGCTCTTTTTTACGGAACTCTTTTTTATGGCATGTGCACGTGCATTCGCATCCTTGCTTAGTCGGCGCTTCTTTTTTTTCTTCTACTTTTTCTTTTTGGTTGTGTGCTAACGTTTCCGCGTTACTCATCGCGACAAAAAAGAGAAAACATACTGCAATCGGAATCATTTTTTTCATAGCGACCAGATCGGCAAAATTCTTGTAAAGATCAAGCAAAAAAACAAAATTAGTGGAATACATCGTGCTTACTCATTTTTCATTATAGTGATAAAAAAGGAGAAAGAGATGATTCTCGTATCTGCCAAAGCGACGTCTAAAGAGGTGTCGCCGATAAGTTTGAACTCTTCGGAGGAAAAAAAATCGACCCTCTCTTTTGCCGATCTTTTAAAAGGCGTCAATTATAAAAAAGATGCCAAAGAGGAGCTTTTGCAAAAGCAGGAGGGTAAAAGCGATTCGAAAGCGCAAGGGCTTCTCTCTCTTTTAAAAAACGAGGAAGGAACGGCTTTGGGGCAGTTCGGACTCAATCCAAAAATCACTCAGAACCTTACCCCAAGCGAATTAAAAACGCTTGTATCGGATGCAAAAAAATATTTAGAATCGCAGATCAAACAAACCGAGGGGTATAAACGTTCCCAAATAGAAGCTTTACCCAAAACGCTCAAAGGGCTTGTTGCAAGTGCTAAAGAGTTCGGTGTCGATCTTTCTAAAATTACCCTAGAAGAGGTGCGCCTCAGAACACACAACAGCGCGGCACATGCCAAAGAGACTCGCGGGATACAAAGTAATAGCGCAGACAAAGACGCAAACAACGGCACGCAGGATTTGCGCACAACCTCCTTGTTCAAACTTCAAGAGGCTCAAGCTGCTACAACCCAGCAGATCGTACAGTTAAAACAGTTTAAGCCCGAAGAGAAAACGGCGGGGGAAAAAGCGCAAGATTCTCTTCGCGCGCTTCTTCGGGGTGACAAAGAGAGTGTGCAGCAAGCAAGCGTAGCCACGCCGCTCTCCGTTGAAGCGGCAAAGGTGCTAACTGCAAACGAGACGCCGCGTCCCGAACGTACGTTGGAGAGTCTCTTAAAAGCCGACAGTTCTGCGGCATCCCAAAACGGTGAAAACCTCGTAAAAACAGACGGGGCACTTAAAGCGGAGAGTTTGGAGGTGAAGATCAACGAAGCAAAACAGATGATCAAATACCTCTCAAGCGATATTAAACAAACTATCGATGAGTATAAATCCCCCTTTACGAGGGTCAAACTTCAGCTTAACCCCCAAAGGCTCGGGGAGGTTGACGTAACGGTGGTGCAACGCGGGAGTAATCTGCACGTAAACCTCAGTTCCAACAACGCCGCGATCAATACTTTGGCGTTACATGCCAACGAATTGCGTCAACAGCTCCAAAATAGTGGAATAAATAATGCTACATTTAATTTCAATAACCAATCCGACAACGGCAGCGGTTCGCAAAACGGGCAGCAGCAACGCCAAGAGCAGCAAGGGCATAAAACCTACCAAGCACTAGCTCAGGAAGAGAATCACGAGGAGATTTTAAGCTCCCTCGAGATCGTTGTTCCAAGATATATCTAAGGAGTAAACCATGGCAATCACATCGACAGGCTTAAATGCCGCAACAAACCCCGAATACGTCGAAGCTACGACGACAAAAGACAAAAGTATTTTAGGCAAAGACGATTTTATGAAACTTTTGCTTGTCGAGCTCCAACACCAAGACCCGACCGAACCGATGGACAGCGAAAAAATCTTGACGCAAACCTCGCAGCTTGCTGCATTAGAGTCTTCGGAGAATACGAAAAAAGCGCTTGAGGAATTAACAAGTGCAATGAAAAACAATCAGTCTTTTGCTAACGTTTCTGCCATCGGCAAGAGAGCGGATCTAGGAAGCGATGCCGTAGCGCACGATGAGGGTTCTACGACCTCGTTCGAGATGTATTTCCCCGAAGATGTCTATTCGGGAACTATCGAGATCACCGACCTTGAAGGCAATCTCGTTTCGACGATGAATATTCAGGATCAAAAAGATGCCAACGGAAATATTCTAAGCATGAGAGAAGCGGGCGTATACCAATTTGATTGGAACGGCAAAGACGCACGTGGTAATGAAGTCGAAAGCGGTATCTATCGCGTCAATGCTACCTATCTGAGTGAAAACGGGCAAAAAAATACGACAAGAGTCGGGGCATACCCGATAGAATCGGTACGTTTTGAAGACGGTAAAACATTCGTAAAACTCGGTTCGAGCTATGTTGAGCTTTCCGAAGTCGTAGAGGTTTACTAAGAAGGATTTTTGCCATGATGACGCAAGCTTTTTATACCGGTGTTTCGGGGATTAGAACCCATCAGACTGCCATCGACATCACTTCAAACAACATAGCAAACGTCAATACAGTCGGGTACCGCCAGTACAATACGGAATTTGCTTCGTTGTTTGAAAGAACGTTGCATACAGATTCGGGTTCAAGTAGTGTCGCAAGCAGTGTGGGTGTGGGATCACGCGTACAAGCTTCGACCATGGATCTAAACAGCGGCTCATTAATGTTATCGGAACGAAGTACCGACCTGGCTATCTGGGGCGATGGATGGTTTGGCATAGCGGGGAATGGAGAAACGCTTTACACGCGTGCGGGAAATTTTTCTTTTGATGAAAACAACGATCTTGTAACGCCTGAGGGGTATTATGTTCTAGGAACGATGGCAAATAATATCCAAGGGGAGGTTTTAACCGAAGTGGTAACCGATATGCCTCTTGGCGATATGGGTGCGCAACAAAATCTTCGTTTCCCCAAATTACTCTCTTTTCCTCCCGTACCCACTACGCAAGCCGATTTTTTTGCAAATATAGGGTTTGAAGATGTTCCTCGAACGGTGAGTGCGGGTGTCGTCGATGCCGAGGGGGTAAAAAACAATCTGCAGCTTACTTTTACGAAACGACCGACTCAGGTGCCGCCGGGTATGCAGTGGGATGTTCAGGCTCAGGTCAAAAGCCTAGACGGCAGTGAAATCTATTCGACGGTCAATGGCGAAGCGATCTTTGATGCAACGGGTGCGCTTGTTTCAACGACACTCTCTACGATAGACAACCGCGGTACTGCCATTAGTATGAATTTAGGCGGCGGCTACAGCGGTATCGTAGCGACAAACTCCACCGTAACATCGGGCTATAGCGTAGCCAACGGAACGATCGGCGGAGAGCTGGCGGGATATGAGATCAACCGCAATGCAGAAGTGATCGCCACTTTTACCAACGGGATGCAAAGCAGCGTCGGCAAGATCGCCGTGTATCACTTTCAAAACGATCAAGGGTTAGAGCGCGTAGGAAGTGCTTCGTTTCGGGAAAGCTCCAATAGCGGCAAGCCGATTTTTTATCAAGATGCAGAGGGAAATAACATACTCGGAGCGGATGTTTTAAATTATCAGCTTGAAAATGCGAATGTCCGACTCGACACCGCTTTAACGGAGCTTATTATCTACCAAAGAGCGTTCGATGCCAATTCGAAATCGATTACTACGGCAGATGAGATGATCCAAAAAGCGCTCAATATGAGCCGATAGCCATATTTGGTATAGATTATGCTTTATAACTTCACAACTATCAAGTTTACGAAGATTTTTTTCAAGGTAAACGCAAAGGATACAACATGCTAAAGTCACTTTATTCCGGTGTTTCCGGACTCCAATCGCATCAAGTGGCGATGGACGTAGAGTCAAACAATATAGCAAACGTTAATACGGTGGGTTTTAAATATTCCCGTGCCAATTTTTCCGATCTTTTAGCACAAACCAAAGCGATAGCTACGGCACCTCAAGGGCAACTAGGGGGGAAAAACTCGGTACAGGTAGGACTTGGTTCTACGGTAAGTTCCATGACCCGTATCTTTTCCCAAGGTTCGGTGCAAAATACCGACAAAAATACCGACATGGCGATCCAAGGAGACGGGTTTTTCATTATCTCTCCCGATGGAGGCAATACCTATAAGTTCACCCGTTCGGGGGATTTTAAATTCGATGCCGCAGGAAACTTTGTAGATAACAACGGTTTTATCGCTCAGGGGTGGTTGCGTGATCAAGTAACGGGACGCGTCGATTCTACCGCTCCTATAACGAATATTACCATTGCGCCTGGGCTTACGACGCCTGCGAGTCCTACAAGCGAAGTGGTGCTCAAAGCAAATCTCAATTCGGGACCTCAGGTTGAAAGCTATTCGCCTACCTATCGCGTTCCAAGCGGAACGCCGCCTGCGATCCCTACACCGCCTGCACTCGATGCAAACGGCAATCCGATCGCTTCAAGCGATATGGGTGTTATGTTTAATGAAACGGGTGAAGCATTTTCACTGCAAACGGGGCAGGGGGTGTGGATATCGTTTATGAACGCAGCAGCTACTGCAACCGGCAATGTTGCAGCTGGAGCGGGAGAACTTGATATAACTTTTACGCTAGATGATGGTTCGACACAACAGATTACGACGACGGGCGGTGTTGCGACCAATACTGCCGCGCAAAACGGGGCAAGGTATGCAGCTGCGATTAATGCCCAAAGCGCTATTACCGGAATTAGCGCGGTGTATGATAATGGCACAAATCAAATTCAATTGGTAAATACAAATGCGTTAGCTTCCGCTTCACATAATATTCAAATAGCAGCCGTCGGGAATGCAAATGCGGGATTTAACGGAACAGAAGGCAGCATTACGGCTTATCAATACCAGTATGATCCGACAGGGGCAAGTACGACTCCGGGAGTCAATCCTAAAACATTTACCACGATTGCGGATTTGCGTTATGCGATGGAGCAGCAAGCGCAAGCAATGGTTGATGACGGGGACTTGGTTGTAGAAAGTAATATACAGATCAGCGTAAATGAACAAGGGAAATTTGAGATCATCAACCCAGGCGGTGCCGATGATGATTACGATATGCAGATCGCGGTCACGGCAATCACGGGCGGCGGTATCTCCGAGAATGTGCGCTTTACGAGAAATATGGAAGCGCTCAATGCCGTACTTCCTGCGGGAAGCGGCGGAACGGCGTATTCACAAAGCTTTAACGATGCAACCCATTCAAGTTCCATCGATGTATTTGATTCGCTTGGTTCAAAACATACGTTACGTATGGAGTTTAGAAAAACTTCCGTCGATTTGGCAACGGGAAGCACGTGGTCGATGAAGCTGAGTGTTCCCGAACCGGCTACTATCAATACGGTAGCACCGACAAATGAGAGAATGGGAACCATACGATTCAATAACGACGGTTCTTTGGCGACGTATAATCCGCCCAATATCTCCTTTAGCGGAAACAACGGTTCGGCGCCCGATCAACAAGTAAGCCTCAGTTTCGGTACGGCAAATGCGTTTGACGGGATGACGAGTTTCGATTCTCGCTCCTCAACCTCGGGTATTAGCCAAGACGGCTACACGGGAGGGGATTTGGTTGGGATTAGAATCGATCAAAGCGGTACTCTTATCGGCTCTTTCTCCAACGGACGTTCGTTTGGACTTGCTCAAGTGGCAATGGCGAAATTTACCAATAACGAGGGGCTTATGACCGAGGGGGGCAACGTCTTTATTCAAACGGCAAACTCGGGTGATCCGATCGTGGGGACGGCGGCGACGGCGGGGCGCGGATTTATCCAGTCTTCCGCGCTTGAAGCTTCCAACGTCGATTTATCAAACTCGTTGACGCAGCTTATTATCATCCAAAGGGGCTATCAAGCCAATGGAAAAACGATTACGACATCGGATACGCTCTTAGAAACCCTCATAGGTCTAAAACGATAATTTAGCCTAATTCGCTATAATTCCTTCACTAAAAAATGAAGGAATTATGATGCAATTCTCCGCTCCACTCAAATCAAATTCAAAAAAAGTTATGTTACTCGGTTCAGGCGAGCTTGGTAAAGAAGTCGTTATCGAAGCACAACGCTTAGGACTTGAGGTAATTGCCGTCGATAAATATGAAGGTGCACCTGCACACCAAGTCGCACACCGCGCACACGTCGTGAACATGCAAAACAAAGAGGCTCTTTTGGAGATCATCCGTGCCGAAAAGCCCGATTATATCTTGCCCGAGGTGGAAGCTATCAGCATTGAGGCGCTTTTTGCGGCGGAGGCTGAAGGGTTTAACGTTATCCCGAATGCAGATGCGGTGAGCAAAACGATGAACCGCAAAAATATCCGTAAATTCGCGGCTGAAGAGCTGGGACTCAAAACGGGACCCTATGAGTTCGTAAAAACGTTGGATGAGCTTCGCGGCGCGGCGGAGCGTATGGGATTTCCGTGTGTTATTAAGCCTGTTATGAGCTCCTCGGGGCACGGGCAAAGCGTGGCACGCAGCGCAGAGGACATCGAAAAATCATGGGAGATGGCAAAAGAGGCGCGCGGCGACGCAAGCGAGCTGATCGTCGAGGCATTTGTCGATTTTGATTACGAGATAGCGCTTTTGACCGCACGTAACGGCAAAGAAACGGTGTTTTGCGAACCGATAGGGCATGAGCAGCGCGACGGGGACTACGTGTTTTCATGGCAGCCGATGGCGATGAGCGAGGTAGCAAAAGCAAAGGCGCAGGAGATCGCCAAAAAGATCACCGACGGACTCGGCGGGCAGGGTCTTTTCGGGGTTGAGTTGTTCGTCAAGGGGGACGAGGTCTATTTTAGCGAAGTTTCCCCGCGCCCGCATGATACTGGGATGGTGACGCTTATCACGCAATCTCAGAGCGAATTTGCACTTCACTTGCGTGCGGTTTTAGGCTTGCCACTAGGGTTTACCTTTTACGGTGACGGCGCATCGGCGGCGTTTAAATCCGAAGCTCATAACTACGCGCCCGTGGTGGATGTGGATGATTCCCTCTTTAGCCACAACTCTTTCGTGCGGGTATTCGGTAAACCCGAAGCGCACAAAGGACGCCGTCTTGCGGTCGCGCTCGTATTTGATAAGGTAGATGCGGCATTGGCAAAAGCGCGCGAGATCATCAAAAAAGTAAAAGACGCGTAACGATGCGGATCGTTCTGCTTGACACGCTGACGTTCGGCGATAGCGATCTTAGCGGATTTGATTCTTTCGGCGAGGTAGTGAAGTATGCGACCACGGCGTCTTCGCAAACGCAAGAGCGCATAACAAACGCAAACGTTATCGTAACAAACAAGGTCGTTATCGACGAGGCGCTTATGGCACATGCCAAGGAGTTGCGTCTTATCTGTATCGCCGCTACAGGGATGAACAACGTCGATTTGGAAGCGGCGAAAAAGCGCGGCATCGTTGTTAAAAACGTCAGCGGCTATTCGACCGATTCGGTGATCCAGCACACTTTCGCGATGCTTTTGTATCTTTTGGAGTACTCCCGCTACTACGACGACGTAGTCAAAAGCGGCGCTTATGCCAAAAGCCCCATCTTTACCGATGTGAGTCGTCCGTTTTTTGAGATAAAAAATAAAAAATGGGGGATCATCGGGATGGGCGAGATAGGACGCGGGGTGGCAAAAGTCGCCCAAGCGTTCGGCGCCGAGGTTTGGTACCACTCCACAAGCGGTGCAAACACCGCACAACCCTTTGTACATGCCAACCTTCCGACCCTTCTAAGCGAGTGCGATATTATCTCCATCCACGCGCCTTTAAATGAGAAAACCAAAAACCTTTTGGGGTACGAAGAGCTCTTGGCATGTAGAAAAAAAGCGATTGTGTTAAACCTCGGTCGCGGCGGCATCATCGACGAAGAAGCGGTTGCGCGTATAGTCGATGAGCGCGAGATCTATTTCGGGCTCGATGTCTTAGAGAGAGAACCGATGCGAGAGGATCACCCTTTTTTAAGCGTGCAAAATCAGGAGAGACTCTACGTCACCCCGCATATAGCATGGACATCCCGCGAAGCGAGAGAGAAGCTGATCGCAGGGGTTATTGAAAATATCGAAACCTTTTTAAGGGGCTAGGTATCGCAGAGCTAGCCCTTTTTCTCTCCGCGTTTTTAGCCGCTACGATCTTTCCCCTAAGCTCCGAAATCACTTTTATCGTTGCGCTTGAAGAGGGGATGAGCTTTTGGCATGCCATGATTTTCGCTTCCTTTGGAAACGTTCTTGCAATATGTGTGAATTACGCTCTAGGTTTTTGGCTTTACGAGAAAACACATGCCAAGCTTGAGGGTTCAAAAACGGGTGCAAAATCTTTGGCATGGGGGCACAGATACGGCTACTTTATCTTGCCCTTTAGCTTTCTTCCCGTTATCGGCGACCCGCTCACTTTGGTCGCAGGGGTTTTACGGCTTAATTTTGTTTGGTTTTTGGTTATTGCGGGGAGCTTAAGGGTTTTGCGTTACTACTTTTTGGCGCAGCTGGTTTGAATACAAAGTGAAGAGAGGACGTGGTAATGTTGTTTGATGTCGGAGATATTTATGCATTCCCACGCAGAGCGTGGGAACGAGACTTGGAGGTAGGAGAAAAATGAGAAGCGATGTTTTAATCATAGGCGCAGGCGGTGCAGGTTTGAGTGCGGCATTAGCGGCACACGAGGCGGGCTCAAAGGTGAGAATAGTTACCAAAAACTATCCCACACGTTCACAGACCTCTATGGCGCAAGGGGGTATCAACGCCGCTTTGGGCAATGCGGGTGAGGACAGCGTCGAGGCGCATATTGCCAATACGCTCAAATCCGCAGCGGGTTTGGCAGACGAAGAAGCGGTGCGTTTGATGTGCTCCGAGGCACCTGAGGCGATTGCCTGGCTCGATAGTATCGGGGTGTGTTTTAGCCGCACCCAAGATGCAAAGATCGCCCAAAGAACTCTCGGAGGAGCAAGTGCTCCAAGGGCGTGTTATGCACAGGATTATACGGGGCTTAAAATACTCCACACCCTTTACGACAAAGTCTTGGCATGCGGCATCGAGATCCTCAGCGAGCGCTACCTTTTAAATATCATCACCAACACCGACGCCAAGGGCAAACCTTACGCGTGCGGCGCGAGTGTGCTTAACATCCAAACGGGAGAGGTCGAAGTGTACGAGAGCGCTTCGGTGATCCTCGCTACGGGCGGGTATGCCAGACTCTACCATAAACACTCGACTAACGCCGTAGGTTCGACGGGGGATGGCATCGCCGCGGCGATTCGCGCGGGGGCGAGGCTGAGCGATATGGAATTCGTGCAGTTTCACCCCACAGCGCTTAAAAACTCTTCGATCCTTATCTCCGAGAGTGCGCGCGGTGCGGGCGGGCATCTGCTGAACTCCAAGGGGGAGCGTTTTGTGAACGAGCTTTTGCCGCGCGATCAGGTGGCGCGTGCCATCAACGAACAGATCCAAGCAGGCGAAGAGGTATTTTTGGATATCCGCCATTTGGGAGAAGAGTTTATCGACCGAGAGCTTCCCCAAGAGCGTAAACTTGCCAAACTTTACGAAAACGTCGATCCCGTTTATGATCTCATCCCCATCAAGCCCGTCGCACACTATACGATGGGCGGTATCGAGGTGGATAAAAATTCTCAGACAAAACTAAGCGCTCTTTTTGCCGCGGGTGAATGTGCCAACCATAAAGTGCACGGCGCAAACCGTTTGGGGGGCAACTCTCTTTTGGAGCTCGTGGTATTCGGCAAACAAGCGGGGCAAAAAGCGGCAGTACATGCCAAAGGGTTTGAGAAAACCATCGACTCTGCAAAAGCGCTTGAGAGTGCGAATAACTTTATAAACGGCGTAAAATTTCGTTTTACCAACCAGATAGACTTTTACCAAAAACGGGAGTTTATGGGCAACATCTTTTATAACAACGCCGGCATCGCGCGTGATGAGATGGGCTTAAAAGCGGTACTCGGGGCGGTGCGCCAGATGCAAAAAGAGCTTCCCTTCATGGGGGTCGCTGACAAATCGAAAATCTATAACACCAACCTTGTGGAGTTTATAGAGTTCGGCAATATGCTTGAACTCAGCGAAATCGTGCTGGTATGTGCCATCAGCCGAAATGAGAGCCGTGGGGCGCATTATCGCACCGACATTCCACATGCCAACGACACCGCCTACAAAGCACATACGATCACGTGGAAAGAGGACGGCGTATTGTGCGCCGATTTTATGGAGTAGCAGATGAAGATAACGATCAAAAGATACACAAACGAACCGCAGATCAAAGAGGCGTTTATTGAGTACGAGGTGGCGCTGAAAAACCCGACCCTCTTAGAAGCCCTTACCTATATCAAGACAAAACTCGATGCGAGTTTGAGTTTTGCAAGCGGGTGCCGCAGCAGCGTATGTGGCAGCTGCGCGGTGCGCGTCAACCAAAAGGAGGTGTTGGCATGTGCGTATAAGGTGCAGGAGGGGGACACGGTAGAGGCGCTGGCTAACGCCCCCGTTATTCGCGATCTGGTGGTCGATATGGAACAATCCTACGCGACCTTCTCACATGCCAAGGCGTGGCTGCAAAATACGAAAACGGAGTGCAGCCTTACGCAGGAAGATGCTCACCGCAACGAGGTGCAGAGCGATTGTATCTTGTGCGGTTCGTGTTACAGCGCCTGTCCCGTCTATGCAGTAAACGGCGATTTTTTAGGGCCTTTCGCACTCACCCGCGTGTGGCGTTACGTGAGCGATGCGCGCGAGGAAGAGGAGGCGCAAAAGATAGCGAATATCCAAACAAACGGAGTATGGGACTGCACCCTTTGCAACAACTGTACCCTCGTCTGCCCGCAAAACATCTCAAGCAAGGCGGATATAGAAAAGCTCAGAAGCGTTTCGGCGCAGCACGGGTTTATGGATCCTAATTTCGGAAGTTTCGGCGGGTTCGGCGGAGGATTCGGGTTTAACGGGAGTCCGAGTTTTTAAAGGATGATTTATGAGCCCAAGCCCGTACAGAGATTTAGAAACTGCTTTTTGCTTCCTCTTCTTTTTCTTTTGTCTCTTCCAACTCCTCAGGGAGCAACTCTCTTGTTTGCAAGATATTTACATCAAGTTGGAGACGGAGCTTTTTGATCCATGCATTGTGATCGGTTTGTACCTGCGCTAAAAAAGTGGTTGCCGCATCGGTCTCGAGCGGCGTGAACTCCTCAAGAGCTTCCTTGAGCGTTAGCGTTCCGTCTTTGTCCTTATCGAGTTTGAGGGTGTGGGCGAGCTCTTTTTCTACGCTGTTTTGAAAGTGAAGGGTCCCTTTGGCGTAGAGCGCTTGCGTTTGGTCGTTTGCGTCGAGTTCGGAGAGTTTCGTGTAGGTTGCTTCGAGGCGGGTTTTGGCACTCACTACCTCGTTGGCAAGATAGCTATAGTCGCTTTTTTGGGTAAACCCAACTTTTACATCCCCTTTTTCATCCGCACTGATCACCCCGTCACCGTTTGCATCGGCTTCTTCGTAGCCTCGGTTTTGTTTAATATCCAAGACCCATCCTGCTATGTACTCTTCGGCGGCACCGCTTAGTCGTAATATGCCGTCGTCTCTTTGAAAAAAATCCTCTTTGGAAAAATTTTTTTGAAGTTCTGCGACGATCTCTTTGTCGAGTTTGTACGCAATCACCTCGGTTGGGTTTTGCGGGTCGCGAAAAGCGATGACGAGGCGTTTGTCGTTACTCTCTTGGGTTGTAAAACTTTGCGTGAGGTTGAGTTTTTTCGTATCTATCTTTTCGTTTTGCAGCTCCTCTTTGGAGAGTTTTTTGAAATCTACGCCGCCGTAGGTGAAAAGATCCCCCTCTATCGAAACCTCCGGTTTTGCTTCAAGGAGCTTTTGGCGCTCTTGGTGCGTGAGTACTTTTGCCGTGATGGGGGTATCGCTGTTTTGCGTAAAAGGTTGGCTCAAGTTGTTTGGATTTATTTGTATAGACATGGCAGAAACTTTATAATGAATTTTCACGCAAATCGGCAAATAAAGATATTTTTTAAATTTTCCCAGTCCGCAAACATCCCGTTATGTTAGTGTTTGGCGCTGTTATATGTTATAATTTTTGCAAAAAAAGGTTTTCTTATGGCAAAAGAACATTCATTCGATATCAGTGCAAAGATCAGCATGCAGACGTTTAAAGATGCGATCAATCTCGTGGATCGTGAGGTTTCCAACCGTTACGATTTTAAAGGAACACCGTATGAGGTGAACTTTAAAGAGAAGGAAAAGCAGTTGATCTTGGTAGCTTCAAGCGATAACAAACTCGATGCACTCAAAGACGTCGTTATTGCAAAACTCGTAAAACAAGGGCTCTCCTCCAAAGTGCTTGAGGAGCTAAAGGTAGAAGATGCAAGCGGCGGTACCCGTAAAGCCACTTTTAAGATCGTCGATTACATCGAATCGAAAGAGGCGAAAAAGATCGTTGCCGAGATCAAAAACCTTAAACTCAAAGTCACGGCACAGATCGAGGGGGATTCGATCCGCGTCAAAAGTGCCAAAATAGACGATCTGCAAAAAGTGATCGCAACGATCCGCTCTATGGAGTGGGACGCTCCGCTCGTGTTTGAGAACATGAGATAAAGGGGACGTGATGCAAAAGATGAGCGTAGCGGAGGCGGCGGAACACTTCGGCGTTTCCAAAGAGGCGATTCACAATCGAATACGACGCGGTTCGCTCCAAAGCGAAACCGAGGAGGGGGTAAAACTCGTGCTCATCGACAAAGAGAGCGACATGCCAAAGAAACAAACCCCTCCGCGAAGCCACATGCCAAAGAACACCGACGAAAAATACACCCGTTACCTCGAAGCGCAAAACGCCAAACTCCAAGAGCGCATCGGCACCCTTGAGCTTGAAACACGCACCCTTCGAGAACAAAAAGAGTTGATGCTTATCGAAGAGCGTCAAAAGATCGAGCAGATATACAAAGAAAAAGACGAGCAGCTCAAAAGCATCATTAACGCCATCTCTTCGCAGATCGTGCAAAAAACGAAGGAGCTTGAGCTCAGCTTCGCAAGAGGCGGCGAAACCCTAGATGCTCAGGTGGAGACCCTAGAGGTTGCACCTGTAAAAACGACGCTGGTTTCTTTGAAAAAATATCTCAAAAAACAAAAACTTTCGGAGAAAAAAAGGGAGAAGATAACCAAGAGAATTACCTCGCTAGCATCGAACGATTCCCGTTTTATAAAGGTCGGAAAAAAATGCTATTTGGATTTGGCGCGCTATAATTACGACGATCTTTCGGCATGGGAATAGCCCAACTCTGCGTAAGAGCAATTTTTTTCGGTAACGGATCGCATGTGAAAAAACAATCTATTTTACTTTTGGCTGCTTTTGGCGTTTGCATGAGCGGATGCAGCGCCCACTACTCTTTGACGACGCACGAGGAACTCAAAAGACTTGAATCGAAGATCGATTCTTTGGAGCACAATCTCTCTTTACAAATAACTTCACAACACTACGCGCAAGAGACGCGCTATGATGAAAACCTCAAAAACTCTTTAAAATTTTGTATCGAGCGGCAAAAAGAGAATTTCGATTATCTTAAAAACGAGATCGCATCTTTGGTCAAACCCGAGGTGGTGATCCTCAAACAGGAGGAGGAGAAACCGCGACAGGTTGCCGCGCCCCTCGTGCAAAAAAAGATCATCACATTTAAAGACAAACTGCTTGTAGGAAGTGTTGAAAAAGTGCATGTTTTCCCCTCCGATCTGGTGCTTGATGCCCGCATTGACACGGGTGCCGAAACCTCTTCGATCGATGCCAGAGAGATAGAGGAGTTTGAGCGCGACGGCAAAGAGTGGGTACGTTTTACCCTCGTCGACAGAAAGACCAATACGCCCCATAGGATCGAGCGAAAAGTGGTGCGAACAGTGAAGATATTGCAGTCCTCCCTCGATCAAAGTTCGGAAAAAAGGGCGGTCATTACGCTGCAAATAACTATCGGCGATCGAACCGAGGTAAGCGAGTTTACCCTCACCGACCGTGAACATATGAAATACCCCGTACTTATCGGCAGAAGCGCTTTGCAAGATATGATGGTGGTGGATGTGAGCGATCGTTACGTCGCACCCTTGGTGATCCGCAAAGAGGGGGATTTTAAAAAATGATCTCTAAAAAAGCACTCTATATTTTAACTTTTTCCTTGGCGATGCTTGGGATTTTTACCGCTTTAATGCGCCATGAACAAAGCGGTATTCCGTTTTTATCGAGCGAGAACAAAGATGTTTGGATGGTTGAAGCGCGCATAGATTTTAAAGCGCAAAACGCCACCCCCGTAACGCTTAGCCTCTCATTGCCCGAGAATATTCCCGGATACAAACTCTATTTTGAACAAAGCGTTTCTGCGGGATACGGGTTCAATACTTTTATGGATGAGGGGAACAAACGGGGCGAATGGAGCATACGCGAGGCAAGGGGCAAACAGACCCTTTATTATAAGGTGCAGATTGTTCAAGACCATGCCGATGCCCAAATGCACGAAGAGGATGCCCCCGCCCTAGGGGCACATGCCAAAGAGGATATTTTATGGAGCGAAGCGGAATCGATCGCCGCAAAAGATATTTTGGCACAAGCCTATGCCAAATCGAGCGACGATTTGACGTTTACCCGCGAGTTGATCAAGATCGTCTCTACGATGCAAGAGAAAAAAGAGGGCTCACTCCTTCTTGCCAAGGGAAATTATGTCGAGGTGCTCAGCAAGCTTTTGAGCGAAGCGGGGGTAATGCACAGAGTTTCGTTGGCGCTTGAGCTTGAAGATGCCAGACGCAATCAGTCGCTCACGCCTGTTATAGAGGTGTTTGCAAACAAACAATGGGTGCTGTTTGATCCTCAAAATGCGCTCCAAGAACAAAATAAAAACTTCTTTTTGTGGACGCGCGGCGGCAAATCGCTTATAGAGATCGTCGGCGGTACCAATGCGACGGTGAATTTTTCGATGGTCAAACAAAACATGCCCGCACTCGAACTCGCGCAGGCTCATTTTGACGAGAGCGGTTTCGGGCTTTTTAGCATCCATCGCCTGCCCATCGAGGAGCAAAGCCTCTTTAAAATTTTGTTACTTTTGCCTATAGGTGCCCTTATTACGGTGTTTATGCGCTTGCTTATCGGGGTGAAAACATCGGGAACGTTTATGCCCGTACTGATTGCGATGGCATTTTTGCAAACCTCGCTCTTTTTGGGGCTGCTCAACTTTATCGTGCTTGTTGCGATCGGCTTGGTGCTGCGAAGCTACCTCTCGGCACTGAATCTGCTTCTTGTGGCTCGTATAGCGACCATTATCGTGATCGTCATTTTTATGGTGGGCTTTATGACCCTCATAGGGTATGAACTCGGATTCAATACGGGGATGAGCGTGGCGTTTTTCCCGATTATTATCCTTTCATGGACGATTGAGAGGATGTCGATACTTTGGGAAGAGGAGGGTGCCAAAGAGGTTATGACGCAAGGGGGCGGCAGTCTTTTTGTGGCGCTTCTTGCGTATGCGGCAATGCAAAACGGCTATGTGGCGCACCTTTGTTTTAACTTTCCCGAACTCAATCTCGTCGTCGTAGCGCTTTTGATCCTCATGGGAAGATACACGGGCTATAGACTGCTCGAACTGCGCCGTTTTAGCGAATTTAAGAGTGCCTGATGGGAAGTTTTATCAGTCCGTTTGCGCTGAAAAAAAGCGGCATTTTGGGGATGAACAGCCGCAATATCGAGTTTATCAGCCGCTATAACGACCGTAAACTTTTCCCTCTTGTCGACGACAAACTCAAAACCAAGCTCCTCGCCCGCGAATACGGGATCAACACCCCCGAACTTTTGTACGTGGTGCGCTACCAGCACGACGTCTACGAACTTCGCGAAAAACTCGAAGGGATCACCTCGTTTGCCATCAAACCCGCATGCGGTTCGGGCGGTAAAGGGATCATGGTTATCAAAGACCGAGAGGGGGACAACTTTGTCAAATCAAGCGGTGCGGTGATAGGGTTTGAGGAGGTTGCAAGGCATGTGACCAATATTTTGGCGGGGCTGCACTCCCTTTCGGGCGACCAAGACGTCGCCATCATCGAGACCCTTATCGAAGCCGATCCTTTGTTTGAGAACTACTCCTACCAAGGGGTGCCCGATATTCGCATCATCGTTTTTCAAGGCTACCCCGTGATGGCGATGCTGCGCCTCTCTACCAAAGATTCCGACGGCAAGGCAAACCTCCATCAGGGCGCTGTGGGGGTGGGGATCGACATTAAAACGGGCAAAGCGATCAATGCCGTAATGAACGGCAAAAAAGTGTTCTTTCACCCCGATACCCACCACAGTTTCGATACCGTGGAGATTCCCGGTTGGAAGGAGCTGCTCATCTTGGCATGTAGCTGCTATGAGATGACGGGTCTGGGGTATCTTGGAGCGGATATCGTGCTTGATAAAAAACAGGGCGCGATGCTTTTGGAGCTCAACGCCCGCCCCGGACTCTCGATACAGGTAGCCAACTCCAAAGGGTTGCTTCCGCGTCTGCGGGAGATAGAAAAAATCACGCAAAAAAGAAGAAAACCGCAAGAACGCGTAGAATTTGTTTTAAATAAAGAGAATTTTTAAGTCTTTTTTGCTAAACTTTCACTCTTCATCGTGGACAAATGGGAGAGTGGTTGAATCCAGTCGCCTGGAACGCGGCCGTAGGGCAACCTACCGAGGGTTCGAATCCCTCTTTGTCCACCATCAAACAATTTAATCTCCTCTAATAAACTCCAAAAACTCCCTTAAATACAATCTTTACACAAAATTTTGAACATTCTCTCATCATCAGATGCGCTTCTCAAAGTTTTTGTAGTATAATTTGCACAATATATTACGGAATATTTTAAGGAAGTTGTTATGGTGACTTACGCAACAAATGAACTTATCCCCTCATCGGAGTTTGCCAAGAAATTTGGTACTTATCTTTCTCTCATCAAAAATAGCACGGTTACCAAATTGGCGATTTTAAAAAACAATAAAGTCGAAGCGGTTCTTATCTCCAAAGAGGAGTATGAGGCGATGCAAGAGGCATTGAAAAAAATCGAAGCTCAAGAGCTTTTAGAGGGCGTACGTAAAGGGCTTGAAGATGTAAAACAGGGGAGGGTGCAACCTATAGAAAGATTGTGGGATGCACTCGATGATTGAGTATAGCGACCACTTTTTAAAAGAAGCAAAGCAGCTTGCAAAAAAATTCAAACTTTTGAAAAATGACCTCAAAATCGCGGTAGAAGAGATAGAAAATCAAAGAGATTTGGGTGTTTCTTTGGGGTTTAACCTTTATAAAAAGAGAGTAAAAAACTCCTCAATTCCCACGGGGAAAAGCGGTGGCTTTAGGGTGATTATCTATCTGCATCTCGAAGAAAAAATTGTTTTGCTCTCCATTTATTCAAAAACCAATAAAGAGACGCTGAGTGACGACGAGATAAAAACTCTCCTTCAAGAATACATGCCGCTTCTTTAAGAGGGCTACAAATACCCCTCTTTTTTAAGATTTTTTTCCAACCATTCCACCGCATAGCGCAGTTCCACGTCTTTGTCGTTTTTGTACTTTTGCAATTGTTTCGTTGCGCGGGCTGCGTCTTGTTTGAAGCCTAGCAAGAATGTGATAGCGCGCCTTTTTTGGATGTTTGTGAGGTGCGGCAAGATTTGGATGATCGTATCGATCCGTTTTTTCGGATTGTCGGTTTCTAGGAGATATTTTCTTGCACGGTTAGAGAGATTCGGGTTTTGCGAGGCGATAAACTTGCTTAAAAGAGTGATCGATTCCTCGTCTTCATAACCTATTTTCTCCATAACCCCCAAGAGGATTTCGGCATGGTAGTGGTCGTTTTGCGCGTCTAAAAACGCTAATGCCCGAAGATAGGTTTCATGGTTTGTCCCGCCGTTAGCCTCGGCGAAATAGGTGATGGCTTTGACCCACTCGCGGCGCTTGGCGGAGGAGCTTTGGGCAAAAAGTTTTTCGTAATATTCTTGGAGGGTGAAAACTTTTTGCGCAACCGTTATGCCGTTGGCGATACAAAACTCGATGTCGCTCTCATAGAGTTTTTCTGCGGCAAATATACGGCGGATCGGCTCGCTTAAAACGTTTGTTAGTTCGGCATGGAGGGTTTGGGGTGCTTTTTTGTAGAGGGTCGTGATGGCGTATTGCGCATCGCGTTTTATAGGGAGATTCGGTGCTATCACTTTGACTAGGGGGAGCAGTTTTTCTATGGCATGTGCATTGTTTTTTGCCGTAGCATCGCTTAGTTTTTGTAACGCTTTTGTCCAAGTAGCACCTTTGAGCGAAGATGCCTGCTCGCATTGGAGCACCTCCAAAAGTGCATCGCTCCCTAAAAACGGGCAGGCTTTGTTTTGCGTTTGTGCCCACCCCTCAAACACCGAGTCAAGCTCTCTTTTGAGGTCGGTGTAGACGGGGAGCCCCGCCTTTTTGTTCACGACGCGTTTTAAATACTCTCGGATAAGCTCTTCAACCCCCTCATCACACGTTTTGGCGTTGGGCAAAAGCATCATCTCAAGGTACCAACCGCTTTTTGCAACCTCGACGTTTTCTAAGATATTTATGAGAACTTTTCGCTCTTTGGCATCGTAGGGGCGGTCGTTTTGAAGGTATGACAAAATTGCATCGGTGCGCTCGTCCCACGAAGGATAGGTGATCGCGGCAAGGGTGTCGAGCAGAAAATCGCGGTAGCGTTCGTCGTAGATTTTATGGTAGGCAAAAACCTGCAATGTTTTACGATGAAGCGCAAATCCGAGCGTTTGGGTGTATTCGAGCGTGATAGCTTTTTCTATAAAAGCGTCAAGCTTCTCTTTTGTGCTGATATCTTTGAGCATCTCTTCAAGATCTTTTCCGAGTGCTTGGGCTTGGAGTGTTTTATAGTGCAGGAGGGTTTTTTCATAAAGCCCCCCTTCATCGACCTCTATTTGGGCTTTGATGCGGTAGTTCGTGCCGTCCCAGTTTTCATCGAGCACGGTAGTTTGGACAAACGCACCTGTGAAACTCTTGACGCTTGAGTGAAGCTCTTTTATGATCGAGTCATTTTCGATTTTTTCGTCCGATGTAAAACGGGTTGCCATGCCGCTGCCGAGTTCTTCGATCGTGAGGTTTTTGAGCATTTTAAGTGCTTGGGCTTTGGCGCTTGTTTTGGAGTCGTTTTCGCTTGCGGCGTAGGTATACTCTTTGGTGAGCGTTATGGCATGTAGCGATACGATGGTGAGTAAAAAGAGGGAAAATAGACGGCTCATTTTGCCCCCTTTTGCCATTTTGATTTAAGCGATTGTGCCACTTCCTGCGGCAGGGATTTGAGCAGATAGGGCAGTTCCTCCTCCAAAGTAAGCGGCACGGGGCGACCGATTTTTCCTTGGGCTAAAAGAGCTATGTACGCATCCGCTAACGCCTCTTTTTGGGTGTTTGTTTGTGCGGGGGCAAAAAGTTTGGTGTAGTATCTGCTTGGCATGTGCTTTGGCATGTGGGCAAAAAGGGTAAAAACGCTTTGAATCTCCCCTGCGTCGTACATGCCATGATTTTCAAGATAATCAAAAATGGCATAGAGCCTTGCATCTTGCCAATCGGGGGTGATCGTCTCGAAGGTTTGAAATAAAAAAGCTCTGTAAAGGGGGTCGTTTATATCGTAGCGGCGAAATACGCTTAAAACATTGTGATGCACGAGGATATTTTTCTCCCCCTCCATCGGCAAGCGCACCGCTTTTTCACATACGTTGCGAATACGCTCGCTCGTGCGGAGATTGCGAAGCCCCAGAAGAATCTCTTCTCGCAGCGGATCTTGGAGTGTCTCCTCTTTTTTGGCAGCCTCGACCTCTATCGTTTTTTTGATTTGTGCCTGCATCGCGTCGTGATCCACCTCGATACGCGCTTTGAGGTAAAACTTTTCACCGTCCCATTTTTCGTTTAAAATTTCGGTTTTTGTCATGGCGACCGAAAAGGTTTGCAGAGAACTTTTAATGATATGGGTTACCTCCTCCCCCTCCACGTGCGTTTCGTTCTCCATGGAGCTTAGGACGTCCACCCCGATCTCTTCGATAAGTTCGCTTTTAAGCGCCTCTAGTGCCGCTTGGCGTGCCGACGCTTTCGAGTCGTTTTCGCTTGCGTCGTAGGTGTATTCGCGCTCGAAACTTTGCGCTAAAAGCCCCGATACGGCAAATAAAAGAGTGTAAATAATAAATATCCTATGCATACGTTATCCTTTGTGATTTAAAACGGATATTGTACTTGATGGAGGCTGAAATTTAAAACGGAAGAAGTATAATGTTTAGTATCTATCTGTTTTTGTGAGGTGTTGGCATGTTGACGCTTATTACCGTTTTGATTTTGATTATTTTGCTCTCTCGTATCACCGAAGAGACGACGAAGATCCCTTCTACGCTTGCGATCATCTTGTACGCATTTTTGCTCTCGATTTTCCTTCCCCACCTTTTTTCCATCAGCAGCGAGGAGTTTAACGAGATACTCTATTTGATGCTTCCCATCATCCTTTTGCCCGATATTCTCAACATCTCCATTAAAGAGCTCAAGCTTTATGCCAAAGAGATTTTTTATCTTGCTGTGGTTTCGGTTATCGTCTCTATCGCTCTGGCGAGTTTTGTGACCCCTTATATCTTGCCCGAATACAGTTTTACCTTCGGGATGCTGCTTGCGCTTTTTACGATGCTTATGGCGACCGATGCGATCACGGTAAGCTCCATCATGGCGCGCTTTAAACTTCCGAACCGCCTAAAAATCTATGCCGAATCGGAGTCGCTTTTTAACGACGTGACGGCGCTTATTATCTACTATTTTATCGCTTTGCCCCTTTTGGAAGGGAGCACGGTCGATGCGATGTCGGTGAATCTTATCGTGTTTAAGGTGCTCTTTTTCTCTACGCTTATCGGTGTTGCAACCGCTTCGGTCGGTTTTTTTGCGATCAAGATTTTACGCAACCCTTTCGATCAGTTTTTGATTATCTATCTTATCGTTATCGTCTCGTTTTTAATCGCGGAGCATTTTCATATAGCGGGGATCCTCTCGATCGTCGCGGCGGTGATAACCTTTAAAATCTTGGTACAGCGCGAAGGCAAAAAAAATCCTCACCTCATAGAAAAGCAGGAGGATGATGGAGTTTATACGACGCTGATGGAGTTTTTAAAAAACGTTCCCGCCATCACAAAACACGAGTTTAGGGAGTATAAAAAAGAGGCGATGTTTGTGGGGGTGTTTGCAAATGCCGTGGTGTTTACCGTGATTGCAAACATTATCGATCTGCACCTGCTGCTGCGCTATTGGTATGAGATTATGATCGTGTTTGCAATCACGAGCGTTATCCGTTTTGCAAGCGTGGCCTCGCTTATTGCGAGTATGAAACTCCCTTTTTACTGGACAAAAACACTTACGCTTTCGGGAACGAAAGGGGCGCTTGCGATCATTATGGTGCACTCTCTGCCCGCGTGGTTTGTGTATAAAGACCTCTTCACCGCCGTGGTGATCGGCAATGTTATTATCAGCACCTTTATCTATACCTTTTTGCTGATGTGGCATATTGCTTCCCATGCCAAGGAGTACGAGAGCGATTGTGCGCAGGAAAACATCGCGCACGACCCCCTTGCGACCTTCTCTAAAGAACTCGTGGGCGTTCTTGAAAAAGATGTTTACTCCAAAGCCTACAACCGCATCTTTATCGAAGATATCCTCGCAAAAGAGCTTGCCCGCGTACAGCGTTACAAGATAGAACTCTCCGCCATTGTTTTAAAACTGACATGCCAAGGGTGTGACCAAAAACAAAGAAATAAAATAGTACATGCCATAGGTTCCGTTATCACGGACGATATCCGTACCAACGACTATTTCGGCAAACTTGATGAGGAACGCTTCGTAATCTTGGCGACAAACACATCCCTCAGCGGCGCGTTAGTGTTAGCGCAAAAGATAGAAAAGCAGCTTGAAGAGATTTTAGACAAAGAGGTGGGTTTTCATTTCGGTGTTACCGAAGCCCACGAAACCGACGACGTCACGGCGATTTTCGAAAAACTCGGCGACGCGGTGGTGAAGAGCATAGAGAATAAAAAACGGATCGAGATTGAGGTGTAGCATGCCAAAGGGCATGCTTGTATTTTAAACGTTATAGTAGGTCGCGTTAGGGTGGTAGACAACGACCGCGCTTGTGGATTGCTCAGGGTGAATTTGAAAGGTTTCACTCAGTTGTATTCCAAACTCTTCGGGTTTTAAAAGATCAAAGAGTGGACGGTTAAGTTCCAAATCTGGACATGCTGCATAACCAAAAGAGTAGCGGCTTCCTTGGTATTTGTTCATTTGTACATCTGCCAGAGTGCTTCCTTCTCCATCGCTGATATTTAGATCAAGACGGATTTGCTTATGTACCATCTCTGCTAGTGCTTCGGCGAGTTCCACACCAAGACCGTGGAATTGGTAATACTCTGTATAGTTGCCTGAATCATAAATCTCTTTTTCCACTTCGCTAAGCTTGCTTCCTGCACTCACACAGGTGAGCGCGACCACGTCGTGACGATCATTATGAAAGAAGTCACTGAGTGCACGGTGAGGTTGCTTGCTTTGGCGCGGGAATGTGAATTGTGCCACCGCACGAGTCATGGCATGTTGTAAATCCTCGCGATTGATTTCGCCCTCGCTGTTATACCCCTCACTCTCGTCAAAAATAAGCAGGGTGTTGTCATCGCTACGGCATGGCCAGTATCCATAAAGGATAGTTGGTTCAAAGAGTTTTTCATCTAAGAAGCGTTTTTTGAGCTTCTCATAAGCAGGCCAAACAACCTCGTTTAGTTGCTTCTCATACGCCTCTTTACTCATGCCTTTTGAACTGTACCCCCAACGTGATTTGAAAAGAATTTTGTGGTTAATCCACTCAAAGGCAAGCTCCACTTGTTGTTGTGTAAGTTTTAACTCTCTGCGTCCCCAAAACGGCGGTGTCGGTACACGCACGTCACGGTTTGGCATGGTGAGCTCTTTAAATGGAGGGATGATAACCTCTTTTTTCTCGCTAAAATCCTCTTCATCACTTACATTGCCATGCAGATTGGTATCAAAGTTTCCTTTCTCTATACGGCTCATCGCTGTTACGCCATCAAAGGCATCTTTGCAGTAAAAGATAGGTCCATCGTAGATAGGACGACAAAATTCGTCGATAAATTTACGCGTAAGTGCCGCACCACCAAGTAAGATAGGAATCGTGATTCCTGCATCTTTGAGTGCTTGAAGATTCTCTTTCATTACCTGTGTTGATTTAACCAAAAGCCCACTCATACCGATAGCGTCGGCGTTGGACTCTTTGAGGGTTTGCACAAAGCTATCTAAATCTACTTTAATGCCAAGATTGATAACTTTGTAACCGTTGTTAGAGAGGATGATATCAACAAGGTTTTTCCCAACGTCATGCACATCTCCTTTTACCGTTCCTAAAATCAGTGTCGTGTCGGTTTTTTTCTCTATCTTAGGCAGATAAGGCTGAAGATGATCGACCGTTTTTTTCATCGTCTCGGCACTTTGAAGTACAAAAGGCAGTTGCATCTGCCCGCTTCCAAAGAGTTCGCCGACTACTTTCATGGCATCAATTAAAATCTCATTGACAATCTTTTCAGGAGCAATAGTGTGACGCGCCTCTTCCACAAGAGGAATCATACGCTCTTTGTCCCCATCCATGAGAAGTTTGGCAATCTTCTCTTCTGTATTCATCGCAAGATAGGCTTCATCAACCGCGGCATTGTCCACTTTCTCTTTGGTGCTAAAGTGTTCTATGAAAGTAAAGAGTGCTTCACCGTTTGGTTTGCGGTTAAAGATGAGGTCATCACATATCTCTTGGTCTTCTTTAGAGATTTTGTTGATAGGAATGATATGCTGTACGTTGATAATAACGCTTGTAAGCCCTGCGTCGATACAGTGGTGTAAAAACATCGAGTTGAGGTAGGGACGGGCATCTTTATCTAAACCAAAGGAGATGTTTGAGAGTCCTAAGATGGCTCCGACTTCAGGGTGTTTTTGACGTAAGAGGCGAATCGCTTCAATGGTATTTATACCTGCTTCAAAATACTCTTCATCCCCGCTTCCAAGGGTAAAGGTAAGAACGTCAAAGACTAAATCCTCTTTTTTGATGCCATGACGTGTAGTTGCAAGGTCGATGATACGCTCGGCAACTTCTAGTTTTTTCTCTATCGTCTTTGCCATTCCCTCTTCATCGATGGTCAAACATACAAGCGCTGCTCCAAATTTTTTAGCAAGTGCACACACTTCATCAAACTTATCCATCCCATCTTCGAGGTTAACAGAGTTGATGATAGGTTTTCCGCCTATGAGTTTGAGTGCCGTCTCTAAGCCTGTTGTTTGTGTAGAGTCTGGCATAAGTGGTAGAGAGATTTTTTGTGCATAGAGGCTCATGACTTCATGCATGTCTTTTGTCTCATCACGTCCTGCAAAGCCGACACTCACGTCTAAAACATGCGCACCTACGCGCACCTGCTGTTGCCCGACACTCAGAGTCCCCTCGTAATCTTCGGCTAAAAGAAGTTCGCGAAAGGCTTTAGAACCCGTTGCATTGCTTCGCTCTCCTACAAGTAACGGAGCTGGTTCTTGCATAAGTGGCACTGTGTTAAAAAGGGATGCGAGTGAGTTTACTTGTGAACCGCTCGGTGCTTTGGGAGCTATGGCATGTACGCGGTTTACAAGGGCACGAATGTGTTGGGGTGTTGTCCCGCAACATCCACCCAAAAAGCTCACACCGTCGTATTTTAAAAAATTTTCCTGTCTATCGGCAAACTCATCAGGTCCCATCGGGTAGTAGGTATAGCCTCCACGATTTTGCGGTAATCCTGCGTTGGCATGTACGCTGATTGGTTTATGCCAAAGTTCACTAAGAGTTTTAACGTGTTTTTCTACCTGTTCAGGCCCTGTACCACAGTTAAACCCTAGGCTTAAAATATCAAAAGGCTCTAAAATCGTCGTGATAGTCGAAGCATCGGTACCGATGAGCATCGTTCCGCTAAGTTCGATGGTAACAGAAACCATAATAGGCAACTCTGTGCCTCGTTGGCGGTTTGCTTCTTGGCATGCATGCAGAGCGGCTTTGATCTGAAGCGGATCTTGGCACGTTTCAAGCAAAAAGATATCTGCACCCCCGTCAATGAGTCCTAAACACATCTCAGTATAGCCCTCATACATCTCGTCATAATGGATATGTCCAAGGGATGGAAGCTTTGTTCCTGGACCGATGGAGCCAAGACAAAAACGTGGATGCTCAGGAGTTGAAAACTTTTCACACTCCTCTTTTACAAGTTGTGCTCCGGCTTTTGTCAGCTCATAGGCACGATGCCCTATTTGGTACTCATCCAAAACCCAGCTAAATGAGCCAAAGGTATTGGTTGTGATGAGGTCGGCGCCGGCGGTGAGATAGGCGTGGAAAATTTCACGAAGAACATCGGGGCAGGTAACATTTAAGAGTTCGTTACACCCTTCATTCCCCTCCCAAGCCTCTTTGGGAATTTTTTCGTCACGCTGCTGGAGTTGCGTACCCATCGCCCCATCGATGATGAGAGGACGTTTTTTGATTGTTTCGAGTAAGTAATGTTTTGTATTCATGATAGGATGCAATCTTTTGTCAAAAATGGCTCGAATTTTATCAAAAATGAGCATAAAAAAGACTTGCAAGAAAGGTTGGAGAGACACTTTAAGATATTTTAAATATTTTTTGTCGCAAAAAAATGACGAAAAAACAATAAATTTACTTGACTTACTTCGTCAATCGGTGGTATAATGACGATGAAATTAAAAAAATGAGAGGTTTAATCGTTAATCATGGTTATTGCATATATACGTCAAGATAAACTCTTTGAAGCGGCACACGAACAACTTCAGTTGATCAATTCGTATGCAGTTGCCAACGGGATTGTTATTGACGACGAATACATAGATCATACCTCCCAAAACAAACGGCTTGAGGAGCGCAAGGAAGTGACGGGTTACTTCCAAAGCAAATCAAGAAGTACGCTTTTGGTGTATGATGTATGGGTTCTAAGCACAAACATGGAAGATTTGATCCAGATGTTTACATGTCTGCTCAAAAATGATTATAATTTGCATATTGTGAAACAATCGGTAATTATTTCGCAACAAAGCAGTGTTATGTTGGTGCTTGGTTTGATAGACGGGTTGCGTCAAAAGCTGCAGAATGAATCAAAAAGGGTGATAGGTCGTCCCAAAGGAAGCAAATCGAGCTCTAAATTTGATACTTACATTAACCAGATTGTAGGGTTTATCAAAGAGGAGAAGAGCGTGAGCGAAATGGCACGCATTCTGGGGGTGAGCCGAAGCTCTTTAAAAGACTATATAGAATCGCGCGAGCTTAAAGAGGTCGCGATGGGTTCTTTGCTTTTAACGGCGCCGGATAACGCGGAGGAGCAAGTGATCAATCAGATCGTTTGCCCAAATGAGTAAAAAAAGGAGAAAAGAGTTATGAGTCAAGAAAAATCGGGTGTAAGCATACCTACACCTTGGAGAATTAAGAGATATTACCTTTATGGGATTGTAACGGTTATAGCGTTGATTTTACCGTGGATTACGGTAGAAGGGAACCATTTTTTCTTATTGAGCTTCGATAAGATGAAACTCCATCTTGCGTTTGTACAATTTGATATGCAAGAGCTTTATTTAATGCCGTTTTTGCTGATGCTGATGTTTATCGGTATTTTCGGTATGACCGTTATGGGCGGTCGCGTGTTTTGTGGATGGGTGTGCCCTCAAACGGTGTTTCGCGTTATCTACCGCGATCTGATCGAAACAAAACTTTTAGGGCTTCGCAAACGTATTAAAAACAAACAGCAAGAGCCTGATATGTCCAAACCTGAAAACAAGGTCAAAAAAGCGGTAGCGATTTTACTTTGGACGGTGCTTGCTCTTGTAGCGGCTGCGGACTTTATGTGGTTTTTTATCCCGCCTGAGGATTTCTTTGCATACTTGGCAAATCCGATGGATCACTTGACGCTTGTAGGGTTCGTTATCGGTATCGCTGCGTTTTTGGTTTACGACGTCGTAGTTCTTAAAGAGAACTTTTGTGTCTACGTGTGCCCTTATTCAAGAATCCAGTCGGTTCTTTACGATGAACACACCGTTATGGCGCTTTACAACCCGCACCGCGGAGGGCATATCTATGATGAGCACAAAGAGAAACAGTTTACAAAACAAAAAGATCTTCAAGCGGTAGAGCCGCATGCGGAATGTACGGCATGTGAGAGCTGTGTAACGGTATGTCCGACCCATATCGATATCCGTAAAGGGTTGCAGCTTGAATGTATCAACTGTCTTGAGTGTGTCGATGCCTGTACGACCGTTATGGGTAAACTCGGCAAAGAGTCGCTTGTTACATGGTCGAGTGATTACGAGATTATCGACCAAAAAGGAAAAACGAGATATTTCCGCCCGAAAATCTTGGCTTATATGGGTATTTTGGTTGTCTTGGCTATCATCTTGGGGATGATGGGAAGCACAAAAGAGCATATGCTCCTCAATATCAATAAAGAAACCCGTCTTTACAGTGTTGAAAAAACATACGAGGGTGACGTAATCGTAAAAAATGCATATACGTTCCTATTGCAAAACACCGAAAACGACAAACACCAGTTCTACTTTGAGGTGATCCCGCCTGCAGGTATGGAGGGCAAAATCACGATCGAGAGACCGAGCAAACCTTTTAGCGTCGTTCCGGGTCGTAAACAACAAGAGATCGTCGTGTTGCAGACAAAAGAGATGCTTGTCGATAACGACAGAAAAGATACGGTTATCCCTATCAAAATCCGTGCGTATGCTCTAGGGCATGAGGATAGAATCGTCGTTTACAGAGATGCTATCTTTACTTTCCCTCGCGCCGATATCTACCGCGCACAAGCTTCCAAATAAACTTTATAAACCTAGCCTCGGGCTGGGTTTAGCTTCTTCTTTTAATCCCCTTTTAAAACTGCTTCGGCTACACTTGAACATCTATGGCATGTAGGGGTTATGAGTGCAAAAAATCAAAAAAATCTTTTTCTATACGGCGGCGTTTTATCTCATCATTATGGGACTTGTTGTGCCGTTTGTGTTAGAGCGACAGCTGCCCAAGATTTTGGAACAATCGCTTGAAGCGAAGGTGTCTCTAGGCGCCGTTGCGATCAACCCTTTAAACTTCACTTTGTATCTCTCCGATTTTTCTTTGCAAAATAAAAAAGGGGAGGTGCTTGCCTCGTTCGATAAACTGATCTGTAATCTTGAACCCCATTCCCTCTTCGGCGGTGCGTTGCATCTTAAAGAGTTTGTGCTGGTGCGCCCGAAGATTTTTGCGGTGTACAACCAAGATAAAACGATCAATTTCGCTTCGATACTCCCTCCAAAACAAGAGACTTCAAAAGAGGAAAAAAGCGATTTTTCTCTCCCCCGCATCGTTTTAGATCGCGTGGCAATCGTGGAGGGGGTCTTGGATTACGAAGATTACACCGTTGCACAAAAATTTGATTTTAGCATTGAGAATATCGGGTTTGAATTACGCGATATCGACACCGAAGAGTTCAGCAAGAACGACTCGAAACTTCGCTTGTATGCAACCCTCGGCGACGGCGGTTTTGTGGATCTGCAGGCAAATATCTTGGGCGTGAGCCCTTTTGCGCTTGAGGGGAGCGTCGTGTTTGAAGCAAGCAAACTCTACACGCAGTGGCGCTATGTGCAAGAGATGCTCAATCTTGAAGTAGCAGACGGAAAACTCTCTTTTAGTGCGGAGTATACGCTCAATCTCGAAGATAAAAACGCAACGCGTATTGAGAATATCCGTCTCTCTCTCGATGCGCTGCGTATTAAACCAAAGGCGGAGCACCGCGACGTGCTTAATCTTAAAAACCTTCGTGTTGAAGGGGGGATCGTAAAACCCTTTATGCAAGAGGCGTATGTCCAAAACGTATCGCTCGATTCTTTGGCGCTTAAGATTGCAAGGGATGCAGAGGGATTAATCGACTGGGCAGGGTATGCAAAACTTAATACAAAAGCGGGCGCGTCTGAGCAAAAGGTCAACGAAAAACCCCTAGCCGATGAGGGTGCAAAACCTTGGCATGTAGTGCTGGCGGATCTTAAACTCGAAAAAATAAAGGTTGCGTTTGAAGATAGAGGGATCGTGCCAAACGTTACGACTAGGCTCAACGAGTTTAATTTTTACGCGCAAAACATAACGCTCGCAGGGGAAGAACCTTTGAGCTACCGACTCAGTCTCAAACTCAACGAAACCTTGGCATGTGAGGGGATCGGAACGGTTGTTCATAAAGAGCTTGATGTAGAGAGTTTTACCCGATGCAGCGGCTTTAACGTAGCGCATTACAACCCTTACATAGAGGATGGCGCGCGCAAAGCGCTTAAGGTGTACGACCTTGATCTCAAGAGCGCAACATTGGGGTTTGATGCAAACCTGAGCCTCAAGGCAGATGGCAATGCAACGGTTGTGGATGTGAGAGAAGCGAATGTTTTTCTCGACGACGTTGCCCTGCATAAAAAAAGCAGCGGCGAGAAGTTGGTCGGATGGAACGGTTTTGCAGTACGCCACCTTGCGCTCAACAGCAAAACAAAAGAGATCTACTTGGGGGAAGCGGCATTGGATGGGCTTTATGCGGCACCTAAACTCTCGGCAAACAAAAAACTCAACTTTGAAGATATTGTCGTTGCCCATCTTACAAAATCCTCTCATGCCAAAGAGGCAGCGTCTCAAAAAGAGGAACCTTACCGCATAAGGGTAGGGGAGTTTTTGCTCCAAAACGCTTCGGTGGCGTTTGAGGATCGCACGCTTGAACAAAAAGCAAAGTTGGGAATAGACCGTATCAATCTGCGCGTCAAAGATATCGACTCAAACGCAAAAACATGGCTCACCTATGATCTTGGCATGCGCCTTAATAAAAGCGGAACGCTCCATGCCAAAGGTTCGCTGCGCCATACGCCGCTCAAACAAAAGGGCTCTTTGCAAATCAAACGGATGGGATTGAGAGGGGTAAACCCTTATTTGCAAGAGATGTCGCACGTGAAGCTCGATGAGGGGTATGTGAACCTGCAAGCGAAGATGCAGTATGAAAAAACGCTAAAAGCCCCCGATTTACGACTAGATGGATCGTTTGCCATAGAGGAATTTTTCCTTAAAGATGCGCGCAACGGCTCTGATTTGTTGAGTTTTTCCCGTTTGGGATTTGATGCGCTCACTTTGGAGATGTTTCCCAACCGCCTCTATATCGATGAAACGGCCGTAGATTCTTTCTTCGTAAACGCTCTCATCGATGAGCAAAAAAGTTTGAATTTTGCATCGCTTCTGAAAAACAAGGTTGATGCAACCCCAAAAGAGCCGCATGCCAAAGAGCAAGAGAGCGAGCCGTTTCCCGTAAAAATAGCCAAAGTAAAGGTGCAAAACGGGAGTGCAAAATTTGCCGACCTTTCGTTGCCGATCCGATTTATGACACACATCCACGATTTGAACGGGATGATCTATTCGGTGAGCAATGCAAAAGGGGAAGCGAGTTCGCTCGATATAACGGGCGAGGTGGACGAGTACGGGGTCACGACGCTCAAAGGGAGCCTAGAGGCATCCAACCCCAAAAATTACACCGATTTGAGGTTTGACTTTAAAAACCTCGAACTCAGTTCTGCCAGCGGCTACAGCGCGACGTTTGCAGGGCATAAAATAGATGAGGGGAAACTCTTTTTGGGGCTTGGGTACCATATCGTCGATTCGCAGCTTCGAGGGGAAAACAGCATTATCATCAAAAAGATACAACTCGGAGAAGCGTACGAAGATGAGAACGTCACATCGCTTCCCCTTGGGTTTGTGATCGCTCTTTTAGAAGATAGCGAAGGGGTGATCGACATCGATATGCCCGTAGAAGGAAACGTGGATGCCCCCGACTTTAAATATGGTGCGCTGGTGTGGAAGACGCTTGGAAATCTTATCGTCAAAGCGGTTGCTTCCCCTTTTACGTTTTTGAGCGCGGCAATGGGGCTTGATGGAGAGGAGCTTGACAATGCGGCGTTTGAAGCCGGGACGACAGAGATTTTGCCGCCTGAGCGTGAGAAACTTGAAAATATCGCCAAAATGCTTCTAAAGCGTCCAAAAATCGCTCTGCATATCCACGGTACCTACGATGAGGTACGCGATATGGAGGCGTTGCAACACCAAAAACTCTTGGATTTGGTCGTCGCAAAAAGCGACCGCAAGAACATCGAGGATAAAAAATCGGCGCTCAACGTAGATATTTTGGAAGATATCTACGAAGAGGCAAGGGATGATGACAAATTGGCAGTGATCCAAGAAGAGCTTGCCAAGAAGTATAAAGGGGAAGCGTACCGTATCGAGTATCTCAAGGCTTTGGTGGGTGCATGTGCCTCGTTACAAAACGTTTCCCAAGAAGAATTACGCGCTTTAGCCTTGCAAAGAGCGGAGAAAATACGCGATTTTTTTATAAACGAAAAGATGCTCTCAAACGATAAAATCGTGGTTTTAGAGAGCAAAAAGATCGCTTCAGAGCAACACGATCTTATTAAAACGGAGTTTACGATCGATGTCAAGAGGTAAGAGTGTTTTCATCTTGGCGACATATAAATGATGTATACTTTCGTCTTGATTTTTTTTAAAGGATTTCTATGGCGTTTTCAAAAGAAAAGCGAAGAGATACGATAAGCGGGATCGTTTTCGTCGCAATTTTTGCCGCTGCGGCAACGATGATCGCAAACCTTCCTGCGGTGGAATCTTTGGGGATCTCTCCATTGGTGGTAGGTATCGTGATCGGTATTTTTTACGCAAACACTTTGCACAACAAAATTCCCGCGGCGTGGGAAGGGGGGATCACCTTTTCAGGCAAAAAGATTCTCCGCTTTGCGATCGTATTTTACGGTTTTCGCATCACTTTCGGCGAGATCGTCGATGTGGGGATGGACGGCTTTTTGGTCTCTCTTATTATGCTCTCGACCACATTTATTATCGGAACCTACGTCGGGCAAAAATTTTTCAAGATGGATCGCGATACCTCGATGCTGAGTGCTTCGGGTGCTTCGGTGTGCGGTGCCGCGGCTGTTTTGGCAACCGAACCCGTCTTAAAATCGGAAGGGCATAAAACGGCGATAGCGGTCTCTATGGTGGTGCTTTTTGGAACGATAGCGATGTTTCTCTACCCCGTGCTCTACACTTCGGGTATGCTCGATATGAGCGCGCGGGAGTTCGGTATCTACGTGGGCGGTACCATCCACGAGGTTGCACAGGTCGTAGCGGTTCCCGCATCGGTTCCGGGACTTGATGCCGAAGCGGCAAATGCGGCGGTGATCGTGAAGATGACCCGCGTTATTATGATTGCGCCGATGCTTATTTTGCTCGGGCTTTATCTCTCTTACACGGCAAAAAAAGAGGGAAGTGCAGCAGGCGGCGTGAGTTTGGTGATCCCTTGGTTTGCCGTTTATTTTATCGGTGTGGCTGGGTTTAATTCTCTCGGGCTCGTGCCGCAAAACATCGTTGACGTTATCAACGAGATCGATACCTTCTTGCTTACGATGGCGATGACGGCTCTTGGCATGGGAACCCGTTTTGCGAAGTTTAAAGGGCTTGGTCTTGCACCGCTTTATACGGCGGGAATTATGTTCTTGTGGCTTTTAATCGGCGGTTATTTTATCACCAAATGGGTCGTAGCGACTTTTTAACACATGCCATACCCCGTATCGCAACGATACGGGGGTAAATCACTTCATAATATAGGCGTAATTGATATCTTCTAGTTTGGCGTTGATCTCGTGCGCCAAGTTTTTATAAAGGGTCGCCAGAGCAACGGAGCAAAACTCTAAGTTGTTCTCGTCTATCTTAAACGATAAAAGTTTCACCTCTTCGCTTGCGCAAATGACACTTGCATTGCGCTTGGAGTGAAAGATCGCACCCGATTCTCCGAAAATCTCCCCCGGACGCAATGTCCCGAGTTTATTGCCTTCGCGCAGCACATGGCACTCCCCTTCGATTATGAAAAAAATATCGCGGCTTTCGTCGTTTTCTTTGATGATGACGTCCTGATGGGCGGCGCGGATAAACTTGAGATCGTTTACGATCGCTTTGAGCTCTTCGGGATTGATGTTCTTAAAGATCGATATTTTGTCTTGCACACTTAGGAGCTTTTTGAGACTTTTGGATTGTTCGCTGTTTTGCTCCTCTTGGTGGACAAGCAGAAAGTTTTTGATATCTTCGGGCAGATAGGTGGAGAGTTGGCTCATTTGTAGATCCTTAAACAGTTTTGAAAATAGTTTTTGTTTTTTGTATAGGTTTTGAGAAAGTCGTCGGAGTGGAGGATATACTCTTTTGTACTAAACCCAATCTCTTTGAGATGCTGCGACAAAACGGTCGATTTGCGCGCTTCTATCCATAAAAGGCGGTCAAAGTAAAACGTTTTGGAGTTAAGCGCTTCAAGAAGCTTGTGACGAAGGTATTTGGCGTCTTTATAAAAAAGGGCGGAGAATCGGCGGTAAGCTATTTTTTTTATTGTCTCGGAAGCATCCACAAGCGCACTCAGGGTTTGTTTCTCCTCAAGCGTCGGCAGCGATCTGTTTTTGAGTTTTGCAGTCTCCTTTTTAAGCATGCCAAAGCTCGGAGAAGAAGGGAGAAAACGATTTTGAAAAACAGTTTTTGGATTTTGCGTTTCAAGCTCAAGAGAGAGAAGCAGCTGTTGCAATCGTACCGTATCGAAGTAGAGTTTTTTCAGCGTCGGATTGAAAAATTTGGGGTCAAGGGTTTTAAAATGGGAAAAAAGCTTATTGAGAAAATCGGACACAAGGGTATAGTTCTCTTTTGGAATATACAAGCCGTGCGACACGGCAAGCTGTGCAAACTCGTCGGTAGCGGCGACGTATTTTTGAAAAAACGCTACATTAAATTCATATATCTCATTTTCAACGGTCGTAATGTTCATGGAGTTGATTATAACACACGGGGGGACAAACTTTTAATAAAACTCTTTATAAAATCGTACTATAATAACCCACAAAAAAAGGGTGAAAATGTCGTACTTGCTAAACACGTTAAACTCTTTTTGGCTTTGGAAAGAGGTCTCTGCCAAGCTTGGGGTCTCAAACCCTGCCTACAAATACTGGAAAGAGACCCCGACGCTCAAACTCAACAACAAGTATCTCTTTATTCAAAAAAACACGATGCCCGAAAAATACCGCTACGTCGAGCCCAGCCTTAGCGACCTTTCGGGGTATTTGCCTATTAAATACGCTTCGGATCGGCTCCATGCCAACGAACATATATTCTCTTACGAGAAAATGAAGCTTTATAAAGAGTTTGAATACAAGTTTGTTGCAGACGTAAAGTTTGTCAATATCAAAAAATTTTTTCGAGAAAACGGGATCGTTGTTCCCAAAAACGCTTTTGTGCATCTGGGAAAGATCAAAGATTTGGAACTAAGCAGCGAATGTACGTTTTATAATCTGAAAAACGATTATGCGATCGTGGTGTATGCGTAGATGAATACTTTTTTTATAGAGTTTAGAGACCCGCTTTTTGGGATTATCGTTTTTTTTGCCCTGATCTTCATTATCGCTTTTTTCTCCTACTGGTGGGGGCGCTACAAACAAAAAGAGGACTCCAAACACCTTGATAGGTTTTTGAGCCAGTTTCGCACGCTCCCTTCGCAAAGCGAGCTTAAAGAGATGATCCGTAAAGGGGGGTTGTCCGAGAAGTCGTGGCTTTTGCTGGCAAACGCTTTTTATAAAAACGGGGAGTACGAAAAAGCGGTAGAGATATACAACGAAATTTTAAGCACCGAGAATGTTTCCGATGCGAGAGATACGATGTATCTGCTGGGAAAAACTTATTTTAAAGCGGGTTTTTTAGAGAGGGCAAAACAGATATTTTTACAGATCCTTCAAAAGAACCCCCGCACTCCTCAGGCGTTGCGTTATCTTCTTTTGATTTATGAGCATATGAAAGAGTACGAAGCGGCTTTGGAGGTTTTGGAGCCGCTTGATGCGCTCAAGCAAGACGTAAAAATGGACACGATCTACTTGCAAGCACTCTCGATACTCAACCATAAAACGCTTCAAAACGATGAGAAGGCTTCTAAACTTATAGAGATTTATAGCCAAAATCACCGTTTAAGTTACATGATTTTTGAATATCTTTTCCGTGTGAACCCCGCTTTGGCATGGAGATGTTTCGACAGCTCCAAGAGCGAGCACCTTATCGATATTTTGTGGCGGTTGCCGCTAAAAGATTTGGATATGGAGATCGTTGCGAAAAACGGCTTTTTAAGGGAGCTTTATACCGCACGCGGGGATGTGAATCTGGCGCACAGCAGTTTGCATTTCGAGCTTGACGTTTTGATCCATTTGGAACAAAAAGCAAATGCGACTTTGCGTTTTGAATATGTGTGCGACAACTGCAAACAGACATTCCCGTTTGCATTTTACCGCTGTAGTGCATGCCATGCCATAGACAGCGTAAGTGTCGAATATGCGCTTGTTAAAAATTTTCATAGGGATTTTAGTGAAGAAAATAACTCTTTTCAGTGACGGAAGCGCTTTGGGAAATCCGGGTCCGGGAGGGTATGCGACCATATTGCGTTACGGCGATGTCGAGAAAGTGCTCAGCGGAAGCGAAAAACATACCACCAACAACCGCATGGAACTTCTCGGCGTCATAGAGGGGCTCCAAGCACTCAAAGAACCCTGCGAAGTGGAGGTGATCTCCGATTCCTCCTACGTCGTCAAAGGGATCAACGAATGGCTCGGCGGATGGATAGCGCGCGACTTTAAAAAGGTAAAAAACCCCGATTTGTGGCAACGCTATATCGAGGTTGCAGCCAAACACAAGATACATGCCCTATGGGTTCGCGGGCACAACGGGCATGAGGAAAACGAAAGGTGTGATAAAATAGCACGCGATGAAGCACAAAAAATCAAAGATTTATTAGTGGAGCAGAAGAGGGAGACATGATTAGGAAATTGGAAAGTTTGGAGAAAAATTTAGGGTATGTTTTTGAAAACAAAAAGCTCCTTATCGAAGCACTGACGCATAAAAGTTATAAGCAGTCCTACGATAATGAGCGCTTGGAGTTTTTGGGCGATGCGGTTTTGGATTTGGTGGTGGGGGAGTATCTTTTCCACAAATTTAGAAAATCGGACGAGGGAAAACTCTCGAAAATCCGTGCTTCACTGGTAAATGAAGGGGGATTTTGCAAGCTTGCGGAGTCATTGAACCTTGGGGATTATATCCATATCTCCAACGCCGAAGAGAACAACGGGGGCAGAGAAAAACCCTCTTTGCTCTCAAACGCTTTCGAAGCTCTTATGGGAGCGATCTATCTTGAAGCGGGGCTTGAAAAAGTTAAGGAGATAGCGATCGATCTTATTGAAAAGAACCATAAAGAGATTTCGCTCGATTCTTTATTCCGCGATTACAAGACGACCTTGCAGGAGCTTACCCAAGCGCGTTTTGGGATCACCCCCGAGTATAAAGTGATATCCAGCCGCGGACCTGACCATAAAAAAGAGTTTGAACTTGCGGTGATGATCGAAGAGAAAGAGTACGCGCGCGCGATCGGCAAAAGCAAAAAAATAGCTCAACAAGAAGCGGCAAAACTCGCTATAGAGAAACTTAAAAACAACAAGTAGGAAAGACAGTGAACAGTTTTGGACAAAGATTACGTTTTAGCACCTTCGGAGAGTCGCACGGGGTTGCCATCGGATGTGTATTAGACGGGGTACCTGCGGGTTTAGAGATAGACGAAGCGTTTATCCAAAGTGAGCTTGATCGCAGAAAACCGGGTAAGAGCGAGTTTGAAACGGCACGCAAAGAGGAGGACAAAGTCGAGATTCTAAGCGGCGTTTTTGAGGGAAAGGCAACGGGCACGCCGATTGCTATGGTGATTTACAACACCGATCAAAAATCGAAAGATTATTCCAACATCAAAGATGTATTCCGCCCGGGTCATGCCGATTTTACCTACTTCCATAAATACGGCATTCGCGATTATCGCGGCGGAGGTCGCAGCAGTGCCAGAGAGACGGCGGCACGCGTAGCAGCGGGAGCGATCGCGAAGCTGATGCTTCAAGAGCTTGGCGTGAGCGTAGAGAGCGGTATTTGCGAGATCGGCGGTATCGCAGGGGAGAGTTTTGATTATGCACATGCCAAGCAAAGCATCATCTACGCACTCGATCCAAAAAAAGAAGAGGCGCAAAAAGAGGCGGTTTTAGAAGCAAAAAACAAACACGATTCGGTGGGAGGGGTTGCACGCGTAGTGGTTCGCAATGCCCCCGCAGGGCTCGGGCAGCCCCTTTATTATAAACTCGACGCCGTTTTGGCAGATGCGATGATGGGGATCAATGCCGTCAAAGCGGTAGAGATCGGCGATGGGATACTCAGCGCGAGAGTTTTAGGTTCGCAAAACAACGACGAGATCCGCGCAAAAGGGTTTGAAACCAACCATGCAGGGGGGATTTTAGGCGGCATCGGCAACGGTGAAGAGATCGTTATGAATGTCTACTTTAAACCTACGCCCTCTATTTTTAAAGAGCAGCATACGGTTACGACAAACAACGAAGAGGTTAATTTTTCACTTAAAGGAAGACACGATCCCTGCGTAGCGATCCGCGGAACGATCGTATGTGAAGCGATGGCGGCTTTAGTCGTTGCCGATATGGTACTTTTACATATGGGATCGACGATGCAAGGGGTGCGTAACTATTATAAGTAGCCCCCTAGAGGGTAACAAGAATGGTTTTGGCGCCCTCTTTATTTTCTATTTTTACTTTTATCCCCGTTTTTTTCTCCAGTGTTTGCAGACTTTTTTTAGAAATATTGTGAAACACCGCCTTTTGAAGATCCTCTTTTTTGAAAACAAAATTGCCGTTTGAGCCTTCTATGAGAAACTCATTCGGATTGTTGTTTCTATGAGAGATTTTTGTAACGTTTTGAATTTTTAATTTTCCCAGTGTGATAGAGGAAGTGAATTTTTTACTCTGTTTGGAAATGATTTTTTTTGCAACCGCTTGCGTAGCTGGTTTGTTTTTTTCGGAGTATTCTTGCTTTTGTTGCTTTGTAGGGGGAGGCGTCATACGGATAGGGAGTTTATAGGAGCTAAAAAATTGTTGGTCGCCCAATTGGGTGGTGCAGGCGATTTTTACCCCTTTTAGACGCCGTTTTTGCTCGGTGCCAAGAGGGAGTAAAAGCGGTTTGTTGAAATAGTTTGAATAGAGCGAACGTGCTTTAAGAGAAGCGCTTGCAAGCACTTTATTATCGGTGTAGTCGATAAGGGTGCAAAAACTGCTGCTTTTACCGTACTCTTTCATAGAACTGTTTTGCGCCATTGTTTCATAACGGGTATGAAATTCAAAAAAGACTTCGACACCTTTAGGGGTTTCTTTGGCTTCTATCGAGACTTTGTCGACAACCGTACCTGCATGCAAAGAGAGAAAAAACAAAAATATAGAAACAAAAAAACGCATAATCCCACCTTGTCTTGGTATCTGTGGGTCATTGTAGCACATTGTTTTTTAATGAAAAAGAATAAAATGCGTTTTGGCATGGTGCAAAAGCACATGCCAAGGTTTAGAGGATGAAATTTCCGTTGTGAAGAATATTCTCTACGATCTCTTTGTAGAATTTTTTCTGATCTTGCGTTCCGAGTGCAACGGGAGGCTCTCCTTTGTCGGATCCCTCTCGTACTTGCATATCGAGAGGAATGGCACCTAAAAACGGAACGCCGTATTTTTGAGCGATCTTTTCGCCGCCGCCCGTACCGAAGATATCGTAGCGGATCTTTGTATCGGGTGCTATGAAATAGCTCATATTTTCCACGATCCCCGCCATTTTCACGCCGATATCCTTAAACATCATCACGGCTCGGCTGACGTCGTCGGTGGCAACGATTTGGGGTGTCGTAACCAAAACGGCTGCGCTGATAGGAAGCTCTTGGGCGATGGTTAGCTGTACGTCTCCGGTTCCCGGGGGCATATCTATCACGAGAAAATCAAGTTCCCCCCATGCCACGTCTTCTAAAAATTGGATAAGCGCGTTCACCGCTACGGAGCTTCTCCAAACAAGGGGCGTATCCATAGTGGGCGTCGTAAGGGCGACACTCATAATTTTGATGCCGAAGTTCTCGGCAGGAACTATTTTGTTCGCATCGTTCCACGAGAGTCTTTGCAGATCGGTGTTAGTGAGTCTTGGAACATTGGGGCCGTAAACGTCGGCATCTAGAATCCCCACTTTATACCCTTTTTGTGCCAAAGCGATCGCGATATTAACGCTAACCGTACTTTTGCCCACGCCCCCTTTGCCGCTTGTAACGGCAATCACGTTTTTGGCATAGGGCGCGCGGTTGTTTGGCGCGGCACTATGACCGTAGTTCATATCTTTTTTTGCTTGAAGATTTTTTTTGACGATATCTAGGGCTTCAAACTGCGCACTAAAATGCTCTTCGATCAGTTTTTTTACATTAAGATACGAATCGTCGCTCACCGTCAGCAGTTCGATCTTGGCATGTTTATTTGCCACTTTGACCTCGCCGATAAGCTTGAGATCGCCGAGTGTTCTTTGTATTCCTGGATAGGTAAGCTCCCCAAGTGCGAGTTTGAGTTCGCTGCTATTCATAAGGATTCCTTTGGGTTTCGCGGCTTAAAAGCGATTTCGTTGCCGCTGCTTTGCGTGCGAGCATGGAGAGTGCGGGCGCTGCTGCGGGATAATCTTTGCTGAGGGCGTGGTACGAGGCCGTACGCTCCTCTATAAGGGTATCAAGAAGCGTCACCACCTGCTGGAGGGTGCCCTCGCTATCGCTTTTGTTTAAAAGCTCTTTTATAAGAAGTTCGCGAGAGTTCATACCCATCGTGATGCCTACTTTTGCACCTATCTCTCTAAATTCGTTCGCGGAGATATAAAGACCCGAAAAAAAAGTGTTTAAAAAGTTGTTTTCCAAGGCTACGAATTTGCTTTTGACGTGGTGGTGTTTTTTTCTCATCCTCTTTTCTCCATGTTTGCCTGCGCGGCTTTAGCGACGTTTTGATCGGTGTCGTTTGCGAGTTTAGAGAGTATATCAAGAGGTGCGGCTTGGTTTTCCGCAAGGCGCATACGTACCATTTTATCTGCATCGTCGGCTAAAACTTTGAGAATTTTCAGCGGCGTAGCGGGGTTGCCCGAGAGCCCGTCGCGCACGATCTTCTCATCGCCGAAAAATTTCTCCAAAACAGAAGGGGGCGTGGAGGGGTTGGTCGCTACGAGGGCGCGAACGAGATTGACCTCGTCGTTTGCAAGGGCGCTGAGTACATCTGCGGGGGTATGCGGGTTTTTGGCAACCGCCCATCTGGCTCCCATGTCCGCTTCGTTCACCGCCAAATCGCGTAGAAGTTCCACCATAGTCTCACTGTACTCTTTTTCTCTGTCGTACACCGATGTTCTTAAACTGAGGTTCATGGCAACTTGTCCGACGATCTCTTTGTTGTCTCTAAAAGGGAGGTAGATTTTTTGCACGAGTTTTATATCGAGAGCTCTGTTGTCCAAGGCTTCGAGGAGGGCTGCTTCATCTTTGGATTCTATTGCTTTTTCGATTTCTTTTTCTGTCATCAAAAGACCTTGTTATAATTTTTTGTGATAATTTTTTGAGAATATATCGAACTCTAGCTTTTTGTACTCTAAAACTTGTTTCTAATTAATAAATTTAAGAGTAAAAATCGATAAAAAAACCCCTAGTTATATAAATTATTTCTATACATTATATTTGTTACAAGCCGATAACACGAGTGTTTCATTTGGTAATAAAATTATGTGATATATTTGTGATTTAATCGTTTCATAAGAGTGTGAAACATATAATGACCACGTTATTCCGTTGAATTGTATTTCAAGTTTTGTAAGTGATTTGCTTTGCTTATAAAAGTTATTGCAATATAAAATAAAAAAGAAGGAGCACGGATGAAGAAAATGCTAAAAACATTTGTTTTTGCAGCTACATTAACATTTGCACCGCTTTGCGCGAAAGATGGCTATGTAAACGGCGATATCCTTATATCTGCCGAAGAAGCTATCAAGTTGATCGGCAAAGAGGGTGTAATGTTCGTTTCGGGAGATAGCGATGACATATATAAGCTAGGGCATATAAAAGGTTCGGTAGAGATGTATGCACACCACTTACATCATTCTGATATTACCGGAGATATGCATTGTGCACCTTTGTATCGCTGTATCGACGATGCAGAGGAGTATATAGGTTCAAAAGGTATCGATAACGATACTTTGGTAATTGCGTACGACGACTTTAAAGGACCAAACGCGACGGGTGTTTATTCTTTTTTCCATAGTTACGGACATAAAAACTTGAAAATCCTTAACGGTGGGCGTAATGCAATCATGGAGATCGATCCTGCTCAAATCGAGTTTAACAAGATAAGAGAAGAGATCAAGTCGCACAAAAGCAAAGAGAAAGATGCGTCTAAAGAGCTTAAAGCCGCAAAAGCGGGTGAAGTGAAACTTGACGATGCAAAAAAAGCCGAACTTGAAGCGATCGTGAAAGCTGAAAAAGCGGCGCAAAAAGAGTTGAATGCAAAGTTAAAAGAGGTTGAGAAAAATCTTTTGGTCGTAAAAGGGGAGGAGAAAGTTACTCCTAAAACTTATAAAATCGATCCGAAAAAAATCGACTTTACTCTTATTGCAGGGAAAGAGGAAGTGAAACATGCCATGGAAGATATCCTTAAAAACGGGAAAAACTCCAAGTATGTAATTATCGATTCTCGTGCTATGTCTGAAATTATCGGTGACAGAAAAATGGATAACGTTGCTCGTGCAGGGCATGTTCCGGGTGCTTCATTTATCGAATGGAGCAAAATCTCCGACATGAAAAACAAAAAATCGTTCAAATCGGCAGAAGAGTTAAAATCGGTCTATGAAAAATTCGGCATTACGCCTGATAAAACGATCTATGCGTATTGTATGGTGGGTGCAGGACGCGGTTCTGAGCATATTACGGCTCTTAAACTTCTAGGTTATGAGAACATCAAAGTGTTTACGGGCAGCTGGGATGTTTGGGGTAATGACATGAACTTACCGTTAAAAAGATAAGGGAGAGGTTGAAATATGACTAAAGTGATGAATAATAAGCGTAGAAATTTCCTTAAAGTTTCGGGGATGACTGCTGCTTTGGTTGCTTCTCAAGGTAGCCTTTTTGCAAAAACAAACGTAATGAGTGTTGAAAACGGAAAGCATGACTATCCGAATACAAACTATACGGAAGATATGTATAGAAACGAGTTCTCTTTTACTTACGGAAAAAAAGAGGAACACGGTTTTGCATACCACTGTGTAAACTGCCAAGGAAACTGTGCATGGGAAGTTTGGTCACATAATGGTGTTATCACTCGTGAGAACCAATCTGCTCGCTACCCAGTGATCAATGCAAAAATCCCTGACTTCAACCCACGTGGTTGTAACAAAGGTGTACAACACTCGCAAGTTATGTACCAAAAAGATAGAATTCTTTATCCTATGGTTCGTACGGGCAAACGCGGTGAAGGTAAATGGAAACGCGTAAGCTGGGATGAGGCTGCAGAGAAAATCTGCCAAGAGATTTTTAATACCCTTACAGATCCGGAACGCGGGCCTGACAAATTGATGGTACACGCAGGTACGGGTCTTTTAACGGAAGGTCGCCGTGGTGCTCCGCTTCGTTTCTCGACACAGCTCGGTGCTAACCGTATCTACCCATCTTCTTACCTAGGGGATATGTTCTCGGGTGCTGCTATCGCATACGGCGAGGGTAACCTTGGATGTACTTGGGATTTCATGTACACGGTTGATACGGCTGTTATGTGGGGCGGTAACCCGTCTGTTTCACGTATTCCCGATGCGCACTTTGTTTGGGAAGGGAAATACAACGGTGCGAAAATCATCGTTATCACTCCTGAATTCAACGCGACTGCAAAATCTGCAGACCTTTGGATCCCGATCAAAGCAGGTTCAGACAACATTTTAGCGATGAGCGTTATTCACGAGATCATTGCACACAAAATGTACAAACCTGAGTTTATGAAACTCTATACGGACTTACCGTTCTTGGTTGACGTTAAAACGCAAAAAATGATCCGCCGCAACGACATGGAACATACGGAAGATAAAGAGCTTCACCATAAATGGGATGAGCAATTCTACTGTATGAACGAAACGAACGGACAACCTTTCTTAATGCCGGGAACGGAAGGGCATGAGGTAAGAACGCTTCGTTTACCAAAAGACGTAAAACCGATGCTTGAGGGAACATTTACCATTAAAGATGTTCACGGTCACGAAAGAGAAGTAACGACCGTATTTGAGATGCTCAAAAAATCTGCTGCGAAATTCGCACCTGAAGCAACGAAAGATATCACCGGCGTTCACCCTGAAACGGTTACTCAATTGGCAAAAGATATCGCATTGCCGAAAGTTGTAGAGATCACTACGGGATTCTCACTCAACAAATATTTCAACGGTATGATGACAATCTGGAACGTAGCATCTATCTGTGGATTAACGGGACGCATGGGGCCATACGGCGGTATCAACACCGAAAATGAATTCCAACTTTCAGGTCTTGATGCACTTTCAGGATTCAGCGGTAAATACAACCCGCGTTTCGGTTCAGGATTCGTAGGTGAATTCATGAACGGTAACGGAATGAAAACGTTCGATGAGTATTTTGAAGACGAAGATGTACGTCGTGCACAAAACGGCATGAGCAAAGAGGAGTACATGACCGTACTCAACGAGATGCTTAAAGCGGGTGAGCACGGAAAAGCGAACAAGGCGAGCAAGCACGGAAACGTTGCAAAACCTTGGTGGTTACCGACGACTGCGCTTATCGTAGCAGACTCGACGTTTAGACGTAACAAAGGAAACGAGTACCGTAAAGCGTTCTTGGGAAGAATGGATTTCTTCGCGTACGTAGATTACAGAATGAGCGAAGCGGCGCAATACGCTGATGTATTGCTTCCTGCAAAATCTCACTATGAAGTATACGACCTTAGAACTTCTCCTGGGTACCATAGATTTACCAACTTGGCGCAGCCTGTTGCAAACATCAAAAATATCGGTGAAGCAATGGATGAGTGGAGCATGTTCACACTTTTAGCGAAAAAGCTTGAAGAGATTGCCAACCGCCCTGAAAATATTGCAAAAGCAAAAGTAAAAGACGATGTTCGTTACGCTCGTCCTGGATACCATGACCTTACAATCTTCCATAAAGAGTATACCAATACCGACGAAGAGTCCGAAGGTGAAGGTGAAGTATATCTTGGAACTGACAAAATGGCAGTTCAAGCGGCACTTGAAAAATGTGCTCAGTATGAGCCGTGGACGATGGAAAAAATGTATAAAATGGGTGGTTTCTTGCTTATCAACGATAAAGCGGCACAAACTTCTCCGCTTTATTCGGATAAACCGTACAACTCAAACGAGTTCCACCTTTACAGATTTGAGCCGCTTCATACTATGTCGGGTCGCCAAACGTTCTATGTGGATCACGATATGTATATCAGAATGGGTGCTGCGACAAATACGGGTATGGAAGGTATCCGTCCTAAGAGAGAGGAGACTCCTTACGTACTTATGACGCCGCACGCGAGATGGTCGATCCACTCCAACTATAAAACGTCAAGAACTCTTTTACGTCTACAAAGAGGGGTTCCTGCAGTTATGGTGAACCGTGAAGTTGCAAAAGTTAAAGGTATCAAAGACGGTGAAACGATCCGTATCTTTAACAAACTCGGTGAATTCTACGCTATGGCAAAAGTAAGTTCGTCTGCACCTGCCGATGGCTTAGTTATGGAACATGGCTGGGAGCCGTATATGTATAAGTTCAACAAAGGGCACAACGAAGTTGTACCTACATCTTTGAACTTACTAGAGATGGCTGACGGTTGGGGTCACCTTAAATTCGGTGGTCTATGGGACGGTAACCAGTACGCATACGACGGTGCCGTGAACTTCGAAAAAGCAAAAGTGTAAGGAGCATAGATGTCTAAAAGACAATTAGCAATGGTAATGGACCTGAACAAATGTATCGGGTGCCAAACATGTACTGTGGCATGTAAAACTCAATGGACGAACAGAAACGGACGTGAGTATATGTACTGGAACAACGTCGAGACGTATCCGGGAACGGGATATCCGAAAAACTGGATGGAGCTTGGCGGCGGGTTTGATGCTGCGGGCGATTTGCAAGCGGGTGTGATTCCAAACTTAGAGGCAGACTACGGTGTGCCTTGGGATTACAACTACGATGCGCTTCAAGGCGGAGCTAGCTTTGAACCAAACGTAGAACCTACATGGGGACCAAACTGGGATGAAGACGAAGGTACGGGATTATTTCCTCAAGACAACTACTTCTTTTACTTGCCGCGTATTTGTAACCACTGTACAAATCCGGGATGTTTGAGTGCATGTCCTCGTGATGCGATTTTCAAGCGTGAGCAAGACGGTGTTGTTTTAGTTGACCTAGACAGATGTCAAGGGTACCGCTATTGTATTGCGGGATGTCCTTACAAAAAAATCTATTTCAACCCGAAAATCTCTAAATCCGAGAAATGTATTCTTTGTTTCCCGCGTGTTGAGCAAGGGTTACCGCCTGCATGTGCACAACAATGTGTCGGACGTATCCGTTTTGTCGGTTTCTTAGATGATGAAGAGTCACAAGTGTACAAACTTGTTCACAAGTATAAAGTTGCACTCGGACTCAGAACAGATTACGGAACACAGCCGAACGTGTACTATGTGCCGCCGACCGAATCACCTGTTAAATTCGATGCAGACGGAAAAATCATCCCTGATTCCGGACGTTTACCGATCGAAGAGCTTGAAAAACTATTCGGACCTGAAGTTCACGGTGCTATAGCAACATTAAAAGCAGAGATGAAAAAACGTAAAGAGACGGGAGAGAGCGAGTTGATGGATATCCTTATCGCATACCAACACTCCGATATGTTCCGCTTAGACAACAACTACTACCAACAAGTAGCTCGTGATAACGGACACCATCCTCTAGCACCTGTAGATACGCGTTATGTAGCAGGAAAACATACGAAAACTACTCATGAGATTAAATTCTTTCATGGTGGACATGGACATGCAGCAGGAGGACATCATTAATGAAAAAGTTGGTTAATTCCCTTTTAGCAGCGGGCGCAATCGCTACGGCGGTTTCTGCAAGCTCTGCTATTACGGCAGTAAAAGTAAACGGTAATATCGACAAAGTAAGTTATGACTCTGCGGTATGGAAACAAGCAAAAATGACGACGGTAACGCTTTACCCGCAGACGACCATTGCTTTTAACGATAAAAAAGCAAATGAGCTTAATGCAGATGCAAAAGCGATGACGGCGCAAGTGGGTGCGATCTATAACGGTTCGCAAATCGCGTTTATTATGAAATGGGCAGACGGAACGAAAAACGTAACTTATGCAAACACCACAGATACGTATGCAGACGGTTTTGCGATTCAGTTCGCTTCCGATGCGAAAAACCCTAAAGAGCTTCCGTATATCGGAATGGGTTCTGATGGGCGTCCTGTTGTTATCCACCTTCAAAAAGAGGTATACGGATCGTACGAGCCAAACGGTAACGGCGATGTAGCGCATCAGGTTAATCCGAACCAAACACATCTTTTCGGCAAAGAGCTTGAAGCATACAACAAACATGTAAGAAGCTTAGGAAGCAACGATTACGAAAAAACTTTCGTAGCCGAAGGTTTCCGCTCTACGACCGAGATTAAAGACGGTTCAAGCAAAGGGTATTCACGTTTTGGGTATGCAAACAAAGGATGGAGCGGAACATTGTCTCGCCCTTTAAAAGATGCGTACGTCAATCTTGACGCAGCGGCTATTCCCGTAGCTTTTGCTATCTGGGACGGTGCAAAAATGAACCGTAACGGGCTTAAATACCTTACGGGCTGGACGGCTGTAAAACTTGAAGGCAAACAAGGCGGAAACGATTTGGTAGAGGCGCTTCACTCGAAAGTCGGCGGTGACGCTGCTAAAGGGAAAGAGGTTGCGGCAAACAACTGTTCTGCATGCCATCAGTTGGAAAAAACCGATGCTCCAAACTTAATGGGACCGTCTTTAACAAACATCGGCGGTTATGCAAGCGTGGATTATCTAAGAGAGTCTATCGTAAATCCTTCGGCAGTAGTGGTTCCTGGGTATAACAGAAATGCTCACAGTGCTTATGAGTGGTATACACTCGATAACGGCAAAAGAACATCTACGATGCCTGAATTCTCTTGGTTGGAACAAGCGGATATGGAAAACCTTATTGCTTACTTGAAAACTCTTAAAGCGGAGGTGAAATAATGAAAAAGTTTAGCGTAATTACTTCGGCTTTGATTCTAGGTGCTTCTTTGGTTTTAAGCGGATGCGGATCTGCAGAACCAAAAGCTCCAGAAGCACAGACGGTTACTGCCGAATTAACACCAATTGAAAAGATGGGATTTTTGACAGTAGATACATGTGCCGCGCAGGGTGCGTTTTTAGATTGTTATCTTGAAAACTATATGTGCGGTTCGGACGGTTGTTATAAAGAGAACGCTCCAGGCGTTTTCGGGAAAGTACAACTTGTTCTTTTCTCTCACGAGGACGGAGTTTCATACAATGTTGATACGACACATATCGATATGAAAATGATCGATAAAGGTATCAACCGTAACGAAGTTACCCTTATTGGCGATTTTAATGCTGCGACAAATACGATTATCGTAAAAGAGTTTAAAGCTCCGCCACCGCCTAAAAAGTCGTTCTTTAAAGGATGTCTCTAATCTTAAAGCCCTTTCGGGCTTTAAGCGGTATTTTTCTTATAGATTCTCTATTTCTCCGCAAACACGCTTTAACTAGTTTATGAATTTTGCTTTGATATAAGCGAAGTTATGATAAAAATCCCACGACTTAAATAGAAAAAATAGGATCACTATGAACAAAGAGTACAGACTCTATATCTATGCATTTTTATCGCGTACTATGGCAAATACCGCCGACAAAAACTATGTACGCGACCTTCGAAACAACAAAGAGCTTCTCGAACTTTTGGGAGAGGATACGCTTGCATGGTTCCAAGCAAAGAGCGACGAAGAGATTTTGGATGCGCTCAATGAGGATTACTCCTCGATGTTCATTATCAATACCCAGCCCGTCGAGTCGTTCGTACTCGATGCCAAGAATGAAACTTTGGTCGGTCTGCAAAACCCCGTGATGAATTTCTACTACCGTAACGGTTTTGATCTCAATATGGATCAAAGCGAGCTGATGGCTCCAGATCATCTCTCTATTGAGCTTGCTTTTATGCAAACGCTTATTTACAGAGACGAGCAAAAACCGCAGTACCAGTTTTTGAAAGAGCATCTTTTTAACTGGGTCGTGCCGTATATGATCGGGATGAAAAGTATGGCGAACACCCCGTTTTACAGAGATATTTGCGATTTTACGGTCGAATTTATCGTAGCCGATTACGATTACTGCAGTACGCTTGCGGAGAACAGCGATGGGTGATTTGAGTTTTGTCCAAAAATCGGCACTTTTCTCTTACAGCGGGGTCAATTGTATTCGCAACGAATATTTTTACAACGATTGTCAAAAATGTGTCGATATCTGCCCCGAGGGTGCGTTTGGGATCGTTCGCAATGCTTTGACCCTTTTTGGGGATAAATGTATCGAATGTTCCGCTTGTATCGGCAGCTGCCCGACTGAGGCGCTCACGATCGTCAATTTCGATTCCAACGCGTTTACGATGGCATACGGCGACTTGGAAGAGAAAACCCTTTCTTGCAAAAAAAATACAAACTGCCTTGCTTCGTTTGACGCACACCATTACATTACTATGGCGCTAAACGGCGAGAGCGCACCGATTTGCGATATGGTGCATTGTAATGATTGCAAGCTCAATAAAGAGCAAAAAGTTGAGAGTTTTATCAGAGCTGAGATTGCAAAAGCAAACGAGTTTCTTACGGCATGCGGCTTGGATGGTTTGATTGCAACAATCGAGGAGAAGCCCGAAGAGGCAAACGCTAGAAGGGCTCTGTTTAAAACCGCTTTTACAAAGGTAAAAGAGGCGGCAAAAGACAAACCCGAGATAGCATCGCCTACCTTGGCGCATCAAAGAGATATCAATGCCGCGAAAGTGCCGTTGAAGTTTTTAAATCTTAAATCGGCTATAAAAAATGCGATCCCGAGATTGAAAAAAACCTCACATGCCACAAATTTCGGCTTGTTCGCTCAAAAACAGATCGAATTCGGTGCCTGTACAAACTGCGGCGAATGTACCCAATTCTGCCCGACCAATGCACTTATAGCAACACCCGACAAGCAGGGGATCAACTTTAACAGCGGCGATTGTATAGCATGCGGCATATGCGACCATATCTGCAAAACCGATGCCATCACTACAAAAGAGGGGATCGATCTTGTACAATTCTCTTTTGATCGAGGGGAAGAGCTTGTGCACTACGAGATGGTTATGTGCCATGAATGTCGCTGCCCTTACCCGTATCGCGGGGGCGATCCTATTTGTGACCGCTGTGCCGATTTCCAAAAAGATTTTGCCGATATATTTACTTTAGCTAAGGATATGTAAATGATAAAAAATGTCAAAGAGTTTGCTTCCAACCCGATTGCCGCAGGAAAAGGCGGTTCTATGCAGGTGCTTATCGGTGCCGATAAAGCTCCCAATTTCGCGATGAGAAAATTCATCCTCAAAAGCGGCGGCAATATGCCTCTTCACACAAATACGGTAGAGCACGAGCAGTATGTTTTGGCGGGAAGTGCGAAGGTGATTATGGGGGATGAGGAGTTTATCGCCAAAAAAGACGACGTCATCTATATCCCCGCGGGGGTTCCCCACTCTTATGATGTTTTAGGGGATGAGGATTATGAGTTTTTATGCTTGATTCCGACGACGACCGAGGATTGCATTACGCTTCTTTCGTGCTAGAGCTTCTCACATGCCAAGAGTTGGCATGTGTTATCTATTGTCGATCTTCTCTTTTGCGGTTTTAATGGCACTGCCAAGCGCCGTTTTTGCTGCGCTCCACGCTTGAATACCCATCCGTTTGGCTTCTTGTGCCGCGGGGGAGTGAAGTGCTTTGTCCGCTTTTTTTGCCGCTTTTTTCGCAAAAGCGGAGAATTTTTCTTTCATAATCTCGGCTGTCTCTTTGGAGATATGTACAAGCTCCTCCAAATCGTAATGCATCTTCTCGTTGATCTCCAAAAGCATCTTTTTAATGACGCTTGAACTCTCGTTTGCCTGAGTCTGCACCACTTGGGAGAAGAGAATATCGGTTTGGTTGAGATCCTCGATGATGGTGTCGTAATCCTCGATAAGAATATGTTTTGCTTCGGTAGGGATAAACTCCAGACGTTTTTTAAAGCGGTCGATCGATTTGATAAGCCCGCTGCGCATACCGTGCAGGACGCCGCTTAAAATCAGCTCCGCTTTATTGGGTTCCGCTTCGGCAACGTCGATTGCCGAGATAAGGATAGTGGAGAGAATCTTGCGGATACGGATCGTGTTGAGGGAACCCTCTTTGATCGCTTCAAACGTAATCTCTTTGACCATCTCGGTGATCGTTTCTTTGATAATATCGTTCTCTTTGTCTTTTTCTAGGGTGGTGATCACCGCACTCTCGACAAGCTCGCTTAAAAAATCGTAAAGATCGAGCGATTGGAGTTTGATCTGGTGGAGCTTGGAGAGGATCTGAATATCGTCGGGATTCACCTGCGCTTCGATAGCGTTAAAAACATTGTATTTGAGCTCTTGAAGGGCAAGGGCTTTGCGCTCTAGGGCGCGCTCTATCTGCTCTTTTTGTGCCAAAAGCGCTTCCACTTCATCATGAAGCGATTTGGTCTCAAGATCAAGCACGGTGGTCGCAAGGGTTTTCATCTCGTGCAGGCTTAACTCATCGGGCTTGACGTTCCATTCGTCGATAAGATGTTTGGCTATATCTTCGATTCGCTCATCCAGCGTAGGGAGTGTGAGATCGTATGAGAGTTTGAGATCGCGCTGTAATTTTTCGAGTTCCATCATAGCTCCTTAGAGTACCATTTTGATATGTTGATGCGCTTTGAGCGCTTCGTAGATAAAGTTTCTCTCGTCCTCGTTGTAGATCACAAGGTCGAGATTCATACTCACGTATTTGCCTGTTTTACTCACGTTAGAGTGTGTTAGGTTATGCTCACGCTCTAAAATCACGTCGCGAATCGCTTTTTCGATCGCCTCTTTTTCGTGCCCGATGAGTTTATAGCACCACGAACACGGATATTCGAGTTCGAGTTTCTCTTGTCTATCGTTGATAATCTCCACTTTTGCCTCCTGATTTGGTTTCGAGTTGTACGTTACGGATCACCATCCCTTTATCGATCGCTTTGACCATGTCGTAGATGGTCAAAAGCCCGATGCTAACACCCGTGAGCGCTTCCATCTCCACGCCTGTTTGTCCCGTTAGTTTTGCCGTGAGCGTTAGTTTGAAGCCGGGAAGTTCGGGCAGCTCCTCCACGTCGCAGTTGATACCGCTGAGATTGAGCGGATGGCACATCGGGATCAGTTCGCTTGTTTTTTTCGTTCCCATGATAGCGGCGATAACCGCCGTTTGCAACACGGGACCTTTTTTCGTTTTTTCGGTGACGATCGCATCGTAAGCATCAGCGCTCATCTCGATGATACCGCTTGCAACCGCAACGCGCGTCGTGGCGTTTTTCTCGCTCACGTCCACCATTTTCGGTCTGTCTTTTTCGTCTAAATGGGTTAGTTTCATAGTTTCTCGTTTTGTTGTTATAGGGTTTTGATTATAGCAAAGAGTAGGTAAAAAGCGAGTAAGGGGCTTGGCATGGTGCATCTTGGCATGTCCAAAACTGTTTAAAGCCGCCCCAATGCCTCTTGGTACTCGTGGGGGTGGTTGAGGTTCATAAAGGGTTCGCTGCTCTCAAAATTGACAAAACGGGTGTTCGCGCTTTTGAGCAACATGCCAAGCTTGTGGTTCTCTTGTGCAAGCATCTTTTTAAATTCGCTCTGTAGCGAGCGGCAGTAGATGCCGCACATCGGTTCCATCCCCTCCGGCGAGCGTGCTATAACGGCATCTGCTTGGGGGTGCTTGGCATATTCGTTTAAGAGCGCCTCAATCACGTTTGCATCGACAAAAGGCGCATCGACGCTGATGGCAAAAAAAGCCTCACATGCCAAGCTCTCAAAAGCGGCGACGAACCCTGCGGTGGGGGCGAAAGTATCGGTCGTTTTCGGGTCTTCTATAAAGGTGGCTTCAAAACCAAATTTATCGCGGCTTTTACAAGAGATGAAAACGTTTGAGAAGATTTTGCTAAGGCGATGGAGTTGAAATTCCGTGAGTGTTGCAAAACCGCCAAAAGGAAGAAGGGATTTATCTTCCCCCATACGGCTGCTTTTGCCGCCTGCGAAGATAACGCAAGGTGTATCTAGCATTAGCGAGGGTCTGTGATGTAACCTGTGATTGCCGAAGCTGCGGCAACGGCGGAGTTGGCAAGGTAAACTTTCGAGCTGCGGCTTCCCATACGTCCGACGAAGTTACGGTTTGTCGTAGCGATTGCTACTTCGTTGTCTCCTAAGATCCCCATGTAACCTCCAAGACACGCACCGCATGTAGGGTTACTTACAACGCCCCCCGCATCAACGATAATGTCGATGTATCCAAGTTTTGTTGCTTCGCGCAAGATTTTTTGCGTCCCCGGAGTGACGATAAGGCGTACATCTTCATGGACGCGTTTGCCTTTTAAAATCTCCGCGGCAGTTTTGAGGTCGCTCAAACGCCCGTTCGTACAGCTTCCGATGAAAGCTTGATCGACTTTGATATGATCTTTTACCGCTTGGTTTACACTGTGCCCGTTTGATGGCAAGAACGGGTAAGCGATAACAGGGTCAAGCGCGGCAACATCGATCTCAAGCACTTGTGAGTAGGTTGCATCTGCATCGGAGTAGTGGATCTTCGCAGGGCGTGCAAGCTCTTTGTCCGCCAAGAAAGCTTCCGTGATAGCGTCAACTGCCACGATACCGCTTTTTGCACCCGCTTCGATCGCCATGTTACACATAGAAAATCTATCGTCCATGCTAAGATGCTCGATAGTGCTTCCCGTGAACTCTAAGGTTTTATAAAGCGCACCGTCCACGCCGATCATACGGATGATCTCAAGGATGATATCTTTTCCCGTCGTGTATTTCCCGGGTTTGCCGCTAAGAACGACTTTGATAGACTCAGGCACTTTAAACCAGTTGCCCCCCGTCACCATAGCAAATGCCAAGTCGGTTGAACCCATACCCGTAGAGAACGCTCCAAGTGCACCGTGCGTACATGTATGTGAATCGGCACCGATGATAACGTCACCAGGAACGACAAGCCCTTTTTCAGGTAAAAGTGCGTGCTCGATTCCCATATCTTTTTCATCGAAAAAGTTTTTCATTTGGTGTTTCTTTGCAAAATCACGGCTGATACGCGCTTGGTTTGCAGATGCTATATCTTTTGCAGGGATGAAGTGGTCAAGCACGATAGAAAAACCGTCCGGATTTGCCAGTTTTGTCGCACCGCTATCTTCAAATGCTTTGATAGAGATAGGGGTCGTGATGTCGTTTCCGATAACCATGTCGATGTTACAGCGGATGATTTCGCCCGCATATACGGCTTTACCGACATGTTCGGAGAATATTTTTTCAGTGATCGTTTGTCCCATGGATGAACCTTGAAAGTTAAAATAATGGCGCGATTATACCATTTGGGAGTTAAGAGGAAATTAATACCGTTATGCAAGAGCGTATAATGAGCGTTTCAATGCTATAATTCTTCAAACACCAAGGAACATGCCATGAACGTTATTCACATCTCAAAACAAAAAATCTTCGACAATAAAAACCAGCTTTTTGCCTACGAGTTGGTATTTAGGGACGATGAGGAGAACGAAACGGGCTTGGCATGCAGCGTCAAGGGAACCTCGCAGCTCATCATCAGCTCTATCACCTCCAAAGAGCTTGACAAAATTCTTCTACCCAGAACTTTGGCATTTATCAACGTTAACGAAGAGGTACTGCTCAAGGGGATTTTGGATGTTTTGGACAAAGACAGATTCGTGCTCAATATTCTCGATACGATCAACCTTGACGACAAGGTGGTTTCCAAGATCATTCAGTACCGCAAACGTGGTTTTCGTCTTTGCTTGGAGGGGTTTGATTCGAGTGCGGAGATGATTATCAAATTTCGACGCTTGTTTAATTTTATCGACATTATTAAAATGGACGTCGTGCTCTCAGAGCCCGAAAACATGAAAAAAGTGATGGCAAAATTCAAAGACACCCGCGTGAAACTTTTGGCGCAAAATATCGAAACCAAAGAGGATTACCAAACCTATCTGGATATGGGCTTTGATTATTTTCAAGGCTATTTTCTCGACCGCCCCGAAGTGATCGAGATCATCGGTTCCAAAGAACCTGCGCAGATCATTATTTTGCAGCTTGTAAAGATTATTAAAGACGATTACAGCACCCAAGCACTCGAGCGTTTTATCAAACAGCAGCCCGACCTCTCCTACAAGCTGATCCAGTTTCTCAACAACACCAAAAAGTTCGACGTCGTTATCACCTCTTTGACGCAGGTTATCACCCTTATGGGGCGCGATACGCTTCTGCGCTGGCTGCTTGTGTACCTCTACTCCGAAGCTTCCAAAAACCCCGCTTCCAAAACGATTTTGCAGCTTGCCCTCAAGCGTGCGGAGCGTATGGAAAAAGAGGCGTCGCTCGCAAACAAAGACAAAGCCTATTTGGCGGGGATGTTCTCGATGCTGGGGTCTATTTTTGAGACCGATATTAAAGATTTGATGAAACATATCAAGATGGATACCGATATCACTTCGCTTGTGCTAGAGAAAAAGGGGATCTTTGCGGAGAGCTTGGAACGTGCCGAAAAAGCGGAAAAAGAGTACCTTAAAAAAGTGATGATGGAAAACTTCGAGAGGCTCAACACCCAAGAGATCATCTACACCCTTGAAGACGGCGGCGTACCGATCGACAACGAAAAATTTTAAACCAAAGAAGAACCACATGCCAAACAGTTTCAAGCGCCTCGATGCGCACCTCTCAAGCCTTGGGTATTGCACCCGCAGCGAGGGGATAAAGTTTCTCAAAATGTTTCGCGTTTGCGTTGATGGGGTGCGGGTGTTTGACCCGCGCATCAAGGTCTATCACGACCAAGTGAGCGTCGATGATGCCCCGCTTGATCCCGAAACTCTCACCGTCGTTTTGCATAAACCAAAAGGGTTTATCTGCTCCCACAGCGATGCAGGCAAACTGATCTACTCTCTCCTGCCGCTTCGCTGGCAGCGTCGCAACCCCAAACTCTCCACCGTCGGGCGCCTTGATGGCGATACCACGGGGGTGATCCTCATCACCGACGACGGCGCGCTCAACCACCGCCTCACAAGCCCCAAAAGCGACGTGGTAAAAATCTACGAAGCTACCCTCGCCCAGCCTTTGCGCGGGGATGAGGCGGAGATATTCGCAAGCGGCACCCTCCTGCTCCACGGAGAAAAAAAACCGCTTTTACCCGCCAAACTCGAAATACTCGCACCCGATAAAGTACGCCTAGAGATTAGCGAGGGGAAATACCATCAGGTAAAAAGGATGTTCGGCGCCGTCGGCAACCGTGTCATTGCACTCCACCGCGTGCGCTTTGGCATGTACGACCTCAAAGGGCTTGGCGAGGGGGAGTATAAGCTACTCTCGTAAGTACACATGCCATGGCATGTACGCTTCTTTACTAAAGATGTGATTTGGATGAAAAAAAGAGTGCGTACTCTTCAAAGATACCTCGTGTATCTCGTGCATGTGTTTCAAATTATATTAAGTTTTATTCAAATATACTTCTCATGTAGCTCGTGCACTACTTAAAGATTATTTTAAGGATAAAGCTTGAAACAACTCTCTCTTGAACTATTACAAATTTTAGCTGCAAACAGTGACACTTACATATCTCGTAGTGATATTGAAGGGAAGTTGGAGAGAGTTTCAAAACGAGCTATTTTAAATGAGTTAAAACTGCTGCAAACTCAAAAAAGAGTTAAAGTAGCAGGACAAAGCTCATTAACGGCATATAAAATCTCACATGCCTATTATAAAGAGTTTGATGAGTTGCTTTATATTTATCAAAATCAAATTCTAGTAGGTTATCTGGGGTTTGATTATCAAACGTACTATTTTGCTTACGATACAAACTACTTAACCTATGGCAAATATATCGCAAAATTTCAAATGCCCTTTAGTTTGGAGACATTTGAGCAAGAATCGTGTTTTGTAGATTTTGAAGAGTGTTTGCCGGAGGGGATTGATAGAAAAATATTGATTGACAAAGTTGGCAATGCTACGGAGTTTTTTTTATTGGCTCACAACGATTACAGTAAAAATGATTTGATATTTTCTTCAAAACCTCTCATGTTTGCACAAGAGTTAAAACCTCAAAGCTATCTAGCAAACAAAGAGAAGATTTTAGGCAAAAACAAATTCCCAAATATTTTGAAGTACACCGTAGATATTGATGCTATTTCACTGTTTCCTACACTCCATATGGATGCGGCTGAAGAGTTAAAACATGTACGGACTATGAGTTTATCAGGGTACCAGCATAAACTTCAAGTAGTGGTCGATGGTGATACTATTAGGACTCCAAAAAATGATGAAAACGCAAACTTTTTTATAAAGCCGTATGATCCTATAAAAGCCGATGAGAAGAGCGAATACTATTTTCCACATATAGCCATCAATGAACATTTACATATGAGTTTTGCAAAAAATGAACTCTTCTTTGATGTTCCTATGAGCGGCATTTTCAAAAGAGAAGATGACAGAGAATACCACTACTTTATAAAGTATTTCGATAGGGTCGGAAGCTACAAATTTCAAAGAAAAGAGTTTGCAACTTTTATGGGTTTAAATAGTGATAACAAATACAAAACAAGTTCAGAAAAGCTTTTTGAAACGGCTGCAAAAGTCTTTCCAAGAGAGAGTGACCGTCTAAGGATGCTTGAGTATTATTTTTACTCATTCGTAATCAGACACGAAGATATGCATACAAAAAATATATCTGCAATTTATGACAATGATAAGATTTTCATAGCACCGCTGTATGATATAGCAAGTACAGGATTTTATAACGGTATTAGAAATTTTGAGTCACATCTGAGTATCAACGGCAAACAAACCAATATCAGATACAACGACTTTTTAAAGCTCGTAAGCAAAGCAAAAGTAGACAAAAACGCTTTCAAAGAATCAGCAGCAAAAATACTAAAAGCTTATGTGCAAAAGATGCCCTCGTACATCAAAAAAATAGCAAAACTTGAAAATACGGAGTTTTTTATAAAAGAAAAACCAAATGCGCAAGATAAAAAAATAAAAGTCAAATCACAAACAACTTTAGATGTTGTAATGATGAGACATTTTGAGAGTAGATGCGAAACGCTTCAAACGAATGGCTGGTTTGAAAAACTTGGTATCTAACAAGTATTTTCCGGAAGAAACTTTCACATGCCATGGCATGTATCCCGTAACACGGACTTGAGTCTGTAAGTATCTCTTTGTACAGGCTAAAGCCTGTGTTACGGGGAACTTACATGGGGATGTGCTAAGAAATGTGTTACAATAGAGCAAAAATTTTGGAGGCTCAAAGATGAAAAATCAGGCTCTTTTTAATGAACTTAAATCTTTAAAAGAGGTACTCCAACAAGATGGATTTATCATCGACGGTGTGTTTGGATCGTATGCAAGAGATGAAGATACAGAGCAGAGTGATGTAGATATTTTATACCATTTAGAGCAGGATTTTTATACGAATAACAGCGGTTTTAGCGGTTTTAAAAAGCTTGATGAGATCAAAGAGTTTTTGTCGCTTTCTTTAGGGAAAAAAATTGATTTGGCTCCTAAAAACAACCTTTCTAAAACGGGACAAAAATATATTTTAAGTGAAGTGGTGTATGTCTAAGTACTCTTTGCAAGCCAAGATAGAGTTCATGGTTGAGATGATAGAAAACATGGAAGCTATTACACAGCGTCATGGAGGCATCGTAAAAGCGTTGGAAGATTTTGAAGGTCAAATGGCTCTTTTGATGGGACTTTCTCAGATTGGAGAGACACTTAAAAAACTTGACGATGCGACAATCGAGCGCTATGGTCTCCAAAAAGATAGAGACGGCGCTTACTACACAAGAAACTACATTGTTCATGATTACGAAGGTGTCGATATGGGCTTGATAGAAAATATCATACGAGAGTACCTGCCTGCACTCAAGAAAAAACTTTTAAAAATCTAAGATTTATTTGCTCTGAGAAACTTTCACATGCCATGGCATGTACACATCTTGCACCTGCAACATGGGTATTGTTTTGTAACACGGACTTCAGTCCGCAAGTATCTCTTTGTACAGGCTAAAGCCTGTGTTACGGGGTGTGATGATGCTTTTCTCACGTAACACGGACTTTAGTCCGTACAAAACCTCTCTAAGCTTTTACCTGCTAAAATCTAACAAAAAATTTTAAAAAGAGTTTTCATGAAAAAAATCCTATTTTCGTTTATGGCATGTACGCTTGTGTTTGGTTCTCTCCACGCCGAGGTGTATGAGGTGAGTAAAACTTCACCTCATAAGCCTCTCGTACGCGACAACGCCAAAGAGGTGGTCATTGACCCAAAAACAAAGCTGATGTGGCAAGATGATGCAAGTGTAAAGAGTGTGACAAAAAACTGGCAAGGAGCCATAAAACACTGTGAGGCACTTAGCTTTGCAGGTTACGATGACTGGCGATTGCCAAAACGCTTGGAGCTTTTAAGCATAACAGACAAGTCGAAAGTAAAGCCCGCCATCAAAGCGGGGTTTGTAAATGTTGTGTCCGACTTTTATTGGTCGAGTTCACCCTATGTTTCTGATGCGCACTTTGCAGGGTGCGTCTACTTCGACGACGGCGATGACTACTTCTACAGCAAGTCGAATGAGTATTATGTTCGGTGTGTGCGTGAGAGTAAACTTTGACACTTTATCACTTTCGTATTATACACAATGGAAGGATTTTAGATGAAAAAAATAGTCATGACGGTGGTTTGGACGCTGACTCTTTTAGAGGCGCAAACTGTAGTTGATTCAACAACCAGCTTAGAGTGGCAAGACGACAAATCTGTGGCAAGTATGAAGAAAAATTGGCAGGATGCCGAGGAGTACTGTGAAAATCTCACACTTGGTGGCAAAAATGACTGGAGGCTTCCAAGCATCGAGGAGCTTCTAAATATCACGGATGATACAAAGTATAAACCTGCCATCAAAGCAGGATTTGTAAATGTCGCGTCCGACTTTTATTGGTCGAGTTCGCCCAATGTTTCCTATACAAACGCTATGTGGGGCGTCATTTTTGACAGCGGCTATGACCTCACCTACCACAAGTCGATTGAGTATTATGTTCGGTGTGTGCGTGACAGTGGTACTTTGAATTTTGATTCTTTTGCAGCACTTTATGAGAAGGTGTTAGAGGAGCTCATGCAAAATATGCCAAAACCTCCCGTGCAAACCGAGCTGAAGCGGGGGCAGTTTGAAAAGTCGAGCGATTTTGAGAAGCGTGTAGCACAGACTAAGGTAGATAATGCCAAAGCGCTTGAAAACTACAAAAAAGAGTACCAAGCCTACTTTCCAAAAGCCAAACGGGAGGCGATGCAAAAAGCACTGGAAACATTTTACGGCAAACCTATAGTGAGCGAGCTGAGTTACGATGCCGACAATGAGCTTTTTGGCGCTAAGGTAAGTTTTGAGAACAATCCTAGCGTAAAACATAACTTGCTTATAAAGATGCCGCCGAACGAAGCGGAGGGGTTTTATCACAACTTTAAAAATATTACGCCCGTGGCACTGTTTGAGCATGATGGGCAAAGTGTGCGTTTGCAAAGCATCAAATTTAACCATGCCAAAAAAGAGTACCTAGCGCAGCTAACAGAACAGCAACTAGGTTCACAAACGCTTCAAGTGGCACAGCTCGATGCGCTGACACCTAACATGCCAAGCGTGAGCACGAATGTCGCCATCGCTCAAAGTAAATACGCGAGTTTTGATGCGTCGCAAATGCAAAGCCGCAATGATTTAGAGGAGCTTTTAGCCAAGGCAAAAGCTGCGCCAAAAGATAACAAAAAATGGCTCTTTGTTTTAGGCTTGGAGAAATACAAATACACTGACGATATCGCCTTTGCAACCCGAAGTGCACAGATGTTTGCCAAAGTGGCACAAAAAACTCTGGGCGTGCCTGAGCAAAACAGCTTTGTGGTGATGAACGAAGATGCCACCGCGCAAGAGATAAAAACAAAGATGAAACTGATGCTGCGCCGCGTCAAAGCGGGTGACACCATCTACTTCTACTATAACGGACACGGCGTACCTGCGGTAGACAAAGCAAACGAGCCTTTTATACTCAGCAGCGACATGATGCCCGACTTTGTAAGTGATGAGAGCGCTTTCATGATGAAAAACATCTATAAAGAGCTAAGTGACTCACAAGCCGCGCATGTTGTAGCGTTTGTCGATAGCTGTTTTAGCGGAAGCACTGATGGCAAGTCGGTACAAAAAGGGGTGGCGGCAACGCGCATCAAACCAAAAAACATAGAGTTTGACAAAACAAAAATGGTGGTGCTTAGTGCGGGAAAAGACACCCAGTACTCAAGCGCCTACACCCAAAAAGCGCATAGAATGTTTAGCTTTTTCGTGATGCAAGAGCTTTTAAAGGGTGAGAGAAATATCCAAGAGCTTTATGGCAAGGTGTATAAACAAACCAAAGAGACCACAAGGGAAAACTACGGCGATATGCGCCTGCAAGAACCAACCCTTGATGGTAACGGGAAGATAGAGTTATGAAAATCATACAATCTTTACTTCTCACTCTCACGGCATTCGTATTCATGGCATGTAGCCCTGATGCCAAGCCGCCGCATGCCATAAAACCGCCGCTTTGGTATGGCGATGAGAGCGCTTTGGCTCTTAACTCTTACGAGGTTGTGGGGTTTGGCGAGGGGAACAGCTTGGCAGAGGCGCTATCACATGCCAAAGAGATGATCGCCCAAAAACTTCAAAGCCGCGTCGAATCGAGTTTTGAGAGTGTGAGCACGAATGAAGCGATCATAAGCAAAGCAAAGCTCAAAGTCACAAGCGCGCTCACCCTCGATGCACTTCAAACCCTCAAGCAAGAACCTGCAAACAACCTCTTTTACGTAGCGCTGAGCTATAAAAATCTTGATTTTGCCCAGCGTGTCAAAGAGCAACTCGGTGCCATGGCATGTGAGGATGCGCCTCAAAACCCTTACCTAGCGCAAACGCCCCTTTTTAAAAAGCTCAACGACGCTTTGGGGTGCAAAAAAGATTTCCGCCTGATACGCCAAAACAAAGCGTGGTATCTCAAACTCGATACCCATCTGTTTTTACTGGGCGATGGGGAGTTTGAGGAGCTTTTTGTTACGACGAAAAACGGAGCATTGCAGTTTATCGCTTCAAAGCAGTTGCTCCAAGAGGGGGAGAGCTTTCACTTTGTGGCGAGTGCAAACGAAGCGGGGTATGTCACCCTCTTAGATATGTATGAGAGCGGCGTCGTAACCCTGTTACAGCCTTCTGTAAAACTGGAAAAAACCCTCCGCATCCCCTCGGTAGAGAGCGCGTACGAGTTTGAAGCGGGCGTACTTGAAGCGGGGCGTGATTCGCATGATCTTTATGTCGCGTTTTTTACGGATGAACCGCTTGATATGAGCCGTTTCACCTACGCAAACGAAGATTTTGCAAGCGATGAAAACGCGTATAAATTTGATGAGCTTTTGGAGTTGATGCAGCGATATACACATGCTACCCTCTTGCTGAGAACAGAGGCGAAGTAGGGCAGATATTTACAAAGGTAAATAACATTGCTCAGGCAGATTGTTCTTCCGTGAACAACGGCGTCGCAGCGCTTCACCGTACCCTTTGGCATGTACGACTTTATGGTGTAAATGCGCTACAATATCGAAAGCTTAAATAAAGGATGCCCATGCAAACGATTCATATAGAGGTACAAGATACCTACGCAAAAAAAGTTTTGGCTTTGCTTGAGAGCTTACGCGGTGTTATGCTTGAAGATATCAAAATAGAAAAAAAACCGTTGAAGCAAGATACTCCCCACGAACTTATAGAAGCGCAACAAAATGTTATGCAATCTACATGGGACAATGAACAAGATAAGGCATGGGATGCATTATAAAAGCGGTGATATTTTACTGATACGGTTCCCTTTTACCGATTTGACGCAAGTCAAAAAAAGACCCGTATTAGTCATTAAAAGCGATAACGAGTTAGGTGATATCGTTTGTTTTCAGATTACTTCCCAGCCACATGCCAAGAATACTTTGGCGCTTGAAAACGGTTCTTTCAAAAGCGGAGAACTCAAGCTAAAATCTTTTGTCAAATATGATAAATGTTTTACCCTCAATACTGCCATCGTAGAGAAAAAGTTGGCGACCGTAACGATGGATTTTATGGCTAAAACTAAAGAACTTTTTTGTAACGAAAACTTTTAGAGGGTTTTAGAGAACAAAAAAGGTTTGATTGCGGGCTAAAGCCCGCCTTACGCCTCGTGTTTGAGTGCTTTTTTGCTAAACTCTACCGAGCAGAAAAAGAGGGTGACGAAGAGGGGGTTGATGGTTGCGCGGTTGGCTTCAAAATCGATCGTCTCAAATATATGAAGTTTTAGCTCATCGCCGTGTGCGGTATTTTTGGGTTTGATCGTAAACTCCACGGGTGCTAGGGTTTTGATCATCCCGATCACTCTTTTTTTCTTCTTTTCGCTGGTAAGATCAAGCAGGTTAAAGTCGTAGTTATCCGCGCTTTTGTGGAGTGAGAGTACCTCTTCGAGGGCTAAGAATTTGTCTTTAAAGATAATTTTGTTCCATGAAAGTATGGCATGTTCACTTGTAAGCGTGCATTTGGATGAGGTGAGCGGCGTGGGTTTGTTTTGGCGGATCGTTTCGATGAGTCCCAAAAGAAAGTTTGCGCCCCCGAGTGTTTGCGCGGCTTGTTTGATTATACTGCTTAGAAGCGCTTTTGCCGCGTCGTTTTGGAGGTTGAAATTGCACATAAAGTACCTTTGTGTTTTAGATGTGCAATTATAACTTCTTTGAATCTTAAAACAAATAGAGTGTCAGTTTCATTTAAGCATATCGTAATATCAAAGGTACTATTATCACGTCACTAAAACAAGACAAAAAGTGTCTTATTTAAAATCGGAGGGGTAAAACCCTCTTTAAAAAAGGTAACTTATGCAAGTTTATTTAGATAACAACGCAACGACGATGGTAGACCCCAAGGTCGTCGAAGCGATGATGCCGTTTTTTAGCGAGCAGTACGGGAACCCCAATTCGCTCCACAAATTCGGTACGGCGTCGCATCCCGCACTAAGAAACGCGGTCAATCAGATCTACAAAGCGCTCAATGCAGGCGATGAGGACGATATCATCTTCACCTCCTGTGCCACCGAGTCGAACAACTGGGTTTTAAAATCGGTTTGGATCGACAAGATTTTGCACGGCGAGAAAAACCACATCGTCACCACCGAAGTGGAACACCCCTCCGTACTTGCGACCTGTAAGTTTTTGGAAGATCAAGGGGTGAAAGTGACCTATTTGCCCGTAAACGACGAGGGGATCGTCGAGGCGCATACGGTCAAGAGCTTTATCACCGAAAAAACGGCGCTTGTATCGGTGATGTGGGCGTCAAACGAGACGGGGATGATTTTTCCTATTAAAGAGATCGGCGAGATCTGTAAGGCAAAAGGGGTGCTTTTTCACTCTGACGGCGTGCAGGCGGTAGGGAAGATCCCCGTAGATTTGCAAGATGTTCATGTCGATTTCGTGTCGATGTCGGCGCATAAGTTCCATGGCCCAAAAGGGATCGGCGCGCTCTATATCCGCAACTCCCAAGCACTCAGCCCGCTTTTAAACGGCGGGGAACACATGGGCGGACGCCGCTCGGGAACCCTAAACGTTCCTTATATCGTCGGTATGGGTAAAGCGATCGAGCTTGCGACCGAAAATATTGAAGAGAAGATGGCTTCTATCCGCGCAAAAAGGGATCGTTTAGAGGATGCGCTTTTAGAACTTCCCGATACCTTTGTCGTGGGTAAACGGGAACACCGCACCCCAAACACCATCCTCATCTCCATCCGCGGAGTCGAGGGGGAGGGGATGCTTTGGGATCTCAACAACGGAGCGATCGGAGCTTCTACGGGGAGTGCCTGTGCGAGTGCCGACCTTGAAGCAAACACGGTAATGCTTGCTATCGGAGCTGACCATGAGCTTGCTCACACGGGGATTCGCTTGAGTTTGAGCCGTTTTACGACAGATGCCGAGATAGACTACACGATAGCGCACTTTAAAAAAGCGGTAGAGCGTTTACGTGCCATTTCGAGTTCGTACGCAAAAGTAAAACCGACACCCGGCGGTGAAGTGAAAGAGTGCGAATTGCATCACGGGCACCACTAGGGTAAAGTGATGTGTGATGAGATTCCGTGTCAAGCACGGAATGACAGAAATTTGGCATTGTAAATCTACCGAGTTTCGTCACCATGAACCTTAAAGAAACATCGTAGTGCTTGCGCTTCGCTTGTTTTGAATCGGGTTGTCGTCACCCTGAACTCGATTCAGGGTCTAGTTTTTATAAGAATTTATAAAATTGAAATAAATTAAAGGAAAAGAAATGGCAAAGAATGACTTATTGGGCGCTTCTTTATGGGATGCCTATTCAAATAAAGTAACGACTTTGATGAACAACCCAAAACACCAAGGGGAGATCACCGAAGAGGAAGCTTCAGCACACGGCAACAAGCTTATCGTAGCGGATTTCGGTGCGGAGAGCTGCGGGGATGCGGTGCGCCTTTACTGGGAGATCGATCCAAAAACGGACGTTATCGTTAACTCCAAATTTAAAAGTTTCGGATGCGGTACGGCGATCGCCTCAAGTGATGTTATGACGGAGCTTTGTATCGGAAAAACGGTTGATGAAGCGGTGAAGATCACTAACATCGACGTAGAGTTTGCGCTTCGCGACGATCCGGAAACTCCTGCCGTGCCGCCGCAAAAAATGCACTGTTCGGTTATGGCGTACGACGTTATCAAAAAAGCGGCGGGACTCTACAAAGGGGTTGACCCTGAGAGTTTTGAAGAGGAGATCATCGTGTGTGAATGTGCGCGCGTGAGCCTCGGAACGCTTCGCGAGGTTATTAAACTAAACGACCTTAAAACCGTAGAGCAGATCACCGACTACACCAAAGCGGGCGGCTTTTGTAAAAGCTGTATTAAACCCGGCGGGCATGAAGCGCGCGAGTGGTATTTGGTAGATATTTTGCGTGATACGCGCCGCGAAATGGATGAAGAGAAGATGAAAAAAGCCGCAGAAGCGGGTGCGGCGGGCAACTTTGAAGAGATGACGCTTGTACAAAAGATCAAAGCGGTTGATGCGATCATTGATGAAAACATCCGTCAATTCCTTATCATGGACGGCGGAAACATGGAGATTATCGACATCAAAACGAACGACGACTACATCGATATTTATATCCGCTATCTAGGTGCGTGCAGCGGTTGTGCAAGCTCCTCTACGGGAACTCTTTATGCGATCGAAGCGACCCTCAAAGAGAAACTCTCGAACAAAATCCGCGTATTGCCTATCTAAATTTTCTTTTCACATGCCAAAGCTTGGCATGTGAAAATCCTCCGCAAATCCTCAAAAAAACTGCTAAAATGGCACACTTTATTTGAGGCAGGAAAATGTCTTACGAACCCCTTTATTCACGTATTGCCGACGCTTTGGTCGCGGACGGTTACATCGTGTTGCCCCATGCCGTAAATCCTGAACTTTCCGCGAATCTTTTAACACTGGCAAAAAAATCGAAACGATTTAAACGCGCGGGGATCTCGACGCTTAAAAAGATTGTCTCCCAAAAGCGTCGCGACAAAATCTCGTGGCTTGATCGCGACGGCGGGACGCAAAGCGAATTTTTAGATTTTACCGAGGGTTTGCGGCTCTATTTAAACCGCGAACTCTTTTTGGGGCTTAGTTATTTCGAGGCGCATTTTGCGTTGTACGAAAAAGGGGATTTTTACGAAACCCATTTCGATGCGTTTAAAAACTCTAAAAACCGCGTCGTGACGGTGGTGTATTATCTCAATGAAGAGTGGAAAGAGAGTGACGGCGGGGAGCTTGTACTCTACGATGAAGCGCAAAATTTCATCGCAAAAGTGCCCCCTTGTGCCGATACGCTGGCGGTATTTTTGAGCGAAAAATTTCCCCACGAGGTGCTTGTCGCACATGCCAAGCGCTACTCGATAGCGGGATGGTTCCGCGTCGATATCCGCGAGGGTGTGCCGCTGCCTTTAGAGAGTTTGGCTTAGTCTTTCTTTGGCATGTGGGTAAACCCCACAAAGCACGTCCAAAGGTGGGGGCTTGATTTCTCGCAGGTGCATCCCACGTTCAGCTCGACGATATCGTAGTTTGCTTTAGCTTTGTTTTTTGCCTCTTGGCATGCGTCGCGCTGCTCTTGCGCGCTGGCACGCTCAAGTCCCTCTTGAGGAAGTTCTTCGGCAAAACCGAGGGTGATAAGTATAAATAAAAGAAGTGTTTTCATGGCGGTGATTTTACAAAAATACGGCTATAATCCTCCTTATGAAAACGATCCATCCGCTTGAGCTCGGCGCTACCCTCTTTGTTCCCGCTACCCATAAAGATATAGAAAAAATACTAGGCGGCGAGAAATATCCGCACCTAAAAAGCGTGGTTCTCGATACCGAAGATGCTCTTTTGCCCTCGCAAACATCGCAAGCGGTTGCGCGCATAGAAGCGGTTTTGGCAGGGCTGCAACAAAAAAGCCCTTTTATTTTTTTACGCCCTCGCAACCCGGAGGTGCTTCAAAAGTTCTTGGCATGTAAGGATATTCAAAAAATAGACGGGTTTGTTCTGCCGAAATTCTCCCTTGCAAACGGTGCCGTTTATCTTGAGATGCTCAAAGAGACGCCGTTTTGTTTTATGCCCTCGATCGAAGGGGAGGAGCTTTTTGCACATGCCAAGCTTGAAGCCCTTAAGGAGATGTTGCTGCCTTACAAAGAGCGGATCCCTTCGGTGCGTTTTGGTTTGGAGGATCTGCTTAAAATGCTCGGGATGCGGCGCGGTTGCGATGAGAGCGTATTTGATCGCAGTGCGCCTGCGGCGGTGCTGGGGCATTTTATCGCGCTGTTTAAGAGTGCGGGTTTTAACGTAAGCGGCGGGGTTTTTCCCTGTTTTAGGGACGATGCGGCTTTTGTGCGCGACGTAGAGCGGGATCTGCGCGAGGGGTTGTTTTCCAAAACGATTATCCATCCGCGTCAGATCGCTTTGGCGCATGAATGTTACAAGGTCACACCGAGCGATTTTGAAGAGGCGCTGCAATTATGCCAAAGCAGCGAAGCGGTGTTTGCACTGGGCGGAAAAATGGCAGAAAGCGTGACGATGCAGGCATGGGCGCAAACGATCGTGATGCGCGCCGAAATCTACGGTGTAAGTTAATTAAAACTTATAAAAAAAACGATGATTTTATTCCGTTTAAAGCAAAAAAAATGAGAATTGCACTACAATATCTTCACGAATTGCAACATTGTGATACGACGAGGAGAACTTTTGCCTAAGACGCTTAAAAATTTTATCTTTGCCATCAATATTATTTTACTTTCATCCCTTTTCGTGATCGTATTTATCGTCACGACCTACCTGCACACTTCGTTGGCGCAAAAAAATGCGATCAAACATGCCAACGCGGTTTCCAACCAAGTATTCTCTTCGATGTATCAGGTTATGAAGCGGGGATGGAGCAAAGAGGAACTGAATGATTTTATGTTCTCTCTCAAAGAGAATTTCGACGACAGCGATTACGAGATCAATATCTACCGAAGCGATCTTGTCAAAGAGCTTTTTGGGGAGGTAAACGAAAAAGAGAAAGACCCTCTTGTGCGCGAGGTGCTCCTAAACGGCGAGAAGATCAATCGCGGCGATATGAAAACGGTGCGCAACCTTTTGCCGCTCAATGCAAAGCAGGAGTGTCTTAGCTGCCACGTCAACGCCAAAGTGGGCGATACCCTCGGGGTGATCGATGTGGAACAAAACCTTGTCGACATCATTCAAGAGACCTTTTTGGATTACGTCTATTTCTTCTTTATCGTTATTCCGCTCTTTATGGTGGCGGCGTTTTTGGCTTCGCGCTACACCTCCAAGCATATCACCTCTTCGCTCGATCTCTTCCGTGCAAAAGTGGAAAATATCAACTCTATCAAAGATTTCAAAGCGTTCGATTCGACCGATATAGACCTGAAATTCGGCGAGGTGAACGCCATTATCTTGCACGTGAACGAACTTGCCAACAAACTCAAAGAGGTCGCGGTAGATAAAGACCTGCTCGAGTTTGAGGTACAGCTGCTCGATAAGTTTATCATCACCTCCGACGTCGTCAAAGATTGGCGCGATTATATCGGGGAGCTTTTGGGGGATATCAACCGTGTTATGCCTACCTATACCCTTATGACGATCTTCCGCGTCGGAGACGATCAGTTTGAGGTAGATATTTTTTGGCACGGGATACCTTCGGCAGAGGTCAAAGCAAAGTTCGAGGAGTTTGTCGCAACGTCGATCAGAGAGAACGAACACTTTTTGGGCTATACCGATTACGTAATTAAGCATAACACCTCCAACCATAACGTTTGTATCAATATGCACGACTACGAATCGTTTGCGCACCGTACCAAATCGCTCTTTTTGGATACCCCGAAAATCGGCGGTATCGTGGGACTGAGCGTACAGTCGGAAGTGGTGACCGACCCTATCCGCCATATCGTGATCGACAGCATTTTGACCACTATGGCAAACCTCGTAGGTTCGGTTAAAGCGATCAACCGCTACACGCACGATTTGGAGTATTACGCCAATCACGATCCTCTTACCGACCTTTACAACCGCCGTATTTTTATCGACTTTTTGGAGTACGAGATCAAACGTTCGACCCAGCACAATTACAGTTTTGCCCTTTTCGTGATCGACTGCGACAACTTTAAACCTATTAACGACAGCTACGGGCACGCTTTTGGCGACATGTTTTTACAAAAATTTGCGGATATTTTGCGCTCCATCAAACGTCCCGAGGATATTTTGGCACGCTACGGCGGGGACGAGTTTACGATCATTCTCCCGGAATGCGACCTCAAAGCCGCTTTGGCGATTGCGCAAAGGGTGGTGGATGAGACGCGAGGGTTTAAACTTGAAACTCCCGATGGAAGCTTTGTAGGGATCACGGCGTCGATCGGCGTGAGCATCTTCCCTGACCATGCCCAAACCCAAAAAGAGCTTTTCATCATCGCCGACGATATGATGTACCGCGCCAAAGAGGAGGGGAAAAACGGCGTGAAAATCCCTTCGGAAGAGGATGTGCTCTCGGTCGTTAAAGAGCAAAAAGAGAAATCGGTACTCCTTGTCGATGCGGTGACCAACAACAAGATCGTTCCCTATTTTCAGCCTATTCGCTCTTTGGCAAGCGGGCGCAACGAGATTCACGAACTTCTTATGCGCATCGAAATGGACGGCAAGATCATCTCGGCAAACGAGTTTATCGAAGTTGCAGAGAGCATGAGCCTTATCAACCGCATGGATTTGATCGTAATCGAAAATGCGTTTAAAAAAATGGTCGAAGAGGATTACAAAGGGGTTCTCTTTATCAATCTCTCTCCCAAATCGCTAGTGGTGGGCAACTACGCCGACGCGATCACGCAGCTGATCTATAAATACAATATTCCGCGCGAACACGTGGTGTTTGAGATCACCGAGCGCGAAACGGTGAAAAACTTCTCCATCTTGGAAAAATTCGTCCAAAATCTTAAAATGGCGGGATACCAGTTTGCCATTGATGATTTTGGAAGCGGGTTCTCGTCGTTTCATTACATCAAAAAATTCCCGATCGATTACCTCAAAATCGACGGAGAGTTTATTATCAATATCAACAAAGACCCCAAAGACAAGGCGTTTGTGCATAGTATCCTCACCCTCGCCAAAGAGCTTGGGGTACAAACCGTCGCTGAGTTTGTAGAGGATGAGGCAATTGTCGCGACACTCAGTGAAATGGGTGTCGATTATCTTCAAGGGTACCACATCGGCAAACCCTCAAGAGATTTTCAGATCAACTACTAAAGCGGGGAAGATATGGCAGACGTCAAAGGGTTTCAAGCAGATGCCAAAGAGCTGGAGATCCTCTACGTCGAGGACAACGACGCATTGCGCGTCAATGCCGCCAAACTTTTAGGGAAGTTTTTTAAAGACGTTCATACTGCAAGCGACGGAGCGGAGGGGTTTGCTCTGTTTCGCACCTTCCGCCCGCGCATCGTTATAACCGACATCAAAATGCCCAATCTCACGGGTACCGAACTAAGCCGTAAAATCCGTCGTCTCGATTCCAAAACAAAAATCATTTTTATGTCGGCGTTTGATGAGAAAGAGTATCTCTACGAAGCGATCGAAGTGGGGGCGTTTCGCTACCTTAAAAAGCCCGTCAACCTCAATAATCTCATAGATATTCTCCATTTGGCGGTCAAAGAGATCAAGCGCGAAGCAGACGAAGAGGTTTTTCGGGAGCAGGTGCAAAATATCTTCAACTACCAAAGCGCGATGATCGTGATGTACCGCGAGAGCGAGCCTATTTTAGCCAACCAGTCGTTTTTGGATTTTTTTGCTGCGGAGAGCATGGTCGATTTTTGCGACAAGGTGCATGATCTTGGGTCGCTTTTTTTGGAGCACGACGGCTTTTTGTACGACCGCGAGGGGGTAGAGTGGTTTAGCGAGATCACGATCTACAGCGAAAAACTTTTTCACGTCAAGATGAAAGACACAGAGGATACGGTGCGCCACTTCCTTTTGAAAGTGCAGAAAATCCCCCATCAAGAGGGGATTTTAATGCTCTCTTTCGATGACGTAACGGAGCTTAACCTCCTCAAGCTTTTTGATGCAAAACAGCTTCTTGCCGATGTCGCAGAACAAGACACTGCGGCGATCTATAAGCTTTTACATGCCATCCAAAGAAATGCGGGAAGCGTGAATCTTTATAACTACTACAAAGGTTTAAGCATCACCCACCCCGCCGTTATCAGCGAGATCAAAGAGGAGACGGTGGTATTTAAGACCAACTTTATGCAGCAAAAAGCGATTCAGTACGAGCAGAAGATGCTCATCGTCTCCGACGCGCTTCCTTACACGCTCGAATCTTCGGGTATCGTAAAGATCAGCTTCGAGTCGCAGGCGGTACATGCCAAGAAGATGCGCTTTGTCAAAACATCCCCCATTATCCGCAAAACGATCCGTTTGGTACCCGAAGAGGAGCACACCGTGAGCCTTTTTTTGAAAAACTCCAAATATCCGGGGGAGGTGCGCATAGAGGATATCTCGGTCGATTCGGTGCGTCTGAGTCTGAGCGCGCTTCCTGCGGGGTTGGAGGTTGATAGCGAAGTGATTATCGACATGGTGCTCATGGCGGATCGCAAACCGCTTATCATCAACACGGCGGCGACGCTTTTAAAAAAGATAGAGAACAAATACGATTTCTCTTTGGTGTTTATGTTCCACTATAAAACGGGGCAAAAAACCGAGATGATTCAGTATATTTCCAAACGTCAGATGGCGATCATCCGTGAATTTAAAGGACTGCAAAATGGGTAACAACGAACATATTTTATACGACGACGGCGTGCACAAGTGCGTGATGTTTAGTTTTGACGACGAGTCGCACGAGGATTCTTACCTTTCGGTGAACCAGTTTTTAATCGTGCAAAAAGGGAGTGCGATCCTTATTGACCCGGGAAGCGAAGCGATCTTCGGCGACCTGATGGACGCCGTTAGTAAGCACGTGGCGATCGAGAATATCAAATTTATTTTTCTCTCCCACCAAGACCCCGACGTCTCGGGTTCTATTGCACAGTGGAGCGTGAGTACCAACGCGAAGTTTATCCTCTCATCGCTGTGGGTACGGTTTATGAGCCACTACGGGTTTATGGATATGTCGCGCATCATGGCGCTTCCCGACCACGGTGCGAAGCTGAACTTCGGGGAGCATTACCTTAAATTCGTCCCCGCCCATTTTCTCCATTCTCCGGGAAATTTCTCTCTTTATGATTCCGCTTCCAAAATAGTGTTTTCGGGCGATATCGGCGCGGCGATCGTAAACGCGATAAACAACCAAAAATATGTCGAGGATTTTAGCGCACATGCCAAGCATCTGGAGGGGTTTCATAAACGCTACATGGGCTCAAACAAACTTGCCCGCGCATGGGTAGAGGAGATCGAGAAGCTCGACGTAGAGATGATAGCGCCTCAGCACGGGTTTGTTTTTAAAAACGAAAACGCAAAGGAGTTCTTGGCATGGTTTAAAGAGCTTCGCTGCGGCAGCGATTACCTAGAAGAGCTTTATAGGTAGATTATGCAACGTTTAGAACTGATCTTTGATGCAATCCCCAATATTATGATGGTGGCAAACCGCCGCAAACTCTTTAAAGCAAACCGCGCCATGCTCTCTTTTTTCGGGGTAGAAGATACCGAAGCGTTCCGCGCAAAACACAAATGTATCTGCGAGTTGTTTTTGGAGGAGGAGGGGTGTGTAAAAGATACGATAGAGGGGGTCTACTGGCTTGAGTATCTCGCCGCACACCCCCAAAGAAGTTTCAAAGCGGCGTTAGCGAGGGAGGGGAAGAAGTATTATTTTCAGCTCTCGGTGCAGGATCTTCACTACGAGCTTGATGAAGCCTATTTGATACTTCTTAACGACATTACCGAGATAGAGCTTCAGCGCGAACGGCTGGAGTTTGCGCTTCGCGGCAGCAGCGACGGGCTGTGGGATTGGAATCTGCTTACCAACGAGATTTATTTCTCGCCGCGTTGGAAAGAGATGCTCGGCTATAAAGACGACGAACTCCCCTGCACCCTTGCCGAATGGGAAAAACGGGTGCACCCAGACGATCTGCAAAATGCGCTAAGCGACATTAACCATGCCATAGAACACAAAACCTCTTTTTACCATAATATCCACCGTCTGCGCCATAAAGAGGGGCATTGGGTATGGATTCTCGATCGGGGGGATACGATCGTCGATAAAGAGGGGCGCGCGGTACGGATGCTCGGGTTTCACACCGACATAAGCGATTTGAAAAACTACGAAGCGCAGATGCTTGAAAAAGAGGAGATTATGCTTGCGCAGTCGCGTCATGCGGCGATGGGGGAGATGATAAGCATGATCGCCCACCAGTGGCGCCAGCCTATCAGCATCATCGCCATGGAGGCAAATACCGTCCTCGCCGATATCGAGCTTGGCATGTTACAAGAAGATGCGCTTAAAGAGACGGCGGAGGGTATCCTCAAACAAACACAGGAACTCTCCAAAACCATAGATGATTTTAGAAACTTTTTTAGACCCGACAAACAAGCGGAATTTATCCGTTTTGAAGCCCTTTTGGATGAAACATGCGGGGTGATAGAGGGCTCTTTGGCGTACCACAAGATCGAATTTATTCGGGAGTACGACAAAGAGATCGAGATATTCACCTACTCGCGGGAGCTGATGCAGGTGCTTATCAACATTATCAAAAACGCGCAGGAAGCTTTGGTGGAACAAAAGATAGAGGCAAAAAAGATAACGCTGCGCGCATATAAAGAGGGGGAGAGGTTTTTTATATCGATCTGCGATAATGCAAAAGGGGTCAAAGAGACCTACAAAGAGAAGATATTCGAACCCTACTTCACGACAAAAAAGGCACGCGAGGGAACGGGGCTTGGACTTTACATCAGTAAAATTATCGTTCAAAAGCATTTACAGGGTAAAATATCACTCAATAATGAAAAAGAGGGAGCCTGCTTTATCGTAGAGCTTCCCTTGGTGCTTCAACAAGAGGGCACGACGGAGTAAAAGATGGAAAATACTTATATAGCACGCCAACCTATCGTCGATAAACAGGAACACATATTCGCCTATGAGCTGCTTTATCGCGATGCGCAAGGGCACGGCGGCGTAGAAAACGGACGCTATGCAAGCGTTTCGGTGATTACGGGAGTGTTAAACAAGTTCGGTACCCATAAGCTTTTGGGGGGGCGCAAAGCATTTGTGAAGATCGACGAAAAATTTTTGATGAGCGATATGATTCTCAGCGTGCCCAAGGAATTCTTCGTATTCTCCCTGCTTGATACCATAGAGATGCACGAGAGAGCACTCGAGCGCATAGAAGCACTTGCGTCGCGCGGGTATGAACTATGCATCAACGATACCCGTTTTACGTACGAAAATTTTAAGCGCTACGAGAGCGTACTTGGGTGTTTTAGCTATGCCAAAGTCAATATAGCCGAGTGTGCGGGTTCGAGCGAGGCAAAAGAGGTGATCGGCATGCTGCGCGCGAATAAGATCAAGGTGATCGGAACGCGTATCGAAGAGAAAGAGCAAAGAGAGAGCGCGATACGACTCGGGTGCGAGTATTTTCAGGGGTACTATTTTGCAAAACCCAATATCATAGAAAATAAAAAGTTCGAACCCAGCCAGTTGGCGGTGATGAAACTCTATAGACTTTTAATGCAGGATGAGGATATAGATGCGATAGCGGGCGAGTTTGAGAAAAACTACGCGATCTCGGTGCAGCTGCTGCGTTTTATCAACTCCGGCGCGTTTTCGTTCCGCAATAAAATCTCTTCGATCCGCCACGTAATGGTGCTTGTGGGGCGCAAACCTTTGGCACAGTGGCTGATGCTGATGATCTACTCCAAATCGGTCTCAAAGCTTGATGAGTTCTCCCCTTTGATGCTCCTTGTCAAATCGCGTACCGAATTGATGGAAGCATTGGTGCGCTCAGTTGCGCCTAATGCTTCAAACGAACTTTTGAGCGAGGCGTATTTCGTCGCGGTGCTTTCACTGATCGATACGATCTTTGAGGTGCCTCTTGAAGAGATTTTGGTGCACTTAAACGTCTCCGATGAGATCGTCAATGCGATCTTGAGGGATGAGGGACTGCTGGGGGAGTTGTATGCGCTTATACGCCATATCGAATCGTTTGATACGCAAGCGATTACCCAGTTTGTGCAAAAATACAAGGTGCCTCACGAGAAGATAGACGATGCGATCTTTAAAAGTATCGAGAGCGTCAATAAGTTTGAAGAAGCCAAACACGAAGCGTAATATTGTTATAATGGCACACTTCTTTTAAGGTGCCCCGATGCAAACGACCCACACGAAATTCTCTACCCTTTCTCTCTCCCATGCCATGCTCCAAAATTTGGAGCGCATAGGCTACAACGAGATGACCCCCATCCAAGCCGCCGCACTTCCCAGCGTACTTCTTGGCAAAGATATCATTGCCCAAGCCAAAACGGGAAGCGGCAAAACCGCAACGTTCGGGATAGGGCTGCTGAGCCGTTTGGATGTAAAAAAGTTTCGCGTCCAGTCGCTTATTCTCTGCCCTACGCGCGAACTCGCCGATCAGGTGGCGAAAGAGCTGCGGATGTTGGCAAAGTTTGCGCACAACATTAAAATTCTCACCCTCTGCGGAGGTGCGGCGTTTGGTCCGCAGTACGGTTCGCTCCAACACGGTGCGCATATCGTGGTGGGAACCCCGGGGCGTGTTTTAAAACATTTGCAAAAAAACTCCCTTAACCTTGAGAACCTTGAGACACTCGTGCTTGATGAAGCCGATCGTATGCTCGATATGGGGTTTATCGAAGAGATCGAAGCGGTTTTGGCATTTGCGCCCAAAGAGCGCCAAAGCCTTTTGTTTTCGGCGACCTATACCGATGAGGTGCTCGCTATCAGCCGCACGATCCAAAACGACCCCGTAAGTATTCGCATCGCCGAAGAGGAGAGCAAGAACAAGATACTCGAGAGGTTTTACGAGACCGAGGATAAATTTGCGACGCTTCTAAAAATTCTATCTACCTACAAACCTAAAAACGCCATTGTTTTTACTAACACAAAAGCAGAGGCGGACGTTTTGGCGCAGGAGATGCAAGGACATGCCATAGATGCGCTCGCACTCCACGGCGATTTGGAGCAGTATGACCGTAACGACGTGTTAGTGCAGTTTGCTAACAAGAGCTGCCGTGTGTTAGTCGCAACCGACGTTGCCGCGCGCGGACTCGACATAAAAGAGCTTGCAATGGTCGTAAACTACGATCTGCCCCACACCCAAGAGACCTATACCCACCGCATAGGGCGTACGGCAAGAGCGGGGGAAGAGGGGCTTGCGATGAGCCTTTACACAAGCTACGAAGCGCAAGATGCCCGTGAATTTGCAGGGGGCGAGCGGGAGTTTTTAGAGGACTCTTCCTTGGCATGTGAGAGAGATTTTAGTATGCTCAGCGAGTATATCACCCTCGTGATCGAAGGGGGCAAAAAGGAGAAACTCCGCGCAGGCGACATCCTCGGCGCACTCACGGGCGAGGGGGGTTTGAGCGGAAGCGAGATCGGCAAGATAGATATTTACGAGCGCCAAAGCTACGCGGCGATCCAAAGCGCCAAGATCGACGATGCGTATGACCGCCTCAAACACGGCAAAATCAAAGGGAAAAAGTTTTCTATCTGGATCTTGTAGATGCACGAGCTCAAGTATCTTCACCACTACCATGAGAGCACAAAAGAGCAGGTGCGAAAGTTGATCCAAAGCGGTCGCCTCCAAGAGCATCTGCAAAAAAAATACCCCGCCCCACATGCCATAACCGACGACAAAACCCTTTTTGAGTATGTGCAAAAGCTCAAAAACGAGCATATGAAAAAAGCGCCGCCGCTTAGTAAAGCACTTTATGATGGCAAGATCAATGTTATTCACAATGCTTTGGGCACCCACCATTTTATCTTACGCGTGCAAGGGGGCAAGCTCAAAGCCAAAAACGAGATAAAAATTGCCTCGATGTTCAAAAACGTCCCCGAGGAATTTTTACGCATGATCGTCGTGCACGAACTCGCCCACTTTAAAGAGAAAGAGCACAACAAAGCGTTTTACAACCTTTGTGTCTACATGGAACCGAACTACCATCAGTACGAATTTGACCTGCGTCTCTACCTCACCCATCTTGAGAGCGCGCAAAAGATTTGGTAGGTTGCAAGATTTCGTCACCCTGAACTCGATTCAGGGTCTAGGTTCCCTAAGAGGTCTATTTAGTAATTTTCTGCATCACGCTTTAGCGTAGAAGCCTCATTTTGGTATGGCATGTAGGTGGATTGAATATAAAATTTCGTTAATACTATTATAAGTTTTATCCACTACAATATTTGCAAATTTCCAAGGAGTTTCAATGAAAAACTTTATCTCGAAAATCGCTTTGGCGACGCTGTTGCTTTCTCCCGTTTCCCTTTTTGCCGAGAGCGCGAAAAATCTTATGGTGATCGTAACGACTGATGACGATCTTACGCAGTTCATGTCGATGGTGCTTTCGGTCGAATCGCAGGCTAAGGGTGCCAAAGTGGGCGTATTGCTTTGCGGCAAAGCGGGTGATTTGGCTATAAAGGGTTCTGAGGAGGTGTTTTTCAAACCCAAAAACGTCTCTCCGCAGATGTTGCTAAAAAAGCTGATCAAAAACGGAACCGAAGTGGGGATCTGCCCGCCGTATCTGCCTAACAACGGAAAAACAAAAGCAGACCTTATCGAGGGTGTGCAGGTAGTAAGCCCGCCCGATATCGCCGAGCGTATCTTGGATAAAGACACAAAAATCCTCAGCTACTAAAAATCTGCCCAAAAGGGCAGGTGTTAGGCTATTAGCAACCTTCTCATCGAATCGAAAAATCCGTTTATAATCCCTTTGTGAAACAGCAGCTCTTGGATGTAGCCGTCGTAGTCTTTCCCTTGATTACGCAGAAATTTGAGCAGATGCTTTTCGGAGGCTTCGACCCCCTCTTTCTCTTCTATGGCAAGCAGCTCTTTATAAAGCGGCTCTATTTTTTTTATGGCATGTTCGGGTGCTGCTTTGCGCAGGGCGAGGTACCCTTCGGGCGTTTTATCGAAGGGGTGCAGCTTTGTCTCAAAACTTGTCGTGACCCAGTAGTAGTCGCCGTTTTTGGTTCTGTTTTTTACCAGAGCGATCATGTTTTGGTTGTTTTTAAGACGTTGCCACATCCATTTGAAAACCACCTTTGGCATGTCGGGATGGCGGATGATGTTGTGGGATGTATTGAGCAGTTCTGCTTCGCTGTAGCCGCTGATCTCGCTGAAATATTTGTTGCAGTATTTGATATTGCCCTTAAGGTCGGTGCGGCTTAAAATCGATTTTATGTTGCTGAGTTCTATTTGTTTGGGTGCTTTTTGCATAAAAAACTCCTTGTTTTTGAAATTGTACGGAATGAAGGTTACGTTTTTGTAGCAGTTTTTTGAGCGTTAGTAACTTCACAAAAGCCTAATGCAATTTTTGTTCGAGAGGTGGGATGCCCCTAAAAAAGGGGAGCCTAAGAGAAATGGGGGCGGATATTGGCGACCCACTCTTTGATCCGATCGGCACTTAGGTCGTCTTGGTTGTTCTCATCCAAAGCAAGTCCTACGAACATCCCATCGACCACCGCGGTAGAATCGTCGAACTCATACCCGTCCGTAGGCCAGTTTCCTACGATGTTCGCACCGAGTTTAACAAGTTTGGCATGGAGGGTACCCATCGCATTTAAAAAATAATCGCCGTAGTCCTCTTGGTCTCCAAGCCCAAAAAGCGCAACCGTTTTGCCCCCGACACCCTCGGCGGTGATATTTTCAAAATACTCCTCCCAGTCGTCTTGCAAATCGCCGTCCCCCCATGTAGAGATACCCATGATAAGCGCGTCGTAGTTTTGCATAGCGTCGCTTTTTGCATTGCACACGTTCTCTAAAGTGATATCCATAGCACCCATTTGTGCTTTGATTTCGTTTGCCATATTTTCGGTGTTGCCCGTCGATGTCGCGTAAAAAAGTCCTATTTTCATATGTTTCCTTCAGTGTGAATTTTATTTTCTGTTACAAAATGTAAATGAATAGGGGATCAGCTTGATCTCCCTTGCGTCTTTGGCATGTTGAATGCGGATATGTTTTTGGAAGTTTTGTGTTTTTGGGTAAACCAAGTAGCATTGGTCTATCGGTTTCGTATGCAGGTCGTCTAAACTTTGTGATATCTCCTTTGTTCTTGATGCAAGGCGACTTGGATCAAGCCGCTTCCATTGGGGGTAGAGTCGGGTTGTAACACCGTTTTGGTTGATGTGGATATAGGGGTAATCGAGGGTGATTTTTTTGTCCCCCTCGCGCGGGATACGTTTATATACCGTTTGCGCAAACACCATATCAAGATCCATCATCATCTCGATCTCTTTGCCGTTAAAGATCATCGCCATAAGCTGTGCCGCGGGATGTTTGTACTCTTTTTTCGGTTTAAAACGGCTCCAAAATACGTGTTTGTCGCTAAGGTATCGAAATTTTTCCAAGCTGCTTACTTTGAAAAATCGGTTAAAAAGCAAAGACTCTTCGATATAGATTTTCCGCACCCTTTGGGGATGCTCTGGGCGGAGCTTGTAGATGGGAAAAAACGATTCGATCTTTTGGATAAAGATACTCAAAATATCCGCATCAAACACGTCGGCATCTTTGGTGCAGATGCGTGCTTTTGGAGATAAAAACTCGTTGATCATCGTAAAAAACATCTTTCTTTTGCGTCGTAACGATTCCACTTGGTACGATTTCGGCAGAATCTCTTTGATCTTGTCGTTGCAATGTGCAAAGCCTATCTTTCGCATAGTGACTCCTTTTTAATAATAGTTATCAAATAGTAAGATAAAAAAGCTTAAGATATTATAATAATCGTTATCATTTTATAATTTATGACGTATCTCTTTTTGTTTATAACGGCAAGAGTTTAAGAGTAGACTTTTTTAAAGCGGCAGTTTATGGGAGGAGATCGTCTCAAAAAGAGACGAAATGGAGGAGGAGCGTAGATTATGACAAAGTGGCTTTAATCATCCAAATATCTTTTTCGAGCGATGCGATTTTTTCATCGGCAAATCCGACGGTTGCTTTGTCTCCCTCTTTGTCTGCGGCATCGGAGAGTTCTACAAACGCTTTGAGAAGAGTTTTGTAATCAGCTAAAATGCTCTCTAAAACGTATTTAGCGTCAAAATCGCTTTTTGTTTCCTCTTTAATGCGGGTTGCACCGGTGATGTCTCCAAAAGTGATATGGGGCTTTTGTCCAAGCTGCAAGACGCGTTCGGCACAATCGTCGTAAAGCCCCGCCATGCTTTCGTAAATCCCTTCCGTCATGTTGTGTATCGGAGAAAACTGCATCCCTTTGATGTTCCAGTGGTAGTTGTGTACTTTAACAAACAGAGCCAACGCATCTGCTTGAAGCGTTTTTAGTTGTGTAGTGACTTTTGCCATCGTGTATCCTTTGATAGTGTAAATGTATAAACGGATACAGTATAGCACTATTAAAGAAAAAAAATCAATAAACGATAGTGAAAGTCTGTATCAAAACAATAAAGCCGCATGCCATGAAGGCAAATGCGGTTATAGCAATGTTTTACTTAGACGGTTTTTTGGTTCTTTATTTTGAAAGAAAAAGTAAAACATTACCCCTAAGCCGATTGTTGCAAGCGCATACAACGCGGCTTGGGGTTTGTTTAGCAGTGAAAAGAGTACGATGCCGCCGTTTGCAAGCAAAAATAGGATCGGCAAAAGCGGATAGAGCGGTGTTTTGTAGGGGCGTTCTCTCGTTGGTTCTTTGCTTCGTAAACGCATAAGTCCGTAAACACTCAGCATCGAGGAGAGGGAGAGGGTAAGCCCTATGTAGATTAAAAGCGTCTCAAAGGTCGACGTTACAATCATCACGATTGCCAAAAATGCTTGTAAGATGATGGCATGTACGGGGGTTTTACGCTTATCGCATACATGTTCGAACTTTTGAAAAAAGAGCCCGTCTTTTGCCATGGCGTAGTAAACTCTAGGTCCTGCCATCACCATAGCGCTTACAACGGAGAGAAGTCCCAAAGCTATTGCAATGCCTATGAGAGAGCCGAGCGTATCGCCGAAAAGGTTTTGTGCCGCACCCGTTGCAACTTCAAGCATCCCGGACATCTGCTCTTGGGGGAGTGCATAGATATAGACAAGATTGAGAAGCAGATAGAGCGCGGTGACAAAGAGCGTTCCCAAAAAGAGCGAGAGGGGAAGATTGCGCTGCGGATTTTTGATTTCGCCGCCGAGATAAGAAGCTGCATTGTAGCCGCTGTAGGCAAAGGAGATAAAAACCAAAGAGACGGCTAAAGCTCCGTAGGAAACCGATTGCGCTGAGGTAAAAAATGCCTCTTCAATCCTTAAAAAGTCCCCTTTTCCAAAGAAAAAACCGCCAAAAATCAGGAAAAGCACAAAAAATATCTTAAATGCCGTGAGAAAGTTTTGGGTGTTTTTACCGAGGCGAACGCTATGGATATGGACGTAAGAGAGAAGCACAACAGTTAGAATCGCTATAAATGTGATGAGGGAAAAATCCAGTATCGCTACCCCAAAAAGCGAAAAGCTAAACCATGCAACATGTTCTGAACCTAAAAGGTAGGTCGCAAAAGCAATGGCTGCAGCAGCTATGGGAGCCGAAAAACCTACGATGAGTGAAATCCAACCCGAAACAAAGGCGCTTAAAGGACCGAATATTTCTCGCAAATAGACATATTCGCCGCCTGCATGGGGAAACATCGCGCCGAGTTCCCCGTAGCAAAGTGCACCGATGAGCGCAAAGAGCCCGCCTAAGAGCCAACAGAGCAAAAGAAGCTGAGTATTTTGCAACTCTAAAAGAATGAAGCCTGAAAGGGTGAAAATCCCCGTGCCGACCATATTGGCAATGACCAATACGGTTGCAGAGGGGAGCCCTATCTCTCTAGAAAGGTTTTGACCCATTAAAGGAAGTTTCCTACGTAAACAAGGTGGTTAAACGGGATTTTCTCTTTGCCCACTTTTGCTTGGATGGTTGCTAGCGTCGCAACGATCACCTCCTCTTTTTGGCTCTCGCCCGCGTTGATAACGATAGCAATCGGCGTCTCTTTTGGATAGAGCGTCAAGAGATGCGTGATGAATTTGTCAAACTCTCTGTCCATAAAAAAGACCATAGTCGATTGGGTCGGAGCGAGTTTGTCGATGATAGCGTTTTTTGTACTTCCAACTGTCAGCGTTACCCCTTTGGCATCTTCTAATCCTCCTATGACCGATGTTTGCAGTGCTGCATTTGCTGCGTTGAAACTAGAGATACCGGGAATGATTTTTGGTGCTAAATCTTGAAACTCTTTGACAAAATAGATATGCGGACCGTAAATCGTCGGATCGCCGTTGTCGATGACGACGATATTTTTCCCCTCTTTGATGCTTTTGCGGATAAGCTGTTTATATTCCGCTTCGATTTTTGCTATCTCCTCGGGTGTCTTTTTTTGCTCTTTTCCGGCTTGGTCTTTGGTTTTTATCCATTTGCTTTTTGTGCTTTTGCTAAAGAGGGCATGCCCTGCTGCGTAGATAGGTTTGCCTTTGAGAAGTTCTGCAAATTTGCCTGCTTCTCCGTTCATAGTAAAGACGATGTCGGCTTCTTGGATAGTTTTATGCGCCTTGAGCGTCATGTTGTCGAGATCGCCTGTGCCTGAACTCACAAGAGAGAGTTTTCCGTCTGCTAAGAGGTTGCTTGCTCCCAAAAGAGCGCCGAGTGCAAGTGAAAGTGTCACTTTTTTGATGCTACATGCCATGAATATTCCTTATTGCTGTGTTTTAATAGATGCCCCAAGGGGCGTCTAAGCAAAAACAGCCCCCGCCGAAAAAGGGGAAAACGGCAGGGGTACTAGGGTTTAGAATTGGTACTTTACGCTTAGGCGCACGTCGCGACCCGCTTCGTAGACGACGTCGCCACCGCCGTACATAGACGTGTGTTGGGCGTATTTTTTATCGGTGATGTTGTTTAGTGCCAAAGAAAATTCCAAGCCCTCTATATTTTTTGAACGAAATTGCGCTTGAATATCGTGCAGGGCATAACCGGGGCGCGGTTTTGTCGTCGTGTTTTGGTTATGCAACCCTTTGACACCCGTGAAAATGTAGCCTAAAGAGAGCTCGGGAGTGAGGAGAAAATCTGTGTTAAGCACCACTTTGTCGCCGACATTGGAAGCTTTTCTGCGTATGACGTCAATCTCTTCGGCATCACTTGTCGTTTTGACTTTTGTATAGTTGGCTCCAAGGTAGATACGCTCGTTTTCCCAAGAGATTTTCGCTTCGTACCCTTTGGACTCTATTTTCTGCGGATTGTTCCAAATTTTAGAAACCGGTCCGCCGCCTCCGCCGACACGTTCTATGGTGTCTTTCATGCTTGTCTTGAAGACACTGAGTGTGATATGCAATCTGTCGTCGCTGCTTACAAGGTCGGCATGCGAGAATTTTACGCCCGCTTCTTGCTGCGTTGCGCTTTCGGGTTTAAATGGTTTCTCGTCGTTAAAGTTGGTCGTAGCTACGATATTGTTCATCCATCCCACGGGGATGATACCGCTTGCACGGATCGACTCCCCGTAATTTCCAAACACCGAGAATCCTTGCATTAGGGTGTATTCAAGTCCGCCGTTGGGAGAGAACTCTTCGCCTGAGAGGGTGCGCGGTCCAAACTCTACGTCGTAAGAATCGTAGCGTGCACCATAGTGGATATCAAGACCGAAAAGACTCGTGGTGTTTTGTGTAAAAAGGGCAATGTTTTTTGAGACGTTCGATTTTTCGCTTCCGTCGGCATATTTGCTGATCCCCTCCTCTTTGTAAAAATCGGCTCCGAGAGTGAAGATATTGGCAACAGAGCCGAAAGAGACGAGGGTTTTGTTTTTGATTTTCCCTCCGAAATCTTTACTGAGGGTCTCAGTGTTTGCGGTTTCGTTTTCAAGAGAGTTCGTGTTATGGTAAAGATTCGTAGTCAGATGCACTAACGAATTTTTTGGATCGTAAATATGTTCGAGGGTATAGGTGTTGCGCGTAGAGACCTGCATTACAAGGTCACTTCCATCACCCACGTAAGGACCCATATCGCTTCCCGTACTTCCGTATTTTGCATTCCCTTCGTTGGCGTTTTGTTCGACGCTTATGCGCAATGAATGATCGGCAAGGTCGAGCATAGAGAGTTTTGCAAAGTAGCTTCTATTGCGGTATGCCGAAGCTTTTGCTATTTCGCCTCCCCCTTGGGTGTAATCATCCCGATTTTCTCCGGAGAGATGCACGTAAAATCCCGTATTGTCGCCTAACATGCCATAAAGGGTCGTGCTTCCGCGTTCTGCATCGCTTACGCTTGAATAGTTCGCACGAACGATTGCTCCGAGAGTCTCATCGTCTTTGATGAGGTCTTGGGCGTCTTTGGTGGTCATAGAGATCGCACCGCCGAGTGCTCCGTAGCCGTTTTCTGCATTTGCGGTAGTATGGATATTTACCGCTTTAAGCAGATCGGGGTCAAGCCCCATTACATTGCCCCGATGTTGGTGGAGGTTGGTTCCTTGTTTTGCACCGTCAAGCGTGATGTTGAGGTTGCTTCCTTCAATGCCGCGTAGATAGATCCGTTGTGCATTGATTGCTCCTCCGCCGATACTCATAGAGGATTCTTTCGAGAAAACATCCGACAAGTCTTTCGCTTGTATTTTTTCTAAAAGTTCGGTGTCTATCCCTTTATCGGCTCCGAATGTTTGGGCTTTTTCTTGGATTCCTACTTGTTGGAGGATTACCTCTTGAGCAGTTAAAGCATTCGCGCAGCATGCCAAGAGGAGAAGAGACGATGAGTGTAATCGCATGGTTGTTCCTTTGTAATGAGAAAAAAATTGGGAGGCTGGCTACTAGCGAAGAGTGCATTTGCTGGCTGATAGATATGGTATTGATAACCATCATCAGAATTATAGAATACTATCATTAACGGAATATTAATGTATACAAATTACTTTTATTATAAAATATTATATTATAGAGTTTCTTTGAAGAATGTGTTATAATTTTCGTATGTTCAAAAAAGGAGGCTATTATGGACGTTTCACGCTATACGTTTCAAACCCCTTACCCTCATCAGGTGCAGATCGGCAGACCCGATCTGAGCGTAAAACAAGAAGAGGAACAAAACAAACAAAACGCTTCGTTGGTGCAAAATACGAACCAAACGGCGCAGCAGGCACAAAATTTTCAGGCATCCCAAACCAAAGAGGTGGAGCCGAGTGTTGCGCCGCAGCACGAGTTGGATACTTACGCGTAGAGGGTTCTTTTAATCGGTGTTGGTGCCGTGAACTGCTCGGTCGCGACCCGATTTTTTTGCTATAAAAAGCGCTTTGTCTGCCTCTGCAATGCACTCTTCCATGAATTTGCGGGATGTTTCTTGTATTTCACTCGGGTAGGTCGATACGCCGAGACTGACCGTTATTTTGGTTGCAACGATACAAATTTCGGATATGTGTTGCCTGATACGTCGGGCAATCTCCAGAGACTCCTCCCTGTTTGCTCCGTGGAGCAAAACGATAAACTCCTCACCTCCCCAACGGGCTACAAAGTCGTTCCCCCTGCACCCTTGTCGTATCGCGTCGGCGACCGCTTTTAAAACGGCGTCGCCCGTTTGATGACCGTATGTGTCGTTGATGTTTTTAAAAAAATCGATATCCACTATTGCCAAACTAAATACTTCGGGGTTGCGTACCCTGTTGTGAAGCGTCCATGCAAAATGTTCTTCAAAACAACGTCTATTTTTTAGCCCCGTAAGGGAATCGGTACTCGCCATAAGTCTGAGGTTCTCTTCTAGCTCTTTGAGTTCCGTCAAATCGTTATGCGCACCTAGCATACGAATAGGTTTTCCCTCGCTATTTCGTATGGCAATACCACGGCAGCGCACCCAAATCGTTTTGCCGTTTTTATGGCGGTAGCGAACGATTTGATCGTAGGGATGGTCGGGATTTTCACAATGTTTTTGAAAATTTTCTATGGCAACTTTGAGATCACCGGGGTTGATCAAATCCTGCCACTCTTTGGCTAAATGTTTCTTCTCGCTCGGATCGTACCCCAAAAGTTCCCAAAACTTTGCATTCATCCATTCGTTTTCAGGGTTTTCAATATCCCAATACCATAAACCGTCAAGCGAACCGTTTTGTAAAAAGTCGAAAATAGAAGGATCCGTTGCAATCAATGCATAGAGCTCTTTTTTTAAATAATGCGTCTCATCCATGTAACTTACCTCCGATTGTTCGACTGCCCATTACAATAGTATATAAAAAGAAAGCTAAATAAAGGATCGCAAAGCAGATTTAATCCATCCAGCGTCTTGGGTCATACCCCTCGCTCGGTCGCACGAGGGTCGTTCCCTCAAGCGTTTTAAGCAGGGTGAGGGTTTTGGAGCCATCCACGACGCTTATGTTTTCCCCTACCGTTTCAAAGCCGAATTTTTCATAGATTTTCTTGGCATGTGAGTCTGCTACGACGCTCACGCACACCTGCTTGTAGAGCACGCTTGCCTCTTGCAAAAACTGCTCAAGCATGGCGCTAGCGATCCCCTGTTTTTGAAACTTGGGCAAAACCGCCATCGAGATCACGGGGGTCTGTTCGTCTATAAAAGCTTGGCATCTATGTTCAACCTGCATCTTTCGCGACCAGATCGCTCCTGCCACCTCATGCTCCATCATCGCATAGAGCCCCAAATCTTTTCGGGTAAATCCGTAGAAATCTTTGTAAATGCCAAGCTGCGGCACATCCTCCAAACTTTTGCCCAAAACGTCCAAACGGTAGGCGTAGGGGAGCATCTTGTTCACGATATACTGCTCGCTGGAGCGTAAAAAATAGAGTGTCGGTGTCATAGTACAAGTCCTAAACTAACTTTTTGTTTCTCTTTGTCCACCCCCAAAACCTCGATCTGCGGGAGGTATTGGTTGAGCGAGAGCACCTCTAAGGGGTGGGAGATGCGAGAAGCGCTCATTTTTGAGATGTGGATCATCCCGTCGTTTTTGAGCCCGATATCCACGAACGCCCCAAAATCGGTGATATTGCGCACCACGCCCGAGACGAAGCTCCCTACTTGGAGAGCGTTGATATCGGTAAGGGAGTCTTTAAACGGGATAGCGGGGAGTTCGCTTCGCGGGTCAAACCCAGGTTTTTCAAGCTCTTTGGCGATATCTTTGAGGGTTTCTAAACCTACATGCCAAGCCTCCGCGAGGGCCGCCAAATCGGCATTTTGCAAACCTTGGGCTTGAAGTTTTTTGGCTATTTCGTAGCTTTCGGGGTGTACGCCCGTGTTGTCCAAAATATCGCTTCCCTCTTTGATGCGCAAAAATCCCGCCGCCTGCTCGTAGGCTTTTGCACCCAGACCTTTTACTTTTAAAAGCTGTGATTTGGCGCGGAATGCACCGTTTTTCTCCCGAAATTCGATGATGTTTTTTGCCACGCTTTTGGTGATCCCCGCTACAAATGAGAGGAGCGAAAGGGAGGCGGAGTTGAGATCCACCCCCACGCGGTTTACGAGGTCAACGGTCACGTCGCCGAGTTTTTTTTCTAAAAGCTTTTGATCGACGTCGTGCTGGTACTGCCCTATCCCCAAAGATTTCGGGTCGATTTTCACCAGTGCCGCCATCGGGTCGCGCAGACGCTGGGCGATGGAGATAGCGCCGCGCACGGTGACGTCGAGGTCGGGGTATTCCTCTGAAGCGATCTTGGATGCGCTATACACCGACGCGCCCGCTTCGCTCACTACGGTGTAGCTGAGTTTGAGTCCGTCTCGGGAGAGTTTGGCGAAAAACTCCGTGGTTTCTCTCGAAGCGGTGCCGTTGCCGATGGCGACCGCGCCGATAGCGTATTTTTTGGCGAGTTTTTCAACGGTTTTCTTAGCGCCTTCGTAGTCGTTTTTGGGTTCGGTAGGGTAGATCACGGCGTGTTCTAAAAAGGTTCCGTTTTCATCGATAAGTGCGAGTTTGCACCCCGTACGAAATGCAGGGTCAACCCCCAAGATCACCCGTTTGGTCACGGGCGGGGTGAGAAGCAGCTGCGAGAGGTTTTTCCCGAAAGTGTTGATAGCCCCCAGATCGGCGCGCTCTTTGAGTATGGCATGCACCTCCCGCTCAAGAGAGGGGAGCAAAAGGCGCTTGAGCCCGTCCTTGTATGCGGCAAATAAAAGCTCTTTGGAACCCTTGGCATGTCGGGGGATTTTGTAGCTTTGGATGTTGGCTTCGAGCCGCTCGGTGTCTAGGGAGATTTTCACGCTCAGCTGTTTCTCTTTGACGGCGCGCATCAGTGCCAAATAGCGGTGGCTCGGGATATAAGCGACCTTTTCCGACTTTTCGGCAAACGAGGCGTAGAGACCGTTTTGGTCGAACTCTTTTGCCTTTTTTATCTCGAGGCTGCCGCTGCGTAGCATGGCGTTGCGGATCGTTTCGCGCTCCCTTGGCATGTCGGCATAACGTTCGGCTAAAATATCCTGTGCGCCCCCAATCGCTTCTTCAAGCGAGGCGACGCCGTTTTTGACGAAAGTTTTTGCTTTAGCTTCAAACTCCTGCATCTCAAAACGTCCGCTCTCTAGCATATCCGCAAGCGGCTCAAGCCCTTTGGCGATCGCGGCACTCGCGCGGGTGTTTTTCTTTTCCTTGAAAGGTCGGTAGATATCTTCGAGTGCGTTGAGGGTTTGCGCCTCCTCTATGGCATGTGTGAGTTCTGTGGTCAAAACGGCGCGCTCGGCGATAAGACGCGAGATCTCCTCTTTGCGCACAAGAAGCTTTTTGGCGCTCTCGTACACCGTCTCAAACTCCCGAAGGGTCGCATCGTCGGCACCTCCCGTGAGCTCTTTGCGGTAGCGGGCGATAAAGGGGATGGTGGAACCCTCATCGAGAAGTTTGAGAATATTTTCGATGACGTTTTTTGAAAGGTTTGTTTTTTGTGTGAGAAGAGTAACGAGATTATTCATGGCATGTACTTTTTTTGCGCAATTATATCTTCATAGGTTTAAGAAGAGTACAAAAACGGGATAAAAAAGAGACAATATAACGTATTTAATCGGTTTTAAATATTATTAATTGTATAACTATTGTTTTTAAGCGGAAATTATAATGAACAAAAGGCACCCTTATGACAAGATATTTTCAAAATATGGAAATTACGAAAGTTTACAAACTCTCGATGTTTGTTATCGGTTTGAGCGTGGTACTTTCGTTTAGCTATATTTTTTCGCTTATGGAGAAGCAAAAAGAGTACGCTTCCCTTGTCGCCAAAAGTGCGCAGCAGAGGTTTTATTTTGAGAGGCTTTATGCTTTGCTTGAGGAGTATCAAAAAGAGCCGACCACGCGGGGTGCGGGGCATTTACACCTCTTGATGCAGACGATGCGTAAAGAGCACTCTGCCATTGCATCTTCGTTGGAGGCACTCGATTTTGAGATCGAGAATATCTACACCCGCGGCTACAAAGGGACGCTTCTCGAGGGTGTGTATGAGAGCACGTCGGCTTTATCGAAGCTTGAAGCGACAAGCGTAGCCCATTTTTTGAGGCACCACAAAGAGGGGCTCTTTTTGCTTGATAGCGGCGTGCGCACCATCGAAAAACAAAGCGACAGACTCCAAGATATGCTTCTTTACCAAGGGGTGTTCGTTGCGGCGGTTATTCTGGCGGTGGCATGGTTTGTATCTGCATTTATTTTTACCCCGCTTTTGCGCAAACTCACCCATAAACATGCCACGATTGCAGGGCTCAATACGATGCTCTCGGAAAAGATCATGCAAAAAACCCGCCACCTTGAAAAAACCCTCGACATCGTCAACCAGTATGTTTACACCAGTATTACCGACAAGCGGGGCGTTATCACCTACGTGAGCGACGCGTTTTGCGAACTAAGCGGCTACAGCCGCGAGGAGCTTTTGGGAAAAACCCACCGCATCATCAAACACCCCGACAACCCCTCCGAGAGTTTCAAACCTTTGTGGGATACCATAACGGCGGGGCAGACCTATAAAGCGGTGGTACAAAACCTCCACAAAGACGGAAGCTCCTACTGGATCGAATCTTACATCGTCCCCGACGTTAACGAAGAGGGGAAAATCATAGGCTACCAAGCGTTCCGTCGCAACGTCACCGATAAAAAGATGCTCGAAGAGCTGAACAACGAACTCGAAGAGCGGGTAGCCGACCGCACCAAAGAGATCGAGAAAATGGCGGTAACAGACCACCTCACGGGGCTTTATAACCGCCACCGTTTCAGCATCGAGATGCAAGAAGCGCTCGATATCTACAAGCGCTACAAAACACCCGTCTCTCTCGCGGTGATCGATATAGATTTCTTCAAAAAGATCAACGATACCTACGGACATGCCATAGGGGATTACGTGCTCGTTACCTTTGCCAAAATCTTGCGCCAAAAAGTGCGCTCTACCGACAAACCCGCACGCTGGGGAGGGGAGGAGTTTGTAGTACTCTTCCCGAGTACCGAACTTGATGAAGCGGTAGTGGCGGTGGAAAACTTTTTAGCTACCATCAGAAAATTCCATTTTAGAGATGTGGGCGAAGTGACTTTTAGTGCGGGGGTCACCAAACTCGAAGCGGGCGACGACGCCGAGTCGTTCATGCACCGCGCCGACCTGCTGCTTTACGATGCGAAAAACAAGGGGCGCAACAGGGTGTGTTACTAAGCTATTGCGCGCATTCTTTTACCATCCACTCCCACATGCCATAGCCGCTTGCGGTGTTTTCTCGTTCCCACGCTCTGCGTGGGAATGCATATATCCAAACCATCAAAAAACCTTCTCTATTTCAATGAGTCCATCACTACCCTCGTAATTCCTAGCACTACTATACCGCCAATGCTTTGCCTCATCGACATAGCCTCTTTTTACTGGGTTGTTGTGAATATAGTTTATTCTCTCTATCATCATCTGCTCACTTTGTATGAGTTTGGGCTGAAATCCTTCTTGCCATAGTTGAAACTCTCTATCAACTTTGTGAGCTTTTTTATAAAACTCCAGTTGGTCTAAAATGGTTTTAATATCTCTTTTTTGCAGCAAATTTATAATCTCTCTAGCTGTGTAACTTTTAAACCGTGCTATATCTTTTGCTGTATCGTCACTGCTTGCTACAAGGTGCAAATGGTTTTCTAATATCACATAAGCGTAGAGTTTAAAGTTATGATTAATTTGCAAGTATTTTAAACTATCTAGTATGATTTGCACACTCTCTTGATTTGTAAAAATGGGTATCCAGTGAAGCGCGGTACATGTAATAAAATGTGGATGGGTCGGTTCATACATTTTGTATCTGCTTCTACCCATTGTCAGCCCCTCCTACTTGTTCCCATGCTCTGCGTGGGAACCGATAGATTTTTTTAGTCATTATCGCTTCTTCTTGTTTCTATGCATTCCCACGCGGAGCGTGGGAACAAGGGAGGGAAGTCTTCTTGTTCTTTATTCACTTTTAGTGTCTATCATTTTATTTAATCTATTTTCTAATTCTATAGCTTTATACTTATGTTCTAAAAACTCTAAATTTAACTTTTTTTTAATAGTTTCTTTAGTTACACCAATATCAATATTTAATTTTATTTTTCTAATATCTTTTTTGCTATCACAATAATATGCTTGATAAAACTCAAACTCTGTTCTTTCATTCTCAATACATTTCTTTTTAATTATCTCAATTATTTCACATTTCTTTTCTAAAGGCGTTTTAATACCGAAAATCAAACCCTTTAAACTATTAAAGTTGTATTTTAAATTTCTATACTTTTCATGAATCTCAGGATTTATTAATCCATGCCAAGTAATTCTATACTCGTTTTCATAGCTCCAGTCTTTAGTTTTAATTAATTTGTTTTTTTCAAACTTATTCCAAAAGCCATCTCTCCATTTTTCTTGATTATTTAAAATTTTATCAAAAAGAATACTTTTATTTTTATTTTCATCCATATACCATGAGTTTACAGTTGGTTCAGTCGATAATCCAAATGATTCAAAAAAATTTATCTCTTCAAAATTGCCATCATAATTTACCTTTTGAAACCTCATAGATTGTTTTGTTTGTGTATCTCCTGATAAAACATTCAAAAAGTTTAAACTGTTATTTTCATCAGCTTCAAATATTAAACAAACTCCGCTATGATTTTCTCCATAATTTCCCCAAACAGATGAGTTATGATAGTCTTCTAAAAAACTTGCAACATAAACTTTTGGATATGCAAGTTTTTGTAAAGCTTCTAAATAATGTGTATGAAAATTCATTATAAAATATTTATTAGGGGTGTTTTGGTCTAATTTTGTCAAACAAGACAATTCAAGCATATTTTTATCAAACCAAGCTACCGAGCTTTGATGAAGTTTATTTACTTTTTCAACACCATACTCATTTTGTAATTCCTCAAGAGCATCTATAGCTTTAATCATCTCTTGTATTTTATTTTTATTAATTTCTATAAATTGGTCTCTTTTAGGCATGAGTCCTTTAGCTTCATAAACTTTTTGAATAATCTCCAATAAATCATAATTAAAAGTATATAGATAATTAAGAAGTTCATTTTTTGTAATTGCAGTAGTTCTTTTAGAAATTTTATCTATTAAATCTCCATATAAGTTAAAGAATTTTTTAGGAATATCTTGAAGCTCAATATATGTACTTGATTGCCTAACATCATAAAGATTATCAAAAATAGGAATAATATCGTTAGAAAAAATAAGTTTCTCTCCAATAATCTTATAATAAAGCATAAAAACACTATTTAAACAATAAATATAGTGTTCAAAAAAATTTCTCCATACTATTTTATCCCCATTAAAAACATAATCCATAAAACCTTCCATAGGGTCATTTAGTTTTTCAGGAGTTTGAAAAAATATTTCTTGATTTTCTAACTCTTTATATTCCCCTAATAGACTATTTAAATTTCTTATTCTATAAAAATTTCTAGACATTATTTACCCTCTTTGCTCGTCATCTCTTCATACATTTTAAAAAGATATTCAAGTCTCTCTTCATCGCTTTCAAATGGTTTGGTTCTGTAGCATTGTTCTATGACTCTGTCTAGTGCGTGGTGGGCTTTTTGTATGCCTTCGGGCATTTTGTCGGGGTCGTAGAGCCCAGCTAGGGTTTTTTGGCTGTGTTTTTCTCGCTCATTTAATACGACTTTAAAAAAGAGTTTTTTTCTTAAAGTGAGTTCGCCGTTTGGAACAGGCTTATCGTGGTCGCTTCCCTCTAGCTTACTGATAGTCGACTTTGGAGTGCCGTAGGCTATAAGCAAGTCATAAATAAATGTTTCTTTGTTAAAGTTTGCTACGAGAGTGTGAAGGTTATTTTCTATAACGGTCATACGGAATGTGCCTTGCGATGATTGTTTGTGATTGCAATTTCTGTCTATTTTATCGAAAACTTTCTAAGAAAGTTCTCTTGTTCCAAACGCTTTTGTTAAGAATAGATAAAAAAGTTTGCAAGTAAAAGATGAGGAGATCAAACAATGGTACAAAGGCAGGAGCGTGGGAACGAGGGGGTGCTTAAGTGCACTCCTTTACTATCCACTCCCACATGCCATAGCCGCTTGCGGTGTTGATGTGCCCAGCATTTTCTAGCACTTTCATCTCTATCCCCAAGGCTTTTTGGAGTGTTTGCGCTTCTTCGACGCTCAGGTAATGATCGTCGGTCGAGGTGATGAGAAGCGCTTCTTTGGCATGCAGCTCTTTTGGCGCTTCAAGCGGGAAAAAAGTGCTTAGTTCCGTGATGGTACAATCAAGCCTCGGGGGTGCGACGAGGTAGAGTTTTTGCACCTTTGGCATGTCAAAAAAACTTCCGTCGTTGCAGAGGTGAAACCAGAGAATATTTGCCAAAGAGTGGCACACCACGATATCGGGTTTGAAGCTTTGCATCTCCTCTAGCAGCTCTTTTTTCCACATGCCAAGCTTTGGCATGTCGGGGTCGCTAAGGGGGAGAAAACTGACACAACCGTAGTTTTTGGCGATCTCACATGCCAAGTGGCTTTGCCAGTGGGGGAAGTCGCTCCCTCCCCAGCCGTGCAGAATCAGGGTGCGCATTTTAGAGGCTTTGGAGGCGTTTGAGCTCTTCTTTGACTTTGGCGACGTGCTCTTTGACCTTCACGTTATCCCAAATAGCGCGGATAACCCCTTGGGGGTCGATGATAAAGGTGGAGCGCACGATCCCCATATACTCTTTGCCGTAGTTCTTTTTCATGCGCCATACGCCGTAGCTTTGCATCATCGTCGTATCTTCATCACTTAGCAAGGTGATCTCGAGGTTTTGCTTTTCTATAAACGCGCGGTGACGCTTGGTGCTGTCGGCGCTTACTCCCAAAATGATCGCGTCAAGGTCGCTAAAGTCGGGTACGGCAGCGGTGAATTCACACGCTTCGGTGGTACATCCCGGGGTGGAGTCTTTTGGATAAAAATAAAGCACGATCCATTTCCCTTTGAGGTCGCGTGAGCAGATCTCTACGTCGTCTTGGTTTGGAAGGCAAAATTCGGGGGCGTTTTGGTTGATCTCTAGCATAGTTGTTTCCTTGTATTTAGTTGTACGGTACGGACTGAAGTCCGTGTTACGAGGGCTTGGCATGTCGTAACACAGGCTCTAGCCTGTAAAAAAAGCGATTATACCGATGTTTTTCTTTTTTGATAATAAGCGTACCAACCGCCCAAAACGATTAATACAACGATAAGGCTGAGGGTGATCTGTTTGAGATACTCTTTGATAAGCTCTTGATTCTCCCCGATGAAATACCCCAGCAAAACGAGTATGAGCGCCCAGATCCCCGCACCCAAAGCGGTGTAGAGAGAAAAGAGCTTTATATCCATCTTGGCAAGCCCCGCGGGGATCGAGATAAGCTGGCGTATACCGGGGATAAGACGCCCGATAAAGGTGGATATGGGACCGTGTTTTTCAAAGTATTCGTCCATCTTTTTAAGCGCATTCTCTTTGATAAAGAAGTACTTGCCGTAGCGTGCCAAAAACCTTCTCCCCACAAACAGGGCGAGATAGTAGTTGATAAACGCCCCCGCCAAAGAGCCGCCAAGTGCACATGCCATAACCGCCCACAGCGACATCTGCTCTTGCGAGACCAGATAACCCGCGGGGATAAGAACGATTTCGCTAGGAAATGGGATAAAGGAGCTCTCAATCGTCATCAAAAGGAAGATCCCAAAATACCCCCAATCAAAAATAAGATCGACTAACGATTGTGCCAACTCTTGGATCATTGCACGATTCTCTCAAGGTCTTGGATCATCAAATCAGCCACGTTGTGGGTGTTGAGTGCCAAAAGCCCTTTGCTTTTAAGTTCCAAAGATTCGCCCAGCAGGGCAAGGAGAATCGAGTAGAGATTTTCGCTCTCGCGGTGGCACCATCCGAGGTTATTCTCTACGATAAATTTTGCATTATGGTACTGATGATCCCCCGCGGCATAGGGATAGGGGACGTAAAGGGCGGGAAGCCCGTTGGCGCAAAGCTCCCAAAGGGTGCTTGCACCCGCGCGGCTTATCGCCAGATCGGCACGGGTGATGAGTCGGTAAAGCTCTTTGGTAAAGCCGTAAAGCTCCGCTTCGACTCCGAGAGACTCATACGCCTCTTTGACCCTTTCAAAATCGTTCTCGCCGCATTGGTGGATGATGGTTATCCCCTTTTTTTGGAGTTCGGGCGCTGTGCGCAGGGCGAGATCGTTGATCGCTTTTGCCCCTTGGCTCCCCCCTAGAAAAATGACGGTTCTCACGTTTTTGCGTATGCGCGAATGACCGCTAAAGAGCTGTTTGACGGGATAACCGCGAATGGGAGAGTCTGCATCGTAGGCGGAGATAAAGCGTTTGGCAAAAGGTTTTAAAAGAGCGTTGAGGCGCCCCGTGATCGCATTTTGTTCGTGGATAAAAAGAGGCAGTCCCAAAGAGATCGCGGCAAACGACGCGGGAGCCGCAGAGAAGCCGCCGACGCTGTAAAGCGCTTGAATCTTGTGTTTGCGCAAGAGGGTACGGGCGGTGAAAAAGGCTTTGAAAATACCCCAAAGCGCCCCTATTTTACCGAACCCTTTTTTGTTGACTACCCCGCTTGTGGGGAGAAAATAGACGTGGGAAAATTTGCTGTTTTCTTTAAAATATTTTTGGTCTTGACCGCTTGTAGAGCCGATAAAGATCACTTCGTGTTTGCGCATCGCAGCAGCTTGCACGAGTGCCTCGGCGATCATAAGATGCCCCCCAGTGCCGCCGCCCGTTATACATAATCTCATTTTTTCTCTTTCTCCGTTGCTTTCATATTTACTTTTTTCGATGCCATTAAGATCATCCCTATCCCTATCGATGCCGCCAAAATGGCAGAACCTCCGTAACTTAAAAAGGGTACCGAGATCCCTTTGATGGGGGTGATACCGCTGATGCCGTAAGCGTTGACCAAAAAGGCGAACGAGAGCATCAGCCCGATGCCGAGGCTAAAGAGGTAGATGGTGCTCTCTTCGGTTCGGTTGGCGATTTTAAAGATGCGCTGAAGCATCCACATAAAAATAATCACGACGGTCACAACGCCCATAAACCCGAACTCTTCGGCAAGTCCCGCCAAAATGAAGTCGGTATGCACCTCGCTTAAAAATCCAAGCTTAAAGGTACCGTTCGCTACGCCCGTGCCGAAAATGCCGCCGTTGTGGATGGCGTTGAGGGAGTGTCCGATCTGGTAGGGTTCCACTTCGGTGGGGACGCGCAGCTGTGCGGCGATGGAATCGGGAAACATTGCCAAAACGGTGTTTTGTGCGATTGCCCACCACGATTTGATCCGCAAAATCCTATGGTCGGCGGTGAGAATGAACAAGATAAAAAAGAGAAAGACCGCCATAAGGATCGAGAAGAAAAACTTAAAACTGCTTCCCGCAAAGACAAGCATAAAAATAAGGGTCATCCCTAAAACCACGACCTGTCCCAGATCGTTTTGCACAAAAGCGATAATAAACATCGCACCGACAAACACGACTCCATAGGGTGCAAAGCGGATAAACTCCTGTTTGATCCCCATCCCGTCGTGATGCCCTAACTTACGTGAAAAGCTCCATGCCAAGAAGTAGATGAACCCTATTTTAAAAAACTCAACGGGAGCGATGGAGAAGCCGACGATTTTGATCCAGCGTTTGGCACCCCCCACTTCCGTGACCAAAAAATCGGGTAAAAAAGGCATGGCGATCATCAAAAGGGTCGAGACGATTAAGAGGGTAAAGCCTATCGGCTTGAGCCATTTGTCGGGGTCAAGCTGTGCGATCGCCCAGATGGTTAGGATGCTCAAAAACCCAAATACAGCCTGACGCGAGGCAAAATGAAACTGGTTGACGTCAAAAAGAAGCGTCACGTAGGCTGAGAGGGAATAGGAGAGGATGATGCCGATAGTGATAAGGATCGAAACGAGGGTGAAAAGTTTTCTATCTGCCATAAGGGTGCTTTTGTCTCATTTGATCTTGTTAATTTTGAGCACGAACTCAACTTCGGGCTTGGAGATATGCAGCTCTTTTGAGATCGTCTCGAGCGAGACCCCTTGTTTGTAAAGGGAGAGTATTTTCTCATCGTCGTTACCGTGGATAGAGGAGGGGATAGATATCTGCTTGACGCCGTTTTCAAGCATGGATATGCGCGCATCTATCTGGGTGTTTATGGCATGTATCGCCTCTTTTGCCTGTTTGAGACCGAGCGAGAGAGGGTGCACCATGTCGTAAACGCTGCGTTCAATCTCTTGGTATATCTCCTCATCGCTCAAGCTTCGGGTGTTCTCTTGGGTGCTCTGCTGATGTTTGTCGAGCTTTTTTTTGAGGTAGTAGATTTCGCGGTTGAGATCCTCTACGACCGAAGCGACCGAGTGGATATTGCGGTTGTACTCCGAATCTTTGGTAAATACGTAGTAAAGCAGGTAGAGGATCACCCCCGCCATCGCTACGATAATATATTCAAGGGAAAGGTTTTCAAGATTCATCGGTTCTCTTTTGCTTCGCGGATAAGAACACGCTCGCGTGCGGTGAGGTAGGCGTTCCAGTCTTTTTCGTCGCGTTCGTGCATTTTAAGAATCTTTGCAAGCCTCGGCGATACGGCTTCGAAAAATACGGGAACGTCCCGCTTGGGGTGGACGGGCATTGCTATGCGTCCGTAGTAGGTTTGCTTCTCCTCTAGCACATCATGGGTGAGGTTAAAATATTCAAAACCGATCGACTCGATATGGGCATCGTGGGTGAGGAGTACCCGCGAGGGGGTTTCGTTTTTGATAAGCGCCTCAAGATTGTCGAGCTTGCGATGGAGTTCTACGAGAAGATTGAGCACCACGGGGTCGGTATCGGCGGTTTCGCCGCGCGCTTTTGCGAGTTTGAGCCATTGGTTGATCGGGTCGTCGTCTGCGTCGCTGAGCTGATGAAACTCGCGCAGGTAAAGCTCCTCTTCCAAAGAGGAGAGGCTAAAAGAGACGTCGATGGGAGCCGGTATAAGACGGACGTTCACGAAAACACCTTTTCAAGGACGATAAGAAAGAAAAAAACGATCCCGAGATAGCCGTTGACGGTAAAAAAAGCACGGTCGATTTTCGTGAAGTCTTTGCGCACGAGATAGTGTTCGTAGCCAAGCATAACCGCACTGATTATCACCGCTAAAAATGCGAAGAATCCAAGTTCCGCACACCATGCAAAAAGTGCCCAAAAGATGACGGTAAGAAGGTGGGAAAACGCCGAAAGAAAAAGGGTGAAATCGCTCCCGTAGCGCGAAGGGATAGAGTAGAGATTGTTCTCTTTGTCAAACTCCATATCTTGGAGCGAATAGAGCAGATCAAACCCTGCAACCCAAAAAATAACCCCCAAAGAGAGCATCACCGACCACGGGGTGATCGTCTCGCTCACCGCAACCACCCCCGCAATGGGTGCTAGCCCCAAAGAGATTCCGAGGATAACGTGAGCGAGAGAGGAGAAGCGTTTGAAATAGGAATATGCCGCCAAAATAAGCAAAATAGGGAAACTAAGAGCGAATGCCAAAGAGTTTATGAGGTAAGCAACGATGATAAAAACAAGGGCATTGACCCCGATAAAGATCAAGATACTCGTGCTATCAAGCCTGCCGTCGACATTGGGGCGGTTTTGGGTTCTGGGGTTTTGGGCATCGATGTCGCGGTCGGCGTAGCGGTTGACCCCCATGGCAAAGTTGCGAGCACTCAGTGCCGCAAAAACTCCCAAGATCAACAGGGCAAATCCGAACCACCCGTCCGCCGCGACGATCATGGCGATAAAAATGAAAGGGAGCGAAAAGATCGAGTGTTCAAACATCACGAGTTCGTTGAAATCTTTGATTTTTTGGATAGTTCTTTGCACCGGAAACCTTCATGAAATAGATGGTGCTTATTCTATCCAAAGTTGGTTTAAAATGGTATAATCTCGCCATGAAACAGCTTGCTATTATCGGTCCTACCGCATCGGGGAAAAGCGATCTTGCACTTAGCGTCGCGCAAAAAATCGGTGCTTACATTCTCTCCATAGACTCCCTTTCCATCTACAAAGAGATCGACATCGTTGCGGCAAAACCCTCTAAAGAGGAGCTTGCTTCGGTACGCCATTTTGGGATAGATGAGCTGTATGCGAACGAATATTTCAGCGTCGATATTTTTATCGATCTGTATAAAAAAGTGGTGCGCACATGCCAAGAGGATGGAAAAAACCTCGTAATCGTCGGGGGAACTTCCTTCTATCTTAAATCGCTCCTTGAGGGGCTCTCACCCTTGCCTTGCATCACCCAAGAGACGCAAAAAGCGGTAGATGCCAAGCTTGCCGATTTAGAAAGAACGTATGTTCACCTCAAAGAGATCGACCCGCAGACGATGGAGCGTATAGCGCCCAATGACCGCTACCGTATCGAGAAGATGCTGCTTATCTATGAAGCCTCGAAAATGACCCCTAGCGCATGGTTTGCCGCGAACCCTCCCAAGCCCGTTATCACCGATCTGCCTATCTATAACATCGACGTGGAGCGTGAACTGCTGCGCGCAAGGATAGAGAAAAGAACCCATAAAATGGTTGCGGCGGGCTTGATTGACGAGGTATGCGCTTTGGAGCAAAAGTACACCCGAGAGCCGCATGCCATGGGAGCGATAGGGATCGTGGAGGTGTTGGAGTTTCTTGATGGCAAAGTGTGTAAAGAGGAGATGATCCAAAATATTATCACCCACACCGCCCAGCTTGCCAAGCGGCAGCAAACCTTTAACAAAACGCAGTTTGAGGGTGTCGTTTCTTTGCCGCTAGAGGCTTTAGAGAAAAGAATTTTAGAAGATTTAGGAGCTTCGTAACACGGCTTTTAAGCCGTATCGAGTGCTTTTACGGGCTAAACCGTGTTACTATGCAAAAATTTACACCAACTGTCTTTTTATAAACTCCCTGTAATGCCCCTCTTTCTCCTCTAACTCTTCATGGGTTCCGTGCTGCACGATGCTTCCGTTTTCAAGCACATAGATCATGTCGGCATTTTTTACGGTGCTCAGACGGTGGGCGATGGTGATGACGGTTTTATGTTCTAAAACCGCTTCAAGCGCGTTTTGCAGAGCCACTTCGGTATGCACGTCAAGCGCGGAGGTGGATTCGTCAAAGATCACCACGCTAGGGTCGGCGATAAGCATACGGGCGATGCTGATACGCTGGCGTTGTCCCCCCGAGAGGCGGATGCCGTGGCGCCCTACGATCGTGTCAAGCCCTTTTGGCATGGCGGCGATCATCTCGGCGAGTTGCGCCATGTGGAGCGCTTTGTGGATGCGGGCATCGTCGATGGAGCTATCCCCCATCGTGATGTTAAAACGCAGCGAGGCGTTAAATAAAATAGGCATCTGCAACACGAGAAAAACCTTCTCGCGAAGGGAACGTTTGTTTAGCTCCTCAATCGCGATACCGTTATAGGCAAGAGCGCCCCCCTCTTTTTCGTAAAACCCCGCAAGCACTTGGGCAAGGGTCGTTTTACCGCTGCCGCTGGCACCGATGAGGGCGATCTTGGCATGTGCGGGGACGGTGAGGGAGATGTTTTTGAGTATCGGTTTTTCGGGGTTGTAGGAGAAGGAGAGGTTTTTTGCTTCGATAGTTACCTCTTGACCCTCGAGGGCAAGGGTGCCGCTTCGTTCGGTTTGAAGCGAGAGGATTTTATTGAGTCTCTCTATCGCCGCTTTCGCCGAAGCGTAGGAGTATTGCATCGAGAGGATATCCTGTACGGGGGTCATAATAAACCAGATGTAGCCAAACATCGCAAACATCATCCCGATGCTAAGATCGCTGTAAGCTACGAGTAAAAGCCCTCCCGCGCGCAAAAGCTCGAAAAAGATTAAAAAAACGGTGTAGGAGAGGCGTTCGTACGCGACGCTTTTATAGCCGTAGGCGTTGGATGTTTTTTGGATCGCGTCTGCCTTTTGGAGCGCCTGAGAGAAAAAATACCCCTCTTTGTTGCTTGCTTTGATCTGCCCAAAAAGCTCCAAGGTCTCTCCGACGTTTTCTTGAAACTCCTCTATGGCACGGTTTTCCTCTTTTTTGAGCGCCCCTACGCGGCGCGACATCTTTTTGCTCATAAACATGATAAGGGGTTGGATAAGCAAGATAGAGAGCCCGAGGATAGGATCCATCGCGATCATCACGATCCCCACCGCCAAGAGGGTCAAAACCGAAGAGACGAATTTACTGCTGCTTGATAGCAGAAAATTATCGAGGGTGTTGACGTCGGTGATAAGGTTGGAGGTGATCGCGCCGCTGCCGAGCACTTCATACTCGTTCATCGATGCAATACGCAGATGTTCTAGGAGGCTTTGGCGTATTTTGAAAGTGACGTATTTGGAGAGACGGGTAAAAATCTTTGTCGTCACCACCCCCAAAAGGTAGTATAAAAACCGCAGAGCAACCACGCCCAGCGTCACCCATGCTATATAATAAAACGCGCTAGTGCTCCCGAAAAATGCGTCTATGGAGCTAACGAAAAACGCGGGTTTGTCCAAAAGCACTTCATCGACTAAAAGGGGGAGCATCAAAGGGACGGGGATCGAAACCAAAATCGCCGCGAGGGTAAGAAGTTGACCGTAAAACAACGCGGGCTTATCGTGAAGCAGAAGGGTAAAAAGGGTTTTGAAGGTTATCTTTTGCATCGTTTTTTTCCTTGGCATGTACAAACTCTTTGGTACATGCCAAAGAGTTCTTTAGCAGTTTGCGCGAAGCGCGTTTTCTATCCGTTTGAGGGTCTCCTCTTTGCCGATGATCGCCATCACGCTATCAAGCCCCGGACCGCTGAGTTTTCCTAAAAGTGCCACACGAAGAGGCTGCCCAATCTTCCCAAAACCGATTTGCATCTCTTGGACGGTTGCATCCATGAGCGCGTGGTAATCGCTTGGAAGATGGAGTTCGGAACAATTTTGCACCTTTGAGGCAAAGTTTTCTAAAATCGCTTTCGAATCCTCTTTAAACGCTTTTTTTACATCTTTTTCTTCATAAACACTCGGCGTCTCGAGCATCTCTTTCACAAGTTCCGCCATCTCTTTAAGGGTTTTGGCGCGCTCTTTGAGAGCATCGAGCAAAATCTCTTTTTTATCGTGCGAGGTGAGCACCAAACCGTAATCGCCCAAAAGGTGTGCCAGCTCTTCGTTTGGCATGTTCTTGATATAGTGCGCACTGAGCCAGTCGAGTTTTTGGGTGTTGTAGATCGAGGCGGATTTATTGATATCTTTTGGGTTGAAAAGTTCGATCATCTCCGCCATAGAAAATATCTCCTGATCGCCGTAGCTCCACCCTAGGCGCACCAAAAAGTTTAAAAGCGCCTCGGGGGTGTAACCCATCTCCTTATACGCCATAACATCGGTCGCACCGTCGCGTTTGGAGAGTTTTTTCCCCTCGGCGTTGTGGATCATCGGCACGTGGTAAAACTTGGGCACGGCAAACCCCAACGCCTCGTACACCACCATCTGTTTTGGCGTGTTGGAGAGGTGATCATCCCCGCGGATAACGTCGGTAACCCCCATAAGCGCATCGTCCACCGCTACGACGAAGTTGTAGGTAGGGCTTCCATCGGCGCGCGCGATAATAAAATCATCGAGGATATCCTCGGCTCTAAATACGACATCCCCTTTGACCCCGTCTTGTACCGTGATAGTACCGCTTTGGGGCGCTTTGATGCGCACTACGGGGGCAATGCCCTCAGGCGGCGTGCCGTTAAAATCACGATAGCGCCCGTCATACATGGCGCGCTGTTTTGCCGCGGTCTGCTCTTCGCGCAGAGCGTCAAGCTCCTCTTTGCTCATGTAGCAGTAGTAAGCTTTGCCCGCATCGAGCAGTTGTTTGATATAGACGGCATACACATTGTCGCGTTGCGATTGGTAGGTGATCTCGCCATCGTGCGCTAGACCCAGCCACGAAAACGCGTTAACGATCGCCTCGGCGGCTTCTTGAGAGTTTCTAGCTTTGTCGGTATCTTCTATACGCAGAAGAAATTTTCCGTTATTTTTTTTTGCCCAAAGGTAAGAAAAGAGTGCAGTTCGCAAACCGCCGATATGTAAATACCCCGTAGGGCTCGGAGCAAATCGAGTAACGATCATAAGAAAAACCTTTTCGTTGAATAATGACGCAATTTTAGGCTACTCTTTGTTAAAAGCGGGTAAAATCATTTTCAAATTTTTTTAAAAAACGGATAGTTATGGTGCGAATATTTTTACCGATTTTATTGAGCGTTTCCCTCTTTGCAGAGATGATCGAAGGGATAGCCGTCGTCGTCAAGGGGGAGCCTATCACTCTTTATGACGTAAAAAAAGAGATGGCACTTGCAAAAACGGATGCAAAAAGAGCATCCGACATGCTCATTAGAAAAAAGCTTGAAGAGCTTGAGATCCAAGAGAGAAAAATCAACGTCACCCCTACCGAGGTGTATGAAGAGATCAAACTAACCGCGGCGCGCAACAATCTCAGCGTCGATGAGTTTTATGCCGCGGTAAGAGAAACAAACGGACTCAGTTCAAGCGAGCTAAAAGAGAAGATGCGCGAGCGCCTTTTGTCCCAAAAGCTATATCAGTCGATCGCATATGCGTCGATGTCGCAGCCAAGCGATAGCGAGATAGAGGAGTACTACCGACTCAACAAAGAGAAATTTTTGCTCCCCAGCGGTTTTAAGGTGATGATTTACGGCGCCCAAAGCCAAGAGCGGCTTCAAGAGAAGATCGCCAACCCGATGCTCTATGCTCCCGACGTATTGACAAACGAGCAAGAACTTCCTTACGATCGCATCTCACCCGAATTGGCATCCCTTTTGGCAAAAACGCCGCCGCAAAGTTTTACCCCGGTTATTCCAGACGGTAAAGGGGGATTTATGAGTTTTTATCTCCAAGAGGTGCTTCAAGCCAAAGAGACGTCGTTCGAGATGCAAAAAGATGCGATCGTAAACGCGCTTATGGCGGAAAAACGGGAGCAGATACTCGGGGATTATTTTGAAAAATTGCGCCACAATGCCGAGATCGTCCTTGTAAGACTTCCCGAATAAGTTCGAGACGACTCTCATATAAACTTTAAGATAAATTGGGGTATCATTTACTTTATATTGCCTAAAGGAAAAGAGATGAAAAAACTTGTATTTAGTTTGAGTGTTTTAGCCGTTCTCGGATTGCAAGCGACTGATATCAATACAAATATGCAAACGATGAGAGACGGTCTTTTGGAGATTCAAGACGGGTTTTTGTATAACAATAAAGAAGCCGTAGTAGCAGGGATCAAAAAGATCGAAAAAGCAAACGAGATTTTTCACAGCAAAGAAGCGGTAGAAAAGTATCTTCCTAAAGAGAAGAAAAAAATGGCTGGCGTAACGCTTTTGAGCGCAAAAAGATTAAACTCCGATTTAGAAGCTATGCATGCTTATATCAATGATGGCAAAATGCTTGAAGCAGCAGAGATCCATTCGGACGTTATGAAAGACTGTACTCGCTGTCATGCAATCGTAAGAGGTTGGTAAAAAGAGTTTAGAAAAGAGTCGCCGCAAAGTTTTGCGGGCGGCTTTTTTTGTTAGAATTTTTTATAGCATAGCTATAAAAGAGGTGTTCCACGACACAAGGCTTTCTTAGCCGTTGTATCGCTCGAGGTATTTTGTGTCGAAGTTGTTTGAGATAAAATCTTCGTTTTGCATCATTTTCAAATGAAACGGTATCGTCGTTTTAATCCCCGTCACTTTAAATTCGCTTAACGCTCTTCTCATTCTTGCGATCGCATCAGCACGGTCACTTCCGCGAACGATCAGTTTTCCGATCATAGAATCATAAGTCGGCGGTACGATATAGCCTGCATGTGCATGGGAATCGATGCGTACGTCTTTACCTCCTGGAGTGATCCAGTCTTTGATTTTTCCCGGACACGGAAGGAATTTTATAGGATCCTCGGCAGTAATACGGCACTCGATCGAATGCCCTTTAAGGACGATGCTCTCTTGCGGCGGCAACTCTTTGCCCTCGGCTACTTCGATCATCATCTTGATAAGGTCAAGGTCGCTTACCATTTCAGATACACAGTGCTCAACCTGAAGACGGGTGTTCATCTCCATGAAGTAGAAGTTCAAATCTGCATCCAAAAGGTACTCGAACGTTCCTGCACCTTCGTATTTGATGTATTTTGCCGCACGAACCGCAGAATCCCAAAGTCTCTCTCGCACCTCTTGTGTCAGAGCAACCGCAGGAGATTCTTCGATCAGTTTTTGGTGGCGTCTTTGCATCGAACAGTCGCGCTCTCCGATATGAAGTACGTTCCCGTGTGCATCGGCAAGTACTTGCACTTCGATATGGCGCGGGTTTTTAATGAACTTTTCCATATAGATGGTGCCATCGCCAAACGCCGTCATAGCTTCGCTCTCTGCCGCTAAAAATGCGTTTTCAAGGTAGCTTTCCTCTTCGACGACGCGCATACCGCGTCCCCCGCCCCCTTGTGCGGCTTTGAGGATGATAGGGTACCCTACCTCTTTAGCACGCTTTTTTGCGTCTTCGATGTTTTTGATAGCGCCGTCACTCCCCGGAACTACGGGAACATCGGCAGCGATCATGACGTCTTTTGCTTTTGATTTATCGCTCATGAGAACCATAACTTCAGGTGTCGGTCCAATGAACTTGATATTGTGGTGGGTACAAATCTCAACGAAATGCTGGTTTTCACTCAAAAACCCGTAACCCGGGAAAATAGCATCGCAGTGACTGATCTCTGCCGCTGAGATGATAGCGGGGATATTAAGATAACTTTTACTGCTTGGAGCATCTCCGATACAAATTGCGGCATCGGCAAGATTCAAGTATTCGCTCCCCGCATCTGCTTTTGAATACACCGCAACAGCCTCTTTGCCCATCTCTTTAATCGTGCGAATCGCGCGAAGAGCGATCTCTCCGCGGTTTGCGACTAAAATTCTTTTGATTTCTGCCATGGGCTATACTTTTTCCACTATAAATAGAGGCATATCGTATTCAACAGCCTGACCGTTTGCTGCTAAAATATCTATAATTTTGCAGTTGAATTCCGCTTCAAGCTCGTTCATGATTTTCATCGCTTCCAAGATAGCGATCACTTGCCCTTTTTTAACCGTATCGCCTATTTTGACGAAAGAAGGGGAGTCTGGAGATGGAGAGGAGTAGAACGTTCCTACCATCGGAGAAAGAATCTTATCCCCTTTGAGCTCTTCGGCAGGTGCACATGCCGGCGCAGCAGCAGGTGCGCTCGGTGCAGCCACCGCTACGGGTGCAGCCACTGCATGTGCCACGGGTGCGACGGTAATGGTTTTTTCAAATTCAATGGAAAAATCATTTTGTGTCAGTTTCATGCGCGAGAGTCCGCTTTCGTCAAATTGACTCATAAGCGATTTTATTTGCTTTGTATCCATAAGTAATACTCCAAAATATATAAAAATTTGCGATATAATACCATAATCTTAATAAAACTACTTTCAAACCTATCGGAAGTGAGTTTTTGCTCTACTAAACGACAAAAAATCCAAAAAAAAGATCAAAAAGCTATGTTAAGTGATGAAAATTTTATCAATATTGCCTTTGAGATAGCCAAAGCTTCCAAGTGTGTTTCCAAACAGGTAGGTGCGGTGATAGTCAAAGACGGCAGGGTGCTAAGTACGGGCTATAACGGAACGCCTGCGGGGTATATCAATTGCAGTGAACACTGGGAGGGTGCTTATACAAAAGAGCATCACGAATGGTCGAAAACCTACGAGATTCATGCCGAGATGAATGCCATTATTTGGGCGGCACGCAAGGGGATAAGCATTGAGGATGCAACCATCTACGTAACGCTCGAACCCTGCAGCGAATGCAGTAAAAACATCATTGCAAGCGGCATCAAGCGCATCGTGTATGCAAAGCCCTATGAACACAACCACTCCGCGATTATTACAAAATTTATCAAAGACAACGGAGTGGTGATCGAGCGGCTTAAAAACGTGGATTAGGCTTTTAAAAAATCCTCTGCAAGACTCGGCGGGCGGGCGATGATCGCTTTGTTCCCTTTTATAATGATGGGGCGCTCAATCAGTTTCGGGTGCGCTACCATTGCTTCTATAAGCTTCTCCTCGTTTGTTTCGTTTTTCAAATCAAGCTCTTTGTAGATATCCTCTTTTGTGCGCATCAGTTCTTTGGCATCTATTCCCAATTTTGAAAGAAGCTCTTTGAGGGTTTCTTTGGTAAGAGGCACCTCGAGATATTTGAACACCTCTTTATCGCATCCGCTTTGTTCCAAAACAGAGAGCGCTTCGCGCGATTTGGAGCATTTTGGGTTATGCCATATTGCTATTTTTTTCATCGGCTTTCCTTTTTTTTTGCGACATTTTACACTATAATTGTCCCCATCATAAAACACAGAGGCTGACGGTATGAAATATGAAAAAACCTATTCAAAACTTGCCGATTTCGGAAAAGAACTTTTAAGTAAAACCTCCCTTGAAGAGGGGCTTCCTATGATTGCGAAATATGCAAAAGGGGTGATCGGCGCCGATCGCTGCTCCATTTTTATCAACGATCTCAAAAAAAACGAACTTTGGACAACCTTGGCAGACGGCGTGGAGAAGATAGTGGTTCCCTCCGACAAGGGGATTGTGGGGTATACCATTAAAGCCAGAAAACCGATCATTGCCAACGACGCCTACTCCAACCCCAATTTTTTGTCCGACATCGACAAGCAAACGGGCTATGTGACCGAGAATATCGTAACCGCTCCCGTATTTAACTCCAAAAGGGATATTATCGGTGTTTTGCAGCTGCTTAACAAAGAGGACGGGTTCGATAACGAAGATGTCAAGTTTATGATCTTTTTTGCACACTACATCAGCGGGTTTCTTGAGCTTGTCAATCTTTACAATGCGGATGAAAAAAAATAAGGGAATAAAATGAAGAAAATCAATCAAGTAGCGGAATTCGGAAAAAAGTTGATGGCGCTCAGCGATATGGAGCAGATCATAGAGCTGATCGGGCAAGAGGCAAAAGAGCTTTGCAATGCGGATAGATGCTCTATATTTATCGTCGATAAAGAGGATAACATGCTTTGGACGCGCTTAAGTGACGGGATCGGACGGATAGTGATCTCGATCGATTCGGGGATCGTAGGCGATACGTACCAGAAAAAACAGCCCCAAATGGTCAATAAACCTTATGATGACGAGAGGTTTCTTCCTAACATCGATAAAAAAAGCGGCTATACGACGAAAAATATCTTGACGGTTCCCATTTTCGATTCAAAACGGGAAGTGATCGGCGTGATCCAGCTGCTCAATAAATTCCGTGACGATTTCAACCAAGAGGATCTGGAAACACTCACTTTTTTCTCTAACTACGTTAGCGGCAGTATAGAACTTGTGCTCTTGAACGATAAAAAATAATCAGCTTTTTTGATTCCCGTTTCGGGTTTTATGGTTATTTTTTAATCATACCCGAGATTAAATAACATCCAATTTTCTTTATAATGGTCTCTTCAAAACAAAACCGCAAGGTTTGAAGAAGGTACCATGAATCCAAAAAACAGCTACATTACCCAACTCAAAAAAGCACATGCCGAACATAAAAAGTGGCTCAATCAGGTGCGTTTGGTGGTTTCTGGAATCGTCGATAAAACAGACACGATCCCCGTGGATGCCACGCAAACCCCTTTTGGCATGTGGTTGTATGCAAAAGGGTTGGTATTTACGACGATACGAACTAGCGAGGTTATAGCGGAGATAGAGCAGCTCTATCAAGAGTGTTACGATATCTATTTAAAAATATACGCTTTGCTCGGCAACAAGAAAAAAGGGCTCCTTGCGTTTTGGGTACAACCCGCATATGCAAATAGTGCAGAACTTAATGCCTCGCAGGAGTATTATGAAACACTCGTCGGCATTGCAGATGCGCTGAGTCAAAAACTAAGGGTTCTCGAAGCGCAGATGGCGGCGACAAGTGAGTCGCAGTTTGAAGCTTTTGGGAATTTGGAAGAGCCCAAAGAAAAGCCCGAAGAGGTAAAAACACCCACAAAGCGGTACTATTATCGCGGTACGATTATAGAAGAGTAGTCTCTTGGCATGGGGCTGTTAAAGAAGATATTTTTGTATCCATACACTCAGCACATAAAGCCCCCAGACATGCTGTTTGAAGTTCCCTTTTTTGGCAGTCTCAATGTAGCGCTCAAGCACCTCGGGGTAAAAAAGCCCAGTTTGCTCATTCACCTCTCGTATCAGCTCGATTTGCCCCGAAGCAATCAGATACTCCATATAGGGGTTTGAGAACCCTTTTTTCTTGCGTTTGAGAATCTTTACATCGAGTTTATCTTGCATAATCTCTTTTAAAAGTGCTTTGGTCTTGCCATCTTCGTAACGCAGTTTCGGGTCGATGCTAAAGATGCACTTTGCCAACTCGTGGTCTAAAAAGGGTGTGCGAGACTCTATGGCATGTGCCATACTTACGCGGTCGAGTTTGGTGAGAAAATGCTCCGCTTGAAAGAGATTAAGATCGCTGTAGCTGTACCAGATGCTCTCGTCCGTGTGCGCCGAGTTTTCAAACCTTTTTCTATACTCTTGGAGATAGATAAGTGACTCGTTGTCGCGAACATTGCGCTTCATGAGCACATTTTTTTGCAGGTCGGTAAACTTCTCCCCCGATGTTCTAAAAAGCAGACTCTCATCAAAAATCCGCTTGTACCACTCCCACTCTCTGTTCATGGAAAAGTTCGCACGAAAATACTTTTTAAGCCAGTTTTTGTGGGCTAAAGAGGATGCTTTTTCAATGTCGAGATACTCAAAGTATTGTCTATATCCCAAAAAGAGTTCATCACTCCCCTCACCGCTGAGAACCACCTTGTAGCCATCCTCTTTGATAGCACCAAAAAGCAGATACAGCGGCACGGCGGCAGGGTCGTTAAGCGGTTCGTCAAGCGCATCAAAAACCGCGTCACATGCCATGATAAACTCCTCTTGGTCTATCTCTTTGTGGATGTTTGTAACGCCTAAGAGTGCGGCGCTCTCTGTAGCATTTTGACGTTCGTCATACTTGGCAAACTCTTTGTAACCGAGTGTGTATGTCGGGAGGTTTAACCCCTGTTTTTTGGCGTAATAATTCAGCGTAGCGCTGTCGATGCCGCCCGAGAGAAGCGCTGCCATCGGCACGTCGGCACTAAGCCGCATCGAGATGGACTCCTCTAAAAGATTTTCGAGTTTTGTGAGTGCTTCTTCTTTGTCGGTGATGGCGCAAGGGGGCGCATCAAGCAGGTCAAAGTAGCGTTTGATTTCATACGAACCATTTGCAAAGTGCAGATACTCCCCCGCGGCAAGCTTAAAAATCCCCTCAAAAAAAGTATGCGGCGGCGTAGGCGCTAAAAATGAGAGGTAACTCATGAGCGCATCTTGGTTAAGCGTCACCTTGTCTAAAAACGGCACAAGGGCTTTGATCTCCGAAGCAAAATAAAACGCTTCACCTCTTGGCATGTAAAAAAGAGGTTTCTTCCCCAAACGGTCACGAAAGAGGTAAAGCTCCTCGTCGTCTAAAATGGCAATGGCAAACATGCCACGAAGATGATGCACAAACTCCACACCCCAAGTTTTATACGCCGCCAAAAGCACTTCGGTGTCGCTTTGAGTCCTAAAATCATGGCATGTTGCAAGCTCGGCGCGAAGCTCTTTATAGTTGTAGATTTCGCCGTTAAAAGCTAAGAGAATCTGCTCCTCTTGCAAAGGCTGATGGGAGCGCGCATCAAGGTCGATGATGCTTAAACGCTGATGGGCAAAAAAGAGATTTGGCTTCTCTATGATCCCGCAATAATCAGGCCCGCGATGCGAAAGACGCGCCAAAGCACGCTTGGCATGTAAGCTCTCATACTCCCCTAAAATACCGAAAATCGCGCACATGAGTTAAGAGAGATTTTGAAGTGTTAGTAAATAATTGACAATAGGAAGATTTTCTTGGGCTTGATACTCTTTTATCGTACATGCCAAGGCTTCGGAAATATCTAAGGGATGTTTTTTGACGATAACTGCCAAATCTTCTGCCAAGATATCAAGTCGCAGTGTAATGATATTCCAAACCTCCTCAACGTCAATCCCGAAATAAGCGTGCACAATCGTATTTCTAAAATTAACGATTTTTCTAAAATAGCTAGGGGCTGACGCATTAAAAGCTGTATGATGAAGCAATTTGTTGAGAGCCTCCCCGATGATTTCAAGCTGTCTCATGGATGCATCCCAGTGAAGGGAGCTATGTTGAAAATCGTTTGGACTCGCAAAAGGGGATGAGTAGAGTTTTATCTTTTCGATAGCCACAAAAATATCGACGATAAAAAGTTCAATATTTCTCGTAGTTTGCTTAGACATAAATAATATCTTGTTCGATTTTAGTTTTGTAATATTCTCTGATAGAGTCAAGATAACCTACATCTACAGGCGTCTTAAAGTTGGTTTCCAAGTACTCTTTAAGATCTTCCCGAAGGAAAAAATCTTTCTTTTTGGATTCTATAACGATGTCAATATCGCTGTTTTCAGTAGCCGTATCTTTTGCGTAACTTCCAAAAAGTCCGATTTTTGTGAGCGAAAATCTGTGTTGTAACTCTTGTTTATGAGTTATTAAAAAATCTAAAATATATTCTTTGTTCATATTTCGCCCCCTTTTGGAATATTTTTGTGTAAAAGTATAGCGAAATTCAAAAAAATTAAATCTCTCTAAGAGCCGCCTCATGCTCTTTTTTAAAGCGGCGAAAAGCGGTTTTGACGTGTTCGAGAGTGGGTTTTGAGACATATTGCAACAACGCATCAAAAGTTAAATCGTAGTGATATTTTTGAAGCAAAAATCTCTAGTAGACAAAGCTACATGCCATGAAAAAATTAAACGACACAATGTACATTTAACACTTTTTTCGACTATTTAAACGACAAAATGTCCAAATAACGCCAAAAATATTTTTAAATGCACATTGAAATTTTAAAGAATTCAATGGATTTAGCTAGAAAATAACAAATATATTGCATTTGGTCATAGTTTTATCATTTAAAATAACATTTTTTGTGTCGTTTATTTAGTGAATTTCAAGCTGTTTAACATATAATGTTCGTTGAATAAATAGTTAGCATAAACCAGAGGAGAACTTTTGGCAGAACATATCAAACCATTTGATGCACAGAATTTAGAAGCAATTTGTAAAGTTTTAGCTGATACCAGCAATGGTTTAACGGGTACACAAATTGGATATATTTTACAAGATTGCAAAGTACAAGATACAGACCCATCTGCGACTAAATGGAAGCGTCTATTCAATGCAATGGCAAATAAACAAAATGAGCGTAAAATTGGTAATTTTTTAATAATGTTTATTACTAGAGCGATGAATCCAGTAAATTATTCAAGAGACAAAGAAATATTTGAATGGCGTAGAACAGAATTGAATATTGTTTTGTCTTTCTCTGGCTTTGAAATTAGAGAAGATGGAAAAGTTATTAAAAGTTCAAAGGAAACAACATTAAGAGGAGCAAGAGAACGAGCTGGTGCACTCAGGTTAAAACTAGAGGTATACTGCCACTAAAATATCAGACAGCAATTTGAGAGGAGATCTTCCTAAATGGTACAATTAAACAGACATTTAGGAGAGCGGATTATGAGTAAAAAGCGTAAGCAATATTCTGCGGAGTACAAGACGAAAGTGGTGCTTGAACTTTTGCAGGGAGATTTAACAGTGGCACAGGTGGCAAGCAAATATGAGATCACAGCCAAGAGTCTGACCGACTGGAAGAAGCAGTTTTTAGAGAATGCATCGTTGGCGTTCGATTTGAGCGGAGCGACCAAATCATACAAAGATGAGATCGAAACCCTTAAAGAAGAGAACGATGCATTAGCAAAAAAACTTGGCAAGACGACCATTGAACGCGATTGGGCAGTGGGAAAGCTAAAGAGCTTGGACTTATCAAATAAAAAAGATCTTGTCGATTCCAAGCTCAGTGACATTCCAGTGGCAAGACAATGCGAGATGATCGAGCTGAACCGATCAGCACTCTATTACGAAGCAAAGCCGATTCGTCAGTACGATTTGAAGATCATGCGGCGAATTGATGAAATCTACACTGGTATATCCTCGACCTACGGCTATCGTTTCATGCACCGCCAGCTGCTCGAAGACGGCTTTTCAATCGGGGTCAATAAGGTAAACCGGCTGATGAATGTGATGGGGATACAGGCAATCTTTCCGAAAAAGCGCAAGCTCACGTCCATCAAGAACCACGAGCACAAGATTTATCCCTATCTTCTCAAAGAGCTGCAAATTACCAAACCCAATCAGGTCTGGAGCGGCGACATCACCTACATTCGAACCCATGGCGGGTTTATGTACCTGGCGGCGATCATCGACTGGCATAGCAGATCCATTCTCGCTTGGAAACTATCCAATACAATGGATACGCTTCTCGCAACCGATGTACTCAAAGAAGCCATCGACAAATACGGAACACCGGAGATTTTTAACTCCGATCAAGGGTCACAATATACGAGCTTTGAACATACGAAAATACTCAAGGATCACGGCATAAGAATTTCCATGAACGGTAAAGGCAGATCGATCAATAATATCGCCATCGAACGTTTCTTTAGAACGCTAAAATACGATGAAATCTACATTAACGATTACCAAAGTATCAGCCATCTTCGCAATAGCATTGCAAAGTATATGAACTTTTACAATTTCAATAGGTTTCATTCGGCACTTGGCTATAAAAAACCGATGAACGTATATCTGGAAGGAGTTAAAAAAGTTGGTTAGGCATTTAGCAGGCGGTGGGAAGATGAACTCTCAAAATCCTGTCTTGACATTTGGTGGCAGTATAACTGACAACAATACTAGACCTATTTTTAATTGGAATAGTAATGTAAAAAGTGTACTTTATGAAAATGCAACATTCACCTTTTGGAATGAATTTAAATACTCTGATGCTCTGTGGTTTTTAGACTTATCAAAAGGGTATGATGAACAGAAACACGAGGTATATGAGCTTATTGATATATCAATTAAATTAATTCATGCCAATTCTAAAAGCAGTAGCAAGGTACTAGAACAACATTTGCAGACATTGAGAATTGGACTACTGAGCTATAGTAAGTTCTTATCCCCAAATACTAACCCCATTCTAACCAAAATAATAGAAGAGTTTGAAGATGATAAATATTGGCTTGTATGGCTCACTTTATTTGAAATGGTAATGCAATCACCTGATAATTGGGCTTTCTCTTCTAATGAGGAACTAATTAATTTTTATAAAAATATTAGTTTAAAAAAGTCTTGGGCAAATGTCATAAAAGAAATCAATACACCAAGAAATGAATATTTAAGAGATTTACTTAATACTTTTGTTCAAGAGTTATCTATTTGATAAAATCTATAACAAATCAGAGGAGTTAATTTGAAAGACACCGTAGTCATTTTTATTATAATTGTTGGGGTTGCGAATATAGCATTAAATATTTTTATCAGCAAAGCAGCGACTTTACACACATCTTATTTCGAAGCAATGAAATCAACTACATTTATGATTGCATTTCTTATTGGAACTTTTTCTATTTTATCTATGCTTTACTTATATTACAGCAAGGTAGACTTAGGCAGAGCAATATTGTTGATGGGGGCTACTTCAATAATAGGCGGAAGCTTATACGGTATCTTATTTCATGGTAATAAATTCGATTGGGCGGAAATTGTAATTTTAGTGTTTATTGGTAGTCTATATTCTTACCGTCTTTTTATCAAACCGTACTTTTCATAATTACAAAGCAAATAAACATCCTTTGGAACACCGCACACCAATATGAAAAAATAGTTATATAAAAACCACAGGAGACCAATTAAAAACCCTCGGGCAGCTTTTTGATTGGTCATTTTAAACGTTATACAAATTAAAAGGAACTTTATTTGAAACAAGAAAAACTTTATCCATATACATTGTTTATTGATATTTTAGGGTATTCAGATAAAATAAAAAATATATCTAATAGTTGTGAATCTTCAGAAATCTTTGATTTATTAAATTATATAGAATTATCTATAACTGACTACTTTAAATTAGCGAAAGACTCTAAATCTCATAAAGAGTACAACATGCACTATACATTTTTTTCCGATTGTATTGTTTTATCTTTTGTACCCAAAGAAAATTTAACTATTTCCAATAATGAAATTATATACTTCAATGAGACTACTTTAGAGTTTATTTTTACTTGGATAATGAACATACAATTTATATCTTTATTGAAAACAGGGTTTTTATTAAGAGGTGGTATTTCCATTAAAGATATATATTGGGATAAAAAGAACAGAGTTGTTGGACCAGCCTTAATTGAAGCATATAACTTAGAATCAAAAAAAGCCGACTGGCCTAGAATTGTTTTATCTGAAGATATTACTAAAGATAAAAAACTTGTCCATTTGCTTAATAGTATTTCTATGAATTCTGACTCCACATACTTACCTCACATCTTAATATATCAAGAAAGTAATGAGTCTGTTGGTTATTACAACTACATAGGTAGAATGTTGGCTAGATTAAATCCTAATGTATTAAATGAAATTGATAAGAATATATTGCCACACCTTAGTGGAAATGTTATAAATATTAACAATAATCTAACTAAAGAGCAATATTTAGAAATTGCTGAAATGACCGACGCTTTTTTAGAACAGCATCAAAAAATAATTGAAAATAATTTACATAACAATGATAAAAAAATAAAAAATAAATATATTAAATTGAAAAAATATCATAACAATGCTTTAGAGGATTTTGTAAAATACAATCATGAGTGGGCGATACTACTAGAACTACAGGTAACTTAAATATATAACAAGTACGAAGAACGCAATAATTTACCCTGCGGGCAATTCATTGGCTCATTTTAAACGTTATCTTAACAAATGAATTGACACTGTAATGTAATTACAATATAATTACGTAATCGAAAGGAGTTCATATGGCATCTTTAATCAAAATCGGTAATTCGCAAGGTATCAGACTCCCCAAAGCGATCATAAAACAGGCACATCTTGAAAATGCAGAGTTGGAATTCGAAGTTCTTGAAAACGGCCTATTGATCAAACCGTCGAACAATGTCGGCAGAGAAGTCTGGAAAAAAAATATTCAAAATGTTATGATGGCCAATCAAGGCAAGGTCGATGAAGCACTTTTGGACGATATGCTAAACGACAGTGATCTGGATGATTACGAATGGTAGTCGATATTCAAAGGTACGAAATTTACCTTGTGAAACTGAACCCGACAGTTGGATCTGAAATTCAGAAAACACGCCCCTGCATCGTCATCTCTCCCAATGAAATGAATGTCTTGAAAACCGTCATCGTAGCGCCTATGACCAGCAAAGGGTTTGACTTTATATTCAGACCTAAGATCAAATTTGAAAACAAAAATGGATTGGTGTTGCTAGACCAGATCAGAACCGTCGATAAGACAAGATTGATCAAAAAAATCGGCGATGTTGACGAACGCGTATCTAAAAATATTTCCGACATGCTGGTAAAAATGTTCGAATACTAAGTAGAAGTGTGATGAGCGAAAGATTATCGCTATAGTTAAAGCGCAGCAACAAAAACTTATAGGAGCTTGGCATGAATACTTCGATAACTAGAATTGATTTTGGAGATAAAATTTATGTCTATCTCAAAAGCAACGATATCTTGACCCTTCCTTACAGCTATACAAAAAAAATTCAAAAAGCTACAAAAGAGCAGCTCCTTAACTACCGTCTTATCGGCGGTGGGGTCGGTGTTCATTTTGAAGATATAGACGAAGATATCTCACTCAGTGGCATTATTGCGTATAAAACTTCCCATGAGCTTAGAGCTTCTTAGCTGACATCTCTCTCTTGTCCCCACGGTCTCCATGGGGATGCATAGTAACCTAACAAGCAACATATATCTCTTCCAACGCAAAGCATTGGAACAAGAGTGAAAAATCATTAAACTCTACATGCCATGAAGTTTGAGCGCACTTAGATAAAACTTCTCGTTGTTTATGCGTGGCATGTTGCTTCTTTGCATGGTGTCTATTATATAGTATTGCAAATAAAGGAGCTATGGCATGAGAGTAGCAGTGGTTGGTTTAGGTGGCGTGGGAGGATATATCGCCGCATCTTTGGCAAAAACAGAGCATGAAGTTGTAGGATTTGTTAGAGGCGCACACTTGGAGGCAATCCAAAAGAGTGGTTTGCAAATCATCGAAGATACAGCTTCATGGCATGTAAGCAGTTTAGGGAACATGTGCATAAAGATTCGATTGTAAAAAAGCAAGGTTTTTTCTGCTGTTTTTGGTGGAAAGAGCGATGCGACACAAACTTTGGCACAACTCTTTGATGCCGCTTCTTTGCGCTACAAAACCCCTGAAGATATACGCACGGCTGTCTGGAAAAAATACATTTTCATCTCTGCTTTTGCAACACTTACAAGTTACTACGACACTTCCATCGGAGCGATTTATGAAAAACATTTTGACGAGGCAAAAGTACTTTTACAAGAGATAGCAAATATTGCATATGCCATGAATATTGATATTTACGATGAGGTGGAAAAAGCCCTTGAGACGGCAAAAAATCTCCCCTATGATTCAAGTACTTCGATGCATCTCGATTTTACGAACTACAAAGCCACAGAGCTTGAGTGGCACTATTGTTTCTAAAGGGTTAGAATATAGCGTTGATGTCTCTTTGATGCAGCAGTTCTACCAAGGGCTCAAACAAAGAGGCTAAAAGGAGGCAAAGATGAAAATTTTATGGGTAGTAGTGGCACTTTTTTTGAGCTTGGCTGCCGAGCAAAATCCTTATGCAAATCTCAAGGAACTTAAACTCAACCCTCTGAGTGAAGATGAGGCACGTGTTATTTTACACAAAGGAACCGAGCGACCTTTTAGTGGAAAATACTATAAACATAAAGCCGATGGTATGTATGTTTGCAAACAGTGCGGTGCACCTCTGTATGCTTCAGATACGAAGTTTGATAGCGGATGCGGCTGGCCGAGTTTTGATGATGCCCTGCCACATGCCATCAAACGCACACTTGATGCCGATGGAAGACGCGTGGAGATCACCTGTGCAAAATGTGGTGCACATTTGGGACATGTCTTTGAGGGCGAAGGGTTTACAAAGAAAAATACCCGTTACTGCGTCAACTCCATCTCTTTGGATTTTGTGCCAAAAGAGAGTGTTGCCTACTTTGCAGGTGGATGTTTTTGGGGCGTGGAGTACTATTTTGAACAGCTCAAAGGTGTTTTACATGTTGAGTCTGGCTTTATGGGCGGGCATCTGAAAAATCCTTCGTATAAACAAGTAGTGCGTGGCGATACTGGACACTATGAAGTAGTTGCGGTCTATTATGACCCAAAGGTAGTTTCGTATGAAGCACTTGCAAAACTCTTTTTCGAGATTCACGATGCAACACAAAAAAATGGGCAAGGACCTGACATTGGCGAGCGTTATCTTTCAGCTGTTTTTACTTCTGATACAAAAGAGCAAGAGATTGCCAAAAAACTCATAATAATTTTGCAACAAAAAGGGCTGGATATCGCAACAAAAATCTATCCTGCTTCAGAGTTTTACAAAGCCGAAGAGTATCACCAAGATTATTATAAACGCCACAATAAAAAGCCTTATTGCCATGCTTATAAGAAGTTGTTTTAAGAGAAGGAGATTTTTAAAAGTGTTTGGTTGTGTTTTATAAAACGAAGTGTTGAACACTCAGGGATTCGAACCTTTTTAAAGGTTCCTTTGTTTTTCATTTCTCAAAAAATACGCTGATATCGTGCGGCAGGTACCCTTCTTGAAAGCGCACTTTTGTTACTCCTATCTCTTTGGCTACCTGCTCGATCTTTTCTCGCATCATGTAGTTGTAGGTTTTGCTCTCTTTGGTGCCGTGAAGCACATTAAATACAAACCCTACTCTACATGCCATGAAACAGTTGCGTAAAAACAGCATGCTTTCAAACTCGGTGAGGATGTTGAGTGCGCCGCTGCAGACGTAAAAGTCGGCGCTGGGAAGGGTGTCGCGGCAGATGTCGGCGCAAAGGGCTTGGCATGCGGTGCGCTCTTGCGTAATGGCGCACATATTTGCAACCACATCGATGCCGAGGTAAGATTTTGGCGTCTTGGCATGTGTGCGTAAAAAAAGGTAAAGATCCCCGAATCCGCACCCCGCATCGGCGATGTCGTAGTTGTGCAGATCCTGCGGCAGCATCCCCAGAAGCACCTCGAACCTTTTTTGCTGCGAACGTTTTGAACTCCAATGCACCCCTTTGGCGCTGATGCCGTAGCGTTTGTAAGAGGCGGCGTAAAATGTTTCGTTGTCGATGCGTGCCATTACGTTCCTTTTTGAGTGTTCTTGCTTCAAAGAAGCAAAGCTTTAGTCGCCATAGCGGCGCAAGCGTAGCTTAACGGACTTGTTCGTTAAGCGTTTTTGAATTAGTAACTCTATTATATAATACGCCAAAACATACGAGGATAAAAAATGAGAATTGCAGTCGTGGGGCTCGGCGGGGTCGGGGGATATTTGGCGGCTTCTTTGGCATGCAGCACGCATGAGGTGGTGGGATTTGCCCGCGGTGCGCATCTGGAAGCGATACAAAAAAACGGCATCACCGTCGTAGAGGATACAAAAACATGGCATGCCACATGCCAAGCCCAAGAGCTAAAAAACCCGAGCGGGGTGTTCGATCTTGTGCTCTTTTGCGTCAAGGGGTACGATCTGCTCCCTTCGCTTGAAGCCCTCCGACATGCCATAACGCCCGATACGATTCTGCTCAGCTTTGCAAACGGCATCGAGAACGGCGAACTCTTGCGTCAAAATATACATGCCAAGGTTTTGGACGGGTGCGTGTATATCCTCTCCCATATCGAAAAAGCAGGCGTGATCCGTAAAAAAGGGGAGGTTTTTGCGGCGGTTTTCGGCGGTGACAAAGAGGCGACGCACAAGGTTGCCGAGCTTTTTAAAGAGGCTCACTTACGCTATAAGACTCCCGAAAACATCCAAGAAGCGATATGGAAAAAGTATATTTTTATCGCCGCTTTTGCGACCCTTACAAGCACCTACGACGCCCCGATAGGCGCGATCTACAAAGAGCACTACGATGAGGCAAAAGCACTTTTGGAGGAGATCGCCGCGGTGGCACATGCCAAGGGGATAGAGATAGCCGATGAGGTACAAAAAGCGCTCGATACCGCATCCAAAGTTCCCTATGATTCAAGCACTTCGATGCATCTCGATTTTCAAAACCATAAGCCCACGGAGGTCGAGACCCTCAGCGGCACTATCGTGCGCGAAGGGGTGAAATACGGCATCAAAACACCGCTTATGCAGAAGTTTTACGAGAAACTTCGCGGGTAGCTTTGCGTATCTCCTCTTGCAATGTTTTGAGGGAACTCTCTTTTGTATCGCCCCCGTATTTAAGGGTGTGGTAGAGGCGGTTAAGCTCACTAAACGAGACCCCCGAGCCCTTTTCTGCACGCCTTAAAAAGTGCTCCATCGTTTCGCTCTCTTGCTTATGCAGCCCTCTTTTTTCCAAAACACGAAGCAGTTTTTTCATGGCATGTACAATAGGGTCGCCCTTTTTTGTGGTATGGATCATCCAAAAAATCAAAAGCGAGAGGGCGATCAAAGCCGCAAACGCACCCACAAACTGCAAAAGGTAAAGGGTGTCGCTGAGGAGATTTTTAAGGATCGCAACCTGTTTGAGACGGTTATAGTCCAAAACCCATTTGGTGATGAGGTACCTTACGTACATAAATTGGAGATTGACCTTTTCAAACATGGTTTTTTGCGCTCTTGCCGCCTCTTGGGTTTGCGGCATGTCGAGATTTTTGATCGCCGTGGCGGTAGGTTCAAACCGCACCCATCCCTCTTTGCCCAGATACAGCTCCACCCATGCATGGGCATCGGCGCTTGTGATGAGAAGATAGTTCTCGATGCGATTCTCTTTTGAGCCTTTAAACCCCGTGACGACCCGCGAAGGGATCCCCAAAAACCTTGCACTTTGCGCAAATGCCGATGCGAAATGGACGCAGTAGCCGTTTTTTGCCTCAAAGAGAAACGAATCGAGGAAATTTTCAAAATCTATATTTTTGGGTTTGGTGGTGTAGGAGAGGTTTTGATCGGCAAAAAATTGTACGAGCATTGCCGCTTTTGTCGCAGGGTCTGCCTCTAATGCTTGCAAAGGAGCGAGGCGTGCGGCGGTTTGCGGGCTTTTTGCAAGATCAAACGCCGTGTTTTTTGAAACGTCGCTAGAGAGAAGCCGATAGGAGAGCACCGAGGTGAGCGTGTAGCGCTTTTTCTCGTATAAAGGGCGCTGGGAGGTGATGGTGTGGTCGTTTGCAAGGGTCGTTTTGAGCGGCGAGGCGGTGGGAAGATCGAGTGCATAGACCCAGTGTTTGGCATGGGGGTAGATGGTTACGTCGTAAGAAAAACCCTCTTGCAACGCAATAAGGCGCTCCTTGGGTTTGCCAAAGGGCGCCTCCTCCCACGTGATCCCGTCTTTTGTCGCAAGGGTGGAGCCGCGGAAGTAGAGAAGGGAGTCGCTTATATTCACGTCGCCGAAATAGACCTCCATCACTGAGCGTTTGGAGGGGATAAACTCTTTGTCGCTTACGTGCATTCTCCCCTCGTAGCCGCTAGAAGCGTAGGTGTCGGCGCGAAACCCGTAATCGGCTTTTTCAAACGAGATGCGCGGAAATGCCAAGAACATAACCACGATCGCGGGCAGACTCAGCATAAAAAGTCCGAAGCTAAGACGCAGCAGATGGCGCAGATCGTTTTGGGTGCGCGACCAGATAAGCAGCATAGTAAAGAGAAACAGCGTCGCAACCGAATAAAAAAGCATCGTGATGGAGTTGAAAAAGAAAAAGCTCAGCAGCAGCAAAAGTGCGGGGGAGATTTTAAGATAAAAATTGATCTCTTTGGTGGCGCGCTGGAGGGTTGCGGCGAGGATGAGCAGCGAACTGATAAGGGAGACGAAAAACTGCATCCGCGAGAAATCGGAGAAGTTGTAGTTGTTAAAAAACGAGATACCGATCAACACAAGCCCCACGCTCAAAAGAATGAAAGAATCTTTTTTGGCTGGCGCTTTTTTGAGAATAAAGCCGAGTGCTATGAGGAGGTAGAGGAGCATCAGCGACTTCAAAACAAAAAGGTGGGGTATCACCGCCAAGATCAGGGCGACATCGAGCAGCCTTGCAAGAGAGGGCTGTTTAGTAGAGAGCAAGTTTTGTAAGTATCGCATCGGTATCTACCTTTTTGGAATTGAGCACTTCGCCGCCTAGGGCTAGGGTAAAAGCAAAGGCGTGTTTTTCACATTCAAGCACCCACAAACAAAGCTGGCTAAGGCGCTCCTCCCTCTCGCCGCGCAGTGTTTTAAAATCGAAATGGAGGGTGTTTCGGCGTTGTTCGTAGAGAAAACGTTTGCTCATCAGGGTGTCGTTTTTTGCCAAAGAAGCCCAATGGATCGCGCCGATATTCTCCCCTTGGCGAAAACGGGATACGGTATCGAAATCGCTGAGATCGCCCTGAAGATGCAACTCGGCGGCAAAACGATCAAAAAGGGAATCCCCCGAAGGCTTTGGATACACGATTATTTTATTTTCCAGCAAAAATTGTTTCGATTTGATCTCGTGGGCAAAAGGGAAGTAGGAGGTGAGCCGTATGGATGCGAGCGCGGCATACCCCCGTTTGGAAAAATCGGCGCTAAAGGAGAGAGCGACGTTCTCTCTTGCATCAAGCCGCGCTATATATTGGGTGTCATTTTCGGCATGGAGCGAGAGGTCGTAGCATGTATAATCGGAACCGTTATGCACCCCAAGGGTGTAGCGGGCTTTTTCGCCTGCGAAAAATCTCTGGCAAGAGAGAAATTTTATCTGCACGGGGTGGAGGTTGAACATCCCATAAAGGGTTGATGTTCCCGCAACGGCGGTGATACAAAACATCATAATGTAGACGATGTTGTAGTTGTGCATATACGCCTGCAAAAAAAGGGAGACGATCGCCCCCAAAAGGAGAAAAAAGTACTTTGTCGGGCGTACTTTGATCGTTCTATGTATCGAGAGTAAGGTTTGCAACAATCGCATCGACGATCTCTTTGGGGGATTTTTTCTCCCCTTTGGCATGGAGACGATGGGCGGTTATGTGCGGCAGCACCTCAAGCAGATCGGAGGGGATCACGAAATCGCGCCCCTCCAAGAGCGCCCATGCCTTGGAGATATTCAAAAGCGAAAGTGCGGCGCGCGGGGAGAGTCCGTTTGCAAACATGCCGCTCTCTCGCGTAAAGGCGAGGATATTTTGGAGAATATCGAGGATCGCATCGTTTGCCAGCACCTTCGCGTATCCCTCTTTGAGCAGGAGATTCTCCTCGGTGCTAAGCGATGCAAGCGAGGCAAGGGCGACGTCGTTCTTGCCTTGGAGGATCAGACGCTCCGCCTGCGGGTCGGGGTAACCCAAAGAGAAAGAGAGGGCAAAACGGTCAAGCTGGGAGGAGGGGAGCTCGTAGGTGCCGATCTCTTCGTTGGGGTTTTTCGTCGCCAAAACGAAAAAGGGGCGCGGCAGAGGGTAGGCGATGCCATCAATGCTCACCTGTTTCTCTTCCATCGCTTCCAAAAGGGCACTTTGGGTTTTGGAAGAGGCGCGGTTGATCTCATCGGCCAAGAGGAATTGGGTGAAAATCGCCCCTTTTTTGAAGGTAAAACTTCCCTCTTTGGTGTTGTAAAAGTTCACCCCGATGATGTCGGAGGGGAGTAGGTCGCTTGTGAATTGGATGCGGGAATACTCAAGCCCCAAAACGTGCGAGAGGGTTTTTGCCAGCGTGGTCTTTCCAACCCCGGGAATATCTTCGATAAGCACGTGCAGATCGGCGATGTAGGCACTCAAAGCGAGGCGTATCTGCTTCTCTTTGCCCAAAACGATCTTTTGGGTCTCTCTTAGGATTTGCTCTACGATGGCTTGTGTGTGCATAGCGATTCCTTGTCAGTTTTATAAACTTTGTTATAATCCCCGCAAAACTCTTTGGCATGCCAAAGAGATCGACCTTTGGAGGAGAAAATGAAAAAAATTGTTTTGGGTTTTGCGGCTTTTTTGGTGCTGCTGCAGTTTATTCCTGCCCAAAAAACCAACCCCCCAATCGATCCGAAAAAAACGTTGAGCACCGATACGACGGTACTCTCGCTGCTTAAAAAAAGTTGTTACGATTGCCACTCCAACGAGACACAGTGGCCCTCGTACGCCGCAATCGCACCGATCTCCTTTTTTGTCGTCTCGCACGTCAACGACGGACGCAAAGCACTGAACTTCTCGGAGTATAACACAATAGAGCCCGCAATCAAAGAAGCACGCCTTAAACGTGCCGTAATGACGGTGAAAAACGAACGGATGGCACTGCCGAGCTACCGTTATGTCCACGACAACGCAAACCTTTCTCCCGAAGAGAAAAAGGTGCTGATCGCATGGTTTGAAGAGGAACTTAGGGCTTTAGAGAAATAGCTACTCCACCTCGGTGGTGTTGAAATTGTAGGCGCTCACTTTGCCCTCTTTGAATTTGACGACGAGGTCTTTGGTGTCGGTATCGCCTATAAGACGGTAGGTGTAGCGCCCGTACGTCCATTGCGTTACGCCGTTTTCCATCCCGACGCGCCACGGTTTGCCGAACATCGCTTTGATATCCGCCTGCGTTGTCTCCCCGATCTTAATCTCTTCGACACGGTGGGAATTGAAGTCGTTCCCTACGCGCGCACAGCCGCTTGAAAAAACCAACAAAGCCCCCAAAGAAAGTGCCCCGATAAGATGTGAAATGTGCATTTTGATACTCTCCGATATGAAATGGGCGACATCATAACACGGAAAAAATAACCGCTACGTAATCAAAATGTTCTATAATAGAGCCTCCTAACTTTGAAGGAAAAATAATGGAACATAAAAAAGTAACCGGTTTTTTGACATGCGAGCGGTTTGTCGAGGGTGTCGGCGCGGCGCTTAAAGAGCGTTATAAATGTGTCGAACACAAAGATGTTTTCGTAGTATGGGTCGATAAAAACGAATGTGTCATAGTGTTGCGTTACGGGGCGATCGTGTGTTGGCATGTGGGGTATGAGAATCTCAAGTTTTTCAAAGATTTCTTGCACCCTTTTAGGGTAGATGCGTACTCTCAAGAGCTTGTCGAGGAGTTCGATTACACGCTAGGGAGCGAATACAAGATAAGCGAAGATACGATCTATTTCGATAACGAGAGCGTCGACGTCAAGATTGCCCTCTCACATGCCATAGCCCAAACGCTCAAAATAGAACTGTTTGAGAAACAGATCGCCCAAACCATCGAAGAGAGTTCCGCGATCCCCAACCAACTTGCCGCGACGGGAAAGATAAGTCTGAACAAAAAAGATATCTCCAAAAAAATCGGGGAACTTTTTTTGGTAAAAAGCAGGGTGAATCTCCATTACGATCTGCTTGATACCCCCGAGTATTTTTGGGAATATCCCGAGTATGAGGGGTATTATGAAAAGATGACCAAGTATCTCGATATTGGCGCGCGGGTTGCGGTGCTGAACAAAAAAGTGGAGGTGATCCAAGAGATTTTAGATATGCTCAGCAATGAACAAAAACATAAATACTCCTCCTTTTTGGAATGGATCATCATTATCCTCATCGGCGTCGAGATCGTGATGAGTTTGTTTGAACATTTTGTTTTATAAAAATTGTGCAACAAGCCTTTTGAGGTTTTCGCGATCAAGTGCACCCGAGATTCTGTGAACCTCTTTGCCCCCTTTGAAAATCATAAGGGTCGGGATGCTGCGTATACCAAAACGCCCTCCTAGGTATTGCTCCTCTTCGGTATTGACCTTGGCAAAAAGCATTTTGAGCGGGTACTCTTTGGCAACCTGCTCAAACACGGGCGCCATCATACGGCAGGGTCCGCACCAAGGTGCCCAAAAGTCTATAATTACGGGGAGATCGCTATTGACCACCACTTCGTCGAAATTGGTTTGGGTGAGGTTGATCTCTTTGTTTTGAAGCAGTGAATGTTTGCACTTGCCGCAGTTGGCTTTTGTGTAACTCTCTTTAAAGGGAACGTTGTTGACGCTTAAACAATGGGGACAAATAACGTACATGAGTACTCCTTGTATTTTGCTTTTTTTGGAAAAAACTATAGCATGTTTTGGTATCGGATTATAAAACGTACAGTGCCAAAGTGGGATTCTCTTGATATGTATCAAACCCTCAAAAAGTTTTTTTTCTTATAATGGCGAAAAAAGGATATTCTTTATGAGGAAACTTTTTAGCAAATACGCTTATTTTTTATCGCAAGTGCATCAACCTTTCTTTTTACTAGGCGTGCTTAGTGCCGTTGTCTCCATGGTTTTGTTTCTGTTTGCATACAAAGGGGTGATCGTTTTAGGGATCCAACCGTTGGATTTTCATGCATTTTCCCTTTTTTATCTTGTATTTACAAACTTTTTTATAGGTTTTATTTTTACGACCTATCCACGCTTTACGGCGCAAGAGGCCATTAAACAAAGTTATTATTTAAAAGTTTTGGCACTTTCTTGCGGTGCTTTTCTTTTGTTTTATATCGGGGTTCTCTTCTCTTTTTGGTTTGTCGTAGGAAGTTTTGTTATGGTTGTTTGTACATTCGCCATGGTGCTTTATAAACTTCAAATACTCTACACACATGCCAACTCTGCAATGCGTGCAGACCCGTTTTGGATACTGTTGGGATTTTATGCGGGCGGGGTAGGATTGGTGTGGTACGCTTTGTATTTTGCAGGTTTTGCCGCATCACCGAGCATCTTTGTTTTTTATCTTTATTTTGTTTATGTTACATTTAGCGTTGCCCAGAGGATGGTGCCTTTTTTTAGTCACTCGCAAGCTGCAAAGAATAGCGCGTTTGCGCCCGTCGTATTCGCAGGTTTGGTTCTTAAAGTGTTGCTTTTAAGCGTTGAGGCGTCTTTGAGTGTCGTCGTCGATCTTCTTTTGGGCGGGTATATTCTTTATGAGTTCTTACGATGGCATGTAGATTTTATGAATGCTCCTGCTATTTTGAAAATTTTGCACATAGCACTTGCTTGGTTCGTTTGTGCTTTTCTTTTTGGGGCTGCTTTTGAGCTTTATGGCGTAATTTTCAACACCGCGACAATGCAGCTGCAACTCCATCTATTTTCCCTTGGATTTGTTACGGTGATGCTTGTCGGCTTTGGTACGAGAGTAGCTCTTGGGCATTCGGGACAAGTACCACATGCCAACAGTTACACGATAAAACTTTTTTATCTGCTCAACGGCGTTGTTATTGCGCGAACACTTTTTTCTCTCGCGTTTACTTTTGATAGTAACATGTTTTGGCTTTTTGACCTCTCCTTAACGCTCTTTGTAGTTCTTTTTGTAAGCTGGGGATGGAAATTTGCGCCTGTTTTGCTTTGGGGAGAAAAAATCAGTCGTTAAGACTGCGTTGCACTTAAAGATGGAATGGATGTGTGTTGCACTTAATTGTTGAATGGGCGTTATGAAAGAGTGAAATTGATTGTTTGAATGAAAAAAAAGTGGTGGACCCTCAGGGATTCGAACCCTGGGAGGTGTTACCCTCGCCGGTTTTCAAGACCGGTGCTATCGACCAACTCAGCCAAAGATCCACAGTTAACAATAAGGTATAAATTGGAGGTGCCACCCAGATTTGAACTGGGGATAGCAGCTTTGCAGGCTGCGGCCTTACCACTTGGCGATGGCACCAGTTTCAACATTTTCAGTGGTGCCCGGGGCCGGACTTGAACCGGCACGCTCAAACGAGCGAGGGATTTTAAGTCCCTTGTGTCTACCATTTCACCACCCGGGCGCCTTTTTGGGTCTCATAACAATTTATAAAATCAAAGAATGGAGCGGGAAACGAGGTTCGAACTCGCGACCCCAACCTTGGCAAGGTTGTGCTCTACCACTGAGCTATTCCCGCAGTTTTTGAAGTGACTTGTTTTAAGTGGACGGAATTATAGCGGGATTTTTTTTGTTTGTAAAGGGGTTTTTGACAAAAAATGAAAAAACTTTTGAAAAAATGGTATAATCCCGTTTCTATTTATAAAGTAAGGGATTATGTATGAGAAGTGATACGATTAAAAGAGGATTTGATAAGACGCCGCACCGCTCTTTATTGCGTGCTACAGGGCTCAAAGACGAGGATTTCGATAAACCGTTTATCGGGATAGCAAACAGCTACATCGATATTATCCCCGGTCACTTCTTTTTACATGAATACGGCGAGATCGTCAAAGAGGCGATCCGCGAAGCGGGCGGCGTACCGTTCGTATTTAACACTATCGGCGTGGATGACGGGATCGCGATGGGGCATGACGGGATGCTTTACAGTTTGCCTAGCCGCGAACTGATCGCCGATTGTATCGAGACGGTGATGAACGCGCACAAGCTTGATGCGATGGTGTGTATCCCAAACTGCGATAAGATCGTTCCGGGGATGATCATGGGTGCGCTTCGCGTGAACGTTCCTACGGTTTTCGTATCGGGCGGACCGATGCAAGCAGGGCATAAAAAAGACGGAACGCCGATCGATTTGGCAACGGCGTTTGAGGCAGTCGGGCAACACTCCGAGGGGAAAATGAGCGATGAAGAGCTTTATGAGATCGAGTGTGAGGCATGTCCGAGCGGCGGAAGCTGTTCGGGGATGTTTACGGCAAACTCTATGAACACCCTTTGTGAAGCGATGGGAATTGCGCTTCCGGGCAACGGAACCGTGCTTGCGATGACGCCCGAGCGTATCGAGATGGTTAAAAAAGCGGCAAAACGTGTCGTAGAGATGGCAAAAGCTCAAGACAGCAAATACAACCTTCGCAATATCCTCAACGAAAAAGCGATCCACAACGCATTCGTCGTCGATATGGCAATGGGGGGAAGCTCCAATACTGTGCTTCATATGCTCTCTATCGCAAAAGAAGCGGGAGTCGATTTCGACATCACCCAGATCAATAAAATCAGCGAAAACGTGGCGCATATCGCAAAAATTTCCCCTTCGCTCTCAACGGTACATATGGACGACATTAACCGTGCGGGCGGCGTAAATGCGGTTATGAAAGAGGTAAGCCGCCGCGGCGGACTTTTGTATCTTGACAATCCGACGGTTACGGGCGAAACCCTCGGCGAGCGCATCAAAGACGCAAAAATTTTAGACGAAAACATTATCCATACGAATGAAAATGCGTATTCCCCTGTCGGAGGTCTTTCGATACTTTTTGGTAACTTGGCGGAAGAGGGTGCCGTAGTTAAGACTGCGGGTATCGCGCCGAGCATGAGAAAGTTCAAAGGGAGCGCGGTTTGCTTTAACTCCCAGCAAGAAGCGATCGCAGGGATCGTAGGGCATAAAGTAAAAGCAGGTAATGTCGTGGTTATCCGCTACGAAGGTCCAAAAGGTGGGCCTGGGATGCAGGAGATGCTTGCACCTACTTCACTTATTATGGGGATGGGGCTTGGCGAGAGCGTAGCGCTTATCACCGACGGGCGTTTTTCGGGTGCAACCCGCGGGGCTTCGATAGGGCATGTTTCCCCCGAAGCTGCCGAGGGCGGATTAATCGCGCTTATCGAAGACGGCGACGAGATCGAGATCGACGTCGATACGCATCTTTTACAGCTCAATGTCAGTTACGAAGTGCTTGAGCAAAGACGCCTGCACTGGAAACCTATCAAAAAAGAGATCACATCAAAATGGCTCAAACGCTACTCTCTTTTGGTTTCTAACGCTTCCAACGGAGCCGCTTTAAAAACGGAGCTTTAAAAACCTTGGCATGTGGCTTACATGCCAAGAGGTAGAACAAATTTACAAAGGAAATTATTTTGAACGCAATCGCTATAAAATACAATAACGAGATTATAGATTTACAAACGGCAAAAGAGAAAGGGTTTGAAGGGGAGCAGATTCTTCTTGACAACTCGGCGGAATCACTGGAAGTTTTACGCCACTCTACCGCGCACTTGATGGCACAGGCGATCAAGTCGCTCTATCCCGATGCAAAATTTTTCGTCGGACCTGTCGTGAAAGAGGGGTTCTATTACGATTTTAAAACCGAAGCGACAATCGGGGAAGCAGACCTCAAAGCGATCGAAAAAGAGATGCTGAGTATCGCTAAGAAAAAATACGAGATCGAGAAGTACGAAATCTCTATGGCGGAAGCGAAAGAGAAGTTTAAGAACGATCACCTCAAGCTTGCCGTCATGAGCCGTATCCCGAGCGATCGCGTAAGTATCTACAAACAAGGGGATTTTGAAGACCTATGTCGCGGACCGCACTTGCCCAATGTCGGTTTGATCCGTAACTTCAAACTTACAAAGATCGCGGGTGCGTATCTCGGGGGTGATGCGAAAAACGAGATGCTTACGCGTATCTACGGGATCGCTTTTGCCGACAAAGAAGCGCTGAAAGCCCACCTTGATATGATCGCCGAGGCGGAAAAACGGGATCACCGTAAAATAGGCGCGGAGATGAAACTTTTTACGTTCCGCGAAGAGGTGGGAGCGGGATTTCCTATCTGGCTTCCTGCGGGGGGACGTTTGCGTTCACGCCTAGAGCAGCTTCTTTTTAAAGCACACCGCAAACGCGGGTATGAGCCCGTGCGCGGTCCGGAGATGCTTCGTTCCGATTTATGGAAAGTTTCGGGACACTACCAAAACTACGGCGAAAATATGTATTTTACAAACATTGATGAGCTAGAGTTTGGCGTCAAGCCGATGAACTGCGTCGGACACATCAAAGTGTACGAAGAGGAGCTTCACTCCTACCGTGATCTTCCGTTGAAATATTTCGAGTACGGCGTGGTGCATCGCCACGAGATGACGGGAGCGCTTCACGGGCTTTTCCGCGTGCGAGAGTTTACGCAGGATGACGCACATATTTTCTGTACGGTCGATCAAATCGAAGAGCAGATCATGGAAGTTATGGATTTTGTCGATAAGATCATGACGACATTTGAATTCGATTATAAAATTATGATCTCGACAAAACCCGAAAAGGCCGTCGGAGATGCACAAGTCTGGGAAAAAGCGGAAGCTGCACTTAAAGCCGCAATGGAAGCCAACAACCTCCCGTATACCATAGATGAGGGGGGCGGGGCGTTTTACGGTCCAAAAATCGACATCAAAATCACCGATGCGATCGGGCGTGAGTGGCAGTGCGGAACCGTGCAGCTAGACAACAACCTTCCGGCACGTTTCGAACTCGAATATAACGGCGAAAACAACGACAAGATCCAGCCCGTTATGATCCACAGAGCGATCCTCGGTTCGTTCGAGCGTTTCATCGGGATTTTGACCGAACATTACGCGGGAGAGTTCCCGATGTTTATCGCCCCGACGCAGGTAGCCATCGTTCCCGTGGCGGAGAGTCATAAAGATTATGCTAAGGAATTATCAGATAAACTTATCGACATCGGAGCCGACAGCGAAATTTACGCGAGAAACGATTCTTTGAACAAAAGAATCAGAACGGCTGAGAAAACGCGTGTTCCTATGATCGTCGTCATTGGTGATGAAGAGATTGCAAACAGATCGGTAGCAATCCGCGACAGAAGAACGAGAGAACAATATAACATGAGTGAGGAGGATTTCTTGTCGCTTGTTAAAACTAAAATAAATGAGGTAAATTTTTGAGCAAAAAAACAGACCGTGTCATTATGAATGACGATATTCGTGTGCCTGAGGTGCGTTGTAATGTAGATGGAGCAGAATCGTTGGGGATCATCTCGATAGATGAAGCTATGGAAAAAGCGAACGAGTTAGGATTGGATTTGGTTCTGATCGCTCCTGATGCGAAACCGCCTGTTGCAAAAATCATGGATTACGGTAAGTACAAATACCAAGAAGAGAAAAAGCTTAAAGAACAAAGAAAAAATCAGACGAAGATTGATATCAAAGAGATTAAGCTTTCGGTTAAAATCGCGGATAACGACGTAAACTATAAAGTCAAACATGCCAGAGAGTTTTTGAGCGAAGGGAAACATGTACGTTTCCGCGTCTTTTTGAAAGGGCGCGAGATGGCACATCCCGAGAGTGCCGAAGAGGTTCTTGCAAAAGTTTGGGCGATGGTTGAAGACGTTGCCGTTATGGACAAACCGCCTCGTTTAGAAGGGCGTTATTTTAATATGTTGGTAGTTCCAGCCAAATAACTCTCCCCCTTTTTGTCCACATGCCAAGCTTTGGCATGTGGATTAGAAACTTATTTTCCCCTCTAATGCTTCTTCGCTGATAGCATCTTTTGCATATTTTACCACCACGATATTTTCGGTTTCATTGATATACCATTCTGCGATATGTTCACTCTCCAAACTTGCGAGTTTTTCCAAATCGACCTTGGCATGTGGGATGTAGAGATGCCCGTAACGGATCGGGTTTGCAAGTTTTAAACTCCATAAAAACCACAAAAGCGTCACGACTCCAAGCACCATACCGATCGTTTCTCTTTGCGCATAGTGAAGCATGAGCCCCGCGCCGATCCCGCCGATAAAAGTCATAAAATAGGCGATGGAGTTGGAAAGTCCAAGTGCGGCCCCTTTTTGGTGAACCTTTGCAAATTTGCTGATCATCGACTGTACAAGGGGCTCCATCATATTAAACGCGATAAAGAAACATGCCACGCCTGCGATAAAAACCCAAGAGGAGGCGCTAAAAGCCATCAATAGGAACGAGATGAAAAAGAGTACGATAGAGAGGAGGAAAATCTCGCGCGGCTTATTTTTCTTCTCCCCGAAAACTGCGGCGGGACCCATTGCTAACAGTCCTAAAACCATCGCGGGGATGTAGGCTTTATAAAGCTCGCTTTTATCCCATCCGAAACTTTCGCTTGTCAAAAAGATAGGGATAAGCACGAACGTAAAGGTCATTAGCCCTTTTTGCATCGCGTTGATGACGATCATTTGCAAAAGATTGGAATCTTTTAAGATATCGAGCGTTTTTGATTTTTCATGGTAGGTGTGTCGAATGCGCGGCGGCGTAGGAACTTTGGTAAAAAGTATAATTACGCTAAGCACCGCCAAACCCGCGGTGATAAAAAAGAGCGTATCGACGCCGTAGTTACCGCCGATGATGGGACCCGCTACCATTGCAAGAGCAAAACTCAGAGCGATCGAGCCCCCCATGATAGCCATCGCTTTGGCACGCACCTCTTCGGCAACAAGATCGGAGATCATCGCCGTAATCACCGAACCGATAGCCCCGGCTCCTTGCAAGAAGCGACCGAACATCAATGTATAGATGTCTGTGGCAAACGCCGAGATAAGCGAGCCGATAAAGAAGATGCTAAGACCGATAAGCAGGGTGGGTTTGCGCCCTATTTTGTCGCTGAGTTTTCCAAAAGGAACTTGAAAAGCGGCTTGGGTTAGGGCATAGCCCCCCACGACGACGCCCACAAGCAGCGGCGTGGCATGTTCCAAACTCAAAGCGTATACCGAAAGCATCGGCAAGACCAAAAACAATCCTAAAAATCCGAGGGATAAAATGGCAGATAGGGGGAAAACTTTTTTGAACATTGAGACCTCTTGTTATATAATGGCGCCATTATATTCAAAGAAAAATTTATGCAACCTTTGTAGCCCTTTGTGGCGCGGGTTTAAAGTTACTTATAAGGAAATCGAAATTGAAACTGGTATTGGCAACCTCCAATAAGGGGAAAGTAAGAGAGATAAAAGCGTTATGTCACGATTTTGAGGTGATCCCTTACAGCGATCTGATCGAAGAGTTTGAGATCGTAGAGGATGCCGACACTTTTAAAGAGAATGCGCTTATTAAAGCGCGTGCAGTTTTTAGCGCACTTCAAGACCCCGATGTGGTGGTTTTGGCGGATGACAGCGGCATAAGCGTCGATGTTTTGGGCGGGGCTCCCGGAATTTACAGTGCGCGCTACGCGGGTGCAGGAGCTAACGATAAACAAAACCTTCAAAAGCTCGTCGAGGAGATCAAAGCCCACGGAGTGAGCGAATCGGCTGCACATTATACGGCCGCGATTGCGATCGTGACGAAAGATTTTGAACAATGTGTTCACGGATGGATGTACGGCAAAGCGATTACCGAGCCTAGAGGGGAAAAAGGGTTCGGGTACGATCCGATGTTTATCCCCGAAGGGTTTTCGCAGACCTTGGGAGAGCTTGAGGAGGGGGTAAAGAAAGAACTTTCCCACCGTTCTAAAGCTCTCGAACTTGCAAAAGTGATTTTGCACTCTCTTTAAGAGGAGAACGATTTATAAAACTTTTTGGCTCATTTTATAAAAAGATGTTTCGAGTTTTTCAAAAAACTCATGGAGTTTTGATTTGAGTAGCGTTTGCATAGGAACTCCTTTTAAGGAAACTTTTTAGGAGTTAAGCAATAACTATTCCCTATGTAAAAAATAAAAGAAGCAAGGTTCCAAAAAGGATGCGGTAAACCCCGAAAGCTACGAAGGTAAAACGTTCCAAAAAGGCTAGGAAAAGTTTGATGGTAACGTAGGCGATGAGAAACGAAACGATGAAACCGACACCCAGTACGAGGAGATTTTCTTCGCTAAAATCGTTGAAGTGTTTGAGAAGATCGTAGGAGGTTACGGCAAACATTACGGGAAAAGCAAGTAAAAAACTAAACTCCGCACTCGTTTTGCGGTTGAGTCCCACAAGAAGCGCGCCGATAATGGTAGAACCCGCACGGCTCATCCCAGGAATAAGGGCAAACACCTGAGCGAATCCTATGAGCATAGCTTGTTTGAGGCTGATTTTTTCTACGTCGGCAAGCATGGCATGTTCGTCTTTTATAAAAAATTTCTCCACTACCAAAAAGATCACCCCGCCGAGTATGAACATCCAGGCAACTACTCCGACGCTAAAGAGCTCCTTGATCTGCGACGCAAATAAAAAACCTACCGCCCCGATAGGCACAAACGCAAGAAACACTTTGCTCCAAAGATCGATTTTTTTGATGCTGAATTTCTCTTTGTAGCTAAACACGACCGCCAAGATCGCCCCGAACTGGATAATCACTTCAAAGGCTTTGTTGACGTGGTTTTGATCCACCCCCAAAAACTGGCTTGCAACGATAAGATGCCCCGTCGAGGATATAGGGAGAAATTCGGTAAAACCTTCGATAATCCCTAAAATAATCGAGTCCGCAACGGTCATAGCAATCCTTTGAAAAAAAGTGGCGCTATTTTAGCGTAGAGTTGTTGATAATCTAAAGAGTCGCTTCAACTTTCTTCGATATAATTCGAGGTTTGAATAAAAATATTTTACACGCAGGAATAATCCACATGCTACTTTTTACTCCCGGCCCGACTCCGGTTCCTCAAAATGTTCGTAATGCCATGAGTGTCGAGACGATGCACCATCGTACTCCTGAATTTGAAGCTATTTTTGAAAAAACAAGAAAAGCGCTTTTCAAGCTTTTTGGAAGCGACGAGGTGGTGATGCTCTCCTCAAGCGGAACGGGTGCCATGGAAGCAGCGGTGACGAACCTGTGTCACAATACCCTGCTAAACGTCAACTCGGGAAAATTCGGTGAGAGATTCGGTAAAATCGCCGTGGCATGCGGGCTAAACAACGTAGAGATCAAGAACGAATGGGATACTCCCGTAAGCGTCGATGATGTCGTACATGCCATAAAAGCCAACCCGAATATCGATGCGATTGCGGTGCAAATCAGCGAATCTGCGGGAGGATTGCGCCACCCCGTTGAGGCGATCGCCAAAGCGGTAAAAGAGTTCAACCCCGATATTATGGTGATTGCCGACGGGATCACGGCAGTGGGCGTGGAAAAAATCGACATCACGCATATCGACTGTGTAATCGCGGGGAGTCAAAAAGCGTTGATGCTCCCTCCTGGGCTTGCGATTTTAGGTTTGAGCGCCAAAGCGCTTGAGAAGATCGGAAGCGGCAAGGGGTACTATTTCAATCTTGCGACCGAGATCAAAAACCAAAGAAAAAACACGACGGCATGGACGGCGGCAACGACCCTGATTATAGGGCTTTTAGAGGTTTTAGAGACGATCGAGAAACAAGGCGGCATCGAGAAACTGTTTCTAGACACCGACCGTCGCGCCAAAGCGACGCGTGCGGCGCTTGAAGCGATCGGATTGCATGTGTATCCCAAAACTCCTGCAACCTCTATGACGACGATCGACGATGCGGATGCGTCGGGGATCAGAAAAATCCTCCAAAACGATTTTGACGTCAACGTAGCGGGCGGACAAGACCATTTAGCGGGAAAAATTTTCCGTATCAACCATATGGGGCTTATCCCCGTGTACGAAGCGGCATGGGTTGTCAACAGCGTAGAGCTGGCACTTAGCAAACTCGGACGTAGAAAATACGACGGAGAGGCAAATAGGATTTTTAACGAAATCGTATTTGGAAACTAAAGAGAGATTATGATTTTAGAACATGAGATACCTAACGGCTCCAAACTTTATTTCGGCAAAAGTGCCAAAGTAAAGCGGGAGATAGAGAAAGTTGCAAGCGACATCTTGTATAAAAACGGTTTTGAAGAGATCGTCACCCCGTTTTTTTCCTACCATCAGCATATGAGCATCGCCGATGCCAAAGAGCTGGTTAGGGTCAATGATGAAAAAAATCATAATATATCTTTGCGTGCGGATTCGACGATCGACGTCGTGCGCATCATCGAAAAAAGGCTCGGACGCAATACCGAACATAAAAAATGGTTTTATATCCAACCCGTTTTTCGTTTTCCTACTTTGGAACAATACCAAGTAGGTGTAGAACATATCGGGGAAAAGAAGCTCTCGGGCGTTATGAATATCGCTTTGGAGATATTGGAACATTTGGAAGTAAATCCGCTTGTGCAGATATCCAATATCAAAATCCCGCAGCTTTTGGTTGGCATGTTCGAGAGTTTGGAGCTTGACGACTTCCGCCATCTTAACATCGAAAAGTTTTTGAGTCTCAATGTCGATTGGCTTACGAAACTGGTGTACCTGCAGCATGTGGAATCGCTCGATGCCATTTTGGAGACGGTGCCCCAAGAGATAAAAAAAGAGCTTTTAAAGATGCGGGAACTCGCTTCGGAGATATCGTATAAAAATGTCGTATTGGCTCCGATCTATTACTCGAAAATGCTCTATTACGATGAGCTGTTTTTTAGAGTGATCGAAAAGAACGAAGTGTACGCGCGCGGCGGACGCTATAAAAACGCAGAGGAGAGATCCGTAGGATTTGCTATCTATACGGATGTTCTATGCGAAGCATTAACTAAATAGGAAAAAGGTAAGAATGATGAAGGCAGACGTAATCGTTGGGATCCAGTGGGGAGATGAAGGAAAAGGGAAGATTGTAGATAATCTTGCTCAAAAATACGATATGGTATGTAGAAGCCAAGGTGGTCACAACGCAGGGCACACTATTTGGGTTGATGGGACGCGTTATGCGCTGCACCTAATCCCATCGGGCGTGCTTAACCCCAAAGCGATCAACGTGATCGGAAACGGCGTCGTACTTTCACCCGAGTCGATAATTAAAGAGATGACCCAGTTTGAAAACTTAGAGGGGCGTCTTTTTATCTCCGACAAAGCACATTTGAATCTTCCGTACCATTCGTTGATCGACCAAGCACGCGAAAAGCTCAAAGGGGACAAGGCTATCGGTACGACGGGAAAAGGGATCGGACCTGCCTATTCTGATAAAATCAACCGCGTAGGCCACCGCGTAGGGGAGCTTCTCAACCCTGCTAAATTATGCGATTCTATTTTGGCTTCTTTTGAACAAAACAGAGCGATTTTTGACGTTTTAGGGATTGCAACCCCTAACAAAACCGAACTTTTAGCGGAGCTTGAGGGGTATAGCCAAAAACTTTCGCCGTTTATCACCAACACTACGAATATGGTTTGGAGAGCACTCGATGAGGAGAACAAAAAAGTTCTTTTAGAGGGTGCACAGGGTACGATGCTCGATATCGATCACGGAACTTACCCTTACGTTACCTCAAGCTCTACCGTAAGTGCGGGGGCATGTACGGGGCTCGGGCTTAACCCTAAAGATATCGGAAAAGTAACGGGTATCGTAAAAGCGTACTGTACACGTGTAGGAAACGGACCTTTCCCGAGTGAAGATTTAGGGCAAGAGGGTGCGAAGATGCGTGAGCAAGGGCACGAGTTCGGTACGACCACGGGAAGACCACGCAGATGCGGATGGTTCGATGCAGTTGCTACGCGCTATGCAAGCCGCCTCAACGGGTGTGATGAGTTGGCGCTTATGAAACTCGACGTGTTGGACGGATTTAGCGAAGTAAAAGTATGTGTAGCTTATGAGGTCAACGGCGAGCAGATCGATTATCTGCCCCAAAATCTTGAGGACGTAAAGCCCGTTTATAGATCCTTTAAAGGGTGGGGGAAATCAAAAGGTGCCAGAACGTTTGAAGAGCTTCCAAAAGAGGCACAGGAATATATTAAATTTATCGAAGAGATAACAAAAACAAAGGTGGGGATCATCTCGACCTCGCCTGAGAGAGACGATACGATTATCCTCTCTTAAAGAGGGGATGCAACTCTAATTCTAGGGGGAGCTTTTGAAAACGAGATACACTGCTTTGGTGTCGGTTAAAAAAAATGCCCTAGATACGAGTGAACGTTTTTTCCAAAGAGCTTCAACAGACCTTGCCAACGCTTCTAAAGAGCTAGAACTCTCCTATAAAACACTCCAAGATTTAGATACTCCCAAAGCAGGTTCTATCGGTTCTCTGCTGGCTTCGAGGGTTTTGCTTGCATCGCAACGAGACGTGATAGAACATAACAAAGAGTGGCTCTCTTTTGCACAGAAACAGCTTCAAGAAGCACAAAACAGGCTTAAAAAAGATATGATAGAATATGAAAAGTATAAATATCTGGAACTCGAAGAGGTGAAAAAAGTGCTTCAAGAGGAAAAAATAAAAGAAGCAAAACGTTTGGACGAGGTTGCTTCGATCACTTTTTATAGAAAAAACGAAGGGGTGTGAGCGGTGAGGAAATTTGTTTTTTTTCTGTTGCTTTGCAATAGTATTGCTTTTGCCGAACAAAGCGATAGGCTTTTTGAGTGTACGGAGATATTCCGCGAAAGAAAAAGCGAACTTCTTGTAGAGCTTGAGAGGATCGATGAACAAAAGCAGGCTTTGAATGCACTCAAAATAGCCACCGAAGAGCTGCTGCGAAAAAAAGAGATAAAACTCAATGAAAAAGAGCAGGAGGTGGATGCCAAACTTGCTCTTGTTTCGGAAAAAGAAGCGCGTGTCGAAAAGCTCTTACATGCCAACGAAGAGGTGCTCAAAGAGATAAAAGATATCAAAATGGGCAACGTTTCGCAAACCTTCTCAAAAATGAAGCCTGCCGCCGCTTCGCAGATACTTTCACAGATGGAGGAGGAGGAAGCAGTCGCAATATTGAGTTCATTAAAACCCAATATAGTGGGGCAGATTTTTGCCAAAATGGAAGCTGCAAAGGCCTCTCGTCTTACGACCCTTTTAACGAAATAACCCTTGCCCTAATCGTATCTTTACTTTAGATAGTGTAAAATATCTGAATTTATTTTACTCATAGGGCTCTTCAATGAAAATATCACTCAAAACTTTACCTCATATCGCGCAAAAAGTAGCCGTAGATCTCAACGCAAGCGGCGTTGTAAAAATGACGAGAGGCTTGGATCCCGTAGCGCAGGAAGCGGAAAAAGTTTTGAGTGAGAACGTAAAAAAAGAGATGGCATTGGAAGAGAAAGTGAATGAGATCTGTCAAGCGAATGAAGAGGAGATAGACTTCATGAATGCAGACGGAAGACAACTTTTCTTTATGATTAAAAAAAAGCTGGCGCCCGAGTTTGGTGTAATTCTTAATTACGAAGAGAGATATTCGGATCTGTCGCATAAAATTCTTGATGAGCTTTATGAAGAGGATCTTATCAATTTCGATGTTACGGAAAACAGAATTAAAAATATTATCTATAACTCTATCACTTCCTTTATCGCAAGCGACGCACAGTTGCAGGATGCGGTGATGGACAAGATACGATCGTACAAAAAACGGTATATCCCGGGAACGGATGAGTTTGAAATACTTTATGAAAAAATATACAAAGAAGAACTTGCAAAGAGAGGTATGTAAAAGTGGAAGCTGCTATGAAAAAAGTTTGGTTATATCTTGAAAACGGCACATATTTAGAGGCAAATAGTTTCGGTGCAGAGGGTACGAGTGTCGGCGAGATCGTATTTAACACCTCTTTGAGCGGGTATCAAGAGATTATGTCAGATCCCTCTTACGCTGGGCAGTTCGTGACCTTTACCATGCCAGAGATCGGGAACGTAGGCGTAAATGCGCAGGATATGGAGAGCGCAAAAGCACATGCCAAAGGGATGATCGTAAGAAAATATCAAAAAAGATATTCCAATTTCAGGGCTGAAGATTCGTTGGAAAACTTTTTAAAAGAGCACAACATCGTCGGGATTTGCGATATTGATACAAGATATTTGACAAAAATGATCCGTGACGAAGGTGCTATGATGATGATCGCTTCAACCCAGATCAGCGATAAAGAGGAACTCAAAAAGATACTCGCATCTTCGGAGCGTATAGAGGATGTCAACTACATCGAGCAGGTAAGCACAAAAGTTGCTTACAAACATACGCACGGAACCTACTCCGAGAGTAAATTCGAGTATGAAGAAGCCCCAAAAGCCGAAGCAAATATCGTCGTGATCGATTTCGGTGTTAAGAAAAACATTCTCAACGAACTCGTACAAGCAAAAATGGGCGTAGAGGTTCTTCCAAACGATTTTAAAGCCCAAGAGTTGATTCAAAGATTTAAAGCAAAAGAGATCGACGGGGTATTCTTGTCTAACGGTCCGGGGGATCCGCTCGTACTCAAAAAAGAGCACGAACAGATTAAACAGCTTATCGAGGCAAAAGTTCCTATGTTCGGAATCTGTTTGGGGCATCAGCTTTTGAGCATCTCCCACGGGTACGACACCTATAAACTTAAATTCGGTCACCACGGCGGAAACCATCCTGTGAAGAACGAAAAAACAGGTTTTGTAGAGATTACCGCGCAAAACCATAACTACAATGTCCCTGAAAATATTACGGAGATTGCAGAGGTGACCCATACAAACCTGTTCGATAATACCATCGAAGGGTTACGTTATAAAAATGCGCCTATCTTTTCGGTGCAGCACCACCCCGAGTCAAGCCCGGGACCAAAAGAGAGCCGCTATATCTTCGGCGAATTTTTAAACCTCATAAAAAGATAAAAAAGCACCTCTTTGGGGTGCTTTTCCCTCCCTTTATTTTTCATTTTCCTCAAGTGTTACCAAAAAGCCAAAAGTAAACAAAAAGATAACACTTTGTTAAAAAAGTGTTAAGAAAAATCACTAATTAAGATTGTTTAAATTTTTCAACTGATATTATGACAGCGTTAATTAGTCTAATATGCTTTGAAAAAGTGTATTGGCATAATTGCTTTGAAACTTTAAGGAGGCTATATATGGAGAATCGTCCATTAGAGTACGACTATACCGTTGCAAAGATGTTCATGTTCACAACGATCGTTTTAGGGATCGTTGGTATGCTCATCGGTGTAATTTTGGCATTTCAACTTGCTTTTCCAAGTGTTAACGTGATTCTTGGTGAGGGTTTGGCGGAATATACAAACTTTAGTCGTCTTCGTCCACTGCATACTGATGCAGTTATTTTCGGGTTTACATTAAGTGGTATTTTTGCTACTTGGTATTATGTTGGTCAACGTGTATTAAAGGTATCAATGGCGGAGTCAAAGCTATTGATGGTTTTAGGGAAACTACACTTTTGGCTTTACCTTGCAGTCGTGGCTGCTGTTGTTGTATCTCTTTTTGCTGGTGTAACGACTTCAAAAGAGTATGCAGAATTTGAATGGCCTATCGATATCGCAGTTGTTGTGGTGTGGGTAATCTTCGGTTTAAGCATATTCGGTCTTATCGGTATCCGCCGTGAGAAGTCACTTTATATCTCTGTATGGTATTACATTGCGACATTCTTAGGGATAGCTATGCTTTACCTTTTCAACAATATGGAAATCCCAACTATGTTGGCTGCATCTCCGGCAGGTGAAACAGGTATCGGTGCATGGTATCACTCAGTTTCTATGTATGCAGGTACAAACGACGCGCTTGTTCAATGGTGGTACGGGCATAATGCGGTTGCATTCGGATTTACGGTGCCTATCGTTGCGATGATCTACTACTTCCTTCCAAAAGAGTCAGGACAAGCTATCTACTCTTATAAATTATCACTTCTTTCTTTCTGGGGATTGATGTTTGTATATTTATGGGCAGGCGGACACCACTTACTCTATTCAACAGTACCGGATTGGATGCAAACAATGGGTTCAATCTTCTCTGTTATCTTGATCCTTCCTTCTTGGGGTTCTGCAATTAACATGCTTTTAACAATGAAGGGTGAGTGGCAACAAGTTGCAGCGTCTCCGTTGATCAAATTCATGGTTCTTGGTTCTACATTCTACATGTTCTCTACATTAGAAGGTCCAATCCAAGCTATCAAATCTGTTAACGCGATCGCTCACTTTACTGACTGGATCGTAGGACACGTACATGACGGTGTTCTTGGATGGGTTGGATTTATGATTATGGCTGCGCTGTATCATATGGCTCCACGTGTATTTAAACGTGAAATCTATTCAAAATCTTTAATGGCTGCACAATTCTGGATCCAAACATTAGGTGTTGTTTTATACTTCACTTCTATGTGGATTGCAGGTATCACGCAAGGTATGATGTGGCGTGCTCACGATGAGTTCGGTAACTTGGCATACTCATTCGTCGATACGGTAACAGTTTTACATCCGTACTATACTATCCGTGGTATCGGTGGTCTTTTATACCTAGTTGGTTTCTTTATGTTTGCTTATAACATTTACAAAACTATGTCTGCTCGTCCGGTTGAGGAGTCTGAGCTTCAAAACGCATCGCCTATGGGCGCTTAATAGAAAGGAGTATTTATGTTTCATTGGTTAGAAAAACATCCGTTCTTTTTTGCGGTAGGTGTATTCGTAACAATCGCTTTTGCGGGTTTGATCGAGATTCTTCCAAACTTTGCACAAGCTTCTAGACCTGTAATCGGGACAAAGCCTTATTCTACTTTAGAGTTGGCAGGTCGTCACGTTTATATTAAAAACAGTTGTAACGCATGTCACTCGCAGTTAGTACGTCCATTTAAATCTGAGACGGATCGCTACGGTGATTACTCTCTAAGCGGTGAGTATGCATACGATCGTCCGTTCCTTTGGGGTTCAAAAAGAACTGGTCCGGATTTGATGCGCGTGGGTAACTACCGTACGACAGACTGGCATGAGAATCACATGAAAGATCCTGCATCCGTAGTTCCGGGTTCAATTATGCCTGCATACAGATGGATGTTTACAAACTTGGCTGACGTAGAAACGGCATATGCGGAGCAATTAACGGTTGCACAATTCTTCTCAGTTCCTTACAACAAACCGGTTCCTATGAAAGACGGTTCTAGTGCGGTTGTAAAAATGGGAAGCAGCGTAGCAGAAGCTAAAGCACTTGCTTTAGAAGAAGCAAAAGCTATCGCGGCAGATATGAAAGATCAAGATGTTAAAGATGCAGTAGCACGTGGAGAGATTCCTGAAATCGTAGCACTTATTGCATATATGAACAGTCTTAAATAGTGAGGATTTGTAGTGAATATTGCTGAATTACAAGCATACGGCTACTTTGCGTTAACGGCTTTCTTGGTAATCGTTTTATATGGGTACATATATCACCTTTATTCAAAAAGAAAAGATGCTGACGGTCACGACTATGAGGATTACGGCAATATAGCGCTAAAAGACGACATTACCGATACACCCGTATCGGCAGTGTCTAATGATAAAGAGAAATAGGAGAGATATATGAACAAGCTTTATCTTGGGGGAATTATCTTTACCGCTCTCATGCTACTTTTAACATACTTGTCTGTTGGAAGTTCGGAGGGTGGATTAAACGGTGATATCGTTAACATGCTGGCGGTTGCCGGTGCAGTTGCACTTGTAATCATTACGGTGTTTGTTGTCATCAAGTATGTTCGCCAAATGCAAACAGATACTGCTACGGGTGAGTTGGCAGATGAAAACTGGGACGGCATTGGTGAATACAAAAACAGCGTACCGATGGGCTGGGCGATCATGTTCATGGGTACTATCATTTGGGGTATGTGGTATTTTATCGCAGGTTACCCTGTAAATGCTTACTCACAAATCGGTGAGTATAATGAAGACACGGCAGCACATAACACTAAATTCGAAGACAAATATAAAAACATCGCAGGCGAAGAGCTTGTAGCGATGGGTAAATCTGTTTTCGTTGCAGAGTGTAAAGTATGTCACGGTCTTCAAGCAGACGGTATCGACGGCAAAGCGGCGAACCTTAACGTAAGACTTGAGGCAAGCGTAGTGAAACACGTAATCGAAAACGGTTCAAACAACCGTTTGATGGGTGATGAGATGCCGATGCCTGATAGAAACGGATTATTCAACATGAATACGAACGAGCTTATTACCGATGCGGAGATCGATCTTGTATCGAAATACGTTGCTAACGGTATGAAAGGTCCGGGTGCAGAAGTGTTTGCCGGTACTTGTGCTTCATGCCACGGTGAAGACGGTAAAGGGATGGAGTTTGTTGCTCCAAACATCGCTGCATTCACGCCTGAGCTTGTTGCTAACGTACTTACACACGGTAAAAAAGGTGCAATCGGTACAATGCCTAAGTTTGATAGACTTAATCCGAAACAAAAAGAAGCTGTGGGTGCTTATATAACAAGCATCAGCGCGAAATAAGGAGTAAGGTATGAATGAAAATAGAAGCGTATTTGCATTGGACGGCATTACCGGTATGTTGATCGCGACCGTTTTATTACTTAGTATTCTAGCAGGTTTGACTGTATGGGGTATCAATGTTCAAAACGAATCGTCAGCGAATTTTTACGATATTAAAAATCCTACAGAGATCAAAATGTTTAGCACGGAAAATGCTAATCATGTTGTCGATGTGAAGTAAGGGGTAAGCGATGGATAAAATTATTGCATGGAGCCTTGTTATTATGGCTGCTTATACACTTTACGCGGTGGTAACACCAAACCATCTTTTCGTAGGTTAAGAACATTGTTTCAATTTCTTAGAGGGCTTCGTGCCCTCACCTTCATTCTCTTTTCTTTCCCCGTTTTATTAGGTGCAGAGTATTTATATAAAGACGATGTCGTAGGAACTCCCGAGTTCAAACAGCAGATCGAAACCTTAGGTGGCGAGTTACACCAAAAAACAGGTATTTCTTTGCGACTTGTTATGGTACGTTCCTTACCGCAGGGCAAAACGATAGTCGAGTACGAAAAGGAACTTATGGCATCGCTTAGCGGTCCTACGTTGCTGCTCACTTTTGCCGAGCTTGATTCTAAAGTCGATATTTTGGCAAGCGATCCCTCTTTATATGAATATTTTGATAAAAAACAGGTTTTGAGCCCCGTTGCGTCGTGGGTGCAGGCTCTTATAATGGCTCTTTTTTACAGCGACGGTTTGGAAAGCTTTAAAGAGATCGCTTCCACGTCGGGGGGAACTATCTTGCCGCTTTTGGCACAAAAAGCAAAAGACGGACAACAGACGGGAAAATATGCCGCCTCGATGTATAACGGCTACGTCGATATTGCCGAGCAGATAGCCGCCTCAAAAGGGATCGAGCTTGAAAATGCCGCGGGTAACGCCAATAAGAACAGTATTTTCGTCGTTAAGCTGTTGTTCTACGGTATGATAATTTATGGTATATTTCTCTACATAAAAAGAAAACTCTACCTAAGAAGGCAGAAAAATGAATCTCTCTAACGGAAAAATATGGCCTTATGCGATCGGTATTTCGATCGTTTTGATTTTTGGAGCCTGTGTCGCAACGGTGATCGTTGCCAGCACGCTTCCCGTACAAAAAAGCGATAAGTTTATGATGGATTACCATGACGCGGATGCAAATGCCAACGAAATCATCAAAGCACAGATCGCTTTTGACCAAAAATACAAGATCGAATATCTTACGCAGGGGCTCTCTACCAAAGGTACGTCGATCCGATATAAAATAAGCGATGCCGATGCCAAGGCGATAAACGATGCAAAGATCAAAGTGGTTCTTACTCGCCCGAATCAGCTTCAGTATGATATAGCATTAGAAAACCCTACCGTTAGTGAGGGTGTGTACACTTTTGAAAACGTTACGCTTCCCCTAGAGGGGCGCTGGGACGTTATGGCAAAGATAGAGATAGGGCAAGACAGCCGCTATTACAACCTTAAAGCAGACACGAGAAACACAACGTTTAAAGAATATTAAGAGGTTTCTTGATGGATGAAACCGCTTTAGTTTTTCCCACTTCGCGATCAATTAGAGATTTTCAACAACAAGTAAGCGGGGATTCCCTCTTCTTGCCCCATACCTTTACAATGGCGGAGTTTTTACAAAAACTTTGCATCGTAGATGGGTACCGCTATCCCGATGAGGACACGCGCTCCCTTTTGCTTCTTGAAGCTTCCGATTTTAGCCGCTTTAGAGAGCTTCAGATTGAGAGAAACTTTTTCACTTTCACCAAAAACGCTTCCTATATTTTTAAATTTTTCGAAGAACTCAGTGCGGAACTCATCCCTATTGAGCGTTTAAATGATGCCGATACATATGCCGAGTATGAAGAACACATCGGTATTTTGGTGCAGCTGTATCAAAATTATGAGGTGTTGTGCAACCAAAAGAGGCTACTCGATAGAATCTTTTTGCCTAAACTTTACCGACTTAACGTTGCGTTTTTACAAACGCACAAAAAATTTGAAATACATATAAGCGGTCATTTGACGAATTTCGAATTTCAGGTTTTGAGCCAAGCCGTTGCACATGCCAAGATTATACTTGTCCTAAGCACGAGTAAATTCAATAAGAAGGTGCAAAAAAGATTTTTCGATCTCGGTTTGCAGCTGCAAGAAAATTATCTTTACAAAATAGCTCTGGACACAATGGAGATACTCTCGCAAGAAGCAATCTCCCATGCCAAAGATATATCTTGCGAAGCTTTTAGCGAACCCCTTTTGCAAGCGGCGTTCGTACAAAAAAAGATATACGACTTGGTCGCCAAAGGGTATGACCCCCAAAAAATAGCCGTTATCGTCCCCGATGAGCAGTTTGCATCGACGCTCAAACTTTTTGACGATAAATCGAATCTGAATTTTGCGATGGGGGTTCCATTTTCCCAAACCCTTTTTTTTAAAAAGATCGACGGTGCAATCCAAGCTTTGGAGATCGATTCCAAAGAGAATGAAGCACGCTTGCAAAGGGTCGGAGATAAGGTCTTTCAAGAGCTTTACGCTCACTATTACAAAGATATTTCAGAGATAGACGTCGTTGGATTGTTGGAGGGCTTGGCGCTCCATGCCACAGAAAAAATCGAGAAAAAAATCTATGCGGAGGAGCTTTTTTTGTTTATCCGCTTGCTCCCTTATCTTGAGGGGATGAACCTCAAAGGGGTGCTCCATCTGTTTATGCAAAGGCTCGCATCGCGTACGATTGATGATGTGCGCGGAGGAAAAATTACCGTTATGGGGGTGCTCGAGACGAGAGGGGTTTCGTTTGAGGGGGTAATTATCGTCGATTTCAGTGATACGAACGTTCCAAAAAAGAGCGACAAAGATATGTTTTTAAACACGCAAGTGAGAGAAAATGCGAATCTTCCCACGATGTTCGATAGAGAAAACCTTCAAAAACACTACTACAAAAGCCTTCTTAGCAACACCAAAGAAGCGGCGATATGCTACGTAAAATCGTCGCAAAGCAGCGCTTCGAGGTTTTTAAAAGAGCTTGGGATCGAGGAGTACAACGGCTACAAAGAGCTTGACTATGCCTCGATTTTATTTGCGCCGAGCATAAAGCACTCCAAAGAGGATGAGGAGATTGTTTTGGACTATAGTTTTCGCGACCAAACAATCTCCGCTACGAAGCTAAAAACATTTTTAACCTGCAAACGTAAATATTATTACAGATATATCCGTAATCTGCAAGGGCACGAGATACCCAAAGAGATGCCAAAAGAGTGGGAGATCGGAACCCACATACATACCGCTTTGCGCAATCTTTATACGAAAAAAAGAAGCTACGAAGATATTGCGCTGCTCAAAAAAGAGCTTTCGCTCGAACTTGATGCGGTGTGCGGCAAAAGCGAGATGGAAAAGTATCTTATAGCGATGTATAAAAAACTGCTTGATCCTTTTTGTACTTTAGAGATACAACGATTTAGCGAGGGTTGGCATGTAGTTGCATGCGAGGAGAGTTTGCAGACTACGTATGCAGGCGCACGGCTTGCGGGGCAGATTGATAGGGTCGATACAAACGGCGATAACGTTTTGGTGCTTGATTATAAAAGCGGTAGTTATCCTCTCTACAGCGAAAAAACACTCGGCGAGGCAACCGATTTTCAGTTGGAGTTTTACTATCTGCTTGCGCAAAAATTCGGCAGCGATATCTCCTGTGCCTACTACGACCTCAAAGAGTCCAAAATCGTTTACGAACCTCTTTTGCAGGAGAAACTTGCACTGCTTAGTGCGACGCTCTCCGATATGCTGATGCAGGAGAGTTTTGAATTTAGCAAATGCGAGGAGCATAAACATTGCGTTTTCTGCGATTATGCTCTTATTTGCAAAAGGGCGTGAGATGTTTGTGAAAAATCTTGCCTACGAAGCGAGTGCGGGGAGCGGCAAAACGTTTATGCTCGTGGTGCGCTATTTGAGTTTGCTGTTTTTAGGCGCCGCTCCTTCGAAGATATTGGCACTTACCTTTACTAACAAAGCCGCGCACGAGATGCAGGAGAGGATCGTGCAAACCCTCGAAGAACTTCCCTCGCGAGGAGAGCTTGAAGAGATTATGCGTGTGACGGGTCTGGGCAGGGACGAGCTTCTTGGAAAAAGAGAAGCGATACTTGAGCAGTTTTTACATGCCAACACAAAAATTATGACGATCGATAGCTTTTTTAGCCAGATTCTTCGTAAGTTTTCCCTTTATGCAGGGCTGATGCCCGATTTTACCACGGCGAACTCGCAGCACGAGATCAAACTGCTTGCACGTTTTTTAAAAGAGGTTAGCGTTGCGGGAAAAAAAGAGACCCTTATCAACCTATCTATCGCCTCAAATAAAAGGCTTGAGAACCTTTTTTCGCTTCTAGATGAGCTTTACGTCAAGCAAAAAGAGTTTACGCGCATAAGCTTTGGCAGAGAAAATCCTTTCTCTTTCGAACAAAAAGTGTGGGGAGAGTTTGAGGCACTTGCCGCAATCGTACACAAAGCGCCTAATGCTTCGAGTACCGCAAAAAAAAGTATGGTTGCAGAGAGTTTTGAAGAGCTTTGCGCAAAAGCGTGGATAGGGCGCGAAACACTTGAGTACCAAACGTTTGCAAAATGTTATACCCCTGCTATGGATGATCATTTACATGCCATACAAGAGGCGCTTTTTGGGTATTACCGAGCGAGGGAACAAAACTTTTTTTATGCCCTGTTTGAGCTTTTGGGATTATATAAACGGGCAAAAGAGGCTCTTTTCAAAGAGGACGGAGAGTTAAGTTTTGATGATGTAACGGTACTGGTGCATTATCTTTTGAAAGAGCGTATCGAAAAGGAGTTTTTGTATTTTCGTTTGGATTCGCAGATTGAGCATATTTTGCTCGATGAGTTTCAAGACACGAGTATTTTGCAGTACGAGATTCTTCGCCCGCTAATAGAGGAGATACTAAGCGGAGAGGGTGTTACAAGTGAGGGGAGTTTCTTTTTCGTCGGAGACGTCAAACAGTCGATTTATCGCTTTCGCGGCGGCGTTAGTGCTTTGTTTGGCGAGGTGGCATCCCAAAATGCAACGCAGATTGAGCCGCTTTTGGTCAATTACCGCTCCCAAAAGAGGATTATAGAGTTTGTCAACCAAACCTTCGGGGGAAGAATGGCACATTATGCACCCCAAAAAACAAGGGAGGAAGCAAACGGAGGGTATGTCTCGGTGTTAGAGAGTGACACCCTTTTGGAAACGGTGCTTTTGCAGGTGAAAGAGTTTTTAGCGATGGGCGCCGACCCCGATGATATCGCAGTTTTATGTGCTACAAACGGAGACGGGGAAGAGGTGAAGGAACTTTTGCTCTTAGAGGGGATCGAAGTGGTCACCGAAACGACGACGAAACTCATCAATCAGCGCAGTGTCCAAGCGGTGATCGAATACCTCAAGTATCTCTATTTCGGCGAAGAGATCTACAGACATAATTTTTTCTCTCTGATTGAGCGCGATGTGCAGCCTCTAGCAAAGGTCGATCTTTGCAGCAAGAAACTTGATGAGATCGTAAAGGACGTGCTACGGCGATACAACCTTTTTGAGGGAGATTTTCACCTTATCAAGTTTTTAAACGCTTTGCGCAGATACCCCGATATCGAATCGTTCTTATTTGAATACGAGAGGCTCGATGAGAGCGGTGCGGCTTCGGATCTTAGCGGTGTGCGTATTTTAACGATCCATAAATCCAAGGGGCTTGAGTATGAGCACGTGATCGTACTCGATCGGATGAAAAAAGCTCCTCCTGCCCGCGATAGCATCATCTACGAGTACGAGGGGATAGAGCTAAAAAATCTTTATCTGCGCACGAAGGGCAGAGAAGCGCTTGATAGGGGGTACGCGCGCGCTCTTGAAAAAGAGAGGGCTTTGGCGCTTGAAGATACACTCAACGCCCTTTACGTGGCATTCACCCGCGCCAAAGAGAACCTTGTCGTGATCCAAAAACCCAAAGACTCGATGTTCGAGGTTTTAGGGCTGCAATGCGGCAGTATAGGAGAACTTAAGTGTAAGAGGTCCCAAAACGCCGTCCAAAAAGGGTACGAGCCTTTTGTCTATAAAAATCTTTACTACGGAACGCAAAGCGAGATATTGGCATATGAAGAGGAGGAGGAAGAGGATCTAGAGGCGATCCATTTCGGTTCGGCACTCCATTACACCTTGGAGATGCTTCCGAGTTTTGAAGCGGATGGACTGGTACATGCCAAAGAGATGCTGCGCAATAAATTCGGTTCCCTTTTGCGCGAGGAGGAGATGGCGGATATTTGCCGCAGGGTTGCGATGCTCCTTGGCGATGAGAGATTTTTAGAGCTTGCAAAGGGGGAGATATTTAAAGAGAAAGCGATCAAACATAAAAATAATCTCCGCTACATCGATCTTTTGGTAAAGCAAGAGATAAACGATCCAAGATCGCTCTTTGGCGAAACATGCTGGAACGTGATCGATTACAAAAGTTCCCTGAATTTTGCAAAACACCACAAAACCCAAGTGGCGTACTACAAAAATGCGGTACATGCCATAACGGGCGAGAGGGTAGAGGGGTATATTTGCTATCTCTTACAAGAGGGCATAAAGATTGTAAAAGTGTAGCTTTGTTGCTACAATAGCGTCTTTAATTTTTAAACAATTTCGAGGATAAGTAATGATAAAAAAATGTTTGTTTCCTGCCGCAGGATACGGTACGCGCTTCTTGCCCGCGACCAAAGCGATCCCAAAAGAGATGCTTCCCGTTTTGACCAAACCCCTTTTGCAATACGGCGTCGAAGAGGCGATCGATGCGGGGCTTACGACGATGGCAATCGTGACGGGACGCGGCAAGCGCGCGATCGAGGATCATTTTGATATCTCGTACGAACTCGAACACCAAATCCAAGGAACCGACAAAGAGCATTACCTCAAAGAGATACGTGCCGTGATAGACAAATGCACCTTTTCTTATACCCGCCAGATCGAGATGAAGGGGCTTGGACATGCCATACTTACGGGGGAGACGCTTATAGGCAACGAACCTTTTGCGGTGATTTTGGCGGATGATCTGTGCGATAATCACGAAGGGCACGGGGTGCTTTTGCAGATGGTGAAACTCTATGAAAAATACAAATGCTCCATCGTAGCGGTTGAAGAGATCCCTATGCAAGATAGTAAAAAATACGGTGTTATAGCGGGTGAATTTATTGAGGACGATGTAGTTCGCGTGAGCCATATGGTGGAAAAACCCGCTCCCGAGGATGCACCTTCGAACTTGGCGATTATCGGCAGGTATATTCTCACTCCCGATATTTTCGAGATTCTCCAAAATACCGCTCCGGGTAAAGGGGGAGAGATTCAGATCACCGATGCACTTTTGGCTCAAGCAAAAGCGGGAAAAGTGATCGGCTATAAGTTTAAAGGGAAGCGTTTTGACTGCGGAAGCGTCGATGGTTTTGTAAGTGCGACAAATTATTTTTATGCAAAATCGGAAATAGAAAACTAAACCTTAAAAAAACCATAAATTAAGTTATTTATAAGTTTAAGTGGCTATACTTTCGCCACTTAAATAAACCCTCAAAACGTTTATAGTAATAATCCAAGATGAAAGGTTCTCAAATGAAATTTACTAAAATTGCAACTGAAGAACAAATCAATCAAAAATGGGTTTTGATTGATGCAGAAGGTAAAACATTTGGTCGTATTATCACTGAAGTAGCTACTATACTTCGCGGTAAAAACAAACCGTGTTATACTCCAAACCAAGACTGTGGTGATTTCGTAGTCGTTATCAACGCTTCTAAAGCTAAATTCAACGGTCTCGGTAAAATCGCTAACAAAGAGTACTTCAGCCATTCAGGTTATTTCGGAAGTACAAAAAGCGTTAAAATGACCGAACTTTTAGAGAAAAACCCAGAGAAGCTTTACAAACTTGCTACTCGCGGTATGCTTCCTAAAACTAAGCTCGGCGTAAAAATGCTTAAAAAATTAAAAATCTATGCAGGTGAGACTCATCCACACACTGCACAAATTGCTAAGTAAGGAGCGACTGAATGAAAAAAGTATATGCAACAGGACGTCGTAAATCGTCAATCGCAAAAGTATGGTTGACTCCGGGTTCGGGAAAAATCACAATCAACGGTCTTTCTCTTGATGCGTGGTTAGGTGGACTCGAAGCGAAAAAACTTCGTGTTAAACAACCGCTTTCTTTAACAAAACAAGATACATCAGTTGATATCGTAGCTACTACTTTAGGCGGTGGTTTCGGCGGTCAGTCGGATGCACTTCGCCACGGTATCTCTCGTGCGCTTGTACGTTTCAACCCTGAGTTAAAAGCGATCCTCAAACCTGAAGGTATGATGACTCGTGACTCTCGTACGGTTGAACGTAAAAAACCGGGTAAGAGAAAAGCACGTCGTTCTCGCCAATTCAGCAAACGTTAATCGTTGCTGCCTCTTCGGTACTCCTTTTGGGGTATCGTTCCTCTCTCTTGTTTCTTTCTTTCCGAAAAATAACCTTTTAATACTAAATTTTGTTACTTCTTACTATAATCATTCCCATTTTATTATTGAGGAAAAAAAATGAAAAAAGTGTTAGGAGTACTCCTAGTCGTTGCAATAATCCTTTTATTGTTGCCTTTAGCGGGGAATAAGATCGCTCAAGAGGAGATCCAAAAAAAGATCGAGGTGCTTACATCGTACGGTGTTAAAGTGGAAAAAAGCGATACGCAGTCTTCCTATTTCAAGACCAAAAACCATTACGAACTAAGCGTACAAGATACGCAAAAATTTCTGGCTTATTTAAATAAATATGCAAACGATCAGATTCCCCCTTATGTCGATGCGGCGTTCGAGGGAGTTCTTATGGGGATCGATTTGGAGTATTGCAATTTTCCTTTAAGCGATACCCTCGGAGTGGATATTTATCCGCTTACCATGCCAAAAGAGCTTGCAGACGAGATCAAAAAAAGCGATCCGAATTTTTCGGTGTATCTTGAAAAACTGCTCCAAACAAAAGGGGTGCTTTATCACCTTGATTACGCCGTAGCAAGCGGTGAGTTCAACGGGTTCATCAAAGATATCGATGAAAAAATCAAGCTCCAAAGCGGCGCAGATATCGAGGTTGTTTTAAAAAATGCAACCTATGAGGGCAAAGGTCCCTTTATGGCTCCTACGCGCCTTAGCACCAATATGGAGACCTTAACTTTTGATGGGCACGACGACAAGACGAAGTTTCGCTTTGAATTGCTTGGTATGAGAAGCGATGCGACTTTTGAATCCGATACGACCTACGAATCGCGCTTGGATGCAAAGCGTGTGTATTTTAATTTGCACGAAGATGCGAAAGAGCATTTTATGTTTGATTTTAAGGGAGTAGGGTTTCAATTCGCCTCAGATGCAAGAGGCGCTAAAGCACATGCCACGGCAAAAACGGGCGCAGATGAGTTTTCGTTTACAGGGGATCGTCTCTTGTTGCAAGCACAAAAATTCAATTACGCATTACGATTCTCCGAGATCGATAAGGATAGTTACGAAAAACTCAGTCAAACGGTTAAACAGATGCAAAGGGTCAATTCCTATGTCGATGAAGACGTGATTTTAGAGGCATTTTTGGAGCTTTTGGCAAAAGGGATCGTGATCGAACTCGACGATCTCTCGATAGGATCGCTTAGCATAGAGAACCAAAAACTCCAAGGTGCAAGTTTGCAGGCGAAAGTAACCCTCAAGCCCGATCCCGATTTTGCACATAATCTCAATGCGGCTCCTTTGAACTTTTTAAACGATCTTGCGGCTGAAGCAACGCTGAGAGTTTCAAAAGAGCTCTTTGGGTATCTCAATAAGCAGGCACCGATGAGCGCCATGGCTCTTGGGTATGCCGTTGAAGAAGGGAACGACTACGTTTACAGAGTAAAATTCGAAAATAACGATCTTAGCATCAACGGCAAGTCGTTGTAAGAAGTTGGGTATAATCGCTCTTATTTTTTAAAGAGTGAGTATGCGCTATTTTCTTATTTTCTTTTTCTATGTCGGGCTTTTCGGCTCGACGCTCCATTTGGCAACCGCCGCAAACCCCTCAAGGCTTAATCCTCTTCTTGCAACCGATTCGAGTTCTTCGGAGATAGCGGGGTTTCTATTTAACGGCTTGGTAAAATATGACAAAGATTCCGCAGATATTATTTGCGATCTTGCGAGCGATTTTTATTATAAAAACGATACGACGCTTATTTTTCGTCTGCGAAAAGATGTTTTATGGCATGACGGAAAACCTTTTAGTGCTTATGACGTGCTTTTTACCTACGAAACGCTCATCTCAGACAAAGTCTCTTCCCCCTACAGTTCGGGCTTTCGTTTTGTAGAAAAAGTGGAGGTGCTCGATCCTCATACGTTGCAGGTAACCTACAAACACCCCTATTTTAAAGCGCTTGAGACTTGGATGATGGGGATCGTTCCTCGCCATATTCTCCAAAACGAAGCAAATCTGATGAACAGCACCTTTAACACCAAGCCGATCGGCACGGGACCTTATAAGCTCCAAACCTTAGAGCACTCCAAGAACATCGTTTTGGTTGCAAACGAAGAGTATTTTGAAGGGAAGCCCAAAATCGAGAAAATCTCTTTTCACGTGATTGCCGATCCTATGACCCGTTTTTTGATGCTCAAATCGGGGGAGATAGATATAGGGTCATTAGAGCCGATGCAGTACGAGCGGCAGCTCGATCAAACTTTTTTTGAGAAGTTTAACGTGTATGAAGAGATCAGCCGCTCCTATACCTATCTGGGGTTTAATCTGCGCCTTGAAAAATTTCAAGATCCGCGCGTGCGCCGCGCACTCTCTTTGGCGATCGACAGGGAGGAGCTTGTAAAGATCCTCTTTTTTGAACATGCCAAGGTTTGCACGGGTCCGTTTTTGCCAAAAACAAAAGCGTTTAATCCCGACGTGAAAGCTCCCGTACAAAACATAGAGGAGGCAAAAAAGCTTTTAAAAGAGGCGGGCTACGATGCATCAAATCCGTTTCGTTTTGAGATCGTTACCTCCAATTCAAGTGCGCTGCGCCCCTATGCCGCACAGATTTTGCAGCACCAGCTTAAAAAAGCGGGTGTGGAGGTGAGTTTGCGGGTGATGGAGTGGCAAGCGTTTTTAAATATGGTGGTTTTTCCCCACAAATTCGATGCGGTACTGCTTGGATGGTCACTCTCTCTTACCCCCGATCCCTACCTTTTTTGGCACAGCGAAAACGACAAACAGGGAGGATTTAACCTTGTGGGGTATAAAAACGAAAAGGTCGATGCCCTCATTGAAGCGTCGCAAAACGTGATTGACGATACGAAGCTCGCACAGATGTGGCAGGAGATGTTTGCGCTTATCGTCAACGACAACCCTTATCTGTTTTTGTTTATCCCGAGTGCCCTCACTACGGTCAACAAAGATATTAAAAATATAGAACCGGCACTCAACGGTATCTGGCATAACTACATCCATTGGGAGAAAGAGGAGATACGATGACCATACTTTTTGATTTAGACGGTACGCTGATAGATTCTACGGAAGCGATCTTAGAGAGTTTCCATTACGCGTTTGCCAAGCACGAAGCACCCCATGCCAAAGACGAGGTGATCGTTTCGTTGATCGGGCACCCCCTTGATTACATGTTTGCAAATATGGGGGTAGAGGAAGCAAGAGTTTGGGATTTTGTAGCAAGCTATAAAGAGCATTACTGGGAGATAGCGGTGCAAAAAACGGTTTTGCTTCAAAGTGCACGCGAAGCGGTGCTCCATGCCAAAGAGTTTGCGACGCTGGGGATCGTTACGACAAAAACGGGCTTGTACTCAAGGGAGCTTATGGAACATTTTGGGCTGATGGAATATTTTCAGGTTTTAATCGGCCGCGAGGACGTAACGAACCCTAAACCCCACCCCGAACCGATCTACAAAGCGCTTGAGCAGCTAGGCGGTGCGCGAGGGGATGTCTGGATGATCGGCGATACGGAGATGGATTTAGTGTGCGCCCAAGAAGCGGGAGTGCGCGGCATCGGCGTTACAAGCGGTTACGGCTCGATTGAGACACTAAAAAAATACACCGACGTGATATTTGGTGATGCCTACGAAGCGGTGCAGTTTCTCAAGGGTGGTAAATATCACACAAATAATCTTAGATGAGGGAGGCGTCCTAAATTTCAAGCTGTATTTAAGAGCAAGTTGCATAAAATACACCAAACTAGATTTTAGAGAAACTCTATAGTTAATGAAGGAGAATGTATGCTAGAGATTAGATGGCATAGTCGTGCCGGGCAGGGCGCCGTAACAGGTGCAAAAGGTTTAGCGGATGTAATTTCTACAACCGGTAAACATGTTCAGGCGTTCGCATTTTACGGATCAGCTAAGCGTGGAGCTGCGATGACGGCATACAATCGCGTAGATGATAAAATGATCATGAATCATGAAAAATATATGGAACCCGATTATGTTTTCGTAATTGACCCTGCATTAGTTTTTACGTCGGACGTTACTATCAACCACAAAGATAGCACGGTGTATATCATCACGACGCATATGAGCACCGAAGAACTAAAAGCAGCGCAACCAAAGCTAGCAGATAAAAAAGTGTTTACGGTAGACTGTATCAAAATCGCTCAAGAGACGATCGGTCGTCCGATTCCGAACACGCCGATGCTTGGTGCTTTCATGAAAGTTTCCGGCATGTACGATATAGAGTTTTTCAAAGAGAGTATGGTGAGAATTCTCGGTAAATTGCCTCAAAAAATCATTGATGCAAATATGATCGCGATTCAGCGCGCATACGACGAAGTGAAGTAAGGAAGTTAAGATGGCAAAAACAGGATGGAATGAATTTGAAATCGGAGCTATGCTTCGTTCGTTTGACGGTAAGATAGACGATATCGCGGGAACTCTTCAAGAGGATCGTGCGTATTCAAAAAACAACTCTTTCATGGCAAGCGTTGCAGACTGGAGAATTATCAAGCCGGTATTTAATAAAGATTTTTGTATCGACTGCCAATTTTGCTGGGTATATTGCCCCGATATCTCTATTATTTCAAGAGATAAAAAAATGGTCGGAATCGATATGGATCACTGTAAAGGGTGCGGTATTTGTGTGGAAGTATGTCCGACAAACCCGAAATCACTTTTAATGTTCCCTGAACAAGCAGACGAAGAGACAGAGCTAGCGAACTGGCCTGCAAAAGATGAGGAGAAAAAATAATGGCATTTGATAAAATGGAACTTAGAGAAATTGAAGTTTGGGACGGAAATCATGCTGCTGCACAAGCGATGAGACAATGTCAGATCGATGTTGTTGCCGCGTATCCGATTACACCTTCGACTCCTATCGTAGAGGGGTATGCAAAATTCTTGGCGGACAACTACGTAGAGGGTGAGTTCGTTATGGTTGAGTCCGAGCACGCTGCAATGAGCGGCTGTATCGGTGCTGCGGCTGCGGGCGGACGTGTTGCGACTGCAACCTCTTCTCAAGGTTTTGCCCTTATGGTCGAGACCCTTTACCAAGCTTCGGGTATGCGTTTGCCTATCGTTCTAAACGTAGTAAACCGCGCTTTGGCTGCTCCGTTGAACGTAAACGGCGACCACTCCGATATGTATCTTGGGCGCGATAGCGGCTGGATTCAATTTGATGCGTATTGCCCGCAAGAAGCGTACGATCTGAACTTCATCGCATTTAAAGTTGCGGAAGATCACGATATCAGACTCCCTGCAATGGTGCACCAAGACGGGTTCATGACCTCACATACGGCACAAGGGGTAAAAACGTTAAGCGATGATGAAGCATACGGATTCGTAGGCGACTTTAAACCTATGAACGATATGCTCGATTTTGAACACCCTGTAACACACGGTGTACAAACTGAAGAGGATTGGCATTTTGAACATAAAGCGCGTCAACATAACGACCTTATGACAAAAGTGCTTCCGAAAATTGAAAAAACATTTGAAGATTTCGCAAAATTAAGCGGTCGCAAATACAACCTTGTCGAAAGATATGACATGGATGATGCGGACGTATGTGTGGTATGTATGGGTACATCGGTAGAAACGGCTCGTGAAGTAGCAGGCGAAATGAGAGCGCAAGGGATTAAAGCGGGTGTCGTAGGGATCCGTGTATTACGTCCTTTCCCATTTATGCAAATTGCAGCGGCGCTAAAAGAAGTTAAAGCGATCGCAACGCTTGATCGATCTTCACCAAACGGTGCTGCAGGTATGCTCTTTAACGAGATAGCGGGATGCCTTTACAATACCGATACGAAAGCACTTCTTTCGGGATATGTTTACGGTCTCGGCGGTCGTGACTTGACGAAAAAACACCTTGTCGATCTCTATAAAGAGCTTCAAGCAAACGTAGATGCAGGCAAAGTAACTACGCCATTACAACAATTTATCGGTGTTCGCGGACCGAAACTATCATTTTTATAGGAGCACGATATGAGCGAAATGAAAAACATTAAAAACTTAAAAGAGTTCTCTACATCGGCGGATCGTTTCGAGGGTGCAAACCTTCTATGTCCGGGGTGTGCTCACTCGATTATCGTTCGTGAAGTGCTTAACGCAACAAACGACGATTTAGTACTTTCGGCTTCTACGGGATGTCTTGAAGTATGTACGGCTGTGTATCCGTACACTTCATGGGATGCTTCATGGATCCATATCGGTTTCGAGAACGGATCTACGGCTGTTGCCGGTGCCGAAGCGATGCATAAAGCGTTGGCAAGAAAAGGGCGCTTAAAGCAACCTGATCGTAATCCTAAATTCGTCTCTTTCGCGGGAGACGGTGCGTCATACGATATCGGTTTCCAGTGGATTTCTGGATGTATGGAGCGCGGGCATAACATCATGCACGTTGTTCTTGACAACGAGGTTTATGCAAATACGGGTGGACAAAGATCATCTTCCACTCCTATCGGCGGAAGCACGACAACATCTCCTGCGGGTCGTGTAAGCTACGGTGAGAAAAAACATAAAAAAGATATGGTAGCTATCATGGCTGCTCACGGTATCCCGTATTCTGCGCAAGTTGCACCGAATAAATGGAAAGATATGGTGAAAAAGATCCAACACGGTTTCGCGGTGGATGGACCGGTATTTATTAATGCCGTTTCCCCATGTACTACCGAGTGGAAATTTGACCCTAAAGACACGATGCACTTAGCGGATCTTTCAACCGATTCTTTGGTGTTCCCGCTCTATGAAATTATCGACGGGCATGAGCTAAACATCACGTACAGACCTAAAAACGTGGTACCTGTTGAGGAGTATTTAGCTGCTCAAGGACGCTTTAAACACCTCTTTAAAGATGAGTACAAATACTTAATCAAAGAGTGGCAAGAGCGTGTCGATAAAAATTGGGAGTATCTCAATCGCCGCGAAGAAGCACGCGTTTAAAAGCTTCATCTTCGGCGCATCTTGCGTCCTACTCTCTGCTTCGACGTACTTTGAGTACGCCTTTGCAGGAGTAAAACACAATCTACACCAAATCTGAAACTTTTATTCTCATTTATCTTTAAAAAGTTTTGTCTCTTTTTCTTTCTTTTTTACTTTCTTTCCTATCGTTCAAAAACTTTTTCCACCTATCTAACTCCCGATTTTTATTATTCTTACAAAGAAAAACGCTAAAATTAGCCACTATTTAAACAAAGGATTTTACCATGCCGTTACTCGATTCGTTTTGTGTCGATCATACCATTATGCCGGCTCCCGCGGTGCGCAAAGCAAAGGGGATGAAAACACCGAAGGGGGATGATATTACCGTATTCGATCTGCGTTTTGTCAAGCCAAACCAAGAGATTTTGTCCGAAAAAGGGATACACACCCTAGAGCATCTTTTTGCAGGATTTATGAGGGATCATCTCAATTCCAAAGATGTAGAGATTATCGACATCTCCCCTATGGGATGCCGCACGGGATTTTATATGTCGCTTATCGGAACGCCTAGCGAAGAGCGTGTGGCAGAAGCTTGGGAAGCTTCTATGGAAGATGTCTTAAATGTTAAAAGCCAAGCGGATATTCCCGAACTTAACAAATACCAATGCGGCACATATGCAATGCACTCGCTTCAAGAAGCGCAAGAGATAGCACAAAAAGTGTTACAGCGCGATATCGACGTGATGGACAACGAAGCGCTCAAACTCGATCTTAGCAAGGTTGACTGATGTATCTGCTTTTACCTATGGACAGCGACAACGTCCAAGAAGCGCAGCTTGTCAAGGTGTTCGATGCAAAAGTATGGGCACAGGTTTTAGTCGAAGAGGGTGAGGTTGTCGAGATCAACCATGCGCCGAGTTACGACGCTTTTGAAAATATCAGCGAAGCGGTGGTATTTGTAGACGATTTTGAAAATCCCATGCCGTTTATGGAGTACAACATGATGCCTCTTGTTGCTCATACGCAGCGCTCGATCGATGAGATCGTCGAAGCATTTTTGTTCCGCGAGCTTCACGATATGGCGTTCTAGGAAAAGTTATGCGCGATTTAAAGCAGTTTATGGAGCTTTTTCGTCCGTTGCCGGGCAACCGTTATATCCAAGTCGCGACCGAGATAGACGCAACGACCGAGGCGCTTTCAAAGCTTTTAGAGAGTGTTGGCGGGGAACTTAGGCTTGCTTTGTATTACGATATGCAAGCGCCGCAAATACCTCATGAATTTGCACATGCCAAGATAGAACAGATAGGTAACTTCGTTCACCCCTTTCGCGCGCTCCCCAGAGAACACGACAAGGTGATTCTCAAAGATATCTACGCCGCACACCACAACAAAGAGGCGCTTTTAAAAACAGCCTACACAACGCTGGCAAACACCGCCGAGATCGTTATTATGCAAAAGCAAGGGGTTCTAAACCTCGAAGAGCTTCACGAAGCCCTCTTGGCATGTGAATATCGCGCCCCCAACACGGTAGATGTTTTAGAAGGCTACGATATCGTCGTGGCGAAAAAGATGCATATGTGGGGTAACGGGCTTTAGTGAAAAGTTTTAACGATAATTTACATGCCATGGTTCTAAGCGAAGACGGAACCTATACGGCATACTCCAAGGAGTACGGCGAGCATTACCATTCTACCAAAGACGGAGCGCTTCATGAATCGCTTTCAAAACATGTCATACCCGTGCTTGAACGTAAAAAAGAGCAGGAGGAGGTCGTGCTTTTGGATATCTGTTTCGGGCTGGGGTTTAACACTCTGGCGACACTTTGGTACCATCGTCGATGCAACCTCCAAACGAGGCTGCGCATCTACACACCCGAACTTGACCGCTCTCTTATTGCCTCTTTGCCCGATTTTGTTTACCCAAAAGAGTTTGAACCCTTTTTGGAAGTGGTTCAGGCGCTCTCTAGCAAGGGGGTTTACAGCCGTGGATTATGGCATGTAGAGCTCTTTGCGGGGGATGCAAGAGAGTATGTGCGAGGGTTTACACCCGAGATGTTTGATGGGGTATACCAAGATGCTTTTTCGCCAAAAACAAACCCTTTTTTATGGACGCGGGAGTATTTCGGCGATATTGCGCGGATAATAAAAAGTGAGGGAATCCTCACCACCTATTCGACGGCGCTCGCTACCCGTTTGGCATTGCATGAGAACGGTTTTAAACTCTATCTTTGCGAAAAAGAGGGGGTGCGCAGTTTTACATTAGCATCCAAGGGAAATATAGCGGGCGTTTCTGAGGTGGATATGGCGCACAAGATAAAAACCAATCCACATGCCAAGGCACTTAGTGATGCCGATTTATGCGAAAGTGTGGAGCAGCTCTAAAAACTCCTCGCCGTATTGCTCGAATTTTTTCTCCCCTATGCCATTGATGGCGAGCATACCGCGCTTGTCGGCGGGTCTCTCTTCGGCGAGATGTTTGAGGGTTCTGTCGGTGAAAATGATATAGGGGGGCACGCCGAGCTCTTCGGCAAGCTCCATCCGTTTTGCGCGCAGGCGTTCAAAAAGCTCTTTGTCGTAGTTGAGCGTTTCGTTCTGTTTCACTTTTTTCTCTTTACTCTCAACCTGCAGGCGGGAGGATTTTATAAAAACCTCCTGTCTCCCTTTGAGCACCTCCACCGCTTCGTTGGTGAGTTTGAGGGTGCTAAACTCTCCGTTTGTCAAGATTTTAAGCTCCAAGATGCGCTCTAAAACCACAAACCACTCTTTTTTGCTCAGATGGGTGCCGATGGCGTAAACCGAGAGTTTGTCCGCTTCGTTTGCCAAGAGTTTTTGCTCTTTGGAGCCGCGCAGAATGTCGATAACGTAGTTTTTTCCGAAGTTTTGGTTGGTTTTATACACCGCGCTTAGGAGCATCTGCACCTCTTTGGTGATGTTTTGTTTGGCGGAACGGGTATCGAGGCAGTTGTCGCACCGATCTTGGCATGGGGATACACTGTCGCCGAAATACTCCGCAAGCTGGGTATGAAAACACACTTCGCTCGTTGCGTAGCGGTAGATCTGTTCTATCTTTTCGCTCAGATGCTCTTTGTACTCTTGATTTTGTATCTCATCCAAAAAACGTTTATGTTGGGTGATATCGCCCGCATTAAATAGCAAAAGCACCTCGCTGTCCTCTCCGTCGCGTCCCGCACGCCCTATCTCTTGGTAGTAGTTTTCAAGCGATTTTGGCAGACTCATGTGTACCACGAAACGTACGTCGCTTTTGTCGATCCCCATCCCGAAGGCAATGGTTGCGACCATGATATCGACTTTGTCGTTGACGAAGATGCGAAAGTTCTGCTCCCGTATGTGTTGGGGCAAACCCGCGTGGTAAGGGAGCGATTTGTAGCCGTTTAGATTGAGGTAGCTGCTAAGCTCCTCCGCTTTTTTGCGCGAACTGACATAGATAATGCCGCTCTCTTTGGCATGTCTTTGCAAAAATATTTTGAGTTGGTCGTTGCCGTTGCCGATGCGCCTTTGCAGGGAGATAAAAAGGTTTTTGCGGAAGATCTTCCCTTTTAAAAGAAGCGGGTTACTAAGGCGCAGTTCGCGTAAAATATCATCGGTCACATGGTAGGTCGATGTGGCGGTAAAGGCGCAAATGGGGGTGTGGGGGAAGTTGCCTTTGAGGTTGCCCAAAGCGCGGTAATCATCCCGAAATTCATGCCCCCATTGGGAGATACAGTGCGCCTCATCGATCACGAAAAAATTGATACGCAAAGAGCGTAAAAAATTGAGCGTGTAGGGGTTGTTGAGGCGCTCGGGCGAGAGGTAGAGAAATTTGAGCTGCCCGCTGCATGCCATGCGGATAACCGCGTCGCTCTCCTCTTTGGTTTGCGCAGAACTAAGCATCGCCGCACGCAACTTTTGCGCTTGGAGTGCCGCGACCTGATCCTGCATCAGCGCAATAAGGGGGGAGATGACGATGCTGATCCCATCCATAAGCAGGGTAGGGAGCTGGTACACAAGCGATTTGCCGCCCCCCGTGGGGAGGATCATAAGCAGGTCGCGACCCTCTAGTATCGCATCGACCCCCTCCTCTTGGAGTGGACGAAATGCGTTGTGACCGAAGTTGTCTTTGAGTGCTTTGTATTTCATCGGGGTGCTTTCGTTTCGTTTTTCATAAGCCATACAAACACCTCGACCACCGCTTGGTAAAGCTCTGCGGGGATCTCCTTGTCTATGTCAATATCCACAAGGGAGTTTACAAGCGCTTCGTTGGCAAAAAGGGGCACATCGAACTCGCGGGCTTTTTCTATGATCTTTAAAGCCATCTCCCCTTTGCCGCGCGCAACCACTTTGGGCGCGGCGGCGGTGTCTTTATCGTAGGAGAGGGCGGCGGCTTTTTGTGGCATGTAGGCTTAGTAGCGCGCGCTTATGGCATCGACCTCGTCCCACGTCAGCGATTTTGCTTTGCTCTGGTGGGTGAGGATGTGGGCAATGTAACGCGCAAACATATCTGTCTCTACGTTGACTCGCGAGCCTTTTTTATAGCTTCTAAAGAGGGTCTCTTTCATGGTGTGGGGGATGATGGTGAGGCGTAAGGAGTCTTCAAAAACTTCGTTCACCGTAAGACTTACCCCGTCAATCGTTATAGAACCTTTGGGGACGATATAGGGGATAAACTTTTTCTCGATCGCGATAAAAACGTCATAAGAGTTGCCGTTGTTTTTTATCTCTTTGATGGTGCCGATCGCATCGACATGCCCTTGCACTACATGCCCCTCAAAACGATCCCCCATCATCATAGCGGGTTCTATGTGTACCTCGTTTGTATAGTTTTCCATCGCCAAATGGCTTTGCGATTCCGGAGAGAGTTCGACGCTAAAACCGTCGTGTTCCACCTTGATGACGGTAAGACACGCACCGTTGATAGCGATAGAATCTCCGAGTTTTGCTTTGTGCTTTGCGCGGATGCTAAGGGTGCTCCCGACGAAGCTTTTGACCGTGGCTATCTCGCGTATGAGTCCTGTGAACATCAGTTGTACCTTTTTGCTTTAAAAATATTCAAAATGACAATCGTATCGTTGTCGATGAGATAAGGGATTACATACCCCTTGAAAATCAGATCTCGTATATTCGGATCACTATGAAAACGTGATTGTCTAAATTTCAAAGGCATGTGCGCAAGCTCTTCGATTTTATGGTTTAATACCTCGTAAAAATCCACCGCTCTGCCCAAACTGTCTTGTGCGATCAAATCAAGGATATTTTGAAGAGAAACAATAAAATGTGCGTCTCTAACGATCTGCATAGCGATCTTTGAGTTGCAACAAAAAACTCTCCATCTCCTGTTTGTATTGCGTTTGATTAAGGAGCGTAGCATCTCCTCGTCGGTAAGCTTCGATTTGATCATGAACCATTTTTTTCTCTTGTATCAAGCGCTCATCTTCATTCGATGCAACAAAAGAAACTTCATTCTTGAAATTTTGTAAAAACTGCAAAATCTTCTCAGCTACGGTTGCGTCATTCACGTCGATTGCTATATGCATGCTTCACCTCTTATTTGCAACATTTTACCATAGCTAAAAAACAATCTTCCCCTCTTCCTGAAGCGAGCGGATGATGTTTTTTGCTTTTTCGTGCCCTTTGTAGGCGGCTTTGCGGCAGTATTCAAGTGCCGTGTCGTGGTTTTGTTCACACCCCAAACCTTGGTCAAACATCAGCCCGAGGTTGTATAGCCCCTCGGCTAGCCCCGCATCGGCTGCACGGCTAAAACAAACAAATGCGCGGGCAAAGTTTTGTTCCACCCCGTGAGCCTCTTTGTAAAGTACACCGAGATTATTAAAGCATTCGGCGTTGCCCCGTTTGGCTCCCTCTTCGTACCAAAAAGCGGCTTCGCTGAAGTTTTGCAAACACCCAAGCCCCCGCTCAAGCATAAGTGCTACTTCGTACATCGCCTGCGGCACCTCGCGGATAGCCGCTTGCATAAAATACTCGTGTGCCTTGAATTGATCGTGGCTTGTTCCAAAACCGTTGGCATGTGCGATCCCTAGATTAAAAAGCGCATAGGGGTGGTTTTGTTCGGCGGCTTTGGCATAGAGTTCGTATGCTTTGAGCGGGTCTTGCTCACATGCCAAGCCGTTTTGGTACATAAACCCAAGCGAGGTTTGCGCCGTAGCATCCCCCGCCTCGGCAAATTGCGTATAAAGCGCTAAGGCTCTAGTATAATCGCCGCGGTTGTAGGCGTCGTGGGCTTGCTGTATCATTGAACCTCGTTTTCGGTGCGGATATTTTGTCTAAAGGTGGTTTGGTTGTTTTTGCGCGCCGCTTTTGCTTTGCGTATCTTCTCGACAAGCGCCTCTTTGACGCTTAGATGATCCTCGCGGACGAGGTGCTCATCACTCCCGTCCACTTCGGGGTCGTACACCAAAATCTCAGGCTTGTAGTCTTTGAGCATCTCTTCTATCGAGAGGCGTTTTTCTAAAGAGAGCTTGACGAAATCGGTCTCTTTTTTTTGAACGTTTTTAGGAGGAATATACTCTGCACGTTTAGGCTTCATCCCCCCGTCCGTGTCGGCGTCGTACTCCAAAATTTCGGGAGTATAGTTTTTAAAAAGTTCTTTGGCATGCAACTTTTTATCGTTATTCATCTTAAAAACCTCAATTAGTGTAAGTTTACGGTAGGCAAATGATACTTAAAAATGATAAAATCCGCTTTAATATCTGATGTTAAGAACGGAACAAACAATGAATTACGATGTAGTAGTAATCGGCGGCGGACATGCGGGGGTGGAAGCCTCTTTAGCCGCCGCTAGAACGGGGCAAAAAACCCTTCTTATCTCTATGCTTGCCGAAAACGTAGGTGCGACAAGCTGTAATCCTGCTATCGGCGGGCTTGCCAAAGGGCATCTTGTGCGCGAAATCGACGCGCTCGGCGGAGAGATGGGGCTTATTACCGATGCGGCGGGGATACAGTTTCGCATCCTCAACCATACCAAAGGTCCAGCAGTACGCGGAAGCCGTGCGCAGATCGATATGGATCGCTACCGCGTGATAGCACGCAACACCATCCTTGGCACGCCAAATCTCGACCTCGTGCAGGAGATGGCGGAGGAGCTGATCGTCGAGAACAACACCGTTGTGGGCGTCAAAACAAATCTCTTAAACGAATACCGCGCCAAAGCGGTGATAATCACCAGCGGTACCTTTTTAAAAGGGGTGATCCATGTCGGCGAGATCAAGCAGACAGGCGGGCGTTTTGGGGAGCAAAGCAGCGAAAAACTGAGCGATTCTCTGCGCGCGTGCGGTTTGGAGATGGGGCGCCTTAAAACGGGAACCTGTGCGAGGATCGACAGTACGAGTATCGATTTTTCGGTGATGGAGGAACAGCCGGGCGATGCGCTGCCGAACCCTTTTAGCTTTAGAACCGACCGCGAGGAGTTTGCGCGTACCAAAAAGCAGCTGCCGTGCTATATCGCCTACACCAACGAAGAGACCCATACCATTATTGAGAGCAATTTCTACCGTGCGCCTCTTTTTACGGGGCAGATCGAAGGAACGGGTCCGCGCTACTGCCCGAGCATCGAAGACAAGATCAACCGTTTTAGAGACAAAGAGCGCCACCACCTTTTTATAGAGCCGCAAACCGCGGACAATACCGAGTGTTACATCAACGGCATGAGCACCTCGCTGCCGCCGGATGTGCAACAAAAGATGATCCGCTCCGTACACGGCATGGAGAATGCCAAGATCGTGCGCTACGGCTACGCGATCGAATACGATTTCGTCGACCCGCGGGAACTCAAACACTCGCTTGAGACCAAAAAGATCAACAACCTCTTTTTGGCAGGGCAGATAAACGGAACGACGGGGTACGAAGAGGCGGCCGCTCAGGGGATTATGGCGGGGATCAACGCATCGCTGAAAATCCAAGGCAAAGAGCCGCTCGTACTGCGACGCGATGAAGCCTACATAGGGGTTTTGATCGACGATCTGGTGACAAAAGGGACAAAAGAGCCTTATCGCATGTTTACCTCCCGCGCCGAATACCGCCTGCTTCTGCGCGAAGAGAGCGCAGATACGCGTCTTGCACATTACGGGCACGAACTCGGACTCATAAGCGATGAGGTGTATGAAAAGGTCAAAACCAAAAACTTCCAGATCCAAGAGGGCGCGCATCTCTTAAAAGAGACCCGATTTACCCCCAACAAAGAGTTTAACGAGCTGTTGGAGTCTTTGGGGGAGGAGAGGATCAAAGATATCATCACCGCCGAACAGCTAGTCGCGCGCAAAAGTTTTGATGTGGCAAAAATGATCGCGATCGTTCCAGAGCTTGACGTGTACGATGCCTATATTTTGGAAGAGATATTGGTTGAAGCCAAATACGCCCGTTACATCGAAAAACAAAGCGAAGAGATCGAGAAGATGAAAAAATATCTTCAGATCGAGATACCGCAAGATTTTGATTTTAAACGAGTAAGCGGACTTTCTAAGGAGATCGTCGAGAAGCTTGAGCGTTTCAACCCGCCGACCTTGCAAGCCGCTTCGATGATAAGCGGAATCACCCCTGCTTCATTGGAGATTTTGCATATCTATATAAAGATGGCGGCAAAGAACGCCCGTTCATAAAATTGCAGCATTGTCCGCTAGATTGCGGATCGAGTCCGCAATGACGATTACCCGTCATCCTGAACTTGATTCAGGATCCCTCACCCACTTCCAACCCAGTCTCGTTCCCATGCTCTAGCGTGGGAGTGTATATATGCGTTCCCAACGAGGACGTCGGGAACGAGAAAATTTCGTCATCCTGAACTCGATTCAGGATCTTCCACCCACTTCCTACTTTAAGAAAAATTAGTTATCATTTTGCAACATTATTAAACATGCCAAGCCTTATCGCATGTGGCATGAAAAGGGGAGCAATATCGGATGATGGGCAGAGTGATTCTTGTTTTTCTTTTTATTTGTACCCTTTTACATGCCAAGCCCACTCCTTCCCTTTTTGCACAGCTTGGCGACCCGCTTTATGAGAGCGTAGCACCTTTTGGCAAGCTAGGCGATATCCCCGAACTTAAAGAGGCGGTGGCGCAGTACGAAGCGGATGCCAAAAATGTTATGGCATGCGGCGAGGAGGCAGAGGCAAAAAACGACGGTGCACTCAAGCAAAAATACCTTAACGAGCTTCGCTCGCTCGAAAAACGTTACGCCTCCCTTTTGCATCTGCTCCATAGCCGCATCGACGCCGCCGTTGCAAAAGACGACTACGCACTCCTTGAGAGGCTTTTGCGTTATGAATTTGCAAACCTTTTGCACCCAAGAGCCTTGTCGGAAAAAACGCTGGAGTATTACAAGCAAAAAAATAGTAAAACTAAGATCCCTTTCTTAGAAAAAAAGATAGCCACTGCGCGCATAACGGTGGAGAAAGAGTTTTTTGCTACCCCCGAAAAAGCAACCTTCGATCCTGCCAAAAAAGAAAAAAAATCCTCAAAGCCCGTTTCTATGCGCATCGAAAATCAAGGGGACGCGATTGCCGTATTCGTAGAGAACAACAACCCCTACGGAATCACTTTGAGCGTGGATGGGATGTATGAGAATATGCGGGATGAAAATCCCCCCAAAGAGATTGCTCTTCCTGCGGGCGGCTCCGTGCTTTATACGAAGCTTTATCCTAAAACGCAAGGCAAGTACGGCTACAAATACCGATACAGCTGGATTATAGGGAGAAAAGATGCGGTGCACGATGAGGATTTTCTCTACCGTCTCCCTTTTGCCCGAGGCACCTCGCAGTTTGTTTCCCAAGGGTACAACGGAAGTTTCAGCCATTTTGGGCATAGCCAGTACGCCATAGATTTCGCGATGGACGTGGGGACGAAAATCTACGCTGCCCGCGGCGGGGTCGTGGTAAAAACAAAGTCCGATTCCAATACCGTGGGGGCTACGAAAGAGTTTGCCAAATTCGGCAATTTCGTCACAATCGAGCATGAGGACGGCACCCTTGCAACCTACTACCACCTTAAACAATACGGGGTTGTCGTTGAAGTGGGAGCCAAGGTTGCGCAGGGGGATTTTCTAGGTTATTCGGGAAATACGGGCTATTCCAACGGTCCCCATCTGCATTTTGCGGTGTTTAAAGCCAAAGATGCCGCTACAACGGAATCTCTACCCGTGCGTTTTAAGAGCGAAGAGGGGATTATCGGCGAACCGATACGGGGGAAAAGCTACACGGCGCGCTAGCAGCGCCGATTATGGCATCGGCACATGCCAAAGATTTTTAAAACCTCGCAAACGTCGCACCCGTAACGGCGTCAAACCAGCTTGTGATCCCTACGCCCGCGATCTCGTTATAGTATTTGCCGTTTTCCTGCGGGATCGTTTCGGTGAAATAAAATCCCGTTGCATCAAACGTAAAAGTTTTTTCTATCCCGATGCCGAGTTGATTGTTTGTATCGGTTTGTACCATTGAGAAGCAGCTTGCGGAAAACTCCTCAAGAGGCTTGGCATGTGTGCCTAAAAGGCGGCTTGCAATCATGCGCCCCGCTTCTATGGCACTGCTGTAAGCGGTTTGTGCTGCCGCTGGAACGCCTGCTTGCTTTTTGGGGTTGTTCTTGTCGGTGGCTTTGCCGTAAAACGCGCTGTCGCCGACAACGTAGATAGCATCGTCGCTTACCGAGTAAAAATTGCGTTTTGCAAGCACCGCTCCGCCCCACGCGTTGGTTTTTAAACCCGCTTTGGAAATAAGAGAGCTTGCTCTTTGTACGGGGATGAGGTTGAGTACGTCGTAAGCAAGCGTTGCTTTGACATACTCGGCATCGTCGTTGACGTCGCGGTAGGTTATCTCTTTTTTGTCAAAATCGACATCCATCAGATCAAATCCGCCGCGGTATTCGACGATACCTGCATAAAGCTCTTTAAACACCTGCTCAAACGCTTCGGCTTTGCCTTGCGGGCGCGCGGCGTTGTCGAGAATAAGCACTTTTGCTTTGCCCGTGAGGTTGTTTTTTTTGATCCAGTTGCCGATCATGCACGCGCGCTCATAAGGTGCGGGTTTGCAACGCTGCAAAGAGGTGTGGGGAACACTCGTCTGCAAATCGCGCACGAACGAAAGGCGCGGCGGCACGATGACTATCGTCCCTTCCCCTCCGTTGTTTTTAAACGCTTCAAGCTGCTTTTTCAGTATGGCATGTTCCACCCCAACGTCGCTTATAAGCCCGCCGGGAGCTTCCATTTTTGCACGTCTGATCTTCTCTTGGCTCCATTTTGGAAACTCCGCTTCGTAGTTGTATTCTATTCCGGGAGCGAGCACGAGCAGGTCGTATGCAAGCGCTCCGCGCGAGGTATGGACGATCTTGGATGCGCGCTCGATCTCTAAGACCTCCGCCTGAATTACTTCGTAGCCGTACTCTTTTTGCGCATCGGTATAATCAAATAAAAACATATCGCGTTCAAAACGCTTATCGCCGCTTAAAAGGGTGTTGCTCATAGGGCATACGAAATAGAGGGGATTACGCTCTAGCACGATCACCTCTATGAGATGTTCTGGGTCGTTTTGGCAGATGGTAGCCGCGGTGTTTAGCCCGCCGAAGCCGCCGCCCACGACCACAACCCGTTTTTTCGTTTTTTCTCTTAAAAAGGAAAGCGGTTTTTCATTCGTGGCGCTCTGCGGTGTTTGCGTTTGTGCGGAGGAGGCGCACCCGCCGAGCAAAGATGCGGTAGAGATCGCTGCAAGGTTTAAAAAGTTTCTTCTGTTCATCTATATCCTTTTATTATAATAATTATAAGAAATACTACCAACATAAGTGTAAATTAAAGGTTAATAACAATGAGTAAAGGGAAAAAATCAAGGATTATGGAGAGATTTGCTACAATTTTTAAACAGCAAAGCTCTTGTAGAGCACATAAATGAGATTCCGTATCGAGCACGGAATGACGGAGATTGTGAATTTTTCGTCACCACGAATCGAGTTCAGGATGAGGGGTAATCGTCATCTCTCGTTTACGTCCCCCGTTGGGAACGCATATATACACACTCCCACGCCGGAGCATGGGAACGAGACTTACATGCCATAAAAAGGAAAAAACATTATGAAAATATACTACTACGCACAAACGGGGCACCGCATCGGGCTTGATCGTTTTCGCCGTGCGGCGGCGCTTATCGCCTCGCTCCCCGAGCTTGATATCACCCTCCTAACCTCCGATTTTCGCATAGCAAGCGTCGCAAAAGATTTCGGCGTCGCCAAATGCGTAGGGATCGACGTGGTTCGCAACATCCCCCAAATCGCACAAAAAGGGGATGTGCTGCTTCTTGATTCCGCCGAAACCAATCCCGTGATGCTTGCCGATATGCAAAACTATTTTGCCCCGCTTATCCGCCTTAGCGACATGCAGGGGGAGCAAAAAAACGCCGACGAATATCTGATCTCTTTGTATGAAGATGGGGAAGGCAGCTGTCGCGATTACGCGATCAATCCTATGTTCTACGATTACAAAGGGGCTAGAGATATAAGTTTAACTTATTTCTTTGGAGACGACGATTACGAAAAGGAGCTTGAGGAGCATTTGGACTTCGTCGAGGGGTTGGATGCGAACTTGCAGCTTGGGTTTTACTATTTTCTCGATTACGAGACTATGCTGCAAAAGCGCTTTGTTACGACGAGCGAGTTTGAGGAGTACGCCGATACGATCAAAAGATCGAAGGTGCTTTTAAGTGCGTCGCCGCAGGCAATACTAGAGAGTTTGGCATGCGGCAACAAGCCGATATATTTTCAAAGAAAGGGGTACACAAAAGCGTTTATTCCTCTTTTTAAAAGCCTGAACATTCCCGTGATCGAGAACTACGATAGAGCTGCATTAGAAAAAACACTTTTACATATAAACCTACACGAGTATTCCGAAAGTAAACAAACGAACAATAAAATGGCAAATTTTATAAAACAAACCTTAAATTTATAAATAATTAAAACTTATTTGGTGTATAATAAGCCTTTACTTAAAATTCACCAAAAAGTGAGCGCGTATGATTAATGAGAGCCGTAGAGGTTTTATGGGTAAAGCATTCGGTGCTGTTGCAGCAGTCGGTGCAGTAGGCTCATTGGTCGCGATGAAAAAAACTTGGGATCCGCTCCCGAGCGTCATGGCGGCCGGTTTTACTACTGTCGATCTCAGTAAATTAGCTGAGAATAAACTTGAAGTGGTTAAATGGCAAGGGAAACCTATTTTCCTTTTGAAATTTGCCGCAGATATGCCTGCAGTGGAAAAAAGAAGCGTAAAAGTAGGCGAGCACTACTATTCGGTAATGATCGGTCTTTGTACGCACTTAGGCTGTATTCCTGCGTATTCATCGGGTAACAAACAGTTTAAATGTGCATGCCACGGGGGAGAGTTCGATGCAGCAGGCGTTAACACGTTCGGTCCACCGCCGCGTCCTCTTGATATTCCGCCTTTTGCTATCAAAGACGAAAATACAATCGTTTTAGGCGAGGCCGGTGCCGAGTACCAACAATTAATAGCGGCTCTCTCAGTAGAGCAAACAAAAGCGTAGGGGGAGTAGAGTATGGCAGAATTTGAAAAAGCTAACTCTTTAGGTGAGTGGTTTGACCAAAGACTTAACACAAAAGGTTTTTGGCGTGTAATGATGACGGAATATTGGATTCCTAAAAATATTAACTTCCTATGGGCGATGGGTGCGCTTTTAGCGATGTTGTTTACCCTATTGCTTATTTCGGGTATTTTCTTACTTATGTATTACAAACCGGACGTCAATATGGCGTTTGACAGTGTTAACTACACGATTATGCAAGAGGTGGCTTACGGCTGGCTCTTTAGAAATATCCACGGTGTAGGTGCATCGGTCGTATTCTTGGTGATCTACATCCATATGTTTACGGGGATCTACTACGGTTCGTACAAAAAAGGGCGTGAGATGATCTGGCTTTCGGGTATGCTTCTTTTCGTTCTTTTCTCGGCTGAGGGCTTCTCTGGGTATATGCTTCCGTGGGGTCAAATGTCTTACTGGGCTGCGTACGTTATTACCGAGATTTTCGGCGGTATCCCGTTTATCGGCGATGAGCTTGTTATCTGGATTCGCGGTAACTTCTATGTTTCCGATGCGACGTTGACGCGCTTTTTCATGCTTCACGTATTGTTGATTCCGTTGGCTATTTTGGGTGCTATCGTATTCCACTTCTATACACTCCGTTTCCCGCACGTAAACAACGAAGAGGGTGAGTTCTTTGATTATAAAGAGGAGAGCGAGAAATACTTGGCAGGCGACAAAGCAAACGCGAAAGTTATCTCTTTCTGGCCTGATTTCTTGTCAAAAGACTTTATGGTTATTTCGATCTTTATGATCTTCTTCCTTTTACTTGGTGTTCTACCATAACGCGTTTGCGATGGACCCTGTAAACTTTGACAAAGCAGACAGCTTAAAAACACCTGCACACATCTACCCTGAGTGGTATTTCTTGTGGTCGTACGAAGTGTTACGCGGTTTCTTCTTTGATATAGCGGGCATCAGCGGAAAAGATTTAGGTCTTATCGCATTCGGTTTTGCACAAATTATCTTTGTTCTTTTACCGTGGTTGGATAAATCTCCTATGGTAAAACCTGCGAACCAAAGACCTGTGTTTAAATACTGGTTCTGGACGATGATGGCGATCCTTTTCGTCCTTACGATTTTCGGTAAATTACCTCCGACGGGCGTAAACGCTTGGATAGGTTTTGCTACATCGGTCGCGTTTATAGTTTTATTTTTAGCTCTTCCTTTCTTAACGAAAATCGAAGCTAAAATGGCAGGGGGTAAATAATGTTTTTTTCAGATGATTTAAGTGGAATCAATAGTATCGCTATCGGTTTAATCATAGCGGTAGTTCTTTTTGTCGTGAACTTTGTCATGGCAAAAGCTGCGCCTGCACTCAAAGAGCTTCGTATCTTAGTGATCGTCTCTATTATGGTAGGGTATGTTTATTGGGGATTCGAGCCGTTTGCACACCACGAGATGCACCCGCACGTAGCGGAAGCTTCGTACGAGTTTGACGGCAAAGGCGATATCGAGCAGCTTCATGAGCAAATTGCCGCGACAAACAAACTTGTTGCAAAACTTGAAGCAGAGGGCAAAGACGCTTCGGCTGTAAAAGCGCTTATCCCGGCGATCGAAGAACAAATCGAGACGACGAAAGCGTTTTGGGCAAGAGTAGGCGAAGCTTCTAAACTTAGCGGTGACGCTGCAAACGGAAAAGCTTTGGTAGAAGCAAACTGTTTGGCATGTCACTCTATGGAATACGAAGGCTTCCCTGCAATGATGGGTGATGCGGATGCGGCTGCTACGTATGGCGTAGTACCGCCGGATCTCTCTTTGGCAGGACGCATCTACGACAAAAAATTCTTGGCGGGACTCATCATCAATCCTGTAAAAGCGATGCACATCGAGCATAAATACCCTGCAGGCGGGGAAAAAATGTTCCCGATGCCGGCATCTGATTGGATGAGCGATCAAGAGATTATGGATATGGTCGCGTACCTCGGCGAAGCGGCTGCAAAAGTAAAAGCACCTGAGACAAAAGAGGGTGCAACACCGTTTGAAGTAAGCAAAGCCGAAAACAAACAGATTTTCGAAGCGGCATGTGTACGTTGTCACGCTATGTCATACGCAGGTATCGAAGCGCATACGCCTACGGATGTGATGAAAGAGTATATCGGTGCAACACCGCCCGATCTTTCACAATACATCAGAAGCCGCGGTGACGAGTTTTTACATAACTTCATCAACGACCCGCAAAGAAAACTTCCGGGAACGGGAATGCCGCGTGTAGGTCTTACACATGATGCAGAAAAACAAGTGGTCGAGTATATGACGCAAATCGGAGACAGCAAAAAAGAGGAGCGTGAAGCTCTTGGGCCGATAGTGCTTATCTACTTGGCTATCCTAGCGGTTTTCGCAGTACTTTGGAAAAAACAAATCTGGAGAAAACTCCACTAACCTCTCTCTTCATCTCGCTCCCACGCTCCTGCGTGGGAGTGTCTATCAATATCTATTCCTGCCAAAAATATCCTCTACTTGAAACTAAGGCTTTAGCCCTATAAAATAAAACATCTTCATATGTCTATTTTCGTCTCGCTCCCATGCTCTGCGTGGGAGTGTTGATATATCCATTTCCGACTAGGACGTTCGGAACGAGAGGATGACGAACGTTCCGTCACCCTGAACTCGATTCAGGATCTACCTTTCACGCGTATCACAAAATTATCACATTTTTTTCTTTTGTGTTGATAGCCATACTTTGAAAAAACTTCTTCTAATCACCGTCTTTTTCTATTGGGATATTATACTGTATTAAATATACTTATAATAATTATAAAAATATAAATTATTAAAAAAAATAATAAGAAAAAAAATATTTTCTTAATACTCAAAAAAATATCACAATACAGGGGTTCTAAAGAGTTTTTTCTAACTTTCATACTATAAAAAAATCTAATTAAAAACCAATCAAAAAAAGAATGTAAAAAAAGTAAACAAATCATAAACAATAAGCCCCATTTAAACTTAGATTAAAATTTCCTCGACTATAATGACTTCAACTTTTAGAATACCACCCCTCGGGAAGTGGTAGTTAAGTAACAGTAGTTGTTATTTAGCTATCACTTCCATAGAGGTGATAAGCTAGAACAAAACAGGAGAATTGAATGAAAAAAATTTTAGTATCGGTTGCAGCGGCAACAATGGCGTTATCAACTACTGCAAGTGCATTAGAAGATATCAAAGTAAGCGGTCAAGCGAAGTTGTTTTATGAAACGGATAACAGAGGTACGATAACGGGTTCGACTGAAGATAAATCTTTGTTCGATAAAGACTCATCAACTGGTGAGGTGGCATTCAAACTTGGTATGACCGGAAAACAAGGGGATGTAGGTTTCGGTGCGACTATTTATCACGGAACTACTATGGGATTAGAGAATGATGTAGTATCAGCTACACGTACTAATGCTAATGAAGCAAATGATGATAATTATTTCGGTGAATTGTATTTTACAGCTCCTATAGCTCCAAATACAGTGCTTAAGTTCGGTAAGCAAGAATTAGATACGCCGTTAGCGTTTACAGAAAGATGGAATGCTATGCCAAATACGTTTAATGCTGCAGTGGCTATTAACAGCTCCATTGATAATGTTACTATGATAGCGGCTTATGTTGGACAAGGAAATGGTGGAAATACTTCATTTGCATTAGATGCAGGTAATGCTGGAACAACGGGTGATTATGTTAATGGTAGTTTTAAAGCAAGTAATGATTACAACTCTTATTACGGTGGAGCTTATGCTTTAGCAGCATTATATAAGCAAGATGCTGTAGCAACGAATTTATGGGCGTATTATATTAATGATGCAATAAAATCTACTGTTCCTACATTGACTGAAAAAGTTGATGCGTATGCACTTTGGTTAGATGCAGCAGTTAAGATGGGTGACGCTAACGTTAAAGGCTATTTAGCATATATGGATCATACTGCAAGCTCTGAATTAGCTAAAGTACTAGATAAATTTACTGACGGTGTGAATGGCGATGCAACTTTTGCAGCTGCATTAAGTGCAGATATGAAAATCTCTGATATCACGTTATTTGGTGCTGCTTCGTATGTAAGCGAAGGGGACTTACCTGTAGCTAATACTGCAACAGGATATAAGAAAACTATGTTACCGACACAAGGTATTTTCACGGACGGTTTATACGTAGCACAACCGGGTTCAACCGCGGTAAAAGTTTCTGCTGCAACAAAACTTGGAGATACGGCTATTTCTTTAAATGCTGTACATAACATGAATAGTGGAAGTGACCACCAAATTATGGGTATCGTTGGAACAGAAGCATATAAACTTGAAACAACAGAAGTATATGCAACTGTGAAACAAAAAGTGGGTGCGTTTGACCTTATGGCTATCGTAATGCACCGTATGATGGATGACAGTGTTAAAGACGGTAATAATAAAACTGAGGATGATAGAGCAGGTGGACAAACTGTTCGTATCGTGGCTTCTGTGAACTTCTAATTTATTAGAATTTTCGTTCACGCTACAAGCTCCCGAGTTTTTGCTCGGGGGCTTTTTTTTTGCCCTTATGTTTGGGTTGCAGAGCAAAAGAGAGGTTTTTGCGCTGTTTTTTTATTATAATGCTGTTCTTAGTCTTGCTCCCACGCTCCTGCGTGGGAGTGTATATACATATGCATTCCCAACGAGGACGTTGGGAACGAGAGAAAAAAACAAAAAATTTACCACCAAAGAGAGACCATGAAAAAAACCATCCTAGCCCTTGTAGCGGTCGTTGCGGCTATGCTATTTACGGCATGTACCAAAGTCCCTTTTAAAACCCAAGAAGCCTTTGGCAGATGCAGCGCTTGTATATGTGTACGTCGCAGAAGGTGACGGATTTACCGAGATGAACAGAAAACCCTCTTACAAAGTCGCCATCAACGGTAAATACACCGAAGGGGGGATCATGAATCGGTGAATACAAACCCCTCGATCTCCGCCCTTCACGTATTGAGTTCTCCATTGCCAGAGCCGACGTAGAGATTCAAAAAATCGCCCTTGCTATCGAAGCGAGGAAGATCTACTACCTCCGCGTCAAAAGCTTCTCCGACGACTTTGCAAAGTTTGAAGTGGTAAATGTACCGGCACACATAGGAGCTCAAGAGATCAAAAAAATGTATCTTGCAGGGGTGCTTCAAGAGGAGCAAAACAAAGTGATCGAAGAGCTTATAGAACCTGTAAAAGAACATAGCGCACAGCAAACGGTTGTACAAAGCGCACCTAAAGCGTCTAAAACAGATGAGCTTAAAAAAGCGTTCGAGCTTAAAGAGCAAGGTGTTTTAACCGACGCAGAATTTGAAAAACTCAAAACGGAGATTTTGGCGCAGTAGCTAATACCTCGTTACCCTGAGCTAGATTGCGGATCAGGTCCGCAATGACGAAGTGTGTGTCCGCAATTACGAATGTTTAATCTCGCTCCCACGCTCCTGCGTGGGAGTGTATAGTTATCCATTTCCCAACGAGGACGTTGGGAGTTTCCACCTTTAAAACTCATAAATTATTTCTAATTTTTCATAGGTTCTCTTCTTTTTTTTTGCTGAAATTTTAAGTATTTTCTATCATCATATTTTTCATTGTTTTTTATAAAGGCTATGTGCTAGTAATAGAATTTTTCTCATCACTGCTATCTGGGCTAGCATCTTTGGTTTGCCCCTATTGACTAATCCTTCATAGAACAATTTCATCTCCTCATTGTACCTCACGGCAATCATTGTAGGCATAAAAAGCATAGCCCTAACTAATGATAATCCTTGCTTTGAGATTCTTTGTTTATGTTGCACGGATGTTCCAGAACTTCTTTCTATGGGATCTAATCCACAAAGTGCCGTAATATGCGCTCTTGATGCATTTGGATATCGTAAAAACAAATAAAGTAAAATGATGGCACTTTTTTGCCCTAATCCTTTGATGGATATAATGTTTTCGTATCCCTCTTTATAGGATTGGTTTGAATCTA